>CAWEOF010000001.1:0-379394 GCA_963810605.1 uncultured Actinomycetes bacterium
GCGCAAGCGCGTGCAGGAGCTCGGCGAGGCCAAGCGCGCGTAGTGGTCCACGCGCGGCGGGTCGGCTGACGGTGCGCCGGCGCGCGCTCGCGGCGATCGCCTTCCTGGTCGCGGTGGCGGTCGCCATCGCGGCGCTGGCGCTCGGCGGCGGCGACGACGAGCCGTCGCGACCCGCCCTGCGACCCGCGCCGCAAGCCCCGGTGGCGCCCGGGGTCCGCGAGCCCCCGCCTGCCCCCCGGCCCCCGGCCGTCGAGCCCCCGCCCGCGCCGGCTCCCCCCGACGGCGTGACCGCGCCGGCGCCGGCTCCCCCCGACGGCGTGACCGCGCCGGCGCCGGCTCCCCCCGACGGCGTGACCGCGCTGCCGTCGGGTCCGGTCGGCGCCCGGATCGTGCGCCGCACGCAGCTGCGCCGCAGCCCCGGCGGTCCTGTCGTGCGGGCGATCGACACGACGACCGGCTACGGCTCCGAGCGCGTGCTCTCCGTCGTCGAGCGGCGCGGGCGCTGGCTCGGCGTGCTCACCGAGCACATGCCCAACTCGCGCGCCGCGTGGATCCCGGCCGACAGCGCCGAACTGCTCCACGAGCCCTACCGGCTCGACGTCGACCTGTCGGCACGGCGGATCGTGGTCCGCCGCGAGGGACGCGTCGTGCGGCGGATCCCCGTCGCGATCGGCAAGCCATCGACGTCGACGCCGGTCGGTCGCTTCGCGGTCACCGACACGCTGAGCATCGACAAGTCCCATCCCGAGTACGGCTGCTGCGCCGTCGCCCTCACGGGCCGCCAGCCGAACCTGCCGCAGGGCTGGAGCATGAGCGACCGGCTCGCCATCCACGGCACGCCCGACGAGGCGGCGGTCGGCAGCGCCGTCTCCAACGGCTGCCTGCACGCGCGCAAGGCGGACATGCGCTGGCTGCTGCGCGAGCTCACGCTCGGGACGCAGGTGCGCATCCGGGCGTAGCAGCGAATTCCACGCAGGCTTGGCGAAAAGGTGTCGTATGGCGACACCTTCTCGCCATCGGTCCGACCCGCTCGGGCGCTACAGCTCGCGGACGTCGGCGCCCTGCGTCTCGAACGGCGCGCGGATGACCTGCGCCCAGCCGTCGGCCTGCGCGCGCAGCTTGCCGGCGACCGCGCCCGTCGTGTCGGACTGCGTCCAGAACAGCACGGTCGGGCCCGCGCCGGAGACGGTCGCGCCGATCGCGCCGAGCTCGGTCGCGCGCTCGAGCAGCGCCATCGAGCGCGGGAAGAGGTGGGCGCGGTAGGGCTGGTGCAGGCGGTCCTTCAGCCCGCGCCCGACGAGGCTCAGATCGCCGCGCGCCAGGCCGAGCGTCAGCAGCGCGCCGTGCGCGACGTTCGCGACCGCATCGGCGAGCGGGACCGTCGCCGGCAGCACGCGCCGAGCGACCGAGGTTCGAACGGGGGCGTGCGGGACGACGAGCACCGCTTCGAGCCCGGACGGCGGCTCGAAGCGCACGGCCTCGCCGCCCGCGACGATGACGAACCCGCCGAGCAGCGCCGCGGCGGCGTTGTCGGGATGGCCTTCGAGCTCCGTGGCATCGGCCAGCAGGTCGCCGTCGTGCTCGAGGATGTGCGCCGCCGCGCTCAGGCCGGCGACGTAGGCCGCCGCGCTGGACCCGAGCCCACCCGAAAGCGGGATCGTCGAGCGGATGCGAAACGTGAAGCGATCGGGCGAGAGCAGCTTCGCGAAGCCGCGCACGCAGAGGTTGCGCCGGTCGCGCGCGATGTCAAGGGTCGTCTCGACGGCGAAGCGGCCGGTCTCTGAGACCTCGAGCTCGACGTGCAGCGCGAGCGCGGCGCAGAACGTGTCGAAGCCCGGCCCGAGGTTCGCCGACGACGCCGGCACCCGCACGACGCGGCGCCGGCGCGTCACTGCGACCCGCCCAGCACGGCCTCCTCGACCGCCGACAGGTTCGGCTCACAGGGGATGACGCCGCCGGCTTGGTCAAGCGCGGTGGAGGGATCCTTCAGGCCGTGGCCGGTGAGCACGCAGGCCACGCGCCGCGCGCCGTCGGCGCCGTAGCGCAGCAGGCCGGCGACCGACGCCGCGCTGGCGGGCTCGCAGAACACGCCCTCGCGCCGGGCGAGCACGTTGTAGGCGCCGAGGATCTCGGTGTCGGAGACCGCGCGGATCTCACCGCGCGAGGCGGTCATCGCCTCCATGGCCTCCTCCCAGCGGGCCGGGTTGCCGATCCGGATCGCGCTGGCGATCGTCTCCGGGTGCTCGACCCTGCGGCCCAGGACGAGCGGCGCGGCGCCCTCGGCTTGGAAGCCGAACAGGCGCGGCTTGATGCCGAGCTCGCCGAAGCCCTTCCACCACGCCGTGATGTTCCCCGCGTTGCCGACGGGGATGCACAGCGCGTCGACCTCGTCGACGACCTCCATGATCTCGAACGCCGCGGTCTTCTGACCCTCGAGCCGGTACTGGTTGACGGAGTTGACGAGCGCGATCGGGTGGTCGTCGGCCAGCGCGCGCACGAGTGTGAGCGCCTGGTCGAAGTTCCCGCGCAGCGCGATGACGCGCGCGCCGTGCATGAGCGCCTGGGCGAGCTTGCCCTGGGCGATCTTGCCCTCCGGCACGATGACCGCGCACGTGAGGCCCCCGCGTGCGGCGTACGCGGCGGCGCTCGCGGCCGTGTTGCCCGTCGACGCGCAGATGACGGCCTTGGCCCCCTCGCGCACGGCGGCGCTCACGGCGCACGTCATGCCGCGGTCCTTGAACGAGCCCGTCGGGTTGAGCCCCTCGAGCTTCAGCCAGACCTCGGCGCCGACGAGCTCTGAGATGTGCGGCGCGTGGACGAGCGGCGTCGTGCCCTCGCCGAGCGAGACGACGGGGTCGTCGGTCGCGAACGGCAGGCGCTCGCGGTAGCGCTCGATGAGGCCTTGCACGACGAGCACCCTACTGCCGTCGCTTCGCCGATCGATCGGCGGTCACGCGGCGCTCCCCGCTTGGCGGCAGGCGAATTGGTTCGCAGTTTGCGGGAATCCGCGCGCGTGCGGGGGGCGAGGTTGCGCCGCCCGCGCCTAACCGTGGAGAAGGGCCAACCGGGCCCTGAGCGGAGGGACGATCCATGCGCAACACGCGGGGCGGCGACGGTCGACGCATGAGGATGGCCATCGGACTTGTCGTGCTGGTGATCGGCGTAGCCGCGCCGGCCGGCGCGGCGAGTGCCCACAACGTGACCACGACGATCTCGGCACCGCCCACCGCGGTCGTCGAGGACACGCCGTTCGCGGTCGGCTTCGCCGGCGACGTGACGACGCTGCCCGGCGGCGAGGGTTACATCGACGCTCGCATCCGCCCCGGCATTCAGACCCCGTGCGCCGCCACCGACGTCGCAGATCCCGGCGATCGACTCTTCATCGGGGCCGGCCGGCTCCTCGGCGCGTTCAGCGTCACCGGCAGCTATGCGGCAGACGAACCGGGCCGATACCTCATATGCGCCTGGATCGTGGACGGATCCGGCGCATCGGGCCCTCCCACGGCGATGACCATGACCGTCCGCGCGCCCGCGCTGCGGCTGACGGCTTCCGCGCCCGCGCGAGTCTTGGTCGGAGCGCCGTTCGACGTGACGGTCGGCTATGAGGCCGAGGTGTCGCGCTACCTGACGGTCTTGGTCGTGCGCGGGACCCGCTGCGCGATCGCGAGCCGCACGCTCGGCGCGATCTTCGGCCAGCCGGCCATCGTCGCCGACAACGTCGAGGTCAGCGGTCCGGGATCCGTGACCCGCGCGGTCCGCCTGGCCCGAGCCGCGACATACTCGGTGTGCGCCTACCTCGACGAGGCGCTCCTCGGGAGCGAGCGGGCGGATCTCGTCGTCCAAGCCGCGACGGTCACCGTCGTCCCCCGGTTTCGCGCCTGCGGCTCCATCGGAGGTCGCCGCGCGATCCACAGCATCCGCGCGCGCGCCGTGTCGTGCAACGCCGCGAGGGGCCTCGCGCGGCGATGGGGCACGAGACGGCCGGCGCCACGCCGCATCGGCGCATACCGCTGCTTCGCGCGATCAGGCAGCGTGACCTGTACCGCGGGCACCGCGGGCACCGCGGGCACCGCGGGCACCGCGCAGGTGCGCTTCCGCTTCGGGCGCCGCGCGGGCTGATCGTGGGCCGCCAAGGTGTACCCGCTTACGGGTACACTGACTCGATGGCCAGCCGTCACCCTCGTGTTCAGGTACCTGTCGATCCCGCGGTCGCCGCCGCGATCGAGCGCGGTCGGCGCGCCCTCGGCCCGGACGCCCCGGTTTCGCAGGTCTTGCGGGCGCTCGCGCTGCGCGGAGCCGCAGCGATGGAGTCCGACGCGGATGGCGAGGAGGCGGCGCGGGCGTTCCTGCTCAGCGTGGCGGACGGGACGTCGGGTCTCGACCTCGAGGGGCTTCGAACCGTGCGTGACCGCGCGTGGCGCTGAGCTGGCACGGCGGGCCGTGGGTCGTCGACACCTCGGCGTGGGCGCGCGCGTCTGCGCCGGAGGTCGCTCCGCGATGGCGCGACGCGACGACGGCAGGCGATCTCGTCGCGTGCCCGGTGGTCACGCTCGAGCTCCTGTACGGCGCCCGAGACGAGGCAGAGGTCGAGCGCGTGGCAGCGTCGCTCGTCGCCTTGCGGCAAGCACCCGTGACGCAGTCCGTGACCGATGCGGCGATCGCAGCGATCCGCGAGCTCGCCGCGCACGGCTCGGCCGGCGCTCATCGCGTCCGCGTCCCGGACGCGCTCGTAGCCGCGGCGGCAGCGGAGCGCGGCTTCGGCGTCCTGCACTATGACCATCACTTCGACCGGCTCGCGACGGTTCTCGGCTTCGCGAGCCAATGGGTCGCACCGCCCGGCACGATCGCCTGATCGCAGGCCCCCCGGGCGGTCAGGGGCGCGTAGAGCTCGGCGAGTTCTGCTTGGCGGACGAGGTCAGCGCTGAAGACGTCCGTGTCGATCACGATCGGCCCGCGCAACCTCATGTCGGGCGCCCCGCACAACCTCCAGGAACGCCGCTCCCTCGGCGTCGTCGAGACCCTCGATGACCATCTCTGCGTGAGGGGGCAACGGGCGTGCGCGATCGAGCAACTCCTGCACCGAAGGCTCTTGGCGCCCTCCGTGCGGAGGGTATGCGGGCTGGGTCGACACGATGCTGTGAGTTTACGCGCCGCGGCCGGCACCTACGAGTGTTCCGGACGGCCCGGGTCACGCACTTCGCGGACGACCCCCGAGAACGCCATTGCACACCCCCGCTGGCGTCGTGTGTGCTCGCACGTTGCGAACACGTCCATTCGCCACTTCGCTGACAACGAGGGCGCGCATACATGGACGCCAACCGCTGGGTTCATGGTACTTGCAATGTAAATGCTTGATAGCGGTGTCGTGCTGGTCGTAGGTCAGGGGTTGTGGTAGCGTAGCCTCCCAGCGCAGCCCCACCCTCCGGCGTCTCCCTCTAAGTGGACGTCGCGACCTCGTAGAAGCATGGTGCTTGCCAGTTATATGCACGATCGGTTGAAGTTCCCAGGTGCTCCGGCATCTCTCCGTATCGACCATACAAGTGAGTGAGCGAGGCATCCGTGACCGCAATCGACATTCTCCGTCAAGCGTTGTCCGACACACCGACTGCTGGCCGGGCCGCCGGCATCGAGGTCAGGCAGGACCTCGATGCGCCGCACGGCCAGCCGGTGATGCCTCCGAGCTACGAGGGTCCGCTGGAGATCCACACTCGGCACATCGACCACGAGCTGCGCAAGGTGATCGAACTGGATTCGATCGGTTCCTCCGCCAACAGGGTCGAGGAGGGGCTGCTGGAGGAGTACCGGGCCGGCAGCTACCCGCTGCCCGTGTCTGCGACGACGATCGATGCTGCCGGGCAGACATTCACGATCACGACGCTTGAGGCGCCCCATCGGATCTTCGATGCGTGGATTCGGCTCGCCGTCGAACCGGGGTCGGAGACGCCGTTCGAGGCGACTCCTCACGGCCAGGAGCTCAGCCTTGCGCACACCGGCGCGCTCGACCCAATCCTCGAGACATCGGCGCACGATCTGCTGTTCGGTGTGTGGGACTCGCATCGGACAGGACCGGGCGGCCAGGTGCGGATTGCGCGCGCCTTCACGAGCACGGTGATCGGCCTCGACCCGTGCGAGGTCGTGACGACTGCGGCGCGGCGCGACCCGCTCAACCTCGGTGAGGAGAAGGACGTCAAGCGCATCGCGAAGGGGATGAAGCTGTCCGAGCAGGGGCTGAGCTCGATCCCGCCGCAGCGTCGCCGCCACGGCGTCTCGATCAGCGAAGCGCGCTTCGTCGGCTTCCTCTCGTTCGCGGCGCTGCGCCGGCTGCGCTTCGAGCGCAACGACAACGCCGATGTGCGCGTGCTGCTCGCCGCGCTGTGCTTGCACGGGCTGGCGCTGCGCGAGACGGCCGGCTGGCATCTGCGCTCGGAGTGCGACCTGATCGCGACGTCGGAGATGCGCTTCGAGGTCGTGCACAGCGGCGGCGGCGCCCGCGAGCCGCTCGCACTGACCGTCGATGACACTCGCACGCTGCTCGCGCAAGCAGCGGAGCGCGCCGGAGTGAAAGATCGCGGGGTACAGCTCGTCGGCGGCCCGCATCTGACGCCGCTTGTGCGACGGTCGATTGAGGCTGATCGCGCCGCGAAGGGCGTGTGAGCCGTGCTGCGCATCACCGTCCGATTCCCGCTCGGCGTGTACCACGCGCAGTCGGCGAGCGACTTCGCCACCGCAGAATGGCCGCCGCACCCGGTCCGCCTGATCGCAGCCCTGAAGGCCGCGGCTCACGGCGCCGCCGGTGACGATCTCGACGCCGCACTCGGTGTCGTCGGCGCGCTCGCTGTCGCCGAGCCGCCGCTGATCGTCGCGCCGCGCGCCGGCGATCTCGACGGCTCCGACGGCGAGCAGTACGTCGCCCGCCTGCGCGGCGCGTCACGCTGGGCACCGCGCAACCACGAGCTGGCTGAGTTGCGCGGCGGCAAAGGCGTCTCGCCGCGTGATCTCGGACGCTCGCGGGCAGAGGTGCAGAAGGTCGGCGTCGCGATCGGCGAACACCCGGTGAGCTTCGAGTGGCCCGACCTGTCGCTCGACGACGCGCAGCTTGCCGTGCTCACGATCCTCGCCGAGGACATGACCGTCCTCGGTACCGCTCGCTCACCGGCGATCGTCCGCATCGACGCGCTCGGGCCGCTGAGCGATCCGCTCAACGTGTGGGCTCCCACCGACGCCACCGGACCTGTCGGCGTCGCTCAGGTGCGCGTGCCGACTGCCCGAACGCCGGATGCGCTAGACCGGTGGCACGCGCAGCGCAGCAGCCCGTTGCGGCGCGACGGCTCCGTCGACCGCGCGGCCTATGTCCCGCCGTTCGCGCTCGGCGAGGAGATCGGCTATCTCCACGGCGTCGACGCCTCGGCCGTGGAGCCGGGCGCCCATGACCCCAGATGGTGGGGCGACATGCTCGTCGTGGTGGTCGATCGCGAGCGCGGTGACGACCGGCCCAAGTCGGCGGCGAGCTTCGCCTTCGCGCGCGCGCTGCGCAAGGCGCTTCTCGACCAGTTCGAAGCCACGGGCACGCCCGGCGAAGCGCCGCCAGTCCTAATTGGCCGCGGCGATCACCCGCACGCCGCGTTCGTGCCCCTGAGCTTCGTCGCCGAGCCGCCGTCAGTGCCGGCACCGCCGCCCGCCCGCTCCCGCCGCACGGACGCCGCGCCGCCGCGCGCCCGTGGTGCCGGCGCCGCGTACGCGGACGGGCGGACGCTCGGTGTCGCTGTTGTGCTCCCGCATCCCGCTCGCCTTCCGGGTGTCGCGCGCCAGCGCCGCGATGTCGAACTGGGGCTGGGGCGCCTGCTCGGCCTCGACGGCGCGGCGCCCACCGCGATACAGGTGCCCGGCGTCGGACCGGTCTGGCTGACCGTGCTCGGCGGCCACGACGTGCCGGCCACGTTGCGCGAGGCGCGCTACCGCGTCGCGTCCGCACGCTGGTCGACCGCGACTCCGCTCGTGCATTCGCGCTACCTCCCGCGCAAGGGCGAGCAGGCGCTGTACGAGCAGGTCGCCCGCGAGTGCTCCGACGTCGGTCTGCCGGCTCCGGTGCGCGTGGCGATCCGGCGCGGCCCGCGCTTTCGCGGCTCCGCGCGCTCGATCGACGCGCGGCGTCTCCCGGAATCCTGGGTGGGCCCGCTCCATGGTCCGCAGGTCCACCTCGACCTGTGGTTCGAGCAGCCGGTGCTCGGGCCGGTGCTGCTCGGCCGTGCCCGCCACTTCGGGCTCGGGCTCTGCCTGCCGTTCGCCGACGATACGCGCGCATGATCTCCTTCCGCGCGTTCTTCGCCATCGTCGAGCAGACGCACAGCGGCGACGCGGGGCGCGTGCCCTACCCCTGGCAGGAGGCGCTCGCGGGGCGACTTGCGACCGGCGAACCGCCGCGGGCGATCATCGTGCCGACAGGCGGCGGCAAGACCGCGACGATCGACGCGCTCGTGTGGGCGCTCGCCGCTCAATCGCAGCGACCGCCGAGCGAGCGCACGGTCGGCGTGCGCACGGTCTGGGCAATCGACCGGAGACTGCTCGTCGATGAGGTCTACGACCGTGCGGCCGTGATCGCGAAGTGCTTGGAGGCCGCGCTTGACATGCCGGGCTCGGCGCTGGAGGAGATGGCACGGCGGCTGCTCAGCCTCACCGGTGGTGACGCCACTCCGCTCGTCGTCACGCGCTGGCGCGGAGGCCTGGCGCGCGAGGCGCGATCACACCATCCGTTTCAGCCCGAGGTCATCACGAGCACGGTCGCGCAAATCGGCTCGCGGTTGTTGTTTCGCGGCTACGGCGTTGGCGAGCGCTCGCTTGCGCTCGAGGCTGGTCTGGCCGCCGTGGACGCGACGATCTGCCTCGACGAGGCCCACCTAGCAGAGCCGTTTCGCCAGACCGTCGAGGCGATCCGCGAGCTGCGTATGCAGGAGCCGGCAGCGCTGCCGGGGTTGCGGGTGATGACGCTGACAGCGACACCGCTGGCCGATATCGCCAGCGAGGAGGTCCACGCGATCACGGACGCTGATCGCGCGGCGCTCGGCCTGCGGTTGACGGGCAAGAAGCGCGCGACGCTGGTCGAGCCCGCCTCCGACAACGTGGCCGACCATCTCGCGGCGCTCACCGACGCCGTCGCGAGTCACCTGGAAAGCGGCGCAACGACGGTTGCGTGCGTGGTCAACTCCGTGCGTACGGCAATCGAGCTCGCGAGACGGATCGCCAAGCAGTTTCCAGAGGTGGCTCGCGCATTGCTGATCGGCCCACAGCGCCCAGCGGACCGCGCGCGCCTGCTCGCCGAGCATCACGCGCAGCTGTTCAAGCGCGCAGCTGCCGGTAAGCCGCTCGTCGTCGTCGCGACGCAGACATTCGAGGTCGGGCTCGACGCCGACGTCGAAGCGCTCGTGACGCAGTCGGCGTCCGCGGCGGCGCTCGTCCAGCGCCTCGGCCGCCTCAACCGCTCGGGAGCCGGCAGCGGCGGCGAGGCGACGATCGTGCGCGACACCAACTCGCCGCTGTACAACGACTACGGCGACGAATCGCTGGCATGGAACTGGCTGCGCTCGCTCGAGCCAGAGCCAGGCGCCGCGATCGACGTGTCGGTCGCGGCGCTGATGGGCGACGACACGCGGCCACCGCCCGCCCGCACACGCGCTGCGCCAGGGCTCGCCGCGCATGTGATCGAGCTGCTGGTCCAAACGGCGCCACGACCCGCACCAAGGGCCGATCCGGACGTTGACGTGTTCCTGCGCGGAGCCGAGGAGCGGCAGTCAAGCGATGTCGGCGTGTGCTGGCGCTGCGATCTGCGTCCTGACGACGACACGGCGGATGGACACGCGTACCGCAAGGCACTCCTGCGGCTCGTACCACCTGACCGCAACGAGGTCATCACGGTCAGCGTCGCGCGAGCACACGCACTGCTGCAGGCCTTACGCGCGCCGCGCGAGCGGCTGGCGAGGCTGACCAAGGAGGGCCTCGACGCACCCGACCTCGACGGTGGCGACAGCGCACCGCTGTTCATCGACGAGCGGCCCGCCGATCGCGACGACCCGCACGCGCTGACGCGCTTCGTCGTGCTGCGCGGTCGCGACTTCTTCGAGGTCGCCCCGGACGGCAGCAGCGCCGGCGGCGATGTCGACCAGCTGGCACTGCGCGAGATCCGCCCTGGTGATCTCCTCGTGCTGCCGGCGGCAAGCGGTGGCTACGCCGATGGCGCGCTCGCCCCGGGCTCGCGCGCAACGGTGCTCGATGTCGCCGCGGACTTGCGGGAGGCACCCGCCGCGAGCACCAGCTCAGCCAGTGACGATCCGGTGCTGCCGCGCCTTAGGCTCAGTGAGGAAGTGCTGGTCGAAGCGCTGCTCGCAGCCGCGGTCGCGGCAGGTCAGGAGCGCGACGCCGCGCAGCACCGACGTGCCCACGTCCAGGCGCGCAAGCTGCTCGCGGTCGCACAGAGGCTCGACAGCCAAACAGCGGACGCGAGCGGTAGCGTGCTCGATGGGCTGTGCGCCCCGTTCGGCGAGGCTGGCGAGCGAGTCCGGGCGGCCGGCTCGCTTGAACTGCGGCGCGTCACGCCGATGCTCGACGACTTCCTCGGTGAGCTCGACGACGACGAGCTCGACGAACTCGTCCCGCGGGCCTCAGGCGAGGAAGACGATGAGCAGCTCGTGTTCGCCGACGAGGTCGGTCCGCGTCGGCCGGCGTTCGTCTTGCTGTCGCGGGCGCGCGCGTCGTGCGATGAGATCCGTGGCGGCGGGGCGCCGCCGACGCTCGAAGCGCATGCGCGTGCGGTCGCGCTGCGCGCGCGGGACCATGTGCGCTGCGCGCAGCTGCCGCCGGCGATTGGCGCGGCCGTCGTGCTGGCCGCGCGCGCGCACGATCACGGCAAGGCCGACCCGCGCATGCAGGCGTTCTTCCGCGGCGGCACGCGCGTGCTCGGGGCCGAGGAGATCGCGAAGAGCGTCTTCGGTACGGGCGACTATCAGGCCGGTCGCCGCGCTCGCACGGCCGCGCGCCTGCCGGTCGGGCTGCGACACGAGATCGCCTCGGTCGCGGCACTGTCGTCGGCACTGGCGAACGGGGGAGTCGATGACCAGCCGGAGCCGCTCGACCGCGAGCTGGCGCTTCATCTCGTCGGCACGCATCACGGCCTCGGGCGCCCGATACCGCCGGTGCCATCGATGACCGAGTCGCGTGAGTTCGCGGTCAGTGCCGCCGGGATCGCCGCGACGGCTAGCGGTGACGGGGTCGAGGCCTGGGACGACGGCGTATGGCTGCGGCGGTTCCTCGACATCGTGGAGCGCTATGGACCGTGGGGCAGCGCCTACCTGGAGGCGCTCCTGATGCTCGCCGATCGTGCCGTATCCGAGCGGGGAGGCTGATCGATGCTTGCGCTTGACTGGATGGCGGCCGACGCCCCGTACATGCCGATCGCGACGGCCGGACTGCTCGCCGTCGTGTCGGAGATCGACCCGCTGATCACGGCGTATTGGGTAGCGGACGGACGGCGATCGCGCCTGCGGCTGGACTGCGCGCTTGACATCGACGGGGTCGCCACCGCGCTCGTCGACGCCCCGCTGCCCGACATCGGAGCACCGGCATGGCCGACGACCAAGCCGCAGGGGCTGGGCCCGTCGCTACAGACGACCCCGGACCCGCTGGGGAGCTACCGCACGCTGCTCGCGAGCGCGGGGCCGCTCGAGGCGCGGCTGTTACGCGCGCTCGCGACGGATCAGGTCCTCGACCAGCGCCCGCGCTCGGCGCCCGAGCTGAAGGCTGCGCGAGCGCGGGCCGCCGTGACGGGCGAGCCGCTTGACGACAGCGGGGTCCCGAGCCGGACGCGACTGCTGCGAGGTGCCAAGAGCGATCTGTCGGCGTTCAACCCGCTCAAGCGCCCCACGGTGGAGCAGCTTGCGGATGAGCTGCGCAGCGGTCCCTCGTTCAAACCCGCGAGCACCGGCTCGTCGCTCGGTCTTGTGCCCGAGCTTCAGACCTTCGGCGGCACGACGGGGCGCAACCCATCGGGAATCAACGCCAGCTCGGCGTTGCTGTCGCGCCTGCTGCTGCATGGCATCCTCGCGCTGCCGCCGGGCAGCGGCACACGGCGCGGGCGGCGCGTCGTCGGCGGGCCGCTGGTCACTGCCGACGGGGTGCTGTCGTGGCCGCGCTGGACGATTCCCGTCGGGCTGCGCGCGCTGCGCGTGCTGTTCTCGCTCGCGGCGGTCCACGCTCCCGCGCCGGACGGGCGCGCCCTGCGCGCTCGCGGCATCGACGCCGTATACCGCAGCCTGCCCACGAAGATCAGCACGACGGTCGCCGTCTTCCGCTGGGGGTCGAGGGTCGTGTGAGCGCGAACACCACTCTCACGTTCGGTGCCAGCTCCGCAATCTACGAACGTTCGGCGTGCGGGAGGGCCGCGTGAGCGCCGAACCGGATAGCCCGCTCGTCCCGGCGCGGATCGTCAACGAGCATGTCTACTGCCCGCGTCTGGCGTGGCTGGAATGGGAAGCGCGCGCGTTTACGGACAACCTCGACACGGCCGAGGGCACCGATGCGCACCGTCGCGTGGACGAGGAGCGTGGGGACGTCGATGCCGCTGCCGAGGGCGACGCCGTCGCGACATCGCTGACGCTGTCTTCTGAGCGGCTCGGGGTCGTCGCGCGGATCGACCGCGTCGAGCGGCGCGCCGGCGAGACGGTGCCGGTCGAGACGAAGCACGGCCGCCCGCGCCGCGGCGCGCTGGCGGTGTGGCCACCGGAGCTGGCCCAGATCTCCGTCCAGGCACTGTTGCTGCGCGAGCACGGGCACACGGTGCCATACGCGGAGGTGTACTTCCCCGAGACGCGCGGGCGCCATCGCGTCGAGATCCCGCCTGACGCCGAGGAGTGGGTGGCTGCGATCGTCGCCGAGGTCCGCGCCAACGCGGCTCATCCGGCACCGCCAGCGCCGCTGGTCGACAGCCCGAAATGCCCGCGATGCGCGCTGGTCGGCGTGTGCCTGCCGGATGAGATCAACCTCCTGGCCAAGCGCTCACCCGCAACACCGCCACGGCGCCTGGTAGCGCGCGACGATCCGCGTCGCCCGCTGTACGTGATGTCACCTGGCGCACTCGTGCGCAAGCGCGGTGGGCGCTTCGTGCTCGAGGTCGACGGCGAGCAGCAGACGACGGCGCGGATGATCGACGTCGCCCACATCGCCGTGTACGGGAACGCCACGGTGACGGCCGGGGCGATGCGGGCTTGCCTTGAGAACGACGTCCCGATCCTGTGGTTCAGCCACGGTGGCTGGTTCGCGGGCTACTCGATCGCGCACGGCGGGTCGTGGGTGGCGCGGCGGATCGCGCAGGTGCGGTGCGCGGACGGCGCCGGCGCGATCGCACTCGCGCGGAGCTTCGTGAGCGGGAAGATCCGCAACCAACGCACGCTGCTGCGACGTCTCGGAGGTGGGGCCGCGGCCGTCGCGGTTGGTCAGCTCGGCGGGCTTGTGTCGCGCAGCGAGGCTGCTGCCAGCGTCGGCGAGCTGCTCGGTGTCGAGGGCGCCGCGGCGCGTGTGTACTTCGGCGCGCTGCCCGGGCTGTTGAAGCGTGCCGGCGAGGAGTTCGAGTTCAGTGGCCGCAACCGCCGGCCCCCGACCGACCCGGTGAACGCAATGCTGTCGTTTGCCTATGCCCTTCTGCTGCGCGACACGACCGTGGCGGCGCTCGCGGCAGGCCTCGATCCGCAGATCGGGATGCTGCACCAGCCCCGCTTCGGGCGCCCCTCGCTCGCGCTCGATCTTGCCGAGGAGCTTCGTCCGCTGGTCGCGGACTCCACGGTGATCATGGCGATTAACAACGGAGAGATCCGGGAGCGCGATGTCGTGCGGCGCGGTGGTGCCGTCGCGCTTACCGCAGCCGGTCGCAAACGGCTTGTGCGGGCTTACGAGCGTAGGGTGAACGTGCGCCTGAAGCATCCGCTGTTCGGCTATGAGGTGACCTATCGCCGGGCGATGGAGCTACAGGCACGTCAGCTTGCGGCGGTCATCGAAGGACAGCTCGACACGTACCGTCCCCTGACGACACGCTGACTGCCATGGCCGAGCGCATTCGTCATCTCGTCATGTACGACATACGCGAGCCGGTGCGGTTGCGGAGAGTCCACGATGTCGTGGTCGACTACGGCGAGCGCCTCCAGTACTCCGTGTACGTCTGCGATCTGACCCGCCAAGAGCTTGTGGCACTGCGTGCTCGCCTGCGCCGCGTCATGAACCTCGCCGTCGACAGCGTCAGCATCTACGACCTCGGTCCGAGCAGCGGGAAGGCAGCCAAGCGCGTCGAGCACATCGGCCATGCCATGCCCGTGGCGCGAGGCGATCTCGACAACCCAACCGTCATCTGGTGATGCGCGAGCGCTCCAGTGGCGCACCGATCGCCGGCAGCCCTCGTAGCCGTCAAGCGCCTGCAAACGCGACCATTCCGCGCACGGTACGCTCCAACGACCGCCGTGGTCGGTCTTCCAAACTCCAACCGCTCGCGCGACCCTTGAAAACCCCTGCATTGGGCCGCAGAATTCTGCGAGCCCCACCAGGTCCCTCACCGGGACCTCCCCGTAGAAGCACGGACGTCGGCCAGGTGCGCACGCAGCTCGGCATCGTCCCACCAGGTCCCTCACCGGGACCTCCCCGTAGAAGCGCGCCATCCGTCGCCGGCCTGCGCGGTCGCGTCGCCGTCGCCACCAGGTCCCTCACCGGGACCTCCCCGTAGAAGCGGCACGGACCTCGCACGCGATGTCGGCAACCGGCCCGTCCACCAGGTCCCTCACCGGGACCTCCCCGTAGAAGCTCGTCCACGACGCGCCGAGCGCGACGCCCAAGCGCGACCACCAGGTCCCTCACCGGGACCTCCCCGTAGAAGCGTCGCGTGGCGCCGGCGATCGCGCCATCGAACGTGCCGTCGCGGTCCCACCAGGTCCCTCACCGGGACCTCCCCGTAGAAGCGTCGACGCGCTGTGCACGACGATCCACGGACCTCTGAAGCGTCGCGAACCGCACGCACGCCACCAGGTCCCTCACCGGGACCTCCCCGTAGAAGCCGACGTACGCGCCGACGCGCCGCGCGGCGCGTGCCGCCGCCACCAGGTCCCTCACCGGGACCTCCCCGTAGAAGCCTGCATCGCTGCGGCGCGTCGCGCGCTCTTCGGCGGCGTCCCACCAGGTCCCTCACCGGGACCTCCCCGTAGAAGCACGATCGCCGGCGTGCCAGGTCGCGGCAGCTCGCCGACGCCCACCAGGTCCCTCACCGGGACCTCCCCGTAGAAGCGTCTGCGCACCACCGCGCGACGGCCGCATGCGCGACGCTCCACCAGGTCCCTCACCGGGACCTCCCCGTAGAAGCCGGCCGATGCGCGTGCGCGGACGACTCGGCTCGGCGGCTGCCACCAGGTCCCTCACCGGGACCTCCCCGTAGAAGCTCGGCATGCGACCGTCTGCGCGTCGCACGACCTTGCACGCGCCCACCAGGTCCCTCACCGGGACCTCCCCGTAGAAGCGATCGACGCGATCCGTGTACGCCGGCACGACGTCGCACCACCAGGTCCCTCACCGGGACCTCCCCGTAGAAGCCCTGATCCGTCACGACGCGGCATCGACGGATGCGCCGACCCACCAGGTCCCTCACCGGGACCTCCCCGTAGAAGCGCGTGCGCCGTCGACGCCCGCGACGCCAGGCGCGATCGACCACCAGGTCCCTCACCGGGACCTCCCCGTAGAAGCGTGTCCGTCGGCCCGGTGCACGAGCATCGGGCCGACCGACCCACCAGGTCCCTCACCGGGACCTCCCCGTAGAAGCGTCCTGCGTCAACGGCGACGACCTCGCGGAACGGCTCCAGCCACCAGGTCCCTCACCGGGACCTCCCCGTAGAAGCGTCTACGTAGCGCCGGCAGTTGCCCGAGCGAGTTCGTGACCACCAGGTCCCTCACCGGGACCTCCCCGTAGAAGCACGCGTCGGCCGCGAGCTACGCGCGCGCCGCATCGAACGGCCCACCAGGTCCCTCACCGGGACCTCCCCGTAGAAGCTCGGCTGGCGTCATGTGAGCATGGTAGGCAGGTTCACGACCACCAGGTCCCTCACCGGGACCAGCAGCGATAAGAAGCACGGCGGCGACATCACGGCCGACGCGCCACCAGGTCC
This sequence comes from uncultured Actinomycetes bacterium, assembly GCA_963810605.1. GTDB lineage: Bacteria > Actinomycetota > Thermoleophilia > Solirubrobacterales > Solirubrobacteraceae > CADCVQ01. Next base: position 16,179 of record CAWEOF010000001.1, read on the forward strand.
CTCACCGGGACCTCCCCGTAGAAGCACCCTCGGCGATGAGGTCCGCGGCGTCCGCACCGTCGCCACCAGGTCCCTCACCGGGACCTCCCCGTAGAAGCGCATACGACCGCTGGGCTCGCACTGCTGGAGATAGCCGCCACCAGGTCCCTCACCGGGACCTCCCCGTAGAAGCGACCGTCGACTTACGCGCGATCGAGGCCGACCGCTTCCACCAGGTCCCTCACCGGGACCTCCCCGTAGAAGCAGCGCGTTCGCGAGGATTGACCCGACACGGCTCCGCCACCCACCAGGTCCCTCACCGGGACCTCCCCGTAGAAGCGGGATAACGCTGACGTTCGCGGTCGCGTCGGTGCCCTCCACCAGGTCCCTCACCGGGACCTCCCCGTAGAAGCTTCGCTCGTCGAGGGCGCCGCGGCAGCGTCGGCCGCCCACCAGGTCCCTCACCGGGACCTCCCCGTAGAAGCGCGTCGCAGCTCGCAGGCCGCCGGCGAGTACGGCCCACCAGGTCCCTCACCGGGACCTCCCCGTAGAAGCAACCCGCTCTGGCCCTACGACACTGTTCCACGCACGACTCCACCAGGTCCCTCACCGGGACCTCCCCGTAGAAGCGCGATCTCGATCGATGCGTCCGCGAGCGCTGACGGCGGCCCACCAGGTCCCTCACCGGGACCTCCCCGTAGAAGCTCCATCGACCCCGACGCGCGCGGGCGAGCGTCGATCTCCCCACCAGGTCCCTCACCGGGACCTCCCCGTAGAAGCGCGACGACCGCCGCCTGACGCAGCACGGCCGCTGCGCGACCACCAGGTCCCTCACCGGGACCTCCCCGTAGAAGCACTTGCGCCGTCGAGCGCGGCGCATGGACGTCGCACGCGCCACCAGGTCCCTCACCGGGACCTCCCCGTAGAAGCGCCAGGACCTCGGCGCGCTCGCGCGCCACGGCAGCGCACCACCAGGTCCCTCACCGGGACCTCCCCGTAGAAGCGTGCCGTCCTCGGCTGACGTCGACGGCCGTGATGCCGCCCACCAGGTCCCTCACCGGGACCTCCCCGTAGAAGCGCCGCCGCGCCCGCGACGCGGCGCGGCCACGCCGACGATCCACCAGGTCCCTCACCGGGACCTCCCCGTAGAAGCACGCACGGCTGCGCGGATGCCGTCGCCGATCTCGCGCGCCACCAGGTCCCTCACCGGGACCTCCCCGTAGAAGCGACAGCACGCGGTCAGCGCGATCCGGCGCTGCTCGCGCCACCAGGTCCCTCACCGGGACCTCCCCGTAGAAGCCACGATCCGGCGAGCGCCGCGACGCTGCGCGTGCTACCCACCAGGTCCCTCACCGGGACCTCCCCGTAGAAGCGTAGTGCGTGCGCACGGCCTCGGCACCGTGCTCGGCGTCGACGCCCACCAGGTCCCTCACCGGGACCTCCCCGTAGAAGCATCGCCGAGCGCGCGAACGCGACACGATCTGCAGCCCACCAGGTCCCTCACCGGGACCTCCCCGTAGAAGCATCGGCGTTGCGTCATCGTTTACCGCGCCAGGATCCCACCACCAGGTCCCTCACGTAGAAGCCTCACGACGCAGTTCGACGCAGACGGCCACGACGTCCCCACCAGGTCCCTCACCGGGACCTCCCCCGTAGAAGCCGCCATGCCACGATCGCAGATGCCAGCGCCCTCTCCACCAGGTCCCTCACCGGGACCTCCCCGTAGAACGCATCGCTGCACGCGGGCTACTGCGCCGCAGTCGCCCACCAGGTCCCTCACCGGGACCTCCCCGTAGAAGCGCGACGCTCGTGCCGCGCGACCGCACGCACCACCAGGTCCCTCGCCGGGACCTCCCCGTAGAAGCGCATTGCTACCGGAGGGCCTGTCCGCGCCGCATTCGCGTCCACCAGGTCCCTCACCGGGACCTCCCCGTAGAAGCGGGATGCCGGCGTGGCTTGCGGCGCACAGCGACGCGAACCACCAGGTCCCTCGCCGGGACCTCCCCGTAGAAGCACCTCAGGCCGCGGGGTCCCGTCCGCCAAGCAGTTGCTCCCCCCAGGTCCCTCACCGGGACCTCCCCGCAGAAGCGGTGGAGGCAACAGTCGCCTGGAAGGCGACGGGCTACACGAACTGCTCGTCGATCACGCGGATCGCGCGCGGCGGCGAGCGCAGGAAGTCGAGGTCTGAGATCTCGGCGACGGCCGCGAAGAAGCGCGACTCGAGCAGCGGGTGGACGACCATGACGAGGCGGGCGCGCTCGCCGAGGCCCTTCTGGACGACCGACTTGATCGACGCCCCGTAGCGCCCGAGGATCTGGGCGACCGCCGCGAGCACGCCGGGCCGGTCCTCGACCTCCATGTGCAGGTAGAACGCCGACTTCACGTCGTCGACGATCTCGAGCGCCTGGGTCGTCTCCGGCGTCGACGCGGGCGGGATCATCGCGCTGATGACGTCGCCGAGCACGGCGCTCGCCGTCTGCGGGCCGCCGGCGCCCGGCCCGGACATCGTGATCTCCGTGATCGCCTCGGACTCGACCGTGATCGCGTTGAACGGGCCGTGGACGCTCGCAAGCGGATGGCCTTCGTAGAGGAACGCCGGATGGACGCGGACGGCGAGCTTGCCGTCGATGCGCTCGGCGGTCCCGATGAGCTTCAGGCCGAGGCCGAGCTCCTCGGCGTACTCCATGTCGTCGGAGGTGATGTGCTCGATGCCCTCGTAGGTGACCTGGTCGATGTGGACCGGCGTGTCGAACGCGAGCCTGGCGAGGATCGCCATCTTCGCGGCCGCGTCCTTGCCGTTGACGTCATCCGTCGGGTCGGCCTCGGCGTACCCCAGCCGCTGCGCGTCGGCGAGCGCGTCCGCGTACGAGCAGTGAATCCGAGCCATCTCGGACAGGATGTAGTTCGTCGTCCCGTTGACGATCCCGTGGATGCGATCGACGTGCGCACCCGCGAGCGACTCCTGCAGGACGCGGATGACCGGCACGACGCCCGCGACAGACGCCTCGAAGCGCAGCTGCACGCCGTGCTCGCGCGCGACCCCCCACAGCTCCTCGCCGTGGTGCGACAGCAGCTGCTTGTTCGCCGTCACGACATGCTTGCCCGCCCGCATCGCGCGCAGGACGTACTCGCGCGCCGGGTCCAGGCCGCCGATGAGCTCGACGACGAGGTCGCAGCCGGCGAGGATCTCGTCGAAGTCGCCGCGCGAGCGCGTCAGGACGCCTGAGATCTCGGGCCGCAGCCCCGTGATCGCCGCGACGTGCTCGGCCCGCGCGCCGAGGAGCGTCTCGAACGCGCCCCCGACCGTCCCGTGGCCGAGCAGCCCGATGCGAAAAGGCTCAGACATCGCGTGCGGCGAGGTCGTCGTACGTCTCGCGCCGGACGACGAGGCGCGCGTCCCCGTTACGGACGAACACGACCGGCGGCCGCGGGACGCCGTTGTAGTTGTTGGCCATCGCGTGGCCGTAGGCGCCCGTCGCCGGGGTGACGACGATGTCGCCGACGCGCGGGTCGGCGAGCTCGACGTCGCGGACGATGACGTCGCCCGACTCGCAGTGCTTGCCCGTCAGGCGCGACAGCGTCCCACCGCCGAAGCGGTCGGCGATCTGCGCCTCGTAGACCGCGCCGTAGAGCATCGGGCGCAGGTTGTCGGACATCCCGCCGTCGACCGCGACCCACGTCGACACGTTGCGCTTGACGCTCTGCACGGTGTAGAGCGTCACGGTCGAGTTCGCGACGAGCGCACGGCCGGGCTCCTCGAGCAGCCGCTTGCCCGGCCCGAACGCGCGGTTGGCCGCGTCGACCTTCGCCGCGACGTAGTCGCCGATCCGCGGCGGCTCTTGCTCGGACGTGTACGCGACGCCGAGCCCGCCGCCGAGGTTGTACGTCCCGAAGTCGCCGAGCGTCGCGATCGCCTCGATCGCCCGCCGGAACGGGTCGAGCTCGAGGATCTGCGAGCCGATGTGGATGTGCAGCCCGACGAGGTTCAGCGACGTGGACTGCGAGGCACGCGCGATCGCGGCCGGCGCGTCGGCCATGGAGAAGCCGAACTTCGAGTCGGCCTGCCCCGTCGAGATCTTGTCGTTCGTCTCTCCGCGGACGTCCGGCGTGACGCGCAGCAGCACGGGCTGCGGATCGCCGTCGCCGACGACCGACTCCAGTCGATCGATCTCGTCGGCGTTGTCGATGACGATGTGCCCCACCCCGGCGGCGCGCGCCTGACGCAGCTCGTCGAGCGACTTCGCGTTGCCGTGCATGTAGATCCGCGCCGGGTCAAAGCCGCCGCGCAGCGCGAGCGCGAGCTCACCGCCCGAGGCGACGTCGCAGGCGATGCCCTCCTCGGCGAGCACCCGGTAGACCGCCGTGCACGGAAACGCCTTGGAGGCGAACAGGACGTCGAAGTCCTGTGTCCGCGCCCGGAACGCCTCGACGAACGTCTGCGCACGGGCGCGCAGGTCGTCCTCGACGACGATGTACGCCGGCGTGCCGAACTCGCGCGCGAGCTCGACGGCGTCGCAGCCGCCGAGCTGCAGCCGCCCGTCCTCGTCGATGCGGCTGGCGATCGGATAGGCCTGCGAGAGCTGGGTGCGGGTGGGCAGCATTGGCTGGATCGGAGAGTATGCGCTCAGATCCCAATCGAGTCCGCCGGCGCGGCTCGTCGGGGGCAGGCTTCCTCGCAATCGTGGCGGCAGCTCGCCGTCGGCGCGCGCGCCGGCAGCGGCGATCAGCGCGTGTTGCCGAGCGCGCGGCCGAGCCCGCTGCCCGCGCCCTCGACGATGTCGGCGAGGACGTCGCCGGCCTTCCCGACGACGCCGCCGAGCGGCGGGACGAGCGTCTGGACGACCTCGCCGAGGCGCTGCGTGACATCGCGCACGCCGTCGGCGAGATCCCGGGTCGTGTTGTCGAGGCCGGCGCCGAGCGGCGCGAGGGCACCCGGTGGCGGTGCCGGCACCGCGGCCGACTGGGGTGCTCGCTCAGGGCCGGGGACGGGCTGCGTCCGGCGCGGCGGCGGCAGCGGTGGTGGAGGCGGCGGCGGCGGGGTCGGCTGCGCGGCGCGCGACGGCGACGGCGACGGCGCGCGCGCGGGCACGGCCGCGGCCGTGACGGCGACCGTCGCCCGCAGGGCCGGGCGGCGCGCGAGCGACCGGGGCTGCGGCGCCGGCGCGCGCGTGTCGCTGAGCTCGAGCGTCTGCGAAGAGTCACCCCGCTCGCCGGAGGCGAAGCTGAAGCCGAGGAGCCCGGCCGCGAGGGTGACGGCGACGATGACGCCGGCGAGGACGGCGCTGGCGATGCCGAGGCCCGGCAGAAGTGTGCGCGAGGGTCGCCGGAACATGGGCTCAGCGGGCGGACGAGCCCGTCCTCACACATCGGCCCGGGGAGCCGCGAGCTTGAGCCCGGGGACCCTAGGTTGGCGCGTTGGCGCTCATCGCGAGGACCACGCGAAAGCACCGCGACTTCTCCTCTAAGTGAGAACGGTTTTCGATAAGCTGCTCCGCGTGCGTTGGCTGACCGATCCGCTCGCGGCCCCGTTCATGCAACGGGCGTTGCTTGCGGTGCTGGCGCTGTCCGTCGCCGGCGGCCTGCTCGGCGCGTGGATCGTCCTGCGGAGGCTGGCCTTCTTCACCCATGCCGTCGGCAGCGCGACGTTCCCCGGCCTCGTCGTCGCCGGGCCGTGGGGCATCGCGCCGCCGCTCGCGGCGCTCGCGGCCGGACTCGGCTTCGCCGGCCTCCTGTCGCGCCTCACGCGAGGCGCCGGCTCAAGCTCCGACACGGCCACCGGCCTCCTGCTCGCGGGCGCGCTCGCGCTGGGCAGCGTCCTCGCGAGCGACGTCTACCGGTCGGGCGTCGGCGTCGACCGGCTGCTGTTCGGCACGCTCCTGGGCCTCAGCGACCGCGACCTGTGGCTGGCGGGCGCGGCGGCCCTCGCCGCGGCCGTAGCGACCGCCGCGCTTGCGCGCACATGGCTTGCGAGCGGGTTTGACCCGAGTGCCGCCCGCGCGCTCGGGGTCCCGTCCGCGCGCGGCGACTGGCTGCTGCTGGCGCTGCTGGCCGGCTGCGTCGTGGCGGTCCTGCCCGCCGTCGGCGCGCTGCTCGTCAGCACGCTGCTCGTCGTCCCCGCCGCGACCGCGCGGCTGCTGACCGGCTCGCTCGGCGCCCTGCTCGCGACCGGCGTCGCGCTCGCCGCCGCCGAGGGCGTCACGGGCCTGCTGCTCGCCTACCACCTCGACCTGCCGCCCGGCCCCGCGATCGCGGTCGTCGGAGGCTGCGTGTTCGCGCTGGCGGCGGTCGCGACGTCGGCACCCTGGCGACGCGCGCCGAGGTCGGCCGCGTGAGCGTCACAGCCCCGCGCGCGCCCGGCAGCGCTGCCCGCGCGACCGCCCGCGTCCAGGTCAGCGAACTCGCGGCGTCCTACGAGTCGGGTCCCGTGGCGCTGAGCGGCGTGAGCTTCGCGGTCGAGGCCGGCCAGGCGGTCGCCGTGCTCGGGCCCAACGGCGGCGGCAAGACGACGCTCTTTCGCGCGCTGCTCGGCGAGCTCGGGACGGTCGCCGGGACCGTGGACATCGGCGGCGCGACCGGCTACGTGCCCCAGACCGAGCGATCGCGGCTGGACTTCCCCGTCACCGCGCTGGACGTCGCGCTCATGGGCGCGTATGCCCGCACCTCCTGGTACCGGCGGATCCCGGCCGCCGATCGCGAGCTGGCGCGGTCCGCGCTCGAGCGCGTCGGGCTCGCCGAGCACGCGCGCAAGCGCTTCGGCGCGCTCTCGGGCGGTCAGCGCCAGCGCGTGCTCATCGCTCGCGCCCTCGTCCAGGATGCGGCGGTGCTGCTGCTCGACGAGCCCTTCGCCGGCGTCGACCAGGCGAGCGAGGAGGCGATCATGGGCATCCTCGACGACCTCCGCGCCGAGGGACGGATCCTGCTCATCGCCACGCACGACGTCGAGCAGGCGCGTCGCTGGGATCGCGTCCTGTGCCTGCGCGGCGAGCAGATCGCCTACGGACCGCCGGCCGAGACGCTGACGAACGCCGTGCTGGAGGCGACCTACGGCGCCGAGATCGTGCTCCTGGACTGCGGCCACCGCGCTGTCGCCGTGCAGCACCACGCGCACTGATGGAGATCCTCCAGTCCGGTCTGCTGCAGCGCGCGCTCGTCGAGATCGTCGTGCTCGGCGCGGCGTGCGGCGCGCTCGGCGTCTGGCTGCTGCATCTGCGCCAGGCGTACGCCGCCGAGTCGCTCGCGCACGCGATGCTGCCGGGGCTCGTGCTCGCCTCGCTGGCCGGGGTCCCGCTGCTGCTCGGCGCCGGCGGCGGGGTGCTCGTCGTCGCGGCGCTCATCGCGCTCGCGGCCCGCGACGAGCGCGTCGGCTCGGAGATCGCCGTCGGCGTCACCGTGACGACCGCCTTCGGCCTCGGCGCGGTGCTCGCGCTGTCTCCGGACGTCCCGGTCGGTCTCGACCGGCTGCTCTTCGGCGACCTGCTCGGCGCCGGCACCGCGGAGCTCCTCGCGGCCGGCGGGCTCGCCGCGGTCGTCGTCGGCGCGCTGGCCGCCGGTCATCGCCGGCTCACCGTGACGGTCTTCGACCCCGTGGCGGCGCCGTCGCTCGGCGTGCGGCCCGCGCGCGTCGAGCTCGCCCTGCTCGCGCTGCTCGGGATCGCCGTCGTCGCCGCCGTGCTGAGCCTCGGCAACCTGCTCGTCTTCGCGCTGCTCGTCGCGCCCGCCGCCGCCGCGCTGCGGCTCGGGCGCAGCGTGCGCTCGCAGCTGTGGCTCGCAGCCGCGCTCGGCTCGGGCGCCGGCGTGCTCGGGCTCGTCGCGAGCGCCGAGCTCGACATCGCGGCAGGCGGCTCGGTCGCGCTCGCGGCCGTGGGGCTCTACGCGCTCGCCGCGCTCGCCCGCCCCGGAGCGCCGCGCGGCGCGGCCCGGCGACGCTCGCCCGTCGAGGCGCTCGGCGCGCCTCGCTGATCCGCGCGGCTACGTCGTCGCGGGGGCGACGACCGCGGCCGGCGAGCGCCGCAACCCGCCCGACCGCGCGGCGCGCACGAGGAACGCGACCCCGCCGGCCAGCACGAGCAGGCTCGCGATCTGCGCCTCGGTGAGCCCGCCCAGCACCGCGTCGTTGCGGCGCAGGAACTCGACGAGGAAGCGCTCGGCGCCGACGAGCGTGAGGTACAGCGCGAACAGCACGCCCGGACGGTAGGCGTCGCGCAGGCGCCACAGGACCCACGCGCCGAGACCCATCGCCAGCGTCTCGTAGATCGGCGTCGGGTGGACGACCTCCGTGGTGGGCACGACGCCGTCGGGATAGGCCATCCCCCACGGCAGGTCCGTCGCCTTGCCGTAGTCGCCGTCGCCCGAGATCTGGCAGCCGATCCGCCCGACGGCGTAGGCCATCGCGAGCGACGCGGCGTTCATGTCAAAGAGGTCGGAGTTGAGCATCCCCTTGCGCCAGGCCCACAGCAGCACGCCGGCGGCGCCGCCCGCGAGGCCGCCGAAGAAGACGAGGCCCGACCCGCCGAAGATGGCGCCCAGGACGTCGTCGGACACCTCGCTCGGATGCGTCGCGAGCCAGTAGCCGCGCGCCCCGATAAGCCCGCCGATGAGCGCGGCGAAGACCATCTCGTACGCCCAATCGGTCGGGCGCCCGAGCTCCTTCAGGCGGCGGGCGGTCATCGCGCCCGCGACGACGAACGCCAGGCCGAAGCACAGCCCGAAGGTCTTCACGGAAAGGCCGAAGATGACGATCTCGGGCTGCATCGAGGGCGAACCCTACCGCCGAGCCGGCACGGCTCAGAGGTAGTTCAGCGGAGACACGGGGCTCCCGTTGACGCGGACCTCGAAGTGCAGGTGGTTGCCGAACGAGTGGCCGGTGTTGCCGACGAAGCCGATGATCTGGCCCTGCGACACGCGAGCGCCCATGCTCGTGCCGAAGCGCGACTGGTGCGCGTAGCACGTCGACATCGACGCGGTGTGCTGTACGCAGGTGTAGTTGCCGTACCCGCCCGAGGCCCCGGTCCCCTGCATGAGGACGACCTTGCCCGCCTGTGCGGAGTGGATCGGCGTGCCGCCGGGCGCGGAGATGTCGAGGCCCGCATGGATGTGCCCCGGGCGCTGCTCGCCGAAGGCGCCCGTGATCGGCCCGTTCACCGGCCAGATCATGCTGCCGTTGCCCTGCTTGATCGGCAGGTCGCCCGCGTTGCCCTGCTGGGCGATGTTCAGCTGGCGGGCGATCTTGTTGGACGCCGCCTCGAGGTCGTCGACGTGCTCCTGCAGGTTCGCGCGGTCGGCGCGCACCTTGTCGAGCGCCGCGGCCTTGCCGGCCCGCGTCTTGTCGTAGCCGACGCGGGTGCCGATGAGGTCCATCTTCACCGCGGCGACCTCGTCGCGGCGCTTCTGGACGATCTCGGTCACCTGCTGCTGGCGATTCTCGAGCTTGTCGAGGCGCTTCTCGGTGCGGACCGCATCCTTCTTGGCGAACGAGACGGCGTTGACGATCTTGCGGTCCTGGTCGGAGATCCGCGCGATGAACTCGCTGCGCTCGAGCAGGTCCGCGAAGCCGTCGGAGTTCAGGACGACCGTGAGCAGGTCGGGCTTGCCCGCCTTGTAGATCTCGACGAGGCGAAAGCGCAGCATCGTGCGGGTCTCGGTGAGGCGGGCGCGCAGCCGCACGAGCCGCGCGCGCTCGCGCCGCAGCTCGACCTGCAGGCGCTCGAGCTCGCTGCGCTTGGCGCCGAGGTCGACCTCGATGACGTGCTGGCGGCCCTGCAGCGTGCCGATCTTGCCCTGCAGCGTGCGGATGCGCCGCTGGTAGCCGGCGATCTCGGTCGTCAGCGTGCGCTCGGCCCCCTTCTTGCGGCCGATCTTCGCACGGGCCTTCGCGATCTTCTGCTGGAGCTCGGAGAGCTCCTGCTGCTTGGAGGACTGGCCGGACGACGCGAGCGGCAGGATCGCCCAGAGGACGAGCGGCAGCGTCACGGCAGCGAAAAGGACGCGGACGCGCATGCGATCGCTGAGTCTACGGTCGCCCGCCGCCGCGGCACAAACACCGGCGGTGGGTTATGGAGCCTTGCGAGCGCCCTTGCGCGACCGCGCGGGCCTGACGGCCCGGCGGCGCCACCGCCCGCCCGATCGCCTTCGCGTACCGCCCGGAGCTCGCGCCGCGCCGACCACCCGGCGGGCCGGGACAGGCGATTTGTCAGAATGGACGCATGGCCGTCACCAAGACCGCATTCAAGTCCGATCCGGGCCTGCAGACCCGGATGGTTCTCACGCTGCTCCTGCTCGGCGCGCTGTACGTCGTGTTTGCCGGCGCGCTGTTCGCCTCGGGCGCCAACGGCCTGTTGATCCTGCTCGTCTGCGGCGGCCTCGCGGCGTTCCAGTTCTTCACGTCCGACAAGCTCGCGCTGCACGCGATGGGCGCCCGCGAGGTCACGCCGCAGGAGGCGCCCGAGCTGCACGCGATGATCGAGCGCCTCTGCATCCAGGCCGACCTGCCCAAGCCGAAGGTCGCCGTCGCCCAGACGAACATGCCGAACGCGTTCGCGCTCGGGCGCTCGCAGAAGAGCGCGACGGTCTGCGCGACGACCGGGATCATGAACCTCCTGTCACCCGCCGAGCTCGAGGGCGTCATGGCGCACGAGCTCGCGCACGTCAAGAACCGCGACGTGATGATCATGACCATCGCGTCCTTCTTCGCCTCGATCGCCGCGATGATCCTGCAGTTCGGCTTCCTCTTCGGCGGCGGCCACTCCGACGACGACGACGGCCCCGGGATGTTCTTCGTGATCATCGTCTCGCTCGTCGTGTACGTGATCTCGTACTTTTTGATGATGACCCTGTCTCGCTACCGCGAGTTCGTCGCCGACCGCGGCGCGGCGCTCGTCACCGGGCGACCGAGTGCGCTCGCGTCGGCGCTCCAGAAGATCTCCTCGGGCATGGCGAAGCTGCCCCAGCAAGACCTGCGCGTCGCAGGCGAGATGAGCGCGTTCTTCATCGCCGCGCCGTCGAAGGCGTCGATCGCGGGCCTGTTCTCGACGCACCCGCCGATGGAGCAGCGCATCGAGAAGCTCATGGAGTACGAGCGCCAGCTGCAGACCGGCACGCTCGCCGCGGCGTAGTCTGCGCGTCGTGGGATTCCTCGACGCGATTCTCGGCGGCAAGAAGAAGCTCAAGGGGCCGGCGACCGACCGCCTGTTCGCGATGTCGACGGCGTACGTCACGCTCGACACCGGCCACCAGATCACGACGAAGGGCAAGGCCGCGATCGTCTTCCAGCCGCTGGCGACGGCCGACTTCGAGTCCACCACCGCGGAGATGGAGGAGCTGCTCGCAAGCACCGGCGCCGACACCGGCACGACGATCTCGACAAGCTCCGACGAGCACGGCTACCGCTGGATGATCCTGTCCGACGACGACGCGGAGGATCTCGTCGTCGGCGTCAACGCCGTGAAGGACGCGTTTGACTCGGGCGGCTACGGCGACCGCGTCCTCGCCGGCGTCTTCGCCTTCCAGGATTCCAAGAGCCGCCCTGTCTACTTCATCTATAACTACAAGCGCGGCTATTGGTATCCGTTCGTCCCGGCCGGCAAGAACGCGCGCGACAGCGAACGCGAGCTGCAGATCCGCGCGATCATCGACGGTGAACTGAAGATCGAGCCCGAGCTCGAGCGCTGGTTTCCCCTATGGGGAATACCGATTTAGCGCTTTTCTGAGCGGCCCGTTTCGCCGGCGCCATTCTTGTGGCGACCGAGCGCTTTAGTTCAGATGAAATAGGTAGGCGGACACACCCTCACGGGTCTAGTATCGGCCGGTGCCCCAAGACGCCCGGATCGTCGATCATGTGGCTCTCGCCCGCGCCGCGGCAGCTCGCGCCGACTGGCTTGAGGCCCTGGATCTCGCGGCGCAGGCGCTCTCGGAGGATCCGACGCAGACCGAGGCCGCGGCGATCGTCGGCACGGCGCGCACCCAGCTCACCGGGGCACAGGAGGGCGCCGCGCAGCTGCGCTACGTCACGGTGGTGGTCGTCGACCTGCATCGCTCGACGGCCATCGCCGCGCGCCTGGGCCCCGAGCTCACGCGGGAGCTCATGCTCGAGCTCTACGAGGTCTGCGTCGACGCCGTGACGCAGTACGAGGGCCGGGTCCTGAAGTACCTCGGCGACGGCGTCATGGCCCATTTCGGCCATCCCGTCGCCCACGACGACGATGCCCGCCGCGGCGTGCTCGCGGCGCTCGCCGTCATCGACGCGATCCGCGAGCGCGGCCGCGCCTGGGCAGCCCGGTTCGACGAAGTGCCGGTCGTGCGGATCGGCATCGACAGCGGCGTGGTCGCGGTCGGGGGCGTCGCGGCCAGCCCGTTCGTGGCGCAGGAGCTCGCCGGCGACGCGCCGAACGTCGCGACGCGGGTGCAGGCGACCGCCGAGCACATGACGGTGCGCATCACCGAGGCGACGCACCGGCTCGTCGAGGGCTGGTTTCAGACCGAGCCGGCCGGCACGATCGAGCTTCGCAACTACCCGCTGCCGGTCACGCTGCATCGCGTCATCGGACCGACCTCCGCGCGCACACGGCTCGAGGCGCGCCAACTGCAGCCACCGCTGCTCGGGCGCGGCGCGGAGCAGCAGTGCCTCGCCTTGGCTTGGACACGGGCGACCGGTGGCACCCGGCAGCTCGTCACCATCGGCGGAGAGGCCGGGATCGGGAAGTCGCGGCTCGTCGAGCGTATGTCCGCCACGGCGATCGCGACCGGCGGCCATGTCCTCATGCTCATCTGCACCCGGCTGCACGCCGTCAGCCCGCTGCGCCCGGTCGCCGACGCGCTCGCTCGGTTCTTCGGACTGGCGACCGACGGCGACCACGGCGCTCGCTCGCCGCTTGAATCCCTGCGCGAGAAGCTCGAGGCGCTGCCGGGGCTCCAGGTTCCCGTGCAGCGCTCGCTGCCGCTGCTCGGCGCGCTGCTCGCAATCGCGCCTACGCCGGACATGCGCCCCGAGGACGTGCGCCGGCAGACGTTCGACCTGCTCGTCGACCTGCTCGTGGCGCTCGCCGCGGACGCGCCGCTGCTCGTGTGCGTCGAAGACGCCGACACGGCCGATCCGTCGACCGTCGAGCTGCTCCGAGCCGTGGCCGAGCACTCGAGCGCGCGGATGCTGCTCGTCCTGACCGGCCGGACGCAGCTGCCCCTGCTCTGCGACGCGGCCGACGCGATCGAGCTCGAGGGGCTCGCGGCACAGCACGCCGAGCGGCTCGTGCGCCACGTCGCCCCCGACGCCGACGATGTCACCGTCGAGCACGTCGTGCAGCGCTCCGACGGCAACCCGTTCGTGCTCGAAGAGCAGGCTCGCGCGGTCCACGACGAGCCCGAGCACGAGCTGGCCGAGAACGGTCAGCTGTCGATGTTCCTCGGCGCGCGGCTCGACGAGCTCGGCCCGCCGCTGCGCGAGCTCGTCGGCGAGATCGCGGTCGCCGGCGAGGAGGTGCGCCTCGACGTCGTGCGGCGGATGAGCGACGCGTCGCCCGCCGACGTCGACGAGCGGATCGCCGAGCTCTGCCGGCGGCGGGTGCTCGTGCGACTCTCCCGGCCGTCGGGTGCGTCGATCCGGTTTCGCCACGCGCTGCTGTGCGACGCGGCCTACGGCGGTCACCTGAGGGCGCGGCGCGCGGCGCTTCATGCCCGTGTCGCGAGCATCCTCGTCAGCCTCGAGCCCGCGGCGGCGGCCGAGGACGTCGCGTATCACTACGGGGTCGCGGGCGCGCACGAAGACGCGGCGCGCTCGTGGCTGCAGGCCGCGCGCAACTCCGCCGACAGCGGCGCGCCGGTCGAGGCCGTGGAGCAGTTTCGCCGCGGGCTGTCGGAGGTCGTCCACATGCCCGAGGGGCCGGGGCGCACCGCGCTCGAGCTCGACCTGCAGTTTCGCCTGGGCACCGTGCTCATCGCCGTCAAGGGCTTCACGTCGCCCGAGACCCGCGACGCATTCGAGCGCGCGATGGTGCTCGGCGAGCAGACGCCGGACTCCGTCGGCCTCGTCGACGCGCTCTACGGCATCTGGGCGTACTGGCTCGTGCTCGGCGAGCACGGTGAAGCGTTGCCGATCGCCGAGCGCGCGCTGCACCTCGGCGGGCGGCCGGGCGTGGACCCGGCGTTTCGCTGGACCGCGGCCGTGATGGTCGGCTTCCACCGCCTCTGCACCGGCGATTTCGCCGGCGCGTGCGACGAGCTCGTGAAGATGGACCTCGAGGTGCACCCGCAACCGACCGTGGACTTCAACTACGACCTGTGGTTCACGAGCCGGTGCGCGCTCGTCGTCGCGCTGCTCATGGCGGGCCGGGTCGAGGACAGCCGCCGGCTCGCAAGCCAGATGCTCGCGCTCGTCGAAGCGATCGACCTGTCGCGCTCGCGCGGCGCGACCACGGCGGCCTCCGCGCTGACGTGGCTGGGTCACCGCGCCGGGATGGACGGCGACTGGGCGACCTCGCTGAAGCTAGCGGCCGCGTCCAACGAGATCGCGGTGCGCTACCAATATCCGGATTGGATCGCCGCATCGACGATGCACCACGCGATCGCGCAGTGCCGGCTGGGGAACACCGACGCGGGGCTGCCGGCGCTGACGGGCATGATCGAGGCCTGGCGCAGCGCCGGGCGCGACGCGGAGGGCAACCAGCGGCACTCCATCCTCATGTCGCCGTACTTCATCTGGCACATGCTCGACGTGCGGCTCGCCATGGGCGACGTCGACGGATCGCTCGCGCTCGTCGACGAGGTGCTCGCGGAGAACGCGCGCACCGGGGACAGGTTCTACAACGCCCAGCTGCTGGAGCTGCGCGCTCGCCTCGCGGACCACGGACGCCACGACCTGCCGGAGCCGCGCGTCGAGCGGATGCCGGCGTGACACCGCGCGACAACCTGCCCACGTACGTCCGGCGCGGAGGGGACATCGTCTGGGAGCCCCCGTTCGTCTGCAACGACGTCCACGTCCATGGGTTCCTCTTCGAGGTCGAGCACCAGCGGATCGACCGGATGCTGCAGCGCGACCTCGTCGTGCCCTCGCACGGTGCCGTCGACCGCCGCGCCGCGTTTCCGTACGTCGTCGTCGCGTGCGCGACGATGGGCTCGGCCTCGTCGGCCCTCGAGCCCGACTCCGAGCGCGGCTACATCACCGAGAAGGAGGTGGGCTTCTGGTGTCTGACCGCCGATGCCCATGCGGAGGGCCGACTCTCCTGGTACCTGCCCTACATCTTCGTCGACACGGCCATGACCGTCGCGGGCGGTCGCGAGGTCTACGGCTACCCCAAGCAGCTCGGGACGTTCCCCAAGGACTTCCGCGAGCGCCTCGCGGAGGGCCGCAAGGCCAAGGTCTCCACGCTCGCGATCGCCGAGTACGGGCCGTGCGCGGAGCTCAAGCCGATGGACATCTTCAAGGTCGAGACGGTCGAGGACTGCGCGCGGCCGCACTCGGATGGTTCCGGCCGCGGGTTCCGTGACCTGTTTCGCGGCAAGATCTCCGTCGATCCCAGCGTCCCGAGCGGCCCGGCGCCCGGAGCGGCCGCCGTCATCACCGCGGCGGACGACCCGCCGCCGCCGCACAGCGGGCCGCCGCCCTGGTACTCGCGCGTGCTCGACGACGCTCACGGCGTCTTCCACATGCTCGAAGAGGAGGTGCTGATCGCCGACATGGCGCTGAATCCAACGCTCGTCTTCCTCAAGCAGTTCCGGGACATCGCGAGCTCGACGAAGGCGTGCTACCAGGCCGTCGTCGAGGCGAGGTTCCTCGTCGACCCATCGGGCGCCTCGTTTCGCACGCTCCCGGCCTCGAACTACCGGATCACGATCGCGGATCCCGACAGCAGCCCGATCGCGCGCGACTTCGGCTTGAAGGCCGACACCCCGCTCACGCCGGACGCCGCGTTCAGCGGCACGTTCAGCTTCCTCGGCCGCTATGGCAGCGAAATCTGGCGCGCTCGCACATGACGGCGCCGACGGACACGCGCCACGACGAGGAGCGCCTCCCGCGCGTCGTGATCCTCGGGGGCGGCATGGCCGGGCTCACGACGGCGCTCGAGCTCTCCAAGCCCGGCTGGGATGAGCACTTCGACGCGATCACGCTGTACCAGCAGGGCTGGCGGCTCGGCGGCAAGGGCGCGAGCGGCCGCGGCGAGCACGACCGCATCCAGGAGCACGGGCTGCACATCTGGCTGGGCTTCTACTTCAACGCGTTTCACCTGCTCCGGCGCTGTCACGAGGAGCTCGACTGGCGCGAGCGCGAGTGTGACGAGCCGCGCTGGCCCCTCGCGTTTCGGTCGATGCACGCGAGCTTTCGCGCGTGCGACTCCGTGACGATCAGCGACGACGACCCGGGCGGCTGGACGCTGTGGGAGGCGACGTTCGGCAACGCCGGCGGCGTTCCGCCATGGCATGACGACGCGGGCGTCGAGGACCCCTCGGTCCTCAACCTCCTCTTCCGCAGCCTGCAGCTCGCCGCCGACCTGCTGATCTCGCTGCCGTCGCGCGGGCCGGACGAGTGGTTCGCGGAGCCCGACCTGCCCACCTCCGACATCGGAGGCATGGACCTCTCGGGCGGCGTCGCGACGCGCGCCTACACGGCGGCCGCACCGCAGGCGGAGTACGCCGCGGGGGTCCTGCGCGCGTGCGCCGACGGGCTCGAATCGGTGTACTCGGACCTCGGATCGGTGCTCGGCAGCGCGGCCGGGGCGGTGATCGACGCGGTCCTCGGAGCCGTCGACATCGCCGCGCTCATCGTGGCCCCGGCGGCCCAGCGGCTGTGGGAAGACAGCGACGAGGCGCGCCGCCTCACGCTGACCATCGAGTTGCTGCTCACGATCGCCCGCGGCATCGTGAAGGACGACCTGCTCGTGCACGAGGACCTCGACCGGATCGACCACCTCGACCTGCGCGACTGGCTGCGAGGCCATGGCGCGAGCGAGGCCGCGGTCGAGTTCGCGCTCGTCCGGACGGTCGTCTACGACCTGATGTTCGCCTATGAGGGCGGCGACCAGGCGCGTCCGCGCGCCGGGGCCGGCACCGCGCTGCGCGGTCTCATGCTGCTCTTCTTTCACTACAGCGGCTCGATCATGTGGAAGATGAACGCGGGCATGGGCGACGTCGTGTTCGCGCCGATGTTCGAGGTACTCGTCAAGCGCGGCGTCGACATCCGCTTCTTTCACCGCGTCGAGCGCGTCACGACGCACCGCCGGCGCGGGCACAAGCCGCGCGTCGAGACGATCGAGATCGACCGCCAGTCGAATGTGAAGGCGAAGCCGCGGCGCTACCTCACCGACCGAGGGCTGTGGCCCGCCGATCCAAGGACGATCCTCGACGTGGACCCGGACATCGAGCCCGCGGCCTACGAGTCGTGGTTCATGGGCCGCGACGCCGCGCGTGTCGGCTCGAAGACGCTGCACTACGCAGCCGACGATGCCGACGGCTTCGAGATCGTCGTCTTCGCGATGCCGATCGGCTGCGTCCCGCTGGTCGCCAAGGACCTCATGCGGCTGCCGGCGTGGCAACGGACCGTCGAGCACGTCGCCACGACGCCGACGCAGGCCGTGCAGCTGTGGCTGCGGCGCCCGATCGCCAAGCTCAGCCACGCCAACACGGGCGCGATCCTCGGCGGGTACGTCGAGCCGTACGACACCTGGGCCGACATGGACCAGCTCGTCGAGCAGGAGGCCGTCCCCGGCAGCGCGACCGTCGCCTACTTCTGCAGCGCGACGATCGACGCACGCCCGCCGGTCCGCGGGACGCCGGAGGCCTACCGGTGGCTCCGCGACCAGCACGAGCTCGTACGCGATCGCACGATCCAGTTCCTGCGCACCGACATCGGCGGCTTGTGGCTCGGCGCGATCGACGGCGTGACCTCGGAGTTCGACTGGAAGCTGCTCGCCGCGCCGCACGGGACCCACGGCGTCGAGCGGCTCGACGCGCAGTTCTGGATCGCGAACTTCGAGCCGTCGGAGCGCTACACGCTGTCCGTGCCGGGTTCGAGCATGTACCGGATCGACCCCGAGGACACGGGGATCTCGAACCTGTACGCGGCCGGCGACTGGACGCGGTGTCAGATCAACGCCGGCTGCATCGAGGCGGCCGTCATCTCCGGCATGCTCGCCGCCAACGGCATCCATCTCGACCTGTGCGCGGAGCACCGGGTGCAGCCGGTCCGCTGCTGGTGCCCATGACTCGGAGGAGAGCGACATGAGCGGTCCATCGGACCCCCGACGACCATTCGATCCCGTCATCGCCGGCCTGACCGACGGCGCGACGTCGGGCTACCGGGCTGTGGACCGCGTCGTGCAGAGCCTGCGCGACGGCATGAGCAGGCAGGGCGCCGCCGGGTGGCCCGCCCCCGGGCGGGGCGGCCCCGCCGCCCGAGCGCCGCGCGGCGCTCAGCGCTCAGCGCGCCAGGCCCGCCCCGCGGCCGGATCCCCGGGCGGGTCGGCGGATGGATTTCGCATCGGTTCGGCGACCGGCTACTACGGCGGGCCGGCGCACGGATCGTCGCCCCCGGGGAGGACGAGGCCGTCGCAGTGGTACCGCGGGCCCTACCAGGAGGTCCTCTCCGAGCTCGTCGACCTCCTCGACGACGCCGTGTCGGCCGCCACCAACGTGGTCGACGAGATCGGCGGGCTCGCGGAACCGCTGCTCGAGCGCAGGCACCACCACGAGCGCGACGACGAGCGCGATCCTGCCGAGATCCGGCTGACCGCGCGCTGCGGGCACGCGGCGCACCACCGGTTCTACATCTGGAACACAGGCTCCAAGCGGCTCCGCGACGTCCGCTTCCACGCGACGGAGCTCACGGGCGCGCACGGGAGCATCCCGCTCGAGCACATCACGTTCTCCCCCGAGAAGATCCCCGCGCTGCCGCCGGGATCGAGCGATCGGGTCGAGCTCACCATCACGATCGCGCACCATCTGCGCCCCGGTCGCTACCGCGGGATCGTGCAGGCGTCGGTCGTGGGCACGTGGGCCGTCATCGAGCTCGACGTGTGCGACTAGGAGCGGCGTCATGAGCGTGGCGAGCGTCGGCGCGCCGTCGCACGTCGACGACACGCTGTCGGCCTGCGCGCAGCTGACCCGCGCGTCGCTGCTGCGCTACGTCCGCGCCGAGGGCCGCCAGGATCTCTACCGGATCGTCGCCGACTACCCGGCTCGCCCGAGCAAGGGGATGCGTCCCGCGCTGTGTCTCGCGACGTGCCGGGCGTTCGGGGGCACGACGCAGTCGGCGCTCGGCGCCGCGATGGCGATCGAGCTGCTGCACAACGCGTTCCTCGTCCACGACGACATCTGCGACGGCGCGACGCTGCGCCGCGGCGGCGCGGCGCTGCACGTCCTGCACGGTGTCCCGCTCGCGCTGAGCGCCGGCGACGCCATGGCCGGGCTCGCGCTGGGCCCGCTGCTCGACGACGCACGGGCGCTCGGCCCCGAGCTCGCGCTCGACGTCCTGGCTGAGTTCCGCCATCTCATGAAGCGGACGGTCGAAGGCCAGGCGTCGGAGCTCGCGTGGCGCGGTCGCTCGATGGCGGAGCTCGACGCCGACGCGTACCTGCAGATCATCCTCGACAAGACGTGCTGGTACACGACGATCCATCCGTGCCGCCTCGGGGCGCTCATCGGCAGCCGCGGAGCCGCCGACCTCGACGGATTGACGCGCTTCGGCTTCTTCCTCGGCGCGCTGTTTCAGATCCGCGACGACGTCGAGAACGTCACGCGCGGGCGCAACGCCGACGCGAAGGGCTACGGGGGCGATCTCCTCGAGGGCAAGCCGACGCTCCTGCTCATGCACCTGCTCACCACCGTGCCGGCGGACGAGGCGGCCTCGATCTCGCAGCTCGTCGGTCCGGCGGGCGGGCAGCGCGGGGTCGACGACGCGCAGCGCATCGACCGCGTCGTGGCGCTCATGGAGCACCACGGCTCGATCGACTACGCGTGCGCGTTCGCCGACGAGCTCGCCGGTGCCGCCCTCGCCGAGTTCGACGCGGCGATGGGGTGGCTCCCCGAGAGCGCCGACAAGGCGTTCCTGCGCTCGCTGCCGCTGTATCTGCGCGACCCCGCCGTCCGCGGGCGCTGACGGCCCGGCCCGGGCGCCGCGCCGATCAGTCCGGGATCAGCCCGTCGCCGGAGAACTCGGCGGCGGCCTCGGCGAACGACGTGTCCGCCGGCGGCACGATGACGTCCGAGGTCTCGAGCTCCTCGTCGCCGAGGTGCTCGCCCTCCTTGCGGATCGCGTCGAGCAACTCCTCGAACGCGGTGTGAAACCCGTCCTCGTCGTCGGAGTCGACCGCGGCGACGGCCGCGTTGTCGAGCTCGTTGACGCGTGCGATCGCGTCGTCGGACAGGCGGTACTGCCCCTCCCCCATGATCCGGACGATCATGCCTTCGCCTCGCCGGCCTCGCTGCCGGACTCGAGCTCCGCGGGCGCCGGCGCGGGTGCGCCCATCCCGAGCTCGGCCTTCATCTTCGACAGCTCGTCGTCGACCATGCCGCCGGCGCCGAGCTCCGCGAGCTGGCGATCGATGTCGTCCTGGCCCTCGCCGAGCTGCGTGAGGTCCTCGAACGTGCCCGCGGCCTCGAGCTCCTCGACGGCCGAGGCGCGCGCCTTCATGTTCTCGGTCTTGTCGACGGCGCGCTGCATCGCGAGGCCGACGTCGGCCATCTCCTCGCCGACGCCCGTCGCGGCCTCCGAGATGCGCACCTGCGCCTCGGCGGCCGAGTACTGCGCCTTGATGACCTCCTTCTTCGTCCGGAAGGCCTCGATCTTCGTACGCAAGCGCTTCTCGGACTCGATGAGCTTGTCCTGCTGGGACTGCAGCTCGGCGACCTGCTGGTCGAGACCCTGCAGCTCGGTCTGCGCGAGCTGCTTGCGCTCGAGCGCGGTGCGCGCGAGCTCCTCGTTGCCGGCGGCCAGCGCTTGACGCGCCTGCGTGTCGAGCTTGACGACCGACTGCTCGAGCTTGGAGGCCTGCATCCCGAGGCGCTTCTTCGCCGTCACGACGTCCGCGATGCCCTTCTTGACGTCCTGCAGCGACTCGAGCTGCTTCTGGTAGCTGTAGTCGAGCGTCTCGCCGGGATCCTCGGCCCGATCGAGCAGTTTCGACACCTTCGCTTTGATGACGGTCGACATCCGCCCGGCCAGACCGGCCATAGCGCCTCCTAGAAGATTGGGTCCGCGTCATTTCTAGCACGCGGGCAGAAGCGGTCGTCAGGGCCGGTGGCGACGTCCGTCCTCCGGGCGACAGGCTAATGTGCCGCCAGATGCCGCGCCCGAGGCTTGTCGCCGTCCTGCTCGTCGCCGCCGTCACGGTCGCGGGGTGCGGTCGCGAGACCCCTGCGACGGACCCGGAACGGCCCGCGCTCGTCGCGCCCCAGCGCGCGGAGGCGGAGAACCTCGGCTTCCCCGAGCAGGCGACGAAGAACACGACGCGTATCCCGGGGGCGACCTCGACGGCGATCGCGGCAGCGGTCGCTCGCACGGTCTATCCGGACCCGACGCGGCGCCCGGATGCCGTCACGCTCGTCGACACGACCGACTGGCGCGTCGCCGTGGCGGCCGCCGCGCTGACCGCGGCGCCGTTCAACGCGCCGGTGCTGTTCAGCGACGGCGCGGACCTGCCCGGTCCCTCCAACAGCGCCCTCACGGCGCTCGCCCCCAAGGGCGCGGACGCCGCCGGGAAGGCGCAGGTGATCCGCATCGGCGAAGTCGCGGCACCGTCGAACTACTCGTCGTCGGACATCACCGGCAGCGGCGCGTTCGGGCTCACCCGCGCGATCGCGACGCTCATCAGGTCGGCGAAGCCCGGCAAGACGGCGCGCGTGATCATCGCGAGCGCCGACGACCCGTCGTTCGCCGCGCCGGCCGCGAACTACGCCGCCAAGTCCGGCGATCCGGTGCTCTTCGTCACGAAGGACACGGTCCCGCCGGAGACGCGCGCGGCGCTCGCGGCGCTCGGCGGGCTCTCGCGAGCGCGGCTGTACATCCTCGGGCCGTCGAGCGTCATCTCGCCGCAGGTGCGCAAGCAGCTTTCGCGCCTCGGGCGCGTCAAGCGCTTCGGCGGCGCCGACCCGGTCGCGAACGCGCTCGGCGCGGCGCGCTACAAGGACGGCGCGTTCGGCTGGGGGATCGTCGACCCCGGCCACGGGATCGTCTTCGCGCGTGCCGGCAGGCCGCTGGACGCGGTCGCGTCGTCGGCGCTCTCGGCGTCGGGCAAGTACGGCCCGCTCGTCCTGCTCGACGACCCCGCCGCGATGCCGCAATCCGTGCAGCAGTACCTGCTCGACATCCAGCCCGGCTACAACACCGACCCCGTGACCGGGGTCTACAATCACGGCTGGATCATCGGGAACACGAACGCGATCTCCGTCGCGCAGCAGGCTCGCATCGACGGGCTGCTGGAGATCGTCCCGGTCCGCACCCCCGACGCGCCCCCGAACCCGTGAGCCAAGCCGAGCATCCCGACCGCCTGAGCGACGACCACGAGGTCACGCTCGAGGACGTCCGCCAGCTCATGGGCGCCTCGACGCCGCACTTCGCGCTGCAGCTGCGCAACCGGATCGCAAAGCTCATCCGCGGCCTGCCGGCCGGCCACCCGGCCCGCATCGAGGGCGAGCGCGAGGTCGCGCGGCTGACCGCGCTCGGCGCGAGCGGCGAGGTCCGCGGCCACGCAGCCGAGCCGGGCATGACCACGCTCGCCTCGGTCACCGGCGGCGACGCCGGCGATCACGGCACCGGCGCGCACTGACCGCCGATCGCGTCCCGGGCGCCCGCGGGCGGAGGGGTGGATCCATCTACGCTCCGCTGCGGACCGTAGACGTATCCACCCCCGGCAGAGCCACCGGCCGATGCGCGAGACTTGTCGCATGGCTGAGCCAGGGTCGCCTCCCGCCGGCAAGCGAGACGTGTCGCATGGCTGAGCCAGGGTCGCCTCCCGCCGGCAAGCGAGACGTGTCGCATGGCTGAGCCAGGGTCGCTTCCCGCCGGCATCCGCGGCAGCGCGCTGCCGGGTCCGTTCGCCGTCGGCCGCTACGCGAGCGAGCTGCGCGGCTACCTGCGCCAGCGCACGCGCGTGCAGCTCTTCGGCGAGGTCTGGAACCTCCGCGTCACCTCGGCGCGCGTGTATTTCGAGCTGCGCGACGCCCTCGGCGCGCTGCCCTGTTCGATGTGGCGCTCGGACTTCGACCTCCTGCGCCTCGGCGAGGGCGCGCTCGGCGACGGTTCGCAGGTCGTCGTCGGCGGCGGCTTGGACTACTACGTCGGCAGCCGGACCTCGTCGCCGGCGTTCTCGTTTCACGTCAACCGCCTGCGCGTCGCCGGCGAGGGCGACCTGCTCGCCCAGCTCGACCGCCTGCGCAAGGCGCTCGATGCCGAGGGGCTGTTCGAGCCACAGAAGCTGCTCGCGCGGCCCGCGCTGCCGCGCACGATCGGCGTCGTCACGGGAGAGGGCGGCAAGGCGCGCGACGACGTGCTCGCCGGCCTGCGCCGCCGCGGCTGGGCGGGGCGCATCGTCTGGGCGTTCGCGCCGGTCCAGGATCGCCACGCCGCGCCGCGGATCACCCGCGCGATGCAGGATCTCGCCGCCACCGGCGAGGTCGACGTCATCGTCGTCGCACGCGGCGGCGGCTCGCTGGCCGACCTCTTCTGCTTCTGCGACGAGACGTTGTGCCGCACGGTGGCGCTGCTCGGCGTGCCCGTCATCGCGTCGGTCGGCCACCACACCGACCGCACGCTCATCGACGACGTCGCGGCGCTCAGCTGCTCGACGCCGACGCATGCCGCCGAGTCGGCCGTTCCCGTCCACTGCACTCGCGCGCGGGACGATGTCGCGCGCATGGCTCGGCGCCTCGGCGTCCACGGCACGCGCGCGTCAGCCGCACGCCCCTCCGTCGTCGCGGCCGCGCAGCGCCTCAGCGTCCACGGCCGTCGCGCCCGGCTCGCTCGACCCGCCGTCATCGAGGCCGCGCAGCGCCTCGGCATCCACGGCCGCCGCGCGCTGCTGCATCGCGCCCAAGCGCTCGCGAGGCTGTCGCGGGCGCCGGGCGAGCACGTCGCCCGCGAGCGGGCGCGGCTGCACCAGAGCGTGCGCGAGGTCCGCGCGTCGGGCCGCCGTCGGCTGGAGGGCGAGCGCGCTCGCGTCGCGCGCCGTGCGCTCGTGCTGGAGCGCAAAGCGCACGCCGCCGCGCTCGACGCGCGCCGCGCGACGGACCTGCACGCCCTCGCGCTCGCGCTCGCCGCGCACGACCCCGAGCGCACGCTCGAGCGCGGCTACGCGCTCGTCACGGACGGCGCGGGCGAGCTCCTGACGAGCGCCCGGGCGGCCCGCGAGGCCGGCGACGTGTCGCTGCGCTTCGGCGACGGCGCCGTCGATGCGACGATCTCCATCGAGCGATGACCGAACAGCCCACCTACGAAGCCGCAACCGCGCGCCTCGAAGCGATCATCAAGCGGCTGGACTCCGGCGAGGCCGGCCTGCGCGAGACGCTCGACCTCTGCCGCGAGGGCCGCACGCTCGTCGAGCTGTGCGCCGCCGAGCTCGAAGCCGTCGGTCGCGGCCTTGAGGAGCTGCGCCTGGACGACCTCGTCGCGCGCCTCGAGGCGGGCGCCGGCGCGCAGGGTTCCTGACCGCGCCGACCCTCCCGCGCCGCGACTACCGGCCTGTCGGACGGTGCGCGGTTCCGCGACCGTGGCCTGCTTGGCTGCGACCCGCGGCGACCCCGCCGCGAGCGGCTCCGCGCGCCGGTGCCGGGGTGCGCTTGATGAGCAGCCGCAGCGCGCGGTCGTCGGGACCTTCGCCGGCGCGCTCGCCGAGCGTCCGCGGGTGGACGGTGCGCAGCACCGCGCCACGGCCGGGCGCCACGACGGCGACCACGACCTTCGTCCTGCTCGGCGTGTCGAAGACGATCGCGTCGAGCGCGGGGCCGCCATCGGTGACCGTCACGAGCTCGCCTACGCTTGTCGACTCCATCGCTTCAGCGTAACGGCACGGTCGCGCCTACCCCGGGGTCAGCGCGGCGCGGAGGGCGTCGTAGGCAGGGCGGGCCGTGCCGTCGGGGGCGATGAACCCGGAGTCGAAGCGGGCCTTCGCGTCCGAGCCCGTCCAGTTGTAGAGGTAGACGCGGGTGACCCGGGGCTGCGAGCGCGCGAGCTTCAGCGCGTAGGTGGTCGCGCGCGCGGCGCGGTGCTCGTCGCGCTTGAACCGCCCTGCGAGCTGGACGAGGCCCCCGGTCTCCGTGAGCCAGATGTCGCCGGACACCGCGCCGAGCATCGCGCGCAGCCCGCTGGAGCGGAAGCGGTTGACGTCGGCGTAGTTGTGCAGCCCCCATGCCTGTGGCTGGCCATCGACGTGGCGCTTGTAGCGTTTCAGGTAGCGGAGCATGCCCGGCTGGTCGAGCACGTCGCCCGCGACGACGAGGCAGCCGCGACACTCGCGCTTGACGACGTTGTGGTACGCCGCCGCCCGCTCGGGGTGGTCGTGCGTCGGCTGGCTGACGTGGTTGATCTCGTTCCACGCCGTGTAGACGCGGATGTCGGGGTAGCGCGTGCGGAAGGCGCGAAACGCCGCGCGGAACTCGCGCACCGTCGGCAGCTTGTCGGGGTGCACGCGCGAGTGGCCGAACGTGACGTACGGCTCGACGTCCGCGCGCCGGGCCTCGGCGAGCCAGACGCCGGCCAGCTCGCGCTCGAACCTCACGTCCATCACGTCGTACGCGAGGACGAGGCGCACCGTGTCGATGCCGAGATCGCGGAAGCGCCGGTCGGCGAACATCGCCGCCTGCTGCTCGCCGATGCCGACGACGAGCGGCGGGCCGCTCGGCGTCGTGGCTGTCGGCGTCGTGGCTGTCGGCGTCGTGGCTGTCGGCGTCGTGGCTGTCGGCGTCGTGGCTGTCGGCGTGGCGATTGTCACCCCCGGCGCGACCGGATCGGAGCCACCCCAGAGACCGAACGCGAACCCGGCGCCAGCGATGGCAAGCACGACGGTGGCGGCCAAGACGGCGCGCTGGATCATGACGGACACGGCACGGATACTCTCGAACAATGAGCACCTACGAGCTGGTCGCCGACCTGCCGCTGACGATCGAGGGCTACGACCTCGAAGGCCTGGAGCAGCACGTCTCGAGCGACTTCGAGCGCAAGTCTACGATCATCCACCTGCGCGGCGCCGGTGAGGAGGGCGTCGGCGAGGACGTCGTCTACGACGCCGTCGACCACGAGATCGCCGAGCGCGAGGGCCCCTCGCTGCCGCTCGCCGGCGACTGGACGCTGCAGTCGTTCTCCGAGCATCTCCAGTCGCTCGAACTCTTCCCCGAGGCGCCGCAGCGCGAGGTCTCCCGGCTCTACCGCGCCTGGGCCTACGAGTCCGCGGCGCTGGATCTCGCGCTGCGCCAAGCCGGCCAGCCGCTGCACGCGATCCTCGGCCGGGAGCCCCGGCCGCTGACGTTCGTCGTCTCGCTGCGCCTCGGCGAGCCGCCCTCGCTGGACCCCGTCTCCAGCCGCCTGGCCCGCTACCCGTCGCTGCGCTTCAAGCTCGATCCGACCGTGTCATGGGACGACGACCTCATCGCCGAGCTCGTCGCGACCGGCGCTGTCGACTCCGTCGACTTCAAGGGCCTCTACGAGGGCACGATCGTCGACCAGCCGGCCGACCCGGCGCTCTACGCGCGGGTCATCGACGCGTTCCCGCACGCGTGGATCGAGGACCCGAAGCTCACGCCGGAGATCGACGAGCTGCTGAAGGCGCACCGCGACCGCATCACCTGGGACGCGAACATCCACTCGATCGCGGACATCGAGGCGCTCCCGTTCGCGCCGCGGATGGTGAACCTCAAGCCGTCGCGCCTCGGGGGCATCCAACCCCTCTTCGACGCGTACGACTACACGGCCGAGCGCGGGATCGGTGCATACGGCGGCGGACAGTTCGAGCTCGGCGTCGGGCGCGGCCACATCCAGTATCTCGCGTCGA
This sequence comes from uncultured Actinomycetes bacterium, assembly GCA_963810605.1. GTDB lineage: Bacteria > Actinomycetota > Thermoleophilia > Solirubrobacterales > Solirubrobacteraceae > CADCVQ01. Next base: position 43,118 of record CAWEOF010000001.1, read on the forward strand.
TCTTCCATCCGGACACGCCGAACGACACGTCGCCGACGGGCTTTCACGTCGCGGACCCGCCGCCGGGCCTGGACTCGAGCCCGCTGCCGCCGGCGCCGCCGGCGACAGGCTTTCGCTGGGGCTGACGCCGACCGCGCCCGCGACAAACGCAAAGGGCGGACCCGAAGGCCCGCCCTGTCATCGCGCGCTTCCTCCTACCAGGCGGAGCCCGAGCAACCGCCGCCGGCCGGCGCGCACGAGCGGACGTTGCCGGCCGAGCTGTGCGCGATCTGGAACGCACGGCCGCTGGACGACCTGGCGACGACGGTGTAGTCCGTCGCGGTCGCGCCGGTCAGCACGGCGACCCTGGTGTTCGGCACGGCGGCCGCGTTGGCGGCGCCGCCCGTGACGAGCGGGAGGCCCGTGTTCGCACTCGTCACCGAGGCGTTGCAGCCAACGTAGGTCTGAGCGTCGGTGAAGCACGACTCCATGTGGCTCACGAGGTTACGGGCGTCGGACTTGGCCGAGCCGTCCTGCGCCTTCTCGCGCTGACCCAGGAACGTCGGCAGCGCGATTGCGGCGAGGATGCCGATGATCAGGATGACGACGAGGAGCTCGATCAGCGTGAAGCCCTGGTCGTCCTGTGCGCGGTTGCGCAGCTTCTGCAGCATGGTGAATCCCTCCGGGGAAGCGGGTGTTGGGGACGTGAGCGCCATCACCACGAACCATCACCGTGAGCTACACGACTTCGGTGAGCCGGAACCCGTTTCGCACGGGCGCATGAGCTCGGCCATCGAAACGCACACTTGGTGGGGCGAAGGAGCATCGAGAGCTCATCGGCTGGATGCGCCGCAACTTGAGGTCGTACCGGACGCCTAGACGGATGACACAGTGTGAGGACCGAATGACGCGCCTTCCCTACACGTCGCGTCCCCGGGCGCCGGCCCGCTGCGCAGAACGAGTGAAGCCCGGCACAGGGCCGGGCTTCACTGGCACGGATGGGACGCCGCACGTCCCGAGGTCGCGGCGCTACAAGCCGCGCCGCCCGTATCCATAGCCGCCGGTTCCGACGCCGCTGAGCAGCACGAGGACCGCGGCGATGATGGCGACGATGGCCGGCAGGCCGATGGCCAGGCAGACCCAGTACGCGAGTGCGGCGAGCACGATGGCGATCAGGATTCCGATCATGTGATGAACTCCTCCAAGAACAACGGTGGCTAGGGGATGTTGATCTGCCGCATACCCCGCACAGCCCCGCTGCAAGCTGCGGTTTTCGCGGGTCCTCACGGTTCTCTCACACGCGCTGGACAAGCGTCCCCGTTCCAAGGCCGCCGCCGCAGCACATCGTCACGAGCCCGATCTCGGAGTCCGAGCGCTCGAGCTCGTGCAGCAGCGTCGTCAGCAGCCGGGCACCGGTCGATCCGAGCGGATGCCCGAGCGCCATCGCCCCGCCGTTGACGTTCACGCGATCCATGTCGGCGTGAAGCTCGCGCTGCCAGGCGGCCACGACCGGGGCGAACGCCTCGTTGATCTCGACCAGGTCGATGTCGCCCATCGCCATGCCGTTGCGCTCGAGCAGCTTGCGGGTCGCCGGGATCGGGCCGGTGAGCATCGTCACGGGGTCGACGCCGACGGTCGTCTGGTCGACGATCCTCGCCCGCGGCGTGCAGCCCAGCTGCTCGGCCTTCTCGCGCGACATCAACAGCACGCCCGCCGCCCCGTCGGAGATCTGCGACGAGGTCGCCGCCGTGATCCGCCCCTCGGGCTTGAACGCCGGCTTCAGCGTCGCGAGCTTCTCGAGGTTCGTGTCCGGGCGGATGCCCTGGTCGGTCAGGCGCGTCGCGCCGTCGGCCTGAAGCGGGATGATCTCGCGCTCGAAGCGGCCCTCCTGTGTCGCGCGATGCGCCAGGCGGTGCGAGCGCACGGCCAGCTCGTCGAGCTCCGAGCGCGGGATCTCCCACTGCTCGGCGATGAGCTCGGCGCCGAGGCCCTGCGGCACGAGCGCGTGCTTCTCCATGAGCGCGGGCGGCCACGGCGATCCGACGGTGTCGGTCCACTGGAAGCCGACGCCCATCGGGATCCGGCCCATGTGCTCGACGCCCGAGCCGATGACGACGTCGTGGATCCCGGCCGCGATGAGCGCCGCGCCGAAGTTCACGGCCTGCTGCGCCGAGCCGCACTGGCGGTCGACGGTCGTCGCTGCCGTCTCGATCGGCAGGCCGGCCTGCAGCCAAGCGTTGCGCGCGACGTTCCAGCTCTGCTCGCCGAGTTGCTGGACGCACCCCGCGACGACGTCCTCGACCTCGGCCGGATCGATCCCGGCGCGCGCGATGAGCTCCGTGAAGCACGCCCCGAGCAGCTCGTTGGGATGGGTGTCCTTGAACCAGCCCTTCTCTGGGTGACCGCGCCCGATCGGGGTGCGGAGCGCCTCGACGATGACCACCTCGCGGCCCTGCTGTCCGCTCATGCTCGCTTCCGCCTCCTGTTTCGCGTACGTTCGGCTCGTCAGCCGACCATCGGATCGGGGATAAGGTACCGACCGACCAGTCAATCAAGCGAGGGAGCGGGTCGTGGACGAGCAGTTGGGGATCGCCGGAAGCGGGGCCATCGCGACGGGGCTTGCCGTTTGCGCGGCGCGCGTTGGTGAGCCGATCCTGTGGGCACGATCGGACGGATCGGCCGAGCGGGCGCGCAAGCAGATCGCCAAGACGTGCGAGCGCCTCGGCGAGGAGTACGACCCCGAGCGCGTGCGCGTCGTGTGCGACCTCGACGCCCTCGCCGACGCGACCTTCCTCGTCGAGGCGATCACCGAGGACACCGCGCTGAAGAGCACGCTGCTCGCCAAGCTGGATGGCCTCGCCGGGCCGCATGCGATCCTCAGCACGACGACGTCCTCGCTGTCGGTCTCCGAGCTCGCGGACGCGTCCGGCCGGCCCGAGCTCTTCGTGGGGCTGCATGTCTTCAACCCTGTGGCGAAGATGCGCCTCGTCGAGCTCGCCTTCCCGCAGGCCGCCTCGGCGACGACCCGAGAGCGCGCGGCCGCGCTCTGCGTCGCGCTCGACAAGGACGCCGTCGAGGTCCCGGACATCGCGGGCTTCGTCGTCAACAGGCTGCTGTTTCCCTACCTCTTCAGCGCCGTCTACTTCATGGAGCGCACCGGCCTTGAGCCGAAGGCGATCGACACGTGCATGCAGCTCGGCGCCGCGCATCCGATGGGGCCGATCGCGCTGCTGGACTACATCGGGCTCGACGTCTCGGTGGCGATCGGGGACGCCATCGAAGCCGACGTGCCGCAGCGCTTGCGCGACCTCTGCGCCGAGGGCGCGCTCGGGCGCAAGGCCGGCCGCGGCCTGTATCCGCAGGAGCAGTACGCGCGTTCGCCCGGCAAGCCGGTCCGCGCGTAGCGCCGCCGCTGAGGTGCGGGCGCGTGGCACCCGCTACCGCGGTGCAGGCGCCTTGCTGGCGCTCGCGACTCCGCGGACTCTTCGGCCGCGTTTAGGGAGGATTCAGGCGCCCGCTGCACCATCGTCGGTGCGACATACCTCGCACCTCCTCCCAGAAGCACACGACGGGCCCGCGCTATCTGCGGGCCCGCCGTGTTTCTGGCTTGCCGGCGAAACCACCCCAGTCCGCCGTGCCTTCCCCCGCCGTCCCACGGGCGGTGGTATCAGTGCAAACGTACCCGCAGGGAAGAACTTGCGCCAATCCGACTGACGCGCAGCTCGTCTACGCCGACGCCGTCTCCTTCGCGGGCTCGTCGCGGCGCTCGCGGATGCGCACCGCCTCGATGCGGTTCTCGCGTACCGACTCGACGCGGATCTGGTAGCAGTTGGAGATGACGGCGTCGCCGCGCTTGGGCAGCCGTCCCAGCTCCGCGAAGACGAAGCCGCCGATCGAGTTGTAGGCGTCGGTGTCGACGGGCAGGTCCAGGCCATAGTCGGCGAGATCCGTGATCGCGACGTGGCCGCGCACGAACCAGTCCCCGTTGGCGAGGCGTCGCACCTCCCCGCCCGCCGGGTCGGTCTCGTCGTCGATCTCGCCGACGACCTCCTCGACGATGTCCTCAACCGTCACGATGCCGGCGACCCGGCCGTACTCGTCCACGACGACGGACATCGTCGATCGGTTGCGCTGCAGGTCGGCGAGCAGGTCGTCGAGCGGCTTGGTCTCAGGGACGATCGACACGGGCCGCACAGCAGCCTCGATCGACGCCTCGAGCCCGTCGGCCATGAGGATCCGCGCGAGCGAGTTCGAGTGCACGACGCCCTTGACGCGATCGGCGTTGTGGGCCTCGGTCACGAGCAGCCGCGTGTGGCCCGTCGAGATCGCGCGCCGCAGCGCGGTGCCGACGTCCTCGGAGAGGTCGACGGTGACGACCGCCGGGATCGGCGTCATGATCTGGCGCGCCTGCTGCTCGTGCAGATGAAAGACGCCCGTGAGCATGCCCGCCTCGCCCGGGTCGAGATGGCCGCCGGCGTGCGCCTGCGCGATGATCGCGCGCACCTCCTCGGGCGTCGAGCCCTCCTCCCAGCCCGCCTCCGCCTTGATGCCGAGCGGGCGCAGCATCGCGTTTGACGCCGCGTTGAGCAGATGGATGAACGGGCGCATGAACGAGTTGAAGAGGTCCAGCGGCCATGCGACGGCCTTGGCGACCTGCTCGGCGTTGACGATCGCGTAGATCTTCGGCACCTGCTCGCCGACCGTGATGTGACCCGCGGTGACGAGGATGTACGCGATCGCGATGGCGATCGGGGCCGCGACGGCATGCGACACGAGGCCGCCGAGCGCCGGCTCGACGAGCTCGGCGATCGCGGGCTCGCCCAAGAAGCCGATGCCCAGCGAGGCGAGGGTGATGCCGAACTGGCATGCCGACAGGTACTCGCTGAGGTTGTCGAGCATGTGAACGACGCGCTTGGCACGCCGGTCGCCCGAGTCGGCCAGCTCCTCGAGCTTGGCGCGGCGGGCGCGCACGAGGGCGAACTCCGCGGCCACGAAGAAGCCGTTGACGAAGATCAGCACGACGACCGCGCTGAGAAGCAGCGCGGTCAACTGGACCGGAGCGGGCCGGGCCTAGGTTGTCGGCCGCGACTTCGAGGAGGATCGTCGTTCATTGACGCTGCTGGCACACCGTAGCAGCACGTCCCACCGGCCCGATGATCCGGCCACGGCCGGTCTCCCCCGCCGGGCTCAGGCAAAGCCCCGGTTCATGTCGATGTGGAACACCGGCTGCGCGTCCTCCAGCGCCGGGTGGAGGTCGGGGGGCTTCGGGAGGTCCGGATCGCGCGCGGCGCGCTTGGGAAAGGCGCCGTCCGCCATCAAGGCCCTGACAAGCTCGTCGATGAGATCCTCGTCGACGTGCGGCATGATGTAGATGTGGCTGAAGTCGACGACCAGCTTGCCTTCGGCCAGGGTCACGTTGGACAGCGAGAACCTCTCGACGATCTTGCTGTTCGGCTGGCGAAACACGAGGCTCAGCGAGTTCGGGGACCTCGTCAGGCGTAGGCGATCGTGCCCCAGCTTGACCAGGCGAGCGTCGACCTTCTGCAGCCGCTTGACTGTGTGCGCCGCGAGCTTCACGCACCGCGCGATCATCCTGACCTGCTCCTCGTTGGAGTGCTTGGCGATGAAGTTCCACAACACGATCGCGGAGAACGCGTTGCGCGATCCGCCGAAGGTCGTGTCCGGCGAGCCGATGTACCCGGGCTCGCCGGGTGGCTTGAGCTGGAGCCCGGACTTCGTCATGTAGATCCCGCACGCCCAAGGCGCACCGGGGTACTTGTGGCCGCTCGTGACGATCGACGACACCTCCGGGACCGAGAAGTCGAAGGTGGGGATCTCCGGTTTGGCGCTGATCCCCTCCAGCCCGCCTTCCTGTGCCATCTTCAAGAACGGCAGATACGTCGCGCCGAGCGCGCCGTCGATGTGGATCCAGTAGCCGTTGCGGACGTCGAACTTCGACGGGTCTTCGGGGTCGAATTGGACGACGCGATTCGTGAGGTTGTACTTGGGGTTGGTCAAGATCGGCCGCAAACCCTCCACGACGGCTTGGACGTCGTCGTAGGCACCCCGGTATGTGCTCCCGAGGTTGAGGACGAACAACAGCGCGTACCCCCTCTTGGCGAAGAACTTCGCGAGCGTCACGAGCTTCTTGACGTCGATCGACCCGTCCTTCTTGGACGGCACCTCCACGGGCCAAGGCTCGGCCGGATCCAGCGGGCATTTACCGGGGTAGCGTTCGTTGCCGATCCTGCCGAAGGTCGGGATCGCGAGCGTATGGGCCGCCTTGGCCACGGAGTAGTGCGTGTCCGCAGAGAAGAAGATCACCGGTTCGTAGGCGTGCGGCCGCTCGGCGTCCGGCGGCGCCTGGGACAGGACCATCTGCGGCATGCCGCCCGTGATCGAGGAGTCCGTCATGAGAAACTGGCCGGAGAGGTAGTCTCGGGCGTTCAGCAGCCCGTAGACGTTGCCCTCCGAGGAGCCCATGCTCAGCACATAGCCCCACGCCGAGTTCGGGTCGGCGACTCCGTGCTTATCCTCGTGGTGCGGCTTCGCGCCCCAGAGATTCGCGTAGTAGTCGAGCACGGCGCGTTCCAGCGGCTTGGTGTGCGTGAGCAGGTTGCTGTCGTGGTAAGGATCGCCGACGTTGTTCGTGTGCATCCCCAAGAACGGCCCGAGCTCGCCGGGCAGATCGGTGAGCTGCTGGTTGACCTGATACCCCAGGAACTCCGCTCGGTGTGCTCCAAGTCCATAAATAGGAGTGAGTCAGCGTCCGCAGCCGCGGACGTCGTCGTCTCGCAGGCCGCCGTTGCGACCCTGTCGGCGATCAGCCGGCCACGATGACGTCGATCGTCCGGGCCAGCGCGAGGTCATTCTCGGTGACGCCGCCGGCGGAGTGCGTCGACAGCGTCAACCGGACGTGCTTGTAGCCGTGAACGAGGATGTCCGGGTGGTGGTTGGCCTCGTTCGCGGCGTCGGCGACGCGGTTCGCCAGCGCCATGGCCGCCTTGAACCCGTCGAGCTCGATGTCGCGGACGATCGTGGCGTCCTCGCGCCTCCAGCCGGTGCCCTCGAGGCGCTCGTCGACGGTGTCGTCGCTCAGTACTGACATGTGCCATACCCTCTCGATCGTGAGGATCGTCTCCCTCGTCCCACACGCTACCGAGCTGCTGTTCGCGCTGGGGCTGGGCGACGACATCGTCGGCGTCACGCACGAGTGCGACTACCCACCGGCCGCCCGCGACATCCCGCCCGTGACACGCGACGTCCTGCCGCACGGCCTCTCGTCCGCCGAGATCGACGAAGCGGTACGCGAGCGCACCGACGCCGGCGCGTCGATCTACGAGCTCGACGAGGAGCTCGTCGCCGAGCTCGAGCCGGACCTCATCGTCACGCAGGCGCTGTGTCACGTCTGCGCGGTGTCCCACGACGAGGTCCAGGCGCTCGCGGTCACCCTGCCCGAGCCGCCGCGCGTGGTCTCGCTCGACCCGAAGACCTACGGCGAGACGCTCGGCGACGTGCGCACGATCGCTCAGGCGACCGGTACGAAGGACGCGGCGCTCGATCTCATCGCGCGCACGGCGCGGCGGGCGGACATCATCCGCCTCGCGGTGCGCGGCGCGCCGCGGCCGCGCGTGGCCGCGATCGAATGGCTTTGCCCCGTCTTCGTCGCCGGGCACTGGACGCCGCAGCTCATCGAGATGGCCGGCGGCGAGGACGTGGCCGGCCTGCCGGGCGAGCCGTCGGCGCAGTCGACCTGGGAGCTCGTCGCGGCGGGACGACCGGACGTCGTCGTCGTCATGCCGTGCGGCTACGACGCCGCGCGCGGGCTCGTCGAGGCCGAGGAGCACGCCGCGCAGCTGCGCACGCTCGGCGCGCAGCGCGTCGTCGCGGTCGACGCATCGTCGTACTTCTCGCGGCCGGGCCCGCGCCTCGTCGACGGCCTCGAGCTGCTCGCGCACATCCTGCACCCCGACCGCGTGCCGAGCGCGCCGGCGGAGGCGCTCGTGGTCGAGCTCTGAGCCGCACCGTCCTGTACCTGCACTCGTCGGCGGGGCGCTACGGCGCCGACCGCCAGCTTGCGCTGCTCGCGACCGGCCTCGATCCGGCCCGCTACCGCCCGCTCGTCGTGCTCGCGATGGACGGCGAGCTGCGCGAGGACCTGTGCGCCGCCGGGGTCGAGGTGCTCGTGCGGCCGCTGTCGGTCATGCGCCGCGCGGCGATGTCGCCCGCGGGCCTGGCCTCCGTCGCCGCGACCCTCGCCCGCGACGGGGGCGGGCTCGCGCGTCTGGCCCGCCGCCGCGACGTCGCGCTGATCCACACGAACACCTCGGTGACGCTGGGGGGAAGCGCCGCCTCGCGCGTCGCCCGCATCCCCCACGTCTGGCACCTGCGCGAGATCTACACGGGCTTCGAGCGCTACTGGCCGGCCTACCGGCGCATGCTGCTGACCGCGGACGCCCTGCCGTGCGTGTCGGCCGCCACCGCCGCGCAGCTCGGCGGCGACCCGCGTGCGCTCGTCGTCCACGACGGCCTCGGCGTCGCTCCCCGCCGCGCCGCGCGCGACGCGGCACGCGCCGCGCTCGACCTCCCTCGCGACGCGTTCGTCTGCGCGATCCTCGGCCGGATCTCGACCTGGAAGGGCCAGGACGTCCTGATCGCAGCGCTCGCCGATCCGGCCCTCGCGAGCAGCGGGGCGATCGCGCTCGTGGCCGGCGACCCGTGGCGCGGCGAGGAGCGCCGCCTCGACGAGCTGCACGCCCTCGCCGCCCGCCTCGGCGTCGCCGATCGGGTCCGTTTCTCGGGCTTTCGCTCCGATGTCGAGAACGTCTACGGTGCAGCCGACGTGGTCTGCGTGCCCTCGACCCAGCCCGACCCGCTGCCCAACGCCGCGCTCGAGGCGGCCGCGGCCGGGTGCTGCGTCGTCGCCGCGAACCACGGCGGCCTGCCGGAGATCCTCGGCGACGCCACGACCGGCGTGCTCGTCGCGCCAGGCGACCCCGCCGCGCTCGCCGCCGCGCTCGCGCGCCTGCACGCCGACCCGGCGCGCCGCGAGCAGCTCGGCGCCGCGGCCGCCGCCGACGTGCGCGTGCGCTTCGCGCCCGCGCGGCTGCTCGAGCGCACCCAAGCGCTCTACGACGACGTCCTCGCGCGGCGGTAGCGCATGGGCCGGCCGGACCGTCGCGTCCTCGTCACGATCCCGATCAGCCACTTCTGCGAGAAGGCCCGCTGGGGACTCGAGCGTGCGGGCCTCGACTATGAGGAGCGCCGCCACATCCAGATCGTGCACCAGATCGCGGCGCGCCGCGCGGGCGGAGGCAAGACGGCGCCCGTGCTCGCCACGCCCGAGGGCGTCTGCGCCGATTCGCGGTCGATCCTGCGGTACGCCGACGAGCGCCTGCCCGCCCCGGCCCGCCTGTACCCCGCAGACCCGCTCGAGCGCAAGGAGGTGCTCGCCCTCGAAGACCGCTTCGACACGATCATCGGCGTCGAGGGCCGGCGCTGGCTGTACCACGAGGTGTTCAAGGACACGAAGCGCTTCGCGCCGTACAACCTCACCGGCGTGCCGGCGTGGGAGCGGCGCGTCTTCCCGTTCGTCCTCGCGCCGGCGAAGCTCTACATCAACCGCTACCTCGACATCGACGACGCGACGGCCGCCCGCGCGCTCGAGCTCGTCGACGAGGAGCTCGATGCGGTGGCGGAGCTGCTCTCCGATGGGCGGCGCTACCTCGTCGGCGATCGCTTCAGCGCCGCAGACCTCGCGTTCGCGGCGCTCTGCGCCCCGCTCGTCGTGCCCGTCGAGTACGGCACCCCGCTCCCGCAGCCCGACGTCATGCCGGCCACGATGGCCGAGCGGGTGCGAGCGTGGCGCGAGCACCCAGCGGGCCGCTTCGCCCTGCGCCTGTTCGCCGACCAGCGCCGCGCGACCGTCGAACGCTCCACCGCGTAGCGGGCGCCGCCTCCTTAGGGTTCGCGCAGGAATACCTGCGTGGGTTTGGGTGCGGATCGTGGATGCCAGGCGCCGCGCGCGAGCGCAGGCGGGCGCCAGCCCGTCGAGCATCGCGGGTGGCGCATGGCGCCGCGAGACGGTGGCCAAACCCCGCAGTTATTGCTGCGCGGGCCCTTAGCCGGATCCAGGCTCAGAAGCCCGGCGGCGTCGCGGACCGCGCGACGATGACCGCCACGATCGCCAGGCCGACGCCGAGCACGGCCGACACGCCGTAGACGAGGGTGCTCGACAGACGGCGGCGCTCGGCGAGATCGAACATGAGGTAGCCGACAGCGAACCCCGCGGCCAGGCCGCCGAGATGGCCGCCGATCGCGATGCCGGGGATGATGAACGTGATTCCGAGGTTCAGCAGCAGCGTCAGGCCGAGGCCGGACTGCCAGGGATCGATGCCGCGGGCGCGGAGGGCGAGGATCGCCGCGCCCATCGTGCCGAACACCGCGCCGGAGGCGCCGACCGTGACGGCGTTCGGCGACAGGATCAGCGCGCCGAGCGAGCCGCCGACGAGCGACACGAAGTAGATCGTCCCGAAGCGCAGCTTCCCGATCGCCGGCTCGAGCAGCGTGCCGAGGAAGTACAGGAAGTACATGTTGAAGGCGATGTGCAGCAGGCCGGCGTGCAGGAAGCCGGCCGTGATGATCCGCCACCAGTCGCCCGTGGCGACCAGCGGCCCGTAGAGCGCGCCCTGCTCGTAGATCGCGCCCGACGTGCCGCTCAAGCGCCCCGCGGCCGCCGCGGTGGCGACGAACACCGCGAGGTTGATCGCCATGAGCACGTACGTGAGCTGCGGCGCCGACGTCAGGGTCGCGACCGTGCGCACCTTCGTCTTCTCGCGCGAGCACTCCGGGCAGCGCATGCCGACCGATGTCGAGGTCATGCAGTCCGGGCAGATCGGCCGGCCGCAATTCGAGCACGACACGCCCGTCTCGCGGTCGGAGTGGCGATAGCAGGTGATCGTCGTCGTCTCGCTCGCCTGCTTGGCCACGGAGCTGACGCTAGCAGCCGGGCCGGGCCGACCGGTCAGGCGGAGGCCTTGACGATCGGATCGGCCGTCGGCACCTCGCTGCCGCCCGCCGGCTCGACCGTCACGAGCGCCTGCATCCCGGCCTTCAGGCCGCTGGCGTCGACGGAGGCATGGCCCTTGCGCGGCACGATCAGCTCGCCCGGCTTGGGCAGCTTCTTGTCGTCCGGGTTGTCGAGCCAGAGCTGGTAGGTGCGTCCTTCGGGCAGCGGCGCCATCCCGTCGAGCGCGAGCCGAGCGCTGGTGTCGCAGATCGTCAGCTCACCCGTGGCGCCGGCGCCGGCCGCCGGTTCGAAGGTCGCAGCGCTCGACGTGCACGACGACCCCCCGCCCAGCAGCGTGCCTGCGCCGATGCCGACGACGATGAGCACCGTCGCCAGCGCGCCCGCCGTCAGCGGGCGTATGCGGGCAAAGCCCCAGCCGTAGCGGCGCGGCTCGGACCGCGGCGGGCGGTCGGCGCTCGCGCCCGCGGCCTGCAGCAGCTCGGCCTCGGCGCGCACGACCGCCATGACGCGGTCGCGGATCTCCGGCGGCGCGCTGAGCTGCGGCACGGCGCTCAGCAGCGCGTGCGAGACGAAGTTGAGTTCGTGGACCTTGCTCGCACACTCCACGCACTGCGTGAGGTGCTGGCGGTAGGACTCCGCCTCGGTGTCGGGCATGGCGTCCAGGACGCAGCCCGCAGCGTCTTCCATGCGCGGACATTCGTAGAGGTTCACGGCATAACCTCCTTCAGACCGCCCAGCTGCGCGCGCATCTTCTCAAGACCGAGGCGCATGCGCCCCTTGATCGTCCCGATCGGGGTGTCGAGCATCGAGGCGATCTCCGTCTGCGTGAAGCCGCCGAAGTAGGCGAGCTCGATGACGCGACACTGCTCCACCGGCAACGTCGTGAGCGCTTGGCGGATCTCCTGCGCCTCGTCGAGCCGCGCGACTTCCACGTCGGTGCGCTCGCGGGCCTCGAAGCGCTCCTCGATGCCCTCGTCGCTCGCGCGCCGGCGGTCGTGGACGACCGAGCGGCGCAGCGAGTCGATCGCGCGGTTGTGGACGATGCCGAGGACCCAGGTGCGCACCGAGCCGCGGGCGCGGTCGTAGCGCGCACCGCTGCGCCAGAGCGACAGGAACGCCTCCTGCACGACGTCCTCGGCGGCGGAGCGGCTGCCGCACATGCGGTAGGCGAGCGAGAACGCGGCGCTCGAGTGGCGCTCGTAGACGACCTCGAACGCGGGCGCCTCGCCGCGGCGGACGAGTTGCATGAGATCCTCGTCGGCGAGATCTCGCAGCTCGGTTGGGCCGGGGTCGGCTTGTTTACGAAGTAGTGCCATGTAGTCCGACCTACGCCACCGCGATCCGATCGGATCAGGCGGCGTGAGTTCAATCGCGCCGGGCGATCTTTCGGGCCTCGCCGGCGGCCGCCTTGATCGTACGGCGAAGGAGATCCAGCGGGTCGCTGGAGGCCGCGGCGCGCTTCTTGCGCTCGTTGCGGACGCGCAGGACCACGAGCGCCGTGCCGGCGGTCACGCCGACGGCGCTCGCGACGACGGGCCGCACCCAGTTGCGCGGGTCGCGCATCGTGCTCAGCTCCCACGCGTCGAGCTCGTCGACGGCGGCGTCGGTGAGCTCCTGCAGCGTCGACTCGACGCGCGCCTTGAGCGTCTCCGGCGGGTCGACGGGATGCAGCGCGAGGCGGAGCATCGTCTCGAAGTCGGCTGGCTGGGCGGGCTGGTTCATGTCGCCATCACCAACCCCTCGAGCTGCTTGATGGCGCGGTGCAGGAGAACCTTCGTCGCGCCGTCGGTCTTGCCCATGGCGCGCGCGATCTCGCGGTTGTCCATGCCGAGCGCGAAGCGCATGATGAGGGCCTCACGACGCTCCTCGGGGAGCTCCTTGATGGCCTCGATGATCCGCGCGAGCTCATCGCGTCCCTCGACGAGATCCTCGGTGGTGTGCATCGCGCTGAGCACCGTCGTGTCGTCGATCGGCGTCTGCGGCCGGCGCGAGCGGTCGCGGTAGAGGTTCGCCGCGAGGTTGTGGGCGATCCGGATGAGCCACGGGCGCAGCGGCCGGCCGTCGGACTCCGCCTGCGCGCGCTCGAAGTGCCGGTAGGCCTGCAGGAAGGTCTGCTCGGTCAGGTCCTCGGCGTCGTGGTGGTTGCCCACCCGGTAGTACGCGTAGGAGTACACGTCGCGCAGGTGCACCCGGTAGAGGTCCGAGAAGTCCTTGTCGAGCCTCGCCTTGTCCTGTGCGTCCACCCATCGGAGCCTACCCGCGCCGTGCCGCGCGCCCGGCTTCCTCGCGCTCGCTCACGACGGCCGCGAGCGCGCCGTTGGCCGAGCCGTTGCGATGGGTGCCGTTCGTGCCCGATCTTGGCGCCTTGGCCGACCCCGGCGCGCGCTCGAGTCGCCGGCCGCCCGGCGCCGTGACATAGGCCGTGAACGCCTGCGAATCGATGCGCCCGTCGACGAGCGCGACAAGCCGGTCGAGCGTCGGCGACGGCACGCCTTCGCGGTGCAGGGTCTGCGCGAGCAGCGCGACGCCTTCGAGCGCCTCGCTGGCCTGGCCGAGCTCATCACCGATGCTCGCCGCCGGCATGCCCTGCCCGAGCAGCTCCCCGGCACGGCGATTGCGGCTGCCCTCCGCGACGACGGTCGCGACGAGGTCGCCCGCGCCGGCCAGGCCGGCGAACGTCTGCGGACTGACGCCCTGCGTGCGGGCGAACGCGTCGACCTCGGCGAAGACCTTGCCCGCGGCCGCGCCGGCGGCGTTCGGTCCGCTGACGCCGGCGACCGCGGCAGCGAGCGCGGCGGCGTTCTTCGCGGTGCCCGCGAGCTCGACGCCGGCGACGTCGGCCGTGCTCGAGATGTCGAATCCGGCCTTGCGCAGGACACGCTCGAGCTGCGCGGCGAGGATGCCGTCGATCGAGCCGACGACGAGCGCCGCGCCGTGGTCGAGCGCGTCGGCCGCGTGGCCGGGGCCGCCGATGCAGGCGACCGCGCGAGCGTCGACGCGCTCGGCGACGTAGGCGCTCGGCAGCGTGCCGAGGGGAGCGACAAGGCCCTTGGACACGACGAGCACGCCTGCGCGTGCGGGGATCGCGCCCGCGTGCGCCTCGACGGCGTCCGGCAGCGCGAGCGCCGGAACGGCGAAGCAGACGATGTCGGCGCGGTCGAGCGCGAGGCGCTCGGCGGTCGTGACGCTGACGGCCTCCGGCAGCGTGATGCCAGGCAGGTAGCGGTCGTTGACGCGTGTGCGGGTCAGGCGTCTGGCCTGCTCGGCGGTGCGGCAGCCGAGCTCGACCTCGACGCCGGCGCGGGCGAGCGCGATCGCGAGCCCGGTGCCCCAGGCGCCGGCGCCGACGATCGCGACGCGCCGCAGCGGCGCGGTGCCGCCCAGCCACTCCCATTGCAGCTCGATGCATCCCCAGAGGCGCTCCATGACGGCGCGCGCCATCTGCGGCGAGGGATCCTCGACGCGCGGGAAGCGCAGCGGACGCCCGACGCGCAGGCGAACCTTGTGCGGGCGGATGCGCCAGCCCCGGCGGATGGCCTCGGTGCCGATGACGGCGACGGGCACGATCGGCGCGCCGGTCTCGAGCGCGAGCCGGCCGACGCCGCGCTTGGGCTGGCCGAGCGCGCCGGGGCGCGTGCGGGTGCCCTCGGGGAAGATCACGACGACGTCGCCGCGCTCGATGATCTTGCGGGCGGTCTCCATCGCGTCGCGGTCGTTGTTGCCGCGGTCGACGGGGAACGCGCCGAGCGAGCTGAGAAACCACGCCGGGAAGCGCTGGTAAAACAGCTCCTTCTTCGCGACGAAGTAGATCGGGCGCCGGACGAGCGTCCCGATGACGAACGGGTCGAGGAACGACCGGTGGTTCGCAGCGATGATGACGCCGCCTTCGCGCGGGATGTGCTCGCGGCCGATCCGGCTCATGCGGAAGTACACGAGGCAGAACGGCTCCACGAACGCGCGCGAGATCCAGTAGACGAGGGGGTTGACGCCCCGCCCACGGGCACGTTCCAGGAAGCGCTTGCGATCCATTGCCATTCGATACCCGTGGTGCTGACGACCGTTACAGTCTTGGGGACGTCATGGTCATCGATCGCGTCAAGACCGTTCGCGGAGCCATTGCCGGGGCAGTCGCCGCCGGCGTCTGGGCGGCGCAGCAGCCGCTGGACAAGACGGTGTTCGGCGTCGACTACGACGACACCGAGCTGCTCGGCAAGGCGATCACGCGCGGACGGGCCTGGCCGGTCGTCGGGCTGGCGATGCATCTTGGCAACGGCGCGGCGCTCGGCGCGGCCTACGCGGCGATCGCGCCGCGGATGCCGGTGCCGTCGTGGTCTCGTGGTCCGATCGTCGGGCTGGCCGAGCACCTCGCGACGTGGCCGCTGACGGTCGTCGTCGATCGCCTGCACCCCGCGCGCGGCGACATGCCGCGGCTGGCGGGCAGCTGGCGCGCGTTCGCCCAGGCGACGTGGCGCCACGCGCTGTTCGGCATCGTGCTCGGCGAGCTCGAGCGCCGCCTGAACCCCCCGCCGGACCCGGACATCCCGGCGTTCGAGCACGTCGTGTCGAGCAACGGCCACGGCCGCCTCGAGCACGCCGGCACGCCCGGCTGACCCTTTCGCCGGGGGGGGTGGTGCCGGTAAGCCTCGATAGGCGGTACTTGTCGGCACCACCCCCCGCGGCTCGGCGCACCTTCAGCACCGCCGGCCGCGTCTATCGTGGCCCGACGTGGCCGATTCGCTCGATCCCGCCGCCCGCAGCCGGCTCATGGCGCGCGTCCGCGTCCGCGACACCGCGCCGGAGCTCCTGCTGCGCCGCGCGCTGTGGGCGGCCGGGGTGCGCGGATACCGGTTGCATGTGGCGAACCTGCCGGGCAAGCCCGACGTCGCCTTCCTCGGACCCAAGCTCGCGGTCTTCGTCGACGGTGCGTTCTGGCACGGCCATCCCGACTACTACCACGGCCAGTCGGGCCCCTTCTGGGACGCGAAGATCGCCACGAACCGCGAGCGCGACGCCCGCGTCAACGCCCAGCTCGCGTCGCTCGGCTGGGAGGTCGTGCGGCTCTGGGACTTCGAGGTCGACAAGGACCCGGCGGGCTGCGTCGCGCGCGTCGCCGCCGCGCTCGCGCGCAGTCGCGCGCGTGCTGGCGTCTGAGCTCCGAAGAGCCCGCCTTCGGACTCGAACCGAAAACCTCTTCATTACAAGTGAAGTGCTCTGCCAATTGAGCTAGGCGGGCGGGGCAGCGGCACGAGGACCGCGGATGTCGCGGCTGCCACATCGCAGGCTAGCGCCGCGTAGCGGGTCGCGGCGGGCAACCGTCTGGCACCCTTTCCCGAGGACAACGACCAAAGGACTGCGGTGGCGGGCCACACGGAGGATCCTCGAGCCAGCGAAGCCGGGGTCGGGAACTTGTTCGGCGGGGATGGGTTCCGCGGCATCGGGACGACGCTGATCTTCGTCGCGCACGTCTTCGCGAACGCCGATCCGGCCCCGTCGCTGGTGAACTACGGCTGGGCCAAGCAGCCGATCGCGCGCATCGACCTCATGCTGGCGGTCTTCTTCGTGCTGTCGGGCTACCTCATCGCGCGGCCGTTCGTGCGCTCGTTCGTACTCGGCACGAAGCGCCCCTCGATCCGCCGCTTCGCGCGCAACCGCGTGCTGCGGATCGTGCCGATCTTCTACGTCATCGCGCTGATCGTCCTGCTGCGCCTGGGGCTCGACGGGTCGATCGGCCCGACGCCCGACAACCCCTCCGGCGACGCGCCGGCCTCGACCTGGTGGCAGGTCCTCTCGATCTTCACGTTCACGCAGACCTACACCGGCGGCTCGGCGACGCTGCCGATCGGCCAAGCCTGGTCGCTGGACGTCGAGGCGGCGTACTACGCCACGATCCCGATCGCCGCCCTCATCGCCTTCAGGTTCGGCAAGCCGCTGAAGACGCCGCGCGCGCGTGGCATCGCGGTGCTGACGTTCATCGGCTTCCTGCTGCTGCTCAGCATCGCGAT
The DNA here is from genome assembly GCA_963810605.1 of uncultured Actinomycetes bacterium. Lineage (GTDB taxonomy): Bacteria > Actinomycetota > Thermoleophilia > Solirubrobacterales > Solirubrobacteraceae > CADCVQ01. The sequence goes on from CAWEOF010000001.1 coordinate 60,128, forward strand.
GCGCCAGAACGCCGACAACAGCTTCGCCTTGCTGACGAGCCCGCCCCTCATCGTCTGGGTCTTCCTGCCGGGCGTCGCCCTCGCGGCCCTCGAGCCATTCGCCGTCCCGTGGTTTCGCGGGCATCCGGCACGGGCGAAGCGATTCGCCTGGAGCTGCGTGGTCGTCGCGGCGATCGCCGCCCTGCTGTACATGCAATGGGACTACGAGGCCGGGACGACGCAGCTGCACCACTCCCTCGGCCGCCGCAGCCTGCTCGTCGCGATCATCGGGTTCACGCTCATCGGCGGCATGCTCGCGCTGCAGCTCGGCACGAACAGCGCACCGCGCTGGCTGAACAACCGGGTGACGAACTGGATCGGCGAGCGCTCCTACGCCCTGTACCTCGTCCACGTCTGGGTCCTCTTCGAGATCATCCACATCGTCGGCTACGAGACCGAACCGGTGCTCCTCGGTGCGATCATGTTCGTCGTCGGCCTACCGGTCTCGCTCGCCCTGTCCGGGCTGTCGATGCGGTACATCGAGCGACCGTGCCTCGAACGGCGCCTGCCCTGGGCTCCGGGCCTTCGCCCACAGCGCGACAAGGCGCGCGAGGTGCGCGATCCGAAGCCCGAGCCGGAGCCCGAGAAGGCACCCGTCTGAACCCGCCGGGCGCGTCAATCCATAGGCTGTACGGCATGACATTCGCCACAACGCCTCCGAACGCGGCATGACCGAGCCCGCCGCCAACGGCTATCAGAAGCTCGAGATCTCGACAGACCTCGGCAGCAAGCCCGAGGTCCCCAAGCCCGTGGGCACGCCGCCCGCCGATCTCATCACCGACGACGTCGTCGTCGGCGAAGGCCGCGCTGCGAAGACCGGCGACCACGTCGCCGTCCATTACGTCGGCGTCTCGTACTCGACCGGCGCGCAGTTCGACTCCTCGTGGGACCGCGGTACGCCGTTCGACTTCCCGCTCGGCGCCAAGCGCGTCATCCAGGGTTGGGACTTCGGCGTCGCCGGCATGCGCGAGGGCGGCCGCCGGACGCTCGTCATCCCGCCGTCGCTCGGCTACGGCCCGCGCGGGATGGGCCCGATCGCGGCGAACGAGACGCTCGTCTTCATCGTCGACCTCGTGAAGGTCGGCTGAGCGATGCGCATGCGAGCCGTGACCGCGGCGCTGCTGGCCGTCGCAGCCCTCGGGGTCGGCGCCTGCGGCGACGACGATCCCGCGGTCGACAACAGCGTGACTCCGGCCGCCACGACGCCGGAGCCGACCGTCACGGAGACGACCCCGGAGACCGCCGAGACGATCCAGAAGCTCGAGATCGCCACGGACCTGAAGACGAAGCCCGAGATCGCCAAGCCGGCCGGCGACCCGCCGACCAAGCTCTACAGCCGGGACATCGTGACGGGCAAGGGCAAGAAGGCCGCCACCGGTGACAGCGTGTCCGTCCAGTACGTCGGCACCTCGTACTCCAACGGCGAGCAGTTCGATGCCTCGTGGGACCGCGGCGAGCCGTTCCAGTTCCAGCTCGGCGCTCAGATGGTCATCGCCGGCTGGGACCAGGGCGTGGCCGGCATGCGCGAGGGCGGCCGGCGGATGCTCGTCATCCCCCCGGATCTCGGCTACGGCGCCACCGGACAGGGCTCGATCGCTCCGAACGAGACGCTGATCTTCGTCATCGACCTCGAGAAGGTCGGCTGACGCAGGACGTTGCGGGCGCCGCCCTCGCGGCGGCGTCCGCAGCTAGGCAGGCCCCCAGACGCCGCCGGTGCGCCCGAGCGTGAGCGACTGCTCGCCGTCGGCCGTCTCGACGCGAAACACGGCCTGGTCGGCGTCGGTGCCGGGCTTGTCGACGACGTGCACGAGCTGCAAGCCCGTGACGCCGGACGCGCCGAAGCGCGCGTCGGCAGCCGACTGCGCGGCTGCGCGCAGCAGCGCCGGGTCCCAGCCCTTGTCGGCGGCGTGCGCCTTGGCGAGCTCGCGCTCCGCGAGGCGCAACTGCTCGAGCAGCTGGCCCTCCCGGGAGCTCGTGCGCCGAGTCATGGCCATGTAGCCGCCGACGCCCAAGCCGAGGACGAGCAGCGCGAAGATGAGGAGGATGATCTGAAGAGCGGTCACAGCAAGCGAGAATAGCTAGCTCGAACGCGTGTCAGTTCAACACCGCGCGGGCGTTGAGGTGCGTGCCCACCTTGCGCTTGACGCGCTGCAGCGCGTTGTCGACCGTCTTCGCGTCGCAGCCCAGGCGGGTCGCGACCTCCTCGTAGGGACGTCCGTCGAGGTACAGCGCCAGCACGCGCGACTCGAGCTCTGACAGCGCCGTCGACAGGCAGCCGACCAGCGAGTGCAGTTCCTCCGTCGAGATGACCTGGTTGACCGGGTCGTGGACGGTCGAGCCCGGGATGACGTCCTCGAGCGTCGGTTCGCCGTCGCCGCCGGCACCGGCCGGCGTGGCCGAGAACGAGACGTACTGGTTCAGCGGCGTGTGCTTGTTGCGCGTCGCGGTCTTGACCGCGGTGATGATCTGGCGCGTGATGCACAGCTCCGCGAAGTTGCGAAACGACGACTCGCGATCGGAGCGGTAGTCGCGCACAGCCTTGTAGAGGCCGACGAGGCCCTCCTGCACGAGGTCGTCGGAGTCCCCGCCGGCGAGGAAGTACGACGATGCCTTGAGGCGCACGAAGCCGTAGTACCGGCGCACGATCCGGTCGTAGGCCGTGCGATCGCCCTGCTTCGCCAAGCCGATGAGGAAGTAGTCATCGACATGAACCTGAGGGTGAGACTTCTGGGAGAGTCGGGCCACGAGCAGTCCTTTCCCGATCCGCTGCACGCGGCCGGAGTTTGCTCAGTGGCGGTCCCCTCCCAGGGCGCCAGCTGCGTTACGTCATTGTCCGATGCTGTACCTCAGGTTCACCCTGACGCAGGCGGCACCGTAGTCGCTGTTATGACGCCCTGTCAAGGGTTGGTTCGGCGCTGCACGATTTCGTACATGAGCACGGCCGCCGCGGCGCTCGCGTTGAGCGACTGCACGCGCCCGTGCCGGGGCAGCGAGATCAGCCCGTCGCACGCCGCCGCCACGCGCGGTCGCAGGCCGCTGCCCTCGCTCCCGAGCACGAGGACGACGCCGCCGCGGTAGTCGGGCTCGTCGTAGGACGTCTCGCTGGCGCCGTCGGCCCCGTAGCACCAGGATCCGGCGGCCTTCGCGTCCGCGAGGAAGTCGGCCATGTTGCGCACGCGCGCGATCCGCAGGTGCTCGACGGCGCCCGCCGACGCCTTCGCCGCAGCCGGCGTGACCGCCGCCGCCCGGCGCTCGCAGAGCACGACGCCCGTCGCGCCCGCGCACTCGGCGGTGCGGCAGATCGCGCCGAGGTTCTGCGGGTCCTGCAGCTCGTCGAGCGCAACGATGAAGGGATCGCCCACCGCGAGCAGCTCCGCGGCGCCGACGTATGGATAGCCGCCGGCCTCCGCGCAGATGCCTTGGTGGTCGGGCGACCCGCAGCGCCGGGTCAGCTCGTCGGCGGACGCGAGCTGGACCGAGGCGACCTCGCGCAGCCACGGCTCGCGCGCGGCGCCCTCGGTCGCCCAGATGACCTCGATCCGCCGCCGGCCGGCCCGCAGCGCCTCGTGCACCGGATTGCGCCCGTAGAGGATGCCGCGGGGCGGGCCCGCCGGACTGCGGGACCCGGGCGCCGGCGCGCGCCCCGGACCGCCCGGCGCGCGCCCGGGACCGCCGGAGCCGAGCGCCGGCGCTCGCCCGGGGTCGCGGGCGCCGGGCCTGACGGCGCGCCCGGAGCTGCGGTCGGAGCGAGTCACGGCGCGCTGCGCACGAGCTCGGCGCCGTCGGGTCCGTCGCGCACCGTCCAGCCCCGCGTCGCGAGCTCGTCGCGGATCGCGTCGGCGTCAGCCCAGTCCTTCGCCGCGCGCGCCGCCTGGCGGCGATCGAGCAGCTCGAGCTCCTCGGAGCCGGCGCCGTCGCCCGCCTCGGCGAGGTTCTCGAGCCCCAGCACCGTCAGCATCTCGACGAGGGCCGCCCGCCCGACAGGCTCGTCGCGCCGGTTGGCCTCGCGGATCCACTCGAACAGCGCGCCGAGCGCCTGAGCGGTGTTGAAGTCCTCGGCGAGCGCCGCGAAGAACGCGTCGCGGTGCGGGCGCATGTCGGCCGGCGAGTCGCCGTCGGTGAGCTGGCGGGCCGCGTCGCGAACGCGCGCGACCCGCGCGCGAGCCTCGGTGAGACGCTCGTCGTCGAAGTCCATCGGCCCGCGGTAGTGCGCGCTCGCGAACAGCATCACGAGCGCGTCGCGGCCGACCTCGCCGACGACCTCGTGCAGGCGGATCGCGTTGCCGAGGCTCTTGCCCATCGTTCCGCCCTGCAGCTGGAGCATCCCGTTGTGCATCCAGATCTGCGCGAGCTCCGCGCCGCGGCCCATCCGCGTCTGGGCGGCCTCGTTCTCGTGATGCGGGAACGCGAGGTCGTTGCCGCCGCCGTGGATCTCGAAGTTGACGCCCAGCAGCTCCTCGGCCATCGCCGAGCACTCGATGTGCCAGCCCGGCCGCCCACGCCCCCACGGCGCGTCCCATGCGGTGTCCTCACCCGGCTTGTGCGCCTTCCAGAGCGCGAAGTCCAGCGGATCCTCCTTGCGGTCCGAGCCCTCCACGCTTTCGCCCTGATTCATCTCGTCGATCGCGCGGTTGCTCAGCGAGCCGTAGTCGGGATCTGACCGCACGCGAAAGTAGACGTCCCCGTCGACGGCGTAGGCGCTGCCGCGCGCGACGAGCGTCGCGATGAGGTCGGTGATGCCGTCGATCGACTCCGATGCGAGCGGCTCGGCGTCCGGGCGCCCGAGCCCGAGCGCGTCCGTGTCGGCGAGGTAGTGCGCCGCCATCTCGGCGGCGAGCTGCGCGCTCGGCACCCCGAGCGGGCGCGCCGCGTCGTAGATCTTGTCGTTGACGTCGGTGATGTTCACGACCAGCGTGACGTCGAGGCCCTCGTGCTCGAGGAAGCGCTTGAGCAGCGAGAAGACGACGAACGGCCGGGCGTTGCCGACATGCACGCGGCCGTAGACCGTCGGCCCGCAGGCATAGATGCCGACGCGCCCCCCTGGACCGGGGACGAGCTCGCGCAACGCGCCGGAGCGCGTGTCGTGAAGGCGGATCGCGGTCATCGCCTGACCCTATCGAGCCGCTGTCTGTCCGCCGGCCGTCGGAGCCGACGCCTCCCTGGCGCTCGGACATGGGAGGTGCTGAAGCCATACCCCACCGGCCGTGGGGTAGGAGTGTCACCCGTCGCGCGTGTGACTCACCCCCCACGCACATGAGCACTGGGGATACGTTTGGCACACCGGCGCCGCGAGGGTCGGCGCAGCAGGCAGGTTGGCCGGACTCACCGATCAAGGGACGGATCGCGATGGGGCGCACGTGTATAACCCGTTTAGTCGCAGCGCTGGCGCTGGCGCTGGTCGCATGCCCTGCCGCCGCGCGGGCCGACAACCCGGTCGTGACCGAGAACGGCAAGCCCGGCAACCCGGGGTGGAACGTCCTGGACATCAGTCCCGGCGTGCTCGAGGGGTACGCGGATCGCACCTCGGCGCTCCCTGGCGACACCGTCGATCTCAAGGTCAGCTCCGACTCGCAGCGAAGCTACCGCGTCGAGGTGTACCGCCTCGGCTGGTACGGCGGCGCCGGCGGTCGCCTCATGACCTGCCTGCCGAGCTGCACCGGCTCGAAGGAGGCGATCGCCCAGCCGTACCCGACGCTCGACCCGCAGACCGGGCTCGGCCGCGCGAACTGGGCTACGACCGACTCGTTCACCGTCGGGAGCACATGGGAGAGCGGCTACTACATCGCGGCGCTCAAGCTCACATCCGGCGAGCAGGCCGGACACATCCACACCGTCCCGCTCATCGTGCGCGCCCCGGCGACGCGCGTGAAGTCGATCCTCGTGCAGGCATCGTCGAACACGTGGCAGGCATACAACAAGTGGGGCGGCAAGAGCGTCTATAGACTCCAACAGCACGAACCTCACCCGCGCGAGCAAGGTCTCCTTCGACCGGCCGTTGCACCGCGATAGCCAGCGGCTGTACGACTACGACCTGCAGCTCGTGCGCTTCTTGGAGCGCGAGGGCTACGACGTCCAGTACCAGTCCGACACGGACACCGACGCCGACCCGCTGAGCTTGCGGGGCTTCCGCCTGGTCGCGAGCGCCGGCCACGACGAGTACTGGTCAAAGAGCATGCGCGACGCCTTCGAGGGCGCGCGCGACGCGGGCGTGCACCTCGCGTTCTTCGGCGCGAACACCGCCTACTGGCAGATGCGCTACGAGGACGGCGGACGCACGATGGTGGCCTACAAGGACCGCTCCAGCGATCCGGAGGAAGACCAGCGGCTCAAGACGATCCAGTTTCGCGTCCTCATCCCGGCGCGCCCGGAGTGCGAGCTCCTCGGCATCCAGTACGCAGGTGGCGCGATCTCCAACAACGCGTACCGCACGTATCGCGTCGAGGCGCCGTCGCTCGGAGATGACTGGTTCTCCAACACAGGATTTCTGGCGGACTCGACGATCTCGCTGCTCGTCGGGTACGAGTGGGACAGCGTCGTCCCCGGCTGCGCGGTGCCAGGGACCCTGACGGTCCTGCTGCGCCACGACGGCGGCACCACGGAGCCGTCCGCCGCCGCCACGCGCTACACCGCGCCGTCGGGCGCCAGAGTCTTCGCATCCGGCACGCTGAACTGGAGCTGGAAGCTGGACGACTACTTCCAGGCCGGGTATGACCCGGTAGGCCATGGCGCGGACCCGCGCATCCAGGCGCTGACGCGCAACGTCCTCAACGTCCTCGACGTCCCCCCCGACCCCAACGTCCCGCCGGTCGCCCGCATGACGCGAAGCATCGACGCGCCGGTGGCGGGCCAGGCGCTGACGTTTACCGACACCTCGACCGACGCCGACGGCTCGATCCAGTCGCGCGCCTGGGACCTCGACGACGACGGCCAGTTCGACGACGGGACCGATGCGACGGCGACGACGACGTTCGCGAGCGCCGGGTCGTTCACGGTTCGCCTGCGCGTGACGGACGACGGCGGCGCCAGCGACGTCGCGACGATGACGTTCATGGTGGCGGTCGCGCCGCCGCAGGGCGGGCGCTACTCCCTCGTCCAGCATCGCGAGTCGTTCGCGTCGGCGGCCGCGACGACCGCCACGGTCACCACGCGGGTCCCGTTGACTCGCGGCAACACCGTCCTCGTCGCGGTCGGCTGGGGTGGCCGAACCGGGACCGCGACCGTCACAGACGGCCTGGGCAACGTGTACCGCTCCCTCGGTTCGCCCGTCCGCGACTCGAAGCGCAACGCGAGCTGGCAGCTGTTCTACGACGACAAGGTGAAGGCCGGAAGCACGACGATCACGGTCGGGTTCTCGGCGGCGGTGACGAACCGCTTCGTCGGCTTCGGAGAGTTCGCCCGTTCGTCGCGCTGAGGACGTTGCGCACGCCTGATCGCTGAAGCCGTAGCGTGCCGAGCACGATGAACGACGTCGATCTCGCGGACGTGGTGAAAGCGGCCTTTCGATCGCTGCCCGAGCGCTACCTCGGCGCGGCGCCGGGCTTCGACGCGACCTACCGGATCCTCCTCGGCGACAGCCCGGCCGTGGACGTGCGCTGCACCGAGCGCGAGGCCAGCGTCCACCGCGGGGCCGCGAAGCGCGGCGCCGACGTCGTGTTCACGACCGACGCACCGACCTGGATCGCCCTGCGGCGCGGCGAGCTCGCCGGCAGCGCAGCGTTCCGCGAGCGCCGGCTGGACGTCAGCGGCCGGCTGGACCTCGCGATCGCGTTCGAGGGGCTCTTCTCACTCGAGGACTCCCGGCCGCCGCTGCTGCGCGTCCACGACGTCTCGCTCGCGGGCGGCGAGCGCGTGTCGACCCTCACGACGGGCCACGGACCGGACGTCGTCCTCATCCACGGGCTCGGGAGCACGAAGAGCTCGTTCGTCGACGTCGCCGCGATCCTCGCTCGCCGCTTCAGGGTCCACGCGATCGACCTGCCGGGGTTCGGCTGGTCCTCGAAGCCCGTCGCCGCCCCATACAGCCCGCGCTGGCTCGCCGAGACCGTGCGCGAGACGCTCGACGCGCTGCACGTCGAGCGCGCACACGTCGCCGGCAACTCGCTGGGCGGCCGCATCGCGATCGAGCTCGGCCTGCGCCATCCCGACCGGGTTGGCGGACTCGCCCTGCTGAGCCCGGCGGTCGCGTTTCCGGGCCGCTCGTATCCGACGCTCGCGCGGCTCGTGCGCCCGGAGGTCGCGCTGCTGCCGCACGGGTTCACCCGCACCATGATCGAGCGACGGTTCCATGCGCTGTTCGCCGACCCGGACAGCGTCCACCCGAACCTCGCCGAGATGGTCGTCGACGAGTTCCGCCGCACGTACGCAAGCCCCGGCGGCCGCGTCGCGTTCCTCGCGGCCCTGCGCCAGCTCTACCTCGCCTCGCCGTTCGGTGACGACGGCTTCTACCCCCGGCTCGCGGAGCTAGCCGCGCCGAGCCTGTTCATCTGGGGCGATCACGACGAGGTCATCCGGCCGTCGCTGCGCCACCATGTGACGCAATGGCTGCCGAGCGCCGAGCAGGTGCTCCTCGAGGACTGCGGCCACGTTGCGCAGGTCGAGCGGCCCGAGCGCGTCGCCCAGCTCCTGCGCGAGCACTTCATCCGCGCCGACGAGCCGAAGCGGCGGGGTGGCCGCAACGAGGCGGGGGCGTAGCCGCTATCCGTCCCGCATGAGCGTCGCGACGGCGAGCGCGGCGACGCCCTCCAACCGGCCGACGAACCCCATCCCCTCGCCGGTCGAGGCCTTGACGTTCACCGCGGCACGCTCGAGGCCGAGCGCGTCCGCCAGGCGCTCTCGGATTGCCGCGCGGTGAGGGCCGATCTTCGGGCGCTCCATCAACACGGTCGTGTCGACGTGGACGATCCGCAGGCCCTCCGCGCCCAGGCGCGCAACGACGTCGCGCAGCAGCGCGATCGAGTCCGCGTCCTTGTAGGCGCCGTCGGAATCGGGGAAGTGCACGCCGATGTCGTCGAGGCCGGCGGCGCCGAGCAGCGCGTCCATGACCGCGTGCGTCAGCACGTCCGCGTCGGAGTGGCCGTCGAGGCCGAGCTGCGCATCGGGAAACGTCACGCCGCCGAGGATCAGCGGCCGCCCGGCCTTGAAGCGGTGCGAGTCCCAGCCCAGGCCGGTCCGCGCGCTACCGCCGTCGCCCGAGCTCATCCGATCGCCTCCAGCCGCCGCTTGCGGCGTTCGAACACCGCGAGCTCGCCGACGCCGAGCCGCTCGAGCATCTCCAACGCGGCCGCGTAGCCACGGCCGACGTCGCCGGGGACGTGGGCGTCGCTCGACAGCGCCACGGGACAGCCCGCGTCGAGGCACATCTCGAGGAACGCCGGCGCCGGGTAGATCTCGCCGACCGGCTTGCGCAGGCCCGCCGTCGAGACCTCGATGGCGATCTGCGACTCGGCGATCCCGTCCATCGCCAGATCGTAGAAGCGCCGCAGGTCGCCTTCGGGAGCGGGCCGCTTGCGCGGACCCCACATCTTCACGAGGTCGGGGTGCGCGAGGATGTCGAACAGCCCCGACCGCGCGGCCTCGCCGAGCGTCTCGAAGTACGAGCGCCAGAGCGCATCGGGCCGCTGCGAGCGGTAGTCGTGGACCTCGTAGCCGTCGTGGTCGACCGCGTGCTCGCCCACGAAGTGCACCGAGCCGACGACGAAGTCCCAGTCGCGCGCCTGCAAGAGCGTCGTCATCTGGTCCTCGCGCCCGACGATGAAGTCCGCCTCGATGCCGAGCTTCAGGTCGGTCTGCTCGCGCACGAAGCACGCATAGGCGTCGATGTCGTCGACCGCGCTCTCGCGCCACAGCGGATGGCGCCAGACCTCGAGCGCCTGCGCGAAGCGGTAGACGTGCTCCGCACAGCCGAGCTCCGCGATCCCGCGCTCCTCGGCTACCGCCCGGTAGCGGTCGACGTTCGCGGAGCAGAAGTACGTCGCGGCGTCCGTTCCGGGATCGTCCGGTCGCAGGTGCAGGTGGTAGTCGGTGAGCATCGGGCGCGGGATTCCAGCACAGATGACCGGCGGCCCGGCTCGCAGGAGCGCGCCGAGGTCGCCGCGCATCCGCTCAGCGCGCGCGTAGCGCGAGCTCGGCGACGTGCAGGTCGCCCGGCGTCGTGACCTTGATGTTCTCGCGCGGCGACGCGACGATCCGCACGACCCCTCCGGCGCGCTCGACGAGCCACGCGTCGTCGGTCGCGACCGCGAGCACGTCCTCTGACGCCGCGAGCGCGCGCTCGAGGGCGGCCCGGCGAAAGACCTGCGGCGTCTGCACCGACCACAGCGCAGCGCGGTCGAGCGTGCGCGTCACGGTCCCGTCGGACGCCTCCTTGATCGTGTCGGTGACGGGCGCGGCGGCGATCACCGCATCGCAGCCGGAGGACTCGAGCTCGTGCAGCGCCGCCTCGAAGATCGCCGGCGTGACGAGCGGCCGGGCGGCGTCATGGACGATGACCGGGTCGCCCTCCCCGGCGCGCAGCGCGTTGAGCACCGAGTGCGATCGCTGCGCGCCGCCGACGACGCCGATCGTGCCGTCCGGCGCCGCTACGCCCTCGGGCAGCGCGACGACGATCTGCTCCACGTCACCCACCGCCCGCAGCGCCGCGATGCTCCACTCGAGCATCGGGCGACCGGCCACAACGACGAACGCCTTGGGCCCCTCCGACCCAAGGCGTTCGCCCTTTCCCGCGGCTACGACGAGCGCGAGAGCTACTGCGCCACCACGCCGGCGCTCTCGGCGAGCAGGTCGTCGAGGTGCTGCTCGGCCTCGTCCTCGTCCTTGTCGAGCGCGTACATCAGCTCGGACGCGAGGATCTTCTTGGCCCGCGTGAACATCTGCTTCTCACCGGTCGACAGGCCCTTCTCGTGCTCGCGGATCGCGAGGTTGCGCACGACCTCCGCCAGCTCGTAGATGTCGCCCGTCTTGATCTTGTCGCGGTTGTGCTTGAACCGGCGGTTCCAGTTCTTCGGCATCTCCGAGACCTCGTCGGCGAGGACGGCCAGAACCTTCTGGACCGTCTCCTCGTCGATGACGCGACGCAGCCCGGCTACGCCGGCGTTCTCGCACGGGACCATCACCGTCATGTCGTTGTGCAGGATCTTGATCGTGAGGTACTCCCGCTCCTCGCCGAACATCTTGCGCCGTTCCTTCTTCAAGACCTGGCCCGCTCCATGATGCGGGTAGACGACGTTGTCACCGAGCTCGAACTCGATGTTCTCGACCGTACGGGTCTCGAGATCCTCAAGCAGCTGCTCTTCGATGGCTTCGGGAATGGTGTCCTCCTTGGTTGGTGCCGGCGCGGGCCGGCGACGACGAACTGAACTCCCTGCCATCACGTCTGCAGGTACCGATCCACGAGGTTGATCTCCTGCAACCGGCGAAGGCCCTCGCGGATGTCCTTCGCCCGGATCTCGCCCACGCCGTCGACGGTCTCGAGCTCGGCGTCGGTCGCGGCGAGCATCTCGTCGAGCCCGCCGAAGTCGTTGACGATCTGTGCCACGACAAGCTTCGGCAGCCTCGGAATCCGTCCGAGAATGCGAAACCCGCGCGGAGACACAGGGTAATCGAGCGTGTTGAGCTTGCGGTCGTAGCCGAGCAGCTCGGCCAAGCGGCCGAAGTCCAGAAGATCGTGGTGCGGCAGGCGGCCGATCTGGTCGAGCGCGCCGGCGAACGCCTCGTCGGTGTTCTCGGCGAGGTAGTCGTGCACGAGCGCGGCCTTGTCGGCCGCGGTGCCGACCATGGTCTCCTCGAGCTGCATCTCGATGAGGCGCCCCTCGGTGCCGAGCTCGACGATGTAGCGCTCGATCTCGACGGCCATGCGCGTGACGAGCTCGGAGCGCTGCAGGACGGTGAGCACGTCGTGCAGCGTGGCGCCGCCCTCGAACTCGAGCGCGGTCAGCCGCGTCGAGACCTGGTCGAGACGCGTGCGGTACTTGTCGAGCGTCGCGAGCGCCTGGTTGGCCTTGGCCAAGACGACGGGGATCTCCTCGAGGATGTACTTGCCGCCGTCGACGTACAGCGACACGACCTCGCGCCGCTGGGAGATCGCGATGACGAGCGCGTCGGTCTGCTTGGAGACGCGCTCGGCGGTGCGGTGCCGGGTGCCGGTCTCGAGCGACAGGATCGTCGGGTCGGGCATGAGCTGCACGTTCGCCATGGCGATCCGCGTCGAGTTCGCGTTCAGCACGATCGCGCCGTCCATCTTCGCGATCTGGTAGAGCAGGGCGGGCGTGTAATCGATCTCGAGCTTGATGCCGCCGGAGAAGAGGAAGCTGAGCTCGTCGACCTCGCCGACGATGATGAGACCGCCCGTGCGAGCGTGGACGATGTTGTCGATGCCCTCGCGCAGGGTCGTGCCCGGCGCGACCATCTCCAACGACTTCACCAACCGGGGCTCTTGACGAGACTCGAGCTCGTGTGATTCGTCCCCTACTCGTTGGACCATCCCGGCCATTTTAGCGGGTGCTTAGGCAAATTGGGTCTTGGTCGGCGGTTGGCCTGGATCCACCGACCCTCGCGGAATCCAGGCCTATGCCGCGGCGCTGCGCGGCGACGCCGCCGGGAGCGCCGCCCGAAGGGCCTGGCGCAGCGTCGGCGAGCCCTCCGGCGAGACGACGTCGCGCAGGCCGAACTTCGCCGCTTCGCTGTAGCGGCGGTCCGCGTGCGCGACCAGCCGCAGCTCGCCGGTGAGCCCGAGCTCACCGAAGCACGCCACCGGCTTGCCGGTACCGAGCGCCACGCCGCGCGACGCGCTGGCGACCGCGAGCGCGATCGCGAGGTCGGCACCGGGCTCCTCGACGCGCACCCCGCCGACGACGTTGACGAAGACGTCCGCGCTGCCGACGCCGACGCCGGCATGGCGCCCGAGGACGGCGAGCACGAGCGCGAGCCGGTTGCGATCCAGGCCGTTGACGACGCGCCGCGGCGGCACGAGCTCGGATGGCGAGACGAGCGCCTGGACCTCGACGAGCAGCGGCCGCGTGCCCTCCATCGCGGCGAGGATGACCGAGCCCGGCTTGCCGGTCGCCTCGGCGACGAAGCGCGCGCTCGCGTCGAGGACCTCGACCAGGCCGCTCTGGCGCATCTCGAAGACGCCCGCCTCGTTCGTCGAGCCGAAGCGGTTCTTCAGCGCGCGCAGCGTGCGATAGGTGCGCTCGCGCTCGCCCTCGAACTGCAGCACGCAGTCGACGAGGTGCTCGAGCACGCGCGGGCCGGCGAGCGAGCCTTCCTTCGTGACGTGCCCGACGAGCAGCACGGCGACGTCGTCGGCCTTGGCGACCTGCATGATCCGCGCCGCGACCTCGCGCACCTGGCCGACGGAGCCGGGCGCGCCGCTGAGGTCCGCGCAGTGCAGCGTCTGGACGGAGTCGATGACGCAGACCTCGGGGCGCTCGGCGTGCATTGTCGCGAGCACCGTGTCGAGGTCGGTCTCGGCGAGCACGGGGACGTCGAGCGCACCGCCGGTGTCGGGCGTCAGCCGCTCGGCGCGCAGTCGGATCTGCGCCGCGGACTCCTCGCCGGAGACGTACAGCGTGCGCCGGCCCGCGGCGGCGAGGTTGCCGAGCGCCATGTTCGTCAGCGTCGACTTGCCGATGCCCGGCGAGCCGCCGAGCAGCACGAGCGAGCCGGGCACGAGACCGCCGCCGAGGACGCGGTCGAGCTCGCCGATCGCGGTGCGCAGGCGCGGGACGCGCTCGGTGCTGACGTCCGCGAGCCGCACGGGCCGGCCGGGCGCGACGCCGCCGCGCGCGCCGACCCCGCCGCGGCCGCGCGCCGGCGGCGGCGCGGCGGCACGCTCCTCGACGAGGGTGTTCCACGCGTCGCAGCCCGGGCACTGGCCGTGCCAGCGGGCCGATGAGTGCCCGCAGGCCGAGCAGACGTGGATCGTGGCGGGGCGAGCCATCTACCAAGAGTAAGGAGCGGGGCCGACGTCTTCGCCCCCCTCGGACGCGCCAGGTTGCCGGCGCGCGCGGTAGCTTGCCCTTCGACAGATCGCGTGCGGCTTGCGCGCGGTCGCTGGAGGAGGTGTCACATGAGGCCGAGGATGCCGTCGCCGGCGATGGTCGTCGCGCTCATCGCCCTTGTCGTCGCGCTGTCGGGAACCGCGATCGCCGCGATCGACTTCGCGACGAACGCCGGTGCCGTGGACGGTAAGAGCGCCGTCTCGTCGACCGCCTCGCTCGCCCTGGCGAAGGGCAAGCTCGTCGCGACCGCGAACAGCGGCAGCGCGCAGGGGCGCATCCCGGGCCGCTTCGTGAGCGACGTCATGCGCGGCGGGTCGACCTCGATCACGAGGTACCTGCGCGCCGTCGACAACCAGTCGGGTCCCGTCGTCGCCATCGCGACGATCGACGGGATCGGGCGCTTCGAGGCGCAGTGCCGCGACCAGGATCCCGCACCGAACGTCAAGTCGACGCAGACGATCATCACGTTCACGGCATCGCAGCCCGGCGGGGTGAACGTCTCGCGGCTGCTGGGCCGCGACATCGAGGCCGCCCACGACGGCGTCGTCTTCACCGCGCTGCCGACGCAGGCCGTGCCCATCATCAGCCTCGCGGACACGATGTTCCAGCTCATCCTGCAGTCGGGCCGCAAGACCGTCTTTCTGAGCGGCTCGGCGCGCAGCGACGCCAACCGCACGCCGAACGCGGCCTGCCTCATCTGGGGGATAGCCCTGCGAGTAGGCTGAGCGGACTAGCGCAAGCCGCGGCCGAGGGCGTCGCCGGACGGCCCCGATGGTGGCCTCGGCGGGTTGGCCTCGAGCCATGCCTTGGCCGCCACGCCGGCCTCGCGGGCGACCGTCGCGAGGTCGATGTCCGGCGACGGCTTCTCGATGACGCCGAGCCCGACGAGCGTGCGGATGATCGACTCGATCGGATCCGACGCCCACTTCCACGGCTCGGGGAATGCGTCGCCGACCTTGGCCTGCGCGACCCACTCGACGAGATGGCGGTCAGACAGCGACACGTTGCGCTCCACACGCCAGCTCGGATCGCGCGCGCCGTACGGTTTCACTCCGTCAAGGATCGCACAGCGGCGAGTGATCGAGGTCACGCACTGCCGCGAGAACACGGCATATCGTCCGCCGCGACAACGCGGCCCACGACCGGGAGGCCCACTGGGCGCCGAGGTTCGCATCTACGACACGACGCTGCGCGACGGCTGCCAGCCCGCCGGGATCTCGCTCTCACTGGCCGACAAGCTCAAGGTCGCGCGACTGCTCGACGACTTCGGCGTCGACTACGTCGAGGGCGGCTGGCCGGCGTCCAACCCGAAGGACGCGCAGTTCTTCGAGGCCCTGCGCGCGGAGCCGCTGCGCCGCGCTCGCGCGAGCGCCTTCGGCAGTACGCGCCGGCCGCAGACCAAGCCCGGCGACGACACGAACCTGCGCGTCCTGCTCGAGGCCGGCACGCCGACCGTCGCGATCGTCGCGAAGGCCTCCGCCGTCCAGGTCAAGGCCGTCCTGCGCACGACGCTCGCGGAGCACCTCGCGATGGTGGCCGACTCGGTCGCCCACCTCAAGGCGAGGGCCGCGAGGTCATCCTCGACGCCGAGCACTACTTCGACGGCCGGCGAGCCGACCGCGACCACGCGCTCGCCGTGCTGGACGCGGCGGCCAGCGCCGGCGCGGACTGCCTCGTCCTCTGCGATACGAACGGCGCCACCCTGCCCGACGCGCTCGGCGTCGGCGAACGTCTCAAGCGGGATCACGGGCCGCGTCGAGCCCGCGCACTACGACCTGCGGGGCATCCAGGCGGACTTCGGCCGTCAGGACGGGATCGCGCTGATCGGCCAGCGCGCCGAGGCGCGCGTCCGCGCGACCTACCCGCGCCACCTGCCGATGTCGACGTCCATCGTCGCGTTCCACAAGCTCGGCCTCGACGAGGACGGCGAGCCGGCGATCGTCCTGGAGCGCAACGGATCGCTCGACGTCGAGCCGATCCGCGAGATCGTGGCAAGGCACGGCTTCGGCCTCGTGCTCGACGCCGGCGCGCGCGAGCGGCTGCCGATGCGCGACGACGCGGCGCTGGCGTAGGGCCTCAGCACGTCACGCCGAGCGCGCCGCGGACGTCGGCGAAGAGGTCGCCGGCGTCCTCGATGCCCGTGCTGAGGCGGATGAAGCCCGGCGACACGTCGTCGATGCCCCAGCGCAGCCACCGCCCGGCCGAGGTGTGCACGCCGGCGAAGCTCGTCGCCTCAGCGACGACCTGCCAAGCGCCGCGAAACGCCTGCGCGCGCTCCCCGGTGTAGCCGCGCGCTTGGATCAGGCGGCGGCGGAGACGAGCGTCAGCTCGGGGACCGGGCGCGGGCCGGCCAGCGCGGTGGCGCGCTCGGACGGGTCGAGCGAGCAGGTCGCGACGAGCGCGTCGACGGCGTCTGGGTCCTGCTCGCGGACGATCCGCAGCGCGCGAGTGCCGAAGACGACGAGGTGCAGCGCGGTCGCGGCGAAGACCGTTGCCGTGGCGTACGCGGGGCGGCGCGCGGACAGCTCGCCGAAGACGTCGCCGGGTCCGAGCTCGGCGAGCGTCTCACCGGCGCAGCGGACGAGGCCGGTGCCGGCGGCGATGAGCGCGAGCTGGGCGTTCAAGGGGCCGCCGAGCAGCAGTCGGCGTCCGGCCGGGACCCATAGCTCCTCGGCGGCGGGGGCGAGCCGTCCGAGCTCGTCAAAGCTCAGGGAGTGCAGGCGCGTCAGGGCAGCGAGCCGGAGAGTCTCGATGCCCTTCAGACGTAACGAACGACCGAACATCGTTCGCTCGTCGTGTACGACGTCGCGTCATACATGCGGCCAGGGCCATCTCGCCGCCGCCTATCCTGGGCAGATGACGCCCGCCGTCGAGGTCGCTGACCGCCTGTATGCGCGCTGGAACGCAGCCGGATTGTCCGTGCTCTCGGACCTCGTCGACCCCGGCATCGAGGTCATCTGCGACCCGCTGCACCGGGCGGAGTCGGCGCTGCGAGGCCCCGGTGGCTGGCGGGAGTGGGTCGCCCGCTGGGAGCGACGCTACGAGGCGGTTCACGTCACCGTCGATGGGCTCGTGCCGGTCGATGCCGAGCACGTCCTCGCGTTCGTCTCGATCGAGGCGACCCCGCAGGGCGCGACGGTGCCGCTGCGCTGGGCGGCAGCGCACCTCTGGACGCTGCGCAACGGCCGTATAGCCGGCTGGGAGCCGCATCTGGACCTGGCCGCCGCGCGCCGCACGCTCGACGCGTAGCGCGCTTAGGTTAGGGGATTTCGGCGAAGAGCTCGCTCAGCGCGAGCGAGAACCCCGGTAGCTGCGGCGAGGACAACTGCTCGTCGCACTCGAGCTCGAGCACGACGTCGAAGTCCGCGGCTTCGGGTCGCGACCGGCGGAAGATGCGCACGGCGTGCGCGCGCGTGTCGACGAGCCACAGCTCCGCCAGCCCCTGCTGCTCGTAGATCCTCCGCTTCACGCCGACGTCGTAGCGCCACGTCGACTCCGAACGAACCTCCACCGCGATGTTCGGCAACGGATACGGCGGCTGCGCGGCTGCGCTTGGCACGCGATCCTCGGCGTAGAAGAGGATGTCCGGGCTGTAGACGTTGCGCTCGTCGAGCTTGACGTCGAGCGGCTGGATCACGAGACCTCGGCCGGGCTCGGTACGTCTCCAGACCTGGAGCGCGAACGTCAGCTCGCAGCACACGACCTGATGGGGCAGCTTCGGGGCCACCAGGACGACCTCACCCTCGATGAGCTCGGTCCGAGGCGGACCTTCCGGCTCGGCGAAGTACTCGTCGGCGGTCATGAGCGCACCTACAGCCATCGCGGTCATCGTAGCCCGCTCCTCCTCGCGTTCCAACAGGCCTCATACCTGTCATAGGCGCGCGGAAGCCGAAGTTCGCCCCCCAAACGTCTTTGCATCCGCACGAGCCGCGAACGGTCGGCGAACAGGCGACGGGCGGCCGCGCCTTCGATGACCTCTACGCGCCGCAGGCGAGCGCGGTCGCTGCGGCCCGCCGAGCGCTCGACGCGTAGCGCGCTTAGCCTGGATGAAACCGAGGCTCGTGGATCCAGGCTCAGGCGCTCTCGGCGAAGAGCTCGCTCAGCGCAAGGGAGAACCCCGGCAGCTGCGGCGACGTCAGCTGATCGTCGCGGCCGAGTTCGAGCGCGACGTCGAACCTGTCCGCGCCGGGTGTCGCGCGGCCGAAGATCAGCACCGACGATGCGTCGGTGTCGACCAGCCACAGCTCCGGCAACCCGTACGCCTCGTAGTTGCGCTTCTTCGCCCCGATGTCGAAGCGCCATGTCGAGGGCGAGCGCACCTCGATCGCGATGTTCGGCATCGGATACGGCCGCGGGTCCATCCGGCCTGGCGCCCTGTGGGCTGCGTACCAGAGGACGTCCGGTCCGTAGACGTTGCGCTCGTTGAGCTTGACGTCGAGCGGCATCGACACCTGGCCTCGCCCGGGTTCCGCCAAGATCCACGCCTTCAGAGCGAACGTCAGGTCCACGCAGACGGTCTGATGCAGCCACGTCGGCTCCACGAGGATCAGCTCACCCTCGATGAGCTCGACCCGCGGCCCGTCCTCGGGCATCCCGAAGTACTCGTCGGCGGTCATGAGCGCACCTACAGCCATCGCGGTCATCGTAGCCCGGCCCTCCTCGCACGCCAACAGATCCCATACCTGTCATAGGCGCGAGCGGCCGAAGTTCGCCCCCCTCAACGACCGAGGGCGGCCTCGAAAGGCCGCCCTCGGCGAAATCCAGACGAATCCGCGCGTTCAGTCGCCCGGGGGCTCCTCGACCGAGGGCTGGTCGAGCGCGCCGCCCGGGTCGGCCGGTCCGTCGTCGTCGGTCACGGCCGGGCCGCCGCCGACCGAGGCGGGCACCTTCTTGGGCTCGACGACCGTCAGCGAGACCTCGCGGTCGTCCTCGTCGGGGGCCTTCTCGACCATGACCGTCGCACCGGGCGTGAGCTCGGAGCGCAGGACGAAGTCCGCGAGCGGGTCCTCGATGTAGCGCTGGATCGCGCGACGCAGTGGCCTGGCGCCCATCGATGGGTCCCAGCCCTTGTCGACGAGCAGGTCCTTGGCCTCGTCGGTGAGCTCGAGCTGCAAGCCCCGCTCGGCCATCGACTCGCGAATCCGCCGCAGCAGGAGGTCGACGATCTGCTTGATCTCGTCCTTCTGCAGCTTGTGGAAGACGATGACGTCGTCGATCCGGTTGAGGAACTCGGGACGGAAGACCTTCTTCAGCTCGCCCATGATCCGGTTCTTCATGTCGTCGTACGTGATGCCCGTCTCGTCGTCCGATACGGCGAAGCCGAGCGGCGTGTTGCGGGCGATCTCGGACGCGCCGATGTTCGACGTCATGATGACGATGGCGTGGCGGAAGTCGACCGTGCGGCCCTGCGAGTCGGTCAGGCGCCCGTCCTCCAAGATCTGCAGGAGGATGTTGAAGACGTCCGGGTGAGCCTTCTCGATCTCGTCGAGCAGCAGCACGCAGTACGGCTTGCGCCGAACGGCCTCGGTGAGCTGGCCGCCCTCGTCGAAGCCGATATAGCCCGGAGGCGAGCCGACCAAGCGCGACACGGAGTGCTTCTCCATGTACTCCGACATGTCGACGCGGATCATCGAGTCCTCGTCGCCGAAGAGGAACTCTGCGAGCGTGCGGGCGAGCTCGGTCTTGCCGACGCCCGACGGTCCGAGGAACACGAAGGAGCCGGTCGGCCGCTTCGGGTCCTTCAGCCCGGCCCGCGACCGGCGGATCGCCTTCGAGATGACCTCGACGGCGGCCTGCTGGCCGATGACGCGCTTGTGGAGCTCGTCCTCCATCCGCATGAGCTTCGCGGTCTCCGCCTCGGTGAGCTTGAACACGGGGATGCCGGTCCACATCGAGACGATGTCGGCGATCTCCTCCTCGCCGATGGACGGCCGCTCGGTCTCTGCTTCGCCGGCCTCCCACTGCTCCTCGAGCTCGCGCTTGCGCTGAGTCAGCCGGCGCTCGGCGTCGCGCAGGTTCGCGGCCTTCTCGAACTCCTGCGCCTCGATCGCCGACTCCTTCTCGCGCCGCGTCGTCTCGATCTCCTCTTCCAGCTCGCGATACACGGGCGGGGAGGTCATCGACTTGATGCGCATGCGCGAAGCGGCCTCGTCGATGAGGTCGATCGCCTTGTCGGGCAGGAAGCGGTCGGAGATGTAGCGGTCCGCGAGCTCCGCCGCGGCCTCGAGGGCCTCGTCGGTGATCTGCACCTTGTGGTGCTGCTCGTAGCGATCGCGCAGGCCCTTGAGGATCTGCACGGTCTCCTCCGTCGAGGGCTGCTCGACGCGGATCTGCTGGAAGCGACGCTCCAGCGCCGAGTCGCGCTCGAGGTACTTGCGGTACTCCTCGAGCGTCGTCGCGCCGATCGTCTGCAGCTCGCCGCGCGCAAGCGCCGGCTTGAGGATCGAGGCCGCGTCGATCGCGCCCTCGGCCGCACCCGCGCCGACGAGGTTGTGGAGCTCGTCGATGAACAGGATGATGTCGCCGCGCTGGGTGATCTCCTTCATCACCTTCTTCAGGCGCTCCTCGAACTCGCCGCGGTACTTCGACCCGGCGACCAGGGCTGCGAGGTCAAGCGTGTAGATCTGCTTGCCCTTCAGGAGCTCCGGGACGTCGGACGTCGTGATCCGCTGGGCGAGACCCTCGACGACGGCGGTCTTGCCGACGCCGGGCTCACCCACGAGCACGGGGTTGTTCTTCGTGCGTCGCGAGAGGATCTGCATGATCCGCTCGATCTCGGTCTCACGACCGACGACCGGATCCAGCTTGCCCTCTTCCGCGAGCTTCGTGAGGTTGCGCCCGAACTGGTCGAGCAGCTTCGAGGACTTCTTGCCCTCGCCGGAGCTCGTGCCAGCGGTACCGGCACCGGCGCCGGCGCCAGCACCGGCGCCCTGACGACGGCCGCCCGGGCCCGACAGCATCCGGATGACCTCGTTGCGGATCTTCTCGGAGTCCGCGTCGAAGTCCAGCAGGATGCGTGCCGCGACGCCCTCGTTCTCGCGCACCAGTCCCAGCAGGATGTGCTCGGTGCCGATGTAGTTGTGACCCAGGCTCAGCGCCTCGCGCAGCGCCAGCTCAAGGACCTTCTTCGCCCGGGGCGTAAACGGGATCTGGCCGGAGGTGACCTCCTCGCCCGACCCGACGATCCGAACGACCTGGGCACGCACGCGCTCGACGGTGATGTCGAGGCTCTCGAGGACCCGCGCAGCGAGACCTTCTTCCTCACGGAGAAGGCCGAGCAGAATGTGCTCGGTCCCGATGTAGTTGTGCTTGAGCGTGCGCGCCTCTTCTTGCGCGAGAACGACCACCTGACGGGCTCGCTCTGTGAATCGCTCGAACATGCTGCTGATCCTTCCTGCTGGGGTCGGGGCCTCTAGCCTCGGTTCATGCGTGGTCCGGATGGGCCTTCTGTGGATGTCGGATGACCCGACTATCCATCCTTTCGGCGCCGCCGACGAAATGGATGAGCGATCGGGTGCAGAAGGGCGGGCACGGGGCAGTCTACCAACGCGGCATGTGCCCAAATATTGCGTCTGTCACGGAGGATCGAGCGACCCTCCCCGCCGCTACAGCCCGACGTCGATCTTCGTGATCTTCAGCTGGATCTTGCGACCGTTCGGAAGCGCGACGTCGACGATGTCGTTGCGCTTGCGACCCAACAGCGCCTTGCCGACCGGCGACTCGTAGGACAGGCGCTCCGGCGGCTTGGCCTCGGGCGATCCGACGATCGTGAACTTCTGCGCCTTGCCGGTGTCCGCGTCCTTGACGCTGACGGTCGCGCCCACCTGGACGACGTCGGTCTTGACGTCCTCCGCGGCGATGACTGTCGCCGATCGCAGCCGGTCCTCGACCTGCGCGATCCGCGCCTCGAGCATCGCCTGCTCGTTCTTGGCGTCGTCGTACTCGGAGTTCTCGGTGATGTCACCGAACTCACGGGCCTCCTTGATGCGCTGAGCGACCTCACGGCGCTTGTCGCCCTGAAGGTGAGCAAGCTCGACCTTGAGCTTCTCGAGTCCGTCGGCGGTGAGGATGACGTCCTTGGGCATGTGCTCCCGGGGGATAGAAACCGACGAATTTCCGACCCCGTCTCACGGAGTGCGGGCTGGACGGACGCCGACAGACACGCGGAGTTCGGCCGATGGCGACGCGAGAGGATAGCAAGCACGTCCACTCTGGCTCGACGGTCGCTCCTGACAGCTGTGACAGGTCGGGCAGTCGTCAGCTGTTTCGCTCGTGCAGCAGCCGCAGCCCGGTGAGCGTCAGCATCTCGTCGACCTCGTCGATGAGCTCTGTGAACGGGACGATCGCGCCGGCGAGCCCGCCCGTCGCGATGACGTCGGTCTCCTCCCCCAGCTCGTCGAGCAGCCGGCGCAGGATCCCGTCGATCGCGCCCGCGAAGCCGTAGACGACGCCCGAGCGGATCGCGTCGACCGTGCTCTTGCCGATGACGGCCTTCGGCGGCAGGAGGTCGATCGTCGGCAGCTTCGCGCCCCGCGAGGTGAGCGCCGCCAGCGAGATCTCGACGCCCGGCACGAGGACGCCGCCGAGGAAGTCCCCCTCCCCTCCGATGACGTCGAAGTTCACCGACGTGCCGAAGTCCACGCAGACCGCGGGTCCGCCGAAGCGGTCGCGGATCGCGACGGCGTTGGCGAGCCGGTCTGCGCCGATCTCGCGCGGGTTGTCGTAGCGCAGGGCCATCCCCGTCTTCAGGCCGGGCCCGACCGCGAGCATCGTGTGGCCGAGGTAGCGCTGACCCATCGCCAGCCACTCCGGCTCCAGGCGCGGCACCGTCGAGGAGACGATCGACGAGCTGATGTCGGCGAGGCCGACGCCGCGCAGCTCGAGCAGGTTGCGCATCGCCGCGCCGATCTCGTCGGCGGTCGAGTCGGGGACCGTCGAGAAGCGCCAGTGCTCGACGAGGCGCCCGTCGCGAAACGTGCCGAAGTGCGTCTGGGTGTTGCCGACGTCGACCGCGAGCAGCATGGGCGCCGACTCTATGCGTCCCGGGGTGGTTCGTCCTGCGCTGCTCTGGAGGGACTGGCGCGAACCACCCCTCCGGGCTCAGCCGGAGGAGCCGGCGGCGGCTCGCGCACGTTGCACGAGCGCGACGGTCGCGGGGCGGACGTCGGAGGACTTGGCGAGCGGCTCGGCGAAGAGCGCACGCGCCGCGGCGGACTGGCCGGCGCCGGTGCAGCTCAGATCGATCCCGTAGCGGTCGATGCCGGTGCAGACCGCCGACACGGCGCCGCGCGCGCCGGCGATCTCGCGCGCGATGAGCAGCAATCCGTCCGCATGGTCTTTGTTGAGGTGCGCCTTGGACTTCTCGGCGATGGGGGCGGTCGGGTCGGGCTCCGCGGCGCGGTACTCCTCGTGGCTGACGGTCGCCATGCTCGCGAAGCCGCCGACCCAGCGCACGCGCTCGACCTCGAGCACCCACAGCGTGAAGTCGTCCCAGCCGGCGTAGAGCATCGCGCCCGGCACGGCCGTGCAGTGCGCGGCGAGCGCCTCGTCGGCCCGCCCGTCCGCGGGCGCGACGACGCGGCCCGCCAGCGTGATCCGCGGGCGGTCGAGCGGATCGCCCGGCAGCGACGGGTCGTTGACCGCGAGGCTCGCCCGCGGATCCGCGGCGAGGTTGCGCCCGTGCTCGGCCATCGAGGAGACGAGCAGCACGGGGTCGCCGTGCGCCGTCGGGCCGTAGACGACGAGCGAGCACCACGGGTGGCCGTCCTCGCCGACCGTCGCGAGATAGCCGACCGTCATCGACGAGACGAGCGTCCGCGCCTCCTCCGCCGCGTCGCGGCGACGCGGGCTCTCAATGGCGGCTTCCGTCGATTCGCTGCCGTGTGCGCTCACGCGACGCAGGCTACAAGCGCCGGCCCGCGCGCGAGCGCACCCTCGCGCTCTTGCGGCGCGGCTAACCGATCGCCAGCGGCGGCCCGGCCCGGCGCACGCCCTCCGTGACCGGCAGCGCGGCGAGCGCGTCCGACAGCCGCTCCCCCGCCGGCGTGCGCAGCTCGAAGTCGAGCTCGAGCAGCGGGATGAGGACGAAGCGCCGCGCGAGCACCTGCTGGTGCGGCAGCGCAAGCCGCTCGCTGACGAGCTCCACGTCGCCGAGCAGCAGGACGTCCACGTCGATCGGGCGCGGACCGTGGCGCGGGCCGCCGGCTGCCCTGCCGAGCTCGCGCTCGACGGCCTTGCATGCATCGAGCAGGCTCTCGGGCTCAAGCGCGGTCTCGATGCGCGCGCTTGCGTTGAGGAACTGCGGCTGGTCGAGGATCTCGCCGACGGGGTCCGTGTCGTAGGTCGACGAGCTCGCGAGCACGTGCACGCCGTGCGCGGGCAGGGTGTCGAGCGCCGCCTGCAGGTGCGCGCGGCGGTCGCCGACGTTCGAGCCCAGGCCGAGGTATCCGATCCGCATCGCGGGCAGTTTGACGCGCGCCACGGGCACGAGCCCTACCGAACGAAGCTCGCCAGGCTGCCGCGGCCCGTCTGAGCGCCGTCGTCAGTCGTCGATCTCGCCGAGCTCGCGCCAGACCTCGACGGAGACGTCGTCTACGACGAGCGGGATCGGCGGCTCGGGCTTGGCGGCCTTGACCGAGACGGCCTGCGCGTCGAAGTCCTTGAGGAGGCGATCGGCGATGGCCGCGCAGAGGCGCTCGAGCGTCTTGTCGGAGCGCTGGGTGGCGACGAGCGCCGCGACCTCGCAGACGCGCCCGTAGTCGACGGTGTCCTCGAGGCGGTCGGTGACCGTCGCGTCCGCCTCGCCCAGCTCCAGGCGAATGTCGAGGATCAGCCGCTGGCCGACCTCGCGCTCCGCGGCGCTGACGCCGTGATGCGTGTACAGCGACAGCCCGTTCACCTCGACGGTGACCACGGTCTGAACGGCGTCCTCGTCGTCGTCGAAGTCATCGTCTAGCTCCTCGTCGTCGGCGTCGTCCGGGGAGCCCATCGCCCGCGCAACGTAGCAGCCGCGACCGCGAGGGCATCGCGCGCCTCGGCTACGTCGTGGACGCGGAAGACCGTCGCGCCGAGCGCGAGAGCGAGCACGTTCGTCGCGATCGTCCCTGCGACGCGATGCTGCGGGTCACGGCCGGTGATCGTGCCGAGAAACGTCTTGCGCGACGCTCCCACCACGAGCGGCCGGCCGAGCGCGACGAGCTCGTCCAGACGCTGCAGCAGCTCGAGGTTGTGGTCGATGGTCTTGCCGAAGCCGATCCCCGGGTCCAGCCAGACGCGCTCCTGTGCGATGCCTTGCGAGAGCGCGAACGCGAGCCGCTGCGCCAGGAAGGCCTTGACCTCGGCGACGACGTCGTCGTAGGCGGGGTGGCGCTGCATCGTCCGCGGCTCGCCGAGCATGTGCATGAGGCAGACGTCGCAGCCGCGGTCGGCCACGAGCGCCGCCATCGCGGGGTCGCCGCGCAGCGCGGTGACGTCGTTGACGATCGTCGCGCCGGCGTCCAGGGCGACGGACGCGACCCCCGCCTTCGACGTGTCGATCGACAACCGCGCACCACAGCCGGCGAGGCCCTCGAGCACGGGCACGACGCGCCGCAGCTCCTCGGCCTCGGTCACCGGCTCGGCGCCCGGCCGCGTCGACTCGCCGCCGACGTCGAGGATCTGCGCCCCCTGGTCGACGAGCTCGAGCCCGTGCGCGATCGCCGCGCCGGCGTCGAGCCACTCGCCCCCGTCCGAGAACGAGTCCGGCGTGACGTTGACGACGCCCATCACCACCGGCTCGGGCACCTGCGCGCGCATCGTGTCCACGCTACCGACGTCCGTACCGGCCGCGGCGAGCTTCACCACCGTGCGGATGTACGCCGGGTCGAGCTAGAGCTCGGGCTTGCGCGGCTCGTCCGCGCGAGCCTCGAGGCCGCCGGCGAGGCCGGGGCGCG
Source organism: uncultured Actinomycetes bacterium (assembly GCA_963810605.1). Lineage (GTDB taxonomy): Bacteria > Actinomycetota > Thermoleophilia > Solirubrobacterales > Solirubrobacteraceae > CADCVQ01. Next base: position 86,094 of record CAWEOF010000001.1, read on the forward strand.
GCAGCGTGCGGGGAGCGTCGCGACCGGGCGCGTCGACGGGCGCCGCGGGCGGCGGGAGCTGTGGCGTACCTCCGACCTCCTCGGGGAACACGTCGTCCTCGGGCTGGCCGTCGATGAGCGCCTCGAACTCGGCCTTCTCGATCGTCTCGCGGCGAACGAGGATCTCCGAGACCGTGTTGAGCGTCTCGCGATGCTCGGCGAGGATGTCCTTGGCGCGCTGGTGCGCGGCCTCCACGATGCGGCGGATCTCGTCGTCGATCTCGCGGGCGATCTCGTCCGAGTAGTCGGCCTGCGAGGAGAACTCGCGGCCGAGGAACGGCTGGCTCTGGTCGTGGCCGAAGACGCGCGGACCGAGCCGCTCGCTCATGCCGTAGCGCATGACCATCGCCTTCGCCGTCGCGGTGACCTTCTCGATGTCGTTCGACGCGCCCGTCGTGATCTCGCCGAAGACGATCTCCTCGGCGGCGCGGCCGCCGAGCGTCATCGCCATCGAGTCGGCGAGCTCCGCGCGCGTGGTGAGAAAGCGGTCCTCGGTCGGCATCGAGATCGTGTAGCCGAGCGCCTGGCCGCGACCGATGACGGAGATCTTGTGGACCGGGTCCGAGTGCTCGAGGTAGTGGCCGACGATCGCGTGGCCCATCTCGTGGTACGCGGTGATCCGGCGCTCCTTCTCGCTCATGACCCGGGTCTTCTTCTCCGGGCCGGCGATGACGCGCATGATCCCCTCTTCGAGCTCGTGCTGGCCGATCTCGCGCTTGCCGGTGCGAGCGGCGAGCAGCGCGGCCTCGTTGACGAGGTTGGCGAGGTCGGCGCCGGTGAAGCCTGGCGTCTGGCCGGCGAGGTCGTCGGTGTTGATGACCTTCGCCAGCGGCTTGCCGCGCGTGTGGACGTCGAGGATCTTCGCGCGGCCCTTGCGGTCCGGGCGGTCGACGACGATCTGGCGATCGAAGCGGCCCGGGCGCAGCAGCGCGGGATCGAGGATGTCCGGACGGTTCGTGGCGGCGATCAAGATGATGTTGTCGGTCATCGTGAAGCCGTCCATCTCGACGAGGAGCTGGTTCAGCGTCTGCTCGCGCTCGTCGTGACCGCCGCCCATGCCGGCACCGCGATGGCGGCCGACGGCGTCGATCTCGTCCATGAAGATGATGCAGGGGCTGTTCTGCTTGGCCTGCTCGAAGAGATCGCGGACGCGGGACGCGCCGACGCCGACGAACATCTCGACGAAGTCCGAGCCGGAGATCGAGAAGAACGGCACGCCGGCCTCACCTGCGACGGCGCGGGCGAGCAGCGTCTTGCCGGTGCCGGGAGGTCCGAAGAGCAGCACGCCCTTGGGGATGCGGGCGCCGAGCGCCTGGAACTTCTTCGGGTTCTCGAGGAACTCCTTGATCTCGTGGAGCTCCTCGACGGCCTCGTCCGCGCCGGCGACATCGCGGAAGGTGATCTTCGGTGCGTCGACCGACATCCGCTTGGCCTTGGACTTGCCGAAGGACATGACCTTCGACCCCCCGCCCTGCATCTGGTTCATGAGGAAGATCCAGAACCCGATGAACAGCAGGAACGGCAGCACGTAGGTCAGCATCGTCAGCCAGCCGTTCGTGCGCGTCCCCTTGGCGGTGAACTCCTGCAGCTTGCCCTCGGTCTCGGCCGCGAGCAGGTTCTTGGTCAGCGTGTCGCCGTAGTTCGTCGCGAAGCCGACGCGGTACTCGGTCTTGTCGTTGCGCGTGACCTGCAGCTCGTTCGAGCGGTTGCGCATCTCGATGGACTTGAGCTTGCCGCTGTCGAGCTCCTTGAGGAAGACGCCGAAGCCGGTGTCCTTCTTCTGGCTCGGGCCGCTGATGAGCTGCGAGGCGAAGAACGCCAAGATGACCACGATCAGGATCGGGAACGCCGCGCTCTTGGAGAACTTGCTCATGCTGAGAATTCCCGGTCGGACACGAAGCCGTCAGCCTAGCAAGGTCGTGTGCCGGTCCTGACCGATGGTCGAGGCGTGCCAACTCCGTTGCTGGCGCGAGCTACAGCGGATCCGCAAGCACCGCGACATAGGGGAGGTTGCGGTAGCGCTCGGCGTGATCGAGCCCGTATCCGACGACGAAGCGATTGGGGATCTCGAAGCCCACGTAGCGCGGCTCGACGGCCACCTTGCGCCGCGCCGGCTTGGTCAGCAGCGCGCAGACCTCGATCGACTCCGGATCGCGGGCGGCGAGGTTGCGCAAGAGATATTGCAGCGTGAGGCCGGAGTCCACGATGTCCTCGACGATGAGCACGTGACGCCCCTCGATCGGCTCGTCGAGGTCCTTGAGGATCCGCACCACGCCCGAGGAGTCCGTCGACGAGCCGTAGCTCGCCACCGCCATGAAGTCGACCTCGCACGGGACCCCGATCTCGCGCATGAGGTCCGAGAGGAAGAAGATGGCGCCCTTGAGGACGCCGACGAGCAGCAGATCGCGGCCGGCGTAGTCCTCCGTGATCTGGCGGCCGAGCTCGCGAACGCGCCGCGAGAGGTCATCTGGCTGGACGAGGATCTCGCCGACGGCTTCGTGGCGCATGAGCGCCGGAGTGTAGGCCCGGCGCGCGGAGGTCACGCGAGCGGCGGCGAACTGGCCGCGGCCGCGGGCGCCGACCGCCCGGGTGGCGTGGGCTCGACGTGCAGCACCCCGCCTTCCACCACCGCGCGGGCGCCGTCGCCGAGGTCGAGCGCGCCGTCGCCGAGCGTGAGGATGTCGGGCAGGCGGGTCGCCGCGCGCGCGCAAAGGCGACCGGCAGCGTCTTCTGCGAGCCGGCGCAGGACGAGCCGCGCGAGCGCGGGCGGCAGCGCCCCGAGGTGGGCGACCTCGATCCGGTCGCGGCCGGCGAGCGCGGTCGCGACGACCTCGTCGAGCACGGCCGCCTCCTCGCGCAAGAGCTCCGCCGTCCGCACGACGTTGCGCTCCGCCGCCGGATGCAGCTCGCGCAGCGCGGGGACGAGGTTGGCGCGCGCGCGATTGCGCGCGTAGGCCGGGTCTGCGTTGGATCCGTCCTCGCGCCACGCCAGGCCGCGCGCGGTGCAGTGCGCCGCGGTCTCGGTTCGCGTGACGCCCAGCAGGGGGCGCACGAGCAGCCCGTCGCGCTCGGCCATGCCCAGCAGCGCGCGGCGGCCGGGCGAGGCGGCGAGCCGGTAGAGCACGGTCTCGGCCTGGTCGGTCGCCGTGTGGCCCGTGGCGAGCCGCGCGCCGATCGCGGTCGCCATGCGCGCGCCGGTGCCGAGCCGCACGTCGCGCGCCCACGCTTGGAGGTTGCCGGCGTCCTCGGGGCGGCGAGCCGTGAGGACCTCGAGCGCCACGTCGCGCTCCGTGCACAGCGCGCGAACGAGCGCCTCGTCGCCGGCGGCCTCGGGGCGCAGGCCGTAGTTGACGTGCAGCGCGCTCACCGACCCCGCACCGGCCAGGCGGACCGCGACGTCGAGCAGGCAGACAGAGTCGCGCCCGCCCGAGAGGAGGATCACGACGCGCCGGCCTGCGGGCAGCAGCCCGGTCGCCCGCACGCGCTCGAGCAGATCGTCCGTCACCCGGGCGAGTCTATGGCCCCGATAGCGGCCCGAGCTCGGGTCCCCGGCCGACCCCTAGGGATCATTCCCAATAGGCGCGCGGCCCGCGCGAGCCCAGACTGCGCCGTATGAACTCGACACCCGACACCCCACTCGCCGATCCGACGCCCCCGCCGCCCTCGCCCGGCCCGAAGCGCTTCGAGCGCTCGAGCGCCGATCGCCTCGTCGGCGGCGTGTGCGGCGGCCTCGGCCGCTACTTCTCCATCGACCCGACGCTCGTGCGCATCGGCGATGGTCGCGCTCGCGCTGCTCGGCGGCGCCGGCCTGATCGTCTATGCCGCGGCGCTCATCCTCGTCCCGTCCGACGGCGAGGTCGCCGCGGGCCCCAACGACACGCGCGACCGCGCGATCGCCGTCGGCGTCGCGATCTTCCTCGCGATCGTCGGGTTCTCGTTCGGTCTCTTCGGGCTCGGCTTCGGCCTGGGCGGCGCGGTCTTCCCGATCGCGTTCCTGAGCGTCGCCGGCCTCGCGGTCTGGTGGCTCGTCTCGGGCGAGCGTCCATCCGGCAGCGCGAGCGACGTCGCCAAGCGCGCCGCGCTCGGGGTCGCCCTGCTGTTCGGCTGCTTCTTGCTCGCGGTCGGCAGCTTCGTCGCGAGCGGCCTCGGCGGCGGCGTCGTCATCGCCTCGCTCGTCATCGCCGCGGGCGCGGCGCTCGTCGCGGCGGCCTTCCTCGGCGGCGCGCGCTGGCTCGTCCTGCCCGCGCTGGCGATCGCGCTGCCGCTGGCGTTCGTCTCGGCGGCGAGCATCGACCTCAACGGCGGCGTCGGCGAGCGCCGCGTCCGCCCCGGCACGCTCGCCGAGGTCAAGGACAGCTACCGCCTCGGCGCCGGCGAGCTCGTCGTCGACCTACGCGACGTCGAGCTGCCGGCCGGCGATCGCCGGCTGAAGATCGCCGTCGGCGCCGGCCATGCGCTCGTGCTCGTGCCCGAGAACGTCTGCGTCGCGAGCACCGCGTCGGTCGGGATGGGCGGCGTCTCCGTCTTCGAGCGCGACGGGGGCGGCATCAACGTCGACTGGAACGACTCCCGGCGCGCTCCGCGAGGCACGCCGCGGCTCCTCATCCACGGCGACATCGGTCTCGGGCTGCTCGAGGTGCGCAACGAGCCGAACGGCGCTCGCGGCCGCTGGCGCGACGGCGAGCGCGACGCCGACGCCGACGCCGTCGGCCGCAACAGCGGCTGCACGACGCGGACGGCGAGCAGCGGCGAGCGCAACGGTCCGCCGAGGGGCGTGGAGGGCGCGGCTCCGTGAGCCCTGCGCGGAGCCGGGCGAAGCCGGATCGGGTGTCGCTCGTCGCCGGGCTCGTGCTCCTCGCGCTCGGCGTCGTGCTGCTCCTTGACGGCGCGGGCGCGCTGTCGCTGAGCTTCGGCACCATGGCTCCCGTCGCGTTCGGCGCGGTGGGAGCCATCCTGCTTGCCAGCGGGCTGTCGCGCGGCGGTGGGCGATGATCTCCGCCATGACGACGGCCTCATCGGGACGCGCGGCGACGCCACGGCCCGCGCTTCGACGAGATTCGGAGCACGCGATGGTCGCCGGCGTCTGCGCCGGGCTCGGCAAGCGCCTGCAGATCGACCCGATCCTCGTGCGCTTCGGGTTCGTGGCGACGACGCTGGCGAGCGGCGTCGGGCTCGTGCTCTACGTGCTCGCCTGGATCCTCATGCCGGCCGAGAAGGCCGACGACGGGACGCTCCACGCCGCGATCTCGGAGCACGGCCGCCGCGGCACGGTCGAGGTCGCGCTCGGCGCGGGCTTCCTCCTGCTCGCCGTCCTGCTCGCGTTCCGCGAGCTCGGGCTGCCGTTCTCGGACGTCCTCATCTGGCCGCTCACCCTCGTCGCGGCAGGCGGCACGCTCATCTGGCACCGGGCGTCGGGCAGCCCCTCCGCGGTGGCGGTGGGCGTGGCCGGGCAGCCGGGCGGCGCGCTCAGCGCGATCCCCGGTGCCGGCGCCGATCCGCCGATGCCGCTTGCCTCCGAGTCGCGCCCGGCGGTCATCTCGCGGATCGGGATCGGCGTCACGCTCGTCGTCGCGGCCGCGATCGTCTTCCTGCAGTTCACGGGCGCGCTCGCGGCGGCGACCGACGTCGCGCTGGCGGCGCTCGTCGTCGCGATCGCGTTCGGGGTCATCTTCGCGCCGTGGTTCGTGCGGCTCGCGAAGTCGCTCGCGGCCGAGCGGGCGGAGCGCATCCGCTCGCAGGAGCGCGCCGAGGTCGCCGCGCATCTGCACGACTCGGTGCTGCAGACGCTCGCGCTCGTGCAGAAGCGGGCCGGCGACCCGCGCGAGGTTGCCGCGCTCGCGCGCCGCCAGGAGCGCGAGCTACGCACATGGCTGTCGGGCGCGCCCGCGCACGAGGCCGGCGAGCGCTGGCTGGCGGCCGAGCTCGAGGCCGCCGCGCAGGAGGTCGAGGAGGCGCACGGCGTGCCGATCGACGTCGTCGCGGTCGGCGACGCCGAGCTCGATCGCGACGGCGAGGCGCTCGTCGCGGCAGCGCGCGAGGCGATGCTGAACGCGGCGAAGTTCGCGGGCGCGGACGCGGACGCGCCGATCGCCGTCTACTCGGAGGCCGGCGAGGGCCGCCTGGAGGTCTTCGTCCGCGACCGCGGGCCGGGCTTCGATCCGGCCGCGGTGCCGGCCGACCGCCGCGGCGTGCGCGAGTCGATCGTCGGGCGGATGGAGCGCCACGGCGGGCGCGCGGCGATCCACGCCTCCCCCGGCGGCGGGACGGAGGTCGAGCTGGTGCTCGACCGGAGCGCGTCGTGACGCCGCGCGTCGTCCTCGTCGACGACCACGCCCTGTTTCGCGCCGGGGTGCGCTCGGAGCTCAACGGCCTCGTCGACGTGGTCGGCGACGCCGCGACCGTCGCCGAGGCTGTCGACGTCATCGGCGCCGAGGCGCCCGACGTCGTGCTCCTCGATGTCCACATGCCCGACGGCGGCGGCCTGGAGGTCATCCGCCGCGTCGGCGCGGGCGGGTACGGGCTGGGGGTCCGGTTTCTCGCGTTGTCGGTCTCCGACGCCGCCGAGGACGTCATCGCCATCATCCGCGCCGGCGCGCGCGGCTACGTGACGAAGACGATCTCGGGCGCCGACCTCGCCGACGCCGTGCGCCGCGTGCACGACGGCGACGCCGTCTTCTCGCCGCGCCTCGCGGGCTTCGTGCTCGACGCGTTCGCCGGACCGGCGCCCGATGTCTCGCGCCCGAGCGCCGGTGGCTCGCGCCAGGGCAACCTCGACCAGCTCACGCCCCGCGAGCGCGAGGTCCTGCAGCACATCGCGCGCGGCTACATGTACAAGGAGGTCGCGCTGCGCCTCGGCATCTCCGCGAAGACCGTCGAGGCGCACGTCTCCGCGGTCCTGCGCAAGCTGCAGCTCTCCAGCCGCCACGAGCTGTCGCGCTGGGCCACGGAGCGCCACATGCTCGACGGCGACTGACAACGACGATCCCGAAAGGCACCGCGATGATCGACCACATCAAGCTCCACGTCGGCGACGCCAAGCGCAGCAAGGCGTTCTACGAGGCGGCGCTGGCGCCGCTTGGCTACCGCGTCGTCATGGAGCCCGTGCCCGGCGTCGTCGTCGGGATGGGCACGCAGTTCCCCGACTTCTGGCTCGCCCGGTCGGAGACACCGACCGTCGCCCATGTCGCCCTGCGCGCCGAGGACCGAGCCGCCGTCGACGCCTTTCACGCCGCGGCGCTCGCCGCCGGCGGCGAGGACAACGGCGCGCCCGGCCTGCGGCCGCAGTACCACCCGGGCTACTACGGCGCGTTCGTGCTCGACCCCGACGGCAACAACGTCGAGGCGGTGCACCACACCTTCACATGACGACGGCGGGACCGTGGTCCCGCCGTCTGCGGGCGACGCGGCCCGCTGCCTCAGTCGACGGCGCTCGTCTTGGTGCCGGCGGCGCCTTGCGAGTGGACAGCCACCCACTGTTCGACCTGGTGGTCATATGAATACGCCTCGCCAGGCGCGCTGTCAACGCCCCTTAATCTTCGCGCGCGAGTGCGCGTCCGCTATGCGAGCAGGTGCGGGTACTCGGCCTCGATGACAGCCCGGTACTGCGCGTAGACGGGCTTCGTGATCGGGATCAGCGCGAGCGCGGCCTTGATGTCGCCGCCCGTCTTGATCCGGCGCCGCGCGATCGCGACGGGCACGTTCTCCTTGCCCTGGAAGTACTTGTTGGCGGTCTCGGCGGACATCTTCATCTGGACCTTGGACTTCCAGTCGACGTCGTCGCTCCACTCCCAGTGCAGGCAGCCGTCCTCGCCGTCGCGCGCGGCGCGGATGTTGACGACGAGGTCGAGATCCTCGAACTCGAAGCGCTGCGGCACGTCGGCGTCGCGGAGCCTGGGACCCATGTCGGGGTCCTCGCTCATGAGCGCGAAGACGCGATCCATGACCGCGCGGAACTCCCGCGGGCTGTCGAACTCGACGCCCATCAGGAGCCCTCGGCGGCGGGCTTGCGCGTCGCCGCGGCTCGCTTGCGCGGCTTCGCCGCGGGCTTCGCGGCGCTCGTCGTGGTCTTGGCCGCGCTTGCCTTCGCGGCTGGCTTCGCGGCGGCTCGGCGCGGCGCGGGCTTGGCCTTGGCGGCCAGCTCGAGGGCTTCGACCCGCGCGGCGAGCGCCTCGAGGTCCGCGCGCAGCGTCTTGACCTCCTCCGCGGAGGCGGGGCGCAGGTCGTCGACGGCGCCGCGCAGGCGCCCCGCGGTGTGGCCGAGCTCGTCGAGCAGCTCGCCGATCCGCTCGCGCGGGATCTGCGTCTGGAACGCCTGATCGACGGCTTGGCGGACGGCGTCGGTGCGTGAGGTGGGCTTCTTCTTGGCCATGGCCCGATCATATGCCCCGCCCCGTGCCGATACATCTGCATCCCACGGCCCCGCTCGCGCCCCGCGCGCTGCTACCCGGCGACCCCGGCCGAGCGCTGATGCTCGCCCAGCTGCTGACCGCCGAGCCGAAGATGTTCAACCACAACCGCGGGCTGTGGGGCTACACCGGGACGGCGCCGGACGGGGAGCCGCTGACGATCCAGAGCACGGGCATGGGCGGGCCAAGCGCCGCGATCGTGCTCGAGGAGCTCTGCGACCTCGGCGTGCTGCGGGCCATCCGGGTCGGGACGTGCGGCGCGCTGGACGGGGACCTCGCGCTCGGCGACCTCGTCATCGCCGACGCTGCGCTGGCGAGCGACGGCACGAGCCTCGCGCTGGGCTCCGGCGAGCTCGTCGCGGCCAGCCCCGGCCTCGTCGAGGCGCTGCGCGCGGCGGCCGGCGCGGGCGCGCGGATCGGCACGGTCGCGACGAGCGACCTCTTCTACGACCGCGATCCTGCACGCGCCGGCGCATGGGCGAGTCGCGGCGCGATCGCGGTCGAGATGGAGGCAGCCGCGCTCATGCGAGTCGGCGAGCTGCGCGGCGTCGCGATCGGCTGCCTGCTCGCGGTCACGGATACCTTCGACGCGGCGGGCGAGCGCCACCGCATGGATGCCGACGGCGTGCTCGCCGCCGGCGAGCGGCTCGGCCGCGTCGCGGCTGCTGCGCTCGCGGCGCCGACGGCCCGGACAGCGAAGGGTGTGTCGATCTAATCGGTCCACGACCGGTCAGATCGACATATCCTGGTCCGTCCCTCAGGCTCAGCCTGAGACTTTCATCCGCTCCTGGCGAGCGGGCACGGGCTCCCGCTGGCCGGGCATGGCCTCGCGCAGGCCGGACAGCTCGCGAATGAGCGCGGCCAGCTGGCCTTCGATCGACTCGAGGCGCTGATCGATGCCGGCCCCCGCCGCGATCGTCGACAGCCGCTCGTCGAGCCTGTCGATGCCGTCCTCGATGCCCTCCAGCCGCTGGGAGACCGAGCGCACGCGCCGCGTCAGCCGCTCGATGTCCGCGGCCGTGGGGATGTTGAGCGCCGCGAACGTCGCCTCCTGGGCGGAGGTGGCCTTCTCCCGCGCCTCGAACGCACGCGCGATCGCACCGCTCACGAGCGGGTTCGCAAGCAGGTCCTCCGCGAGCCTGCCGAAGGTGTCCTCGCTCTGCTTCGTGAGCCGCTCGCGCAGCCCTTCGGACTCGGTCTCGTCGCTCATCTGGCTGCGATCCTCCAGCCTGTAGGGGGCCGATCTGAGGCTAGCGCAGCGTATGCGCGGCGCCGCGCCCGGCCTTCCGGCCCACGGTGCGGCGACCCGCTGGCGCGACGTACTCCCGCACGCGCGCGTGCGGGAGTTCCGTCCGCCGCGGGCAGTGGAATGCCCGTTCGCAGAGGGTCTTGAGACGGGGCTTAGCGCTTCGTGCCATTTCCCGATAGGCTGCCGCGCACGCGCATCGGGAGTCGCGTACTTGGAACACCTCCAGGGGGGAGATGCAGGGACACATGCACCACAAGCGTAGGCTGCTCATCGCTCTGGTGGCGACCGGCGGGTTCTCCGCCGCCCTGACGTCGTTCGCGGTCACCGCGAACGCCGCTCAGCGGACGTTCGTCATCACCGTCGTCGGAAACATCAAGAAGACCGTCACCGTCGATGTGGGCGCTACAACGCCCATCGACCAGATCAAGCTGCCGTCGATCCTCGGCTTGCCGATCCTCGACATCACCGAGATCACGCCAGCGGCACCTGTCGCTCCGGCGTCTCCGGCCACCGTCGTGCCGGGCATCACTGCGGATCCTTCCGCGGGCGAGGCGATCGTCGGCGAGGCCGTCGGCACCCAGGCCCAGCGAACGACCGGCAACAAGAAGCGCGTCCCCCGAAGCGGTGAGCGCGCGCTCGACTCGGTCGGCAACGTCATCAACGGTGCGGTCACCAAGGTGCAGAGCGCCCGCCCCGAGAAGACGAAGCTCCGCTTCCCGGACGGCGTTCCGACGCTGCAGAACCCAACCATGTCCCTGGCATTCCCGGGCCCGGTGGCGGTTGGCGTTCCCAACTTCTTCATCGACAAGTTCAGCATCCCCGTCTTCCTCCTCTCGATCTACCAGGCCGCAGGCATCCAGTACGAGGTGCCGTGGGAGGTTCTCGCCGCGATCAACGAGATCGAGACGAACTACGGGCGCAACCTCAACGTGTCCAGCGCGGGCGCGGTCGGCTGGATGCAGTTCATCCCCTCGAGCTGGAAGATGTACGGAGTCGACGCCAACGGCGACGGCAAGAAGGACCCGTACAACCCGGTCGACGCGATCTTCGCCGCTGCGCGCTACCTCAAGGCGGCCGGCGCGCAGGAAGACCTGCGCAAGGCGATCTTCGCCTACAACCACGCCGACTGGTACGTCAACTCGGTGCTCATGCGGGCGCGCTTCATCGGCGGGATGCCGGCCGACCTCGTCGGCTCGCTGAGCGGGCTGACCCAGGGCCGCTTCCCGGTGCACGCCAAGTCGATGTACGCCGACGACATCTCCGAGCGGGCGGCCACGCGCCGTGTCGCACGGGGCCAGAACGCCGCCCTGCCGGTCGAGAGCACGTCGCGTCGCGGGATCAACATCTTCGCGAAGGCGGGCTCGCGGGTCATCGCCGTCCAGGACGGCACGGTCGTGAAGATCGGCAACAGCCGCCGCCTCGGCAACTTCGTCGTGCTGCGCGACGTCTATGGCAACTCGTACACCTACGCCGGCCTGAAGAAGGTCGCCACGCAGGTGCTCGTGCCCAAGGTGAAGACCCAGAGCAAGGCGTCGATCGCCAAGGAGCTCTCGCTGCCGAAGGACAAGGCGCCCGCGAAGGCCGCGAGCGCCGGTCGCAACGCCGTCAAGAAGGTCGCCGACACGGCCGCCACGGTCACCGAGTCCGCCGCTGAAGCGGTCGCGAAGGAGCGGCTGTTCGCCAACCCGACGCGCCCGAAGGCGCTGCGGGCCGGCGGCAAGCGCCAGCTCATGGAGTCCGAGTCCACGCTCGCCGACGGTGTGAGTAGCTCGTCCTACTTCTCCGGGGTCTACGGCCTCAAGAAGGACGACGTCGTGCTCAAGCCGCTGGCCAAGGGCCGCCGGGTCATCGCCGGCACGGTGCTCGGTCGCATCGGCCGCACGTCCGACGTGCTCGCCCCGCACATGCTGTTCGAGATCCGGCCCGCGGGCCGCGGCGCGCCGCGGATCGACCCGAAGCCGATCCTCGACGGCTGGAAGGTCCTCGAGGCCACGGCGATCTACCGCGCACAGGGCAAGAACCCGTTCTTCGGGGAGAACGCCCAGGGCGCCACGGTCGGCCAGATCCTGCTGATGAGCAAGGAGGCGCTCGCACAGCGCGTCCTCGCGAACCCGCGGATCGAGATCTACTCGTGTGGCCGTCGTGACATCGAGGCCGGGATCGTCGACCGCCGCGCACTTGCGGTGCTCGAGTTCCTCGCGTCGAGCGGCCTGAAGCCGACCGTCACGTCGCTGCAGTGCGGCCACGGCTTCTACACGTCGGCCGGCAACGTTTCGGCGCACTCGTCGGGCAACGCCATCGACATCGCGAAGATCAACGGCATCTCGATCATGGGCAACCAGGGAGCCGGCTCGATCACGGACATCACGGTCCGCAGGCTGCTGACGCTGCAGGGCATCATGAAGCCCGCGCAGATCATCACCCTGATGACCTATGAGGGTGCGGCGAACACGCTCGCCATGGGCGACCACGCGGACCACATCCACGTCGGCTTCCGTCCGCAGTTCGATCCGACGACGAAGGCCGGCAGGCTCGCCCAGTCCGTGCTCAAGCCGTCGCAGTGGATCAAGCTCATCGACCGGCTCGGCCAGATCGACAACCCGACGGTGGCCGTTGCGCCGTCGAAGTACGCGATCAAGGCCAGCAAGGGTCGCGCGAGCGCGGCCCACCAAGCCGAGTAGGCAAGGCATCACGGCCGGGTCTCCGGTCTACGTCGCAACGAAACCGCCGTGAGCTCCTCACGGCGGTTTCGCTTTGTCCAGTTCGAGTTCGCCTGGCCGCTGGGCCCGGACGCCGGCCGCTACCCGATCCGTGAACACCTCGGCGAGGGCATCCGCTGGATCCTCGTCCTGCGCGTCCTGGGCGCGCCGGAGCGACGGCTGCTGCGGCGCCGGCGGGGTGCGCGCGACGCCCCCCCGGGACCGCTGCCGTCGCCGGTCGTCACGTCGCGCGCGACGCTCATCGACACCGTGGCGATGGGCGGCCGCGACGCGGCCGAGGCATGGCTGCGCTCCGCCGACCTGAACTCGCTCGCCAGCGACGCGGTCGCGCGCCTGAACCGCGTGCTGCATGCCCAGCGCGTCGCGTCCGCCGATCCGGCGACGCGCGAGGTCGCGCTGGCGCGCGCCCTGGTTGTGCGGATCGGCTACGGAGACGGCGAGCACGTGGCCGACGGACGCTGGGAGCGCGCGAGCGAGCTGACGCGCGAGACGCAGACAGGGCCGCTGCGACGGGTGTCGCTGCGCCCCCAGGAGCGCCTCGCCGCGGTGCTCGCGGGCCGCGATCCCGTGCTGGCCTGCGAGGAGCTCGTGTTGCGCGCGCGATCAGATCTCGCCGCCGGCCGCTGGCGCGAGGCGGCGCTGCAGCTCGGCGTCGCGCTGGATGCCGCGCTCGCCGAGCTCGAGCCATGGCGCGAGCAGGCGGGTCTCGGATCACGCCTCGACGAGCTGGCAGCGCGACGCGACGAGGTGCACGCCGCGGCCGCCACCGCGCTGCAGGGCGGGCTGCAAGCGCAGCAGATCGAAGTCGTGCGAGCGGTGCTCGCCCGCGTGGAGGCGGCGCTGCGCGCGCGCACGGCCGGCGGCGTGTGACCCATCCCCGGGCGCGGAGGCGCGGGCGGCTACTCGCCCTTCCACACGGGCTTGCGCTTGCCGAGGAACGCGCCGATGCCCTCGCGCGCGTCCGCCGTCGCAAAGACCTCGGCGAACGCGGCCTTCTCGGCCTCGATGCCCTCGTCGAGGTCCGCGTCGCCGGCGGTCGTGCGCTTGATCGCCTGGACGGCGAGCGGCGCCTGCCCCGCGAGCTTGCGCGCCCACGCCATCGCGACGTCGTGCAGCTCGTGGTCGGCCACGACGCGCGTCGCCAGTCCGATCTCGAAGGCCTCGGAGGCGGAGATCGGATCGCCGGTGAGGTTGAGCTCGAGCGCCCGCGCCGTGCCGACGAGGCGCGGCAGGCGCTGCGTCCCGCCGAGGCCGGGGATGATGCCGAGGTTGATCTCCGGCTGGCCGAAGCTCGCCGACTGCGCCGCGATCCGCACGTCGCACGCCATCGCCAGCTCGCAGCCGCCGCCGTAGGCGACCGCGTTGACGGCGGCGATCGTGATCGTCGAGGAGCGCTCCATCTTGCGCAGCAGCGCGTGCCCGTCGGCGAGGAACGCTTCGCCGACCGCGGCGTCCATCGTCGTGAAGGCCTTGATGTCGGCGCCCGCGGACCACAGCATCGGGTTCGCCGAGCAGATGACGAGCACCCGCAGCGCCGGGTCCGCGTCGACGTGCTCCCACAGCCGGCCCAGCTCCTCCACGACCTGCGGCGCCAGCGAGTTCGCCGGCGGACGGTCCAGCCACGCGAGCGCGATGTCGCCGCGGGTCTCGAGCTTGACGGCCTCGCCCTGTTCGAAGCGGCTGGAGTCAGGGCGCGCGTACGCGAAGAAGCCCTGGCCGGTCTTCGCGCCGAGGCGTCCCTGCGCGACGAGGCGACGCAAGATCATCGGTGGCGCGAAGCGCTCGCCCCACTCGGCGGTCGCGGTCTCAAGCTGGTCGAGCACCACGTCGAGGCCGGTCTGGTCCGCCCGCGCGAACGGCGGCGGGATGAGCCCGGCCCCGGCCATCATGCCGAGGTCGATGTCGCGGACGGTCGCCATACCGTCCTCGAGCACCAGGCACGCCTCGACGAACGCCTTCAAGACGAAGTGCCGGCCCAGGTCGTCGCCGTCGACCTCCGTCGAGCCGTCCGAGCGCGGCACGCCGTTCTCGTAGAAGCCCTTGCCGGTCTTCGCGCCCAGGTCGCCCGCCTCGACGAGCGCCCGCATGCCCTCATGGACGTAGAAGCTGTCGCCGTAGGACTCGTGGAGGTGCTCGGCGACGTGCAGCACCGTGTCGAGGCCGAGCAGGTCGGTGAGGAAGAACGGGCCCATCGGCGCGGCCCGCGCCGCGGCGACGGCGTCGTCGACGGCCTTGATCGACAGGCCCTCCTCCTCCTGGCGCCGCCAGACCTCGGAGATCGCCGAGGTCAGGATGCGGTTGACGACGAAGCCCGGCTCCTCGCCGCAGGTGATCGGCAGCTTGCGGATCGTCTGCGCGAAGGTCGTCGCGACCTGGAGCGTCTCCATCGACGTGTCCTCGCCCTCGACGATCTCGACGAGGCGCATCATCGACGCGGGATAGAAGAAGTGAAAGCCCACGACCTTGTCGGGGCGGCTGCATGCAAGCGCCATCTCCGAGATCGAGAGCGCCGACGTGTTGGACGCGAGGATCGCGTGGCCCGGCGTGCATCCGTCGAGCTCGGCGATCACCGCTTGCTTGATCGCCATCCGCTCGGGCACCGCCTCGATGACGAAGTCGACGTCACCGAACCCGTCGTAGTCCGTCGTCCCGCTGATCCGGCCGAGGATCTGCTCCGCCTGCTCGGCGGCCTGCTCCTCGCTGATCTTCTGCTTGCGGACGAGGTTCGCGAGCTGCGCGCGCGTCACCTCGTCGGCCTTCTTGAGCCCGAGGTCGACGAACTCCTGCTTGACGTCCTTCAGCATCACCGGGATCCCGGCGGAGGCGATGACCTGGGCGATCTCGCCGCCCATCGTCCCTGCGCCGACGACCGCGGCCTTGAACACGAACACCTTGTGGGAACTCCTTGTGGTTGGGGGCGCGGCCTACGGCCGCGGAACATCTATCCGGCGCGATCAGCCGAGCAGCTCGCGGCGCAGGCTGTCGAGCGCGACCGCGAGCTCGTCCAGCCGCGGGCCCAGCTCGGAGACGAGCGCGTCGCGCTGCTGGCCGCCGGTCTCCGTGAGACGGTAGAAGCGCCGCGACCGGCGCTCGGGATGCTCCCACTCGCCGGCCACGAGGCCCTCGGCCTCCAGCGCGCGCAGCAGCGGGTACATCGTGTTCGGGTTGACGCCGACGAGGCCGCCCGTCAGCTCGCCCACGCGCTCCATGAGCTGGTTGCCATACGACGGACCCTGGCCGAGCAGGTGCAAGACGAGCAGCCGCAGCAGCCCGGCCTTGCGCAGGCCCGCGACGAGCGGATCGGCGGAGCCCGGACCGCCCGAGTGCGACCCGCCGGCCCCTCCCGCCGCCGCGCGGACGTCGCTGCGGGCCGCCGTCTCGGCGACGGCCGCCTCCGTCGTCGGACTGCGTGGGGCCATCACATGAGTATGGCGGGCAGCCGGGCGTCGCCGTAGCGAGCATCGTCACCGGTGATGGCGTGCGCAGGACCGCCCGCGCCCTCTACGCCGTCGCCGTCGCCGGCTCCTCGATGCGCCGCGGCAGCAGCGTCTCGCGGGCGATGACGAGGCGCTGGATCTGCGACGTGCCCTCGTAGAGCTGCATGATCTTCGCGTCGCGCATGAGCTTCTCGATCTTGTACTCCTTGATGAAGCCGTAACCGCCGAAGATCTGTACGGCGTCCGTCGTGACCTCCATCGCGGTGTCGGCCGCGAAGCGCTTGGCGTGCGAGGACTCGAGCGTGTTGCGGCGGCCCTGGTCGAGCAGCACCGCGCTGTTCCACACGGCCAGGCGCGACAGGTGCACCTTCGTCGCCATGTCGGCGATCATGAACTGGATCGCCTGGTGCATCGCGATCGGCACGCCGAACTGGACGCGCTCCTTGGAGTAGGCGACGGCCATCTCGAACGCCGCGCGCGAGATCCCCGTGGCCATCGCGGCGACGCCGGGACGGGTGCGGTCGAGGACCATCATCGCGAGCTTGAAGCCCTTGTTCTCCTCACCGAGCAGGTAGCGCGCGTCGACCTCGGTGTCGTTGAACGTGATGGTCGCGGTGTTCGACGCCCGCTGGCCCATCTTGTCTTCCTTCTTGTCCACGATGACCGTCTCGTCCTTCGCGACGAGGAAGGCGGAGATGCCGCGGTGGCCTGCCTCCGGGTCGGTCTTCGCGTAGACGACGAAGTAATCGGCGTAGCTGCCGTTGGTGATGAAGCACTTCGAGCCGTTGATGACGTACTTGTCGCCGGCTGCGCTACGGACGGCGCGGGTGCGCATGCCGCTGACGTCCGAGCCGGCGTCCGGCTCGGTGAGGCAGAAGGAGGCAAGCTTGACGTCGTCGACGAGCGCCTCGCAGAACTCGCGCTTGACGTCCTCCGAGCCGGCAAGCAGGACCGGTGCGGCGGCGAGGCCGTTCGCGCCGAGCGACGTCTGGACGCCCGAGCAGCCCCAGGACATCTCCTCTTCGATGACGCAGCCGTCGAGCGTGCTGAGGCCCGGACCCCCGTACTCCTCGGGGATGTGGGTGTTCATGAGCCCGACCTCATGCGCCTTGTCGATGATCGCCTGCGGCCATCCACCGTCGCGATCGAGCTCCCACGCGACGGGACGGATCTCTCGCTCCGCGAAGTCGTGCGCGAGATCGCGGAGATCCTTCTGCTCGTCTGTCAGCGTGAAATCGACCATGGTGGGCTCCTGGACGGTGTCTGATTGACTGGTCAGTCAACTTTGTTGTGAGCAGAGTATCGGACATCCACGCAGGTTTCTGTAGGGGCTTGCCATGATCGCCGCATGGAGGACGTGTTCTTGACGCTCGTCGTCGTCGTCGTTGCGATCGGCGGTGCGATCGCGCTCTACACCGTCGCGACGAGCGGGCACGCCTACCGCGAGATCGGCAAGGGCGGGCTCGACGCCCCCGCAGACGCCGACGCGCCCGCAGCCGCGGCCCCGCCGGACGACCGCGACGAGGAGATCCGCGAGCTGCTCGAGGCGCGCAACGCCCGCCGCGCGCGCCGCGGCGAGCCGCCGCTCGACGTCGACGCGCAGCTCGCGGCGCTGACGAGCGCCGGCGCCGGCGGGCTCGGCGCGACGGCTGACGAGGTCACGAGCGACGAGCTGCGCGACGAGCTGCGCGCGCTCGTCGAGGCGCGCAACCGTCGGCGCGCGCGAGCGGGCCTGGCCGTGCTCGATGTCGACGCCGAGGTGAAGCGCCGTCTGCGCGAGCTGAACTGATACAGATAGGCCATGGCCAACCCCCGACAGTTCGACCTCGAGGACATCGTCAACCGTCCCGGCACGTACTTCAACCCGCAGACCGAGGTGCTGATCGTCGTGGACGACTCGCCCGACGTCGACACCGAGGTCTTCAACATGGAGGACTTCGAGGGCGCCGACTGGGTCTTGATCTCAGACGAGTCGCCGATCGACGAACAGGTCCGCGACGAGCTCATGCAAGCCTTCCAGGTCCGCCACGGGTCCGCGCTCTCGGCGAGCCACCACACCGACGACGACATCGTCGACGACGACGAGAACGCCGAGCCCGAGGCCGACGAGGTCGAAGAGCTCTAGGAAGATCTCCGCGCCGCCACGAGCGCAGCGCCGCCGGCAAGGTCGAAGAGCTCTAGGAGGATCTCCGCGCCGCCACGAGCGCGGCGCCGCCGGCGAGGAGGCCGAGCAAGCCGGCGATGAGCGCGACGATCGCGAGGCCGTCGCTCCCGTCGTCGTCCTCGTCGTCTCCGACCGAGGCGGGCTCAGCAGCGGAGGACGGTGCCGCGCCTGCGGGCTCGCCAGGGGCCGCGACGAGCGTCACGACCGGCGCCGGGCGCTCGGACCCCTCGGCCCCGATCCAGCGCACGACCTCGCCGCCCGTGTACGTCTGCAGCGCCTTGAACGCGAGCTTCGTGCCGACGGGCTTGTCGGGCAGGCCCAGCGACAGGCCGAAGTCCTGGAACTGGCCGGGCTCGATGCCCTTGCCGGGCGCGGCGGTGAAGCTGATCGTCGCGAGCTCGTCCGTGAGCGTGTCGCCGTCTTCGGTCGTGACCGGGGTCGCGAGCTTGCGCCTCGTCTCCCTGACGGTCCACCCCGCCACCGGCTCGTAGGACACATGTGCGAAGCCCGACGGCATCTGGACGACGACCTTCGTCGTGCTCTTCGCATCCTCCTCGTTGGGGACGCGCACATCCAGGCGGGCGAAGCCGCCGGCGGGCGCTTGCTTGGGCTGCAGCGTGACGTGGGCCGCCGCCGCGGCGGGCAAAGCGAGCGTCGTTGCGACGATGGCGGCGGCGATGGTCGTGCGGTTCATTTCGAGTCTCCTTCTTGGAGGGGGGCGACGCATCAGCGCACCGGCACCTTCAGCGTCGTGTCGTATTGATCGAACTGCGAGATGCGGCTCGTGACGTGCAGCCGCCAGTCGCCGGCCGGCACGAGCTGGACCGTGTCGACGACGTAGTGGCCGGGGCCGGCCTCACGGGCCGTCGTGTCGAGCGGGCCGATGTCCTTGGCGGGCAGAGCGAGCGTCACCGTGAGCTCCTTCGTGCCGTCGAACGGGGCGCCGTCCGACGCGCGGAGCAGGTACAGGTGCAGCTCGTTGGGACCGACGCGCGCGGGATCCAGCGTCGCCTCCAGGCGCAGCGGCCCGAGCGCGGCCGAGCCGCCGAACGGACCGCCCGCGAGCGAGGCGGGCGGTGGGTAGCTCACGAGCGCCGCCGTCACGCCGAGCACGACGACCACGAGCGCGACCTCCGCGCGCAGGGTACGTCGCAGCAGATGACCCGCGGCGCCGGGCGCCGCCACGGACTCGGCGAGCGCGCGCAGCTTCGGGATGACGCGACGGCGGTTCATCGCACCCAGCGCGATCAGCACCAGGATGAGCCCGGCCTTGATGAGCACCGCGCGGCCGAAGCCGGTGTCGAGCAGCTGGCTCCAGGTACCGATGTGCTCGATCGCCTGGACCGTGCCGGTGACGAGCAGGACGACGACGCAGCCGAGCGCGATCGGCGAGAAGCGCAACAGGGCAGCGGCAAGCAGGCTCGTGCGGTCGGATGGCGGCAGGCGTCGGGTCGCCGCGGGCAGGGCGACGAGCAGCGCGACGAGCCCGCCGATCCAGGCGCTCATCGCGAGGACGTGCGCGACGTCGAGCGCGACCAGCAGCGCCACCGGCTGCTGCACGCTCGCATGTCCAGCGAGCGCCGGCGCGGTCGCAACGAAGGCCGCCGGGATCGCGGCGAGCGCGAGCGCCGCGCGCGGAAGCCCCGCGACCGCGAGCATGTGCTCGCCGGAGGCGGGGGCGCCGGGGCCGTCGTCTTGGGGCGCGGGACTGCCGGGGCCGTGCTCCGCGGAAGTGGGGGCGCCGGGGCCGTCGTCCTGGGGCGCGGGACTGCCGGGGCCGTGCTCCGCGGAAGCGGGGGCGCCGGGGCCGTGCTCCCCGGGCGCGGCGCGCAGGAGCAGCCTTACGGCACCCGCGAGGAGGGCGAACGCGAGGACGCGCAGCGCCCACACCTCGCCGAAGCGCGTGCCGAGAACATCGACGACGACGCTCGGCGCGAGCGCCGCCCAGGCCGTGGTTCCGGCGGCCGTCGCGCCCTGCAGCACGATGCCGGCGACGCCCGCGACCGCGCCGAGCAAGGCGCCGCCGAGCAGCAGGCCTCGGACCCGTGCGAGAAAGCCCGACGAGGCGTCCACCCACGTCTCCCCCACCCCGCCGACCAAGCGCAGGGCTGGCAGCCAGACGGCGAGCAGGAACGCCAGGCCGCCGAGAACGAGCGCCGTGGCGAGGTACGTGAGCCCGCGCGCCACGCCGAAAGCCGCCTGCGTGACGGGGCCGGTCTCCGACTCGCCGATGAGGTCGGCCACGGTCGGCGTGGCCGCCGCTCCCGGCGAGCCGATCGAGAAGACGAGGCCGCCGGAGACCGGGTGGCTGTCGGCGGAGATGACCCGGAACGTCGCGACGTAGGTGCCGTCCGGGAGGCCGGGCTTCAGACCGATCGCGAGCTGCGACGCGTCGCCGCCGGGGTGCACCGTGCGGGCGTCGTCGACGCGCTTGGCCGCAGCGTCGAAGACTCGCAGCGCGCCGAAGTTGCCCTCGACCGACTCGCTGAAGCGCAGCGTGACCTGCTGGGGCTGTGCCGCGAGGGTGGCGCCGCGCTGCGGGGTCGTCGCCTCGAGGATCGCGTGTGCCGACGCACCGGCGGGCGCGACCAGGAGCGCGGCGAATGTCGCGAGGAGGGCGCAGCGGCCGGCGCGCGGCGCGGTCACCGCGCGGCGCGTCGGGCCGATGGCCGGCAGGCCGCGCGCGCGCACGTCACCACGCTTCGGCCGAGGGCTCGCCGGCGGCCGCATCGCCGGCGCGCCGCCGGCGGCGGACGACGACGACTGTCGCCGCGCCCACCAGCGCCAGCAGCGCGACAGCGACGAACGCCCCGGCCGGCGGGCCGCCGCTCGAACCGCGCCAGAACAGCGTCCCGGCGATCGCTCCCTGCGTCCCGGCCGCCTGCAGCGGGACCTTCCAGTCGACGATCTTCGTGCGCGCCGAGGTGTCCTTGACCTGCGGTGGGTTGTTCTTGCCCATCCAGTGCATCCGGTGGTCGTGGAACTGGTAGCGGCCATCGCGAGCGACGACCTTCCACTGCGGCGGCGCCTTCGGATCGGCGGAGTCCGGGACGGGCGAGGTCCCGTCGCGGTCGCCGTTGAGGTAGTAGGCCGGCGAGCGGAGGTTCACCGAGACGGTGCCGTCGGACGCCATCCGGATGTACGGCTCGGAGTTGTAGCCGTCGATCGTGATCGTCTGTGAGCCGTGGTTGACGGCCTCGAGGCGGTCGTCGCCGTTGAGCACGACGACGCTGAAGCCGGGGATGCTCGGCGTCACGCCCTCGACGAGCGATTCGTAGTTCGGATTGCCGGCATGGGCGAAGGCCGATGTGGCGAGCAGCGCCGCCGCAAGCACAGCGAGCGCGGGGGCGAGGATGATGCGACGGGCCACTGTGGGGCCCTCCTTGTGGTTCGGGACGGGAGCACCGACGGCTCCGGCCGCGAGGCGCCGGAGCGAGCTAGGCGGTGAGGCGCAGCGCCGCCGGCGGAGGGCGCACGGCGAGTGATGCGGCGATCAGCCGGCCGCCGCGGGGAACCGCGAGCGGCGAGCGGCGAGCTGTCGTCGGCAGCGACGCTGCGGGCCGGCGGCGAGCAACCACGAAGGCCGCCGCGAGCTTCGCGAGACGATCCTCCCCGACGTAGCGACCGGCGAGCAGCGGCAGCGCGAAGAGCAGCGCGGGCAGCGCGAGCAGGACGTCGGAGTGCACGCCGACGAGCGTGAGCGCCGCCAGCGCCAGCGTAAGGCCGGCAAGCCCGAACAGCAGGTGGCGATCGCGCCGCGTCATGACCGTGGATGGTGACAGGCGGGGCGCAGCGGCGACACCAGGCGATTGCGCGCGGATGGCCGGAGCCGCGCGCGGGCCGCGGGTGGACCCGGGGGTGCGCGCCGGGCACGACGCGTTCGCCGCGCGATCTCGACGTGCTATACCTCCGGCCGATGCGCGGACAGAACCCGAGTCACTGCCGTACGACCGCCCTTGGAGCGGTCGTCGCGCTCATGCTCGCCCTCGCGCTCGGGACCGGCGTCGCGTTGCTGCTTGCCCCCGCCGTCGTCCTGTTCTGCCTGCTCATGGTCGGGCTGCAACCCGGCGAGCAGATGATCGAGCGCCTGCGCCGGCGCCGGCGCCACTGCCGCCCGAGCGAGCACCGCGCTCCGCGCACCGTCGCCGCGCGACACCTCGCCCTCATCGTCCCGCGCACCTCGTGGCTCACCGCGTCGCCGCTCGCGATGCGCCCCCCGCCGGTCTCGCTCGCCGCCATCCGCTAGGGCGCCTGGACCGACCGTAGGTCCGGCTTCGCGCCCGGTCCTATTGTCGATCCAAGGAGGTGGGCGCCCATGCGCCCGACGCTCGTCGTCGCGACCCGCGCACATGCCGCGGGCGCGGCCGCCGGTCACCACACGACGTCCAGCGCCGTCCAGCCGTCGCGGCTCGCCGCGATCGCAGCCGGGATCTGTGCACTGGCGCTGAGCATCTGCGCGCCCGCGGCGGCGGCGGCGCCGGTTCCGTGCAACGGCGCCGTCCAGATCGCCGACGCCAAGGGCGACGGCCACCATGCGAACTCCGACGTGCTCGCGGCGTGGTTCTCGGAGGCCGGCGGGCGCCTTCAGGCCGTGATCCAGACCGACTTCGGCAGCTGGTCGCCCGCCCACGAAGACTCGGCAACCGCCGGCTTCGCCGCGCTCTTCGGGCTCGGCGGCCAGACGCGCTTCGTCCGCCTCGTCACGCCCCAGCTCGGGTCGGGACCGCTGCGCTACGACTACGGCACCTGGTCGCTGGCGACCGGCTTCGTCAGCGCCGGCGCCACGACAGGCGAGGTCGTCGCAGGTCGATCGGGCACGGTCACGCTCGACGTGCCGGTCGCCACAGGTGCGGTCGCCGGCGCGCGGCTCGTGCAGCCGTTCGTCATGACCTACGACGGTGGCTCCGCGCTCGCGCCGCACTGGGTCGATCGCGCGCCGGGCGCGGCCGCAGACAGCACCCCGAGCGAGGCAGCGTTCGGAGCCGACTACGTCGTGGGCTCCTGCCAGCCGGCGAGTGCAGGCGGCGGCCCCGCACCGGTCGGCCCCGGGACACCGGGCGTGCCGGGCCCGACCGTCATGACGAGCTCGGTGGTGTTGCAGGCGCCCAAGCGGCTCGTCGGCGGCGGCAGGCTGCGCGCGAGCGGGCGTGTCGTGCCGGCGCGCCCCGGAGTGCTCGTGCGCCTTGCGCTCAAGCCCCGGCGCAAGAACACGACGGCGGTCGTGCGCACCGTGGCGACGGCGCCCGACGGCAGCTTCGCGTACGACTTTCAGACCGTCGAGACCTCGCTGCTGCAAGCGGTCGCCGAGGGCGTCAACGCGCAGACGCAGACCGTGACCGTGCGGTCGACCGTGGCCATCAAGCTGCGGCGCGTGCGCGGCGGCAAGACGGTCGTCAGCGGGAAGGTCGGCCCCCGCATCCCCGGGCGCGTGCTGCTGCTGCGCGCCAACGCCTTCGCGGCGACCGCCACGACCACCGTCAGCAAGGGCCGCTTCCAGTTCAAGGCCCGACGCCTTACCCGCGGCCGCTACCAGGTCGTGTTCATCCCGTCCGGCGCTCGCGCCGAGCGTTCCACGTCCAAGTCAGGAGTCGTTCGATGAAGTCTTTGCGCACATCCAGTCTCGCCGGCGTGGCCGTCGCCGCGGCGACGCTCGCCGCGGCGGCCACGGCCTCGGCGCACCCGTCGGTCTACGTGTCATCCGCCCCGATCCTGGCGCCCGCCGGGCTATGCAGTGCGACTGGGGCAACCCCGCCGTACACCGCCACGGCGTTCCTTGCCATGTGCGTGACCCAGACGCGCTACGTCTTCACGAACCACGGCAACACGGTCCTGCTTCGCGAGTCCAACGGCAAGACGACGGGCGGAGCGATCAGCTACGCGCATCGGCCCGCGGGACTCGCGGCCGCCTCGGACTACGACGTCCTCTCCGGCCCGCCGCAGGGTCCGGCCACGGGAGCGCAGGCGCACGCCACGTGCGACGTGCCGGCGCTGACCACGGCAAGCGTCATCCGAAGCTGGCAGGGCACCGATCCCTTCTACGCGTACATCCCCTTCCAGCGGACGGCCGCCGGCTACGACGACAAGGCCAGCACCTGGCTCGGCATCGTCAGGACGGCGACCGGCGTCGACCTCGACGTGGTGCCCGACACCGA
Organism: uncultured Actinomycetes bacterium; assembly: GCA_963810605.1. GTDB lineage: Bacteria > Actinomycetota > Thermoleophilia > Solirubrobacterales > Solirubrobacteraceae > CADCVQ01. The sequence continues at coordinate 110,260 of CAWEOF010000001.1, forward strand.
TGCCGCGCGCGAGGCGGCGTGCGAGGCGCTGCCGGGAGCGATCGCGAGCTCGTACGTGCCCGCGGACGCCACCCAGTCGACGAAGGCCGCGTGGGCCCGCGGCCCCGTCGAGGAGGCGGTCAAGCCGCTCGAGGAGCACGTCTCGGTCCTCACCGCCGACCTGGCCACCAAGACGGCGGAGCTCACAGGCGTCAAGGGCGCGCTGAGCAACGCCCACACGGAGATCGCCTCCCTGAAGGCGGCGCTGACGCGCCTCAAGCTGACGTTCCCGGCGACGTCGCCGTCACTGGACGGGCTGGCGGCGGGCGGTCTCGCCCTGAAGCTCGTCGGACCGGCGGGCCGGACGGCGAACGTCCGCCTGCTGGTCTCCGCCCGCAAGCTCAAGAAGCTCGGGCTGAAGTCGCGGGTCATCGGGACGCAGAAGGTCGACCTCGGCACCGACGGCACCGCGAGCTTCACGCTGAAGCCGACGGCGAAGGCCGCCACGGCGCTGAAGAAGTACACGGGCAAGCTCGCGATCCTCGGCGAGGCCACGACCGCTGACCGCCGGTCGCTCGCCGCCGCCGTCCTACGCGGCTGACGGGTGATGCGCGCCCGATCCCTGTCGATCTCGGCCCTCGCGGCGGCGGTTCTCACCGTCGCCGCGGGGACGGCGTTCGCTCATACCAAGGTCAAGTCGACCAGCCCCGCGACGGGCAAGACCGCGAAGACGAGCATCGACCGCGTGACCGTCACGTTCACGGGGCCGCTGCGGCGCGGCACCGTGCGCGTCGTCGGGCCGGGCTCGAAGGTGGTCTCCGTCGGCAAGGGCGGTCGCGATCCGCGCAACATCAGCCGCCTGCTCGTCGGGCTGAAGGGCTCGCTGAAGGCCGGCTCCTACAAGGCGAGCTGGACGATCCTCGCCGCGGACGGGCACAACCAGAAGGGCTCGTTTCAGTTCAGGCTCAAGCGATGAGGCGAGCCATGATCGCCGCGCTGGCCGGCGGGCTGGCCATCCTGCCCGCCGGGACGGCCGCGGCGCACATCCAGGTCCGCCCGGCGCAGGCAGCGCCGGGCGACCCCGTGCTATGGACGGTGCTCGTCCCGTCCGAGGCGCAATCCGGGACGCGGCAGGTCGAGCTCGCGGTGCCCAAGGACGTGCTGCCGTTCTCCTACGAGGATGAGCCCGGCTGGACGCGGACGGTCAAGCCGAGCCCCGACGGCTCGGTGCGCTCGATCGTGTGGCGCGGACGAACGGTGGGCGACGGGCTGGCGACGTTTCGCTTCCTCGCCTCGACGCCCGAGCGCGAAGGAGCCATCGCGTGGAAGGCGATCCAGACCTACCGCGACGGCGACGTCGTGCGCTGGATCGGCTCGGCCGGCAGCGAGACCCCGGCCTCGGTGACGACGATCTCGCGCACCGCGCCGCGCGAGAACGCCGGCGGCGAGGCCGGCGACAGCGCTGCGCCCGCGCCGCCGGCAGCCGAGGATGGCGGCGGGTCCGGCCCCGACCAGGTGGCCCGAGCGCTCGCGCTCTGCGCGCTGATGGCGGCGCTGGCCGGAGCGCTGTTGCGCCGCCGCAAACCCCGGCCCGCCGGTCGTAGTCCGACTTAACAACAACTCGCCAATCAGTGTGTGAGACCCGACACACATGAGCGCCTAAGGTTCCAATAAACACGGCCACCATCTCGTAATGGCGGGTTTCAGCGGACCGTCTCTCGGAGAACCCGCACGGGGTTAGGCTGGCCTACAAGGGGTCGGTCGCGTAACGAGGAGCCAACATGTTCAAGTCTCGGATGGCCGCGCTCGGCTGGCTCACCACAGCAGCGCTACTAGCGAGCGCCGGCACGGCGGTCGGCACGCAGGCAGCCGCGGCGTCGCCGCAGAGCATCTGCGGCAGCGGCTACTACGTCCAGACGTCACATGCGCTGCCGGGCGCACGGGCGTACCTGCTGTACAACGGGACCAGCAACTGCGCGGTCACGATCAAGACGTCGTCCGTCGGCACGCCGACTCGCACGACGGCCGGCCTGCAGGTCCAGGGCAGCTCGTGGTCCTACGACACCGGCATGTACAGCTACTACGCCGGTCCGGTCAAGCAGGCCGCAGCCGGCAAGTGCGTGCGCTATTTCGGCTTCCACGGCGGCCAGGACTACACGAGCCCGTTCGGCCACTGCGGCTGATCGAGGTGCCCGGCCACGGCCCGGTCTCCTGTGGGAGGCCGGGCCTGCCGGCGCGCGGCGAGCTGTGCCGTGCAGTTGGCCGTACTCAGCCGCTCGCGTCCGAGCGGGCCGCTTAGAGCTGCGTCGCCTCGTGATCGTCCTCGCTCGCTCGCCGCCGCGCGGCGCCCTCGGGATCGCGCCGATCGGCGAGCAGGGAGGCGACGATGCCGATCGCGAACGCGGCGGCCACGAGGGCGAGGCTCGTCCCCGGCCCGATCTTCACGATCGGCTCGACGAGGATCTTCACCGCGACGAGGGCGAGCACGATCGCGATCGTCTCGTCGAGGTAGCGGAAGCGCTTGATGAGCCCCTCGACGAGGACGAACAGCGCGCGCAGGCCCAGCAGCGCGAAGACGTTGCCGGCCCAGATGATGAGCGGGTCGGTCGTGATCGCGAACGCGGCCGGGATCGAGTCGACGGCGAACGCGATGTCGGCGGCGACGATCGCCGCGAGGCACAGGAAGATCGGCGTGACGTGGCGCCGCGAGTCCTCGCGCACGAACCAGTGGCCCTCGCGGAAGCCGTCCGTGACCGGGAAGAAGCGACGCACGCCGCGCACGACGAGGTTCTTGTCGGGGTCGACGTCCTCGCCGACGCCGCGGTAGATCCGGTAGGCGAGGACGAGCAGCAGCACGCCGAGCGCGTAGAGCACGAAGTGGAACTGCTCGATGAGCGCGGTGCCGCCGAGGATCGCCAGCCCGCGCAGCACGAGCGCGGCGATGATGCCCCAGAACAGCAGCCGGGCACGGTAGGAGTGCGGCACGCCGAAGTACGCGAACAGCAGGATGAAGACGAAGAGGTTGTCGAGCGACAGCGAGCGCTCGATGAGGTACACCGTGAGGTAGCTGACGCCGTCGTCGGGGCTGTTGAGCACCCACACGACGCCCGTGACCGACAGCCCGAGCGCGAGCCACCCGAGCGACCACACGACGCTCTCGCGGAACGTCGCCTCGCGACCGCGCGCGAAGAAGTGCGAGTCGAGCCCGAGCAGAACCACGAGGATGGCCACGAGCCCTCCGAGCTCGACGAGCTCCATCTAGTGGTCCCTCCCGTAGCGACCCACTACGCGTAGAAGAAGACGACGCCGAGCACGGCGTAGACGGCCAGGAGTTGCACGCCCTCGTACCACGTCGACTCACCGTCCTGCGTGACGTGGTTGGCGATGAGGATGGCCATCACGATGGCGCCGAGCTCATAGCCGTTGAAGACGAGCGCCATCGGGTTCGGGCCGACGACGAACGAGATGAGCACGAGCACGGGCGCCGCGAACAGCGCGATCTGCGCGCTCGAGCCGATCGCGATGTTCACCGCGAGGTCCATCTTGTCGCGCGCGGCGAAGTAGATCGCGACCCAGTGCTCGGCCGCGTTGCCGACGATCGCCACGACGATGAGGCCGACGAAGAACTCGCTCAAGCCGATCGTGTGCGACGCCTCGGAGATCGAGCCGACGAGGATCTCGGACATGACGCCGACCGCGACACCGGCGGCGGCCAGCGTGATGACCGACTTCTTCACCGTCCACGGCTCATCGAGGTGCTCCTCGGCCTCCGACGTGGGGTTGAACAGCGCGCGATGCGAGCGCAGCGAGAAGAGCAGTCCGCCGGCGTAGGAGGCCAGCAGGATGAGCGCGACGATGAGCGACATCGACTCGAGGTCGGAGCCGAAGTTCACGCGCTCCTCGCCGACCTGTGGCAGGCCGCCGCCGGAGACGAGCTGGAAGATCGTCGGCATGACGAGCGCGACCGCCGCCAGCAGCAGCATCGAGGACTGCACCGACGCGGCGGTGGCGTTGAACGTCTGGCGCTTGCGCTTGAGGCCGCCGACGAGCATCGCCGCGCCCATGACGAGCAGGATGTTGCCGAGGATCGACCCGATGAGCGACGCCTTGACGACCTCTTGCAGCCCCTCGTTGAGCGCGAAGAACGCGATGATGAGCTCGGGCGCGTTGCCGAACGTGACGTTCAGAAAGCCGCCGATGCCGGGGCCGGAGCGGTGCGCGAGCTCCTCCGTGGCGCGGCCCATGAGCGCCGCGGTCGGGATGACCCCGGCGGCCGCCGCGGCGAAGATGAGGACGGCGTCGGCGTGCGCGAACTCGAGCGCGATCGCGATGGGGATGAACGGGACGAGGAGGTAGGGCCACCCGGAGCCCGACAGCAAGAACCGGCGCAGGCCGCCGCCGGCGCCGCGCTCGGCAGGCGGCTCGGGCGCGGCGGGCCGCTCCGGCGGGTGAGATCCGCTGTCAGCCACGCGCGGCCGTCAGCTGGCGCAGGTCGCGCTCGGGCTCGATGCCCCAGCGATGAGCGACCTCGTCGAGATGCGGGCTCACGCCCCAGCGATCCGGCCGTTCGTCGCCCTCGTGGTCGGGTCCGGCGCCCTTGAGCAGCATGCTGCCGCTGTTGTCGCCGATCGCGCGGATCTGCGCGACCTCGCCGGCGTCGAGGACGACCGTCGCGGGCGTTGCGAGCAGCTCGGCGCGCTTGTCCTCGATCGGCCGACCGCCGGGCTCCTGGATGAGCGTCGGCACGACGCAGGCGACGGGCTCGTGCGCGAGGCACCACTGGCCGGCGAACTGCATCGGCGTCAGGCCGTGACGCTCGGCGATCGTCCGCATGCGCTCGAGCTTGTCGATGCCGGCCTCGACCCAGCCCTTCGGCCGGAAGAGGCGGTGATCGCGCGGCGCGAAGTCGTGGCCGGGACGCACGTCGTCCCAGAACATGCCGCCGTAGTCGACGACGCGCGTGATGACCTCGACGTCGTACTTGGCCGCCGCCGCGAGGCACAGCTCGCCCGGCCAGGGCTCCAGCGGGTTGAGGATGACCATCGCCCAGTCGATGAGCTCGCCGAAGCGCTCGAGGCAGTCGATGACGTCGAGCGTGAAGCCGTTCGCCGGCCCGGGCGCGACGCCGAGCGCGTGCGCGAGCCCCTCGTCGCGGACCGCGCGCATGGCGTCCCAGACGATCTGCGACGTGTAGCCCGTGCGGTCGGGGTTGTGCAGCAGCAGGACGTCGAACGCGTCGATGCCGAGGCGCTCGAGGCTGCGCTCGGTCGCCATCCGGACGTAGTCGCCGTACGCCTCCGGGCCGCGCAGCGCCGGGTCGGTGAAGCGCGGGAAGCCCTTCGCGCCGTCGCGCTCGGCGGTGTAGAAGTCGTGCCCGATCGCGCCGACGACGCAGTAGTCCTTGCGGTCGACGGGGCTCAGAGCACGTCCGAGCAGCGTGTCCGCCTCGCCCGACCCGTAGGCGTCGGCGGTGAGCAGCGTGTCGAGCCCGTCGCCGGGGCGCAGCAGCGCCTCGAGGCGCTCCTCGGAGATCGGCTCGCCGAAGTGCAGGTAGCGCCCACCGCTCCAGGTTCCGATCGCGGCGTGAGAGGGCCGGGGCATCGCCATAGGGTACGGGGGCCGGAGAGGTTGTGGCTGTTGGCCCTTGGCGCCCGCTAAGGCTGCGGGGCGAGCTTCGATGCGCACTCGACGATGTCGGCCGTCTTGCCGCTTCCCGAGTTCAGGCACCGAAGGAACGCGTCGCCGCCGTCGCCGCCGTCGCCGCCGCCGCCGGTCCCGCCCAGGACGCCCGAACCGAGGCCCGACAGCAGCGCCCTGAGGCCGCCCTCGCCGGTGAGATCCGAGAGCGGGCGCGCGTTCTTCGGAGCGGCCGGCGTGACCGTCGTGGCGTCGACGTCGTCGAGGCGCAGGCGCAGCGTGACCCGGCCGCCGTCGAGGCCCGAGATCGGCGACGCGCCGGTCTTGAAGGCGAAGTCGACGACGGCGACGAGCTGGCGCAGGATCCTGTCCGTCGCCCCGGTCCAGAGGTCGACCTTCGTCGACGTGACGGCGGCCGCGATCTGCGCGCGCAGCTTCGGCGCGAGGAGCCCGCCGTCGCCGCCGAGGAGCTTGGCGACGTCGTCGAGCAGGCGCTTGACGTCGATGGAACCGGCGATCCGCTGCGTCGGCACGCCGCCGACGGCGGCCGTGCCCTTGTCCTGCGGGTCCTTGATCCACGCGCTCGGATCGAGCCCGAGCGACGCGAGGCCGGGGTGCGGCTTCCTCGCGCCATCGGCCGAGGCCGCGGAGCGGTCGTGCGAGCGCAGCGAGTCGATGAAGTCCTGGTCGATCCGGTAGTCGCGACCGTCGATCTGCAGGTACGCGCGCTTGCCGGTCGAGATCGCGCGGGCGCTGAGGTTCTTGCGCGCCAGCGTGCCGCCGACGGCGAGCTCCAGACGCGGTAGCTCGCCCTTGGCGCCGGCTGCGAACGGGCCGGAGGCGCGCAGCGCGATCGGCCCGCCGAGCGCGAGCAGCCCCTCGGGATCGAGCTGGAGGCTTGCCGTGAGGCGCGCGCTGTCGAGCTTGGACGTCGCGGCGACCGTCTGGTCGATCGAGGTCGCGACGGCGGCGGCGCCGGGCGCGTCGTCGGCGTCGCCACAGCTTGCGAGCAGCCCGCCGCACAGCGCAGCGCAGGCGACGGTGAGGACTGCGCGAAGGGCCTGGCGGTTCATGCGATCGGCGCCTTTCCTGCAACGACAAGTGCAGCGACGGGGACTCCGGCAACCTAGCATCGGGCATGTGTGCCGCACCTCAGTTGTGTGGGCCGTGTGGACGCTGGCCCTCGCACTCCCCGCCACCGCCGCGGCCTCGCCGCTTCTGACCCTTCGCCATGACGGCGCGACGGTCGCGCGCGAGGACCCCTACCTGCCGCCCGCGAGCGCGCTGGGCGCCGACGCGCCGCCGGCGCACGCCGGCGCCGGCGCGGCGCAGCGCTCGCGGCTCGGTGCGCGCTCGGACAGCTCGCGGCTCGGTGCGCGCTCGGACAGCTCGCGGCTCGGCGCGAGCGGCCTGCGTGCGGCGCGGCCGGGCGGGTCTGCTGCCGGGCTCGCGCGCGCGGCGGCGGCGAAGCGCACGGTTCGCGGCGAGCTCGCGCGGATGCTCGCGGCGGGTGCCATCGACCGCGCGGCCTACGACGCGCGCATGGCGACGTACCTCGACGCGCGCAAGCTGCGGCGCAAGCTCGGCGGCACGCGGCGCGCCGCGCTGGGCGCGGTCCTCGCCAACCTCGACGAGGTCGCCGCCCGCGGCGACCTCACCGTCTCCCGCCTGCCAGCGCTGTTTCAGACGGTCGCGCGCAACCGCCAGTGGTGGGCCAGCGGGCGGCTGCTGAGCTACGGCCAGCGCGTGAGCTTCCAGGGCAGCCCGCTCGTGTGGCAGTACTACACGGGCGAGGGCCTGCAGATCCAGTGGCTCGGGACCTTCGGCAAGGCCAACGCGCTGTGGAAGTCGCGCACGCACGACGACGACCTACGCGAGCTGCTGGACGCGGCGCTCGCGCTCGCGGCCCAGCGCGCGGGCGGGATCGCGTTCGAGTACCTCTTCGACTTCAACGGCGGGCGCCCGCCGTGGGCGAGCGGCCTGGCGCAGGGCACGGGGATCCAGGCCCTGTCGCGCGCCGCGATCCGGCTCGCCGAACCGCGCTACTTCGAGGCCGCGCGCTCTGCGCTCGGGATCTTCCGCACCGCGCCCCCGAGCGGCGTGCGAATCGGCACCCCGGCCGGGGCGCACTACCTCATCTACTCGTTCGCGCCCTCCATGCGCGTCCTCAACGGCTTCACGCAGGCGCTCAACGGCCTGCACGACTTCGCGCTGCTCGCCAACGACGTCGAGGGCCGCGCGCTCTTCAGCGCCGGCGAGGCGCAGCTGCGCGCGGAGCTGCCGGCGTACGACACCGGGGCGTGGTCGCGCTACTCGCTGCGCTCCGACGCCGACCTGAGCTACCACAAGCTCGCGCGGGACTTCCTCGTCAACCTCTGCGCGCGCTTGGAGCAGGACGCCGGTCGGGCGGCTCCGCGCGCGGCGACCGGCTCTGGCCAGCCCGGCGGCGGCGCGGCCGCGGGCTCGGCGCAGACGGGCGGCGCCGCGCCCGTCGCCGCGCCGGCGGTGCCCGGAGCCACGCCGCTCGCCGATCCGGCGCCGTACTGCGCGGCCGCCAAGCGCTTCACGGGCTACCTGAGCCAGCCGCCGGTCGTCGTGCTCGTCTCGCGTCGCGCGCGCGCCGGCAAGCCCGCGGCGCTGCGCCTCGCCCTCTCCAAGCCGTCCTACGTCAAGCTCGCGATCGTCCGCGGCGGGCGCACGTTCGTCGTCCTCGCCGCGCGCCTGGGCAGCGGCCGGCGGGCGCTCGTCTGGTCGCGTCCCCGCGCCGGCAAGGGCTACGCGGTGCAGGTCCGCGCGACGGATCTCGCGGGCAACGTCGCCACGGTGAAGGGCGAGCTCGAGGTGCTGAAGGCGCGCAAGCGCAAGCGCTGAGCCGCGGCTGCGCGAGCTCGCCGTCCGGGCGAGCACCCGCGGCAGCGCCGCCCCTCCCACCGCGCGACCTCGCGCGATCCGGCGAACCAGGTGAAGGCGCCGGGCGACCCGTCTAGAATCGGCCGATGCCCGTCGCCGCCCCGCGCACGTGGATCCTCACGTCCTCGCCCGACAACCATGTGGCGACGGCCGAGCGCGCCTTCTCGGTCATCGGCATCAAGGAGCGAAACCGCGCCCGCGCGCTCCAGATGGAGCCGGGCGATCGGATCGTCCTGTACCTCACGAAGGTCATGCGCTTCGGCGCCGCGATCCGCATCACGGGCGAGCTGTACGAGGACCGGGAGAAGATCTGGCCCGGCAAGCCAGGCAAGGTGGACGCCTACCCGTGGCGCTTTGAAACGGAGCCCGAACTCGTCCTCGACGAACCGTGCTGGCTGGCGGCCGAGAGCGTCAAGGACGACCTCGAGCACATCCGCAAATGGCCGCCGGAGCACTGGAAGCTCGCGTTTCAGGGGCAGCTGCGCACGGTGTCAGACGCCGACGCCGCGTTGCTCATGGAGCGCATGCACGCCGCGGCCGGCGTCGCCGCGTGAAGGCCGGCGCATCGCGGCTGCGCGCGGCGAGCGGCGCGCTTGACCGCGACCAGCGCTTCGTCGCGGGCGCCGCCCTGGTGCTGCTCGTGACGATGTTCCTGCCGTGGTATGAGAAGTCGGTCGTCGTCGCGGGCTCGCGATCCTTCGCGAACGACTCGATCTCGGCGTTCGGCGCCGTGTCGTTCGTCGAGGCGGCGATCTTCCTCGTCTCTGCCGGGGTGCTCCTGCTCGTGCTTACGCGCGCCGAGGGCGGCACGTTCCACCTACCGGGCGGCGACGGGACGGTGATCCTCGCCGCCGGGCTGTGGGCGACCGCGCTGATCTTCTACCGCGTGTTCGACCGTCCCGAGGTCAGCGGCGACGCCGGCACGGTCGGCATCCAATGGGGCTTCTTCGTGGCGTTCGTCGCCGCCGGACTGCTCGCCTATGGCGGTCAGCGGATGCGCGCGGCCGCGTCCCTGGCGCCGGTGCGCGAGCCGCGGCCCTCGCGCCGCCGCGCGCCCGATCGCAGCGACGACAGCACCGAGCTCGTCGCCTGGTCGGACGCGCCGACGTCGGTCGTGCCCGCCGAGCCGCGCCCGCCCCGCTCGGCGGAGCCGGCGGATGCGCAGGTCGTCGAGGCGCTGCCGCGGGCCGCGTCCGACGACATGCCGGCGGCCGCCCCGGCAAGCACACCGCGACGGCGCGACCGTGCGGTCCGCCGCGAGGACGCGCGCGTCACGGTCGACGACCCGCCCGACGCCCCGCCTCCCCCGGGCGCAGCGCCGCGGGCGCGCGACTGACTGCACCCCTCAGCTTGAGCGCGCTGCGCGGCGCACCTGGCTGGCGAAGACGTCGAACGAGGGCCGCAGCGTCCCCCTCGGCGTGACGAGCGCGGAGTCCCAGCTCGTCTTGGCGCTCGCGCGCCAGTGGTAGATGTAGACGCGCGTCACGCGCGGGCTCGTCGCAGCCAGCACGAAGACCCGCTTCGTGGCCGCGACAGCCCGCTGCGGCCCCGTGCGGATGAGCAGGCGGCGGTCCTTGCGCTCGGTCTTCGTCGGCTTGGCGCGGCTGATGATCGCGCCCGTCTCCGTGAACCAGACGAGGCCCGGTGCGAGCCGCAGCATCGTCTGCGTCCCCCAGCGCGAGGTCGAGTTGACGTCGACGTAGTTGTGCAGGCCCCACAGCTTCGGCGCCTTGCCCCGCGCGAAGACCCGCAGGTAGGCGCGCATCCAGCGCGCGAGGCGCGAGTTGTCGACGACGTCCGCGCCGAGCACCTTGCAGCTCGGGCACAGCGCGCGCAGCGTCCGGTAGTAGGTCGCGATTCGCCGCGGGTTGTAGTTCTGCGGGTGCACGGCGAGGTTCGGCTCGTTCCACGGGCTGTACTCGCGAACCTGGCGGTAGCGACGCATGAACGCCCGCGCGTGACGGCGGTACTCGGCGGCAGGCGGCAGGCTGAACGGGCGCGTGCGGCTACGGCCGAACGTCACGAGGACGGTCATCTTGGCGGCGGTCGTCGCCCGCATCCAGGCGTCGAGCTCGCGGCGCTGCCAGGCGTAGTCCAGCGCGTCCCAGGCGACCGACAGCCGCGCGTGGCGAACGGGCAGCGCGGTCAAGCGGGGGTCGTGAAACGACGCGACCTGCTGGTCGGCGATGCCGACGACGATCGCCTGCGACGGGCTCGCGGCGACGAGGACCCCCAGCACGGTGACGAGCACCGCGACGACAGGCAGGCCGCGGCTCGTGCGGGGCATGCCCTCAAGGATGCAGGATCGAGGGGACGGCTGGGTGCCAGTTCCCCCTGCGCGGCGCGCCGACCTGATAAGCACCACCCATGACCGCACGCGCACAAGCCGAGCCGGCAGCCGTCGCCGACGGTGTCTGGCGCCTGACCCTGGGACGGCCGCTGCGCATCAACGTGTTCTTCATCCGGGAGGGCGACGGCGTCGCGGTCTTCGACTCGGCGACGAAGTCGCTCGGGCCGAAGGTCCGCCGGGCGGCGGACGCGCTCGGCGGCGCGACCCGCGTCATCATCGGCAACGCGCACCCCGACCACCGCGGCGGCGCGCGCTCGATCGGCGCCCCCGTCCAGTGCCACGTCGACGAGCGGGCGGACATCGAATCGGACGGCGGCTGGCACTACTTCGACTTCTCGGCGCTGCCGTGGTTCGCGCGCGGGCTCACGAAGCGCGTCATGCGCTCCTACGACGACGGCGCGCTGCACGTCGCCAAGACGCTTGAGGAGGGCGCACGCGTCGGCGACTTCGAGGTCGTCCACCTGCCGGGCCACGGACCGGGCTGCATCGGGCTGTGGCGGGCGTCCGATCGGCTCGCGCTCAGCAACGACTGCTTCGCCCTCTTTCACCCGGCGCTGCCGCGCCCCGGCAAGGCGCGCATCCCGCATCCGGCGTTCAACTGGTCGACCGAGCGCGTCCGCGAGTCGATCGAGAAGCTCGCCGCGCTCGAGCCGCGGACCTGCTGGCCGGGCCACTACGGCCCGCTGACCGGCGACGTCGCCGGTCAGCTGCGCGCGATCGGCTGAAGGGCTCGCTATGGCTCGCGCTCAGCGGTCGCGCATGACCGCGAGCTTGACCCGGCCCTCGCCGTCGATCTGCGTCGACGCCGAGGCGGAGCAGGTCTTCGGGTTCTTGCCGGGGATCTCGATCTGGCGGGTGTCCGGCGGCGTCACGTCGTAGTCGCCTTGCGCCGTCGCGTCGCCGCCGCAGGCGAGCGTCCAGTTGATCGTGACCTTCTGCTTCGGCGCGGAGCTCACGCGCAGCCAGACCTCCTTCGGCGAGCGGATCAGGGAGCCGACGGTGACGGCGGCGTCCTTGCCCTCCGCGCGCTTGACGGCGAGTGTGCGCAGCGCCGGCACGTCGCCGGAGCCCGCATCCGAATCGGAGTCCGAGCCCGAGTTCGAGTCCGAGCCGGTCGGCTTGGCGTCGGACTTGGACGGCTCGTTCTTGGCCTTCGTGGACGTGTCGTTGTCATCGCCGCCGGTCAGCAGCACGACCCCGACGACGGCCAGCGCGACGACGACGATTCCGATGACGATCTTCAGCTTCATGGCGCCTCCTGGTCGATGCTGCTGGCGGGGAGTGTGCCAGCCCGGACGGGTCGCGCGCGACCCATCAGCATGTGCCAGGCTCCGCGCAGGGCCGCGGATCGCGCGGATCGTCGCGGTAGGCCGCGTACCCGCCCGCGATCATGAGGACGGTGCTCGCGAAGAGGATCGCGATCCCGAGCACGACGGTGCGGCGCGAGCCGCCCAGGTGGCCGATGATCGCGACGAGCGCGCCGAGCCCGATCAGCGCGGCGACGACGCCCGAGGAAGGCGCCGTCGCGGCGAGGAGGACGAGGTGGGCCACGCGAGAGTTCCTATCATCCGTCGACCATGGCCGCCGCTCCCGATTCCGTGCCAGCCGTCGCCGACGGCCTGCGCGACGTCGGATACCTGCCCGCCGAGTCGACGGCGCTCGTCTCCTATCTCGCGATCGCACTCGGCAAGCCGATCCTCGTCGAGGGTCCCGCCGGAGTCGGCAAGACGGAGCTCGCCAAGGCGCTCGCGAAGGTGCTCGACCGGCGCCTCGTGCGGCTGCAGTGCTACGAGGGCCTCGACGAGGCCAAGGCCCTCTATGAGTGGAACTACCGCAAGCAGCTCCTGCGCATCCAGGCCGAGGCGACCGGGACGGGCTGGAGCGAGGTCCAGGACGACATCTTCGGCGAGGAGTTCCTGCTCTCGCGCCCGCTCATGGACGCGATCACCTCCGAGCTGCCGATCGTCCTGCTCATCGACGAGATCGACAAGACCGACCAGGAGTTCGAGGCGATGCTGCTCGAGCTGCTCTCGGACTTCCAGATCTCGATCCCCGAGCTCGGCCGCATCGAGGCGCGCTCGCACCCCGTCGTCCTGCTGACGTCCAACAACTCGCGCGAGCTCACGGAGGCGCTCAAGCGGCGCTGCCTGTACCTCTGGCTCGACTACCCCGAGCTCGAGCACGAGCTCGCGATCGTGCGGCTGCACGCGCCCGAGCTGCAGGAGACGGTCGCCCGGCGGCTCGTCGAGATCGTCGGCATGGTCCGCGACCTCGACCTCAAGAAGCCGCCCTCGATCGCCGAGTCGATCGACTGGGCCCGCGCCCTGCTGCTGCTGGGCGCGCAGGACATCGACCGCGCGGTCTTCGAGGAGACGCTCTCGGTCATCGTCAAGCACCGCACGGACCTCGACATCGTCGCCGAGCGCGTCGGCGTGAAGCTCGGGCCGAAGGCCGCGAGCCCGGCGCCCTGAACGGGGCTGCGGCGCGGGCGCCGCACGACGAGCCTCGCGCAGCTTGCGCACCGGCGCGGCGCGCTCGTGGCCATCGCCCAGCGCACGGGAATCGCTAGCCCTCGCGCCGCGCCCGCGACGCGATGTAGCGACGATCAGCCGCTCGGCGTCACGAGCTTCGTTCGAACGAGCGGCAGCGCGGCTTGGCCGACATCCATCGTCACGAGCGTGAGGTCGTGCGCCAGCGCCGTCGCAGCGATCCAGAGATCGTTGGACGGCGCCCGACCCGCGAGCGCGCGGAGGTCGCCGTACGCGGTGGTCACCTGTCGGCCGACTTCGAGCACGGTCGCCTCCGCGAGGACCACCGCAAGCCGTCGCAGCCGCTGAGGCCGATTCGTCTGGTTCCCCAAGAGGACGCCTGCGTACAGCTCGCCGACCGCCACCACGCTCACGGCGCAGGCGCCGTCAAGCTGGGGCCCCGAGCCGACGGTCGCGCCGATGAGCACGCTCGTGTCGAAGAGTGTCGTCAGCTCGCCCATGGATCTCGCGAGTTCGCGCGATCCTCTTCTCGCATGCGCTTCAGATCGTCCGCCCACTCGGGGTCGACGGGCGACTCGACCAGCGCACGCCACAGCTCCGCGACCGATGTGCCGCCATCGGTCCGAGCGGGCGGCCCCAGCTCCGCGACCGGGCGGCCGGCGACCGTGATCGTGAATCGCTCCCCCTGCTCCGCGCGCCGCAGGACGTCGCTGACGTTGTTGCGCAGCTCCCGCTGCGGAATCGTCGTCACGGGGGCGAGCGTAGCAGTTCGTCTACGCTCGCCAGGACCATATCCTGGGCGGCGATGGCCTCCCCAGCCCCGCCCGCCGGCATCGCCGCCCGGCTCGTCGAGTTCGCGGCGCAGCTACGCGCCGAGGGCGTCAGCAGCGGCACCGCCGAGCTGCTGGACGCCGTCGCCGTGCTCGAGCAGATCTCGTGGATCGACCCCGTGGACTTCCGCGAGGCGCTGGCGGCGACGCTCGCCAAGTCCCAGGAGGACCGGCGGATCTTCGAGCTCGTCTTCGAGCGCTTCTTCTTCCGCGCGGCCGAGGCCGCCGCCATCGTCGAGGGTGTCAGGGAGGGCGGCGCCGGCGGCGGCATCCACGGCGAGGGCGGCGACATCGACCTCGATGCGCTGCGCCGCCAGATCGCGGCGGCCCTGCGCGACGGGTCGGAGAGCGCGATGCGCGACCTCGCCCGCCTCGCGATCGCCGCGTTCGGGCGCGCGGGCGACGGGTCGGGCGTCATCGGCGTCGACGTCCAGCGCATCCGCCGCGCCCTCGGGCTTCGCTCCGAGCGCCAGCCTGAGCTTCCGCACGACGACCCGCGCCGCGACGGGGTCCCGCGCGAGCAGCTACGGCGCTTCGAGGCGCTGCTGCGGCGCGAGCTCGAGCGCGGCCAGATCCAGCGCACCGCGACGCTCCCGCCCGCGCGGGCGCTGAACGAGCTCGACCGCGCGCTGCCGTCGGGCCCGCTGCAGGACCTGGCGGCGGTGCATCGCGTCGTCGCCCAGCTCAAGCGCCGACTGAAGACCCAAGGCCAGGAGGCGCGCGGCCACGGCCGCCGCGCGCACGTCGACGTGCGCCGCACGATGCGCGCGTCGCTGCAGACGGGCGGCGTGCCGGTCGAGCTGCGCTTCAAGCCGCTGCGCCCCCGCCGGCCCGAGATCTACGTCCTGTGCGACGTCTCGACGAGCGTCACGAGCGCTTCGGTCTTCTTTCTCTCGGTACTGCACGCGCTGCACGACTCGTTTCGCAAGATGCGCTCGTTCGTCTTCATCGAGCGGATCTCCGAGGTCACGGACGTGTTCGACCGCGAGCGCGACTTCCGCGCGGTCTCGGAGGCGATCGGGCGCGACGCGGGGGTCGCCGACGTGAGCGGCTACACCGACTACGGCCGTGTCTGGACGGAGTTCCTCGCGCTCGTCGAGGACGACCTGCACCCGCGCGCGACGGTCATCGTGCTCGGCGACGCGCGCACGAACGGGCGCGATCCGCGGGCGGACATCTTCGCGGCGGTCGCCGCGCGCGCCGGCCGCACGTTCTGGCTGAATCCAGAGCCGCGGCTGTACTGGAACTACGGCGACTCGGTGATCGCGACCTACGAGCAGCACTGCCATGCGTTCGAATGCTGGACGACGAGCCAGCTCGAGGACTTCGTCAAGGCCCTGACGCGGCCCGTGCGCGCGGCCTGATCAGTCGATGGGCACCAGCAGGAAGATCTCGACCGCGACGTCGGGCTCGTAGAGGTTGTCCGACAGGAAGGCCTCTACGGTACGGTGCGTCAGCCGCTCCACGGCTGCGATGAGATCCTCGCGCATCGTCTCCTGAAACGCGCGCCGCATCGCGAGCACCTCGATCGCCTGGCCGCGCAAGGCAAGCGTGCGCTCGGCCTTCGTGAGGCTGTCGCGCAACGTGACGACGACCGTGTCCGACCCGATCGTGGTGCGGGCCTGCGTGGGACCGCGCCCGGTGAACTCGCGCAGCAGGCCGACGACGGCGTTTGAGATCGCGGCTGTCAGCGGGCCGTTGCCGATGACATTCTCGTCCATGATTGGATCGGCCATGAGACCGGCTCCGGTCTCGCCCTCCCTCGAAGCGTGACGCTGCCCGAGAGTGAGAGAAGACGATCGAGTCCCTCGAGGGGCGATGTTGCCCGCTCAGCGTAGTCGGTCCGCGCGTGCGGCCGGCGAGCCGGGCCGCGATGTGTCCGTAGCCGGCAGCACGGTGGTGCACCACGGGGCGCATGCGAACGGCGCCGACCGGGAAGACACGATCGGCCATGGCCCGCGTCAGCATCACGCCCTACCGCGACGGACCGCTCATCGTGCGGGGGCCGTTCGTCTTGGAGGACCA
Source organism: uncultured Actinomycetes bacterium (assembly GCA_963810605.1). Lineage (GTDB taxonomy): Bacteria > Actinomycetota > Thermoleophilia > Solirubrobacterales > Solirubrobacteraceae > CADCVQ01. The sequence goes on from CAWEOF010000001.1 coordinate 126,480, forward strand.
GGACGGCGCGCCGATCGAGGCGGACCGCGAGACGATCGCGCTGTGTCGCTGCGGGAAGTCGCGCATGCGGCCGTTCTGCGACGGCTCGCACAAGATCGTGCGCTTCCGCGCGCCCAGCGCCGCGGAGTCCCGGCGCGAGTCGGGCACCGCCGCGTAAGCGCCGGCGGGTCGCGCAGAGAGGTGCGTCGCATCAGGCGCCGCGGGGCAGCGACCGAGGGTCCTACAGCGCCGCCGCGCGGCGACCCGAGGGTCCTGACGGCCCGCAACCGCCGCGGGGCAGCGGCGCTTCAGGCCGCCAGGGGTTCGGACAGCCGGCCGCGCAGCGAGCTGATCTGAAGCTCCCAGGACCCGAGCAGATGGCGCGCGAAGCGGCCGTCGAGCTCGACGAGGGCCGCGGCGCCCCAGAGGATGTCCTGCGTCAGCAGCGGCTGCTGGCGCGCGAGGCCGCCCGCGAGGTCGACCGCGGCGACCGCTTCGTGGATCGCGTCGGCCATGACGTGCTCGTCGAAGAACGCTGTCGCCCGCTCGCCGCAGCCGAGCCGGCGCAGGCCGCTCGCGTAGCGGCGGTTGGGCACCGAGGACTCCATCTCGAACAGCGCGAGGTGCCCGACGATCGCCCCGCGCCAGCGACGATGCAGGCCGAACAGCGACATGAGGTTGACGGTCGCGAGCGTGACGCCCGGCAGCAGGTCGAGGTAGGCGCCGTAGCGCGCGTCGAGGCCAAGCGCCTGCATCGCGTCGGCGAAGAGCTGTGCGTGGATGCGCTCGGCGACGCCCCCGCCGTACTCGTCGGCTTGGATCTGCACGAGCGCGGCCTTCGGCGGGCCGTGCATGCGCGGCAACGCCCACGAGTGCGGGTCGGCCTCCTTGAGCTGGTAGGCGGAGCGGTGGGCGACGAACTCGAGCAGCTGCTCGAGCGTTGCCTCGCGCTCGACGTAGCGCGACAGCGACGGTGCCTCGTCCGCCTCGGCGACGGCGCGCAGCGCGAGGTCCATGTCCCGCGGCGAGGACGGCGCCGGCGGGATCGCCACCGCTTCGCGCAGCGCCGCTTCGAAGCAGGACTCGAGGTCGCGCCGCAGTGCGAGCAGGCTCGGCTCCCACTCCCACGCGTCGTCGACGCCCGGCAGGCCGCGGTAGTGCAGCTCGTAGCAGAGGTACAGCGCGAGCTGAAGATCCTCGTCGGACAGCGCGTCGGCCCGTGGGGCGACGAGCGGGGCGAGCAGCGGGTGGACAGGCTGCGTCAGCTCGACGAGCAGCTGCGCGGAGATCTCGCCACGAGGTTCGGGAAGCCTGAGCACGCTCGCCGCTTACCCCGCGGCGGGTCGCGGCATGCCCGGGCGCCCGGTAACGCCACGCGTTAGGCTTCGCGCTCACTGGAATCACCAGGGGGGCTGGCGGCAGGCCGGCTGAGAGGGCGCCCGCAGCGGCGGCGCCGACCCTTCGAACCTGTGGGGTAATGCCCGCGGAGGGAGCGATGCAGACGCGGACTCAAGCGCCTCGGCAGGCGCCGGCGACTCAGATCGACGTCGATGCCGTGCGCCTCGATCGCGTGTCGAAGACGTACGGGGCCGCACGGCGCGGCGCCGCGCCCGTCAGCGCGCTCGAGGGCGTGTCGCTGCGCGTGCGCACGGGTGAGATCGTCGCCGTCGTCGGGCCGAGCGGGTGCGGCAAGACGACGCTGCTCGAGCTCGTGTGCGGCCTCGTCGAGCCCGACAGCGGGATCGTCGAGTCGCAGGCCGCCGCGCTCATGGCGCAGCGCGACCTGCTCCTGCCGTGGGCGGGCGCCGCCGACAACGCGGCGCTCGCGCTGCGCGTCGCGGGCCTCGACCGCGCGGCGGCACGCAAGCGCGCCGCCGCGCTCCTGCACGACTTCGGGCTCGAGGGCTTCGAGCGCGCGCGGCCGCACGAGCTGTCGGGCGGGATGCGCCAGCGCGTCGCCTTCGCCCGCACGCTGCTCGCCGGCCGTCCGGTGCTCTGCCTCGACGAGCCGTTCGCCGCGCTCGACGCGCTGACGCGCCTGCAGATGCAGGACTGGCTCGCCGCGACCCTGCACGCCGACCCGCGCACGGTCGTGCTCGTGACGCACGACGTCGAGGAGGCGGTCATGCTCGCCGACCGCGTCGTCATCCTGTCGCAGCGGCCCGGCCGCGTGCTCGCCACGCTCGACGTGGACGTCGCGCGCCCGCGCCGCCGCGACGACCCGGTGCTCGTCGCGCTGCGCGCGCGAGCGCTCGAGGAGCTCGGGGCATGACGCTCGCCCCCGCGCCACCCCCGCTCGCCGCTACGCGCCGACCGCTCGCCGCCGCGCCACCCCCGCTCGCCGCCACGCGCCGACCGCTCGCCGGCTCGCGCCCGCGGGCGCTCCCGGAGCCACGCGCATGAGGGCGCTGCTCGTGCTGCTCGCCATCGTCGGCGGCTGGGAGGCGTACGTCTCACTCGGCGGCGTCGACGAGCTCCTGCTGCCCGCCCCGAGCGCCATCGCCGCCGCGCTCGTGGACGACCGGGCGCTGCTGTGGAGCAACTTCACCGTCACCGCGCGCGAGATCGCGCTCGGAATCGGCGCCGCGCTCGTGCTCGGGCTCGCGGCGGCCGTCGCGATCCACCTCTGCCAGCCCGTGCGCCGCTCGCTGTACCCGCTGCTCGTGACGTCGCAGACCATCCCGATCCCGGTCATCGCGCCGCTGCTCGTGGTCTGGTTCGGCTACGACCTGGGCCCGAAGATCGTGATCGTCGCGCTCGTGTGCCTGTTTCCGATCGTCGTCTCGACGCTCGACGCGCTCGGCCGCTCGGACGCCGACCTGCGCAAGCTCATGCGCTCCTTCGGCGCGTCGCGCTGGCAGACGTTCCGCCTCGTCGAGGCGCCCGCCGCGCTGCCCGGCCTCATCACGGGCGCGAAGCTCAGCCTCGCGTTCGCCGGGATCGCCGCGATCCTCGCCGAGTGGGCGGGCTCGGAGAACGGCCTTGGCCATCTCATCCTGCAAGCGCTGCCGCAGTTCGAAACCGCGCGCGCGTACGCGGGCGTCTTCATCCTCGCCGCCTTCTCGGTGGCGCTGTTCGGAGCGCTGTCGCTCGCCGAGCGCCGCCTCGTCCCGTGGGCCCGGGCAGCCCGACCATGACCCCCTCAGAGAGGAACCACCCGTGACGATCCGCCGCGCCCTGCCCGCCGTGCTCGCCGTCCTGCTCGCCGTCGGCCTCGCGGCGTGCGGCGAGCGCGAGGAGCCCGCCGGCACCGGCGCGCAGCCCGAGCGCGTCGACCTCGTGCTCGACTTCTTCCCGAACGCCGACCACGCGGGCATCTACAACGCGATCGGCGGCGGCCAGTTCGAGCAGGCCGGCCTGGAGGTCACGCCGCGCACGCCGTCGGACCCGTCCGCGGTGCTGAAGCTCCTGTCGTCGGGGCGCGCGGACCTCGCGATCTCCTACGAGCCCGAGCTCCTGCTCGCTCGGGCCAAGGGTGCGAAGCTCGTCGCGATCGGCGCGCTCGTGCAGACGCCGCTGACGTCGATCATCTCGATCGGCTCCAAGGCGGTCAGCGAGCCGGGCGACCTCGAGGGCGCGAGGGTCGGGACGGCGGGCATCCCCTACCAGGACGCCTACCTGAAGACCATCATCGACGAGGCCGGCATCGACCCCGACCGGGTGCGCACGATCAACGTCGGCTTCAACCTCGTCGGGGCGCTGCTGACGAAGAAGGTCGATGCGACGCTCGGCGCGTTCTGGAACGTCGAGGGCGTCGAGCTCAAGCGCCGCGACAAGCAGCCGAAGATCCTGCGGATGGACGACCTCGGCGTACCGACCTACAACGAGCTCGTCATCGTCGCGCGCGAGGCAGACGTGCGCACGCGCGGGGCGATGCTGCGGCGCTTCATGCGCGCGCTGGCGCTCGGCCATCAGGCGCTGCGCGAAGACCCGGCGAAGGCGGTCGACGAGCTCGTCGACGCGAATCCCGACCTCGACCGCGCCCTCCAGCGCGCTCAGGTCAAGGCGACGCTGCCGGTCTTCTTCCCGGGCGACAAGGACAAGCCGTTCGGCTGGCAGGACCCCGTCGCCTGGAAGGCCTACACGCAATGGATGCTCGACAACGACCTGCTGGCCAGCCCCGCGGGCGCCAACCGCGCGTTCACGAACGAGTTCCTGCCGGGCGAGGGCATCTGACGGCGATTCGCACGATCTCACTGCGCCACGCACAACGCCTGGCCCTGCACGCGCAGGGCTTGGCGCTCGCGCCGCCGCGAGGGTCTGCGGGATCGGATTCGAAGGCGATCGAGGAGGTCGTGCGCCGGATCGGGTGCCTGCAGCTCGACCCCGTCAGCGCCGTCGCCCGCAGCCCGCTGCTCGTCCTCTTCGCGCGCCTCGGGCCCGTCCGCGAGGCGGCTCTCGAGCAAGCGGCGTACGAGCGCCGCGGCCTGTTTGACGCGTGGGCGCACGAGGCGTCGCTCGTCGCGACGGCGGACCTGCCGCTGCACCGCTGGGCGATGCGCACCGTGCACGACGGCGACGGTGCGCGAGCCATCCGCTCGCGGACGTTCCTGCAAGCCAACGCGGCGTTCTGCGAGGAGCTCGTGCGCGAGCTTCGCGAACGCGGCCCGCTGCGCGCCCGCGAGCTCGAGGACCGCTCCGCCGAGCCGTGGCGCCACGGCTGGTGGACGGACGAGGTCTCCGGCCGCCAGACGATCGCCCGCCTGCTGCATCTGCTGTGGGTGTCCGGGCGCGTCGGCGTCGGGCGGCGCGAGGGCGGCGAGCGGCTGTGGGACGTCTTCGAGCGCTGCGTACCGGCCGCGGACGGGCCGGTCGCCGAGCTCGACGACGGCGAGGCGGAGCGTGCGGCGGCGCTGCGGGCGGTGCGCATGCTCGGGGTCGCGCGGCCCGCACACGTCCGCGCGCACTTCCTGCGGCGTCGCTACCGCCGGCTGCCGGCGACGCTCGCGGCGCTCGTCGCCGCGGGACACCTCGAGCAGGTGGCCGTCGCCGGTCTCGGCGACGGGTGGTACGGATCGCCCGAGGATGTCGAGCGAGCCGGCGAGCTCGCGCCCGGCGCGAGGAGCACGGCGCTGTCGCCGTTTGACAACCTGCTCTGCGACCGCGCCCGCGCCGCCGAGCTCTTCGGCTTCGACCATCGCCTGGAGATCTACGTCCCGCGGGCGCAGCGGCGCTGGGGCTACTACGTCCTGCCGATCCTGCATCGCGAGCGGATCGTCGCGCGCGCCGACGCCGCCCTGGACGCCGGCGCGGGCCTGCTGCGCGTCCACGCCCTGCATCGCGAGCCCGGCGTGCGGCGCTCGCCGGCGCTCGATCGCGCCGTCGCGCGAGCCCTGGAGCGGCTCGCGGCCTGGCGCGGCGCGGCGGGCGTGAGCGTCGCGCGAGAACCCTGAGGCGGGCGGGAGGCGCCCTCGGGCGCGGCGCCGCGGGCCGCGGTGCATCAGGCGGCGAGAAGATCGCTCGCCGGCGCGGGCACGCCGAGCGCGTGCTTGGCGGCGAGGCCGCGCCAGGGCCCGAAGCGCTCGAACACCGCGCGCACATCGGCCTCCTCGGCGCGGGCCGCCGGGTCGCCGCCGCTGCGCCAGCGGCCGAGCAGCTTGAGGTAGTTCAGGTCGCCCGCGGGGAGCACGTCGTAGCGCCCCTGGCCGTGCGCGGCGAGCATCTCCACGGTCCAGCGGCCGACCGTCGGCACGGCCAGCAGCCGCCGCCAGGCGAGCTCGTGGTCGGGCCGGTCGAGGTCGACGCGACCCGCGGCGACCTCGCGGGCGACGCGCACGAGCGCGACCGAGCGGCGCGCCGACAGGTCGAAGGACTCCAGACGCGCGGGTGCGCAGGCGGCCACCGCCGTCGCGGAGGGCACGTCGCGCAGGCCGCTTGCGGCGCAGCGCGGGCCGAGCCCGTAGACGATCCGCCGCTGGATCGCGGCGGCGCGCGGGGAGTCGATGAGCTGCTCGCAGATCGCCCAGGCGAGCGCTTCGAACGCGACCGGGCGGCGCGAGATGCGCAGCCACGGCCGGCGTCGCACCGATGCCCCGATGAGCGGGTCGTCGCGGAAGCGCTCGTGGAAGTCGCGCAGGTCGTCGTCGACCGCGAGCGCGAAGCGCATGCGCGCGATCGCCGCCGCCGCGTCGTCGCGATCGCGCGCCAGGGCGCCGAAGAGGACGCTGCCCTGCCCGGTCTGGGCGACGCGGACGCTCGCGGGGCGGCCGTCGACGTGCAGCAGCCGCTCGATCACGCCGCCGCGGCAGCGCAGCACGCCGTCGCGCCCGCCGCCGGCCGGCAGGCGAAAGGCCCAGCGCGGGATCACCTCGGCTCGAAGCTCGACCACGACCCGCCGGCCGGCCGGGCGCTACTTGCGCTCGCCGAGCATGTGCACGTCGACGAGGAACGAGCGGCTTGCCAGCACCGGCGCGAGCACGCGGCGCCGGCGGCGGGCGAGGCGCCGCAGCTTGCGCCGGCGCGCGACGGCGACCGCCGTGGCGCCCGCCATCATGCTCACGCCGACAAGCGCGGCCGTCTGCACGACCGCGGGGGTCAGCATTCCGGCCACCGCGCGCGCCTGGACGACCCGCGGCTCCTCGAGCACGGCGACGCCGTCCACCCGCTCATCGGCCAGCTCGTCGTCGATCACGGCGCCCCCACGCGGTCGGCCAGCAGCCGGTCGCCCGTGCCGAGCGCGTCGCCGAGCTTCGTGAACTGCAGATGGTCGAGGTAGTAGTGCTGGAGCAAGGTAGACAGGATGACGATGTAGTAGGCCTTCTGCAGGTCGATGCCGAACACGCCGTGCAGGACGAGCACCAGCATGCCCGCTACGGCGGTCAGAAGAACGGCGAGGCCGTAGAAGTGCCACGGGCGGTCGGACCCGTTCATCTCGGCCACGAAGCGATTGTCGATCTCTCCGCGTTCCTTGCGCATCGCCATGAGGAACCACACAAGCCCCAGATACTGCACGGAGTGCCAGACGTTGAAGCCCTGGAAGGCGACGTCGATGTTCGGAAGCAGCGGCAGCGTGAAGCCGATGACGATCGTGATGCCGATGAGCAGGACGCTCGGGACGAGCAGCGTCCCGCGCCGCAGGTCGCGGATCGTCTTGGCGATCCACAGCACGAAGAACCCCGCGAACAGCGCGGCGATCCCGACGATCTGCACGTCGGCGACGATCCCGTGGCTGGCCCACTCGGGGACGTAGAGCTCGGTCCCGCCGAGCTGAAACGAGCCTTCGAGGATCTGCGGCGTGGCCATCGGATACAGGCACAGGAACACGACCCCGTAGTCGACGACCTTCTCGCGCGCCGGCCGCTTCACCGGCCCCTTCGCGGTGTAGCAGTCGTTGATGTACGTGATCTGGTGCAGGACGTGGATCGACGCCCACATGAAGAAGACCGTCAGCAGCACCTGGAGGTTCACGAACGCCATCGTCGTGACGATCACCGGCAGCGCGAGCGAGGCGGCAAGGAAGCGCCGATGGCGCCGGCGGTAGTTGGGCTCCATGAACGTGTAGGTGAACGTGGAGTACAGGTGGGGGCCGCCGATGAGCCCGGCGACGATGAGGTTCACCGCGGTCTGCGACACGCCCAGGCCGTGATACAGCAGCAGCGGGATCGGGACGAGCGCGGCGCTGAGGATGAGAAACGTCAGATCCCACGCCGGCGACCGCAGCCACACGCCGGGGGCCGGCACTGCCGCGCGGCCGGCGGCGCGCGGGCGGGGGCGAGGCAGGACGGCCACATGCATCAGAACCTCGATTCGTAAACGCGGAAGCGCTTCACGATCCTGCCCCCCATTGCCTCCATCCCGCGGTTCATGCCTCGATTGGTCTCGAGGATCCACCCCATCTCGCCCCACTTCTGAGGTCTAGTGGTGGCGGTATCGAAATGCTCCACGTAAAACAGAGCGGCAGTCCCAGTGTGCTGGTACTCGGGCTTGACGCCGAGAAACCCGACGCGAACCCGATCGATGTGCTTGCTACGTCGAAACAGGAATGTAAACCACCCGAACGGAAACACCCGTCCGTTCATGACCTTCAGCAGCTGGTTGACGTCGGGCACGGTGATCGCGATGCCGATCGTCTCGCCGTCCTTCTCCGCAGTCATGAACCAGTTGCGGTCATAGACGAGCTGCAGCTCCTCGGCGTAGTGCTTGAGGTCTGAGTCCGAGTACGGCACGAACCCCCAGTTGCGCTTCCAGGCCGTGTTGTAGACCTCGCCGAAGACGCCCTTGATGTTCTTCGAGAGGTCGCGGCGGCGCAGGTGGCGCAGCGTGATGGCGTGCTTTGAGACAGCCTGCTCGGCGAGGTCGAAGATGACCGGCAGGATCTTCTCGCGGTCGGAGATGTCCAGCGCCCACATGTAGAGGTCCATGGCCTTCTGGAGGCCGGCCTCCTCCATGCGCTGCTGGTAGTACGGCGGGTGCCACGACTGCTTGATCATCGGCTCGCGGTCAAAGCCCTCGATGAGCACGCCGCACTCGTCGTTCATCGTGTAGTCCATCGGGCCGATCATGCGCGAGCGCCCGCGCTCGCCAAGCCAGCCGCGAGCAGCGTCGAGCAGCGCGCTCGCGACCTCGGCGTCGTCCTCGAGCTCGAGGAACCCGAACATGCCCGTGCCTGGCCCGTGCTCGGCGTCGTAGGCCTCGTCGATCTGCGCGCTGATGCGCCCGACGACCAGCTTGCCGCGGCGGGCGACGAACTCCTGCGCCTCGGCATGCTTGAAGTACGCGTTCAGCTTGCGGCTGTGGAAGAGCTTGCGCTCCAAGCGGATCGGAGGGATCCACTGCTCGGAGGTAGCATGCAGCCGGAACGGGAGCTCGATGAACTCCCTGCGATCCAGCCGTGACTTCACGGCCCCCACCTCGACGCTCACGGCGCCTACGCTACATGGCCTCCACGACACAAGATGTCTTCGCCAAGGCCCGCGGCCATGAGCGCGCCGAGCAGCTTCGCGCCGCGCGCGACGCCGACCTCCTGCCGTACTTCCGCACGCTGGAGGGGCCGGCGGGACCCGTCGTCGAGATGGAGGGCGCCGAGCGGATCATGCTCGGCTCGAACAACTACCTCGGCCTCACGGGCGACGAGCGCGTCATCCAGGGTGCGGTCGACGCCCTGCACAAGTTCGGCACGGGCCTGACGGGCTCGCGCCTGCTCAACGGCACGATCTCCCTGCACCTCGAGCTCGAGCAGGAGATCGCCGAGTGGATGGGCACCGAGGAGGCGCTCGTCTGCTCGACCGGCGCGCAGGCCAACCTCACCGCGCTCGGGACGCTGCTGGCGCCGGGCGACACGGTCGTCGTCGACTCCGCCATCCACGCCTCGATCATGGACGGCTGCATCCTCGGCCGCGCGAAGCTGCGCGCGTTTCGCCACAACAGGCTCGACAAGCTCGAGCGCACCCTCGGCAAGGCGACGCAGGACGGCGGCGGGATCCTCGTCGTGGTCGACGGCGTCTTCTCGATGGAGGGCGACGTCGCGCCGCTGCCGGAGATCGCCGCGCTGTGCGCGCAGTTCGGCGCGCGCCTCATGGTCGACGAGGCGCATGGCGCGGGCGTGCTCGGCGCGCGCGGTGCCGGCGCCTCCGAGCTGCATGGCGTCGAGGATCGCGTCGACCTGCGAATGGGGACGTTCTCCAAGAGCCTCGCGAGCTGCGGCGGCTTTCTCGCCGGCACGCACGAGGTCATCGACTACCTGCGCGTCCAGAGCCGCGCGTTTCTCTTCACGGCCGCCGGGGTTCCAGCGGCGCTCGGCGCGGCGCTGGCCGCCGTGCGCATCGTCCGCTCGCCGGAGGGGCCGCCGCTGCTCGCGCGGGTGCTCGACAACGCCGCCTACCTGCACGCCGGGCTGCGCGAGCGCGGCTTTCAGGTCGTCGTACACGAGGGCGACGCGATGACCCCCATCGTGCCGGTCATCGTCGGCGACGACTGGAAGGCCGTGCTGCTGTGGAAGGCGCTCTATGACGCCGGCGTGTTCGTCAACGTCGCGATCCACCCGGCGGTCCCGCCGGGCGGCGCGCTGCTGCGCACGAGCGTCATGGCGACGCACGACCGCCCCACGCTCGATCGCGCGCTCGACGCGTTTCAGACGGTCAAGGTCGCGTTCGAGGCCGAGCACGGCCCGCTTCCGTCCTCCTGATTGCTTGTCCAGATCTTCACAAGGGATCAACGGAAGAAAAACACCGCTCTGAGCGGTGGACTTGCAGGGCACTCCATTGACCGCCCCCGGGGCGCTGGCATAGCTTCGCGTGGCGCTCAGCGAGAGGTGTGCGGGGAAGGGAACCGGACGCGCCAGCAGCCCCTTCGGGGCGGCTTGGCGGCGGTCGACGGCTGCCTCGTGATATCGACTGCGCGCGCGCTTCAGGTCAACAAATCATCACACGCTGCCTCTCCCCCCGGACCGGGCAGCTCAGGAGGACACATGCACGACGCGACAGCGACGATCGCCCCTGCGCCGCAGCATATGCAGGCACTTCAGCGCGCGAACGAAGTACGGCTCGCGCGCGCCGAGCTCAAGCGCCGCGTCGCCGAGGGGAGGACGACCGTCGGCGCGGTCATCCTCGACTGTCCGTGGGAGGCGGCGAGCATGACGATCGCGGAGCTGCTGCTGAGCCAGCGTCGCTGGGGGACGACGCGCGCCGGCAAGTTCCTCGCGGACATCGGCATGACGGAGACGAAGACCGTCGGCTCGATGACCGATCGTCAGCGCCGCGCGCTCGCCGCCATCGTCTGAGCGCTCTCGGCAGGCTCGCCTCGCCTCGCCGGAACGCGGACTCCGGCGAGGCGGGCTCGCCGGCGCTCGGCGAGCAGGAGGGCCGCCGGCAGCACGACGAGCACGCCGAGCAGCGAGATCGTGAGATCGACGACGGTGACGAAGCCGAAGTCGCGCAGCATCCGGACATCGGACGCGATGAGCACGGCGAAGCCGGCGATCGCGGTCGTCCCGGAGGCGAGCACCGCGGCGCCGGTCGAGCGGTAGGTCCGCCGTAGCGCCTCGTCCGGGGCGTGCCCGCGCCCGCGCTCCTCGCGGTAGCGCTCGGACAGCAGCACGCTGAACTCCGTCGAGATCGCGATGACGAGGGCGCCGAGCGTCACCGACATCGGGTTCAGCGGGATGCGCAGGCAGAACAGGACGAGCGCCGACCAGCCGGTCGCGAGCGCGATCGGCACGAGCGGGACGAGCGCGCGCTCGAGGCTGCGAAACGCGACGAGCAGGACGATCGCCACAGCCAGCAGGCCGGCGAGCAGCGTCAGCAGGCGGCGCGTGCTCGATGACACCGCAGCATTGGCGTCCGCGGCGAGGACCGGGAGGCCGGCGAGCTGTGCCCGGACGCCGGGCGGGCGGTCGTCGTCCAGACGGGCGCGCATCGCGTCGACGACCCGCTTCTGCTCGTCGAGCGCCATGAGGCGGATGCCGAAGGCGAGCGTCGCGGTACGCCGGTCGGCGCTGATGACCGAGCGCGAGAAGTACGGCGGCACGGCGTCGAGCAGCGTGTCGATCGCGGTCGCGTCACGGCGCGAGGCGGGCGTCGTGAAGAGGTCGGGCAGGGAGAAGGCGGGGCACAGCTCGGCCTGCCCGCAGCCGCGCGTCGCGCTGAAGCCGTGCTCGCTCAGCACGGCTTCCTGGAACGCGGTCATCCAGGCGATGGCCTGCGGGCTCGTGACGTCGGCGCCTTCGATGACGACGTCGAGCTCGCCGCCGACGCCGCTCGAGCGCTGGAGCGCCTCGAGGTCGCGCAGCGCGGGCATGTCCTGCGGCACGAGGCGCTGGATGTCAGATTCGACGCGCGTCTGCGTGTCGAGCGCCCAGCCCGCGGCGGCTACCGCGAGCCCGATCGCCAGCACGCGGGTGGGCCGGTCGATCGCAAAGGCCAGCGCGGCCGAGCCGGCCCGGCGCACCCGGCTCGCCGCATCGCCGGCAAGCAGCCGCGCCCCCCTCGCAGCGCCCGCCCCACCGCTCGCCGCATCGCCGCCGTCCGGCCGGTCGTCCCGCGCGCCGCTCGCCGCGACACCGCTCGCCGCATCGCCGCCGTCCGGCCGGTCGTCCCGCGCGCCGCTCGCCGCTACACCGCTCGCCGCATCGCCGCCGTCCGGCCGGTCGTCCCGCGCGCCGCTCGCCGCTACACCGCTCGCCGCATCGCCGCCGTCCGGCCGGTCGTCCCGCGCGCCGCTCGCCGCTACACCGCTCGCCGCATCGCCGCCGTCCGGCCGGTCGTCCCGCGCGCCGGCGGCGGCGGGCCGTCGCCGGCGTGGCGCGAGCCGCGGGCGTGCCGCGCGGTCGGCGAGCACGAGTGCGGCGGTGCCCGAGAGCAGCGCGACCGCGAACGCGATCGCGATGCCGGCGACGAGCAGCAGCCCGAAACCGCGCACCATCGGCACCGGCGAGAGGGCCAGCACCGCGAACCCCGCCGCCGTCGCGGCGGCCGCTGTCGCGATGGCCGGCGCGCCGAGCAGCGCGGTCCGGCGCGCCGCCGCGCCGACGCCGAGCGGCTCGCCGGCACGGTCCGCGACCTCGCCGGTCCCGTCCGCGACCTCGCCGGTCCCGTCCGCCACGTCGCCGGTCCGCGTCCGCCACCTCACCGCCCGCGTCCGCCACCTCGGCGGATCCCTCGGCGCCGGGGGGTCTGGCGAATAACGTCCACCATGTCGTCGTTTTTCGCCACACCCCCTGCTCCTCGACGATCCGCGACTGCAGCTGGATCGCGTAGTCGACCGCGAGCCCGATGAGCACGGGCAGGGCGGCGATCGAGGCGATCGTCAGCGACGCCCCGGCGAGCGACAGCGCGCCGAACGTCAGCGCGACCGCGACGAGCGCGATCGCGAGCGGCAGCAGCCGCGGGCGGACGCCGAAGACGACCGCGAGCGTCGCCGCCATGACGAGCAGCGCGACGACGAGCAGCGTGCGCAGCGATCCGCCGATCGACGCCGAGAGATCGGACACGACGACCGGGGCGCCGGTCACGGTGTACGTCGCACCGTTGCGCGGCTTGAACTGCGCCATCGCGACGGCCGCGCGCACGAGGCGGATCGCGTCCGCGCGCTGCGCCTCGCCGAGGCCCGCTTCGAGGCGCACCTGAACGAGCGCGGTCTGCCCCGGCCCGCCGCCCCTGGAGGGAAAGAGGTAGGCGAACTTGCGCTTCGGGGTCCCTGCCGGCTTCGTCGCGTCGAAGACGAGTGCCGAGACGAACGACGGGTCGTCGAGCTTCGGAAGTGAGCTGAAGCCGTAGCGCGCCGCGAGCGCCAGCAGCTCATCGGTGAAGCCCTGCTGCACCTCCTGTCGCGCCTGTGCACCGCGGCGCGCGGCGGCGGCGCGCCCGAGGCCGTCGCGGCGCGCGCGGTTGCGGGCCGTCGCCTCGGCGGCGTCGGCGAGCAGCCGCGCGCGCAGCACGCGCCGGTCGTAGCCCGCACGCAGCTCGCGCACCGCGGTGTTGATGAACGTGCCGGGACCGAGGACGACCTTCACCGCACGGCTGCGCGCGAGCCGCGCGCAGGGACCGCTCGGCCCGCCGGGCGGCGTCGCGCCCGCCGGCGGGTTGCCGGCGATGCAGCCCTCGAGCGCGAGCAGCCGCTCGATGTCCTGGCTGAGCACGAGCTTCTGCAGGTCGCCCCGGACGAGGACGATGATCGCGTCGTCGCCGAAGCGCTCGCGCAGGGTGTCCGTGGCGGCGCGCGCCGGGCTCGACGTGCCGACGAGCGTCCGCACGCCGGCGTCGGGCTGCAGGCGCAGGGCGAGCGCCAGGCCGGCGACCGCGAGCACGGCCGTGGCAGCAAGGACGAGCGCCGGCCGGCGGGTCGCCAGCGAGGCGGCGCGGTGAAGCGGGCTACGGCTCGGCAGGCGTCATTCCATGCCGAGCGGGCCCGCCGACTCCCCCGCCAGGAACTGGCGCACGAACTGGTTGTCGGATTCGAAGAGCTGCTCGGCCGGCCCCGACTCGACGATGCGGCCCTTCCAGAGCACCGAGATGTGCTCGGCGACGCGGCGCGCGGTCATGATGTCGTGCGTGATGAGCGTGAACGCCGGCGGTGGCGATCCGCGCCGCTGCGCCTCGCCCATCATGTCGGCGTGGATCTCCTGGATGAGCTCCCCCAGCAGGGCGGTGCGAACGGGGTCAAGGCCCGAGTCGGGCTCGTCGAAGAGGACGATGTCCGGGTCGAGGACGAGCGCGCGGGCGAACCCGGCGCGCTTGCGCATGCCACCGGAGAGCTCGTTGGGCATCTTGTCGTGGGCGTTCTGCAGGCCAACCTCGGCCAGGCGCCGGTTGACGATCTCGCCGATCTCCTCCTCGCTGCGCTCCGTGTGCTGGCGCAGCGGGAAGCAGACGTTGTCGAAGACGTTCATCGATCCGAACAGCGCGCCGTCCTGAAACAGGACGCCGAACTTCTGGCGCATCGCGAAGAGCTCGTCGTCGGTCATGCTCGGCACGGACTCGCCATGTACGAAGACGTCGCCGTGGTCGGGGTACAGCAGCCCGACCATGTGCTTGATGCAGACCGACTTGCCCGTCCCGGATGGACCCAGGATCATCGAGATCTTGCCTTCGGGCAGGCCGAGGTTCAGCCCGCGGAGGATCTTGTTGCGACCGAACGCCTTGTGGACGTCGACGAACTCGACGGCGTCGCGCGCGTCGCTGGGGCGCTTGAGGTCGGTATGCCACCGATACTCGTCGTCCGCCGACCCGGAGGCCGGCGGACGGAGCTGCTGATCGCCCGCTAACGCCATTGCGGGTGATGCTAACCGGGACTGCCGGCCGCGGGTGCCGTTCGCCGTGGCGAACAGCATCCGCTCGACGTGGCTAGCGGTAGCCCTTGGCCTTGTCGAGCTGGTAGTGCGCGCGCGCAGATGCCGCGGCGGCGTCGATCGAGGCCTGCTGCCAGCCGGGCTTGCAGGCAAGGCTCTGATACGCCGCCCACGTGTCCTTCTTGGCCGCCTCGAGCTGGGCAAGCTCCGGTGATGTCCTGGTCCCGTAGAACGTCTCATGTCCCTGCGCCATTTGGTTCCTCCAACGCTCGATTGCTGATCGCGGACGCGCGTGCCGCGGTTCGCCACGACTCGCCCGTCTCCGCCTATCGCTGGTTACGGTTGCCTTCGACCTCATCGGAGCGAACGCGGACACCAGCCCTGGTCCGCGCCGAGGCGCGCAGCTTGACCACAACGTGCCGAGCCTCCCCGATGAAGGCACGAGGACGATGTGTATCAGTCGGCGGCGTCGGACACGCCGACCCCCGCGCCAGACAGCGCAAAGCTGGCGCGTCGGCACCCTTCTGCGGGAGCGTCTTCAGCTATCCGCGCGCGGGACGTTCGCCGTCCGCCGGCCCGGCCGGCGGACGGCGATGAGCGTCAGCTTCCGAGCGCCCGCCTGGCTGTGTCCAGCCGGTGCGTCGCGCGGGCGGCCGCGGCCGCCATCTCGATCGACTTGTCCTGCCAGCCCGGCGTGCACGGCAGCGACTGGTACGCCGCCCAGGCAGCCTTCGCCGCGGCCTCGAGGCTCGCGATATCGCCATACGCGCCGTTGGCCGGCGGAGCCGGAGCCGGAGCCGGGGTCGGCGCGGCTGCGGCAGGCGGCGGAGCGGGCGCCGCGACCGGCGGAGGCGCTGCGGCCGCTGGTGGCGGGGCAGCCGCGGCTCGCAACCGGATCGTGCCGTGACCGGCCGGTCCGCTCGGGGCCGGTTCGGGCGCGGCGGGGGCGGGCTCGGGGGGAGCGGGCGCCGCGTCGACCGGCGCCTCCTCTGCCGCTGCGGGCTCGGGCGCAGCGGGTGACCGCAGCTTGATCGTGCCGTGGCCGTGAGCGCCGCCGGTCGGCGCAGGTGCCGGCTCCGGCGCAGGTGCCGGCTCCGACGCGGGCGCCGGCTCGGCGGCCGCCTCCGGCTCCGGCGCGGGGGCGGGAGCCGCGGCACCCGCCGACCGCAGTCGGATCGTGCCGTGACCGTGCGAAGCGCCTGCCGCGGCGGGCGCCTCGACGGGTGCGGGCTCGGCCGCGGCTGCCGGCTCGGCCACCTCCCGGGCGGGCGCGGGCTCGGGCGCCGGCTCCGGCGGAGCACTGGCCCCGCGCAGCCGGATCGTCCCGTGGCCGTGCGTACCGCCAGTGGCGGCGGGCGCCGGGTCGGCAGCCGCGTCGGGCTCGGCGGGAGCCGCGGCCGCCTCGGGCTCGGCCGGCGCCGGATCGGCAGCCGCCTCGGGCTCAGGCTCGGCCGGAGCCGGAGCGCTCGCGCCCCTCAGGCGGATCGTGCCATGCCCATGGCTTCCGCCGGATGCGGCGGGAGCCGGCTCGGGCTCGGCGGGCGCCGGATCGGCAGCCGCCTCGGGCACGGGCTCGGCAGGCGCCGCAGCCGCCTCGGGCTCGGCAGGCGCCGCAGCCGCCTCGGGCTCGGCCGGAGCCGGAGCACTCGCGCCCCTCAGGCGGATCGTGCCATGCCCATGGCTTGCGCCGGATGCGGCGGGAGCCGGCTCGGGCTCGGCGGGCGCCGGATCGGCAGCCGCCTCGGGCTCGGGCTCGGCAGGCGCCGCAGCCGCCTCGGGCTCGGCAGGCGCCGCAGCCGCCTCGGGCTCGGCCGGAGCCGGCGCGCTCGCGCCCCTCAGGCGGATCGTGCCATGCCCATGGCTTGCGCCGGATGCGGCGGGAGCCGGGGCCGGTGGCGGCTCAGCGGGAGCCGGCTCGGGCTCGGCCGGCGCCGGATCGGCAGCCGCCTCGGGCTCGGGCTCGGCAGGCGCCGCAGCCGCCTCGGGCTCGGCCGGAGCCGGAGCACTCGCCCCTCTCAGGCGGATCGTGCCGTGTCCGAATGAGCCGCCGGTCGCCGCCGGCGCGTCGCCCGTGCCGTTGGTGGCCTCCGCAGCCGCCGGTGCTTGCTCGGCCGCCGGCGCCTGGGCAGCCGCCGGAGCTTCCTCGGCCTCGGCAGCCGGAGCCTCCGCAGCCGCCGGAGCTTCCTCGGCCTCGGCAGCCGGAGCCTCCGCAGCCGCTGGGGTCTGCGCAGCCGCTGCACCCGGGGTCCGCAGCCGAATCGTGCCGTGCCCGACCGGCTCGGCAGCCGCCGCGACGGCACCTTCCGCGGCCATCGCGACGAACGCGAGGTACGCCTCCGCCGAGGCCTTCGCGGCCGATCCCGCCAGCGCCGCGTAGTCCACCGCCGGCAGCGGCGGGACGAGGGACAGCGCCGGCTCGGCCGACGCCGAGTACCGCGCGTACGCAGCCGCCGACTCCGCAGCCGCCGCCGCCGCAAGCACCGCCAGATCCTCGGGCCCCACAACCACCCGCACCGGCGCCGGCTCGGCCGACGCCGAATAGCGCGCGTACGCAGCCGCCGACTCCGCAGCCGCCGCCGCCGCAAGCGCCGCCAGATCCTCCGGCCCCACAACCACCCGCACCGGCGCCGGCTCGGCCGACGCCGAATAGCGCGCGTACGCAGCCGCCGACTCCGCAGCCGCCGCCGCCGCAAGCACCGCCAGATCCTCCGGCCCCACAACCACCCGCACCGGCGCCGGCTCGGCCGACGCCGAATAGCGCGCGTACGCAGCCGCCGACTCCGCAGCCGCCGCCGCCGCAAGCGCCGCCAGATCCTCGCCCTGCACGACCGCCGAAACGGGTTCGGCCGCGACCGACCCACGGTACTTCTCGTACGCCGCCGCCGACGCGGCAGCGGCCTGCGCCGCCCGCGCCGCCAGGTCGTCCTGCGCCGCCGGGACGCCATCGTCGCGCTTGCCCGGGGTCCCCGGAACGTAGCCCAGCACCGTCTCCGCAGCCGACGCCACCTTCGCGACGACGACCTTGGCCTGCCTCACAAACCGGTCATACGCGTCCGCTGACGCCGCGGCCGCCTTGGCTGCCGCTGTCGACAGCTCCTCCCTGGTCTGACTCATGTGCCTCTCCCACCTTCGTCAAAGGACGCTGGATCGGGCGTTCCGCGGTTGCCACGCTGCCCACCCCTCGTCTGAACGCAGCTTGCCTTCGCCGTGGCTTCGTCGAAAGCGCCTCATGCGCGTTCACCCTCCGATCGGGGCACGAGGATTCGCACCCCAGAACAACTGTGTGCCCAGCATGCCTATGAGATGCACAAGCACGATGTTCAGCACCATCGACTTCGCGGTCGCCGTCCCGACGCCGACCGGACCACCCCGTGCGTGATATCCGTAATAACAGCCCACGAGCACGATCGCCGTGGCCATGACCATCCCCTTGGACAGGCTGTAGAGCAAGTCCTGAGGGTTCTGGAACATCCAGAAGATGTCGAGGTATCCGCCTCGTGACACCTCGCCGATCTGCTGCACGACCGCCACGTACGAAGCCAAGAAGCCCGCGCCGATCGAGGCGATGTAGACGAACGGCAGCACAAGCCATGCCGCCAGCAGCCGCGTCGCGCAGAGGAAGGTGATCGAGCTGATCCCCATCACTTCCAGCGCGTCGATCTCGTCGGAGATCCGCATCGACCCGAGCTCCGCGACGATCCCGGTCCCGACCTTCGCGGCCATCATGTAGCCGAAGGCGTACGGGATGAGCTCGCGCAGGTCGCACCACGCCGCGAACACCCCCGCGTACGCCGGGTTGCCGACGGAGCGGTTGAAGTACGCGCCCTCGATGCCGCATTGCAAGCCGATGATGAACACGAGGCCCCAGATGACAAGCGTCGACGAGACGATGAGGATGCCCGCCTGACGCAGCGCCTCGCCAAGGAAGTGCAGCACGCGACCCGAGAAGACGAGGCCCATGATCCGACCCGAGAACTTCGCGATCTCGCCGAAGCTCGAGACCCACTCGCGCGGGATGGCGAGCCAGCCGCCCATCAGCGCAGGTTCGCGAGCTCGGGATTCGTGGCCAGGAGCGTCTGCGTGAAGACGTAGTTGAAGGCGAAGATGCCCAGAAAGGCGATGACGACGGCCTGGTTAACAGCGCGCCCCACCCCCTCGGCACCGCCCGACGCCGTCATGCCCTTGTAGCAGCAGACGATCGCGATGATCGCGCCGAACAGCGTGGTCTTCAGCGTCGAGCCCCAGAGATCCGTCAGCGACGCGGCAGCGAAGAACTGCGCGCGAAACGCCCCGATCGTCCCGCCGTTGACGACGGTCGCGAGGATGCCGGAGAAGACCCCGAACACGAGCGCGTAGATGTTGAACAGGCCGGTGACCAGCATCAGCGCGAGAAAGCGCGGGACGACGAGGTTCTTGACCGGGTCCACGCCGAGCACCTGCAGCGCGTCGAGCTCCTCGCGGATCTTGCGCGCCCCGAGGTCTGCCGTGATCGCCGTGCCCGCGACACCCGCGAGCACGATCGCCGTCACGAACGGGGCGAACTCGCGGATCGACGCGAGCACGAAGAAGCCGCCGAGCCGGTCGAGCGCGCCGAAGAGCACGAGGAAGTTCGCCGCCTGCAGGCCCGGCGCGCCGTAGCCGAACGCGATCGTCGAGACGAGCAGCGGAAACCAGCACAGCTTCAGCGCGAAGAGGAACTGGTTGACGAACTCCCCGCCGTAGGGGTACGGCGGTCGGAGCGCGGACATGATCGTCCGGCCCGTCAGGATCATCATGTCTCCGACCTCCTCGAGCACGCCCTTCGCAGGAAGGAACGTTCGATCGGCGACGTTGCGGACCATCAAGCATGGCTCCCTTTGATTCCCCTGCCACGGCGCGGACCGGGCGCCGTCGCGCCAGCGTATGCCAAGCGCCCTGCCAGCGCCAGCGGCTCTCGGGTGACCCCCGCCGGCGGGGGTCACCCGAGTTGCGTTCGCCGCTTCCGGGTAGCCCGAGCGACAGCAAGACGTCCGCGGCTACAAACGACGCCCGGGCGCCCACGGCAGGGGCGACCGACTTCCGAAGGAGAAACTCAATGGCATACCACGGTCTGGACACGTACCTCACCGACCATCTTGCCGGCGCGACCGCCGGTCTGAACCTCGTACAGCTCGCGGCCAAGGAGCACCAGGGCGACGAGCACGGCGAGTTCTTCGGCCAGCTCGCGATCGAGATCCGCGAGGACTACGAGACGCTCGAGCGGCTGATGACAGGCTTGGCCGTCGAGAAGAGCGCGATCAAGACCGCTGCGGCCGAAGTGGGCACCAAGGTCATGTCGCCGAAGTTCACGAGCGGCGACGACGACGCGATGAACGCGTTCATCACGCTCGAGACGCTGTCGATCGGCGTCGAGGGCAAGACCTGCATGTGGACCGCGCTGGCCACGCTCGACGACCCGACGCTTGCGGATTTCGACATCGACGACCTCATCGCCCGTGCGCAGGATCAGCGCGCGCGCATCGAGGAGCAGCGTCTCGCGATCGCGCCGCAGGCGCTGACGCACACCGTCGCGGCGTAGCCGCGGGCGCAGTCCCGCTGGGCTGCCCCGCTCAGCGGGGCAGGCGCGGGGCGATGATCCGGTACGCCTTCAAGCCGAGCCCGAGTCGCTCGCGGTCCTCGGACTGCATCGGGTCAAGGCCCGTGAGCTCCCGCACGCGCTCAAGGCGGTAGGCGACCGTGTGGCGGTGCGCGTGGATCGCCGTGGCGGTCGCGCTCATGTGGCAGTTCGCGGCGAGATAGGCCTCGAGCGTGCCGACGAGATCGGTCCGGTACTGGTCGTCGTAGCGGACGACCGGTGCGACCGTGTCCTCGTAGAACGAGCGCACCTCCTCAGGATGCGACGCCAGGACGCGAAAGAGCAGCCGATAGGTGCCCTGGTTGATGTCCTCGGCGATCGGCTCGCCGGAGACCGTCAGCACGTCGAGCACGAGCTCTGCCTCCTGGACGGCGCGCGCGAGCTCGGCCGGGTCGCCGTAGAACGACGACAGCCCGACGGTCCCGTGGCGCTGTAGCCGAGCGGCAAGCCGCGCGGCGGCCGCAAGCGTCGCCTCGGCCGCGTCGTCGACGGCGAGCGCCGGCAGCAGCGCGTAGATGCGCCCGCCCTGGTTGCCGTTGGGCGAGCCTTCCATGTGCTGCGCCAGGGCGCCGGGTATGTCCTCGGCGATCGTCGCGACGACGTGTCGCGGACGGTCGGTGTGCAGCTCGGCGCACAGCGCGATCGCGCCGCGGCTGAGATCGCAGCCCAAGCGCGCCCCGCGCCGCACGAGCTCATCCGCCGGCAGGCCGCTGCCCCCGCGCAGGTCTTCGAGGAACGATCCGCGCAGGTTCTGCTCGACCTCGTCGCGGGCCTCCTCGACCGCGACCTCCGTCAGCGAGGCCACGGCCGCGAGATGCAGGTACTCGGCCGCCTCGCCGGCCGCCGTCGTGGCGCCATCGAGCATGAGCACCATGCCCACCGACTCGTCGCCCGACGCGATCGGGATCTCCGCGGCGAGCCCGCGCGGTGCGTGCGCCAGGCGATCGGACACGATGTCGGCCACGTAGCGGCGCAGCTCCGGCAGCCGCTCGGCCGACGGCTGCCCCGGAGGGGCCATGACCGCCGTGCCGAGTCGCGGGATGATGATCGCCACCGACCCGCCGACGGCGTCGGCGGCAAGCTCTGCGACACGCTCGAGGCCGTCCCCGGCCAGGACGGCGTCGACCATACGCAGATGCAGCCCCCTAAGCCGCTCCACGAGGGTGGCCGCTGTCGGGGCGGCCAACCGTGACTCCCCTACCCTGCCGCCGCGGCAGCCGCGGCGTCCGGGTGAGCCTGCAGGGTGTCCTCGCCGGACTCGCCGGTCCGGATGCGGTACGCCTCCTCGACAGGCAGGACGAACACCTTGCCGTCGCCGACGGCGCCCGTGCGTCCGTGCTTGAGGATCGTGTCGACGATCGTCATGACGTCCTTCGACGCGACGACGCACTCGATCTTCACCTTCGGGCGCAGGTAGTTGGTGAGCTCGGCTCCGCGGTAGCGCTCCGTAATCCCCTTCTGACGCCCCGAGCCCTTCACCTCACTGATCGAGAGCGAAGGGAACCCGAGCGCCAGAAGCTCGGTCCGGATCGGCTCGAACGCCTCGTGCCTGACATAGGCGATCACCATCTTCATACGGGCATCTCCTTCGTGGCCATCGAAGCGACCGGTGCCGGCGGCACGGTCGCCGTTGGACCCCCGCCGTAGCCGATGAGCTCCGCGGGCGGGATGAACGCCTCAGGGTAGCCGTACATGCCGTGCTCGGAGATGTCCAAGCCAGCGTCCTCTTCCTCTTCGGTGACCCGCAGGCCGTAGGTCTTCGAGATGACGAAGAACGTCGCGTAGCTCATGGCGAAGACGAACGAGAACGCGACCGTGAAGCCCGCCACCTGAGCGACGAGCTGCGTGACCGAGCCGGTGTACAGCAGGCCGCCTTCCCCGACGGCGTTGTACTCGGCCAGCCGCGGCGCGGTGAACAGGCCGCACGACAACGTCCCCCAGATGCCGCACACGCCGTGGGCTGTGAGGACGCCGACGGGATCGTCGACCTTCTTGTCGATCGCCAGGATGCACGGCGGGACGATGAGGCCGGCCATGAGGCCGATCGGGAGCGCCGCCCACAGCTCGACGTAGCCCGACGGCGCCGTGATCGCGACGAGCGCGCCGATCGCGCCGTTGCCGCACATGCCGATGTCCAGCGTCTTCTGCATGATCTTCGACATCGCCAGCGCGCCGAGCACGCCGCAGGCGGCGGCGAGGTTCGTGACGAGGACGATCTCGGCGAAGCGGCCGTCCTGGATGCCCAGTGCCGTGCCGGGGTTAAAGCCGAACCAGCCGAGCCACAGGATCATGACCGCGAGGCCGAAGAGCGGCATGTTGTGGCCGGGGATGGCCCGTGGCTTGCCGTCCTTGCCGTACTTGCCCTTCCTCGGGCCGAGCAGCAGCAGGACCGCGAGCGCGCCGGTGGCGCCGATGAGATGCACGGCGGTCGAGCCGGCGAAGTCCTGCATGCCGACGAAGCCGATGTCCTTCCACAGGCCGACCGGCACCTGGAGGAAGCCGCCGCCGAAGACCCAGTGCGCGCCGATCGGGTAGATGATCGAGGCGAAGATGACGGCGTAGATGATGTAGACGCCGAACTTGATCCGCTCGAGCGTCGAGCCCCACACGATCGCGAGCGAGACGGCGCAGAACACGAACTGGAAGAAGAACTTCGCTTCGATCGTGACGTTCGAGAAGCCCATGACGGGGAACGCCGTGATCGGGTCGCCGTAGCCCTGCAGGAGGAAGCCGGTCGTGCCGATGAGGCCGCCCAGACTCTCGGGCGAAGACCCGAAGGCGAACGCGAAGCCGACGAAGTACCAGCAGACGGCGGCGATCGAGAAGTTCGTCAGGATCTTCGCCACGATGGTGCCGGCGTTCTTCTGGCGGGAGAATCCGATCTCGAGGAACATGAAGCCGCACTGCATGAACATGACGACCATGCCGGCGACGATCACCCACATGGTGTTCACGCCGACGGACGTCAGGCCGACCGTCTTCTCAACGCTGCCGTCGCTGTTAATCGCCGAATCGACGATGTCCGCCGAGACCAGGCCTGGCAGCGCGAGCGCGACCAGCAGCCCGGCTGCCGCCGCGGGCAGCACCTTCAGCGCGAGCGTCCGTCTCATCTGTCCTCCCCGATTGAATACGCCGTCATCGCTCGTCATGGTCGGCTCCGGGGCCGGGATCGTCTTCGTCCCCGTGGCAAACAGCGGCCGTGGTCGTTTGTCCCTGTGGACAACGACCCCTGCCTCGCACGCGGGTTAGGCTCACGGCCAGGAATCCAGACTCAGGAGGGACTAACCCGCACCATGGCCAGAATCCGGCAGCAGAACGTGACAGCCGCGCAATGGAGCGCCAACGGCGGAGCGCTCGGCTCGCCCGATCTGACGCTTCCCGCCAACCAGGTCTTCGGGGCGAACGTCTTCAGCGTCGAGGTCCAGCGCCAGCGCCTGCCGAAGCACGTCTTCAAAGCCCTGCAGGGCTCGCTCGCTCGCGGCGACGCCCTGGACACGGCGCTGGCCGACTCGGTCGCGCAGGCGATGAAGGAGTGGGCGCTGGAGCGCGGCGCCACGCACTACACGCACTGGTTCCAACCGCTGACGGGGATGACCGCGGAGAAGCACGACTCCTTCTACGGGCCGACCGGCGAGGGCTCGGCGATCGCCGACTTCTCCGGCAAGGAGCTCATCCAGGGCGAGCCCGACGCGTCGTCGTTTCCGACGGGCGGCATCCGCGCGACGTTCGAGGCCCGCGGCTACACCGCCTGGGACCCCACGTCGCCCGCGTTCATCCTCGAGAACCCCAACGGCGCGCTGCTCTGCATCCCGACCGCTTTCGTGTCATGGACCGGCGAGGCGCTGGACTCCAAGATCCCGCTGCTGCGCTCGATGGACGCCCTGTCGAAGTCCGCGATCCGCGCGCTGGCGCTCCTGGGCGACAAGGAGGCCGCGCGCGTCTTTACGACCGTCGGCCCCGAGCAGGAGTACTTCCTCGTCGACGAGCAGTACTACTACGAGCGCCCGGACCTGCTGATCTGCGGCCGCACGCTCTTTGGCGCGAAGCCCCCCAAGGGCCACGAGCTCGACGAGCACTACTTCGGCTCGATCCCCGAGCGGATCCTCGCCTGCATGATGGAGACCGAGCGCGAGCTCGCGAAGCTCGGCGTGCCGGTCAAGACCCGCCACAACGAGGTCGCGCCGAACCAGTACGAGCTCGCGCCGATCTTCGAGAACTCGAACGTCAGCTGCGACCACCAGCAGCTGACGATGCAGATCCTGCAGAACATCGCCCGCCGCTACGGCCTGGTCTGCCTGCTGCACGAGAAGCCGTTCGCCGGCGTCAACGGCTCGGGCAAGCACAACAACTGGTCGATGGGCACGGACACGGGCACCAACCTGCTCGAGCCCGGTGACACGCCGCACGACAACATCCAGTTCTTGTTCTTCTGCACGGCCGTCGTGAAGGCCGTCAACAAGCATCAGGCGCTGCTGCGTGCCTCGGTCGCCAACGTCGGCCAGGACCATCGCCTCGGAGCCAACGAGGCGCCGCCCGCGATCATCTCGATCTTCCTGGGCGGCGAGCTCGAGAAGGTGTTCGAGGCGATCTCCGCGGGTGACGCGGCCGTGTCTTCGGACAACGGCTTCCTCGGACTGGGGACGCCCGTGCTGCCGCCCCTGCCGCTGCACGGCGGCGACCGCAACCGGACCTCGCCGTTCGCGTTCACGGGCAACAAGTTCGAGTTCCGGATGCTCGGCTCGAGCTCGTCGCTCGGGTTCCCGAACACTGTCCTGAACACGATCGCCGCCGAGGCGATCGACGAGCTCTGCGACGCGCTCGAGGCGAAGCTCAGCGGCGGGATGGGGCTCGAGGAGGCCGTCATCGCGGTCGTCAAGGACGCCTACAACGAGAACAAGGCGGTCGTCTTCGGCGGCGACAACTACGCCGAGGAGTGGCACACCGAGGCCGAAACTCGGGGCCTGTACAACCTGCGCACGACGCCCGACGCGCTGCCGTGGTTCGTCAACCAGCAGACCGTCGACGTCATGAGCAAGTACAACGTGCTCTCCGAGCGCGAGCTCGAATCGCGCTACGAGGTATCGATCGAGCAGTACTTCGTCAAGCTCAACATCGAGTCCGAGACGGCGTCGTCGATCGCCCGGACGATGCTGTTGCCGGCGGCCGTGCGCCACCTGACGCAGCTCATGGCTTCCCAGCGCCAGGGGCTCATCGACGAGTTCGCGCCGATCGTCGGCGAGTTCCACGCGGCGATCGTCGCGCTTGAGCACGCCAACGAGGACCCGGGCCTCGAAGGGCTCGAGCTCGCCCACTACATGCGCGACACGGTCATCGTCGCGATGAACGAGGTCCGCGCGATCGCCGACAGGCTCGAGAAGCTGGTCGCCGACGACCTCTGGCCGCTGCCGAAGTACTCGGAGATCCTGTTCATCAAGTAGCGCCCGGGGGGTGGATCCATCTGCGGTCCGCAGCGGACTGCAGACGACTCCACCCCCCGGACGTCGCCGGCCTCGCCCCCGCCCAATGCCGGATCACCTCGTGGCGCGAGCCGCGACGCAGACCTGCGCGTCATTTGTCGCAAACGCGTGTTGTTGCGTGACGCCGGCAGGGCCAAGCTCGGGGGGTGGATCCATCTACGCTCCCCAGCGGACTGCAGACGACTCCACCCCCGGACGTCCTGGTCGGGCTGAGGGCGGCTGAGCAGCAGGGTCAGATCACGATCTCCGAGCTGCGCGGCTGCGGGCTCGGGTACCGCGCGGTGGCCGTGCGGGTCCGCAACGGGCACCTTCACCGCATGTATCGCGGGGTCTACGCGGTCGGCCACCCCGGCGTGACGCGCGAAGGCCGCTTCATGGCGGCCGTGCTCGCCTGCGGCGCCCGCGCGTACCTGAGCTGGTTCGCGGCCGGGATGCTCTGCGACTACCTGCCGTGGGAGGAGCGCCTCCCGGACGTGACGGTCGTCGCCGCGAAGGCGCGGACGGTGCAAGGGATCCGGGTGCACCGGGCGCGCTCGCTGCACTGGCGCGACGTCACGCACCACCACGGGATCCCCGTCACCTCCCCCGAGCGGACGTTGCTCGACCTGGCCACCGTGCTGTCAAGAGAGGCGCTGCGCACCGCGGCGCGGCGCGCGCAAGCCGCGCACCGGGTCAGCGTCCGTCAGCTCCTCGCGGTCGTCGAGCGCTCCAACGGGCATCCCGGCACCGGCGCCCTGCGAGCCGTGATCGCCGACGGTCCGGCGCCCACGCGCAGCAGCCTCGAGGATCGCTTGCTCGCGCTCCTCGACGGCGCGGGGATCGCGCGGCCCGAGATCAACGTGCCGCTGCGCCTGAACGGCCGCACGATCATCCCTGACTTCCTCTGGCACGCACAGCGCGTCGCGATCGAGGCCGACAGCGAGCGCTGGCACGAGCACAAGCTCACGCGCGAGAACGACGCCGACAAGCAGGCGATCCTCGAAGCCCTGGGCTGGCGGGTCTTGCGCATCGACGACCAGCAGCTGCGACGCCACCCGCGGCAGACGCTCGCCCGCGTCCGCGCCGCGCTCGCCCAAGCGACCGTTACGCCGTGACGCCGGCCTTCTCGGCACCGAGGCCGGTCTCCGCGCGCACGCGCAGCTCGGCGAACTCGCGCTCGTTGCCGTGCTCGTTGGACAGGATCGTGCCGAGCCAGCAGCCGAGGAACCCCAGTGGGATCGAGATGATGCCCGGGTTCGCGAGGTCGTAGAACGACAGCGCGCCGCCCTCGCCGTCCGGCCCCGGCCAGACCTTCGGCGAGATGATCACGAGGACGATCGAGCTCAGCACGCCGAACAGCACGCCCGTCACGGCGCCCGCCGTGTTGAAGCGCCGCCACGTCAGTGCGAGCAGGAGCGCCGGGAAGTTCGCGCTCGCGGCCACGGCGAACGCCAGCCCGACCATGAAGGAGACGTTCAGCCCGGACCCGCCGACGATCGCGATGGCGATCGCGATCGCGCCGATCGAGGCCGCCGCGATCCGCGCGACGAGCACCTCCTCGTGCTCGGACTCGTGGCCCTTGCGGATGACGTTCGACCAGAGGTCGTGCGCGACGGCACCGGACGCCGACAGGACGAGTCCGGCGACGACGGCAAGGATCGTCGCGAACGCCACGGCCGCGACGATCGCGAGGAAGAGGTCGCCGCCGAAGGTCCCGTCGCCTCCGCCGAGGAACTGCGCGAGGTTCGGCGCCGCGAGGTTGCCGCCCGTGCCCGCCGCCTCGACGCCCTCCTGGCCGAGCAGCGCGCGGGCGCCGAAGCCGATGAACGTCGTCAGGACGTAGAAGCAGCCGATGATGAACATCGCCCAGACGACCGACGAGCGGGCCGCGCGCGAGTCGGGCACGGTGAAGAAGCGCATGAGGATGTGCGGCAGGCCGGCGGTCCCGAGCACGAGCGCGATGCCCAGCGACACCGTGTCGATCGGGCTGGACAAGAACGTCCCCGGCCCGAGTGAGAACGTCGACTCGGGCGTGGTGGCCGCCTCCGCGCGGTTGAAGAGCTCGATCGGGTTGAAGCCGACGCGCTCGAGCACGAACAGCGACATGACGAGGATCGCCGTCATGAGCAGGACGGCCTTGATGATCTGCACCCACGTCGTCGCGAGCATCCCGCCGAAGATCACGTAGCAGAGCATCATCACGCCGGTGATGAGCACGGCGATCGAGAAGTCGATCCCGACGAGCGCCTGGACGAGCACCCCCGCCCCCACCATCTGGGCGATGAGGTAGAACGCCGCGACGGTCAGCGTCCCCATCGCCGCGGCGGTGCGCGCCGGCCGCTCGCGCAGCCGGAACGCCAGCACGTCGGCGATC
Organism: uncultured Actinomycetes bacterium; assembly: GCA_963810605.1. Taxonomy (GTDB): domain Bacteria; phylum Actinomycetota; class Thermoleophilia; order Solirubrobacterales; family Solirubrobacteraceae; genus CADCVQ01. The sequence continues at coordinate 154,625 of CAWEOF010000001.1, forward strand.
GTGTACTTGCCGGCGTTTCGCATCCGCTCCGCGAGCAGGAACATGACCGTCAAGAACGCGACGAGGAAGCCGACGGAGTACAAGAAGCCGTCGAAGCCGAAGATGAAGATGAGGCCCGCGATGCCGAGGAACGACGCCGCGGACAGGTAGTCGCCGGCGATCGCGAGGCCGTTCTGCACGCCCGAGATCGAGCGGCCCGCGGCCCAGAAGACGTCCGCGCCGGTCATGCGCTTGGACGCCTGGTAGGTCACGACGAGCGTGATCGAGAGGACGATCGCGAAGATGACGAGCGCCTCGACGTTGGCGGCGGCGATCGTCATGGCTGCTCGTCCGTCAGCGCGCGCTGCACGACGCGCTCGGCCAGCGGGTCATACGTGCGCTCGGAGCGGCGCAGGTACATGATGCCCAGCGCGAAGACCATGACGAACTGCGTCAGCGCGAGGCAGTAGCCGACGGTCAGCCCCTCGTACACGGAGCGCTTCATGAAGTCGGGCGCGTAGCCCGCGAGCAGGATGAAGCCGATGTACCAGGAGAGAAAGAAGATCGTCGCCGGCAGGACGAAGCGCCGGCGGGCCGCGATCAGCTCGCGGAACTCGGGCGATCGCTCGATCTCCTCCCAGTCGACGCGCGGTCGCGATGCCGGCATGCCCTCCCCCTCTCGCTCGGTTGTGCCGTTTCGCACCTACCCTGGCGGGTGCGGCGATATGCGACCGACTCGGGCTCGGGCCAGAGCTACAGCGCCTTGAGGAAGGCGATCGAGGGCATGAAGAAGTACTCGCCGCCCTTCATCGTCACGGTCTGCGGGGCCGCCGCCGCGACCTTGGCCTGCGGCTTGTCCCACTTCAGCGGCCAGGCCGGCTTCGGGCGCGTGCCCTGGCCGATGACCTGGTCGAGGCCGACACGCGCGTTGCCCACCGGATCGCCGAACGGGAAGTCCGCGTTGTTCGCCCACGACTGCTGCGTGAACTCGAACTGGTTGGCGAGCTCGGAGTTAAAGGCCATGAACAGCAGCCCGACCCCGCCGGTCGGCCGTTGCGACAGCGGCACGTTGGTGGCGTTCGGGTCGTCGGTGCGCTTGCCGAACGCCTGGCCGCGACGCGCCATGATCGGCGGGCGATCGCTCGGGCCCGTGGCCGATCCGCGCGGGTTCGTCTTGCGGATGTGCCCCTGGAACGGACAGCGCGCGCCCGCCACGTCCTTGTCGTAGTTGAAGTCGTTCGGGACCGGGTTCTCGCCCAGCGCCTTGCTGTGCGCGGTCAGCGCGGTGCCGTCGCGGAAGCGGCCGACGATCATCGCGCCGGCGCGGTGGCGATCGGCGCCGCTCAGGCCCAGCGCGGTCGCGAGATCGGCCTCGGCCTTGTGGAAGGCGCGCACGTTCTGCTCGAGCTTGCGCAAGACGAAGAAGCTGCCGAACTGCTGCACGGGATTCGGCGCGGCCGAATCGGCGACGAGGACGCGGCCCAGGGCGAACGCCGGGTTCCACTTCGCCTTCGGCTCGGCGGCGATCTCGTCCGTGAGAAACAGCGGCTGGCTGCGCCCGTCGATGTAGCCGAAGTGCTCGATGCCCTCGTCGCGTGCGTTGCGCTGACCGAGGCCGGTCTCCTCGCCGAGCAGCTTGACCTTCGGCGTGAACAGCTGGCGGATCACCGCGCGCTTGGCGAGCATCTTGGCCTTGTCGGCATCGCCGATGAGGACGATCGCGTGGATCGTGTGGCGGTAGGGCTCCTCCCACTTCGCGAGGGGCGGGTCTGCCAGCGCCGCGCGCGAGGCGCCCGAGCGCATGCCGGCCACGAACGGCTGGGACGCGCCGTTGGCGGGGATCTTCGCCGCCGGGATGCCGAGCTTCTTATAGCCCGCGAACGTCAGCCCGACGCCGACGTACGGCGTGCCCGGCGTGCGGTCGGCGGCGAACTGCTCGACCTCCTGCAGATGCGTCTTGGCCGACTTGACCTTGCCGCCCACCGCTTTGAGAAACGCGCGCCCCTCGGCCTTGTCGGAGAACTGCACGAGCAGGATCCGCATGTGCTCGCGGACGTGGCCCTTGACGATGTTCGGTTGGAGCTGGCTCAGCATCGCGGCGGCGTCGCCGGTCGCGGTCTTCCATGCCAGCGGCTTGCTCAGATCGACGGGCATTGCGTCCGCTCCCTCGCACTCGTGGTGGTCCCCATCGCACCCCAACGCCGCCGGAGGCGCTCGAGTTGCGCATGTGAGAGCTGTCTCACACAACCAAGAGCGGGCGGCGCGCATCGCTGATACACGACGCGCTCTGCGAAGCTGCGCGCGTGATCGAGCCCCTGCGCCGCGTCACCGCCACGCGCTACGTCGCGCCGCTGCGCGAGGGTGGCTCGCTGCCGGGACTGCTCGAGGCCGACGACGACGGGATGTACGTCACGAAGTTCACGGGCGCCGGCCAGGGGCCCGGCGCGCTCGTCGCGGAGGTCCTCGCCGGGGAGCTCGCCCGCCGGCTCGGCTTCGACGTGCCGGAGCTCGTCGTCATCGACGTCCCCGCCGAGCTCGGCCACGCCGAGCCGGACCCCGAGATCCAGGAGCTGCTCGCGGCGAGCCCCGGCCTGAATCTCGGGATGGACTTCCTGCCCGGCTCGCTGCCGGTCAGCCTCCCGCCCGACCCGCCCATCGACGCGGCCTTCGCGGCCGACGTCGTCTGGTTCGACGCGCTGGTGACGAACGTCGACCGCACGCACCGCAATCCGAACCTGCTCGTATGGGGCCGGCGGACGTGGCTCATCGACCACGGCGCGGCGTTCTTTCGCCAGCATGGCGGCCGGGCCATCGCCGAGACCGCGCGCGACCCCGTGCCGATGCTCGGTGAGCACGTCCTCTTGCCGCTCGCGGGACCGATCCGCGAGGCCGACGAGCGGCTCGCCGCGCGCGCGCTCGCCGCCGCCGGCCCGGCCGTCGCGCTCGTGCCCGACGTCTGGCTCGGCGCCAACCCGGCGTCGCGCCGCGGCGACCTCGCGGCGTTTCTCACCTCGAGGCTGGCCGCCCCGCGCGCGTTCGTCGAGGAGGCCGAGCGTGCCCGCGGCTGACGCGCAGCCGTTCGCCTACGCCGTGCTGCGGGTCGTCCCGCGCGTCGAGCGCGGTGAGCGGCTGAACGTCGGCGTCGTCCTGTTCTGCCGTCGCAACGACTTCCTCGACCTGCGCACGCACCTCGATCTCGAGCGCTTGGCCGCGTTCGCGCCGGACCTCGATCCGGCCCCGGTGCAGTCGCGCCTGCAGGCGCTGCGGCTCGTCGTCTGCGGCGATCGGGCGGGCGGCGCGCTGGCCGCGCTCGAGCCGTCCGATCGCTTCGGCTGGCTCGTGGCGCCGTCGTCGACGATCATCCAGCCGTCGGAGGTGCACACCGGCATGACCGCCGATCCGCGCGCCACGCTGGACCGCTTGTTCGAAGCGCTCGTCGTCTAGGAGCCGAAGCTCCTGAACACTGTTCAGCCGGAAATCACGCCTCCGGTGCATGGCTGGCGATCTCACCGCAGCGATCTTCGATGGTCATGAGCTCCGCGGCCACGAGCCCGCGCGATGTGGCCGCGAGACCCGGCCGGACGTCGTCGTCGGCGACCTCGTCTGCGAGACGCTCGGCGGGTCCGAGCCCGCCGGCAGCGAGCTCGTGCATGCATGACGCCGGCCGGTGGGCGTCGTGAGCGCGGTTGCCGCAAGTGTCGCGCGCGGGTTTCGCCACCGCGTCGCCGACCATGCGGCAAGCGGCGCCCTGCGCGACCTGCTTGAGCACCATCGCGCCTCCTACACGCCCGAGCCGCTGTCGGAGGGCGCGGTGTTCGGGTTCAGCGGGGCGTTTGACATGTCGATCCGCATGGCGCGCGGGTCCGTGCCAGCGATCGACCTCGACGGCCGCTCGCCGGCGCTCGAGCTCGACGCCTGCCGCCATCTCGGCCTCGATGCCGAGTGGCGTGTCACCGACGACGCTCGCACCGGCTGGGATCGGCTGCGCGCCGAGCTCGACGACGGCTACCCCGTCCTGCTGCGCGCGGACATCGGCGAGCTCGACTACCACGACGAGCCGCCGCACGACACGCGCCACGCGATCGTCGTCAACGGCTGCGACGCGGAGGCCGGCGTCGCGTGGGTCACCGACAGCTTCTTCCCCGAGCCGCAGCGCTGCACGCTGACCAAGCTCGCGGACGCGCGCGCCTCGCGCGGGTGGCCCGAGCCCGCGCGCCACGGCCTCTTGCGGATCCGGCGGCCCGCGCGGCTGGCCGAGCCCAAGGACGCGGTCCACGCGGCGCTCGCGCGCGTCGTCGGCAACATGCGCTATCCGCAGCGCAACGGACATCCGCATGTGCGCAACGGGCTCGCGGCGCTCGACGGGCTCGTCGACGCATGGCCTCGTCTCGGCGAGCTCGCCGGCCCGCGGCTGGGCCAGACGCTCGCCTCGCTGCGCTACCGCATCCGCGACGGCGGCACCGGCGGCGCGCTGTACAGATCGCTGCAAGCGCGCTTCGAGCACGACGCCGCGGCGCTGCTCGGGTCGCTTGACCTCGGGCGCGCGGCCCTCGTCTGCGACGACCTCGCCGACGCGTGGCGCGCGCTGGCCGCTTCGCTCGCCGACGACGACGCCGGGCGAGCGCACGCGCTAAGCGGACCGTGGCTCGAGCGGGTCCGCACGCTCGAGCACCGCCACGTCGAGGCGCTCGAGCTGCAGCTCGGGATGCCCCGCGTCGTGGTCGCCTAACCCATCGCGCAACGCCCGCGAACCATAGAAAAGCGAGTATCCAGGCAAGAATGAGCCGGCCGTCGCCTAGCATCGTCGTAGATGCGTGACTACAGATCGGCGATCCGCACCCATGTCGTGCTGTTCGACGGCGGCATGGGCGCGACCCTCGAGCAGTCCGACCTCTCGCTCGAGCACGACTACAAGCTGCCCGGGCGCGCGCACGAGGCGCTCATCCTCAACCGCCCCGACGTCATCGAGGCGGTCCACGCGTCGTTCATCGAAGCGGGCGCCGACGTCCTCCAGACGGACACGTTCCAGGCCAGCCGGCTAAAGCTCGACGAGTGGGGCCTGGGCGATCTCACGCTCGAGATCAACCGCCGCGGCGCGGAGATCGCGCGCAAGGCTGCCGGCGAGAAGCGCTTCGTCGCGGGATCGGTCGGGCCGACGGGCTTCCTCCCCGCGTCCGACGACCCGACGCTCGGCAACATCTCCTTCCGCACGCTGCGCGACACCTTCGCGGAGCAGTGCCTCGGGCTCATCGAGGGCGGCGTCGACGTCATTCTCATCGAGACGGCGCAGGACATCCTCGAGGTCAAGGCCGCGATCTTCGGCGCGCGCGCGGCGATGAAGATGGCGGGCCGCGAGGTACCGATCCAGACGCAGGTCTCGCTGCTGCCCAACGGCGGCAAGATGCTGCTCGGCACCGACATCTCGGCCGTGCTGACGACGCTCGAGTCGCTGAACGTCGACGCGATCGGGCTGAACTGCTCGACCGGGCCGGAGGACATGCGCGACGCGATCCGCTTCCTCGGCGAGTACTCGCCGGTGCCGGTGTCGTGCATCCCGAACGCCGGGATCCCGATCCAGGGCCACGACGGCGAGACGATCTTCCCCGAGGGCCCCGAGCAGTTCTCCAAGACGCTCATCGACTTCGTCGAGCGCTACGACGTGAGCATCGTCGGCGGGTGCTGCGGCTCGACGCCCGAGCACATCCGGATGGTCGCCGAGGGCATCAAGGACCGGCGCTGCAAGCCGCGCCCGGCGCCCCGCCCGACGCAGGTCAGCTCGATGATCGCGGCGACGACGCTCGTCCAGGAGCCGCGCCCGACGATGGTCGGCGAGCGCGTGAACTCGCAGGGCTCGCGGCTCGCCAAGCGGCTGCTGCTCGACGACGACTACGACGGCCTCGCGCGGATCGCCGAGGACCAGGTCGAGGGCGGCGCGCATGTCCTCGACCTCTGCGTGGCCCTGGTCGAGCGCGACGACGAGGCCGAGCAGATGCGGCGCGTCGCGGAGATCGTGTCGCTCGCGCAGCCCGCGCCGATCCAGGTCGACTCGACCGAGCCGGACGTCATCGAGACCGCCTTGGAGCAGATCCCGGGGCGGGCGATCGTCAACTCGATCAACCTCGAAGCGGGTCGCGCCAAGCTCGACCGGGTCGTGCCGATCGCGCTCGCGCACGGCGCCTGCCTCATCGCGCTGACGATCGACGAGGTCGGCATGGCGAAGACGGCGCAGCGCAAGCTCGAGATCGCGCAGCGCCTGAAGGAGCTGTGCTGCGACGAGCACGGCCTCGACCCCGAGGCGCTGATCTTCGACTGCCTGACGTTCACGCTGACGACCGGCGACGAGGAGTGGCGCCCGTCGGCCGTCGAGACGATCAACGGGATCAAGCTCATCAAGGAGCAGATGCCGTACGTCAAGACGTCGCTGGGCGTCTCGAACGTGTCGTTCGGCGTCTCGCCGCGCGCGCGGGCTGTGCTGAACTCGGTCTTCCTGCACCACTGCGTCGAGGCCGGGCTGGACCTCGCGATGGTCAACCCGAACCACATCACGCCGTACTTCGAGATCGGCGAGGCGGAGCGCGCGCTGGCCGACGACCTCGTCTGGAACCGCCGCGAGGACGCGCTCGAGCTCTTCATCGCGCACTTCGAGGCGCAGACGGAGGTCGCCGAGGACGAGAAGGCCGACCCGACCGCGGGCATGGAGCCCGAGGAGGCGCTGCACTTCCACATCCTGCGCCGCAAGAAGGAGGGCGTCGAGGACTGGATCGACAAGGCGGTCGAGAAGATCGGTGCCGTCCCGACGCTCAACGAGGTGCTGCTGCCGGCGATGAAGGAGGTCGGCGACAAGTTCGGCGCGGGCGAGCTCATCCTGCCGTTCGTCCTGCAGTCGGCGACGGTCATGAAGCGCGCGGTCGCACAGCTCGAGAACTACCTCGACAAGGTCGAGGGCTACACGAAGGGCACGGTCGTGCTCGCGACGGTGTTCGGCGACGTGCACGACATCGGCAAGTCGCTCGTGAACACGATCCTCACGAACAACGGCTACACGGTGGTCGACCTCGGCAAGCAGGTGCCGATCTCGACGATCCTCGAGGCCGCGCAGGAGCGCAACGCCACGGCGATCGGGCTGTCCGCGCTGCTCGTCTCGACGTCCAAGCAGATGCCGCTCTGCATCGAGGAGCTCTATGAGAAGAACCTCGACTTCCCGGTCTTGATCGGCGGCGCGGCGATCAACCGCGACTTCGGCCTGCGCGCGCTGTATCCGAAGGGCAAGGCGGCGGACGACATCTACGAGCCCGGCGTCTTCTACTGCAAGGACGCGTTCGAAGGACTGAACAAGATGGACCAGCTCATCGAGCCCGAGAGCCGCGCGAAGCTCGTCACGAAGGTGCGCGAGGACGCGCTGCACTTCCGTCTGCACGGCAAGGACCCGCCGCCGCTCGTCACCGACGACGACAGCGTGCGCTCCGCGGCGCTCGTGGACGTCGCCATCCCGCAGCCGCCGTTCTGGGGCGCGCGCGAGATCGACGTCCCGCTCGACGACATCTTCCCGCACCTCGACACGCACGTCCTGTTCAAGCTGCACTGGGGCGGGCGCGGCGTGAAGGGCGAGGCCTGGCGCAAGCTCATCGACGAGGACTTCCAGCCGCGGCTGGAGCGCATGTGGCGCGAGCAGGACTACCTCTCTCCTCGCGCGCGGCTGGGCTACTTCCCGTGCTACAGCGAGGGCAACGAGGTCGTCGTGCTGGACCCGGATGATCGCTCGACGATCCTCGAGCGGCTCGTGTTCCCGCGCCAGCCCGCGCACAGCCGCATCTGCCTCGCCGACTTCTACAGGCCGAAGGACAGCGGCGAGCTCGACGTCGTCGCCCTGCAGGCCGTCACGGTCGGCCCGCGCGTGACCGAGGTCATCACGGCCCTGGAGGTCGAAGGCGAGTTCGCCGAGCAGCTCTTCACGCACGGCCTCGGGGTGCAGTCCGCGGAGGGCACGGCGGAGTGGCTGCACTCGCGCGTGCGCTCGGATCTCGGCATCGGCCCGACCCAGGGGCGGCGCTACTCGTGGGGCTACCCCGCGTGCCCGGAGCAGTCCGAGCACGAGAAGATCTACCGGCTGCTCGACGCGCCCGCGATCGGCCTGACGCTGACCGGCGGCTACGCGGTCGAGCCCGAGCAGTCGACGCTCGCGATCATCGCCCACCACCCGCAGGCGGTGTACTTCGGCATGAAGTCCGGCTTCTTGCCGAAGGACAAGGCGCCGGACGACGTCATCGCCGGCTCCGATCGCGACGCGACCCGCAAGCGCGACCACGACCCGAGCGACGGCCCGCCCGAGGACGAGCCGGCGCTGACGGCGCAAGCGCGCGCCTGAGCACCCGCCCCGCGCGTCGGCAGCAGGACTCCTACCGTCGAGCGACGGTCACGATCCCGCAGAAGGAGCTGCGCAACGGTCGGTGGTCGACTCGCTCATGCCGGCGGCGCTTGGACACGGTCGGCTGACCGGGCCAGCGCGTCGCAGACGCGGTCGACCTCGGCGTCGGTAAGCAGCGCGTGGATCGGGAGCGACAGCACCTCCGTGCAGGCGCGCTCGGCGTTCGGGCACGGTAGCGCCCGGCAGCGCCCGTCGAACATCGGCTGACGCGCGAGCGGCGCGGCGTAGTGCACGAGCGTCGGGATGCCCTGGCCGCGCAGACGCCGGCGCAGCGCGTCGCGATCGGGGCTGCGCACGACGTACTTGTGGAAGACGTGCGTGCGCCCGGGCGCCGTGGCGACCGGACGCAGCGCGGTGCGCTGGAGCGCGTCGTCGTAGCGCGCGGCGATCGCTTGCCGGCGCCGCGTCCAGGCGGCGTCGTCGTGGACGAGCTTGTCGCGGAGGATCGCCGCCGACGCGCTCGGCAGCTGCGAGTTGAAGCCGAGCTCGACGTGGCGGCCATCCTCGTCGCGCCCGTGCCAGCGCAGGCGCCGCAGGTGTGCGGCGACGGCGTCGTCGTCGGTCAGGACGGCGCCCCCGCTGCCAGGCGCCGCGACGGTCTTCGTCGGATCGAACGAGCAGCAGCTCACGAGGCCGATCGCACCGGCGCAGCAGCCGTTGCCGGGAGCATCGCGCGCGCCGAGCTCGGGCGCGCCGTCCGCCCCTGGCGCGGCGCTCGCGCGAGCGCCGAGCGCTTGGGCGGCGTCCTCGACGAGCGCGATCTGATGCTCGCCGGCGAGCGCCCGCAGCGCCGCCGCGTCGACGACCTGCCCGAACATGTCGACGGCGAGGATCGCGCGGGTCCGCGACGACAGCGCGGCGCGCGCGGCGGCGGGGTCGAGCAGGAGGTGCTCGTCGACGTCGGCGAACACCGGCACGGCGCCGGCTCGCAGGACGCACGACGCGGAGGCGATGAACGAGACCGCCGGCACGACGACCTCGTCGCCCGGCTGGACGCCCGCCGCCAGCAGCGCGAAGTACAGCGCGTCCGTGCCCGAGCCGACCGCGATCGCATGGCGCCGCTCGCAGCGCTCCGCGAGCGCGGCCTCGAACAGCGCGACCGCCGGGCCCTGCAGCGCGCGCCCCGAGGCCAGCGCGCCGGCCATCAGCGCGGCGTAGCGTTCGCCCCGCGCCGCCCACGTGCGCTGCCCCGCGAAGAACGGGATCTCGTCGAGCCCGCCAGCGCCGAGCAGCTCGACGACGGACGTCTCCTCGCGCGTCACGCCACGGGCTCGCGCCGGGCGACGGCCACGTCGAGGTACGCGGCGAGGCCGTCCTCGAGCGAACAGCCCGGCCGGTAGCCGAGCACGGACCGCGCGCGAGCGATGTCGAGCGTGCCTCGCAGCGGGCGCAGCATCGTCGCCGGACGGTGGCGGACGGCGACCGCATGTCCGCGCGCGCGGACGGCGTCGATCGCCTCGTCGAGCGAGCGCGCGCGGCCGGCGGTGACGTTGAAGGTCTCGCCGATCGCCTCCGGGCTCAGCGCCGCGTCGGCGAGCCCGCGCGCGAGGTCCTGCACCCAGGTGAAGTCCAGCCGCGTCGCGGGATCGGCGGTGAGCAGCAGCGTGCGGCCCATCGTCGCCGCCTCGACGAGGCGCTGCAGGAAGCGCCCGTTCGCGTCGCCCGGCCCGTACACCGCCGACGGCCGCACGATCGTCCACCGCAGGTTCGACGCGCGCACGAGCCCTTCGGCCTCGAGCTTGCAGGCGCCGTAGGGCTCGCACGGACGCAGCGGCGCGCTCTCGGGCTGCGGGTCCTGCGAGAAGTCGCCGTAGACCATGCTCGACGAGACGAACGTGAGGCGGGCCGCCGGCGCCTGCTCGACGAGCGCGGCGATGACGTTGGCCGTGCCGTGGACGATCGAGCGGCGGGCCTCGCGCGGGTCGGCCGCCGCGACGCCGGCCAGCGGCAGGTTCGCGAGGTGCACGACGGCATCCGGGGACGCCGCGCGCACGGCGTGCGCCAGCAGCGCCGGCTCGTCGGGTCCGCCGCAGCGCAGCTCGGCGCCCGACAGCAGCATCTCACGGCGCCACGCACGCGCTCGCACGGCTTCGGGCTCGCCCCCCGGGAGGTACGTCCGATCGTCGTCGAGGACGACGACGACGTGGCGGCGATCGAGGAGCTCGCGCGCGAGATGCGCCCCGATGAACCCTGCACCGCCGATCAACAGCACGCGTCCCATCGCGCGCATCCTGACATCATCGCCGCGGTGTCCGCCACCCCGGCCGCCGGCAACGTGTACGACAAGTACGGCTCGGCGAACCCGATCGTGCGGCGGCTCGTGTCCTCGTTCTTCGTGGAGCTCGACGCGCTCGTCGCCGCCGCGGCGCCCGCGTCGCTGCTCGACGTCGGCTGCGGCGAGGGCATCGTGACGCGCCGCATGGCCGCGACGTCGGGCGCTCGCGCCACCGGGCTGGACCTCGAGTCCGACCGCCTGCGCGCGCTCTGGGCTGCCGACGCGAGCGTCGACTACGTCGTCGGCGACGCCCAGGCGCTCCCGTTCGCCGACGACGAGTTCGACCTCGTCAGCCTCGTCGAGATGCTGCAGCTCGTCGCGGACCCCGACCGGGCGCTGGCGGAGGCGGCCCGCGTCGCGCGCCACGCCGTCATCGTGACCGTGCCGCGCGAGCCGCTCTGGCGCGTGTTGAACGTCGCGCGCGGGGCCTACGTGCGGGCGCTCGGCGACACGCCCGGCCACCTGCACCACTGGTCGCGGCGCGCGATCGCCGAGCTCGTCCGCACCCACGCCAACGTCGACGCCGTTCGCAGCGCCACGCCATGGACGCTCGTCCTCGCCCGGCCTGGCTGAGCCGGGTCGAGCTCGCGGGTCTGGCGGCCATGCTGGCCGCCGCGGTCGCCGCGTGGCTTGCGTTCGAAGTCGTGCCGACCTACGACTCGCTGTACTCGCTCGTCTGGGGCCGCGAGATCCTCGACGGGGCGGCGCCCGGCTTTCAGGACTTCGGCGCGCCGACCCAGCACCCGCTGTGGGTCGCGGTGGGCACGCTGCTCGCGCCGTTCGGCGAGGCGGGCGGCCGGGCGATGACGCTGCTGGCGGTCCTGTCCTTCGTCGTGCTGCTCGCGGCGACCTACCACCTCGGACGCACGGTGTTCGGCCCGCTCGCCGGCGCGCTGGCGGCGGCGCTGCTGCTCACGCGGCTGAACTTCGGCTTCTACGCGGCGTTCGCGTTCGTCGACATGCCGTTCGCGGCGCTCGTCGTGACGGCGGCGGCGCTGGAGGCGATCCGCCCGCGCCGCGGCAACGTCGTGTGGGTGCTGCTCGTCGCGGCCGGGCTGCTGCGCCCGGAAGGCTGGGTGTTCGCGGCCGCGTACGGCGCGTGGCTGTGGAGCGGCGCAGACGTGCGCGGGCGCGTGCGCATCCTCGCGTGGGTGGCGGCCGCGCCGCTGCTGTGGGCGCTGTCGGACCTCCTCGCGACGGGGGATCCGCTGTTCTCGTGGACGTACACGACGGGCGAGGCCGGGCGGCTCGGGCGCCAGCGCACATGGGACGAGACCCCGCAGGCGTTGTGGTCGGCGCTCGCGGAGCTGCTCAAGCCGCCGCTTGCGATCGTCGGCGCGGCGGGTGTGGCGCTCGTCCTCGCGCGCCGGCGCAGTCGTCGCGCGGCGGCGATCGCGCTCGCGATCCTCGTGCTCGGCGCGGGGACGTTCGCGATCGTCGTGCTCGGCGGCGTGTCCGGGCAGGTGCCGCGCTATGCGTCGATCGCCGCGGTCGCGCTGCTGCTGTTCGCCGGGCACCTCGTCGCCGAGCTCGTGCGCCCGCGCGCCGGCGCCGTGCCGCGCGCGGCCCGCGTGGCCGCGATCGTGCTCATCCTCGCCGGCGGGGTGTGGACCGCGTCGCGCCTTCACCCCAAGAGCGTCACGAGCCTGCTGGGCTTTCGCCATGACGTCGAGGAGGACCTCGTGGTGGCGCTGCGCAGCGACGCGGTCCGCGCCGGGCGGCGCTGCGGCCCGCTGGCGATTCCGACGCACAAGCTCGTGCCGAACGTGCGCTGGGAGCTCGACGTGCCGCGGAGCGCCGTCGTCGCGCGCAACGACCCCGGCGCGGCGCGGTTCGGGCGACCCGGCGTCGTCCTGCTCGAGCGCACGAAGCGCCTCATCCACGACCCCGGCTACGGGGCGTTCGGCCAACAGGGCGCGGGCAACTCGCCGGTCTTTGCCCAAGCGCCGCCGCCGGGCTACGCGCATCGCGGGCACACGCGGTACTTCGAGATCTACACGCGCTGCTGAGTCAGGGGGGTGTGTTCACAAACGGTCGCCAGAGCATGCTTTCTGAACACACCCCCTCGATCCTCAGCCGCCCGAGCGCTTCGCGTCGTAGAGGATCTCCAGGAAACGCTCCGGGTCGCGCTCGTCGACGCCGCCGACGAGCGGGCGCAGGGCGGCGTCGAGCTGGGTGGCGAGGCGCGTGCGCGCGGGGGCGGCCAGCGCGGAGCGACGCTCGAGGAAGGCGCGGACCGTCGCGGTGTCCTGTGCCGACACGGCGCTGACGTCCCATCGCGCACCGGTGCCGAACGGGTCGCCGGCGGGCGCGGGCGGGTGCTCGACGCGATCGATCTCGCGCCGGTCGCGGATGACGACGGTGTCGGCCGCGAGGTCGCCGGGACGCTGGTTGCGCGCCGTCACGAGGATCGAGACGACGGTCGGCACGTACCACAGCACGAGCCCGTCGACGAGCCGCACCGCGTTACGGATGACGCTCGCGGTGAGGTCGACGGGGCGCCCGCTCGAGCGCACGACGCGCAGGCCGCTCATCCGCTTGCCGGGCGTCTGTCCGCCGCCGAGGGTCTCGAAGCAGACGTCGTAGACCAGCATGCCCAGCACGATCGCGGGCACGAGCACGAGCGCCCCGCTCACGCCGAGGATGGCGAGCAGGACGACGAGCAGGCAGCCCAGCAGCAGCGCCTTGAAGACGAGGTCGAGCGCGCCCGAAACCGCCCGCGAGCCCAGCCCGGCGAGCGTCAGCTCAAGCGACACGCCCTCCGGCGTGGGGATGGTGATGCGATCCTCGTACTGCATCGCATGAACGTAGACCGTTTCATCTCCGAGCGAGATCTCGACTGGCGCGAGCTGGACGGGCTCCTGCGCGCCAAGCGGCGCGGGCGCCGGGGCGTGTCCGACGTCCTGCGGCTGGCCGCGCTGTATCGCGGCGCGGCGGCCGACCTGGCGCTCGCGCGCCGCCGGCACCCGGGCGACCCGGTCGTCACGCGACTGGAGTCGCTGGTGGCCCGCGCGCGGCAGGTCGTCTACGCGGAGGAGCCGCGGCGCGGGTCGCTGCGGACGTTCTTCGGCCGCACGTACTGGGTGCGCGTGCGCGAGCGCCCGCAGCCGCTGCGCTGGCGATCGCGCTGCTCCTCGTGCCCGCGGGGCTCGCCGCGGCCTGGTCGCTCGCGGACCCCGGCGCCGCGCTCGGCCTCATCCCGGGCCAGTTCCGCGCTGCCGTCGAGCCCGTGGGTGACACCGGCATGACGACCGCCCAGTCCGCAGCGTTCTCGAGCACGGTCATGACGAACAACATCCAGGTGACGATCGTCGCGTTCGCCGCCGGGATCGCGCTCGGCCTCGGAACCGCCCTCGTCGTTGCGTACAACGGCCTGGTCCTCGGCGCCGTCGCCGGCGGCGCGATCGGCAACGGCAACGGCCTGGCGTTCGCGGAGTTCGTGACCGCGCACGGGATCATCGAGCTGTCGTGCGTCGTCGTCGCCGCGACGGCGGGCCTGCGGGTCGGCTACGCGATCGTCGCGCCGGGTCCGCGAACGCGCGGTGCCGCCCTCGTCGCGGAGGCCCGCCCGGCCGTCATGATCGTCCTCGGCACGATCCCGTGGGTCATCCTCGCGGGGATCATCGAGGGCTTCGTGACGCGCGCGGGGTTCGGCCTCATCCCCGGGATCGTCCTCGGCGTCGGCGTCGGCGCGATCTACTGGTCGCTCGTGATCGTCCGCGGCCGGCCGGCCGTTTCGACATCGCTTGCGGACGCCCCGCGACAACCGGGGTGACCCGCGACCTTTTGGGGGCCTCGTCCATCGCAGCGGCGTGCAGCGATCCGGGCCCGAACTCGTGGCCGGCCCCGCCCGACCTGCAGCTCCGCGGGAAGCGGCGGTCCAACCAGGAACGAGTCGTTTAGTCCGGTCACCCGACTAAGTTACTCGTCGGAGTCGACTATTCCTTCTTGTCGCGGGACTGTCGTCGCGCCGTTGAGCTACAGCCGCGCGCGGGCCTTCGCGCTGAGGTAGGCGGCGACGCACGCGCGGGCGAGCGTGGCAGGCGCGGTCTCGAGCACCTGCGCGCCCGCGCCGCGCACGCGCGCGGCGGCGCGTTCGCGGGCGGCGAGGACGTCGAGGGCGGCGGCGGCGCGGTAGACGTCGAGTTCGTGCCCTCGGGAGCGGGATGGCGCCAGCATCGCGTCGAGGTCGGGGTCGACGACGCCGGCGATGACGACCTCGTGGCGGCGTGCGAGCACCGGCACGGCCTGGACGAGCGAGCGCGCGGCGATCTCCTCGACGAGATCCGTGAAGACGATGACGAGCGCGCGCTTGGTTGACGCGACGGTGCGAAAGGCGAGCTCGTAGTCGGAGTCGACGGGCGCCGGCTCCAGATCGAAGACCGCGCGCACGAGCGCCTCGCCCCCGCGCCGCCGCGGCGCGAGCCTCCGCTGGATCGCGCTGTCGAACGCGACGGTGCCGCAGCGGTCGCCAAGCTCGTCGGCAACCAGCCCGACGGCGGTCGCCGCGTCGACGGCGATGTCCAAGCGGGTGGCCCCGCCGCTGCACGGTGCCGCCATGAGCCGGCCGCAGTCGAGGACGCAGATGACGTCGCGGTCCTGCTCGATGCGGTACTGGTTGCTCATCGGCCGCCCCATGCGCGCGGTCGCCGGCCAGTTGACCTGGCGGACGTCGTCGTCGGGAAGGTAGTCGCGGATCGACTCGAACTCGGTCCCGAGGCCGAGCGGCCCGCGCGACTGGCGGCCCGATTCGCGAAAGCGTCCCGTGCGGACGGCGAGCGCGAGCCTCCGCGCGGACGGCAGGTCGGGATAGACGAGCAGCTGCGCGTCCCCGCCCGCGCGGTGATCCCACGTCGCGAGGCGCAGCGGGCCGGCGACGCGCACGGCGGCCGCCGGCAGCGCGAAGCTCCCGCGCCGGCGGGCGACGATCGTCGCGTCGAGCCCGCCGTCGCTCTCCTGCGGCGTGACCTCGATCGCGGACGGGCGGGCCTGGCGCACGCGCAGACGACGGCCGTCGTCGGGGACGTCGACCGCAAGCGTGGCCGGGACCCCGCGCGCGACGATCGGCGAAACGCGCCGCGTGGCCCGCGGCGGGCGGCGCGCCGCGAGCGCATCGGCGAGCACCGCGCCGGCGAGGGCGGCGACGAGCAGCGCCGCGACCGCCGGCCCGAGCGCGATCGCGAGCAGGCCGATCGCGGCGAGCACGGCCGCGGCACGCGGCGTCGGGCTCACGCCGAGCGCGTCTGTGTCATCGCGCGCGCACCGATCGCCGCGAGCGCGAGCACGAGCGCGGCGCGCGGAATCGGACTCACGACCGGACCCGCTTTGCGGCGCGAGCCACCGGGGCGCCGCGGCGCGCGTCTCACGCCGAGCGGGTCCGTGGCGAATTGGCTCCGCTATGCGGCTTCAAGTCGCCATTGATGGGGCTCATCGCGGAATCTCGACGGACTCAAGCGCCGTGCGCACGGCGTCCGCGGCGTCGTAGCGCTCGAGCTCGGCCTCGGGTCGCAGCACGAGGCGATGGCGCAGCACGGGTCCGGCGAGGCCGGCGATGTCGTCGGGCGTGACGAACGTGCGGCCGGCCAGCGCCGCGGACGCTTTCGCGGCCACGAGCAGGTGGACCGCGGCGCGCGGGCTCGCGCCGAGCGACACGCTCGGCAGGTCGCGCGTGCGCCGCACGACCGCGACGAGGTAGCGGCCCACCTCGGCGGAGACGCTCACCGCATCGACCCCGGCCCGAGCGGCGCGCAGATCCTCCGCCCGCGCCACCACGCGGACGTCCTCGAGCGACACCGGCCGCAGGCCCTCGCGGGCGAGCCCGAGCATTCGCAGCTCGCCATCGGCGGGCGGATAGCCGACGTCGATCTTCATGAGGAAGCGATCGAGCTGCGCCTCGGGCAGCGGGTAGGTGCCCTCGTACTCGATCGGGTTCTGGGTCGCGACGACGAGGAACGGGTCGGGCAGCGGACGGCTCTCGCCGTCGGCGGACACCTGCCCCTCCTGCATCGCCTCGAGCAGCGCGGCCTGCGTCTTGGGCGGGGTGCGGTTGATCTCGTCGGCGAGCAGGAGGTTCGTGAAGACCGGCCCCGGCCGGAACTCGAGCTCACCGGCACGCAGCGTGCTCGTGCCGGTCAGATCGGACGGCAGCATGTCGGGCGTGAACTGCACGCGCCGAAACTCGAGGCCGAGCGCCCGCGAGACGGCGCTCGCGAGCAGCGTCTTCGCGGTCCCGGGCGGCCCTTCGAGCAGCACATGGCCGCCGACGCCGAGCCCGATCACGACGCCGCGCACGACCTCCTCCTGGCCCACGACGACCTTGCCGACCTCGCCCGCCAACCGCTCGTAGAGCTCTCTCATCGCCGTCCTCTCGCCAAGGCCCGCCCAAGCGCGAGCGGCTCGTTCGCTGCGCGCCCGCCCATCAGCGCCTCCGCCTCATCCTCCTCGAAGCCGAGCCGCAGCGCAGCCTCGCGCACGGCGGCGTCGTCCGCGTCCGGGGCGAGCGCCGCGCGGCGGACCACCTGCGCCCGCGCCGCGGCCCGCACCGGTTCGAGCGCCGCCTCCGGCTCGCCTGCGCGCCGCAGCGCGATCGCGAGCGCCTCGACGTGCTCGCGCCGAGCCGGCGCCGCCTGCACCCCGGTCTCCTCCGGCGGCCCGAAGCGCCGTGCGCGCGAGGCCAGCCACAGCAGCGACGCCAGCACGCCGATCGCCAGCGCAAGCTTCCACCGCGACGGCAGCGCAGCCAAGCCCGTGCGCTCGTCGTAGCCGTGGACGGACTCGACGAACGTCACCGGACGTCGCGCCTCGCCGGCGAGCGCAAGCGCGAGCGCGGCGTTGTCGGCGCGCCCGATGAGGCCGTTCTGCAGCGGCGCGGCGTCGGCGAGCAGGAGCGCGCGCCCGCGCCCGACCCGCGCGACCGTCAGCAGCGGATGGGCGCCGCCGAGGACCGGCAGCGTCGTCCCCGGCGACGCGAAGCTGCCGGCGCCCGCCGTCTCGACGACGCGCACGGCGCGCGTCTCCGAGACGGGGATGGCGGGTCGCACCAGACGCTCGCCGATCGGCAGCCAATCGGGCGCGCCGGGCACGATCCCGGCGCCCGCGTCGGCGCCACCGGCGACGAGCCGGCCGCCGTCGCGCACGAAGCGCCGCAGCGTCGCGCGCTCGGCGCGATCCAACTCGGGCGCGTCGAGCACGACGAGCGTGCCGTCGGGGTCGGGTGCCGCCTCCGCGAGGGGCGTGCGCAGGTAGCGCACGACGTGCCCCGCTCGCCGCAGCAGCTCGTCGTAGGCGGCCGCGCCGCGCGGCTGGGTCGCGTACGCCGAGCCGCGCTCGCCGCCGGGCTCGGGATACAGGGTCGTGACGACGAGCAAGACGACGTTCAGCACGACGAAGAACGCGACGATCGCCGCGACCGCCCGCGCACCCGGCGAGCGCGGCAGCAGCCGCCGCATCCGCAGGCTCATCGCGTGCGCACCTCCTCGCACCGGCACGGCCAGCCGAACGCAGGCGCCGCCGGCGCGCCGCTCATCGCGAGCCCGCCTCGTCCGGCACGCGCGGCCAGCCGTCGCGCGCGCTGCGCACGTCGCCGGGCGCCGCCGGGCGGCCGCCGTAGGCGACGGATTCGAAGCCGTCCACGAGCTCGGAAAGCGTCGGCGACGGCACGCCGCGCAGGAGCTCGCGGTTCGTCAGCGCGGGGCGCAGCTCGATGAGCTCGCGGCTGTCGAGCTCGACGAGGCCGGCGCGGAAGCGCAGCCGCAGCGCCGCGTCGAGGTCGCCGGCGCCCTCGGCGCGCTCCGCCTCGCGGATGAGCTGCGCGGCGCTGGCGCGCTCACCGGTCGCCTCTCCCGCCGCGGCGCCTGCGGCGGCCAGGCGCCGTCGGACGCCGGCGCGCATGGCGAGCGCGCCCGTCGCGGCCAGCACGCAGCCCGCGAGCAACGCCCACAGCAGCGACCTTCCGCCGGGCAGCCAGCCGGCGACCCATGAAAACGCGTCCTCCAGCGGGCGCCCGAGCCGGCGCAGGCCGTCGCCGATGCGCTCGCGGACGCCGCGCAGCGGGGACGGCACCGATGTCGGCTGAAAGCGGCGCTGGGCCAGCACGTCGCGCGCCTGCTCGCGCGCGGTCCCGGCGAACGGCGCCGGCTCGGCGACGGCGCCGTCCTGCGCGAGCACGCCGAGCCGGGCGCGCACGTCGGCGTCGCTGCCGCGCAGCGCATCGCCGATCGCGGCCGGGCGCCCGTCGACGAGGTCCACCTCGCGCAGCCGCGCGAGCGCCGCACGATCGTCGCGCGCGGCTGCCGCGAGCGAGCGCAGCTCGGCTGCCGACACCTCGTCGCCCCGTGCGGCGCCAGGCCAGCCCGCACCCACCAGCGCGCACGCAAGCGCGGCGGCGCAACGCCTCACCGCGCCGCGCCCCGCGTAGCTGCGGGCCGTCCTCGCTCCGCGGAGCGAAGAAGCCTCACCCGTGCGGAACCCCGGGCAGCCGCGGCGGCTCGTCGTCATCTGAGCGCGGCCCGGGCGGCGTCGAGGGATCGCTCGCGTCGGCCGAGCCCGGCGGCGCGGGCCACGGCGGATCATCGGCGACCGGCGGCGCCGGCGACGGCGGATCATGGGCGCTCGGTGGCGCCGGCCACGGCGGATCATCGGACCCGGCGGCGCCGGCCACGGCGGATCATCGGACCCCGGCGGCGCGGGCCACGGCGGATCATCGGACCGCGGCGGCGCCGGCCACGGCGGATCGCCCGCCGTCCCGGCCTCCTTGTCGCTGGGCAACAGCGGCGACGGTCCGGACAGCACCGGGATCGCGGGCACGCTGCCGCCGATGCCCTGCGCCAGCAGCTCGAGGTCGAAGCCTTCCTTGCGGACGCGCAAGTCGAAGTACACGACCGTCAGCAGCGCCGCCTGAAACGGCGTGCCGATGATGAGGCCGACGGCGCCCGAGAGCCCGCTCAGCACGAGCACGAGCGCCTCGTTGTCGGGCTCGAAGACGATCCCGATGAGGAAGATCGCCTGCAGGATCCCTGAGAAGACGCCGACGAGGATGAACCCGAACGCGATGATCCCGAACGTCCGCCACCAGCGCCCCTTGACGAGCTCGAACGACCGGCGCAGCGCACCGCGGCCGCGCAGCCCCTCGACGAGCAGCGCCGGCATCGCGAACGCCCAGGCGATGTAGAGCCACACGCCGGGCGCGATGAAGAGCAGCGTCCCGAGCACGACCCCGAACCCGTACAGCACCGCCAGCAGCAGCAGCGACGGCGCGCGCTGCAACCCGTAGGACAGCGAGCTGCGCCAGTCGGGCTTCTCGCCGAGGTACGCCTGGGCGATCGCGCGGAAGCACGCCGCCGAGGCCAGCAGCACGGCGAGCGCTTGCAGGATCGTCGAGATCGCGAGCCCGCCGAGGTACTGGTTGAGCTCCTCCAGCGTCTCCTGGGGCGTCTGATCGGCGCTCGCGCCGAAGTCGAACGACGAGACGGTGTAGTCGGCCGTCAGCAGCGTGCTGACGATCTGCACCGGCACGACGACGACCATCACGGCCTTGAACAGCGTCGGCCCGTTGCGGATGACGATCTTGATCGAGACGTCGAGGATCTCGCCGAGCGAGAGCGGCCGCAGCCGCGGCCGGGTGCCTTCAGGCGTCGTCACGCGAGGGACCGTATCCGGTCGCCGCCCGAAGATCACCGGCTTGCGGGCTCAGGAGCGCCGCGTGGCGAGAAACAGCATCGCGGTGGCGTAGATCGCGAGCAGCACGCCGACGCCGAGCGCAATGCCCGCGAAGACGCCGACGGGCGGCCACGGATCGGCGAGCGCGTCGAAGTTGTCGCGCTGAGCTTCGAACAGCCCGACGACATCGAGGTCGAGGTAGTTCGCGAACTCCGGCGCCGACCGCACCGGCGCCCCGAGCTCGAAGCGCGTGAGGCGCTCGGTGCCGGGGATCGAATCCCAGCCGATCGTCGCGGGACCGGCCGCGAGGAGCGCCTGCGCGAGGCCCGGCGTGCGCTTGCGCAGTCTGCGCACGAGCTCGTCCCCGCCGACCCCCAGCTTGCGCGACAGGACCGCGACGAGGTGCGGCACCTCCGTCGCGATCTCGCTGAGCGGCATCGCCTGAAAGAGCGCGAGCGTGCGCGGCGCGGCGCGGCGCAGGCCTTCGCGGACGGCGCTCTCCGACATCCCTGCCCGACCCGAGATGAACGTCACGAGCTTGGGCAGCTCGTCGGCCGCACCTCCCGACGGCGTCATGATCGGGTCCGCAAAGCGCACGGTCTGCACGACGAAGTCCGCCCCGGCGCGCAGGCCGCTGACGCGCTGCGTGTCGAACGCGGGCTCGAACCGCTCGATCGTCGTGTCGGCGCCCTGCAAGCGCGGGAAGTACTGCAGCGCTCCGACGACGATCATGACGAGCACGCCGGCGGCGACGACGGCTCCCCACGCGATGCGCCCCGACGGGTGGCTCGCCGACCAGCGCGCGTGCACCAGCCCGAAGATCGCGAGGCCGGCGCCGAGCGCGAGCAGCAGCCACGGGATGTAGCCGATCCCGCCCGACCCGGCGAGCGCCTGGAAGCGGTCGTGCTCCGCGTCGACGGACGCGACGAGGTCGTCGCGCAGGTAGTCGCGCACCTCGAGCATCGACCTGGCCTGCTTGCCGTCAAAGCGGGTCAGCATCTCGGTACCGGGGACGTCGTACCAGCCGCTCGTGACGCCCGGCAGCTCCGCCAGCATCTGGTAGATCCGCGGGAAGCCGCGCGCCAGCTCGTCCTCGAGGGCCTCCCCGGTGATGTTCAGCGTCGTCGCGAGGTACGACGTCAGGCGGCGGCGCTCGCCGGCGACACCGGACAGCGGGACCGCGCGCAGCAGCGCCTCGGTATGCGGTGCCTCGCGACGCAGGACGGCGCGGGCGCGCTGCGCCGACACGCCCGACTCGCGCTTGATCATCGTCACGAGCCGGGCGAGCTCCTCGCGCGACTGGCCCCGGCGCGTCATGAGCGGGTCGACGAGGTCGACGACCTCCGAGAGCAGCGCCGTGCCGGCGACCTCGCCCGCGACGGCGCCATCGCTCATCGCCGGCTTGGCCGCGTCGAGGACCTCCTGCCCGGCGCTCAGCCGCGGGATCAGCTGCAGCCCGAGAACGAGTGCCACGACGATGACCCCCACGGCGACGACGCCCATCCAGGCGCGCGACGCGGTGGTCGACAGGAGTCCTCTCATCAGCTCGGTCCCACCTCCATGGGCACGGCGGGGACGACGACCCGCCGAGTGGGCGCGACGATACAGACCGCTACGACGCCGGCGCCGCTCCCCTGGCGACGAGCGCCAGCTTCTGCGTTCGCGTCAGCCGCTTGATGCGCGCCTCCTCGCGTCGCGCCGCGCTGCGGTCGGCCATCGGCGTTGCGAGCGCGAGCTCGACCGGCAGCCGGCTCGCGGTGTAGCGGCTTGCCCGGCCGGCGGCGTGCATCGCGAGACGGCGCTCGAGGTTCGACGTCCAGCCGCAGTACAGCGAGCCGTCGCGGCAGCGCAGCAGGTAGACGAAGGCGTCGTCGCTCATCGGGTCGGGGTTCGACGTCACGGGCGCCGATCATCCCCCCAGCGACGCCGCGGTGCGAGAAGCCGCAGGGAGTTGCGCCGCGTGGTCTTGCGCCAAGCGGGCGGCAGGCGCCGCCGCCGGCCGTACAATCGCGTCGGGTTGCGGGGACGGCGTGCCATCGCGCTGGTCGCCGTCGCGGTCGCGGCGGTCGCGGTTCTGCGGGGCGCCGCGAGCGCGCCCGACGTCGCCGCGCGCGCGGTCTGCATCCCCCGGCTGCTGCCGTGCCCGCAGATCGCGCCTGCGCGCCCGAGCCGCGAGCCGCTCGACCTCGGCCTCACCGAGGCCGATCCGCGCATGCTGACCGCGACGCGACCCGGTTCGCCGGGGGCTCGCGCGGCGGCGCTGAGCCCGCGCTACGTGCGCGTACTCGTCGACTGGAACCGTGCCCAGCCCCGCGCCGGGCACGCGCCGAACTGGACCGCTCCCCCGGGCGGCTGCGCCGCCCAAGCGCCGCGCTGCGGCAGCGACCGCGGGCTGCGCGGGCTGCTCGAGACGCTGAAGTCGCGCCGCAAGACCGACGGCGGCTGGCAGATCCTCGTCGTGCCGTACTTCACGCCGGCCTGGGCGGCCGCGCCCGCCGCGGGCTGTGAGCGCCCCGGCACGCAGCCCCGCGCTCGGATGCCGAACATCGAGTCCTACCGGGCGTTCCTGCGCGCGCTGCAGCGTCTCGCCGACGACGTCGGCGTGGACTTCGCCTACTGGGCGCCGTGGAACGAGCCCAACCACCCCGGGTTCCTCAACCCACAGCGCGAGACGTGCGACGTCCGCTCACCCGCGCTCGCGCCCGAGCTCTACGCCCAGCTCGTGCGTGCCGCCGCGCAGGAGCTGCGCGGCGAGCCAGAAGCTCGTGCTCGGAGAGCTGGCGGGTCTCGACGCGCCGCGACCCTTCGGCGCGAGCGCCCCCGAGTTCATCCGCGGGCTGCCGCCGAGCGTCGCCTGCGGCGGGAGCGCGTTCGGCCAGCACGTCTACATCGGCGAGCGCGGTCGCGGCGGCAAGCCTCCGCGCAAGGTTGCCGCCGCGACCGCCGCGCGGGCGTCGACCGAGCTCGTCGGCGCCGTCGACGCGGCCCTGCTCAGCCACGGTTGCAAGACGCCGATCTGGATCACCGAGACCGGAACCTTCGACCACCGCTGCGAGTCGATGGCCGCGGCGCTGCGCGCCTGGGCCGACGACCCGCGCGTCGACGCCGCTTTCCAGTACACGTTGCGCGAGTCGTCGGCGTTCCCGGTCGGCCTCCTCAGCTCGTCGCTGCGCACGACCTTCCGTTCGTACACAGCGTGGCACGCCTTCGCTCGCGCGCGCGGCGACGCCCCCGCGAGCCCCTGCGACTGATCGCCGGTGTTGCGTACTTCGTGATCCGGGGCACATGCGTTCTGACGGCGATCGTCTCGCGGCCGGCGGGGACTTGACGCGTGCTACGCACCGCTAATAC
This sequence comes from uncultured Actinomycetes bacterium, assembly GCA_963810605.1. GTDB lineage: Bacteria > Actinomycetota > Thermoleophilia > Solirubrobacterales > Solirubrobacteraceae > CADCVQ01. The sequence goes on from CAWEOF010000001.1 coordinate 178,312, forward strand.
ATTGCGGGTATGCATACGCGTTCTGTACGCCTGTGAGGCAGGCATTTCTCGTGCTGCTCGCCGCACGGCCCGCTCACGGGTATGAGCTCAAGACCGCGCTCGAGCGGCACTTCGGCGGGCTGGTCGGGCCGCTGAACGACGGGCAGGTCTACACGACGCTCTCGCGACTGGAACGCGACGGGCTCGTCGAATCCCACGACGCGGCGGGAGATGCGCGCGGCAAGCGCATCTACGAGGTCACCGCGAGCGGGCGGCGCGACGCTGAACAGTGGCTCGCATCCCCGGCGCCCGAGGCGAAGCTCAAGGACGAGTTCTTTCTCAAGCTCGCGCTGGCGACCACCATCCCGACGGGTGACCCCATGGCGCTGATCGACGCCCAGCGCCAGGTCACGCTCGGGTCGTTGCGCGCACTCGACCTGCGCCCACCCAACGGCGACGACCCCGTGCATGCGCTGTTACGGGAGGGCATGGCGCTTCACCTACAGGCCCGCCTGCGCTGGCTCGATGTCTGCGAGGAGCGGCTCAGCACACGAACGGAGGAGACAGATGGACGCCGTCCTTGAGGGCCGCGCGCTGGCGAAGACGTACGGCATCGGAGACATCGACGTGCTCGCGCTGCGCGGCATCGACATCCGCGTCGCGCGCGGCGAATGCGTCGCGGTGGTCGGCGCGAGCGGCTGCGGCAAGTCGACGCTGCTGAACCTGCTCGGGGGCCTGGACAGGCCCACCGCGGGCGAGGTCTACCTCGAAGGCCGCCGCGTCGACGGCATCTCGGACGGCGCGTGGGCACGGCTGCGACGCGGCCGCATCGGCTTCGTGTTCCAGGCCTTTCACCTGCTCGACGCGATGACCGCGCTCGACAACGTCGCCCTTCCCGCGCGGCTGGCCGGCGACAGCCGCGGCGCCGCGCGCGCACGGGCAGCCGAGCTGCTCTGCGAGCTCGATCTCGGCCATCGGCTCGACGCAACGCCGGCACAGCTTGCCGGCGGCGAGCAGCAGCGCGTGGCGATCGCGCGTGCGCTGGTCAACCGGCCCGCGGTCGTGCTGGCCGACGAGCCGACCGGCAACCTGGATACGCAGTCGGCGCGAGCGGTGCTCGCGCTGCTGACCGCGCAGCGCGGCGAGGACAGCGGGCTGCTGATCGTCACGCACGATCCGCGCGTGGCCGCGAGCGCCGACCGCGTCGTGAGGCTGCGCGACGGGCTCGTCGCAGGCGACACGACGCTCACCGGAGCCGGAGCCGGAACCGGAACCGGCGCGACCGCACCGCGACTCGTCGAGCTCGAGGGCTGGTGATGGTCGCGTTGCTGTCCTCGCTGACGCTCGCGGAGCTGCGCGGCCGCTGGCAGCCGACGCTCTTGACGATCCTCGTGGTGACATGTGCCATGGCGACGGCCACCGTCGCGCTGGCCGTCGGCGCGCTGGCAGACCAGCCGTGGGAGCGCACGTTCGCCGCGACGAACGGTGCACACGTGATCGGGCTCGGAGGGCCGCGGACCGACTGGAGCGCGGTCCGAGACGCACCCGGCGTCGCCGGCGTGTCAGGACCCCATGAGACCGCGTTCGCCTCGCTGCGCACCGGTGCACGCCGCGCCCCCGTGCTCCTGCGCGAGGCTCCGGCGCGGCCGCCCGCGATCGACCGCGCGCTGCTCGTGGACGGGGGCCGGCCACAGGCCGGCGAGGTGCTGCTCGAGCGCAGCCTGGCGGACGAGCTGAGCGTCGCCGTCGGTCAGCGGGTGCGGCTGCAGGGCGTCGCCGTGCGGGTGGCGGGGATCGTCGTCACCTCAAGCCAGCAGCCCTTCCCGGCGTCGCAGCCGGGCCTCGTGCTCGCGTCCCGAGCGACCTTGCGGGCGGTCGCACCGGATCGCGCGGGACGAGGATCGCTGCTCGCGGTCCGTCTCAAGAACCCCGCCGATGCGGAAACGTTCGCCTTCCGCGGCTCGCGGCTCACCGGTGACGCGGCGCGCTTTCAGAGCTGGCAGAAACGCCGCGCCGACGCGCGCGCGGACACCCGCACCAACCAGGTCGTCCTGTCGTTCTTCACGGTGTTTCTGCTGCTCATCTCCGCGACGGTGCTCGCCACGCTCGTCGCTGCCCGCGTCGCCGAACGGTCGCGCTCGGTCGCCACGCTGGCGGCGATCGGGTGCACCTCGCTCCAGGCGACGGCCACCTTCGCGGCCGAGCAGGTCGCGGTCGGCCTCGTGGGCGTGGTCGTCGGGATCTCGGCCGGCACGGCGCTCGCGCCGGAGTTCGTCGAGCGCTCGTCGGCGCTGCTGAACGCCGTGCCCGGCGCGGAGGTGCGGGTGTTCGCCTCGCTGCTGTCCGGCCTCGTCGCGCTCGTGCTGATCGGTGCGGTGGCGACGGTCGCGGCCTGGCGTGCCGGTCGCGGGGCGGTGGTCGACGGGCTGCGCGGAGCGCGCCGCGGCCGCAGCCGCCCGTCCCGGGGCGCCCGGCTCGTCGACCGACTCGGGTTGCCGGCGCCCGTCGGGCTCGCTGTCCGCGACGCGCTGTCGCCGCGTACCCGCGCGACGCTGTCGGTGTTCGCGCTCGCGCTGTCCGTCGCCACGCTCGTCGCAGTCCTCGCGATGGAGGCAACGCTCGACGCGTCGCAGACAGCCCTCGCGCCACCGGAGCAGTTGCCGTCCCCGCACGGCGGCGTCGCCCTGCCGGCCCCGTACGTCGGCGACGCGTCGGCGGACAGCGCAGAGCGGCTGCGCTCCGTGGTCTATGGGCTGTCGATCGCGCTGCTCATCGTCGGTCTCGCGAACCTCATGGCGACGGCGACGCTCTCGGTCCGCGAGCGAACACGAGACATCAGCCTGCTGCGGGCACTGGGGGCGAGCACACGGCAGATCGCGGGCGTCGTGATGGGCGCGCAGGCCGCAGCCGCCGCGCTCGCGACGCTCGTCGGGATACCGCTCGGGCTGCTGGCGTTCCGCTTGGCGTACGCGGCCGACAACGGGTCCGCGGACGGCGTGGCGTGGCCACAGCCATGGCACCTGCTCGCCGTCATGCCAGCCACCGCCCTCGCCGTCGCGCTCGCATGCCTGCCCGCGGCTGCGCTCGCCATTCGAACGCGGCCGGGTACCGGCCTGCGAGCGGCGCGCGAGTGAGCGTCGTACCCGCTGATCGTGGCGTCGCGCCCGCGGATCACCCAGGACAGCGTCCACGGCCGTCGTGCGGCCGAGTAGTGTCGCGCCCCCAATGTCGAGCAATGAGCGAATAGCGCTCACAATCCGACATCCGACCTCCCGGCCCGCTTGGCCGACACAGGCACACGCGTCCGCCGACACAGCGCCCGCGTCCGCTCAGCCTCGCGGCCGATGCAGTCTCAGGCGGTCTCGCGCGCGCCGGTGCGGGCGCCGAAGCCCTGCGGCGACAGCTCGACCGGGGAGGCGTGCATGGCGCGCAGGCGGACCTCGCGCCACGATAGGCCCTCCTTGACGAGCGCCGGGGTGCCCATGGCGATCGCCGTCGCGATCTCGACGGCCTGCAGGATGATCCCGTAGGCGAGCGCGTCGGCGGCGCCGACGCCGTAGGCCGTCAGGACCGCGACGCACGCGGCCTGAAAGACGCCGAGGTTCGACGGGGTCGCCGGCAGCACGGCGGTGACGTTGACCGCGAAGAGGACGGCCGCGGCGGCGCCGAGCCCGGCCTGCTCGTCGAGACCCAGCGCGACGAGCAGGACGTAGCAGGACATCCACTGCACGGCCCACGCCGTGAGCTGCGCGACCGCCGCCGTCGCACCCAGGCGCGGCTTGCCGAACACCGTCAGCCCGGCGCGCACCTGCACGAGCGCGCCGCGCGCCTGCGAGACGAACGTCGCGACGCGCCGGAAGCGCGAAGGCTTGCCGGAGCGCAGCAGCGCCGGCGCGGCGAGCATGAGGAAGACGATCGCCAGCGGCGCGATCGCGACCACGAGCAGCGCCTTGTGGTGCGTGAAGAGGTCGACGGTCGAGAACATCGCGATGCCGAGCACGACGAGCGCGAGCACGTTGAGCAGCGTCTGCGAGACGATCGTCCCGAGCACGACCGGCAGGTGCAGCCGCGCGTTGCCGATCCGCCGCGCGACGACGAACGCGCGCGCCGGCTCGCCCAGGCGCGCCGGCAGCGTCGCGGACATGAGCACGCCGATGAACGTCCCTTGCAGCGCGTCGACGAGCCGCACGGTCGAGCGCGGCAGCGCCGCGCGCAGGATCGCGTGCCAGGCCGCACCGCGCAGCGCCATCGAGAGGCACATGAGCCCGAGGGCAAGCAGGACCCACGTCGGGGTCGCCGCGAGCAGCGACTCGCCGATCCGCTCGACGCCGATTCGCTGCAGCGCGAAGCCCGCGAGCAGCGTGGCGAGCAGCGCCGCGAGGACGATCCCGGCCCGACGCAGCAAGCGTGCAGCCGGACGCGGCGCCCCGCCGGCGGACGCGGGCAGCGGCTCGAGCGTCGGCAGCCGCACCGCCGGCACGCGCACGCCGTCCGCGGGCGTGAAGCCGAGGCGCACCGACACCCGCGACCCTGACGGCGCGGGCATCGCGATCGCGTCCTCGTAGGCCTCGACGACCTCCGCCGCGACCCGCGGCCAGGCGTAGCGCCGCGCGGACCGGCTCGCCGCGACCGCGAGCGACTCGCGCCGCGCCGGGTCCAGCGCGAGGTCGCGCAGGACCTCGGCCAGCGCCGTCGCGTCGCCGCGCGGGACGAGCACGCCGTCGACGCCATCGGTCACGACGTCGCGATAGCCCGCGATGTCCGACGCGACGACCGGCGTGCCGGCCGCGAAGGCCTCCGTCAGCACCATGCCGAAGCTCTCGCCGCCCAGCGACGGCGCGCACAGCATGTCCGCGCGCTCGAGGACGCGGCGCTTGTCGGCCTCGCTGCACTTGCCCAGGGCGAACACGTCGCGGGTGTCGATCATGAGCGGCGCGATCTCCGCCGCCGCGACGCCGACGACGTGCAGCTGCACCGGCATGTGCTCGCGCAGCGCTTCGAACGCGCGCAGCAGCACCGGCAGCCCCTTGCGCTCGACCGCCTGGCCGACGAAAGCGATCCGCAGCGGCGCGCCCGGGGTCCGGCGCGTGGCCGCGACCGCGACGTCAGGCACGTCGACGCCGTTGGGGATGATCCGGTAGCTGCCGCCGAAGAAGCGCCGGCCCGTCCACGCGGCGGCCTCGGACACCGCGATGCGCACATGCAGCCGGTTCAGCCGGCGGCGCGCGCCCATGACGTTCGCGACGTTGTTGGAGATGACGTTCTCCGAGTAGCAGTGAAACGTCCCGACGAGCGGCGCGCCGACCGCGCACAGCGTGTCCCAGCACGGCGCGGGCGCGACCGGCTCGTGCAGGTGGATGACGTCGAAGCCGCCGCCGCGCAGCTCGCGGCGCAGCAGGCTCACGCCGCCGGGCGTGTAGGCGACGTTCGAAACGGCGCCGTTGGAGGGAAAGCCGACGGTGCGCCCGAGCGCGACGAGGTAGTCCGGCAGCTCGCGGTCAGACGGCCGCGCGCCGCGATGCATGCGCGCCGCGACGCGGTCGTCGGGATCGACCGGAGACAGCACGCGAACGTCGTGGCCGGCGGCGAGGTGCTGCTCCGCGAGCGCCTCGATGTGCCGTGTCACTCCCCCCGGATACGTCCACGAGTACGGCGATACCAGCGCGATGCGCATCACGGCATCGTAGTGGTTCGAGCCGAGCCGCTACTCCACGCGCGCCAACGCCGGATCTCCGCGCACGTATGCCGTCACACACGTGAGCACGACGACGCCGATGACCAGCAGGAGCGGGCCCGAGTCGTTGAACGCCGCGCCGACGACGGACGCGGCCAGACCGCCGGCGAGTGCCGCGCGCCAGGCGGGCGACCCGCGCAGCGGCGCGTAGACGCGCTCGCGGTAGCGCACGGCGTACGCGGCCGCCAGCACCGCGAGGATCGCGATGAACGGCATCGTTCCCGACGTGAGGATGTTGAAGGCGATCGTGTAGCGGCGCGCGACGACGTCCCACAGCGCGCCGGCGCTGTCGGCTTCGAGGATCGTGCGCGTGAAGTGTCCGTTGCCGCCCGTCGCCAGGTCGATCAGCGCGAGCCCCGCGACCGCGAGGACCGGCGCCAGGCACGCGAGCGCGAGGATCCGCCGCGACGGCGGGCCGGGGAGCATGAGCATCGCCATGACGGCGATGCCGCCGCCGACCGTCACGACGCCGCCGACGTCCGCCCCGAGCTGGCCCGCGCCGACGAACACCGCGGCGACGAGCCCCGCCGCCACGACGATGGCCGCGGCGCGGCGCGAGCGCCCCGGGCCCTTGCCGAAGGGCGCGCTGGGCGACTCGAAGTCCGCGCGCCGCATGAGCGACGCGCCCAGCGCGACGAGCAGCAGGACGACGAGCGTCGACTCGAGCTCGTTGCCGACGCCGTAGAAGCGCGATCCCGACCGCGGGTTGGCGCCGAGCAGCGAACGGACGATGAGCGTCGAGCCCGTCGCCAGGTCGATCGCATACGCGACGAGCGCGACGAGCGCCGGTACGAGCGGCGCGCGCGGCCAGCGCACCAGGCGATCGGTCAGCGCCGCAAGCGAGAACGACGCGCCGGCGATGAGCGCGATCTCCGCGAGGCGCGTCGGCGTGAGCCACCCCGTGACGAGGAGCACCGCCGGCACCCACAGCATCGCCAGCCCGCCGATCCGCAGGCCCGCGCGGATCCCGCGGCGATCGGCGACGAGCCCGAGCGCGAGCATCAGCGCGGCCCATGCGAACAACATCGCGAAGATCGTCGGCATGCGCCTGCCGTTGACGACGCGCAGGCGCGCCTCGATCGACTTGAGCGCTGCCACGTCGCGCGTCCCCTCGACAGCGATCGGCTGGCCCTTGACCTGGTCGGGGATCGGCAGCCCGAGACCGTCGAGGATCGTGGCTGGGATGTCGATGCCGGCGACGATCCCCTGCAGGCGGGTCGTCGGCGACGTCAGGACGCCGCGACCACCCCCCGGCAGCACGGCGCCGGCCGGCAGGAGCTGGGGCGTGGTCGCGTCCCGCGGTGTCTGCATGACGAAGAGCACGTCGTCGCTGCGGCGGTCGCGCAGCAGCCGATCGAGGACGGCGTCGCCCTTCGCGGCGCGCGGCAGCCCGACGACGACGAGGCGGTGATCGACGAGCAGCCGGCGGGCGCGCTCGCCCAGATCCGCCGCCGGCCCGAGCGAGACGGCAGCGATGTCGCCGTTGCGGTCGGCGGCCGCGACCGCCTCGAGGTTGCGCCGCGTCCGCACGCCGGCATACGCGGCGCCGCCCGGGATGCGGCTGGCCAGCATGCCGGGATCGATCTCGGCGAGCGCGGTCTTCGCCCGCGCGCGGACCCGGCTCCAGCCGAAGATGAGGCCGCCGCCGTCGCCCCCCGGGGCAAGCTCCACGCGCGGGGTCGTCCGCGGCCGGTACACCGAGATCGACGTGCGCGACCCCTGCGTGATGTCCAGCAGCGCCTGCCGCGGCGTGTAGTGGCCCTGGGTCGCGCTGACGAGCCCGAGCGCGAGCCGCGGGCGCGCCTCGAGGCGGTCGAGCACCGCGCCGGCGTCGTCGTCGCTGTCCTTGGGCAGGAACGCCAGCACGGCCCGGGAGACCTGCGCCTGGGCCGCCCCCGGACGCACGAGCGCGAACGCGACGCTCGTCAGCGTCAGCGTGAGCGCGACGACGGCGGCGAGCCGCTGCGCGTAGCCATGAACGGACATCCCCGTTGCCTATCCTGTCTCATCGTGCCAGCCCGCCATTTCGTCAAGTACACGTTCCTGAAGCTCGACCCCGCCTGGCGCAGGTTGGAGCCGGACGTCCGGCTGGAACACAAGCGCGAGTTCGCCGCCGCCTGTGCCGACTTCGCCGACGGCCACCTGCTGCGCGCGTTCTCGACGATCGGCACCCGCGGCGACACGGATCTCATGCTCCTCGCGCAGGCCCAGAACCTCGACCGCATCCACGAGTTCCATGTCGTGCTCGGTCAGAGCGGGCTCATGAAGTGGGCCGACATCCCGTACTCGTACCTCGCGATGACGAAGGTATCGGAGTACTCCGACGAGTCGCGCCTCGAGGTCCGTCCCGCGCACGCGAAGTACCTCTTCGTCTACCCCTTCATCAAGACCCGCGCCTGGTACGCGCTCGATGCCAAGGAGCGCTGGCGGATCATGCAGCAGCACATCAAGGTCGGCAAGGAGTACCCCGACATCGACCTCAACACGTCCTACTCCTTCGGCCTCGACGACCAGGAGTTCGTCGTCGCGTTCGAGACCGACGACCCCGGCTCGTTCCTCGATCTCGTGCAGCAGCTCCGCACGACCGAGTCCTCGCTCTACACGAAGCAGGACACGCCGACCTTCACATGCATCAGCGCGTCGGTCGAGCGCGCGCTCGCCGCGCTCGACGGCGAGACCATCGCCTCCGAGGTGCGCTGATGCCGTCCGAGGCGCCGGGCGAGATTCGCGACATCACCGTGATCGGCGCCGGGCCGGTCGGCCTGTCGACGGCGTTCTGGGCCGGCATGCGCGAGGCGTCCTCGCGGATCGTCGACTCGCTGCCGCAGATCGGCGGCCAGCTCACGGCGCTGTATCCGGAGAAGTGGATCTTCGACGTGCCCGGCCATCCGAAGGTCCTCGCGAAGGACCTCGTGGAGTCGCTGCGCCGCCAGACGCTCGAGCAGTTCGACGTGCCGGTGCACCTCGAGACGACGATCGAGGCGATCGACTGGGAGGACGACATCGTCGTCCTGCGCACGAACAACCCGCACTTCCCCGAGCTGCGCTCGCGTGCCGTCGTCATCGCCGGCGGCCACGGCGCCTTTGAGCCGAAGAAGCTGCCCGGCTACGACCTCACGCCGTGGGAGGGACGCGGCGTCCACTACCTCGTCGGCTCGAAGTCCGAGTTCGCCGGCAAGCGGGTGCTCATCATCGGCGGCGGCGACTCGGCGTGCGACTGGGTCGTCAACCTCGTGCACACCGCCGAGTCCGTGGCCTTGTGCCATCGCCGCGAGGGCTTCCGCGCGCACGAGCTGACGGTCAATCAGGTCATGGCGGCCGCGGACGCCGGCCACGTCGACCTCCACGTCCCGTTTCAGATCCGCGAGGTCTCCGGCAACGGGGCAATCGAGCGCGTGAGGCTCTTTCACTCCGAGGACGAGACGCACGAGATCGAGATCGAGGTCGACGCGATCCTCCTGCAGCTCGGCTTCAAGACCGCGCTCGGCCCGCTGAAGAACTGGGACATGGAGATCTCCAAGGGCGCGATCGTCGTCGACCAGGTCATGAAGACGAACCTCCCGCAGGTCTGGGCGTGCGGCGACATCACGACGTTCGAGGGCAAGCTCAAGCTCATCGCGACGGGCTTCGCCGAGTCGGCGGTCGCCGTGGCGCAGGCCGTGCACTCCTTCCGCCCGGAGATGAAGATCCAGCCGAAGTACTCGACGAACACCGGCGTCCCGGGCGGCGCCGGCGGCCAGCCCTGATCCGAGCCGCGTGCGCATGCTCGTCCGTGGAACCCTGCCCCTGCCTCGCAGCCCGCGTCTGGGCCCGTCGCAGAACCCCCGACAGGCCGATCTCGGCGAGCCGCTCAGCTGCCGATCGGGACGCGCAGAACCTGGCCGATCTGGATGACGTCCGGGTCGTCGAGCAGGTGCACGTTCGCGCGGAAGATCGGCTGGAAGTCGTCGGTGCCGTAGTGCTTGCGGGCGATCTTCGTGAGCGTGTCGCCCTTCTTGACGGTGTGCTCGCGGAAGCCGACGTAGCCCTTGACCATCCGCGTCGCCAGCAGCACTTGGCGCGTGACCTTGTGGAGCTCGGAGCCGTCCTTCGCGCTGACCTCGAAGACCTCGACGAAGAGCCTGTCGAGCGTGAAGGCCGCCCTGGCGACGCCCACCCGCTTCTGAAACTGCGCGTGCTCACCGGTCCCGCCGCCGACGGTGACGAACCCGGTGACCTCGTCGTGGCCCTCGTGGATGCGGTAGTTGATCGTCGCCTCGAAGCCCGTGCCGATGCCGCCGATCTGCACGGGGCTCCCGACGAGATCGAACGCGCGGGGCATGTCCAGCCTGATCGACATCTTGACCTCCTGTCACCGGCGGGCCGCTCGGCCCGGCGTACTCGCTAGACCGCCGAGACCTCTTCTTCGTCGGCGACGCGGAACGAGGAGCCGCAGCCACAGGCCGCGACGACGTTCGGGTTGTTGACCTGGAAGCCGGCGCCCTGGAGCGACTCGACGTAGTCGATGATCGACCCGCGCACGTAGGGCAGGCTCGGCTGGTCGACGAAGACCTTCAGGCCCGCGTACTCGAAGACCTCGTCGCCGTCGCGCTTGGAGTCGAAGGCGAGGTTGTACTGAAAGCCCGAGCAGCCGCCGCCCTTGACGCCGACGCGCAGACCGGCCGACGAGACATCGGCACCCTGCGAGCTGAGGAACTCGTGGACCTTCTCAGCGCCCTTGTCCGTGATGGTGATCATGCGTGGGTCTCCAGACGTCGTTTCAAGCGGATCGCCAATACTTCAGGAAGTGTAGCGGCCCGGGCAGCCGGCCCCGACGAATTCAGGGTACGCCTCGAGCGCGGGTCCGCACGGCAGGTCGCGGGCGCCGCCAGCCGGTGGCGGGCGGTCGCTACCCTGTGGCTCACATGCCCAGCGCAGACGAGGTCAAGACCCGTATCGAGGCGGCGATCCCCGGTGCCACGGCCGATGTGGAGAGCGCCGACGAGGTGCACTTCAGCGCCACCGTGCGCGCCAGCGCCTTCGACGGCCTCAGCCGCGTGCAGCAGCACCGGCTCGTGTACGACGTGTTCGAAGGTGAGCTCGGCGGCGCGATCCACGCCCTCGCACTCAAGACGGAGGTCACATGAGCGACAACGAGATCCGCGACGCGATCGCCACGGCGATCACCGACAACGAGGTCATCCTCTTCATGAAGGGGTCCCCCGCGGCCCCCGCCTGCGGCTTCTCGGCCCGCACGGTCGCGATGCTCGAGGCGCTCGAGACGCCGTTCGCGGCGGTCGACGTCCTGCCCGACCCGCGCATTCGCCAGGAGCTCTCGGCCATCTCGCAGTGGCCCACGATCCCGCAGCTCTTCCACAAGGGCGAGCTCGTCGGCGGCTGCGACATCGTCACCGAGATGTACGAGTCCGGCGAGCTTGCGACGGTCCTGGGCGTACCGTCCGGCGCTCCCGCCGAGGCGCCCGTCGGCGCCGAGCCGCAGCCCGCGCCGATGGGCATCGAGAACCGGCTGTAGCTCGCGGCCGGAGGCGCGGCGGCGCATCGGCGCCGCGCGCTTTCGGGCGCACGACGCCGCCGCCGGCGCGCGGGGTCCGCTACCGCTTGACGGTCAGCACGACCCGGGCGTCGCCGCTGATCCGCAGGTTCGGATCGCGGTGCGCCTCGATGTCCACGCCGTCGATCGACGCCGTGACGCCGGTGTAGCGCTCAAGCGCCTCGATCGCCGCGCGGATGTCCTCGGGGGACTCGGGCATCGGCCCCTCCTGCGGGGCCTCCTCGAAGAGGACGCTGAGGTCGCCGTCGTCGTCGGGGTTGCTGCCGGCATCGGCGTCGGTTCCCGTGAGCTTGATCGTGCGGGTGCCGGGCACGGTGCCGGCCGGGATCCGGAAGCGGATCTTGCGCGTGAAGCGCACGCCCGTCTGCGTGCGCCGCAGGGCCAGCTTGAGCGTGACCTTCCTGCCCCGTCGCGCGCTGCGCGGCCCGCTCGCGTCGACCATCCAGGCCTGGCGCAGGCCGCGGCGCACGCGCACGCCGACCTCGACGTTGGTCGGGTGCAGCACGCCAAACGGGTAGCTCTCGAGGAACGCGGCGGCCGTCGCGAAGTCGTTGGACAGCGCGCCCGCGAGCGCGTTGGGTCCGGAGCCGTCCACCGCGTACTGCCAGCAGACACGGATCGGGTCTTTCAGCTCTCGCAGCGTGGCCGAGACGCACATCTCAGCGGTCTGGCGAGCGGGCGCGCCGCCGAGCACCGCCGAAGCGGCCTCCGCGACCGAGGCCGCGCCCGCGACGGCGAGGATCGACGGGCCCGCGGGGCGCCCGACGTCGCCCTCGTTGACGACGCGCGTCGTGAGGCTGCGCGCGCGTCCGGTCTGAAGATCCCTCGCGAAGATCTTGAGCGGATAGGTCTGGGGCAGCGCCCCGAGCGCGCCGACGACGGCGTTGAGGGTGTCGTTCGTGACCGTTCCGACATCGTTGCCTGGCGATCCCAGCTTGTACGTCGACAGATCGGGCGCGGCGACCGGGTTGTCGATGACCGCGCTGATGTAGGCGTCCTGGAGCAACAGCGATCGGCGCCCGGCCCCGTCGAGCGCGTGGCCGAAGAGCCAGACGCTCGGGCCGTCGGCGTACGCGACCGTGCCGATCGCGCCGATCGCGATGGCGCCCGACGTCAGCCCGACGGAGACGGCCGCACCCGGCACGAGCGGCTGCGGCGGGAAGCCGGCGGCGCGCGGCGAGGCGCCGGAGGTCACGAGCGGCCAGTTGGCCTTGCGCGCCGCGCGAGCGAACATCGCCGCGAGCGACGGGCTCAGGCCGGTGAGCGTGAGCGGTCCGGCGAGGCTGCGGCTGCCGACGACTGCCGAGCGCGGCGCGGACGACGGCGGCAGGACCTGCTCGGCGAGGATCTGCTCGATCGGCGTCGCGAGCCCGATCTTGCCGCCGTACTGTCCGATGCCGCCGGAGATCGCGCCGACGTTGCGGGCGACCCCGTCCGAGCCGGGGCAGTAGATCGGCGAGCCGGAGAAGCCCGGGCCGATGCCCGTCGCGTCGATCGCCGGGCCCGACACCCGAATGAGGATCCGCGCGACCTCCGGCCGCTGGCGATCGATGACGTCGAGCACCTCGACGTCGAAGCTCGTGATCGTCGTCCCCTTCACGACCGTCAGCGCGGTGCACCGCGCGCCGGCCGGGACGTCGCCGAGCGCCATGATCGGGTCGGCGGCGATCGCGCTCCCCGGCGCCACGAGCGCAGCCGCGACAGCGGCGAGAAGCAGGCGGCGCATGCCAGGCGACAGTAGCATCGCGTCGTGGCCGTGTCCCCGGCATCGCTCCCCGTCGTCGCGCTGCGCTGGCGCAACGGCCGCCTGGAGATCCTCGATCAGACGCTGCTGCCGGCGACGGAGACGTGGCTTGAGCTGCGCGGCGCGCAGGACACCGCGGCGGCCATCGCGCGCCTCGCGATCCGCGGCGCGCCGAACATCGGGATCGCGGCGGCGTACGGGCTCGCGATGGCGGTCGCGCTGGCGCCCGACGACGACGGCGTCGCCGAGGCCGTCCGGGTGCTGAAGGCCTCCAGGCCGACGGCCGTGAACCTCGCGTGGGCGGTCGAGCGGGTGGAGGCGGCGGTGCTTGCCGTCGCCCCTCGCGCACGCGCCGAGGTGGCGCGCGCCGAAGCGGAGGCGATCCACGCCGCCGAGAACGCGGCGAGCGCCATCATCGCCGGCTTGGGCGCCGACTTCCTGGCGGGGACGCGCCGGATCCTCACGCACTGCAACACGGGCACGCTCGCGTGCGGCGGGACCGGCTCGGCGCTGGCCGTCGTGACCGAGCTCGCGGCGCGCGGCGAGCTGTCGGTGCTCGCGTGCGAGACGCGGCCGCTGCTGCAGGGCGCCCGGCTGACGATCTGGGAGCTGCGTCGCGCCGGCGTGACCCACGAGCTGCTCGTCGACGGCGCCGCCGCGGGGCTCATCCGCCGCGGCGAGGTCGACGCGGTCATCGTCGGGTGCGATCGCGTCGCCGCCAACGGCGACGTCGCCAACAAGGTCGGCACGTACGCGCACGCCCTGGCCGCGCGGGCCGCCGGGATCCCGTTCGTCGTCGCGGGGCCGACCTCGACGATCGACGCGGCGATCTCAAGCGGCGACGAGATCGAGATCGAGGAGCGCGATGCCGACGAGGTGCGCCACGCCGGCGGCGCCCTACTGACGATGGCTGACACGCCGTGCCGCAACCCGGCGTTCGACGTGACCCCCGCCGAGCTCGTGACGGCGCTCGTCACCGAGCGCGGGATCGCCGCGCCGCCGACGCGCGAGTCGGTGCTCGGGCTGCTGGGCGCAGGGTTCGGCCGGCAGACCGACGCTGCATGATCGTCCAGGATCGGCCGAACATCGTGGCTCTGTGAGTCGAGCCGGCGCGGATCGGCCGCGAATCCTCAGGGCGGGTCCTTCGCAGAGCGGCCGATCCGCTATTGCGAAGGCTCATGCAGGCGCGACGCCGCGAGCTTCGGTGGATCCGGGATGAAGGTCGCACGGTCGCTGACCCCGCGCGAGGTGGTCATCGAGGAGCTCGCCGATCCGGTCGCCGGACCGGGCGAGGTCGTCTGCCGCGTGCTCGCGTGCGGCGTGTGCGGGTCGGATGTCAGCGAGACGTACGTCGCGCGCAAGCTGCCCTGCGTGCTGGGCCACGAGGTCGTCGGCGAGGTCCTCTCGGCGGGATCGGCGGTGATGGACGTCGCGGTCGGCGATCGCGTCGTCATCCACCATCACGTCCCGTGCGGCGAGTGCCGGCGCTGCGCGCGCGGGCACGAGACGCTGTGCGAGCGGTTTCGCTCGACGGCGCTTGACCCGGGCGGCTTCGCCGAGCGCGTGCGGCTGAGCGCGGAGCTCGTCGCCGAGCTGCTCCCGCTCGGCTCGCTTCATCCCGTCGCGGGGACGTTCGTCGAGCCGCTGGGCTGCGTGCTGCGCGCGTTTGACCGGGCGCGGCTGCGAGCCGGCGACTCGCTCCTCGTCGTCGGCGCCGGCTCGAACGGCATGCTGGCGGTCGCGGCCGCGCGGGCGCGCGGCGTCGAGGCCGTCTGGGTGCGCGAGCCGCGCTCCGATCGCCGGCGCATCGCCGAGGGCCTGGGCGCGGTCGCCCACGACGACGAGCCCGTCGACGTCGCGTTCGTCACGACCGCCGACGGCGAGGCGATCGCCGGCGCGGCGGCCGCGCTCGACGTCGGCGGCACGCTCAGCCTGTACGCGACGACAGGCCCCGGCACGCCGGTCGGCCTGGACACCGAGCAGCTCTTTTTGCGCGAGCTCACCGTGTGCTCGAGCTGGTCCGCCGGCCCGGCGGACATGCGCGCGGCGTACGACCTCATCGCGAGCGGCCGGATCGACGTGCTGTCGCTCGTGACGCACCGCCTGCCCCTCGCGGAGACCGGCCGCGCGCTCGGCTTGCAGCGCCGCGGCGAGGCGCTGAAGGTGGTCGTCGAGCCGTGAGGGCCGCGATGCTGCACGGCCCCGGCGACCTGCGCGTCGAGGAGGTCGCCGAGCCCGAGGGCGAGGTGCTCGTGACCGTCGAGGCGGCGACCGCGTGCGCGACGGACCTCAAGGCGCTGCGCCACGGGCACCTCATCCTCGGCCCGTACCCGGCGCGCTTCGGCCACGAGACCGCCGGCGTGCGCGACGACACCGGCGAGCGGGTCCTCGTCGGCGACTCGGTGCCGTGCGGCGGCTGCGACGCGTGCCGCGCCGGGCTGACGCAGCTCTGCGCCGACATGACCTGGGTGCTCGGCGGCTTCGCCGAGCGGATCGCGGCGCCGGCGGCGGCGCTGCACGCGGTCCCGGACGGCCTCGAGCCGGCGGGCGCCGCGATGGCCGAGCCGCTGGCGGCGGCCGTGCACGCGGTCGCGCGGGCGGGCGACGAGCTGTCGGACGCGGGGATCCTCGGCGGCGGCACGATGGGGCTCATGCTCGCGCGGCTGCTCGTGCTCGAAGGCCGCGAGGTCACGCTGTGCGACCGGCACCCCGCGCGCCGCGCGCAGGCGCAGGCGCTGGGCGCGCGCGCGGTCGCGCAGCTCGGTCGCCACGCGCTCGTCATGGAGGCCGTCGGGCGACCCGAGTCGTGGCGAGCCGCGATCGAGGCCGCTCGGCCCGGCGGCACCGTCGTGCTCGTCGGCGGCTGCCCATCCGGCAGCGACGTGACGCTGCCCTCCGGCCCGCTGCACTACGCCGAGCTCGACGTCCGCGGCGCCTTTCACCACACCCCGGCAGAGGTCGACCGCGCGCTCGCGCTGCTGGCGAGCGGCGACGTCGACTGGCGCGGGTTCGCCGGCGAGACGGTCGGCCTCGACGAGCTGCACGACGCCCTGATTCGCCCGACGGCCGGCGAAGCGCGCAAGCTCGTCGTCGACCCGCAGCTGTAAGAGTGCCCGTATGGCGTACTCCGAGGAGCTCGCTCAGCGCATCCGCGACGTCATCGGCGGCCGCGACGGCGTGACCGAGCGCAAGATGTTCGGCGGGATCGCGTGGATGGTCGAGGGCAACATGGCCTGCGGCGCCACCGGCGAGAACCTGCTGGTGCGCCTCGATCGCGAGGACTCCGAGCGCGTCCTCGCCGAGCCGCACGTCGGGCTCATGCGGATGGGCGAGCGCACGATGCGCGGCTTCTTCACCGTGGACGGCGCCGGGATCGCCGACGACACGCAGCTCGCGCGCTGGGTCGACGCGGGCGCGGACTACGCGGCGTCGCTGCCGCCGAAGTAGCGACGGCGCAGGACGCGTCGAGCTCGCCGTCGTCGTCGAGCGCCGCGACCGGCGCGTGCGGCGGGCCGCGGACGACCGGGCGCGTACCGGCGCGGGAGGCGCGAGCGCGCCGTGCGCAGCCCCGCACGACCCACCCCCTGCGCGGCCGATTATCCACCTCTCGGGCGCCGTCTCGGGCACCCACGCCTCCGCGCTTCAGGCGCGCGCTGGCCGTGCTTGCCGCGGCGGCGAAGGCGAGCTCGGGGGCGGCCCTGGGCGACGTCGCCGAGCACGCCACGCGCGCGGCCGGGCTGGCACGGATCTGGTTCTGCCTGGACACGCTCGAGTACCTGCGCCGGGGCGGGCGCGTCGGCGGCGCGCAGGCGTGGGTCGGCGGCGCGCTGAAGATCAAGCCGATCCTCACCGTCGACGGCGAGATCAAGCCGGTCGAGCGCGTGCGCACGCGCGGCAAGGCGTTCGACCGGATGGTCGAGCACCTCGGCACGCTGCACGCCGACGGCGTCGATGGCTGGCTCGTCCAGCACATCCAGGCGCCCGGCGAGGCGCAGCGGCTCGTCGAGCAGGGCCGCGAGATCTTCGGCTCCGAGCCCCTCTTCGTCAGCGAGGTCGGGCCGGTGCTCGGCGTCTACCTCGGTCCGGGGATGATCGGCGTCGCCGGGATCCCCACGGCCGCACTGGGCTGAGCGCGTCTACGCCGGCGCCGGCTTCGGCCGCTTCGGCGGCGGGAGCTTCGGCGGCGGCGGATCCTCGGGCGCAGCGAGCGCCGGCTGATCGGGCTCGGCGCCGAAGAGCTCGCGCAGCACGATCTGCAGCGCCGCGACGACCGGGATCGCGACGAGCGCGCCGACGACGCCGAGCACCGCCGAGCCGGCGAGGATCCCGACGATCACCGCGAGCGGATGGACGTTGACCGTGCGCTTGAAGATGAACGGCTGCAGGACGTTGTTCTCGACCTGCTGGTAGATGACGAGGAAGATCCCGTAGACGATCGTCGCCTGCGGGAAGTCCGTGAACAGCGTGACGACGAGGATGATGACGCCGCCGATCGTCGCGCCGACGAGCGGGATGAGGCCGAAGAACGACATCAGGACGGCGAGCGGGACGGCGAACGGCACGCCGAGGATCGTCAGGACGCAGAACGTGAGGATGCCGTTGATCGTCGTGATCGTCAGCGCGCCGGTGACGTAGCCCGACGTCGAGCGGTAGATGCGGCCGACGACCTCGCGCGCGCGCTCCTCGTGGTCTGTGGCGAAGCGTCTGAGCAGCCACCTCGCCATGCGCTTGCCATCGAGCAGGAGGAAGAACGTCATCGTGAGGATCGTGAGGAGCTGGAACGCGGCGTTGAACGCGCCGGCCGCGATGGACTGCAGGGCGCCCGCCGCGTCGCCGAGCTTGTCGGGCAGCTTGCCGGCCTCCTCCTGCAGCCGCGACGTGACGTCGTACTTGTTGTCGAACTCGCGGATCCTGTCGTTGTTGCGCAGGTCGTCGATGTAGTTCGGGATGTCGCGAGAGAGGTCGCTCGCGCCGTTGACGACGGGCGGCACGACGAGCGCGAGCACGCCCATGAACGCGAGGGCGATCATCACGTAGATGACGAGGATCGCCGCCGCGCGCGGCAGCTGTTGGGAGAAGCGGTCGACCGCCGGCCCGAGCGCGACCGCGAGAAAGATCGCGATCGCGAGCAGCAGCAGCGTGCTGCGAATCTGGACGAGCAGGTACAGAAACCCGCAGAACGCGGCGATCGTGAAGAAGATCCGCGCGAGCTGGCGGGTGGTCAGGGCTTCCCACACGGACACGCATGCGAGCGTAGGGCCGCCGTCGGACGTTCGCGCGTTTGACACGCGGGATAGCGTCGATGAGAACCAAGGTCTGATCGGGCCGCGGCGCAAGCGCCGCGTACTCAAAGGCCACCCTATGCAACGGAAAGGGGGCCTCCCGTGGCGCGCAAGCGACCGGCAGCCTCCCACGTCACGCCGCCGCTCCGCCCGACCGCGACCGATCGCGCCGGGCGCTGATGGCCGTCGCACCAGCCGCGTCGCGCCTCGACGGCGAGGAGCTCGACGACCTGCTCGCGTACTGGGACGCGGCGAACTACCTCACCGTGGCGCAGATCTACCTGCTCGACAACGCGCTGCTGCGTGAGCCCCTGCGCGTCGAGCACATCAAGCCGCGGCTGCTCGGGCATTGGGGCACCTCTCCCGGGCTGAACCTCGTCTACGCGCAGCTCAACAGGCTCATCCGCCGGACCGGCCAGCGGGTGCTCTACGTCGCCGGCCCGGGCCACGGCGGCCCGGCGATCGTGGCGAACGTCTACCTCGAGGGCACCTACTCCGAGGTCTATCCCCGGGTGTCGGCCGACAACGCCGGCGTGCTCGAGCTCGTGCGCCAGTTCTCCACGCCCGGCGGGATCCCGAGCCATGTCAGCGTGCCGACGCCCGGTTCGATCCACGAGGGCGGCGAGCTCGGCTACGCGCTCATGCACGCGTTCGGTGCCGCGTTCGACAACCCGGACCTGCTCGTCGCGTGCGTCATCGGCGACGGCGAGGCCGAGACCGCGCCGCTGGAGGGCTCATGGAAGGGCATCCGCTTCCTGGACCCCGAGCACGACGGCGCGGTGCTGCCGATCCTGCATCTCAACGAGCACAAGATCTCCGGGCCGACCGTGCTCGCACGCGCACCCGAGGAGGATCTGCTCGCGCTGCTGCGCGGCCACGGCTATGCCCCGCGAGTCGTCGCCGGCGACGACCCCCGCGCGGTGCACCGGGCGTTCGCCGACGCGCTCGACGGAGCGCACGACGAGATCCTCGCGATCCAGCACGCAGCGCGCACCGGCGCCGCGCCCACCTCCGGAACGCCGCGCTGGCCGGCGATCGTGCTGCGTACCCCGAAGGGCTGGACCGGCCCGAGCGAGGTCGACGGCGTGCCGGTGGAGGGGACGTTTCGCTCCCATCAGGTGCCGCTCGCGGGCGTGCGCGAGAACCCCAAGCACCTCGCGCAGCTCGAGCGCTGGATGCGCAGCTACCGGCCGGAGAAGCGCTTTGACGGCGACGGCGCGCTCGTCGCACACCTCGCCGCCCTCGCGCCCGCGGGCGAGCTGCGCATGGGCGCGCTCCCGGATGCCAACGGCGGTCGCGTGCTCGGAGCACTCGACCTGCCCGACCCGGCGGCGTACGCCCTGGAGGTGACGCGGCCCGCGGCCACGCGCGGGGAGTCCACGCGCCAGCTCGGCAAGCTCTTGCGCGACGTCTACGTCCGCAACGCCGCGCGGCGCAACTTCCGCCTCTTCTGTCCGGACGAGACGAACTCCAACCGGCTCGGCAACGTCTTTGAGACGGAGAGCCGCGCGCTGCGCGACGCGCTCCCCGGCGACGACCATGTCTCGCCGCAGGGGCGCGTCATGGAGGTGCTGTCCGAGCACAACTGCCAGGGCTGGCTCGAGGGCTACCTGCTGACAGGGCGACACGGCCTGTTCGCGACCTACGAGGCGTTTGCGATGGTGTCCGCGTCGATGGCGATCCAGCACGCGAAGTGGCTGCAGCACGGTCGCGAGCTCGCCTGGCGCGCGCCGGTCGCATCGCTGAACGTGCTCCTCACCTCGACCTGCTGGCGCAACGACAACAACGGCTTCAGCCACCAGGGCCCGGGACTCATCGACACGATGATCTCGATGAGCGGCAGCGTCGTGCGGGTCTACCTGCCGCCGGACGCCAACTGCCTGCTGTGGACCGCCGACCACTGCCTGCGCAGCCGCGACTACGTCAACCTCGTCGTCATCGACAAGCAGCCCGAGCTGCAGTACCTCGACATCGACGCGGCGCGCGAGCACTGCGCGCGCGGAGCGGGCGCATGGGACTGGGCCGGCAGCGCGAGCGGCCACGAGGACGCCGACGTCGTGCTGGCGTGCATCGGCGACGTGCCCACGCTTGAGACGATCGCCGCGGCCGCGCTCTTGCGCGAGCACGTCCCCGAGCTGCGCTTTCGCGTCGTCAACGTCGTCGACCTCATGGCGATCACGCCCGCCGACGTGCACCCGCATGGCCTGTCGCGCGACCGGTTCGAGGAGCTGTTCGGCGACACGACGAGCGTCGTGTGCGCGTTTCACGGATACGCCCGCGCCCTGCACCAGCTGCTCCACGGCCGCCCCGCTGCGGGCCGCTTCCACGTCCACGGCTACAGCGAGCAGGGCACGACGACGACGCCGTTTGACATGGTCGTCCTCAACGAGATGAGCCGCTATCACCTCGTCCTCGACGCACTGAGGCGCGCGCGCCGGATCGCACCGGGGGCGGCGGCGCTGGAGCGCCACTGCGAGGCGATGCTCGTGCGCCACCACGCCTACATCCGCGAGCACTTCGAGGACATGCCCGAGGTCCGCGACTGGGCCTGGCCGGAGCGCCCGTAGCGCTTCGTCGCGGTGCGCGTCCTCGTCGTCAACGCCGGCTCGAGCAGCCTCAAGCACGCGCTCGTCGACGCGGCTTCGGATGCGATCCTCGATCGGGGTGAGGAGCGCTGGGAGCCGGACGCCGTCGGTCCAGGCCGGCACGCCGGCGCGCTGCGAGCGGCGTTCGCGGACGCGGGCGGCCGCGCCGAGGCCGTCGGACACCGGGTGGTGCACGGCGGGACCGGCTTCGAGGGACCCGCGCGGATCGACGCCAAGACGCGTGCCGCGATCGCGGCGCTGGCGCCGCTCGCGCCGCTGCACGCGCGCGCGGCGCTGGAGGGCATCGACGCGGCATCGGCGGCGCTGCCAGGCGTGCCGCAGGTCGCGTGCTTCGACACGGCGTTTCACCGGACGTTGCCGCCGGCGGCCACGACGTACGCGCTGCCGCGCGCGTGGAGTGAGCGCTTCGGGCTGCGGCGCTACGGCTTTCACGGCCTGAACGTCGCGTGGTGTCACGAGCAGGCCGCGCGGATCCTCGGAGAGGAGCGCTGCCGGCGGCTCGTCGTCTGTCATCTCGGCAGCGGCTGCTCGGTCACGGCCGTGCTCGACGGGCGCTCGGTGGACACGACGATGGGCTTCACGCCGCTTGACGGCGTCCCGATGGCGACGCGGTCGGGATCGCTGGATCCGGGGCTCCTGCTGCACCTGCTCGCCGCGGGCATCGAGCACGACGAGCTCGACGAGGCCCTCAACCACCGCTCGGGCCTGCTGGGCATCGCCGGCCTCGCCGGGCTGCGCGAGGTCGAGCGCGCCGCGACCGGCGGCGACGACCGCGCACAGCTCGCGCTCGACGTGCTCGTGCGCGGCGTCAGCGGCGCCGTCGCCGCGATGACGACGGCGCTGCACGGGCTCGACGCGCTCGTGTTCAGCGCGGGTGCGGGCGAGCGCTCGGCGCGGCTGCGGGCGGCGGTGTGCGCCCGCCTCGGGCAGCTCGGCGTGCGGCTCGACCCGGAGCGCAACGCGCGCGACGACGAGCGGATCGCGCCCGCGGACGCTCCGGTCGCCGTGCTGGTCGTGCGAGCGGGCGAGGAGATCGTCATCGCCCGTCAGACCGCGACCCTGCTCGCGACGACCGCAGCGCCGGCATGAGCGACGCGCCGCCGCCGACCCTGAACCTGCTCGCGACGACCTCGGCGCCGGCGTGAGCGACGCGCCGCCGCCGACCCTGAACCTGCTCGCGACGACCTCGGCGCCGACGTGAGCCACGCGCCGCCGCCGACCCTGAACCTGCTCGCGACGACCTCGGCGCCGGCGTGAGCGACGCGCTGCTGCTGACCGCGCTCGCCGCCGCGACGGCGCTCGCCACCGGCGTCGGCGCGCTGCCCGTCGTCGCGCTGGGCGAGAAGCACGCCCGCGCGGCGCAGGGGGTGCTCAGCGGATTCGCGGCCGGCGTCATGGCGGTCGCCGCGATCGTCGGCCTGCTGATGCCAGCGGCCGAGCAGGGCAGCGCGCCGACCGTGGTCGCCGCCGCCGCGGCCGGCGCGCTGGCGCTCGTCGCGTCGCGGCGCGCGCTCGGACGCCGCGCGCGCATGCACGGCCGCAGCGAGGCGGGCGCCCGCTCGCTGCTCGTCATCGGCGTGCTCTTCGCCCACAGCCTGCCCGAGGGCTTCGCGATCGGCAGCGCGTTCGCGTCCGACCAGGCGGGCCTGAGCGCGTTCGTCATCGCGGCGATCGCGATCCAGAACGTGCCCGAGGGGACCGCGACGGCCGCCGCGATGCAGCCCGCGGGCTACGGACCCGGCAAGCAGGTCGGCGCCGCGGTCCTGACGAGCCTTCCACAGGTGCCGGGCGCGCTCATCGCGTGGCTTGCCGTCGAGCAGATCGAGGGGCTGCTGCCGGCGTCGTTCGCGCTAGCCGGCGGCGCGATGCTGGCGCTCGTCGTCGTCGACCTGCTCCCCGACGCCTGGAAGCACGCGTCGCATCTGCGCGTCGTCGCCGGCACGGCGCTCGGCGCGACGCTCATGCTCGCCGTCGGCGCCGCGCTCGAGGTCTCGTGACCGCCGTGCTCGCCATCGGCGCCGCGCGCGAGGTCTCGTGACCGCCGTGCTCGCCATCGGCGCCGCGCGCGAGGTCTCGTGACCGCCGTGCTCGCCATCGGCGCCGCGCGCGAGGTCTCGTGACCGCCGTGCTCGCCATCGGCGCCGCGCGCGAGGTCTCGTGACCGCGGTCCTTCTCGTCGCCATCGTGCTCGCGTTCGCGTTCGCGGCCACGAACGGGCTGCACGACGCATCCAACGCGGTCGCGACGCTCGTCGCGACGCGCGCGGCACGCCCGAAGTACGCGCTCGCGCTGGCCGCGGTCTTCAACCTGCTCGGCCCGGTGCTCGTGGGCGCCGCCGTCGCGCGGGCGATCGGCGGCATCGTGGCGATCGGCTCCGCCGAGGCGATCGACGCCATCGCCGCCGGGTTGCTCGCGGCGGTCGCCTGGAACCTCCTCACATGGCGCTGGGGGCTGCCATCGAGCTCGGGACACGCGCTCGTCGGCGGGCTCGTCGGCGCCGCGCTCGTCGCGGGGGGCGCCGGGGCGGTGCACTGGGGCGGCCTGGATGGGATCCATCCGGTCGGGGTGCTCGGCGCCTGCATCGCGCTCGCCGTCTCGCCGCCGCTCGGCGCGCTCGCGGCGTTCGCGCTCGTGCGCGCCGTGCGCCGGGGCGCGCGCCGCGCGAGCCGGCGCTGGCGCGACCTCGCCCAAGCCGCGCAGTGGGCGACGTCCGCCACGCTGGCGTTCAGCCACGGCGCGAACGACGCGCAGAAGTCGGCCGGCGTCATCGCGGCGGTGCTCCTCGCCGACGGGCGCATCGACGCGCTCGCAGCGCCGCTCTGGGCGACGGTCGGCTGTGCGGCCGCGCTGACGCTCGGGACCGCGGCGGGCGGCTGGAGCATCATGCGAACCGTGGGCCGGCGCATCTATCACCTGCACCCGGTCGACGGCCTGTGCAGCCAGGGCGCGTCGGCCGCCGTGATCCTCGGGGCGTCGCTGCTCGGCGCGCCCACGTCGACCACGCAGGTCGTCGCGTCGTCCGTCGTCGGCGTCGGCGGCGGCCGGCGGCGCTGGCATCACGTGCGCTGGTCGGTCGTGCGCCAGATGGGCCTGGCCTGGGTGCTCACGATGCCGGCGAGCGCCATGATCGCCGCGGTCGCGCTGCTCGCGTGGCGGTGGGCGACATGAGCCGCCACCACTGGTTTTTGCCCGACATGCCCGACATCCTGGGACTGCTGCGCCGCCAGGTCGCGCTCACCGTGCAGGCGATGGACGCGTTCGCGGCCTGGGCCAGCGCCGGCGGCGACGCCGCGGCAGCCGCCACCGTCCAAGAGCTCGAGCACGAAGCCGACACGGCCAAGCACGAGCTGCGCGAGGCGCTGCGCAGCGCGTTCGTCACGCCGCTTGACCCCGAGGACCTCTTCGCGCTGTCGCGCTCCGTCGATTGGATCCTCAACCACGCCGCGGACGCGATCGGCGTCTCGGAGGCGATGAGCTGCCCACCGGACGGCGCGACCGCCGCGATGGCCGCGATGCTGGCCGAGTCCGTCCGCCACATCGACGACGGCGTGGCCCAGCTCGCGGGACGCTCCGGCGACGCCACGAAGCCCGCCGACGCGGCACTCAAGTCCCAGCGCCGGCTCGAGGAGTCCTACCGCGCGGCCATGGGCACGCTCGCGGAGCTCGACGGCCGGAGCGCCACGCTGGGCCGCCACGAGCTCTACCGCCGCTGCGCGCAGATGGGCGACTCGGTCGTCGACGTCGCCGAGCGGCTCATCTACGCGGTGCTCAAGGAGAACTGACGCGGGTTCGCAGCCGCCGATGCCGGCCGCGGACAATCCCGCCGGGCACCGCGAGAGCTACGGAGCGAGACCGGTAGTCCAGGCGGATGTGGCGGGGCGCCGCCGTCGTGAAGGTTGTGCCCGAGCACCGGCACGGTCGAAGGCGGCCTCGCCGACGCGACATGCGCCATCCAGCACACCGGCCCGCTGAGCTTGGACCTCAAGGCGTAGCCGGACGTGCTGCGGTCGCTCCAGGCCCGACCGGGCAG
Source organism: uncultured Actinomycetes bacterium (assembly GCA_963810605.1). Classification (GTDB taxonomy): domain Bacteria; phylum Actinomycetota; class Thermoleophilia; order Solirubrobacterales; family Solirubrobacteraceae; genus CADCVQ01. The sequence continues at coordinate 203,238 of CAWEOF010000001.1, forward strand.
GTCGGGTGGACCCCACCAGAAGGATGCGGACATGCCGGATACGAACACACCTACCGCTATCGGCGCCATGGCGGCGCCGGTGGCCGCCCGCGACGTCCGCGACGCATCGCCCGTGGTCGGGGTCACGATCGACTCCGTCGAGACAGCCCCGACCATCGTCTCGGCGGTCCATCTGAGCCGCACCTTCGGTGCAGGCGCCGCCGCTGTGCGTGCCCTCGTCGACGTCACGATCGACTTCCCCAAGGGCGGCTTCACCGCCATCATGGGTCCGTCGGGGTCGGGCAAGTCGACGCTGATGCATCTGCTCGCCGGCCTCGACAGCCCGACCTCCGGCTCCGTCGTGGTTGACGGCACCGAGCTGTCGGGCCTCGACGACGGTGAGCTCACGCGGCTTCGGCGCGACAAGTTCGGGTTCGTGTTCCAGGGCTTCAACCTCGTGCCCGTGCTGAACGCGGAGGAGAACATCCTCTTGCCGCTCACCCTCGCCGGGCGCGAGCCTGACCGCGAGTGGTACGAGCGGCTCGTCGCCACCGTCCGCATCGGCGATCGCCTCAGCCACCGGCCGTCGGAGCTGTCGGGCGGCCAGCAGCAGCGCGTCGCGATCGCGAGGGCCCTCGTGCACCGGCCGGCGGTGGTCTTCGCCGACGAGCCCACGGGCAACCTCGACTCGGTCGCGTCGGCCGAGGTGCTCGCCCTGCTGCGCGGCGCCGCCGACGAGTTCGGGCAGACCATCGTCATGGTGACCCACGACGCGAGCGCGGCGTCGCACTCCGACCGGCTGGTCCTCCTGGCCGACGGACGCATCGTCCATGACGAGGCAGCCGGGAACACGGATGCGGTCCTCGAGCTCATGAAGAGCACGTCATGAACAGGATCGCGTTCCGGGGCCTGCGAGAGCGCAAGGCCCGGACGATCTTCACGCTGCTCGCCGTCGTGCTCGGGGTGGCGCTCATCTCCGGGACGTTCGTCCTCACGGACACGATTTCGAAGTCGTTCGACAAGCTCGTCGCAACCGCGGGCGAGAACGTCGACGTCAAGGTCCTGTCGCGCAACAAGGGCGAGGGCTTCGGTGCCGCGCCCGCGGTGTTCCGCGCGTCCGTCGAGGCGCAGGTCCGCGGCGTCGACGGCGTCGCCGCCGCCGACGGCGCGTTCCGCCAGCTGCCGGTCACGGTGGCCGACGACGGCGGCGAGCGCGTGGGGCCGGTCAACGGCGCCCCGACGCTCGCGTTCTCGGCCGTCGACGAGCGCTTTGACCCCTTCGAGTACGAGGGCCGCCCGCCGCGCACCGACAGCGAGATCGCCCTCTCCGCGACGGCCGCCAGTGACGCCGGCCTGCATGTGGGAGACCGCATCCGCGTCCAAGGGACGCAGAGGATCCGGCCATACACGCTGGTCGGGACCACGACGTTCGGCGGCGCGGGCTCCACAGGCGGCGCGGCATTCGTCGTCCTCACCCTGTCGGAGGTCCAGACGCTCGCCGGGGAGCCCGGCAAGATCACCGATCTCGACGTGCAGGCGCAGTCGGACGTCACGCAGATCGAGCTCAAGCGGCGCGTGATCGCGCAGCTCGGGCAGTCCGTCCTCGTGCGCACGGGCGCGGAGGACTCCCGGCAGGAGTCCGACGACCTCTCGCAGATCCTCGGCTACCTACGGATGGGACTGCTCGTCTTCGGCCTCATCGCACTGCTCGTCGGCGCCTTCGTCATCTTCAACACCTTCACCATCACCGTCGCGCAGCGCACGCGGGAGTTCGGGATGCTGCGCACGATCGGCGCGTCCCGCCGCCAGATCCTGCGGGCCGTGGTGCAGGAGGCGCTCCTCATCGGGCTCGTGGGCTCGGTGCTCGGCCTGCTCGCCGGGATCGGGCTCGCGCCGCTGCTGGCCGGTCTGCTCGGGCTCATCGGCTTTGACCTGCCGCGGACAGCGCTCGTGCTCGCAGGGCGGACGATCGTCGTCGCGATCGTCCTCGGCACCGTCGTGACGCTGGTCTCGAGCCTGGCGCCCGCGCTGCGAGCTACCCGGATCTCGCCCATGGCCGCGATGCGCGAGGGGTCGCTCGGCACGTCGCGAGCCAAGCGCCGCTGGGTGCTCGCGCTGCAGATCGGGCTAGCCGGGATCGGCCTCGTCCTTATGCTCGTCGGGCTGCTCGGCGGCCTCGGAACGTCGTCCGCGCTGACGCTGCTGGGGATCGGAGCGGTCCTGGTGTTCGTCGGCGTCGGCCTCCTGTCGCCGCTGCTCGTGGGCCCGCTTGCGGCCCTGATCGGGCGCCCGCTCGCGGCGACGGGCGGAGTGGCGGCCAAGATCGCCCGCGGCAACGCGGTGCGTGCGCCCGGCCGCACGGCGGGCACAGCCGCGGCGCTGATGGTCGGCGTGGCGCTCGTCGCGTTCGCGGCGATCTTCGTGAACGGCTTCCAGGCGTCGTTCTCAGGCGCGTTCGAGAAGGCGGTGACAGCGGACTTCGTGGTTCTGGACCCATCCGGGCTGACGCCCGAGGCGGTCGCGCCCGCCGCCGCGCGGCTCGCGAGCGTGGGTGCGGCGGCGAACATCCGCGTCGGAACCGGCAAGCTCGAGTCGGGGACCAGCGTCAGCCTTGCCGGCATGGATCCGAAGCTCGCCACCGCGGTCGTGAAGATGGATTGGGTCGATGGATCCGACAGCGGGCTGCGGGCGCTCGGCCCCCGCGACGCGATGCTCGAGGCGGACTTCGCGAAGGAGCGCTCGCTGCGCGTCGGGTCGTCCTTCGTCGTGCGCAATCCGGAGCGCCAGCCCGTGCGGCTGACGGTGCGCGGAACGTACGAGGACCGCGGCCAGCTCTTCGGCGACGCGCTCGTGGCGGACGCGACGCTGCGCGACCGCTTCGGCGCCCACACGGTGCTCGCGGCGCTGATCGCGTCGGCGCCCGGGGCGCCCGAGGATCGGGTCCGCGCGGAGCTGTCGGGGCTGCTTGACCGCGACTTCCCGACGCTCGAGCCGCAGACGCGCGACGAGTTCATCGACGCGCAGGTCGGCCAGGTGAGCCAGATCCTCTACGTCTTCTACGCGCTGCTCGCGCTGTCGGTCATCATCGCCCTGTTCGGCATCGTCAACACGCTCGCGTTGTCGGTCTACGAGCGCACGCGCGAGCTCGGGCTGCTGCGCGCCGTCGGCGCCACGCGCCGCCAGATCCGGCAGATCGTCCGCGGGGAGGCCATCATCACGGCGGTGATGGGCGCGGTCCTCGGCGTCGCCATCGGCGTCCTGTTCGCGGTGCTGGTCTCGCGGCCGCTGGGCGGCGAGGGATTCGTCCTGGCGCTCCCCTACGTCACGCTCTTGGTCCTGCTCGTTCTCGGTGTGCTGGCCGGCATCCTCGCCGCGATCGGCCCCGCCCGGCGCGCGAGCCGCATCGACGTCCTGGAGGCGCTCACGCACCAGTGAACTCGCCCATCACGGAGGCGATTCACCGACCAGGTTCAAGCCATCCGGGCGCGCTGTCCGTCCGGCCGCAGTTCACACAGCTCGTCATCACCGAGCCTGCCCGCGGCGCGCCACCTCAAGGCCGGCCTGCCAGCCCGGAGCCCGGCCGCGCGGGGGTGGTCGCAGGCTGTCCGTCGTCGTGATGCCTGCCGTGCAGACCAGCCACGCGATCAAGGAGTTCGAGTTCCACATCTCGCCCGCGTGCAGCTCGTCGCGTCCCCAGACGGGCCTGGGGACCGCGGGGACGAGGTCGAGCAGCCGGCGCGCGACCAGCGGATCGCTGCTGAGCCGGTGGCGCCCGCCGACCGCCGCTCGAAGATCCGGGATCGATCCGCCGCGCCAGCAGCGAACCTCGTAGCGAAAGAGGCGCAGCCCCCCGATGTGGCGGCTGCCGACGGCGCCTGTGCCGACCACGCCTCGGCTCGCCTCGTCTGAGTCCGGCGACGGTGCGATCTCGATCGTGTAGTCCTCGCCGTCGCACCCGATGACGAGCGCGGCGTGGTAGAGGTCGCAGCGCCGCCGATGCCGGTGCGCGGCTTGGAGGGCTTCGAACACGAGGCCGTTGAATCGCACGGACTGGCCGCCCGCCCCGAGCGGAATCCAGTAGAGGTCCACGGCTGCCGTGCGCGCAGTCAGCACGGGTGCCGCCGACGCCGCAGCAGCTTGTCGAGCTCGACCGCACCGAGGTACGCGAGCGCGATCGCGATGACCAGCAGCCAGTGCGCCGCGCCAAGCGGCCGCAGGCCGAGCAGGTCGCGAAGTGGCGCGACGGAGACGAGCAGGACCTGCAGCGCGACGGTGAGCGCCACCGCTCCGACGAGCGCGCGGTTCGTGAAGACGCCGAGACGACGCAGCGACACCTGCTCGGAGCGCATAGCGAAGCCGCCCGCGAGCTCGGCGAAGGCGATCGACGTGAAGAGCACGGTCTGCCAGGCGTCGTCGCCCCCATGCCACAGCACGTACGCGGGGATCAGCGTCAGGACGGTCAGCGCCGCGCCGCGAACGACGATCCGGCGCCCGCCGTCGGCGCCGAGCAGGCTCTCGCGCAGCGGCGTCGGCGGGCGTCGCATGACCCCCGGCTCTGGCGCCTCCACCGCGAGCGCCATCGCCGGCAGGCCGTCGGTGACGAGGTTGAGCCACAGGATCTGGAGCGGCAGGAGCGCGAGCGGCATGCCCGCGAGCGGCGCCAGGACCATCACGGCGACCTCCGCGACGTTCCCGCTGAGGATGTTGCGGATGTACTTGCGGATGTTGTCGAAGACCACGCGGCCTTCGCGGATCGCGCGGATGATCGTCGCGAAGTTGTCGTCTCGCAGGACCATGTCGGCGGCGTCCTTGGTGACATCGGTGCCCGTGATCCCCATCGCCACGCCGATGTCCGCCTGCTTGAGCGCGGGAGCGTCGTTGACCCCGTCGCCCGTCATCGCCACGACGTGGCCCTGGCGCTGCAGCGCCTCGACGATGCGGATCTTGTGCTCGGGCGAGACGCGCGCGTAGATCGATACCTCGCGCAACGTGGCATCGAGCTGCGCGCCGTCGAGCTCGCCGAGCTCGGCACCTGTCACGACGCGCGCGCGATCCTCGACGAGCCCCAGGTCACGGCCGATCGCCGCCGCTGTCAGCGGATGGTCGCCCGTGATCATGAGCGCGCGCACGCCGGCCGCCCGGCATGTCGCGACGGCCTCGCGCACCTCCGGGCGCGCCGGGTCGATCATCCCCTCGAGGCCGACGAACGTCAGGTCGCGCTCGAGCGCGTCCCCGGACGTAGCGTCGCCGATGGACCAGTAGCGCATCGCCACGCCGAGGACTCGGACGCCACCGGCCGCCAACTCGTCGGCGGCCGCATGCGCGCGCCGCCGCAGGTCGTCGTCGAGCTTCACGACCGCGCCGGCGACGCGGACGCTCGTGCAACGCGCCAGCAGCCCGTCGACCGCGCCCTTCGTGAACCCCACCCGATCGGTGGACCCGCCCCGCCCATCCAGCGCGTCGAAGACCGCTCGCAGCGGACCGGGCGCAGCCCCCGCCGCCGGCAGCGCGTGGATGGTCGTCATCCGCTTGCGGGTGGAGTCAAACGGCAGCTCGAACGTCCGGGGCATCGCCGCGTCGAGTTGCGGCTTGCTCAGCGCGTAGCGCTGCGCGACGGCGACGAGCGCCGTCTCGGTCGGGTCGCCGAGCAGCGTCCCGTCGTCCGCGACGACCGTGTCGTTGCAGAGCGCCGCACCCGCGAGCAGCAGGAGCAGCGCGGGCTGCGCGTCGGAGCGATCGTCCTGCGCGCGCAGGTCACACCGGTTCCCGGCGACGTCCAGCACCACGGCCGTCATCCGGTTCTGCGTCAGCGTCCCGGTCTTGTCGGAGCAGATCGTCGTGACCGAACCGAGCGTCTCGACGGCGTACAGCCGCCGGATCAGCGCGTGGCGCGCCAGCATCCGCTGAGCGCCGATCGCCAGGGTGATCGTGACGACCGCCGGCAAGCTCTCCGGAACCGCGGCGACCGCGAGGCTCACACCCGTGAGCAGCAGCGTCTGGAGATCCTCTCCGCGCAGCAGGCCCAGCCCGAAGACGACGACGACGATCGCGCCGGCCGCGAGCGCGAGGCGCCGGACGAGGGCTTCGAGGCGCCGCTGCAGCGGCGTGTGCCCCGGGTCTGCCTCATCGAGCAGGCCTGCGACGTGGCCAAGCTCGGTCGCCATCCCGGTCGCGCCCACCAGCAGCCGTCCGCGTCCGGCCGTCACGCTCGTCCCGGAATAGGCCATCGACGCGCGCTCGGCCAGCGGTGTCGACGCCGCCACCGGCTCGACCTGCTTGTCGACGGGCGCGGACTCACCGGTCAGCGCGGACTCGTCCACGCGCAACGCCCGCGCCTCGGTCACCCGTCCATCGGCGGGTACGTGCGCACCCGCCTCGAGCAGCGCCACGTCTCCCGGCACGATGTCGCGCGCCGGGATCTGGAGTGGGCGTCCGTCACGCAGCACCGTGACCGTCGGGGCCGCCAATGCGCGCAGCGACGCCATCGCGCACGCGGCACGGTGCTCCTGCCGGAAGCCGATGGCGGCGTTCAGAAGCACGACCGCGAAGATGACCAGCGCTTCGGCGACGTCGCCCAGCGCCGCCGACAGGACGCCGGCGCCCGACAGCAGCGCCAGGATCGGCGAGGTCAGCTGACCCAGCAGGATGCGCCACGCGCGCACGCCCTCGCCGGTAGACAGCTCGTTGGGGCCGGACCGTGCCAGCCGCGTGCGCGCCTCCCGAGCGCCGAGTCCTCGCGACCCATCGCTGCCCAGCCCGCGCGCCACGTCCGCCGCGTCGGCGGCGTGCGGCGGCGCGTGAAGCTCAGCCGGTGACGTCGCGACGCTCATGCAGCAGCGCTCCGAGCGCGGCGAGCAGCGCGCCAGCGAAGACGAGCGCGGCGAGCCCAGCCACGTCGAGGCCCGCTGTCAGCGGCGCGCCGCTGGTGCGGCGATCGGTCTCGATGACGGCAGCGACCGTCCGCCGGGACGGGATCTGCGGCACGACGGGCGGAGGCAAGATCGTGGTGGCGATGAGTACTCCTCGAAGCGAAGGGACGTACAGGAGACTCGCGGGCCGGCGGCGCCGTGCCATCCGCACGGGGCCGCAGGGCGGCTGCGGGCTTCCCACAGCCGCACGTCAGACAAGCCGGCGCTGACGGCGAGCGCCCGCAGGATGTTCGGGTCGCTCTCGGAGTGCCGGTCGAGCCTGTGCCCGCGACGTCAGCGCTGCTCGCCGGCCGGCGTCCGGCGCAGCGCCAGGATCGCGACGTCGTCGCGCAGCGGTCGATCGTTGCCCCGCGTCGCGTGCGTGAGCCGATCCACGATGGCTTGCGCGCTGGCGTCCGCGGTCCCCGACAGCAGCTTTGCCACATGTGCCTCGTCCAGCCGGATGCCGTCGATCTCGGTGTCGATCATCCCGTCGCTGTAGATGACGATCGCGTCGCCCGGCCCGAGGCTGACCCTGCAGACCTGAAACTCGGGGTCCTCGAAGACGCCGAGGAGGGTGCCGCGCGCCGGCATGACCTCGATGGCGCCGTGCGAGCGGACGACCAGCGGCGGCATGTGGCCCGCCACCGCCAGCGTGACCGCGGCGTCGTCGTCGATGACGATCTCCCCGTAGACCGCCGTGCATGTCTGCATCTCCTGCTCGGCGTCCATGAGGAGTGCGGCGTTGAGGTCCATGAGGATCTGGTCGGGTCGCTCGTGCAGCATCGCCGCGGTGCGCATGGTGTACCGCGCCAGCGAGGTGACCGCGGCCGCGTCCGGGCCCTTGCCGCCGACGTCCCCCAAGAAGAACCCCGACCGGCCGGCCGCGAGCGGGAACAGGTCGTAGAAGTCGCCGCCGACCTCCTCCGGCGCCGACGGCTCGTAGTGCACGGCGACGTCGATGCCGGCGATGCTCGGCAACCGCGGCGGCGACAGCGTGCGCTGCAGGGTGCGAGCGAGCTTCTCCGCGCGGCGCTGATGGCGCAACGCGTCGTCGCGAAGCCCGTGCTGGTGGCGGATCTCGGTGATGAGCGCCTCGCGGTCGGCGAGCGATAGGACCCGCTCCTGCGCGGCCTGTTCACGATCTCGGGCTGCTGCCTTGCGCTCCGCGGCTGCCGCGAGCCGGTGCTCGGCGGCCAGCTCGCGATGGCGGGCGGCGCGGTCGCGCTGACCGGCGGTGTGCGCTGCGGTCTCCGTCGTGCTGACCGCGTGGACGGTCTCGCGGCGGGTGGCGGCGATGTCGGCCAGTGCCAACTCGGCGTCGCGCTCGTCCGCCGCGCGGTCTCGCATGAGCGCGGCGTGATCGCGGGCTCGCGCTCGCAGCTCGCGCGCGGCCGCACGCTCGAGGATCGTCGTGAGGTCCGGCTTGCGCTCGGCGAGCATACGGCCGCCGGTCGCCTCGTCGATGGTACGCGCGTCGAGGCTCCAGCTCGGCTCGCGGCTATCGCCTGACGTGTGGTCGGCCACAACGGGTCCCTAGCGGCCGGGCGGCGAGTCTCGGAGATCCCCGCGCCCATCCAGTTGACGAAACCAGCCTATCGCCACGCCGTCCTACGGGTGAAAACGTTCCGGCCGGGCGACTCAGCTTGGCCGATCGGCGAACGTCATGCGCACGCCCCGGCGCCTGCGCCCGAAGGGCCGGACTACGTCCTCGGCACGTGGGAAAGCCGCAGCCGCACGGCGGCGGCTCGCGGATGGCGTCAGGAGGCGCAGGCCGAACACTGCAAAGGGTCCCCACCCGCGTCCTTGAGGAGCGTCTGCCATGTCCCGCCCGTTTCGTCTCGCCGGTCTCATCGCCGGTCTCGTGCTCGCCTGCTTCGGCGTCGGCGCCATCGTCATCGGCCTCGCCGGTCGTGACGAGGTCAACACCGGTATCGCACGCGAGCACATCGTCGGGTCCGACGACATGAAGCCGTCGCTGATCGCGGTCGCCGCGAAACAGGCCGGTCTGCGCGTCGCGCTGCCGACCTGCGACGTCGCCGGCAAAGCGATCTCCAGCGGCGCCGACGCCAAGTGCTTCGCGAGCTACATGCGCATCCACGCGCTCGAGGGCACCGGCGGCCAGACGTACTCGCAGATGCCCCAGTACGCCTCGGCCGACGGACGCGGCACGGCTGACAAGGCGGCGGCCCTCAAGGATCCCGCGACAGGCAGGCCCCAGAGCAACCCGGCACGCCAGGTCTGGATCTCCGAGACCGCGCTCGCCACGGCGCTGAACACATCGTTCTTCGCGTCGTCTGTCGCGACGTTCGCCATCGTGATGGGCTTGGCGCTGCTGCTCACGGGCATCGGCTTCGTCGTCCTGTGCGCCGGCCTGCTCGGCCGCCGGTCACGCGCCGTCGAGCAGCCCGTGGTCAAGCGCGTAGCGCACAAGCTCAGCCCGAGTTGACAGGACGAGCTTCTGCTGGATGTGCGAGCGGTGGGTCTCGACGGTCCGGACCGACAGAAACAGCTGCTCGGCGATGGCCCCGTTCGTATGACCCAGCGCGATGAGCTGCAGGACCTCGAGCTCGCGCTCGGAGAGGTTGTCCGGAGGACCCGCGGGGTGCTCCGGGGTCGTCGCGAGCCGCACGCCGAGCGCCGGGTTGAGGTAGGTCTCGCCCGCGGCTGCGCGGCGGACGGCCTCGACGAGCTCGGCGTCGGCGGCCTCCTTCAGGACGTAGCCGAGCGCCCCGCCGCGCAGCGCGCGCCGCGCGTACTCGGGGTCCTCCTGCATCGTGAGGATGACCGTCCGGGTGCCGGGAGACCGCTCGACGACGAGCGGCAGCGCCTCGAGCGACGACTGCGCGCCCGGCATGTTGAGGTCGAGGACGAGCACGTCGGGCTTGTGCGCGAGCACCGCGCGCAGGGTGCCGGCGACGTCCGCCGCCTCGGCGACGACCTCGAAGTTGGCCTGCTCGTCGAGCAGCAGGCGCAGTCCGGCGCGCACGATGCCGTGGTCGTCTGCGAGGACGATGCGGATCGCTGTCACCGTCAAGACCCTACGCTGCGCCCCAACAGCGCCCTATCCTCGGCAGATCCCCCCACACGCCGCAGGCGCCGACCGCCATCTGCTCCACGCCGCGCGTCTGCGCCAGCTGCTGGACGTCGGCCGGTCGCTGACGGCCGAGCTCGACCTCGACGTCCTGCTCGAGCGCGTGATGCAGACCGCCCGCGAGCTGTGCGACGCGCGCTACGCCGCGCTCGGGGTCCTCGACGACGAGCGCCGCGAGCTCGCGCAGTTCCTGACAGCCGGCGAGGACGAGGCCGACCACGTCGCGATCGGTCACCTGCCGCGCGGCCGCGGGATCCTCGGGCTGCTGATCGACCAGCCCGTGCCGATCCGCTTGCACGACGTCTCCGAGCATCCGCGGTCCTACGGCTTCCCGCCCGGGCACCCTCCGATGCGCAGCTTCCTCGGCGCGCCGATCGTCGTCCGCGGCCAGGCGTGGGGCAACCTCTACCTCACCGAGAAGGAGGGCGCGGAGGACTTCGACGACGACGATGTCGAGGCGATCGTCGTGCTCGCCGAGTGGGCGGCGATCGCGATCGACAACGCCCGCCTGTTCGGGACCTCGGAGCGCCGGCGCGGCGAGCTGGAGCGGGCCGTGCGCGGCATGGAGGCATCCCGGGACATCGCGCTCGCGCTCGGCGGCGAGACCGACCTGGACCGCGTGCTCGAGCTCATCGTCGAGCGCGCGCGCACGCTCGTCGAGTCCGACGCGCTGCTCATCTGGCTGGCCGACCGGGGCGTGCTCCGGCTGGCCGCTCACGCCGGCAACGCCACGCCCCCGGCTGACGCCGAGATCCCGATCGCGGGCTCGACCGCGGGGGCGGCGCTGCGCACCGGCGCGCCGATCCGCATCGACGACATCTCGACGCTCATCGTCGACCCGGCGCGGTTCGGGCTCGGCGGCGCGCGCAACGCGCTCATCGTGCCGCTCGTCTTCCGCGGACGGGGGCTCGGCGTGCTCGCCGCATTCGACCGCACAGGCCAGGCGCCGACGTTCTCCGAGGACGACGAGCGCGCGCTGCGGGCCTTCGCCGCCAGCGCCGCGACCGCCGTGGCCACGGCGCGCAACGTCGTCGCGCAGCGGTTGCGCGACTCGATCGGCGCCGCCGAGGCCGAACGGCGCCGCTGGGCACGCGACCTGCACGACGACACGCTCCAGGGCCTCGGAGCGGCGAAGCTCGCGCTGGCGGCCGCGCTGCGCGGCGAGCCGGAGGCGGCGCGGCCCCGGATCGAGGCGGCCGTTCGCCAGCTCGAGCTCGAGATCGTCGCGCTGCGCGGGATCATCGCCGACCTGCGGCCGCCCGCGCTCGACGAGCTCGGGCTCGAGCCCGCCGTGCGCACGCTCGCCGCACGGGTCGGCGCGGCGCACGGCCTCGAGCTCGAGCTGGAACTCCAGCTCGGAGAGACCCGGCTGGATGCGGAGGTCGAGACGATCGCCTACCGCGTCGCGCAGGAGGCGCTGACGAACGTCGCCAAGCACGCGGGCGCGACGCGCGTCCGCATCCGCCTGCGAGCGACGGCGTCGGCGCTTGAGCTGCGCGTGCGCGACGACGGCCGCGGGATCGAGCAGCCGGGTCCTCGGCGCTCCGGCGGCTACGGGATCACGGGGATGCGCGAGCGCGCGGAGCTCGGCGGCGGCAGCCTGCGCGTCGAGGGACGCGACGGCGCCGGCACGACCGTCGCGCTGACGCTCCCGCTGCGATCGCATCCGCGCACTCCGTAGCCAGCACGGATGCCAAGGGGCAGGACACCCCGATGGCGGCGCGCCCCGCGCGGTTCAGGATCGTGGGTATGAGCCATCCTTCCCCCACGCAACCCCTCCGCGTCGTCGTCGTAGGCGGAGGCATCGGCGCCCTCGAGACGGTGCTCGCGCTGCACGACCTCGCCGGCGCGCGGGTGCGCGTCACGCTGATCGCCCCGGAGCCCGACTTCGTCCTGGCGCCGCTGTCCGTCGCCACGCCGTTCTCGCGCGGCCGGGTGAAGCGGCTCGCGCTCGAGCAGGTCATGGCCGAGCATGGCGGGCGCTTCGTGCGCGACGCGGTGACGAGGATCGACGCGGATGCCCGCACGGTCGCGCTGTCGAGCGGTCCCGACATCCCGTACGACGCGCTCGTGCTGGCGCTTGGCGCACGCGCGGTCCCGGCGTTCGCGCCCGCGCTGACGTTCGGTGCTCAGCCGCTGGCCATCGCCGGGATCGTCGCCGACCTCGAGCAGGGCTGGTCGACCTCGGTGGCCTTCGTCGTGCCCCGCGGGTGCTCGTGGCCGCTGCCGCTGTACGAGCTCGCGCTCATGACCGCGCAGGACGTCTGGGCGATGAACATGGACCGCGTCGAGATCCACCTCGTGACGCCGGAGCTCGAGCCGCTTCAGATCTTCGGCCACGAGGCCAGCGCCGCCGTCGCCTCGCTGCTGCACGCCGCGGGGATCACGGTCCATCGCGGCGTGTCGGCGAAGGTCCCGCGCAGCGGCTGCGTCGAGAGCGCGTCCGGCCCGCTCCTGGAGGTCGACTCCGTGATCGCCCTGCCGCTGCTCGAGGGTCGCCGGCTGGACGGCATCCCGGCGACCGCGCACGGGTTCATCCCGGTCGACGACGCCGGCCGGGTCGCGGAGTCCGACCGCGTCTACGCCATCGGCGACGCCACCGATCGCCCGATCAAGCAGGGCGGCCTGGCCTGCCAGCAGGCAGATGTCACGGCGGCGACGATCGCCGTGCTCGCCGGTGCGCCGATCGATGTCCCGCCGCTCGAGCAGGTGCTCCACGGTCGCCTGCTCACGGGCACGAGCGACCGCTTCCTGCGCCGCGATCCCGGCGAGGAGCGGGGCGCGTGGAGCGACGAGCCGCTGTCCTGGTCGCCCGTGAAGGTCAACGGCAAGTACCTGTCGCCGTACCTCGTCGACAAGGGCGTCGTGCACCTGCCGCTGCGCAAGCGCGGCCCGGAGCCGGGCCTGCAGGTACACGTGCCGCTGACGTGGCAGGAGCGGCGCGGCGCCGATGTCCTCGGGCTCTGCCCGCTCGGTCCGATGGCGTTTCGCTGATGTCGAGCGCCACGCTCGACGCGATCGACGTCGGCTCGCTGCCCGCCGCGGTGGGCAGCTTCGCGGAGCGCGCGCTGCCGGCCGGCGGGACCCTCCCGTCGCAGACCCGCCTGACGCAGACGGGGACGATGTGGTCCAAGCCCGGCGGCCGCGCGCTGCGGTTTCGCGCCGTCGAGGAGTTCGCGACGCAGGAGGTCGCGTTCGCCTGGCGGGCGAGGTTCGCGATTGCGGGCGTGCCGCTGCTGAGCGTGGTCGACCGCTACGCCGCGGGCGAGGGCTCGCTGGAGGCGCGCCTGTTCGGCCTGCTCCCGGTGATGCGCAAGCGCGGGCAGGTGCTCTCCGAAGGCGAGGCGCTGCGCTACCTCGGCGAGCTGCCCTTCAACCCCGCGGCGATGCTCCTCAACCGCCGGTTGCTGTGGCGCGAGCTGGATGACGACGCGGTCGAGGTGTCCACGCGGGTCGGCGAGGCGACCGTGTCGTTGCGGCTCGAGTTCGACGCCGAGGGCGACATCGTCCGGATCTCCACGCCGGCTCGACCGCGCGGCGAGGAGGGCAACGTGCTCCGCCCGTGGGTCGGTGAGTTCAGCCGCTACGCCACCGTGGGCGCGACGCGCATCCCGACGCGCGGAGAGGTGCGCTGGGAGCTGCCCTCTGGCCCGTTCACCTACTGGCGCTGTGAGGTCACGTCGTTTGCGTGACCGCGACAGCGTGCGTCGCGCCGGAACGTTCAGGCGAGCGCGAACGTCATGCGGATGAGCATGCCCGGCTCGGTGTCCTGGATGTCGAGACGATCGGCGACGCGGTGGATGAGCGCCAGGCCGAGGCCGATGTCGCGACTGTCCAGCCGGGTTTGCAGGCCGTTTCCGCGATCGCAGACGACGATCACCAACGCGCCTTGTGACCGTGAGGCGCGCAACTCCATCACGCCGGGAGCGGCGTGACCGACGTACGCGTGGAGGACGCTGATCGTCAGCGCTTCGGACACGGCGAGCGCGATGTCGTCGCGTCGACCTGGGGCCGCGCCGTGATCGCGCGCGAATCGGACGGCTGCGTCTCGCAGCGGCGCGACGCCGTCGGGGCGAGCCGGCCACCGTTCGTGCAGTTGGCGTACGCACGCGCTCGGCACGCGCGTCCGGCTCCCCGGGCGTCGCCCGCCCGATACGACGCTGCCGCGACAGCCCGTGCGCGCGGCCGATCTAGACACGCGACCGGTTGTGCGCTGGGGTGTCGGTGAGTTCGTGCATGGTCGTTCCTCGTCGTGGTGGCGTCCTCCACACCGAGATGACGCGGCGCTGCGCCGTTCGGATCACTTCGCGCATGCCGCGCGGTGAGCGACCGCGCTTCGACGCACGAGGCGGCGAGGCGCTGCCGGGCACGACGTCCGCGGCCCGGCAGCCGCCGCTGGGCGCGCCCTACCAGTACCCCTCGTTGCCGATGCGCCAGAGTTGGTTGCCGGCGTTCCAATCCGACGCCCAGCGGATGCAGTCCCACTGCTGGAGAACCGCCTGGGACGGCGGTGGCGCGCTGGACCCGTTCTGGGCATCCAGGCAGCGTCCGCTGAAGCGGTTGATCAGCACCGGGTAGGTCGTGCCGGTGCTCGAGCAGACGTTGCCGCTGCACTGCGGCGGGTAGCTCGCCCAGCCGCGGCGCCATTCGGCCGGGCTGTAGCCGGTGCTGCAGTACGGGTACTGGAGGATCTTCGTGCCGTTGTAGTTGCCCTGCCGCCAGTCCAGCATCAGGCATTGGCCGGAATGGCGCGCGCGGATGCGGAAGTACCCGCCGCCGCTGTCGAGCAGGTCGAACTTCTGTGAGGCGCTACCGTTCGTCGGCCACAGGAACACGCCTTGATATTGCGCCGTGGACGCCCACATGACGTCGGCATGCAACCCACTGCGCAGGTTGCTGATCCTGACGTCGTACGTGTCCGCGTGAACGGTGGCCGCGGTGGCGGTGAGCGCTGCGGCGCAGCCAGCTACGGCGAGCACGACAGCCGTCAGGCGTCGGCGCCATACGTGCTTCGGTCCGGCACCTGCTGCGAGCCGCAGGCGGGCCGAACGCGCTGAGGTGAACATCTGAGGTCCCTCCGAATCTCTGAACGCGTGGTCGAGGGGTGTGGCACCACACCCGCTATGTCACGGCAGAGGCTGGCACCGCGCGCACGGACCGTCGTCACCCCGCCGGGGGATTCGCATCACCCCGGCCCGGACGAGGCGTCAGAGAGCGATCGCGCCGCCCGCGCCAGCGTCAGCGCTTGCGGCGAAACAGGCCGCCGAACGCGGCGATGCCGCCCGCGATGACGAACCCGGTGACGGCCGCGCCGATGAGCGCCGGCTTCTGGTGCTTGACGAGCTGGCCGCGCCAGTCCGTCAGAACGGCGATCTCCTGGTGCAGGCGCTCCATCGAGGTGCCGAGCTCGCGGCGGTTGGCCTCGATCGACGCGCGGATCTGCTCTGGGGTCCGGGCGGGCACGGCTACCGCGTGTTCTTGCGCCGGAACATCAGCGTCTTCTTGATCTTGCCGGCCTCGTCGATCGCCATGTCGGGCGTCGGCGGCGTGCTCTCCTTGAGGAACTTCGCGGCGAGGAAGCCGGCGATGCCGCCCATGACGAACAACAGGCCGGCGACGACGAAGAACCCCCAGAAGAAGGCGCTGTTGCCGACCGGCAGCGCGAACCAGGCCAGCCAGGCGAGGCCGTGCAGGAAGAACAACAGCCCGGTGACGGCGAACACGCCGGCGGCGACGCCGATGACGATGCCCTTGAGGAGCTTCGTGACCTTCGTCGTGACCTCGGCCTTCGCCAGCTCGATCTCCTCGCGCACGAGCAGCGACACGCGCTTGGAGATCTCCTCGACGGTCTGCGCGACGTTCTGGGGTGCGGTTTCAGTTGCCAAGGCGTCGCAAGATCATGGCGGCAAGGATGCCGCCGGCGAACGCGGCACCGACCGCGAGCTCGGGGCGCTCCGCGGCGAGCGCCCTGATCGGCTCGAGCGGGTCGGCGGACGGCTCGGCGGCGTGGCCGTCGTAGGACGGAGCGGTGGCGCCCGGCGCGCCCGAGACGTCGACGATCGGGTTGGCCGCCGGTGCGGGCGCGCCGTGGTGAGCCGGCTCGTGGATCGTCACCGGCACCGGGCGCGCGGAGGGCTCCGGCGCCGGAGCGGAACCCGTGAGCTCGACGGCCTCGCCCTCGACGACAGGCGAAGGCTCGGCTGCGGCGGCGCGCGCGTCGGCCGCCGTCCAGGTCTCGGCCGGCGGCTCGGGCGTGGCCGCGCGGTCGTCCGCCGGAGTCCAGCTATCGGCAGCAGCGGGGGCAGCGGCGCCGGCATCGTCCGGTGCCGGCGTTTCGGGCTCCTCGCCCTTGGACCGTTTGGCGGACGTCATTCCGGTGGGTCTTCCCCGTAGATCCTGCGCCAAATCAACCCGGCGGCGCGAGTTGTCGCGATCGACGCGATCGCGCCCAGCCCGGCCAGCAGGCCGGACCACACAAGTCGCTTCACAAGGTCGTTGCTCGACATCAAGGCTCATCCTCTCAGACGTACCGGGCGTCTCGCCCGCTCACTGCGTCAAGTCCGCCGCAGATCGTCTCCACGATCGACGACTTTGCCAGCTCGTACTCGGCCTCCCCCTCGGGCAGCATCCCGAAGATCCAGCCCGTGAGAACCTGCTCGATCGCCCCGTAGAACGCGAGCGCCGCAAAGCGCGGCGAGACCTCGCGCTTGAAGGTGCCCGCTTCTTGGGCTTTCGACACGATGTCTCCGATGAGCGCGTAGGCCTCGGTGATCTTGTCGGAGTGGCGCATGCCGAACGAGTTCGCCGAGCGCATGACCTCGACGATGATGACCTTCATGAGCGCGGGGTCGTAGCGGTAGAAGTCGATGATCGCCGCGGCGATCGCGTGGAGCTTCTCGCGGGGCGCGACCGACTGGCGATCGGTCTCGGCGATGAACGCGAGCAGGATGTCCCAGCGCTCGACGAACAGCGTGTCGAGCACCTCGTCCTTGGAGCGGAAGTAGTGATAGACGAGCCCATAGGCCACGTTCGCCTCGTCGGCGATGTCCGACACCCGGCACTGGTGAAAGCCGCGCTTCGCGAACGCGACGACCGCGGCGTCGAGGATCAGGCGGCGCTTGTCGGGGCGGGCGGGCGTGGTGGTCTTGGCCGCCGCGCTCACGCGGGGGTCTCCACCGGCCAGCGGTACGCCGACGGGCGGCGGTTGGCGAGCGCGGGCAGGTCGCGCCGGATGCGCGCCTGGGAATCGAGGTCCAGGTCGGCGACGATCGCGCCCTCGCGGTCGGGGGCGAGCGCCTGCACGATCCCCCACGGGTCGACGATCATCGAGCGCCCGCCCGAGCGCAGCGCGGCGCCCCGCGCGCTCGCGGGCACGTGCTCGCCGATCTGGTTGGCCGCGACGACGAACGCCTGGTTCTCGATCGCCCGCGCGCGCAGGAGGATCTCCCAGTGGTCGCGCGTCGTCGGCACGGTGAACGCGGCCGGCACCGTGAGGACCTGCGCGCCACCGATCGCGAGGATCCGGTAGAGCTCCGGGAAGCGGACGTCATAGCAGATCGACAGGCCGAGCCCGACGCCGTCGGCGGTCTGCGAGACGACGATCTCCTCGCCCGCGAGCTCGTTGTCGGACTCGCGGTAGACCATCCCCTCGACGACGACGTCGAACATGTGCACCTTGCGGTACGCGGCCTGGATCTCGCCGTCGGGGCCGATGTGCAGCGACGTGTTGCGCAGGAGCTCCTCGCCGTCGGAGCGCTCGGAGACCGACCCGGCGACGAGCTCGATGCCGAGCTCGCGCGCGGTCGCGCGCGCCCACCCCACGGCGGGGCCGTCGAGCGGCTGCGCGCCCGCGCGCAGATCGTCCCCGCGACCGAGGACGCTCCACTTCTCCGGCAGCACGACGAGCTGCGCGCCGTCGGCGGCGGCGGCGCGCGTGAAGCGGTCCGCACGCTCGAGGTTGCGGTCGAGATCGGGGGTGCTGGTGAGCTGGACGGCGGCGACGCGCATGCTTCTCTGCTCCAAGATTGACTGGTCAGTCAACGGTCTGGATGCTACCCGGCCGGACACGGTCCTCCCGTCTCCGCCGAGCGCGACTCGCGCGGGCGCGCGAATTGCGTGCCGACATCGCCTCCAACCACTATCGTCACCACATAAGGACGTGGCACGCAGGCATTCAAACGCAGGGGAGATCTTCATGAAGCTCGGACCGCCCAGCCCGGCGCTCGTCGTCTCGATCGTCGCACTCGTCGCGGCCTGTGCGGGCAGCGCCTATGCCGCCACCGTGATCACCAGCGCGCAGATCAAGAACGGGACGATTCAAAACCAGGACATCAAGAAGGGCACGATCCAGTCCGGGAGCCTCTCGAAGGGCCTCCAGAACATCGTCAAGAAGAAGTCCGCGCCTGCCCCGGCGCCGCTGGTCGCCACCGAGCACGTCCGCAAGGCAGGGCCCGAGAACCAGCCGGCCGGGCAGATGCTGCGGGTCACGAGCGTGACCGTCCCGGGCGGCGCGTACTCCGTCACGGCGAAGACGATCGTCACGGCCTTCACCGGCACCTCGGACATCATCGAGCAGCTGCTCGGCGTCAACGGCTCGGTGGGAGCCACGTGCATCCTCGACTTCGGCGGCGTGCAGGACTCGTCGCTGGGGACCATCGCGATCGTCAACCGCCAGACGCCGACGACCTTCGTCATGCAGCTCACGCGGACCGTGGCGGCCCCGACGGAGATCCTGGTCAAGTGCGCGGCGTCCCTGCCGTGGCGCGCGTCGGAGTCGTCGATCATCGCGACGAAGGTCGACTCCATCACCCAGACCGTCGAGAAGTAGCCGGCCGGCTCAGGGCTCCGCGCAGGAACACCTGCGCGGGCCCCAAGGCGCCGCGGGGGCTCCCGCTAGAGCGGGCAGATCCGCGCGGCGCCCGTCGCCTGCAGGAGGTACGGCTTGCTCGCGGCGTCCGGGAGGGGCGTCAGCGCGACCTGGTGGCCGGGCGCGACGGGCAGCACGCCGACCATGACCCAGCGGCCGCCGAAGCGCCGCGCGCGCAGCGTGACCGGCTCGTTCGGCGGCGCCTCGATCCGCACGCCGCGCGGCGCGACCGGGCCGGTCGCCGTGGGCCAGGCCCCGGGGCACGCGGCGTCTGGCGACGCCGGGCCGAGCGCCAGCCCGCCGGCGCGGACGAGCGTGTCGTCGGCGAAGGCGCGGGCATCGGGCGAGGCCTTCAAGAGCTCCGACGGGCTGTCGGACGGGTCGCCGCGCAGGTCGTCGATCGTGTCGAACCAGTGCCCGGCTTCGAGGAACGGCGCCGCCAGCGGAGCGATCTCGAGCTTCGGGTCGACGCGCTCGCGGCCGAGCAGCTCGACGGCGCCGAGTGAGGCCCGCACGCGCTCGGAGCGCTCGAGGAAGAGGTTGCGGCCGTCCTTGAAGGCGAGCGAGGAGTCCTTCGAGACCGAGACGAGCGCAAGCAGCAGGACGACGTACGGGACCCACGCACGGATCTTCCAGCCGCGCGCCGCCTCGACGAGCATGAGCAGCAGGAAGACGAGCCCGACGGTGAGATAGCGCGACGAGGACGGCGGCGCGATGCCGAGACGGGAGATCGCGGTGAGGCCGTAGAACGTGAGCAGCACCGTCGCGATCGCGGCGAGGCGGATGCGCGAGGCCGGCGGCACGCGGAAGGCTCGGTAGGCCAGCACGACGAGCAAGACGATGAGAAAGTCGCGACCCGGCTCGATCTGACGCTCGCCGATCATCGCCCCGGCGGCGTGGTTGAGCGCCGTCCATGCCCACAGCGCCGCCAGCCCGAGGTCGTCGAAGCCGGCGCGGTTGGTGCCGAACGACAGGTACCACAGGACATAGAGCGCGAGCGGCGCGCCGACGGTCCACAGCCGCTTCCGGCCGGCGGGCGTCAGCAGGAGCTCGACGGCGACGCCGACGAGGATCGGGATCCCGAGGCCCGACGCGCACAGCGAGACGATCATGAGGCCGCACAGCAGCCGGTCGTTGCGCTGCGAGGGGGGCTTGTCGAGGACGAGGAAGGCCGCGACGCCCGCCACGATCGACGCCATCTGGCCGGCCTGGCCCGGGATGAGGAAGTTCTCGTAGGCAAGGCCCGACAGCAATGCGACCGTCACGACCGCGAACGCGACGCCCGCCCCGACCCGCGCCTTCGCGATGACGAACAAGAGCACGCCGAGCGCGAGCTGCAGCGCGACGAGCGGCGCCATGAAGAGCACGAACGCGTCAAGCCCGCCGAGCTTCAGCAGCGCGACGAAGGCCCCGATGATGAGGACCGAGAGGTGCTCGTTGTGGGGCGCGAGCAGCGACGGCGCTCCCGGCCCGCGGCGCTCGGTCACGACGATCCACTCGTCGAGGTTGAACGTCAGCCCGCGCGTGAGGTAGAGCATCATCGCGGCCACGGCGAGGAGCAGGGCACCGAGCGCCGCGTACCAGACGAGCGGGCGCTTGGACGGCTCGTGGCGCGGACGCTCGGGCTCGGCGGGGGCGGCTTTCGCCTCCGCCGCGACAGCCGGCCCCTGCGCGGCCGCGGCGGGTGCGGCGTCCGCGGCGGGTGCGGCGGGTGCGGCGTCCGCGGCGGGTGCGCCGGTCCCGGCGGCGGGCGCGGCCGCAGCGCGACCTTCGGCGTCCGCGGTGGGCTTTGCGGTCGCCGCGCCGTCGGACTCCGATCGCGGTGGCACGCTCATGCTCGGCGGGGACCATACCGGCGGCCCTCCCGGGCCCGGTGCGCCTGCCGGCGCGCGCGACCCGTCAACATCACGGCGTGGCATTGCCGATCTTCACCGAGCGCCTCTCGATGCGGGCATACGATCCGGGCGACCTCGCGCGGCTGCACGAGGTCCTCTACGGCGACTCCGAGGCCATGGCGCTGCTCGGCGGCGCGCGCGACCTCGCGGGCACCCGCGCCTCGATCGACCGCTCGATGCTGCAGCAGCAGCTCGGCGGGTACTCGTTCTGGCCGGTGTTCGAGCGCGAGTCGGGCCTGCTCATCGGCGAGGCCGGCCTCTTCCCCCTCTCCCCCGGCGGCCCGGACATCGCGCTCGGCTACGCCTTCGGGCGCGATTACTGGGGCCGCGGCTACGCGAGCGAGGCCGCGAGCTCGGTGCTCGACGAGGCGTTCGGGCCGATCGACCTCGAGCACGTCGTCGCGATCACCCGCGAGGCGAACGTTGGCTCGCGCCGAGTGCTCACGAAGCTCGGCTTCCGCAACGACGGCTGCCGACATGTCTGGGGTGCCGAGCAGCTGTACTTCACGCTGCGACGCGCCGAATGGAACGGCGGTGCCGCGGGCTAGGCGTCCTCGCGCTCGACGGCCGTGACGGTGCGCAGCCGCGTCTGCGTGCGCGAACCGCCACGCGGTGCCAGACCGCGCCGCGAGCCTTCGGGGGCCGCTACCGCACGCGGTGCGTGACGGTGGCCGATGACCGCGGCTTGAGCTGCGAGTTGCCGTTGAACCTCGCGCCCACGCGGATCCGCCTGCCGCGCGCGACCTTCAACCGCGCGACGTACCTGATCGCGCAGGAGCTCGGCACGCGCACGGTCGCGCGCGTCCGGCGCCCCGCCGCGGTCACCGTGAACGTGACGCGGCCGGCGCACGGCTTCGTGCGCAGGCGCGTGGTGACCGTGACCCGCGCGCGGCCGTTGACGCGCCGCGAGCTGACCTTGAGCCTCAGGCGGGCCGAGGTGCGCCGCGCGGCACCCGAGCGCGCGGAGCGCCCGGCGTCGACGAGCGGCAGCGACGCCTCGATGCTGCGCACGACCACGCCCCCGATCGCTCGCTGGACGCCGTACAGGCCCGTCCCCGGCGTGACCTGGATGCGGTATTGCGAGCCGGCACCGGCTCGCGCGGCGATCGGCTCGAGCTCGCGCTGCACGGTGCGCTCGCGGTCGTCGAGGATGACCGGAATCGGCGTGATCTGCGAGCCGATCACGCGGTTGGCGCGCGCGTCGACGATCTGCGCATAGAGGAACGTGCTCTGGTTCAGCACGGAGTTGCCCTTGTAGGTGAGCTTGAGCTTCGGCGCGCCGACGATGTCGCTGCCCGCGGGCGGCGCCGCGAAGCCGACCGTGACGGCGTTGGGGGCCGGCGTCGCCGCGAAGCCGTCGCGTCCGGAGGCCGTGGTGTCGGCGAGCGAGACGCTGAGGCTCTTGAAGTTCGAGCCGGACGCGTCGATCGTGCCCGCGTCGCCGAGCGGGTAGTCGGGTCCCGAGCGCCATGTTCCGTCATCGGCGAGCCACTCGAACCCCGCGCCCGTGCTGACCGACCCGTCGTTCTTGAGGTAGCGATTCAGCCAGGCGAGGCCGGCGCGCTTGACGTGACCCTCCTCACCCGTCGACGTCGTGCACTTCCCGTGCCCGCCGCAGTACCACATCATCTTCACGGGGACGCCCTTGTCGCGCAGGACCGCGTAGTTCGCGACGGCCTCGCTGAGCCCGAAGACCGTGTCGACCGTCCCCTGCGTGATCAGCGTCGGCGCGGAGATGCGCGCCCGCAGCCCGGGCGGGGTACGGTCGGCGAACCACTGCCTGCTGGCGACGCTGACCGACCCGCCGATGCTCTCCACGCAGGCGGTCTTCAGCTCCGTGGCCGCGCTGTCGAGCAGCGCCGCGGCCGGTCCAAGCAGGCGCCCGGGCACGCCGGTCGCGACCCCGTTGCCGCAGATGATCACGCTGAACGACGTCTTCATCGCCCCGTCCGGGAAGAACCCGCTGGCGGGTGAGTTCCACGTGACGTCGGGGACGATCGCGTCCAAACGCGAGTCGACCGCCGCGGTCGCGAGCTGGATCCCGCCGCCGTAGCTCGAGCCGGACATCCCGACCCGCGGATCGTTGGGGGCGTCGAGCATCGTCTCCGGCGTCGTCGCCACGTAGTCGATGAGGGCCTGCACGTCGCGCGCCTCGAAGTCCGGCGAGTCGAAGTTCACGGCACCGCCCGACTCGCCGATGCCACGCGGGTCCCAGGTCAGGGTGTTGAAGCCCTCGCGGCGCAGCGTCGCCTGGCCGATCATGTCGCTCGTGTCTTGGTCTGGGTTCGTGTCGCCGAGCGTCGGATAGCCGGGTCCGACGAGGACGGTCGGCACCTTCTCGTTCGCGCCGCGCTTGGAGGCGGGGCTGAAGTGGGCGCGGATCGTTGTCCCGTCGAACGAGCGCACGTTGACGTCGCGCGCCTGCGCCGCCGGTGCGACGGCGCACATGGACACGAGCGCCGCAGCGAGCGCCGCCGACCAGATCAGGCGTCGCGCGCGCGCTTGAGTTCTCCCGCCCACCGCGGCGCATCCTACCCTCGCGGCCGGGGCCGCGGGGGTCACGCGAGGAAGCTGGCGCCGGCCCCGGTGTGCGGACCCGCGACCGCGCCCGCGCGCAGCAACTCGGCGATCCGCGCGTCGTCGTAGCCGGCCTCGCGCAGCACGGCTTCGGTGTGCTCGCCGAGTCGCGGGCCCGGCAGGCGGGTTGTGTCTGGCGGCGTGCGCGAGAGCTTGACGGGCGCGCCGAGCTGGCGGACCGGCTCGGTCGCGCCGGGCTGGTCGAGTGAGACGACCATCGCGCGCGCGGCGACGTGCTCGGAGGCGAGCGCCTCGTCGAGGTCAAGGACGGGCTCCAGGCAGCATTCGACCTCGCGCGAGAAGGCCTCCCACTCGGCGCGCGTGCGCGCCGCGAAGACCTGCTCGAGCTCGGCGTGCGCCGCGCTGCCGGGCGCGTCGAACTGGCGCTCGACGAGATCCTCGCGGCCGACGCCGCGGCAGAACGCCGACCAGAACCGCGGCTCGAGCGCGCCGAGCGTGACCCAGCCGTCCGCGCAGGCGTAGGGCCGGTAGCAGACGAGCCCGCCGGCGAGCGCGTCGCGGCCACGCTGCGGGACCTCCGCGCCGGCGAGCCGGCGCGCGGCGACGAGCGCGAGCCACGACAGCGCGCCGTCGGCCATCGCGACGTCGACGTGCTGGCCTTCGCCGCTGCGGTCGCGCTCGCGCAGTGCGGCGAGGATGCCGAACGCCGCCATGAGCGCGCCGCCGCCGAGGTCGGCGATCTGGCCGGCGGACTGCACGGGCGGACCGTCCGTCGCGCCCGACAGGCCGAGCATCCCGATCAAGCCGAGGTAGTTCATGTCGTGGCCGGCGCGGTCGCGCAGCGGACCGTCCTGGCCGTAGCCGGTGATCGAGCACAGGACGATCCTCAGGTTCGCGGCGCGCAGGGTGTCATAGCCCACGCCGAGCCGGTCGAGCACGCCCGGCCGGAAGGACTCGAGCACGACGTCGTGCGAGCGCACGAGCGCAAGCAGGACCTCGCGGCCGGCGCCGGACTTGAGGTCGATCCGGATCGAGCGCTTGTTGCGGTGCAGCGCGAGGAACAGCGCCGAGGCGGCACTGGGCTCGACGCCCTCGACGAGCGGCGGCGCCCAGCGGATGTAGTCGCCGCCGCCGGTGTCCTCGACCTTCAGGACGTCCGCGCCGTAGTCGGCGAGCAGCAGCGAGCAGAAGCCGCCCGGCAGCAGGCGGCTGAGGTCGAGCACGCGGATGCCGTGCAGCGGTGGCGAGCTCATCCGAGCATCGAAGCATCTGCACCGGGCGAGCGCGTAGGCTCCGACGCATGACGCAGGCAGATCGACCGGCAGCCTCGGCGCGCAAAGGCGTCAATCAGCGCTCGCGCTTCGACCGCTTCGTCGAGGGCGCGTACCTGCGCGTCAGCCGGGCGCCGTTCTTCGTCTTCTGCGTCGGCCTCACGCTGGTGTGGCTCGTGAGCGTCCCGCTGTGGGCCGACCTCAAGGCGTGGCAGTACGCGATCCACACGATCACGAGCGTCCTGACGCTCTTGCTCATCGCCCTGCTCGAGAACGCCGGCCGGCGTGCGGAGGAGTCCTCGCAGGAGAAGCTCAACGTCATCGCCGAGGCACTGGCCGCCCTCCTGGAGTCGCGCGCGATCGAGGACCCCAACCTCGAGGAGGCCCACAAGCGCCTCAGCGAGGCGGTCGGCCTCGAGGAGCGCCACTAGCCGGCCAGTCGACGGCGTCGTCCGGATGGCTCGGCCGCCCGCGATCGTACGGCGGCGGCGGCACGCGCGAAGCGGCCGGCGGCGGCGGCACGCGCGAAGCGGCCGGCGGCGGCGGGATGGATGCGCTCAGCCACGCAGCGGCGCGATCGCGTCCGCGACGAGCTCGCTGTGGCCCGGCGCGGCGGACGTGATCTCGGCGCCCAGCAGCGTGCAGACCGCGCACACCTCGGTGAGGAACGCGCGCAGCTCGGCGGGCTCGAGGCCTCCGTCGACCGGGAACCGCGCCGGGAAGTCGTCCGGATCGAGGACGTCGAGGTCGAGGTGGACGAAGACCTCCAGGCCGGCGAGCTGGGCCGGGTCGTGGACGAGGTGCACCCCGCTGCGGTCCAGGCCCACCCGCTCGGCGCCCTCGACCTCGCGCACGCCGTGCATGATCACGCGCGGCGGGTCCAGGCCCGCGCCGAAGCCGGTGTCCCACAGGCCGCAGGCGCCCGCGAGGCACATCCCCGAGAGGTAGCCGCTGCGCGTCGTCTGCGGCGTGTGGAAGTCCGCATGGGCATCCAGCCAGAGCACGCGCGCGTCCGGATGGCGGCGCACGAGGACCGGGAGCGTCGAGATCGCGATCGAGCACTCGGGCGCGAGCAGGATCGGAATGCGCCCGGCGTGAAGCGCGTCGTCGAGCTGGCCGCCGGCCTCGAGCAGGCAGCCGCGCGCGTCGCGCAGGTCGTCGGACCAGTCGCTTGCGCGCGGCTCGCCCGGCGAGCCGACGATCCGCGCGTCGAGCAGTTCCGCGAGCTCGCGCGTGCCGACCGCGCCGTCGGGCTCGCGGTCCGACGTGCGGCACAGCAGGGCGACTACCTGCCGCTCCACCGGGGCTCGCGTCGCTCGAGGAATGCCGCGACGCCCTCACGCGCGTCGTCGGTCGCAAGCGTGTCGACGAGCTGCGCGCGCAGCAGCTCGAGCGCTTCGTGCAGCGGCGAGTCCCGGGTCTGCGCGAGCGCGTCCTTGCCCCGCCGGACGATCTGCGGCGCGAAGCCCGCGATCCGCTGCGCCCACTCGCCGACGGCGGCGTCGAGCTCCTCCGGCGCGACGACGCGGTTGACGATCCCGACCCGCCGCGCCTCGTGCGCGTCGATGCGCTCGCCCAGCAGCAACAGCTCGCTGCACGTCTTGCGGCCGACGTTGCGCGCGAGCAGCGCCGAGACCATGAACGGGAACAGGCCGACGTGCAGCTCCGGCGTGCCGAACGTCGCGCGCTCGCTCGCGACGACGAGATCGCAGGCGAGCGCGAGCCCGAGCGCCCCCGCGAGCACATGGCCGGAGGCCGCGCAGATCACCGGCTTGCCGAGCCGGGCGATGAGCTCGAACAGGCTGGGGAACAGCGTCGTGTCGGCGGTCGCGAAGCTCGCGAGATCGCCCCCGCTCGAGAACACCGTCGGATGCGTCGAGGCCAGCACGACGCAGCGCACGCCGTCGTCGTCGCGTGCCGCCGCGAACGCCGTCAGCAGCTCGCCGAGCAGCGCGTCGGAGAGGGCGTTGCGCGTGCCGGGCTCGTCGAGTGCGATCGTCGCGACCGCACCCGCGAGCTCATAGCGCAGGCTCGTGTACGACACCCGCGCAATCTACATGTCGTGTCCCCGTCTGGCGGGCGTCTTGAACCCGCGCAGGGTCATCGTCTCGGTGAGGGCGGTCCGCTTGGCGTCCGGGCTCGTGCCGGTCACCGTGCCGTTGCCGCGGATCCGGCGCCATGCGCCCGTGCCGCCCGTCACCTTGACCGTGCCTGTGTAGACAACGCCCGCGATCGTCGGGAACGTGCTCGGCGAGACCGGCGGCCCAAGCGTCGTGACGAACGCGATCTTGAACGTCCCCTTGATCGTGCCCGTGTCGAAGAACATCTTGAACGGACCCTCGAAGACGCCGGCCGTCAGCGACGTCCGGGTGACCGTCGAGGAGTCCTTCTGGACCCCGACTCCGAACGGCTTGCCGCAGCTCGTCCTGCCGAAGTTCGCCGCCGTCGGCGCCGGCTGCGGGATCGTCGCGAAAAGATCGAGCTTGCAGGTGATCTTGCGCGTCGCGGCCGGAGCGACTGCAGGCAGCGCCATGGTCGCGGCGCCCGCCGCGGTGATCGCGACCAGGGCCTTGAGGGCCGGGCCGCGCAGTCGAGATGAGGTGTACATGCGCCGCACCCTCTCAGCGGTGATCCACGACGGTCAAGCGCGCCGACCGCGGCGGTTCAGCGCTCGATGCGCTCCGGGTCCCTCGCCGGCGCGAGCCGCCCCGCCGCGCCGCCGCCGAGCACCCGCCGCACGAGGCGCGGCGCGACGATGCGCGCGGTCGCGGCCATCCAGTACGGGCGCGGGACGTAGCGCTCGGCCTTGCCGCCAGGCCCCGCGGCGACGATCGCGTCGGCGACGCGCTCGGGCGTCGACACGATCCAGCGCGTCAGCGCGCGCGACACGAGCTCGCGCTGGGGGAAGCCCTCCGTCGCCACGAACCCCGGCAGCACGAGCCCGACGTGCACGCCGTGAGCCGCCTCCTCGAGGTGCAGCGAGTCCGTCCAGCCGGCGAACGCGAACTTCGCCGCCGAGTACGCACCCGACCCGCCGCGCGAGACCCGGCCCGCGGTGCTCGAGACGTTGACGATCGCGCTCGGCGCCGACCGTCGCAGCAGCGCGA
Source organism: uncultured Actinomycetes bacterium (assembly GCA_963810605.1). GTDB lineage: Bacteria > Actinomycetota > Thermoleophilia > Solirubrobacterales > Solirubrobacteraceae > CADCVQ01. Next base: position 230,896 of record CAWEOF010000001.1, read on the forward strand.
GCAGCGCCTCGGTCAGCCGCACCTGGGCGTCGAAGTTCAGCTCCATGTGCCGGCGCACGTTCTCGAAGCCGCCCTCGGCGAACGTCGCGCGCCACGCGGCGCCCGCGTTGTTGACGAGCAGGTCGAGGCGACCGTGCTCAGCCTCGACGAGGTCGGCGATCCTGGCCGGCGCGCCGGGGTCGCAGAGGTCAGCCGCGATGACCGTCGCTCCGCCGATCTCGTCGGCGAGCGCGCGCAGCCGCTCCTCGCGTCGCGCGACGAGGACGAGCTTGCAGCCGGGCTCGCGGGCGAGGCGGCGGGCCGTGGCCTCACCGATCCCGCTGGAGGCTCCGGTGACGAGCGCGATCACATCGCAGAGGCTAATGGGACGGCGCCGCCCCGGTCCGCGCCGAGTCCCCGCCGTAGACCTCCAGCGCGACGTCGAGGAACGCCTCCGTCGCCGGCGACGGGCGGCGCTCGGCGCGCATCGCGATCGTGAGGTCGCGCGTCAGCGACGGTTCGACGAGGTCGCAGACGGCGACCTCGTCGCCGGGCCGCTCGGCGTCCGAGCGCGGCAGGATCGCGACGCCGAGGCCGTGCGAGACGAGGCTGCGGATGCGGCGGCTCTCGTTGGACTCGAGCGCGATGTGCGGCCGAAAGCCGGCGCCGGCGGCGGCGCGGTCGAGCAGCTCGCGCAAGCGAGCGCCCTCGCGGAAGCTGATGAAGGCCTCGTCGGCGAGGTCGTCGATCCGCAGGCGCGCGCGCGCCGCGAGCGGATGGTCGAGCGCGAGCACGACGACGAGCTCCTCGCTGACGAGGGGGTGCAGCGTCAGCCCGCGGCGCTGGATGCGCTCTGTGACCGAGAGGAACGCCAGATCGATCTCGTCGTCGCGCAGCATCGCGGCGAGCTCCTCGCTGGACTGCTCGCGGACGATGAGCTCGACCGCCGGATAGAGCCCATGGAAGCGCGCGAGCAGCAGCGAGAGGTCGACGGGGCCCATCGTGTGCAGCGCGCCGACCGACAGCCGGCCGGCCTGGACCCCCGCGAGCGCCTGCAGCTCGGCCTGCGCGGCGTCGAGCTCGGCGAGCGCCCGGCGCGCGCGAGCGACGAGCACCTCGCCGGCCTGCGTCATCGCGACCCGGCGCGTCGTGCGCTCCACGAGCGCCGTCCCGAGCTCCGCCTCCAGGCTGCGGATCTGCTGCGAGAGCGCCGGCTGCGCGACGTGCTCGCGTGCGGCGGCGCGCGTGAAGTGGCGCTCGTCGGCGAGTGCGACGAGGTAGTGCAGCTGACGCAGATTCATGCGTGCAGCTTATGACCAACGGTGGACTTGTGTCTTGGACATCTGGATAGCGTCCCGGCACTCTCTTACTCGTTGCCTCCTCCCGCCATCGCGCCCCACCGGACAGACCACCTCCCGTCCGGTGGGGCCGCGAAGGAGTCCAGGCGCTCAGCGCTTCGCTGAGCCCGTCTGAGAGCAGCGCAACTCCGGCTCGCGCACCGTCCTGGTAAGGCCGTCGCGGGCCTCGACGCGGCGGTCGACTCGCGCGGATGCTCGGCGACGCCAAGCGCTCGGACGACTGGACCGCCGAGCTGGCGGCGTCGCGCACCGCCGTGCGCGCGCGGGCCCTGAAACCGCCGGCGTGATGTCCCGTGACGTTGTGCGCGCGGCCTCGCCACGACTAGAGTCGGGCCATGCGGGGGGTTCTTGCGACCATCGCAGCAGCGGCGCTGGGCATCGGCGCACTGTTTCTCGCCGACCTGCTGTTCGGCTCGACGTTCAGGTCTGACCCGAAGACCGCGCCCGCGAAGCCCGCGAGCACGATCGGCCCCGGTGCCGCGGGGTCGCCGGAACGCAACGAGCGCCGCACGGAGCGCTACGGATCGGCGACGGCGGCCTGGGCGCAGCCGCTGAGCGCGCCGCGGCGCAGCACGCGTTCCGGCTGTGGTCGCGTCTCGCCGAGGCGCTCGACCCGGGAGCGGGCGAGCCGGCGGTCGAGCGACTCGCGGCTGTGACTGCGACGCTCGACCTCGGGGCCGACGCATGACCCGGCGGCCCGGGCCGCCCGACGCGAGCGGCCGGGAACGAGCCGCAGCTATCGTGCCGCCCCCCGACAAGGAGCGGTGAACATGGGAGTTCTCGATGGGAAGGTCGCGATCGTCACGGGCTCGGCGCGCGGGATCGGCCGCGCGACGGCGGAGCTGCTCTGCGAGCATGGCGCCAGCGTCCTCATCAACGACCTCGATGCCGACCTCGCCGAGCAGACGGCGTCGGAGATCGCCGGCGAGACGGCCGTGCATGGCGGCGACCTGACCGCGCCCGGTGCCTGCGACGCCCTCGTGCAGACCGCCATCGACGCCTGGGGCAAGCTCGACATCGTCGTCAACAACGCCGGCTACACGATCGACGGCATGCTCCACAAGATGACCGACGAGCAGTTCCAGCGGATGCTCGACATCCACGCGGTCGTCCCGTTTCGCGTCTGCCGCGCCGCCGCGCCGCACCTGCGCGAACCGGCGAAGGCCGAGCGCGAGCGCGGCGTCGAGGTCTTTCGCAAGATCGTCAACGTGTCCTCGATCTCCGGCACGATGGGCAACGCCGGGCAGGCGAACTACGCCGCCGGCAAGGCCGCGGTCGTTGGGCTGACGAAGACGCTGGCGAAGGAGTGGGGCCAGTTCAAGATCAACGTCAACGCCGTCGCGTTCGGCTTCATCGACACGCGGCTGACGGCGGCGAAGGTCGAGGACAACACGATCGAGATCGGTGGCGAGACCGTGCAGCTCGGCATCCCCGAGCAGATCCGCGGCATGTCCTCGATGCTCATCCCGCTGGGCCGCCCGGGCACGGCGCAGGAGGCCGCCGGCGGCGTGTTCTTCCTTTGCTCGCCGTGGTCGAACTACGTCCACGGCCAGACGCTGAACGTCACCGGCGGGCAGTTCACCGGGATGACGACATAGCTCGCGGTTCGGGCCGTTCGACGGATTCGCCCGATACGACGAATTCAGACCTGCGGGTTTCCGACAATCGGATCTGAGAGTAGTCTTTGACGGACCGTGCGGTTCGTCAAGACCCGACCCGAAGGCATCCGCGTCGTCAACGGCGCGGCGGAGGTCTCGCCCTCGACGGCGGGGTCCGAGAACCTCTTCATGAGCCGTTGCAGCGTGCCCGCGGGCTCGCAGGGGATGCCGCACTACCACGAGGACTGCGAGTCGGCCGTCTACATGCTGTCCGGCCGGCTGAACGTGCGCTGGGGCGAGGATCTCGAGCACGCGGTCAGCCTCGAGCCCGGCGACATGATCTACGTCCCGCCGCGCGAGACGCACCTGCTCGAGAACCCGTCCGAGGTGCAGCCCGCCGAGTACGTCGTCGCCCGCGACGCGCCGGACGAGCACTCGGTCGACGTGCCCTGGGCGACGTAACCGAACCTCGGCCCGCGCTCACGAAGGCGTTCTCGGCGGTGACGCCCGCCGCGGGCGGCCAGAGCCCGACCCGGAGCAGGTGCGCGCGCCTCAACGAGGACGCGCTGCTGAAGGTGCTCGCGCCGTACGGCGTCGCGAACGGGCGACTCGACGAGGTGTCGAGCTACGACCGCTCCAACGGCTCGGCCGGCGCGGCGTGGCGGCAGCCCGTCGCGGGCGCGGGAGCCGTCGTGCGCAACGGCGTCGCGGCGCGGATCGTGCGGACGGGCGCGGGCTACAGCTCGGCGCCGCGGGTGACCATCGTCGGCTATCCCGAGGTCGAGGTCCGCGCGACGATCACGGTGCCGCACGGATCTCGCAACCAACGGCAGCGTCTCAAAGCTCACGCTCGTGAAGGGCTGACCGCGCCGACGCGGGGGGGTCTGGCGAGAAACGACGACATGGTGGACGTTTTTCGCCACACCCCTCTGCCGTCTTGGCCCGTGAGGCCGCCCGCGTCAGCGGCCGCGGCGCTCGCGGTTGCGCGCCGCGCGCTCCTGTCGCGCCCGCTCGCGCTCGGCAGCATCGCGCTCGCCGGACCCGCCAGGCGAAGGATCGCGGGCTGCGCGCGGCGGCGGCTCCGCGCGGGGCGCAGGCTCTGCGCGCGGGCGTTCGGCGCGCGGCGGCCGCTCCGCGCGCGGCGGCGGAGGTTCCGCGCGAGGCGGACGGTCCGCACGCGGCGGGCGCTCCGCACGCGGCGGGCGCTCCGCACGCGGCGGGCGCTCCGCACGCGGCGGGCGCTCCGCACGCGGCGGGTGGTCCGCGCGAGGCGGGTGGTCCGCGCGAGGCGGGTCGTCCGCGCGAGGCGGGCGGTCCGCGCGCGGCGGGCGGTCCGCGCGCGGCGGGCGGTCCGCGCGCGGCGGGCGCTCCCCACGCGGCGGGCGCTCCGCGCGCGGCTCGCGTTCCGCACGCGGCTCGGGCGGCGCGCGGCCCGGACGGTCCCCTCGGGCGAGCCTGCCTGCGGGCGAGACAACTCGTACGGCACCGGCTGCGACCGCGGCAAGCAAGAGCAGCACGATCCAGTCCAGCCACGGCACGTACTTCGCCGTCGCCTTGGTGCCCCCGGCCGCCGTGTACGTGCACATCCGCGACCCCGGTGGCGAGAACGACGGCGACGAGCTCGCGCTGCTGCCGACGGGCAGGCGCGACAGGTCCGCGCACGGGTTGCCGATCGGCTTGAGCAGCCACACGACAAGAAAGCCGACGACGAAGATCGCGACCGCGGCGCGCAGCGGGCCCTGCCAGCCGGCTGGCGGCCCGGTGCTCACCGGGCGAACCTGCGGCGTGGGATAACGCAGCGAGCGGGCCGGCGCGACGCGGCCACGCGGCGGGTAGGCGGCGCGGGTGAAGCGAGCGAGCAAGACGCAACCGCGCGGCGGTCGGGCGGCGCGGGCGGCGCGGCCGGCGCGGGCGGCGCGGGCGACGCGGACGACGCGGGTGGCGCGGGCGGCGCGGACGACGCGGACGACGCGGACGACGCGGACGACGCGGACGACGCGGACGACGCGGACGACGCGGACGACGCGGACGACGCGGACGACGCGGACGACGCGGACGACGCGGACGACGCGCGACGACGCGGACGACGCGGACGACGCGGACGACGCGGACGACGCGGACGACGCGGACGACGCGGACGACGCGGGCGGGCGAGACGCAGCCGCGCGGCGGTCGGACGACGCGGACGACGCGGACGGCGCGGGCGGGCGGGATGCGACCGCGCGGCGGGTGGGCGACGCGGCTCGAGCGGGCGACAGCATCGCCGCGCAGGCTACCCGCGCCCGCCCGAGGTCGCGGGTGCCCGGGTAGATTGGCGCCCGTGGCGGTGAGGACCCAACCCCGGCCCGCGGAGCTACCGCTGCCCGGCGGCACCCCCGGCGCGACCGTGCGGGTGCATCCCCTGCGCTGCGGCGAGGTTCTCATGCCCCCGCGCGCGCTCGACCGGCCCGCCGGCCGCCTCAAGCAGCACAAGGCGCTGCTCGGGACAAGGCGCTCGACCTGGATCTGGCTACCGGTGCCCGTGTTCCTCGTCGAGCACCCGACCGCGGGGCGGCTCCTCGTCGACACCGGCTTTCACGCCTCCGTGCAGGACAGGGCGCGCTCGAGCCTCGGCCGCCGCCAGTCCTGGGTCCTGCCGGCGCGCGAGGCGCCCGGCGAGTCGGCTCCCGAGCACCTCCGCGCGCGCGCCATCGACCCTGACGACATCGCGACGATCCTCATGACCCACCTCCACAACGACCACGCGAGCGGGACGATCCAGTTCCCGAAGGCGACGTTCGTCGTCGATGGTGTCGAGTGGACCGCGGCCTGCGAGGGCGGCTTCGCCGAGGGCTATCGCCGCGACCACTACGACCAGCCCTTGGACTGGCGCACCGTGAGCTACGACGCAGCCCCGCCGCACGCCACGTTCGAGCGGACGCTCGACCTCTTCGGCGATGGCTCGATCCGCCTGCTCTCGACGCCCGGCCACACGCGCGGCCACCAGTCGATCCTGCTCAGGCTCCGCGAGGATCGCGAGCTGCTCCTGACGGCCGACGCCGCCTACACCCGCCGCGCGATCGACGACGACCTCCTGCCGATCTTCATGTTCGGCGGAGAGAGCAACTACCGCCGCTCGCTCGCGACGATCCGCGCCTACGCCGAGCAGCACCCCGAAGCGATCATCATCTGCGGCCACGACGCCGAACGCTGGCCGCAGCTCGAGCCGTCGTACGAATAGCGCGCTGCCGCCCGGCGAGCGACGGCGACGGCATCCCGCACAGTGCAACTCGCGCCCGGGCCGCGCAACCTCCGCCGCCACGCCGAGTTGTCTCACAGACATGCTCCGAGCCACGCTCACGACGCTCCTCGCCTGCGCCGCCACGACGCTCGCCGCCGCCCCCGCCGCAGACGCCCGCGCGATCGTCATCGCCACCGGTACCAACGAGGTCGTGCTCACCGACGTGCCGTCCGACAAGGTCGTCGCCCGCTTGAACCTCCGCGCGCCGACGCGCGCCGTGGCCGCTGCGCCGGACGGATCGCGCGCGTACGTCGCCGCCGGCCGTCGCGTCGCGATCATCGACCTCGCGACGCGCGCCGTTCCCGCCGGGCTCAACCTCGCCGGCGCGATCAGCTCGATCGCCCTCACGCGCGACGGCTCCCGCCTGCTCGCCGCTCGCCGCGGCGCAATCGACGTCATCGACACCGCCACGCTCACCCTCCAAGGTTCCGTCAACCTCAACAACGCCAAGCCCGGCGCCGTCGCGATCTCAGCCGACGGCCTCAAGGCGGCGGTCGTCCTCGGGCAGCGCGTCGGCCTCGTCGACGTCACGACGCCGCGGCTCATCCGCCGCACGAAGAAGGCCTCGTTCGGCAAGCCCAAGCGCGGCCGGCCCAAGCCGGTCCCGGGCGGCGTCGCGTTCCCGAACAGCGGCACGCTGGTGTGGGTCAGCACGACCGACGGCGTCCTGCACGGCCTCGACCGCGTCACGGCGAAGCGGCGCGCGACGATCGACGTCAAGCGGGGCGTCGGCGCGGCGCTCGCGATCGCGCCGCGGGGTAACCGCGCGGTCGTCACCGCGAACCGCGGCAGCCGCGCCGCGGCGATCGTCGACCTCGCCGCGAAGCGGTTGCTGGCACGCGTGCGCACGGGCGATGGCCCCGGCGCGCCGGCGTACGCGAGCGAAGGGCCGCGGCTGTACATCGGCGACGGCGGCGACGAGACCGTCTCGGTCTTCTCGACGCTCTCCAACCGGCGGCTCGGCGTCCAGCGCCTCGGCGACGGCACGCACCCCCGCGCGCTCGCCACACAACCCGGCCTCGCCGTGAAGATCGGGACCGAGGGACCCGACCGGATCACCGGCACGCGCGGCCCCGATCGCATCGAGGGCCTCGGCGGCAACGACGTGCTGCGCGGCGGCCGCGCGAACGACACGCTGCTCGGCGGCCTCGGCGACGACGACCTCGGCGGCGGTGCCTCCAACGACACGCTCGACGGCGGCGAGGGCGCCGACCGCCTCGCGGGCCAGGCCGGCAACGACAGCCTGCTCGGCTCGGCCGGCAACGACACGCTCTTCGGCGGCACGGGCAACGACACGCTCGACGGCGGCACCGAGGACGACTTCCTCGAGCCCGGCGACGGCGACGACATCGCGCGCGGCGGCCCCGGCAACGACAAGATCATCGAGGCCGACCTCGGCAACGACATCCTTCTCGACGGCGGCGACGGCGATGACTTCATCGACGGCGCGCGCGGCAGCGACAACATCGTCGGCGGCCCCGGCAACGACACCCTGCGCGGCGGGGGCGGCTCGGAGAAGATCGACGCCGGCCCGGGCGACGACACGGTCGACGGCGGGACCGGCGGCGACCAGATCTTCGGCCGCGAGGGCAACGACGCCGTCCGCGGCGACGCCGGACGCGACCGCATCCTCACCGCCGACGGCAACGACACCGTCGACGGCGGCTCGGGCGACGACTACCTCTCGACCGGGCGCGGCGCGGACGAGATCGTCGGCGGGCCCGGCAAGGACAAGATCAACGCCGGGCCGGGCAACGACATCGTGCGCGTCGCCGACGAGGACGCGGACGTCGTCGACTGCGGGACGGGTCGCGACACGGTCTACGTCGAGAGCACGGCGCCGGCGCGCGACCGGCTCACCCGCTGCGAGACGGTGATCCCGACCGCTCCCGAGCCCTCGACCGACGCCCCGCCGGCGTCAAATGTCATACCGGGCACCACCGGCAACGACCTGCTGCTGGGCTCACCGGCGAAGGACTCGATCTTCGGCGCCGACGGCGACGACGAGCTGTTCGGCAACGACGGCGACGACTACGTCGACGGCGAGAACGGCAACGACGTCCTGCACGGCGGGCGCGGCAACGACCAGATGTACGGCCGGATGGACAACGACATCGTGCTCGGCAACGAGGGCGACGACTTCCTCAACGGCGACCGCGGGTCCGACACGATCAGCGGCGGCCCCGGCAACGACCGCATCTTCGGCGGCCTGGATCCGGACCACGTCACCGGCGACGAGGGCGACGACCGCATCAACGTCGTCGACGGGGTCGCCGACACGGTCGACTGCGGCGCCGGCGTCGACACGGTGTTCGCCGATGTCGTGGACGTCATCGCCGCGAACTGCGAGAGCGTGAGGCGCTGAGCGTGCGATGCGGCGAGCCGGTGGCACGCGCCCGGGCATGCGTGGTACACCACGCTGGATGCGCCGCGTCAACCTGACCGAGCCGACGTTCGCCTACGAGGACGGCGATCCTGACGGCATGCGGTCGGGCATGTTCCGCTTCGGCTCCAAGCTCGGGGCGAAGGACACCGGCGCGACGCTGTACGAGCTGCCGCCCGGCCAGGCGCTGTGCCCGTACCACTACGAGTACGGCGAGGAGGAGTGGCTGCTCGTCGTCGCCGGGCGTCCGACCGTCCGCGACCCCGACGGCAAGCACGAGCTCGAGCCCTGGGACGTCGTGTTCTTCCCGCGCGGGCCCGAGGGCGCGCACCAGGTCCGCAACGACTCAGGCGAGCCGGCGCGCGTGCTGCTGTGGTCAAACGTCGTCTTGCCGACGGCGACCGTCTATCCCGACAGCGACAAGATCGGGGTCTGGACCGGCAACCGCGAAGACGACATCATGGTCCGGCGCGCAAGCGGCGTCGACTACTTCGACGGCGAAGGCGCCTGACCCACCCCGCCCGCTCGAACCCGCCCTCGTCCGCGCCGCGACCCGCCCTCGTCCGCGCCGCGCGCGGCAGCCTGCCGGACGCGCGGCGCTTCGCAGGCCGATCCGGGCGACGGCCAGCGCGTCGCGCCGGCCGTCGGCCGATCCGGCGACGGCCAGCGCGTCGCGCCGGCGTATGAGATCGGCGGCTCCTCAGCGCTTGGCGCTCGAGGCGAACCATGCCTGCACGCGCGACCACGCCTCCTGCGACGCCGGCGCGTTGAAGCGCGGCCCGGTGTCGTTGAAGAACGCGTGGTTGGCCTCGGTGAACGTCAGGATCTGGTGCTTGAGGCGTGCCGCGGTGAGCGCCGCCTTGGCGGGCTCGCGGCCGTCGTTGACGCGCGGCGCGTCTTGCCCTCCGTAGACGCCGAGCACCGCGGCTCGCGCACCCCTGAAGTCGGCGCCCGCCGGGAACGGACCGTAGAAGGGCGCGGCGGCGGCGAGACGGCGCTCGCCCGAGGCCAGCAGCCGCCAGATCATGCCGCCGCCGAAGCAGAAGCCGATCGCGCCGATCGGCTTGCGCGGGACTCTGCTGCGCAGCTCGCTGACGGCGGCCTTCATGTCGTTGTCAAAGCGCGTCGGGTCGGTCACGGCCGCGAGCGCCGCGGAGACCGCCGCCTCGTCGGGGAACGACGCGGTGCCGCCCTCCTCGGAGAGCAGGTCGAGCGCGAGCGCCGACCAGCCGCTCGCGGCGAAGCGCCCGGCGACGTTGCGGATGTGGTCGTTGAGCCCGCGGTTCTCGTGGATGACGAGGACCGAGCCTTTGGCGCGGCCGTCGGCGGGTGCCCACGCTGCCTGCAGCGTGCCCCTCGGACCCGCGAACGTGATCGGCTGCGTCGCGACCGGCGCCCAGTCGTCGGTGCTGCCGAGTCCGCGCGGCGCGCCTTTCTTGGAGGCCGCGGGCGCCTTCTTGCGGGCCGCGGCCGCCGGGCTCGCCGCGGCGCTCAGCAGGCCCGTCGCGGCCGCGCCGGTGATGCCCATGAGCCCCAGGCGGCGCAGCGCCTCGCGTCGCGTGATGATGCCGTCCTCGAGATCCTCGGCGACCTCCTCGGCCAGGTACCGCTGCAGCTCCGTCATCGTTCCTCCCTGGGGCGTCGGGGCGGCTCTGCGAGCCGCCGGGGTGCGCTCAATGTCGCACCGTCCACGACCCGGTGCGCCGGTCCGGCGCCACGACCGGACGGATGTGCCGCTCGTGGTCGGGTCACTACGCCGTCGCGGCGTGATTCTTGCCGCGGCGCTCGAGCCGGCGCTGCTCGCGCACGCGCTGCAGGACGCCCTTGCGTCCGAGCGATTCGAGGCCCGCGTGAAGGATCTTGATCTCGCCGAAGATCTCCTCGGCGACCGCCATCTGCTGATCGCGCGTGGGGGCCTCGACGGTCTGCCAGCGGATCGCGTCGCCGAACTGGACGGTGACCTTCGGGAACTCGCCCTTGCGCCAGTTGCGCACCTTCGAGGACCCGTGGATCGCGACGGGCACGACCGCCGCGCCGGTCTGGAGCGCGAGCTTGCCGATGCCGGGCTTGGGCCGCTGCGACAGCGCGCCGTCCTTCGATCGCGAGCCCTCGCAGTACATCGCGACGCAGCCGCCGCGGTCGAGGATCGCGCGCGCCGTGATGAACGCCTCCTCGTCGCGATGGCCGCGGCGCAGCGGGAACACCCCGCCGTGCGAGTAGACGTACTGCAGCGGCGGCTGGAAGAGCTGCGACTTCGCCATGAACCGCACCTTGCGGCGGATGAACGACGCGAGGAAGAAGTGGTCCATGAACGAGCCGTGGTTCGGCGCGAGGATGACGGGACCCGACTGCGGCACCTTCTCGCTGGAGATGGTGCGGGCGCGGAAGAACGTCAGCGCCCACAGTCCGGTGAGGATCCGGACGATCTCGTACGCGAAGTTCGGCTCCTGCGTGCGCGAGCGCTCGTGGAACACGGCGAAGTGCTCGGCCGGACGCTCGTCGCGCCCACCGCCGACCGCCACGAACTGCTCGCCGCGCCTCAACCTCGCCATGAATGCAACATTACCCCTGCGCCCAACCGCGGGCACGCTGGACGGCGCGCCGCCAGTCGTCGATCAGCGAATAGCGCTCGTCGTCGCCCATCTGCGGCTCGTAGCGGGCGCGCTCGCCGTCGCGCGCCGCGACGTCGGCTTGCGTCCACGCGCCCACGCCGACGCCCGCGAGCAGCGCGGCGCCGAGTGCCGTCGTCTCGGCGATCTCGGCGACCGCGACGGGCGTGCCGAGCACGTCGGCCTGGAACTGCATGAGCCAGCGGTTGGCGGTCGCGCCACCGTCGGCGCGCAGCTCCTCGAGCGGCTGGTCGGCGACGCGCTCCATCGCCTGGACGGCGTCGACCGTCTGGAACGCGATCGCCTCGAGCGTCGCGCGCGCGAGATGCGCGCGCGTCGACCCGCGCGTGAGCCCGACGATCGTCCCGCGCGCGTAGGGGTCCCAGTGCGGCGAGCCGAGCCCGGTCAGGGCCGGGACGAAGTAGACGCCGTCGTTGGATTCCAGCGAGGCGGCGAGGTCTTCGGTGTCGGAGGCGCGCTCGATGACGCCGAGGCCGTCGCGCAGCCACTGCACGGCCGCGCCGGTGACGAAGATCGCGGCCTCGAGCGCGTAGATCGTCCGCTGGCCGGATGGGGAGCCAATCCCCCAGGCGATCGTCGCGAGCAGCCCCGGCGGCGCGGTCGGGACATCCTCGCCGGCGTTCATGAGCACGAACGACCCTGTGCCGTACGTGTTCTTGCCGAGCCCGCGATCCAGGCAGCCCTGCCCGTAGAGCGCGGCCTGCTGGTCGCCCGCGATGCCGCTGACGGGGACGCCGTCGAACCCCTCGCCCAAAGCGCCGTCGCGGACGCCGCCGAACTCGCCGATGCTCGGCAGCGCCTCGGGCAGCGACGCGCGCGGGATGTCGCCGAACAGCGCGAGCAGCTCGTCGTCCCAGTCGCCGCGCTCGATGTCGTAGAGCATCGTGCGCGAGGCGTTCGTGACATCGGTGCGGTGCTCGCCCGTGAGCCTGAAGACGAGCCAGGCGTCGATCGTGCCGAACGCCGCGCGCCCGTCGGCGGCGCGCTCGCGCAGGCCGTCGACGTGCTCGAGCAGCCATTCGATCTTCGTCGCGCTGAAGTACGGGTCGAGCACGAGGCCGGTGCGCGTGCGGACCAGCGGCTCGTGGCCCGCGGCGCGCAGCTCGTCGCAGCGCGCGGCCGTGCGGCGGTCCTGCCAGACGAGCGCGCGGTGCAGCGGCTCCCCCGTCGACGGGTCCCAGACGCAGACGGTCTCGCGCTGGTTCGTGATGCCGATGGCCTCAAGCTCGCGACAACCCGCGTCCTCGATGGCCTCGAGCGCAACCGCGCGGGTGACGTCCCAGATCTCGCCGGCGTCGTGCTCGACCCAGCCCGGCCGCGGGAAGTGCTGCTCGAACTCGCGGTACGCGCGCCCCGCGAGCTGCGCGCCCTCGTCGAAGACGAGGCACGTCGTGCCGGTCGTGCCCTGGTCGATCGCGAGGATCATCGCGCCGGACGCTACCGGCGCCCGGCGCCCGGCGCCCGCCGCGTCGGCGAGCGCGTTCTGACCCGCGAGCGGTGCGGGCAGTCAGTCCGAGGCACAGGCCGGGGCCGGGAGGACGATGGCCCCGGCCTGCATCCCTCGGAATCCAGAAGCCTGCAGCCGCGCGGGGTCAGTGCGCGAAAGGGCCTCGACAAGGCGCCGCCTGCGACGGGCATGACCGCCGACGGTGCTGCGATGCAAGGTACGCCCGCCGCGACGCCCCTCCCACCGACGACGGTCCAAACTGCGGCGCCGGCGGTTCGACATGCGGGCGGGTCGGGTCTACAACGCGAAGCCGGCGGCCACGAGCGCCGCCGCGCCGAGCCAGATCGCCTCGAGCCGGCGGCCCGCGCGGCGCTCGGGGTTCGGGCCGGGTCGCCGCTCGCTCACGAGCACGAGCGCCGCGCCGACCATGAGCGCGGGGTGATGGACGATCGCCATCGGCAACATGATCGCGCCGCAGGTCGCAACGCAGCGCGCGCCGACCTGCAATCCACCACGCCCGCAGTCGGCCACCGCGCGCGCACCGCGCACGGCCGGCGCTCGCAGCGCGCCGCAGCGGACCAGCAGCCTGCGCCGCGCCGGCGCGCACTGCCAGCCCGCGGCGAGAGCGAGCGCGAACGCGACGGCGGCCGGCTCGCCGCGCACGGGCTCGAGCAGCGCGATCGCGACCAAGCCGGCGACGACCCAGACGGCGAGGAACGCGGCGGTGAAGGCCGCGACGGCGCGCTGGCGCCGGGCGGGCAGCGAGCGAAAGGCCAGCCAGCGCGCCCGCTTGCGCACGAGCGGCAGCATCATCGCGACCGCCATCAGCGCCCACGACCCGACGAGCGCCGCGGTCGACATCTCGCCCGCGGCGCCGGCGGCGGGCGCGCCGGCGCCGTGGTGCATCCCGTGCCCGCCATGCGTCGAGCCCGACGCCATCGCGAGGAACATGAACGTGAGTCCCATCCACGCCGCCACCGCCGCCGCGCCCAGCCACCAGTCCGGCGCGCGCCGCGTGAACGCGCGCCAGTCCGCGCGCCACGTTCCGTGCGCGGTGACCGCGGAGCCGGGCGCCGCGAGCATCGCGCTCAGCCCGCGTAGATGCTGATGCGGCCCGCGTGCAGGTCGCCGCCCTCGTCGTGCTGGCCGGCGAGTCCGACCGGCACGATGTGGACGGTGACCTTCGACGGGTCGAACACGAGGTCGTCGCGCTCGGTGAGCGTCGCGACCGCGGCGGTGATCTCGAACGTCACGGTGATCCCCGTGCCGCCGTGGTCGCCGTCCGGATCGCTGGCCTCGGGGATGCCGAAGCTCGGGATGCTCCCGACGCGCAGGTCGGGGTGGTCGATGCCCGTCGCGTCGTCCGGCAGGTCGATGTAGACGTCGTACGCGGCGACGGTCGGCTCGCGCCCGACGACGTCCTCCACGCGCAGAAACCACCGCAGCGGGGGCACGTCCTCCCCGGCGACGGCCGCCTTGACCGGCTCGGTGGGGGTCAGCTCGATGCCGACCGCCGCGCGCGTGGAGAGATCGATCCCGCTGGTCGCTCCGAGCAGCTCCGGCTCGCCCATCACGACGGGCGCAGGAGCGAGCTCGCGCAACGGGTCGGGGCCGAGCGTGCCGGCGGGCTGATCGATCGACTCATACACGTAGCCTAGGTTCGGCGTGGCGAGGATGTCGCCGATCCGCTTGGACGCCTTGTTGCCGTCGCTGTCGAAGACCTCGAACTCGGTATCGAGCCACGCGTCGTCGGTGGGCAGCAGGTCGGCGCCCCACTTCGCGATCCAGACCTCCCACAGTCGGTCGAGGTTGCAGTGATGCAACCAGAAGACGGGGTCCAGGCCCGCTGTCTCGAAGCGGCTCATGAGACCCGACGCGCCGCCGACAAGACCGTGAACCTGTCCGTGCGGCGTCAGCTCGAGCGACCCGAGCGCCCGCTGGTTGGGCGTCACGTCGTCGACCACGCCGCCGGCGAAGCTCCCCGCCGCGGATGCCGGGTCCGTCGCGAAGTCGCCGAGCCTCAGTGCGTCGCGCGCGTCGCAGAGACCGGCGATCAGCGGCTCCGGCGAGGTCTCGTCGTTGACGCGCGAGTCGCGCTGCGAGGTGAAGAGCTCGTTGCCGGTCGTCGGCGAGCGAAACGGCTTGGGCAGGATCCGCGCCGGCTCGTCGTCGATCTTCGTGTAGTCCCAGTACGGCAGCGCCCAGGTCGGATCGTCCAGGTGAAACTGGATCATGCTCTCGAAGTAGAAGAGGTACACCCGGTGCCATGGCAAGAAGAACCAGCTGTTGTGGCGGCAGCTGCCCCAGCGCTTCGGATGGCGCAGCGACGCGGTGACGCCGGGGAAGCCATGGATCGCGGCTTGGAAGCGCCAGCTCCGCGGATCGGTCGGGTTGCCGGGGCCGGCGGCCGTGTCGATCGCCTTCATCGCGGCGATCGCGGTGGCGTAGCCCTCAAGCACCTTCATGCCGCTCGGGCCTTCGTCGATGAGCGACTGGACGTCGCGCCTGACGCGTTCGTTGGCCATGCTGGATCCTCTCGCTCAGGGTGCGTGGCTCGGCGAGCCCGTGGCGGCGCTCACGCCTTCCGACGCTAGCCGGAGCGCCGAACGCGCTGCGTGATTGACCTCACAGAGCGGCTGCGATCGCGTCTGCCGCCGGCCCGACCTGGTGGTTGGTCAGGTGCTCCCAGACGACGTCGATGCCGCCGGCGAGCCGCACGACGAGCGCGTGCGTCGTGAACATCGGCACGGCGGCGCGGCCGCGGTCGGTCGCGTCGAGCACGTCGGCGAGCGCGATCGACCGCACCGGCGCGCAGACGCCGGCGCCCACCGTGCGCTGATCGAGGATCCGCCGCGAGGTGACGGTGAGCTGGGCGATCGGGCCCCACTTCTCGCCGTTGTCCGGCCAGCCGCAGGTGAAGAGGACGTCCTCGCCGGGGTGCAGCGTGTCGAGCAGCTGGTCGACGAACGCCGGATCGGGGTCGTCGCCCGCGGTGGACTCGCGGTACAGGCTCGCGATCGTGTCGGCGGTCTGCGTCATCTCCGGCTGAGGTAGACCGCGACGAAGTCCACGAGCTGGCGGCCGCGGTGAACGAAGCCGCGCCACGTCTTGCCGGTCGCGCGGTGCGCGAGGTCGAGCTGGACCTCCTCGATGACGAACCCGCCGCGAGCGGCGTCGACGGTCATGCCGATCTCCATCCCGAAGCGCGGCGCGAACGGGACGACGGTGGCGAACACGGCACCGCTCATCGCGCGCTGGCCGGAGATCGGGGCCTTGAGGTCGAGGCCTGTGAGGCGGCGAATCGCCTTGTGCGCGTAGCCGACCGCGAAGCCGAACCCGCCGCCGACGCGCGCGCTGAAGACGGCGACGGCGAGGTCGCAGCGGGCGTCGCGCACGGCCTGCGCCAGCGCCGGCAGCTGCTCCGCGCTCGCGCCGAGATCGCCGTCGCAGAGGACGAACACCGGTGGATCGGGCTCGAGCGCGCGGCTGAGCACCGTGCGGGCGGCGAGCGTCGTCGCCCCGCCCTTGCCGACCGACCGCTCGCTGCGAACCACCGTGGCGCCCGCGTCGGTCGCGACCCGCGACGTGCCGTCGACCGAGCCGTCGTCCGCGACGATCACCTCCGCGTACGGAAACGCCGACGCGAGGGCGCCGAGCGTGTCGGATAGGCGGTCGGCCTCGTCGCGCGCCGAGACGATGATGATCGTGTCCGAGGGCATCGCCGACGGCAACTCTCGCAGACGCCGCCGCGACGGCTACGCTGACGGCGCCATGCACCCGATGCAGTCGCCGAGGAGGAGCCGTGATTGAAGTCGAGGCCCACATCACGGGCATCGTGTGGAAGGTCGAATGCAAGATCGGCGACGTCGTCGAGGAAGGCGACACGGTCGTCACACTCGAGTCGATGAAGATGGAGATGCCGGTCGAAGCCGAGGAGCCCGGCGTCGTGAAGGAGATCCTCTGCGAGGAAGGTCAGCCCGTCGACGAGGGCGACACCCTCGTCGTGCTGGAGTAGCCCCGGCGGCCTCGCGCGCGGCCCGGGGTAGCGCGCAAGCCGGGTCGTTTTGCTGTCTTGCGAGCACGGATGCGCCGCCAGGCGTAGATTCCCGGCAGATGGCGGGGAAGCTCGAGATCGACAGGCCCCTCGATGGCGTGCTGCGCCTGAGGATCTGCAACCCCTGCAAGCGCAACGCGCTCGATCTCACGACCCTCGACGCGATCGCCGATGCGCTGCAGTCGCTCGACGGCGTGCGCTGCGTCGTCCTCACGGGCTCGGAGGGAATGTTCTCCTCGGGCTATGACATCGGCGCCATCCCCGCGGAGATGTTCGAGGTCGAGGCGGAGAAGCTCGTCGCCCATCCGTTCAGCTCGGCGCTCGCCGCGCTCGACGCCGTCGAGGTCCCGACCGTGGCCGCGCTGTGCGGCTCGGCGATCGGCGGCGGCCTGGAGCTCGCACTCGGCTGCGACCTGCGGATCGCCAGCGCGCGGATCCATCTCGGCATGCCGCCGGCCAAGCTCGGGCTCGTGTACTCGCACACCGGGATGCGCCGCTTCCTCGACGCGATCGGCGAGGCGCGCACCCGCGAGCTGTTCCTGCTCGGACGCTACATCGACGCGCCGACCGCGCTGAGCTGGGGGCTCGTCAACTGGGTCGTCCCGAACGACGAGCTCGAGTCGGCCGCGCTCGACCTGGCGCGCCAGCTCGCCGCCAACGCGCCGCTCGCCATGGCCGGCAACAAGCGCGTCCTGCGCGAGCTGCTGCGGGCGCAGTCCGTGCTCGACCCCGATGTCGAGCGCGACCTGCTCGCCATGCGCCGCTCGAGCTTCGCCTCGCACGACCTGCGCGAAGGCGTGTCGGCGTTCGCGGAGAAGCGCGCGCCGAGCTGGAAGGGCCGGTAGTCGTCGTCCGGCTCGAGCGCCGCCTCGCGGCAACCTGACAGGGGACGCGACCGGCGAGGTGCGGTTGAAGGTCAGGCTCAGCCGCACGCAACTGCGCACGCTGCGGGGCAAGTCGCTGACCGTGCGCTTCGCCACCACCGCCGCGAACGGCACGAAGAAGTCGTCACGAAGCGGCTGAAGGTCGTGTAGCCGGGCCGCGACCGCTCACGATCGCCGCGACGCGTCCAGGCGCCGCCACTCGATCGCGGGGCAGCGATCCATGACGACGAGCAGGCCGGCCTCGACCGCGCGCGCCGCCGCGGCATGGTCGACGACGCCGAGCTGCAGCCAGACGGCACGCGCGCCGATCGCGATCGCCTCGTCGACGTGGGCGCCGGCCTCCGAAGACCTGCGGAAGATGTCGACGACGTCGACGCGGACGTCCGCGGGGAGGTCGCGCAGCGACGCGTAGGCGCGCTCGCCGTGGATCTCGGTGGCGGCCGGGTTCACCGGGATCGCGCGCTTGCCCTTGGACCGCAGCAGGCCGGCGATGCGGTGGCTGTCGCGGCGCGGGTCGGGCGAGCAGCCGACCACGGCCCATGTCGTCGTGTCCTCGAGCAGGGTGCGGATCGTCTCCTGCATCGTCGCCAGCGTAGCTGCGCCAGGCTGAGCCGTCCGACGCGGCTGGCAGTCTTGCGCCGCACATGCCGCCGCTCATCACTCGGGAAGAGGCCCTGCACCTCGGGGAGCTCGAGGATCGCGCCGCGATCGAGGCGCTGATCGAGCGCGCGTGGAGCGTCCGGGTCGAGCGCTTCGAGGACTCGACCGACCTCTGCTCGCTCGTCAACGCGAAGTCCGGCGGGTGCGCCCAGGACTGCGGCTTCTGCGCCCAGTCGCGCTACGCCGAGGCCGAGACGCCGCTGCACGCGATGATGGAGCCCGAGCAGATCCTCGAGCACGCGCGCGCCGCCGAGGCTGCCGGCGCCCACCGCTTCTGCATGGTCACCCAGGGCCAGGGGCTCTCCAAGCGCGACTTCGACAAGGTCCTCGAGGGCACGCGCCTCGTCGCCGAGCACACGAACCTCAAGCGCTGCGCGTCGGTCGGGCACATCTCGACGGCGCGCGCGAAGGCGCTCAAGGACGCGGGCGTGCAGCGCGTGCACCACAACGTCGAGACCGCGGAGTCCTACTACCCGGAGGTCTCGACGACCGTCCGCTACGCGGGCCGCCTGCGAACGATCGACGCGGTGCGCGAAGCGGGCCTCGAGACCTGCGTCGGCGGCATCCTCAACCTCGGCGAGACGCGCGAGCAGCGTGTCGAGATGGCGTTCGAGCTCGCGGCGATCGACCCGACGTCCGTGCCGATCAACCTCCTCAACCCGCGGCCCGGCACGAAGTTCGGCGACCGCGACTACATGGACCCGTGGGAGGCCGTGAAGTGGATCGCGATCTTCCGCCTCATCCTCCCGGACGCGCTGTTTCGGCTGTGCGGCGGGCGCGTCGAGAACATCGGCGAGCTCCAGCAGCTCGCGGTGAAGGCCGGCATCAACGGCGTGATGATGGGCAACTTCCTCACGACGCTCGGCAACACGCCCGACGAGGACCGCGCGATGTTCGAGGAGCTTGGCCTGAACGTCGCCCGCCAGGACGACAACGGCTCCAACCCGCGGCCCGACAACCGCAGCGGATGGCTTGAGGGGCGGACGCCCGAGACACCCGAGGCGCCGAGCGCCGCGGCGGCGTGGGCGGGCCTTGAGGTGCGGATGTGGGATCCGTCGACGCAGCTGCGCTTCGCGCGCAAGCGACATGTCCCGGAGCGACCCGACGGCGCTCCGAACACGACCCCGGCCCTGCGGGGCTGACGAGCTAACGAAACGAGCACGATGACCGAGATCCAAACCCGGCTGTCGGAGCTCAAAGGACTCGGCCTGTACCGCCGCACGCGGCTCGTGAGCGGGCCGCAGGGCCCGAACGTCGTGCTCGACGGCCGGCCCGTCACGCTGCTGTGCTCGAACAACTACCTCGGGCTCGCCGACCACACGCGCGTCCAGGAAGCCGCCGCGGACGCCGCGATGCGCTGGGGCGTGGGCGCCGGCGCGTCGCGCCTGGTGTCCGGCACGATGACCATCCACAGCCGCCTGGAGCAGAAGCTCGCCGCGTTCAAGGGGACCCAGTCCGCGCTGCTGTTCGGTTCGGGCTACCTCGCGAACCTCGGGGTCGTCGGGTCGCTGGCGCGCGCCGGCGACGTCGTCTTCTCCGACGAGCTCAACCACGCCTCGATCATCGACGGCTGCCGGCTGTCGCGCGCCGAGGTGTTCGTCTACGCGCACAACGACATGGACCACCTCGAATGGGGTCTCCAGCAGGCCGGCTCGCGCGCGGCGCTCATCGTCACCGAGTCGGTCTTCTCGATGGACGGCGACCTCGCGCCGCTCGAGGAGATCGCCGAGCTCGCCCGCCACTACGACGTCCGCGTCGCCGTCGACGAGGCGCATTCGACCGGCTGCATCGGCCCCGGCGGCCGCGGCGCCGTCGCGGAGGCGGGCCTCGAAGGTGAGATCGACGTCGTCGTCGGGACGCTCGGCAAGGCCCTCGGCTCCTACGGCGCGTTCGTCGCGTGCGACGCCGAGCTCGTCGCGCTGTTCACGAACACCGCCCGGTCGCTCATCTTCTCGACCGCCCCGCCGCCGCCGGCGATCGCAGGCGCGCTCGCCGCGCTCGACGTGATCGAGGAGCAGCCGCGCCGCGTCGCTCGCCTGCAGGCCAACGCCGAGATCCTGCGCGGTGAGCTCGCGCGCGAGGGCTTCGACGTCGCGGGCTCGACCACGCAGATCGTGCCGCTCATCGTCGGCGACGCCTCCACCGCGATGCGCGTCTGCGAGGCGGCGCTCGAGCGCGGCGTCTTCGCGCAGGCGATCCGCCCGCCGACCGTCCCGGCCGGCACGTCGCGGCTGCGGCTCGCGGTCATGGCGTCGCACACGAAGGACGAGCTGCGCGACGCCGCCCGGGTGCTGGGGCGCGCGGCGCTGCAGGCCGGCTTCCGACCCGCGACGGCGATGCCGGTCGCGGCCGCCCACGAGGCCGCCCACAACGAGGCCCCCCGGCGCGGCGCCACGGCCTACGCCGCCGCCCCGGCGGGCGGCTTGTTCGACGCCGAGGCGCCGGACGCGCTGTCTCCCGCGCCGCGCCGCGTCTCGCGCGCCGCCTGAGCCTGGCTGAGCGGTGGCGATCCGCGGCTGCTTCGTCACCGGGACCGACACCGGAGCGGGCAAGACCATCGTCACGGCTGCGCTGTGCGCGGCGATCCGCGCGTCGGGCGAACGCGTCGCGGCGTTCAAGCCGGTGGTCACGGGCACGGAGGAGGACCGCGCGCTGGATGCTGTCTCCGACGGCGAGACCTCGTGGCCCGCTGACCACGACCTCCTCGCCGCCGTCACGGGCTCGCGACCGCAGGACGTCACGACGCGGACCTTCGGGCCCGCCGTCTCGCCGCATCTCGCCGCCGAGCTGGCCGGCGTCACGATCTCGCTCGACGCGCTCGCGGCGGGCGCGGCGGCGGCTGCGCGCTACGCCGACGTCCTCGTCGTCGAGGGGGTCGGCGGGCTGCTCGTGCCGCTCAGCGACGAGCACGACATCCGCGACCTCGCCGTCGCGCTCGGCTTGCCGATCGTCGTCGCGGCCCGGCCCGGCCTCGGGACGATCAACCACTCGCTGCTGACGATCGAGGCCGCCCGCACGGCCGGGCTCGATGTTCGCGCGGTGGTCCTCACCCCATGGCCGCGGGACCCGACGACGATGCAGCGCTCGAACCGCGACACGATCGCCCGCCGCGGCAACGTCGAGGTCGCGACCCTGCGCCGCGCGCTCGACGTCGACGACCTCGCGGAGGCCGGCAGCGCCCTCCCGTGGCCGCAATGGCTGGGGGGTGGATCCATCTAGGCTCCGCTGGGGAGCGCAGATGGATCCACCCCCTCCCCGCGCGGGCTAGGGTCACCGCGTGCGCACGTTCCTCACCGCCGAGTGGCACCACGTGCTCGGCGTGACGTACGCGACCGACCACGACCTGCTCGCTCCGTACCTCCCGCGCGGCGCGCAGATCGACGAGCTCGACGGCGCGCCGCGCGTGAGCATCGTCGCGTTCGGGTTCCGCCACACCCGCGTGCGCTCGCTCGCGATCCCCGGCCACATCACGTTCCCCGAGATCAACCTGCGCTTCTACGTTCGCCTGGGCGGCGAGCGCGGGGTCGTCTTCATCCGCGAGTACGTCCCGCGGCCGGTGATCTCCATCGTCGCCAAGCTCGCCTACAACGAGCCCTACCGGACGACCCGCATGGAGCACGTCGTGACCGCCGCGCGCGATGCCCTGCATGTGCGCCACCGCTTCGGGCCGCGCAAGGCCAGCCTGCTCGAGGCGCTGGCGAGCCTCGACGGCCGCCTCCCCGCGCCCGACAGCGCGGAGCACTGGCTCACGCACCACGACCTCGGCGTGGGCCGCACCCGCGACGGCCGCGCGCGCAGCTACCGCGTCGAGCACGAGCTCTGGGCGCTGCACGAGATCCTCACGCTGAACATGCACGTCGACTTCGGCGCGCTGTACGGCCCGCAGTGGGCGCATCTCGCCACAGCGACGCCGTCGCACGTCACGCTCGCGAGCGGCTCCGAGGTCCGCGTGCTCGCGCCCGACGCGACGTAGGCACGCCGCGCCCGGCGGCCGCACGGGCGTCCACCCGTCGCGGCCGGCGAGGTCGCGAAGGGCTCGATCGACCACGCGATCCGCTGCACCGGGCGCCGCACCCGCAGCTCCTTCGTCGCGACCCGCGGAGCTCGGACTTCGAGGTCGTCACCCGCCGCTGACCTCGTAACCTGCGAGGCAGTCCTGCCCCGACCGAAAGGACTCCCGCATGAACCACCGCACGCTCGGCGACGGCCTCGACGTGTCAGCCCTCGGCCTCGGCTGCATGGGCATGTCCGAGTTCTACGGCCCCACGGACGACGAGGAGTCCACCAAGACGATCCACCGCGCGATCGACCTCGGTGTCACGTTCCTCGACACCGCCGACATGTATGGGCGCGGCAAGAACGAGCAGCTCGTCGGCGCCGCGATCGCCGACCGCCGCGACGACGTCGTGCTCGCGACGAAGTTCGGCGTCGTCCGCGAGGAGGGCCAGCCGCGGCGCGTGGATTCGAGCCCTGAGTACGCGCGGACGGCCTGCGAGGCGTCGCTGCGCCGGCTCGGCGTCGACCACATCGACCTCTACTACATGCACCGCCGCAACCCCGGCGTCCCGATCGAGGAGACCGTCGGCGGGATGGCCGAGCTCGTCGACGAGGGCAAGGTCCGCTTCATCGGCCTCAGCGAGGTCAGCGCGGACACGTTGCGCGCGGCCTGCGCCGTGCACCCGATCGCGGCGCTGCAGAGCGAGTGGTCGCTGTGGACGCGCGGCATCGAGGCCGAGATCGTCCCGGCGGCGCGCGAGCTCGGTGTCGGGATCGTCCCGTACAGCCCCGTCGGGCGCGGCTTCCTCACCGGCGCCTACGCCTCGATCAACGACCTCTCGGCCGGCGACTTCCGCCGCTACAACCCGCGCTTCCAGGGCGACAACCTCGAGGCGAACCTGCGGATCGTCGAGCGCGTGCGCGAGATCGCCGACGACGTCGGCTGCACGCCGGTTCAGCTCGCGCTCGCCTGGCTGCTACACCAGGGCGACGACGTCGTGCCGATCCCCGGAACCAAGCGCGCGCGGTACGTCGAGGAGAACGCCGAGGCCGCCGAGATCAGCCTGTCCGCCGACCATCTCGGCGCGCTCGACGAGGCGCTGCCGGTCGGCGTCGCCGCCGGCGACCGCTACCCCGCCGAAGGCATGGGCTCGCTCGAGCTCTGAGGACCGAGCGCGGTGACCGAGCCGAAACCGCGGGCGGCGTGGTGGGAGGTCCTCGGTGCCTGGCTGCGTGTCTGGACGCCGCCACGCGACGTCGAGATCCCGTCCCCGCGGCGGGCGCTCGTCGCGGCGATCGCGCTCGTGACGGTCACAGCGATCGTCGTGATCACGCTGGTCGCGCCCGCGATCGACCGCGCGAAGGACCGCGACGCCGCAGCGTCCGCGCGGGCGAGCGCGGCGGCGACGTCCGCGCTGAAGGCGCGCCTCACCGCCGAGCAGCGCGCGCACCGCGGGCGCGCTCCGCAGGTCGCCCGGCTGTTCGCGGCCGGCCGCCGCGAGGCGAGCCTCGTCGCGCTGCTCGCCGCCGCGCGGACGAGCGTCGATCGCGACATCCGCGCGCGCGTCGCCGCGGGGGCGCTGCCCGGCCCGATCCTCCGCGTCCGCTGCGCGCCGCGCGAGCGCGAGCGGGGAGCGCGCGTGCATCTCGACTGCCTGGCGATCACGGCCGACCACGTCCACAAGCGCATCCACGAGGTGCTGCTCGGCCATCCGTTCGTCGTCGGCGCATCGCTGCGCGACGGGAGCTACGCGTGGTGCAAGGACAACGCCAAGCCGGGCGAGGGCTCGTTTGGCAAGAGCACGCAGGTGCCGCTGCCGGCGGCCTGCGCGGGCTAGTCCTCGCCGCCCTTGCGGAAGATGAACCACCACAGGCAGAAGCAGGTGACGTAGCCGACGATCAGCGCGACGAGGCTGCCGAACGCGGTGAACGACATCGCAGCGCTCATCGGTCTCCCTCGGCCGCGACCTCGAGGATCGACGAGTCGACGAGCCACTCGACGGGCGCGACGTCGTCGGTGTAGACGCGCCCTCCACGCAGGCCCGGAGCGAGGCGCGCGGCCGCCTGGACCGCGACCGTGCGCAGGTTCGCCGGCAGCGCCCGCGACGCGTCGAGCAGGCGGCCGCCCGACGCGCGGGCGTCGGTCGCGAGCAGCACGCTGTTCGTGGACTGCGACGGGTCGCGCAGGACGGTGTGAAAGACGGCGCCCATCGTCGCGCTCAAGACCTGCTCGAGGCGGTCCGAGCGTTGCGGATGGCCGACGTTGATGAGCACGACGCCGCCGTCCGTGAGACGGTCGCGCGCGAGCTCGAAGAACTCGCGGGTCGCGAGGTAGAACGGGATGTAGGGCTGGCGGTAGGCATCGACGACGATGACGTCGTAGCGCTGCTTGGAGCGACGCAGAAACGGCCGGGCGTCCGCCGCGTGGGTGTGCAGCCGCGGCCCGCGCAGATCGAAGAAGCGCCGCCCGATGTCCGTCAGCTCGCCGTCGATGTCGACGGCGTCGATGCGCGTCTGCGGGAAGAAGTGCCCGTAGGCGCGGGCGGTCGTGCCCGCCGCGTTGCCGAGGATCGCGATCGACCGCGGCGGCTGCGTGCGCACCGCGAACGGCAGGACGAGCATCTCGTCCCAGTAGTCGCCGGTGAGGTACGTGCCGGGACGCCGGACGGAGTGCACGGCCTGGCCCTCGTTGAGCTCCAGCGTGCGCGTCCCGTCGGCGTCCTCGACGACGCGCGCGTACTGGTACTCGGTGTCGGCCTCGTAGATGACGCGCGAGTTCGCGTCGGTCGCGCCCTTCACCGTCCCGACCGGCAGCGCGAGCAGGACGGCAAGCGCCACGGGCGCGAGCACGTAGGCCGCGCGCGCGAGCCCGACCGCCGCGATGACGACGAGCACGAGCCCGAACACGACGAACGTCCGGCGCGTGCCGATGAGCGGGATGAGCGCCAGCGCCGAGGCCCAGGTGCCGAGCAGGCTGCCGACCGTCGAGATCGCGTACAGGCGGCCCGCGACCGTGCCCGCGTGCGCGACGTCCGCGACCGCGAGCCGCAGCGCGTACGGTGCGACGGCGCCCGACACGAGGATCGGCGTCGCCACCAGGACCGTCACGGCGAGCAGCGAGCCGATGAACGACCCCGCCGAGATCGAGTCGAGCGCGTCGACGGCCACGCCGAGGAACGGATCGGCGACGAACGGCACGGCGGCGAGCAGGAGCCCCGCGAGCAGCACGATCCGGTACAGGCCGGCGCGCGTCGGGTTGCGGTCGGCCAGCTTGCCGCCGTACCAGTAGCCGATCGACAGCGCGACGAGCACGATCCCGATCGTGTTCGCCCAGACGATCGTCGATGCCCCGAAGTACGGCGCGAGCAGCCGCGCCGCCGCGATCTCCGCGCCGAGGATGCTGAAGCCGACGGTGAAGACGACGAGGGCAAGCGGAGGCTCGGGAACGCGGCGCACGAGCGGGGAGGCTAGTGGTCGGCCGAGGCGCGCTCCCCGCCCGAGCCGGCACGGCTCACGGCCCGGGCGTTCCGTCGAGTGGAGCTCAACCCGGTGTCATTTATTCGACCGTCGCGAACGGCAGATAGCGCCGGACCTCCTCCAGGCTCCACCCTCGTTCGAGTATCACCTCAGCCAACCGAGTCTGCTCATCGGCCGTCATGAGCGGCGCGTTGCGCTGAAGCCAGTCGATCTGAATCCGAGCCGGGATGGTGAGGGAGAGGTCAACCTGACGGTGCTCGAACACATGAGTACGCCTCTCCTCCGGCGTCCAGCCTCGGCGGACGAGCTCGGCATTGAGCTCATGGATACGCCCAACGCCGAGCAGGGGGACGTTCGCCTCAAGCCACCCGAGGGTGATCCTCGTGGGGAGCCCATCCGGCGGTCGAATTGGGCTGTGGCGCAGCGCATACTCAGCCACCTCTGCGTCGGTCCATCTGCGCCTTCGTAGCTCGGTGACCAGCGCGACGAGCCGGTCACGCCCCATCCCGGGAACCTCACGCTCGAGGTACTGCTGCGTGATCCGTGCCGGGAACGATGTCGCGGTCCCGGCCGGCGGGAGGTCCGGGCGTGGCCCCGCGGCGGGACCGGCGCCCCTCTGGGTCGCGCGTACGGTGAGAAGCTCGATGAGCTCATCGATGTTCTGGCCGTAGGTCGCGTGATGAATCTCAAGCCCGTGACGGCCGTGCAGTTCGCGTACCGCGTCGGGTAGCTCACGCGCGGATGGCATCTTCGCCCCGTCAACGAAGATCGGAATGATCTCGGCTTCGGGGCGGCTCAGGAACAGCTCAAGCTCGGCGCGAACAGGATCGCTCTCGTCATCGATCTTGCGCTCGCCGTCGCGGCCAACGAGCCAGTCGCGACCGACGATCACGAGCGCGATATCGCATGAGGACGCTCGTTTGCGGATCTCATCACGCCACCGCGCGCCGGGCTTCAGGAAGCTGGCATCGATGGTCGCGTCGGCGCTCGGCACCTTCTCCATGATCTCGCGATGGATGGCTAGCGCGTACCCGGAGGTGTCCTGCCGCCGATAAGAGATGAAGATCTTGGTGTTCATGACGCGCCCGTGGTCTGTGGTGCCTTCGACAGAGCGCTCGATGTCGTGTAGCGCTGCGACTGCGTCCACGCGCCGGCCCCCTCGTGACGAATCACATGGGGAAGTCGCAGCGTCTCGTCGTCTTCAGGCGCTGACAGCAGAAAGACCTGATAGCGCTCGCCGGCACTACGCCGGTTGCGCAGCGCGATACCGGGATCCAGCATGATCTCGATGAGCTCGGCCACCTCTCGATCGAACGGGCCGTTGCGATGCCGAAGCGACTCGGCAAGCCCGAGATCGAACAGCACGTTGTCCCGGCGGTGATGGATCGCAGCGATCTCCGGCTTGATCTCGCGCCCGGAGTAGAAGCCCAGGTACTTGATTCCCGCTCGAAAGGTGCGCCCGGGCTGGCACACGTAGCTGCTCGTCGCGAGGTATTCGGGGTACGCCTTGCCCGCGGCAACGATGACCGTGTCGGCGGCAGCCGCCCGCGGCTCATCGATTACCAGGACGAAGCCCACGTCACTCGCCACGGCATCTTCGACCGTCCATCGCTTGCGTGGATCGGCGCGACCTCGCGCATCGAGTGCGATGCCCTCGTCCTGAAGGAGTGCACGCACGTCGGATGTGGTGGGTGGCTGATCGCTGGCCGACGGCGCCCAACCCTCTGAGACCTGACCCTTGCTGTTCAGCACCCGCCAAGCGTTGGAGGTCTTCGCCCCCCTGAGCAGCCACGATCCGATCGCCATCGCACCTGCGGGAGCGCCGCCGGCGCGTGCTACCTCCTTGTAGGAGGTCCAACGTCCACGCGGGATCGTGTCTACGAACGCTAGCGCGGCGACGAAGTCCAGTCGAGCGCGAACTTTTCGCTCGGCCGCGAGGTCGACCGGCTCGCCGGTCACGACCGCAGTCACGGTCCTCGCGGGCGCCGGAAGTGCGGCCGCCAATCGAGCGACGTCCGCCGCCCAGGTCGCATCACGAAGCTCCGCACCGTGGCGCAGCGCCAGCTCGCGTAGCTCGCCCGGCAGCTGGTCCGGGCGCGGCATCGAGGCACCCTCCACGAGCACCGGAACGACAGGGACATCGCGCTCGAGTGCCGACTTCATCTCAAGGAAGATCCAGTCCAGCGGGTCGAAGATCCGCGGCCTGCCGTCCGCACCGGCCAGCGTCAGCCAATCGTCACCGATCATCACGAGCACGAGGTCGCACTGACCGATCTCGCGTTCGATGCGCTTCACGAAGTTCTCCCCGAGGCTCACGGTGTCGATGTCCAGGAACACCTCATCGCCCGAGCCATGGCGCAAGTTCTCGGCAAGCCGCCCCGCGTGAACCGCGCAGTCATCGCGTCGATATGAGAGAAAGATGCGCCGCTGTGACATGGTCATCCGAGCCGCTCCACGGCAGACCATCGCACACCCATGGGCCTCTTCCGAGTGTCCCGCCGCGTCCCGGGAGCGTACGCTTACCTCGTGCCGTCAGAGCCCGACCCCGAGGAGGTCGCCGGCGGTGGCCGGCCGCCGCTGTGCTTCGTCGTGATGCCGTTCGGGGAGAAGCCCGACGGGCAGGGCGGGAAGATCGACTTCAACGCCGTCTACGAGCAGCTACTCGCCCCGGCGATCCGCGAGGCGAAGCTCGAGCCGCTGCGCGCCGACCAGGAGATCATCGGCGGACTCATCCACAAGCCGATGTTCGAGCGGCTGATCATCGCCGACTACGCCGTCGCCGACCTCACGACCGCCAACGCGAACGTCTTCTACGAGCTCGGCGTGCGTCACGCTGCGCGGCCGTACTCGACGGTGCTCGTCGGCGCGGACGTGACCCGCACGCCGTTCGACCTCGCGCCCGACCGCGTGCGGCCGTACAAGCTCGACGCCAAGGGCAAGCCCGCCCACCCCGAGGGCGACCGCGCGGCGATCGTCACGGCACTCGTCGCGGCGCGTGAGCGTGACACCGACAGCCCCGTCTTCCAGCTCATCGACGACCTGCCGGCGCCCGACATCGACCGCCTGAAGACCGACGTCTTCCGCAAGCAGGCTCGCTACTCGACGGAGATCAAGGAGCGTCTGGCGACGGCTCGCCGCGACGGCGCCGCCGCGCTCCGGGAGGTCGAGCGCGACCTCGGCGCGCTCGTCGACGTCGAGGCCGGCGTCATCGTCGACCTCGTGCTCTCCTACCGGGCGACCGGCGACTGGGCGAACATGATCCGCCTCGTCGAAGCGATGCCCGATCCGCTGCGCCGCACCACGCTCGTCCGCGAGCAGTACGGCTTCGCGCTGAACCGCGCCGGGCGCAGCGAGGACGCCGAGAGGGTCCTCAAGGGCGTCGTCGAGGATCACGGCCCGAGCAGCGAGACCCTAGGCCTACTGGGCCGCGTCTACAAGGATCGCTGGCAGGCGGAGCTCAAGGCCGGGGGCTCGGCGCTGCGCGCGGCGGGCTGCCTGAACAACGCGATCGATGCCTACCGGCGCGGCTTCGAGACCGACTGGCGCGACGCCTACCCCGGCGTCAACGCGGTCACGCTCATGGAGCTGCGCGAGCCCGGCGGCGCGGCGCAGCGCGACATCCTGCCCGTCGTGCGCTACGCCAACCGCCGCCGCATCGAGGCCGGCGCCGCGGACTACTGGGACCACGCCACACGGCTTGAGCTCGCGGTCATCGCACGCGATCAGGCGGACGCGTTCTCCGGCACGCAAGCGGCGCTCGCAGCGGTGCGCGAGCCGTGGGAGCCGGCGTCGACCGCGAACAACCTGTCGCTCATCCGCCACGCGCGAGCCGCGAGCGGCGAGACGGTCGCCTGGGCGGACGAGCTCGAGAGCGAGCTGCGCAAGGCGGCGGGCGTGGGTGACTGAACTGAAAGCAGACGTCGCCGCGGCCGATCTCGTGCCCTCCGAGGGCCTCGATCGCGCGGCGATCGGCGCCGCGGTGACCGCCAAGCTGTGCGGCCATTGGGAGCACGAGGGGCTGCGCCGGCGGCCACATCACTCGCGGACGGGCGCGCGCCGGCCTGAAGGGCCGTTTCGTCCGGGCTCGTGCCTAGGGTCCAGCGCATGACCACGCGCGAGCTTGCAGCGATCGACAAGCGGGTCCTGTGGCACCCGTTCACCCAGCAGCAGGGCTGGACCGAGGAAGACCCGCTGATCGTCGAGCGCGCCGAGGGCTGCACGCTCTACGACACCGACGGCAACGCCTACCTCGACGGCACCGCATCGCTGTGGTGCAACGTCCACGGCCACGCCCACCCGGCGATCGACGATGCGATCCGCGCGCAGCTCGGGCGCGTCGCGCACACGACGATGCTCGGCCTCTCGCACCCCCCCGCGATCGAGCTGGCGGAGAAGCTCGTCGCGCTCGCGCCGCCGGGGCTGACTCGGGTCTTCTACTCCGACAACGGCTCGACCGCCGCCGAGGTCGCCCTGAAGATGGCCTTCCAGCATTGGCGCCACCGCGGCCAGGAGCGTCCTGGCTTCATCACGCTGCGCAACGCCTACCACGGGGACACGATCGGGTCGGTCTCCGTCGGCGGCATCGACATCTTCCACGCGAACTTCGGCCCGCTGCTCTTTCACACCTGGCAGGCCGAGCCCGGCGACCGCGACCACATGGCGGCGCTCCTGCGCGAGCACGCGCACGAGGTCGCCGCGGTCATCGTCGAGCCGCTCGTGCAGGGCGCCGCCGGGATCCTCACGCACCCCGACGGCTACCTGCGCGCCGTCCGCGAGCTCTGCGACGAGCACGACGTGCTGCTCATCTGCGACGAGGTCGCGACCGGCTTCGGCCGCACGGGGACGATGTTCGCCTGCGAGCAAGAGGGCGTCTCGCCGGACCTCATGTGCGTCGCGAAAGGCCTCACCGGCGGCTACCTCCCACTCGCGGCGACGCTCGCGACGGAGCGCATCTACGCATCGTTCCTCGGCGAGTACGCGCAGCTCAAGACGTTCTTCCACGGCCATACGTACACGGGCAACCCGCTCGCGTGCGCGGCGGCGCTCGCGACGCTTGAGATCTTCGAGCGCGAGGACACGCTCGCGCGCCTGCAGCCGAAGATCGCGCGTCTGCGCGAGCTGCTCGACGAGCACGTCGCACCGCTGGCCGGCGTCCGCGAGGTCAGACAGCGGGGCTTCATGGTCGGCATCGAGCTCGCCGGCTTCCCGCTCGAGCGGCGCATGGGCCACCAGGTCACGCGCGCGGCACGCCGCCGCGGGGCGTTCGTCCGCCCCCTCGGCGACGTCATCGTCCTCATGGCCGCGCTCTCGATCACGACCGACGAGCTCAAGCGGCTCGTGACGATCACCGCCGGCGCGATCGCCGAGGCGACGGCGCCGGCGCTGCAGGCCGCGGCGTAGCTTCGCCGCCGTAGGCGTCGCCCGGGTGGGCTCGGCCGCAGCCGCCGTGCATGCGCCCACGTAGCGGGGGGTGTGGCGAAAAACGTCCAGCATGTCGTCGTTTTTCGCCAGACCCCCCGCGACGGGCCGGCGGTGCGCCGCAACGCCCGCGATGGCGAGCCACGGTGCGCCGCAACGCCCGCGATGGCGAGCCACGGTGCGCCGCAACGCCCGCGATGGCGAGCCACGGTGCGCCGCAACGCCCGCGATGGCGAGCCACGCCGGCGACCTCGATCGTCCAGTCCTCACCGATCCCGCCACGCGGGGTATCGGTCGCGAGGAGGCCCGGCCGTCAGCCTTCGCGTTCGCGCAGCAGCGCGGTCAGCTCCGCGTCGTCGCACGAGTGCTCGGCCCAGTCGGCCGGCGTGCCGTGGTAGCCCAGGTCGCGCAGCGCGGCGTCGGCACCGCCGGCAAGCAGCGCCCGCGCGGCATCGGCATGGCCGGCGCCGGCAGCGATGTGCAGCGCCGTCGCGCCGACGCCGTGGTCCTCGCCGCCGAACGTCGAGCGGCCGTTCGGATCGGCGCCGAGGGCGAGCAGGCGCTCGATCGCCGCGACGCGCCCGCAAGCGGCGGCCCACGTCAGCGCGGTCCCGCGGTAGACGTCTGCATCGATCGCGGCGCCGCGTTCGACCAGCACGCCGAGGACGTCGACGCGGCCGTTGCGCGAAGCCCAAGCGAGCGCCTCGTCGAGGACCTCGGCCGGATCGTCGGACGGCTGCCAGCGCGGAAAGCCCGAGTGCGGCCGGTAGAACCCGCGCTGCTCGCCGGCCTGCTGCGTGCCGAGCATCTCCGCGACGAGGTCGGGCCCGCCAAGGCCCGCGGCGACACGCAGGTTGCGCGGGTGCACGCCCGACTCCGCGAGCAGGTCGGCGGTGAGCGCATGGCCCCAGAACAGCGCGACGACGAGCGGCGTGCCGCCCTCGCCGCGCGCGGACACGTCGACGGGCGCCCCCGCGTCGAGCAGGATCCGCGCGAGCGGGGGCTGGCCGACGTACGCCGCCTGGTGCAGCGCCGTCCAGCCATGGACGTTCGCGCCCGCCGGGTCCGCGCCGCGCTCGAGCAGGAGCGCGACGAGCCGCTCGTCGCACGTCGCGGTGGCCATCCCGAGCAGGTCGTTGCCGTTGGTCCCGCGCGCCGACACGATCTCGGGATCCTCGTCGAGCTCCGCGCCGAGCGCGTCGGCGTCGCCCGCCTCGATCGCCGCGTACGCGCGGGCGAACGGGTCGCGCTCCTGCAGGCCGGCGAGGTGGCGCTGCAGCGACGCCCACGAGATGAGTCCGTGGCGCCGCGCGACCGTGTCGCGCGCGCCGCCGACCGTGAGCGCGGCGCCGGCCTCCTCGAAGGCGGCCAGCGCTTCGGGCGTGCCGTCGGTCGCGGACGCCAGCAGTCCGCCGGCGCGCTCTTCGTAGTAGTCGATGTCCTCGCGGTAGGCGCGCTCCATGCCGGGCATCCTACGGGTCGGAGGGCTGCGGAGCATCCCGCAGCCTTGACCTGTGTAATACGTAGGATTTTGCCCATTAGAGCCCGCAATGCGTAGACTGCGGCCACTTAACAGCCAGGCGAGGGGAGTTCGATGGCCGGTCCCGGTAACACGAGCGAGCTGGAGTCGCTGCTCATGAGCCGCTCGCTGAGCGACCCTGAGCTCATGCGCCTCTCGGGCGAGGCACCCGATTACGCGATCCTGCCCGAGGTCAGCGTCCTGAAGATCGGCGGGCAGAGCCTCATCGATCGCGGCGCGGCGGCCGTGCACCCGCTCGTCGAGGAGCTCGTCGAGGCCAAGGAGTCCCATCAGATCCTCATCGGCACCGGCGGAGGGACGCGGGCGCGGCACGTCTATGCGCTCGCCGCCGAGCTCGGCATGCCGACGGGCGTGCTCACCGACGTCGGCGCCGCGGTCGCCGGCCAGAACGCGCAGATGCTCGGCTACCTCATGGCGCGCCATGGGGTCCCGGTCGTCGGCGGCTCGGGGTTCGGCGCGCTGGCGCTCTACCTCGCCGAGTGCGGCGCCGCGATCTTCGCCGGCATGCCGCCATACGACATGTGGCAGCACGTCCCAAGCGAGGGCGTCATCCCGCCGTACCGCACGGACGCCGGCTGCTACCTCGTCGCCGAGGTCTACGGCTGCGCGAACATGATCTTCGTCAAGGACGAGGACGGCCTCTTCACCGCCAACCCGAAGACCGACCCGGACGCGAAGCTCATCCCGCACGTCACCGTCGACGAGCTCGTCGAGATGGACCTGCCGGACGTCATCATCGAGCGACCCGTGCTCGACCTCATGCGCAACGCGCGCCATGTGAGGTCGGTGCAGGTCATCAACGGCCTCAAGCGCGGTCTCATCGCACGCGCGCTCGACGGCGAGCACGTCGGCACGATCATCTCGGCGACGTGATGGGAGATCACGACATGACCGACGCTCCGAACCCCGGCACGCCGTTCGCCGCGAAGGACGTGCCCTCGGCGCTCATGCGCCAGACGCTGCTCGACCGCGAGCTCGTGCGGCCGACATCAACCCAGCCGGTGATCAAGCTCCTTCCGTGGCTGAAGGTCGTCACGATCGGCGGGCGTTCGATCATCGACCGCGGCCGCGACGCGATCCTGCCGGTCGTCGGCGAGCTGCGCGACGCGCTGGCCGAGCACAAGCTGCTCATCCTCACCGGCCCGGGAATCCGCGCTCGCCACGTGCTCGGCGTCGGCCTGGACCTCGGGATGCCGACCGGCGTGCTGGCAGCGCTGCTCTCCACCGAGGCCGAGCAGAACGGGCACCTCATCGCCGCGCTACTCGCCGAGCACGGTGTCTCCTACCTGCCCCACCAGACCGTGAGCCACCAGCTCGCGGTCCACCTCTCGGCCTGCAACGGCGCCGTCTCCAACGGCTTTCCGCCGTACGAGCTCTACGAGCACCCGCCGGCGGTCGGCAAGATCCCGCCGCACCGCACGGACGCGGGCGCCTTCCTGCTGTCCGACGCCTACGGCGCCGCCGCGACGATCTACGTCAAGGACGTCGACGGCGTGTACACCAGCGACCCAGCCGACGGCGACGGTGAGCTCATCGACCGCATCAGCGCGCACGAGCTGCTGGAGATGAACCTCGCGACGCTCCCGGTCGACGGGCTCGTCCTCGAGCTCATGGCGCATGCCAAGCACGTCAAGGAGATCCAGATCGTCAACGGCTTGACGCCCGGCAACGTCACGAAGGCGCTGGCCGGCGAGCACGTCGGGACGATCGTCCACGCCGGTTGATCGCCGCGACGCCTGCTGGGTCAATCCGCGACCGGGCGGCCCAGCAGGTACGCCGTCAGCGCGGCGAGCCCGAAGACCGCGTTGATGAGCAGGACCGGACCAGAGTCGTTGACGAGCATGCCGGCGACGCCCGCCGCGAGCCCGCCCGCGAGCGCGGCGACCCACGACCGGTGCGGCAGCGCGCCGTAGAGGCGCTGGCGGTTGCGCCACGCGAACGCGATCGCGAGGACGGCGCCCAAAAACAGGGCCGGCTTGTCGCCGCCGGTCAGCACCCGCCAGGCCAGCTCGTAGCGGCGCGTGACCAGCTCGATCAGCTCGCCCGCATCGCTCGCGCGCACGAGGTTGCGCGTCAGGTGGCTGCCGCCCGACAGCCCGAGGTCGATCGCGATGAGCAGGCCGAGCGCGCCGACCGGGACGAGCGCGGTCAGCACGAGACGGCGGACCGTCGGGGTCCCCGGTGTCATGACGAGCGTCGCGATCGCGACGGCCGCCCCGATCGTGATGACGCCACCCACGTCGGCCCCCAACCGCCCCCAGCCCACGACGACGAGCAGCGCGAGCCCCGCGACGGCGTAGAGGGCCATGGTCGCGCGAGTGACCGTCCGCCCGGCCGTCAGCGCGGCCAGGCCGACGAGCAGCACGATCGGCAGGACCGGCTCGAGCTCGTTCGAGACGCCGTAGAACCGCCCGCCGGCCGCGATGCTCGGGCCGAGCACGGACCGGCTCAGCAGCTCGCCGCCGACGGCCAGGTCGACCGTGTACGCGAGCAGGCAGACGGCGGCGGGCACGATCGGCGCGCGCGCCCACGACAGCGAGCGCTCGGTCAGCGCTCCGAGCGCGATCGACGCCCCCGCGATGAAGAAGACCTCGCCGACCTTCGTCCCCGGCGCCACGACGGCTGACAGCAGGACCGTCGACGGCCACCACAACGCCGCGAGCGCCGCGATGCGCAGGCTCGGCCGCACCGCGAAGCGGATGTCGCGCCAGGTGCCGAGCAGCAGGAACAGGATCGCCGCGAGCATCGCGATCGCGACGAACGACTGGGCTTGGCGCCCGTCGCGGATCTGCGTCCAGCGGATGCGCAGCTCGTCGAGCCGCGCCGCGCTCACGAGCGTGCCGTCCTCGATCTCGACGCCGCGCATCCGGTCCGGCGGATCCACCCCGATCCAGCGCAGCGCGGTGGGCGCGACGTCGATCGACGAGACGAGGCCGGCGCGCCGCGTCGAGCCCGACGTCGGGCTCCCGGCGTATCCGGCGCCGACCGCGAAGGCGGCCTGGCGCAGCAAGCGCAGCGGCGGGCGCGTGAGCACGCCGGGCCGGGCGGTGTCGGGCAGCTGGGCGATCAGCACGAGCTCGTCGCGCGTGCGAGCGCGTGCGAGCGCCGTCAGCTGCGCCTGGCCCGCGCGCCCGAAGGGCACCCCCACGACGACGAGCTTCGTCGCACGGGACATCCGCCGCGCGCGGTCGGCCAGGGTCTGCACCGAGCCGAACGAGCTACGTGCGACGCGCCCGCGCTCGTCGGCGGCCGCGATCGCCGGCGCCGTCGACCCCGCGTCGACGCCGACGAACCCGCCACCGCCCGGCACCGACCCGGCGAGCAGGCCGGGACGGATCGTCCGCGACACGTCGTGCGCCCGGTCGCGAAACAGCTGCCAGTTGGCGAAGGTCCCGGTGGCGCGGTCCAAGCGCAGGTCGTCGAGCTGGCCGTCGTCGTTCTCGTCGACGCCCCCGTACAGGCCCGAGGGCTGGCGCGTGCCCTGCGAGACGTCGAGCACCGCCTGCTGGGCGTTGTAGGAGCCGTGCACCGAGCTCCACAGTCCGGCGCGCAGCGACGGCTCGTCTTCGAAGAAGCGCAGCAGCGTGTCCTCGCGCTCGGTGTCGGGCCCCGGCGCCTTGACGACGACCTGCTGCGGGTTCGCTTCGTAGAAGGCGAGGATCACGCGTCGCTCGGCGGCCGCGCCGGCGGTTGCCGGGGCCAGCGCGACGACGGCCAGCGCCAGCGCCAGCACGGCGAGAGATCCGACAGCGCAGCGGCCCATTGCAGGCGACCCTAGATGGTCGGGTGCCCAAAGCACGTCGTCCGCGCGGCCGACGAAGTACCGTCAGACGCTGTGGCCCGGCCCCCAGCCACCCTCCGGCGCCGACCGCGCTCGTGAGCGAAGCACGCCGCAAGAACACCTACCGCCCCCATCTCGACGGCATCCGCGCCGTGGCGGTGATCCTCGTGATCCTGTTTCACCTCGGCTACGACTGGATGCCGGGCGGGTTCGTCGGCGTCGACGTGTTCTTCGTGTTGTCGGGCTACCTCATCACGGGGCTGCTCGTCGACGAGCTCATCCGCGACGGCCGCGTCGACGTCGCGCGGTTCTACGCGCGCCGCGTGCGGCGGCTGCTGCCCGCCGCGGTGCTCGTCATCGCCGTGGTCATCGTCGCGGCGCTCGGAATCCTGGATCGCGTCGGCCAGGCGGACGTCGGCAGCGACGCCACCTGGACGGCGCTGTACGGCGCGAACTGGCATTTCGCGCTCGCCGGCGGCGACTACTTCGCGCCGGGGGACGTGCCGAGCCCGCTCATCCACTTCTGGTCGCTGGCCGTCGAGGAGCAGTTCTACATCGTCTGGCCCGGGCTGCTGCTCGGGCTGTGGGCGCTCGCCACACGGCGCCGGCGCGCCGGCGCGGGCGCCATGCGCGCGCTGCTCGTCGCCGTCCTTCTGCTGACGGGTGTGTCGCTCGCGCTGTCGCTCGTGCTCGAGCCGGGCGGGCTCACGTACTACGGCACGCACACCCGCGCCTACCAGCTACTGGCCGGCGCGGCGCTCGCGATCGGCGCCCGGCACCTGCTGTCCCGCCCGCCCGGCGCTCCCGACGGAGGCGCGCGCGTGCGGGGTGCGGGCGCGCTGCTGAGCGTCGCCGCGCTCGGCGCCCTGGCCTGGCTGGGGCACGAGATCGTCGGCGCGAAGGACTACCCGGGCCTCGCGGGCCTGGCGGTGACGATCGCGAGCGTCGTGCTCATCGCGGCGCTGGATCTCATGGGCGGCCATCCCCTGCGCCGCCTCGTCGGCAGCCGGCTGCCTGCCGCCGTCGGGCGCCTGTCGTACTCGCTGTACCTCTGGCACTGGCCGACGATCGTCTTCCTGCCGCTGCTCGCAGACCGCCACGACCTGCCGATCCTCGGCGGCAAGCCGGCGCTCGTCGTCGCGATGACCGTGTTCGCGCTCATCTCCTACAGGCTGTGGGAGCAGCCGATCCGCTTCCGCGTGTGGCGTCGTGCCCCCGCCCGCCGCGTGGTGCTCACGGGGCTCGCGGCGTCGATCGTGCTCAGCGCGCTGACCGTCCCGTTCCTGCGCCCGCCCGGCGGGTTCGAAGGGCGGGCGCTCGCGTCGGTCCGGGATCTCGCGAAGCCCGGCGCGTGCCCGTACTTCGCCCGCGACTGGCCGGATCCCGCTCGCAGCCGCGCGTGCGTGCAGCGGCGCGGCGACGGGCTGACCGTCGCGGTCGTCGGCGACTCGCACGCCCAGCAGTGGATTCCGGCGCTCGAGATCCTCGCCGCTCGCGACGACCTCACGATCGTCCGCGCGACGCGCGGCGGCTGCCCCGCACCCGACGTGACCGTCGACCGCGAGGCCGACGCGCGCGACGTGAGCGGATCCGGCACCGAGTGCACGGCATGGCGCCGCCACGTCTATCCCGATCTCGTGCGGCGCTATGACCCCGATCTCGTCTTCGTCGCCACGCGCTCGCACGTCTCGCCGATCGTCGTCGGCGGCCGGCGGGTCAAGCCACTGACGAGCGAGCACCGCCGCCGGTGGTCGGCCGCGTGGGACTGGACGGTGCGCACGCTCGGCGCCGGCGGCGCGCGGGTCGTCGTGAGCGAGATCATGCCGACGCTGCCCGAGCGCATTCCCGCCTGCCTCGCCGAGGCGGGCAAGCCCACGTCGGATTGCGACTTCCCGGTGAGCGTCGACTCAGACGTGCCGGCGTACAACGCGATCATCCGCGGCCTGCCGCGCCGCGCGCCGCGCCTCTCCGTGTTCGACCCGGTGCCGATCGGCTGCCCGGACGGCATCTGCCACGCGATGGCCGGCGACGTCGTCGTGCACCGCGACGACAACCACCTCAGCGCCACCTACGTGCGCTCGCGCGCCAAGCAGTTCGCGGCGGCGCTCGCCCGCGCCGGCGCGAAGCTCGGCTGACCGCGCGACGGCCGTCACGGCCGGCGCCCGCAAGATGCCGGCGGCGTCGGAAGGAAGCACTCGCCTTGCTGCGGGCACCGGCCGTCGCGGCCGTCGCTGATCAGGTCACATCGCTCGGCAGCGTCGTCTGGGGGGCCATCGATGCTCCTGTTGGGGAGTCTCATACCTATGTACTACCTATGCACTGGGCGAGACTATCAGCTCGACGCGTTCCGCTCCAGACGCACCAATCACACGAGAACGAAGTAGCACTTGACGTGCTACTGTGGTTCGAATGGAACGCATCGGTGTCCGCGAGCTCCGGCAGAACGCCTCGCGCTACCTCGCACTGGTCAAGGCGGGCGAAACCGTCGAAGTGACCGAGCGCGGCGAGCTCATCGCCCTGCTGTCGCCGCCCGGAGCGGCTCGGAGCACAAGAGATCGACTGCTGGCCTCCGGACGGCTCATCCCGGCGACCAGCCCGAGCGGGCGCCTGCGGTCACCGCATCCCCTCCCCACCGCTGCGGGCGAGCCGACCAACCAGGAGCTGCTCGATGCCGACCGCGCGGAACGGCTGTGATCTACCTGGACGCCTCTGCGCTGCTGAAGCTCGTGCGCCGCGAAGCCGAGACGCAGGCGCTGCTCGAGTGGCTGACCATGCGCCCCGAGCAACCGGTGGTTGCCAGCGTGCTGGCACGAGTCGAGGTGCTGCGAGCCGCACGGAGATTGGGCGACCCCGTCCTGGCCGAGGCTCGCGCGGTGGTCGGCGACCTTGACCTGATTCCACTTGACCGCGCGGTCCAAGACGTCGCCTGCGACATCGGCGATCCGCTGCTACGCACCCTCGACGCTCTGCACCTGGCGTCAGCACTTCTGCTCGGCGACGCACTCACCGCGTTCGTCGCCTACGACCACCGGCTCGCCGACGGCGCCCGGGCCGCCGGCCTCGTCGTCGCCACGCCGGGGCAGCCTCCACCGGCCGCTCAGGGCTGAGATCAGGGCGCCGGCGCCACCGAACGCGCCGTGGGCGTTCTGCACGACGACGGGCATGCTGCTCGCCTCGCGCCGGTGCCCGGATTCGGGGCTGTTGATCGATGCGCCGGGAGCGGCGATGTCGTTGCATCTTGCGGACAAGCCGGCGTTCGAGCAGCAGCGTCACAGCGATGCGGTCGACGAGACGCTGCGCGCTCTCGCGGCCGACAGCGCGTCCGAGTCGAGCGCCGGCCCAGCTTCGGCGTGCCAGCGGCTCAGCCGAGCGCCGCTCGCAGCCACTCCCACGCCGGCACCGTCGCCGGCTGCACCGGCCAGCCGTTGATGACGGCCAGCAGCTGCCAGTAGCGCTCGGCGCGCGCGTCCGTGAACGTCTCGAGCGTGTCTGCCAGCCACGCGCGATATGCCGGGTCGTCCGCGCGTTCGTGCCCGGACGCGAACACCGCGACGATCTCGTCGACGACCGGTCGCGCCGCGCCGGAGCGTGGATCGACACCGGCGGCGAGCGCCGCGCCCGCGCGCTCGACCACGAGCTTCGAAGCCGCGTGATCGAACTGCGCCTCGGCTGTCGGGCGGTCGGCGGCGCCCCGCTCGGACATCGCGCGAATCCGGCTGCGGAAGTCGGGATCGGCGACGAGCTCGGCGAGCTCGATCCAGGCCTCGACCTGCTCGGGGCTCGGATCTTCGGGCAGGTCCGGACGCGCCGCGCGCATCCGCTCGGCAAGCGCCGGGTCGACGTCGTGGTCGCCGAGGACGTCATCGAGGAAGTCGTCGACGATGCGGCGGCGCTCGGCCTCCGACAGGCGTGCCAGGTCGTGCATGTGGGTCATCTCCTCCGGGGTGAGTTCGCGCCGTGCCGCGAGGCGCGCGACGGTGCGAGACAGGCGCAGGACGCGGATCTGGGCGTCGAGCGCGGCGGCATGCGCGGCGGCGACGCCGGCGAGGTCGAGCTCGCGATCGAGCACGCGCGCGATGTTCTTGAGCCCGACCCCGAGCTCGCGCAGCGTGCGCACGAGCGCAACGCGTGCGACGGCGTCCTCGTCGTACAGGCGGTAGCCGGCCTCGCTGCGTGCGGCCGGCGGGAGCAGCCCGCGGTCGGAGTAGTAACGCAGCGTCCTGACCGGCAGGCCGGTGCGCGCCGCGAGCTCTCCGATCGAGATCCGTGTGCCCATGCCCTCATCGTGCAGCCTCCACCTGGTGGAGGGTCAAGAACTACGTCAGCTAACTGCGCTCGATGATGACCATCGGCGACTTGATGACCGCCGTCGCGGTGGCGCCGGGCTTGAGCTCGAGCTCGTCGGCGGCCTCGCGCGACATGAGCGAGACGATCCGAAACGGGCCGCAGACCATGTCGACCTGCGCCATGACGCCATCGCGCTGGACGTCGATGACGACGCCCGCCATCCGGTTTCGCGCGCTCGATTTCGGGTTCGAGCCGCGGTCGCGCAGCACCCGCGACAGCTCTGCCGGCGCCAGCACGCGCCTGCCGCCGCGGCGTTCGAACTCGATGCGCCCGTCACGCTCCCAGCGACGCAGCGTGTCCACACTGACACCGAGGGCCTGGGCCGCGACTCCTATGCGGATACCCTCGTCCACGTAGCCGCAGACTACCTGCAAGCGCGCATTGCGCGAGGGGCGCGCGATGTCGGCGGTCGGCCACCGACGGGCGGCGACGAGCCTCCTCCCCGTTCGGGGTCCGCTGCTCGCCGTTGCCAGGCACTGCATAGGCCCGGAGGATCGCTCGGAGCCCGCGCCGTCGCGCCGCGATCAGTCCTCGTAGGGCGTGAAGTCCTTCTTGCGCGCGCCGCAGACCGGGCAGAACCAGGACTCCGGGATGTCCGCGAACGCGGTGCCGGGCGGGATGCCCCCGTCGGGATCGCCCTCTTCGGGGTCATAGATGAAGCCGCAGGATTCGCAGATCCAGCGGATGGTCTCGGTCTCGGTCGTCATGGCCGGCAGGGTACCCGCTGCTAGCGTCGCGCAACGGTATGGATCGCGAGCGGCCGACCACGGGCGAGGCGCTGAACGAGGGGCCCGCGACGATCCCGCGCCAGGCGGCATCTGTTATCGCGCTGCGCGAAGCCGACCCGGGGTTCGAGCTGCTGCTCGTCAGGCGCAACCCGGCGCAGCGCTTCATGGGCGGCTACTGGGTCTTCCCCGGCGGCGCCGTCGACGCGCACGAGGGCGAAGGCGAGGCCGCGCATCGCGCCGCGGCCGTGCGCGAGCTGCACGAGGAGGCCGGCGTCGGCCCGATCGGCGCCGGCGAGCTCGTGCGCTACAGCCGCTGGATCACGCCCGAGCAGCTGCGCATTCGCTTCGACACGCACTTCTTCCTCGCGCTCGCGCCCGACGGCACCGTCGCGCGCTGCGACGGCCGCGAGTGCGTCGCGGAGCGCTGGGCCAGCCCGCTCGCGCTGCTCGCAGACTACGAGTGCGGCGAGCTGACGCTCGCGTTCCCCACGCTGCGCCACCTCGAGCAGCTCTCGGCATTTACGTCGGCCGGCGCGCTGCTCGAGCACGCGCGCTCGCACGAAGTCCGGCCCGTCCTGCCGCGCGTCGTGCGCAGCGGCGAGATCGCCCGCCTGGTGCTGCCCGGCGAACCGGGCTACGGCGACGCGCCATCAGTCCAGCGCGATCTGTGACGTAGCGCACGGCCATCACAGCGTGAGAAATCGTGTGGTTCGTCACGAAATCCCTGCTCAATCGCGGTTTCTCGACGTCTTGAGACCGCCCTTGGGGTTCGTCAAAGGTCGGACTGCGGGGTTGACCTGCGCACCTCGCGCTGCGTAAGCTTGCAGCCGCAGCACTCCTTCTCCGCAGACCACGATGGCCTGCATCTGACAACGGGGCGAATGATGATGTGGGGGCGGCCGGTAGCGGGGCTTGACGCGAACGCGGCAGGCGACGTGCCCGTACGGGAGGTCGAGCTTCGCGCCGCCGATGCTCGCACGCGAGACGAGCTGCGCGCGCGGCTGCGGTCAGACATCCTGCCGGGGCTCGAGCAGCTCGACGATCCGGGTCGCGATCCCGCCGACCTCATCGCGCTGGCCGGCGCACAGGGGCGCCGCCTGCGAGCGGCGCTCGAGCGCCCCGAGCAGCTCGCCGAGCTCGGCGGCCTTGACGCCGACGAGCGGCGCGCCCGCGAAGAGGACCGCGAATGGGTTCGAGGCCACCTCCACGACACGGCCTTGCAGATCCTCGAGTTCATCGCGGGCGACGGCTTCGGGACGGGGCTGTCCGCGCAGAAGATCGCGCACCTCGCGGGCGGCGCGGCGCGCGACCTGCGCCGCTGGCTCGAAGGCGGCGGCGGGACGCCGGGCGCGCAGCTGGTCGGCGAGCTCGAGCTCGTCACCGCCGAGGCGCGCACGCTCGACCCGAGCGTCCGGCTCGTCGTGGGCGAGATCTCCTGTGAGCCGACCGGCGAGCAGGTGTCCGCGCTCAGCGGCGCCGTGCGCGAGGCGATGACGAACGCCCGCAAGCACGCCCGGGCGTCGCAGGTCGTCGTCCATGTGCAGAGCGCGGGCGACGGGCGCACGGCGGTCACGGTCACGGACGACGGCCTCGGCTTCGACCCCGAGCGCGCGGCCGGTGGCAGCGGCCTCGGCGTGCGCCGCAGCATCCTGCGACGCATGGAGAGCATCGGCGGTCACGCGTCGCTCGAGTCGGCGCCAGGCGGCGGCACCTGCGTCACCCTCGTCACGCCTGAGGCACGACCGTGAAGATCCGCGTCATCGTCGTCGACGACTTCCCGCTCGTCCGCGACGGCGTCGCGCGCGCGCTGGGCTCCGATCCGGCCATCGAGGTCGTCGCGCAAGCGAGCAACGGCCGCGAGGCGCTCGATCTCGCCGAGGAGCTCGTGCCCGACGTCATGATCCTCGACCTGCGCATGCCCGACCTCGGCGGCCTCGAGGTGCTCGACAAGCTGCGCACGTCGCAGCCCGCGATCCGCGTCATCGTCATGACGGCCAGCGAGCAGGCCAGCGCCCTGCTCGACGCCGTCGCCGCCGGCGCCGCCGGCTACTTGTCCAAGCGCAGCACCGGCGAGGAGCTGCGCCAGGCCGTCATCACCGCGCACGCCGGCGGCTCGGTCATCACGCCGTCGCTGGCGAGCCACCTGCTCAAGGAGTTCTCGAGCTCCGCCCGCGGCGAGGGTTCCGCGGTGCGCCCGCTGCAGGGCCGCGAGCTCGATGTCCTGCGCCTCGTCGTGCAGGGCAAGACCGACAACGAGATCGGCAAGGAGCTCTTCATCTCGCCGCGCACGGTCCAGAACCACCTCACGCGGATCCGCGAGAAGACCGGGCTACGCCGCCGCTCCGAGCTGACGCGCTGGGCCGTCGAGCACGCGATCGGCTGAGCTGCAGGGGTTCGCGCGAACCGCTACTCGGCGACTCGCACGCGGCCGACCATGCCACGCTGCTCGTGGTCGGCGAGTGGGCACAGCCACTTGTAGGTGCCGCGCGGCAGCCTGATCGGGATCGTCGCCTGCTCGCCCGGACGCAGCCGCCGCGTCGACACCTCGCCCGTCGGTCCGTCGACCG
Source organism: uncultured Actinomycetes bacterium (assembly GCA_963810605.1). Taxonomy (GTDB): domain Bacteria; phylum Actinomycetota; class Thermoleophilia; order Solirubrobacterales; family Solirubrobacteraceae; genus CADCVQ01. The sequence continues at coordinate 275,023 of CAWEOF010000001.1, forward strand.
CCAGCGCGTGGGTCGCCTGGCCGTCGTTCGTGGCGACGAACACGACGACGCCCTGGTCTGCGACGCGGGGGCTGCGGGGCTGGAGGCCATAGTCCGAGAGCGAGACCTCGACGACCGCGATGGCGTTGCGGATCGTCGTTTCGTCTTGCGCGGCGGGCGCCGGCGAGGTGCTGGCCGCGCGCCCGCCGGGTCCGCGCTCCTCGCCGCAGCCGGTGCTCGCGAGCGCCACGAGCGCCGTAGCGGCGAGGGTGGCAGCGGCGCGACAGGTCATCGTCGGCCAGCGTACGCCAGCGGCGCCCGGCGGCCGGCCGTGCCCCGGCACCTTACGGCGACTCGACGCGACCGTTCGATCGGCGCGCCCCGCAGCCGCGCGTCTGTGGCGCTCGTGGCCCAGCGCGACCGAGCCGCGGCGCCGGCGTCACGCGCGCGCCGCGGGCAGCGTCACGACCATGTGGCTGCCGTGCGGGTCGCGCCGCTCGGCGCGGATCGTGCCGCCGTGCAGCTCGACGATCCAGCGCGCGATCGCGAGGCCGAGGCCGGCGCCCCCGCCGTCGGCGCCGCGGCGGCCGTCGCCGCGGTAGAAGCGCTCGAAGACGCGGAGGAGGTCGTCCTGCGGGATGCCGGGTCCGTCGTCGTCGCATTCGAGCGTCACGGTGGTGCCGTCCGACGACGCGCGCAGCGCGATCTCGCCGGGCCGCGGCGAGTAGCGCACGCCGTTCTCGACGAGGTTCATGACGACCTGGTGGATCCGCTCGGAGTCGCCGGCGGCGCGCAGCTCGGCGGGCGCGTCGATCGAGAAGACGACGTCCTCGGGGGCGTGCAGGCGCGCCTCGCGCGCGGCCGACTCGAGCACGTCGCGGACGGAGAACGGGCGGATGTCGAAGGGCTGATCGCCGGCTTCGAGGCGGCTGAGGTCGAGCAGCTGAGTGACGAGGCGGCCGAGCCGGCGCGTCTGGGCGAGCATCGTCTCGAGCGTCTCGGGATCGGGCTCCGAGACGCCGTCGACGACGTTCTCGAGCACCGCCTGCAACGCGCCGATCGGGGTGCGAAGCTCGTGCGAGACGTTCGCGACGAGGTCGCGGCGCAGGCGATCGGTCTCCGCGAGCTCGGCCGTCATGCGGTTGAACGCGCGCGCGAGCTCGCCGACCTCGTCGTTGGTGGTGACCGCCACCTCGCGGCCGTGCTCACCGCGCGCCATCGCGCTCGCGACGGCGGCCATCTCGCGCAGCGGCTTCGTGGTCCCGCGCGCGAGCAGCTGCACGACGGCGAGCGCGAGGGCGATTCCGAGGAGGGTCGCGACGAGCGACGGCAGGTTCGCGGCGCGGACGCCGACGATCGTCGTCACCGCGGTGATCCAGACGGCCACGACGATGACGATCCCGAGCTTGAGCTTCAGCGAGGGGAGCTCGCGGAGCGGGTTCTTCACCGCGGCGTCCCGAACGCGTAGCCGATCCCTTGGACGGTGCGGATGACGTCGGCGCCGAGCTTGCGCCGGACCGCGGCGACGTGCGAGTCGACGGTGCGCCCGCCGGTCGAGCCGTCGACGTAGCCCCAGACCTCCTCGAGCAGCTGCTCGCGGCTGAAGACGATGCCGGGGCGGCGCGCCAGGCGATGCACGAGGTCGAACTCGGTCGGCGTGAGGTGTACGAGCTCGCCGTCGCGCCGGATCTCGCGGCGCTCGGGATCGATCGCGACCGGCCCGGCGCTGATCGGCGTCGATCCCGGCTCCTCGGCGCGGCGCGCGCGGCGCAGCAGCGCCCGCACGCGGGCGACGAGCTCACGCTGGCTGAACGGCTTGGTCATGTAGTCGTCGGCCCCGACCCCGAGCCCGACGATGAGATCGGTCTCCGCGTCGAGCGCCGTCAGCATCAGGACGGGGACGGCCCGCTGCGCCTGAATCCGCCGGCACACCTCGTGCCCGTCGATCCCCGGCAGCATGACGTCGAGCACGACGAGATCCGGTGAGATGCGCTCGCACAGCTCCACCCCGCGATGCCCGTCATGCGCGACCTCGACCGCGAACCCCTCGGCCCGCAGCCGAGCCGCCAGCGCACCGGCGATCGCAACCTCGTCCTCCACGATGACGATCGTCGGCTTGGGAGCCCCCTCCACGCGACGGATGCTATGCGGCCGCTATCGGCAGCACCGCCAGGCGGTGTCCTCGTAGCCTCCAGCACCATGCCGCGACGCGAGCCCGCCGCCCTGCTCGACAGGCTGCCGCCGCAGGCGCTGTTCGTCGCGGGTGCGATCTCGCAGTACGTCGGGGCCGCGCTTGCCGTGCTGCTGTTCGCGAAGGTTCCCGCGGCGGGGGTCGCGTGGCTCAGAGTGCTCGCGTCGGCGGGGGTCCTCATCGCCTGGCGCAGGCCGTGGCAGACGCACTGGACCGCGGGCAGGCTCAAGCTCGTCACCGCGTTCGGGCTCGTCCTCGCGACGATGAACGTCACGTTCTACCTCGCGATCGACCGGCTGCCGCTGGGCACCGCGGTCGCGATCGAGTTCTGCGGGCCGATCGCGGTCGCCGCGCTCGGGTCCAGGACGCGCCGCGACTACGGAGCGCTCGCGCTCGCGACGATCGGCGTGCTGGCGCTCGCCGACGTGCACCTCGCCGGCAGCCCGGGCGGGCTCGCGTTCGCCGTCGCTGCCGGCGTCGCCTGGGCCGGGTACATCCTGCTCGGCCACCGGATGGCGGCCGATCCGGGCATCCGCCCGCAGGACGGCCTCGCTCTCGGGATGGGGATCGGGGCCATCGCGCTCGCGCCCGTTCTCGTGGGCAGCTCGCTGCCCGCATGGAGCGACCCGGTCCTGCTCGCGGCCTGCCTCGCCGTCGGGATCCTCTCAAGCGCCGTGCCCTACGCCCTCGAGCAGGTCGCCATGCGACGGTTGCCCAGAGCTCGATTCGCGCTGCTTCTCGCGCTGCTTCCGGCCACGGCGGCGATCGTCGGTGCGCTCATCCTCGGTCAGGTTCCGACGCCCATCGAGGCCGCCGGGATCGCGCTCGTCGTCGCCGCATCGCTGTTGCGAACCCACGAGGGAGCGTGACGTACGGCACACCCGTCTTTAGGTTCCGCACAACTTCCTACCTCAGTGACGGTTACAGTGGTCGGAGAAGACGCATGGAAGCCGGCGCGCTACGAGCACCAGCAACGCTCAACCGGGTCTCGGTCACGGCGCCACTCCTGCGGCTGCGATCGGACGAGCAGCTCGTCGCGCTCTTCCGCGCCGGCAACGACGCGGCCTTCAGCGTCATCCACGACCGCTACCGCCAGCGGCTGTTCGCCTACTCGCGCCAGATGCTCGGCGGCTCGCGCCAAGACGCCGAGGACGCGCTCCAGGACGTCTTTTTGCGCGCGTACTCCTCGCTGCGCTCCAACGACCGGCCGCTGTCGCTGCGCGCGTGGCTGTACCGCGTCGCGCACAACCGCTGCATCGACCATCTGCGCCGGCCCACGCCGCCCGCCGCCGACCTCTTCGACACGTCGCGCAAGCCCCTGCACGACCCGATGGACGAGCTTGTCCGCCGCGAGGACCTGCGCCAGCTCGTCGCCGACGTGCGCCGCCTTCCCGACCAGCAGCGCTCCGCGCTGCTCATGCGCGAGATGGACGGCATGAGCTACGCCGAGCTGGCCGATGCCCTCGGCGTCTCGCTGCAGGCCGTCAAGTCGCTGCTCGTCCGCGCGCGGATCGGCCTCGTCGAAGCCGTCGAGGCGCGCGATACCGCCTGCGTCGAGATTCGCGCGGATCTCAGCAACGCGTTCGATCGCGGCGTGCGCGCCAGCGGGCTCGCCCGCCGTCACATTCGCGATTGCGACGGCTGCGGCGAGTACAAGAAGCAGCTGCGCACCGTGCACCAGGGCCTCGCGGTCCTCGGACCCGGCAGCTCGGGTGTGCTCGCCTCCGCGCTGAAGGTCATCGGCCTCGGAGGCGCCGGCTCGGCCGGAGCCGCCACTGCCGGTGGCGGGGCCGCCGCCGGCGGCGGAGCGCTCGCCGCGATGACCTCGGGCACCACCGCGAAGCTCGTCGCCGTCGCCTGCTGCGCCGCGTTGACGGCCGGCGGTGCCGTCGAGGTTCGCGAGCGGATCATCCATTCAAGCGGCTCGGCGACGAGCGGACGCAGCTCCGCCGGTGCGTCAGCAGGCGCCCCCGCACCCTTCGTCGCCGCGACCCCCGCGATCGCCGCGGGCTCGGCGGCCGGAGCGATCCCCGCAGCCAAGCGCAAGGTCGGCAAGGCGGCGTCGACGTCCGCCTCCGCGATCACCGGCGGACGCCACACGCGCGTGGCTGCTGTCGAGCTGGACCCGACGGCAGCGGTCGTGGACACCTCCACGCTGACCGCACCCGCGGTGGACACGGACACGGGCGGTGCCTCCGCGCCCGGCGAGGAGGACGGCTTCGGCGTCGGCGTCGATGGCCTCAAGCCACGGACCGAGCAGCCCTCGAGCCCGATTCCCGCCGTGATCGATCCTGTGGCCGGATCGTCGACGGGCGAAAGCGGCGCTGGGCACGCCACACCGACCGGCGCGCTCGAGGACGGCGGCGAGTCGAGTACCGCCGGCAGCGCCGGGACGGCGTCCGGCACCTACCCCCCCGGCTGACCACGGCCCTGACCGACCGCTACGCCGCCACCCTCGATCACGAGACGCTGCTCGTGCGCCGCGGCACACGCTCGGGGCTGTTCACGATGGTCGCGGTGCACTCGAGCGTGCGCGGCCCCGCGCTCGGCGGGTGCCGGATGTGGCACTACGACGACGCGCGCGCGGCGATGCGCGACGTCCTGCGCCTGTCGCGCGCGATGACGTTCAAGTCCGCCGTCGCGGGCCTTCCGCTCGGCGGCGGCAAGGGCATCATTCTCGCGCCGGACCCGCTCTCCCCCGCCCGCCCCGGGCTGCGCGCCGACGCGCTGCGGGACTTCGGCGAGGCCGTGCAGTCGCTCGACGGCGGCTACATCACCGCCGAGGACGTCGGCACGTCGTCGCGCGACATGGAGGTCATCGCCTCGACGACACGTCACGTCACCGGGCTGTCGCGCCGCCGCGGCGGGTCGGGCGACCCCAGCCCCTGGACGGCGCTCGGCGTCGAGGCCGCGATCCGCGTCTGCTGCGAACGCGTCTTCGGCTCGGCGTCGCTGGAGGGTCGCACGATCGTCGTCGCCGGGCTTGGCCATGTCGGCGCGCGCGTCGCGAAGCTCTGCGCCGACGGCGGCGCGACGCTGCTCGTCACGGACATCGACCGCTCCAAGCGCGCGCTCGCCGACGCTCTCGGCGCGCGCTGGATCGAGCCCGACGAGGCGCTCGCGTGCCCGGCCGACGTCTTCGTCCCGTGTGCGCTCGGGGGCATGCTCGACCACGAATCCGCGACGCGGCTCGGCGCGCCGATCGTCGCCGGCGCGGCGAACAACCAGCTCGCCGACGACGACGTCGCCGAGCTGCTCTCGTCCCGGGGCGTCCTGTGGGCGCCAGACTTCGTCGTCAACGCCGGCGGGATCATCAACATCTCGGTCGAGCTCGAGCCCGACGGCTACGGCCCGCGCCGCGCCCGCAAGCGGGTGCTCGGCATCGGCGACACGCTGCGGCGCATCTTCGACGACGCGCAGGCGACGAGCGCCTCCCCGCTGACCGCCGCGATGGCGCTCGCGCGCGAGCGGCTCGCCGAGGCGGCGGCGGCGCAGGACTGACGGCGGGGGTGGTGCCGGTAAGTCTCGATAGGACGGACTTTCCGGCACCACCCCTTCACACGACCGGGCGCAGGCCGCCCGCTGGCGGCCACGGCGGGCGCTCGACGCCCGCGGGCAGCGCGCCGTCCTCGTCGAGCTTGTCGAGGTGAGCGGCGAGCGTCGCGGTGGCGGCGAGGCGCAGGCTCGGCGGAGCGTCGTCCCAGACGCGGTCAAGGAGGTCGTCGACGCGGCGCAGCCCGTCGGCGAGCGCCGCGATCAGCCGTCGCTCGCGGTCGGCGCGGTGGGCGAGGTAGCGGTGAAGCAGCGCCCGGGGATCGCTGACCGGCGGTCCGTGCCCGGTGCACAGCAGCGCGAGATCGAGTGCGCGCAGCCGCTCGAGCGCCGCGAGGTAGCCGCGCAGCGCGCCCGGATCGGGGGCGACGAAGACGCTGCTCTCGGCGAGGACCGCGTCGCCGGTGAAGCACACGTCCGCAAAGACGAACGCGAGGTGGTCGGTCGCGTGACCGGGCGTGGCGACGACCCGGAGGGGTCCGAACGTGTCGCCGTCGGCGAGCACGACGTTCGCGGCGGGCCAGCGCGCCGCGCCGACCGGGGGCCGCGGCGGCGCAGCGGGCGCCGGGAGCGATCCCGCGGCCGCCGGCGCTCCGCCCGCACGTCGCGCAGCGCGGGCGCGACGGCCGCCGGCGCGGCTCGCACCATCGCGCAGCGCGGGCGCGACGGCCGCCGGCGCTGCGCTCGCACCGTCGCGCAGCGCGGGCGCAGCGTCTGCGTGGTCGCCGTGGTCGTGCGTCAGCGCGATGCCGCCGATCCCTCCGCGTCGCGCCGCCTCGGCGAGGACGTTCTCGACGTGTCCAGCCAGCGCGGGGCCGGGATCGACGACCCAGCACGGGTCGCGCCCGACGAGCCAGGTGTTCGTGCCGCCCAGCGTGAAGGGACCCGGGTTGTCGGCGCGGACGAGCGCGATGTCGCGGGATCGCAGCGGGTCGGCCACACTGCCGAGCCTACGCGCCGGTGGTCTCAGCCGGTGGCCGTGGCGCGCTCGGCCGTCGCCCGGCAGCGCTCCGCGGATCGCGGGCTGCCGAGTGCGCGCCCGGCCGTCGCCGTCAGCCGGCGGCGAATCGGTAGACCGGCCCGGCGAGCGACATCACGTACACGCGGCCGAGGCCGTCCTCGCCGAACGACGACAGATTGGAGATCGTCTTCAGCCCGAGCGAGCGGTCGCCGCTCGCCGAGCCCTTCGACAGGCGTGCCGCGCGCAGCTGGCCCTTGCAGAAGTCGCCGTAGACGTACTGTCCGGCGAGCGCCGGCAGCGCCGGGTCGCGCACGACGTAGCCGCCCGTCACCGAGCAGTTGCCGTCGTCGTGGGTGAGCTCGATGACGGGTGCGACCGCCCCCGGCGCCTCCTCGCCCGGCGCGTACCGGCGGCTGCCCTCGAACGGGCGCCAGCCATAGTTCGCGCCGCGGGCCTCGCCCTTGGGCGCGAAGTCGATCTCCTCGATCTCGCCTTGGCCGACGTCGCCGATCGACAGGTCGCCCGTCGTGCGGTCGAACGAGAAGCGCCATGGGTTGCGCAGGCCGTAGCTGTAGATCTCGGGCTTCGCACCGGACCGGTTCACGAACGGGTTGCTCGCGGGCACCCTGTAGGGCCGCCCGCCGGAACGGCGCGGATCGATTCGCAAGAGCTTGCCCTCGAGCTTGGTCAGATCCTGCGCGTTGCCGCGCGATCCGTGCTGGTCGCCGGCGCCGCCACCGTCGCCCGTGCCGATGTAGAGGAGGTTGTCAGGGCCGAACGCGACGAGCCCGCCGTTGTGGTTGGACTCGAGGCCGTCGTAGCGCAGGACGAGCCGCGCGGTGCTCGTGTCCGCACGCTCGGCGTTGGTCTTCGAGCGGCGGTACTCGACGACGCGCTGCACGCCCGCGCGATCGGTGTAGTTGACGTAGAAGCGCCGGGTCTTGGCGTAGTCGGGCGCGAACGCCATCGAGAGCAGGCCCTGCTCGCCGCCGCTGGTCACGCGCGACGTGATGTCGAGAAACGGCGCCGGTCTCAGCTTGCCCGCGCGCAGGACGCGGATCTTGCCGCCCTGCTGGACGACGAACACGCGCCGCCGCTCGCCGCGGGGCGCCGTGACGTACACCGGCGTGTCGAACGTGCCGACGCTCGCGAGCCGGACGCTCGCGGAGGCGGTGGCGCTGGCTCCGCCGGCCGTCGGCGTCGCGGCGACCGCGCCGTCGTCGGAGCCGGCGTTGCCGCACGCGGCGAACGCGAGTGCCGCGGCTGTCAGGAGCGGTGCGAGGACGGAGCGGGTCACGGAGATGAGGATGCCACGGCGGCGGACCGCCGTGTCGCACCTCGCGGGACGCGAACGTGCGGCGGCGCGGCGTCCGGAGCCGGCGACACGGTGGCCCTGCACGCCCGCGAAGGGGCGCGCACGGCTACCGTTCGCCGCGTGTCCGCAGCGCTCGTCGTCATCGCCAAGGAGCCGCTGCCCGGCCGCGTCAAGACGCGCCTGTGCCCGCCGCTCACGCCGCAGCAGGCGGCGCAGCTCGCCGAGGCGGCGCTCTCCGACACGCTCGACGCCGTCGCGTGGACCCCCGCGCCACGTCATGTGCTCGTCCTCGACGGCGCGGCGGGCCCGTGGCTTCCTGCCGGCTTCGAGGTCATCCCGCAGCGCGGCGACGGGCTCGCGGCGCGCCTGGCGAACGCGACGCGCGATGTCGGCGAAGCGCTCGTCGTCGTCGGCATGGACACGCCGCAGCTCACCCGCGCGCTGCTCTGCGACGCGCTAGAGCGTCTCGCGGACGCGGATGCGATCCTCGGACCGACCGTCGACGGCGGCTACTGGACGATCGGCCTCCGCGAGCCCGACCCGCGCGCGTTCGACGATGTCCCGATGAGCACCGCGGGCACGGGCGCCGCGCAGCGCGAGCGCCTCGCCCAGCTCGGCCTGCGCACCGCCGAGCTCGAGCCGCTGCGCGACGTCGACGGCTGGGACGACGCCGTCGCGGTCGCCGCACTCGCTCCGTGGACGCGCTTCGCCGCAACGCTGGAGCTGCTCACAGGCTGACGAGCCGCGTCGCGGTCGCTGCGCTGCGCCGGGTGACGACCCGCACCGGCGCTGGCGCTGCTCACAGGCTGACGAGCCGCGTCGCGGGTCGCTGCGCTGCGCCGGGTGACGACCCGCACCGGCGCTGCGCCGCTCACAGGCTGACGAGCCGCGTCGCGGGTCGCTGCGCTGCGCCGGGTGACGACCCGCACCGGCGCTGCGCCGCTCACAGGCTGACGAGCCGCGTCGCGGTTGCCTTCCAGCTGACCGTGACCCGCACCCCCGGCTCGAGGTGCAGCCCGCTCACGGCCGCGCGCGTGACCTCCGCGACGAGCGGCTGCCCCGCCGTAAGGCCGACGCGCACGCGGTTGCCGACCTCGGTCACCGTGGCGACCTCGGCCTGCAGGTGGTTCTGCGCCGAGCCCTCCGGGTGCGCGTCGGCGGGCTCCAGCGCGATCTCCCAGGGGTGCACGCTGAGCGCGACCGGCCCCGTCCGCTGGTCGGTGCTCGTCGCGCTGCCGCCGCCGTCGAGGTCGACGACCGTCAGCCCGCCGGGACCCTCGCGCGCCACGCCCGTGAGCACGACGGCACCGGTGAAGTCCGCGACGAACGCGGACGCCGGCGCGGCGGCGAGCTCGCCCGCCGTGCCCTCCTGCACGATCCGCCCGCCGTCGATCACCGCCACGCGATCGCCCAGCACCGCCGCCTCGGTGAAGTCGTGCGTCACGAGCAGCGCGGGCACCGACGCCTCGCGGAGCACGGAGGCGAGCTCACGCGAGGCGCTCGCCCGCGTGCGCGCGTCCAGCGCCGACAGCGGCTCGTCGAGCAGGAGCGCCCGCGGTTGCGATGCCAGCGCGCGGGCCAGCGCCACCCGCTGGCGCTCGCCGCCCGACAGCGTCGCCGGTCGCGCGGTCGCCAGCCCGGCGATCGCGAAGCGCTCGAGCAGTTCGTCGGCGCGCCGCCGGCGCTCGCCGCGCGACATGTCGCGCAAGCCGTACGCGACGTTCTGCCAGACCTGCATGTGCCCGAACAACGCGTAGTCCTGAAAGACGTAGCCGCAGCCGCGCAGCTCGGGCGCGAGGTTGCGGCCGGTCGCGGTGTCGAGCCAGACCTCCTCGCCGTGCACGACGCGGCCGTGCGCGGGCCGCAGCAGGCCCGCCGCGATCCGCAGCAGCGTGCTCTTGCCCGAGCCGGACGGCCCGGCGATCGCGAGGCAACCTCCGGCCGGCGCCTCGACGGCGGCGTCGAGCTCGAAGCGCCCGAGCGTGGTGCGGGCCTCAACGCGCAGCATCGACGACCTGCTGGTTGCCGAGGAGCTTCGCCGTGAGCAGCAGGGCGGCGGAGAAGACGACGAGCACCGCCGCGAGTGCGAGCGCGGCGGTGAAGTCCGTGCCGAGGCGCTCGTAGATCGCCAGCGGAGCGGTCTGCGTACGGCCGCGAAACGACCCGGCGAAGATGAGCGTCGCGCCGAACTCGCCGACCGCCCGTCCCCACGCGAGCGCGAGGCCGGCGAGCATCCCGGGCGCCGCCGCCGGGATCGCGACGCGCACGAAGGTCCGCGCCTCGCTGGCGCCGAGCGTGCGCGACGCCTCAAGCCATGTGCGGTCGACGGAGGCGAACGCGACCTGCGCGCCGCGGATGAAGAACGGCGCCGCGACGAACGTCAGCGCGACGACGACGCCGGCCGTCTCGAGCGCGAGCCGGATGCCCGTCGCGTCGACGGCCCCGCCGGCGATGCCCGCCGGGCCGAGGGCCGCGAGCAGCCCGACGCCCGCGACCGCGGGCGGCAGCACGAGCGGCAGCTCGACGAGCGTCGTGACGAGCGCCTTGCCTTTGAAGCTGCGCGTCGCGAGCAGGTACGCCGCGGGCGTGCCGACGACGACGATGATCGCCAGCGCCATGAGCGTCGTGCGCAGGCTGAGCCACAGCGCGTCGAGGACGCCGGGGTCGTCGAGCGCAAGGACGAGCTCGCCCGGGCTCGTGCGGACGAAGATCGCGACGATCGGGAGCGTCAGGAACGCCAGCGCAAGCGCCAGCGCCCCGAACAGCAGGGCCGCGAACCCGCGGCCGCGGCTCACGCCGGGCGCGGCTGGAAGCCGGCCTTCTTCAGCGCTGTGGCACCGTCGCCGTCGAGCATGCCGTCCACGAAGTCCTCGGCTGCGGCGCGGTTCTCCGCGCCCTTGACGATCGCGACGCCGTAGGCCACGTCGGGCTGCAGCTTGGCCGGCAGCGCGATCGCCCGCAGCCTTCCGTTCGTGGCCGCGACATCGGTCATGTAGAGGAAGCCCGCATCCACCGCGCCTTGCGTGAGCTTCGCGCTGATGCCGCCGACGTCGGGCTCGTTGGAGCGCACGTTGGCGAGAATACCCCTGCGCGTGGACGCGTCGAGTCGGGCCAGGACCTTGCGCGTGTAGGCGCCGATCGGCACCGACTCCGAGCCGATGGCGATCGTCACGCCCTTCGCCGTCAGGTCGGCGATCGAGCCGACCTTGCGACCATCTCCCGGGATCGCCAGCACCAGCCGGTTCGCCGCGAAGACCTTCGGCTTCTCGACGAGGCCCTCCTCGAAGAGCTCGTCGGGAAGCTTCGTGTTCGCCGCGGCGAAGACGTCGGGCTTGGCGCCCGAGCGGATCTGGGCGGCGAGCTCGTCGGAGCCCGCGAAGGAGAACTGGGCGTTGGCGCCGTCGACCTGCTCGCCGTACTCGGTGAAGGCGGTCTTCAGCGAGGTCGCGGCGGAGACGAGCAGGTCGTCGTCGCCGGATGAGCCGCAGCCGGCGAGCGCGACCGCGGCGACGAGCGCGATCGTGGCCACAACGGTCCGCGCGCGAACGAAGGCAAGCATGCACCTAAGCATTGCATATGTAGGAGCACGCCCGGCGCCCCGGGCGGGGCTATGCCTGCGGCAGCGTGCCCTCGACCCAGGCGGCGTCGCCGTCCTCGTAGTGCTCCTTCTTCCAGATGGGCGCCTGCGCCTTGACGGCATCCAGCAGCGCGCGTGCGCCATCAAACGCCTCGGCGCGGTGCGCGGCGGACGCCGCGACGACGACGCTCGGGTCGCCGAGCGCCACGACCCCGACGCGGTGCACGCAGGCGACCGCGACGCAGCCGTGCTCGGAGACCACGCGAGCGGCGATCGCCGCGATCTGCTCGCGGGCCATGTCGACGTACGCCTCGTACTCGAGGCTCGGGACCTCGCGCGTCGTGCCCATGAAGACGACCGTCGCGCCGGTCGCGGGGTCCGCGACGCTGCGGCGCACCGCCTCGACGTCGATCGTCTCGTCGACGACGTCGGCGAGCCGCACCGGCCCGCCGTCCCCGCCGCTCACGGGCGGCACGAGCGCGAGCTCGTCGCCATGGGCGAGCGCGTGGTCGGGCTTGACGTACTCGCGTGCGACGGCCGTCACGAACGGCGCGTTCTCGGGCAGGCCGGCGAGCGCACCGCCCCGCAGCGCGACGATCGCGTCGGCGACGGTGGCGCCGTCGGCGAGGGCGAGCTCGAGCGTGCTCGCGCCCGCGTGCTCGCGCAGGCTCGCGAAGAGTCTCACGGTAACGTCCATGCCCTGATGCTACGACCCCGCCGCCGCGACCGGATCAAGGCCCCCGAGGCCTGATGCCGACCGCCTCGATCCTCACGATCTCCGACACCCGCTCGGCCGGCAGCCGCGCCGACACGACGACGACGATGATGGCCGAGATCCTCGGCGAGGCCGGCTTTCAGATCGCCGAGAAACGGCTCGTGCCCGACGAGTTCGACGACATCGCCACCGCGATCGCCGAGCTCGCACAGGGCGTGGACCTCGTCATCACGTCCGGCGGGACGGGCCTCGCGCCGCGCGACGTCACGCCCGAGGCGACCCGCTCGGTCCTCGATCGCGAGGCGCCCGGCTTCGCCGAGGCGATGCGCTCACAGACCGCCAAGATCCAGCCGCTCGCGTGGCTCTCGCGCGCGGTCGCCGGCCAGATCGCGACGACGCTCGTCATCAACCTCCCCGGCAACCCGAAGGCCGTGCGCCAGTGCCTGGACGTCCTGCTGCCGATGCTGCCCCACGCGATCAAGACGAGCACGGGCGGCGGCGAGAGCACGCACCGTCACATGCAGCCGTAGAACCCGCGGGGGGTGTGGCGGGAAACGGCTTGCGGCGTGCGTCAGAGCGAGCGCAGGAACGCGAGCAGGTTCTCGCGCTCGCCACGCGGCAGCTTGCGAAAGCGAGCCGCCGCGGGCGACGCCTCGCCGCCGTGCCAGAGGATCGCCTCGGCGAGGTTCGCGCGCGCGGCCGTCGTGCAGGAAGCGCGTGTGGCGGTTGACGGTCTGCACGAGGCCGATGCCCCACAGCGGTGCCGTGCGCCACTCCGACCCGGTCGCAAGGCCGTCGGGCCGGCCGTCGGCGAGGCCGGGGCCCATGTCGTGCAGCAGGAGGTCTGTGTACGGGCGGATGTCCTCGTTCGCGAGCGCCGCGACGTCGCTGGCACCCGTGCGCAGCTGCGGCAGGTGGCACGACGAGCAGCCGATCTTCGCGAACGTCCGCTCGCCGTCCGACGGACCCGGCGCGTCGACGTCGCGCCGCGCCGGCACCGCGAGCGTGCGCGTGTAGAGCGTGACGCGCGCGAGCTTGTGCTCGTCGACCTCCGGCGCGCCGCCGCCCGGCGCCGCCTTGCACGCGCGCTGGCCCGCCGAGCAGTTCTCCTTCGGGAAGATCGGGCTCGTGATGCCGATGTCGCCGTTGAAGGCGCCCGCGTTCTGCTGCTCGACCGTGGGCACGTTCGCCTTCCAGCCGAAGCGCCCGAGCGCGCGGCCGCCGGTGCGTGCATCCAGGACGCGGTTCGCGCGGCCCGAGATCCCGTCGCCGTCGGCGTCTGCAGGGTCGGCGCGCGCGAGGATCGTCCGCTGCGCCACGGCTTCGAGCAGGCCGACGCCGAAGACGCCGGGCGCGACCCGCGGGCTCATCTGCACGCCCTCCGGCAGGGGCCCGAACGCCCTGTCGACGATCGCGTAGGACGGCGCGAGCAACTCGTAGGGCGTGCCGTCGGCGTAGCGCCCGCGCCGCACGGCGTGCGTGATCCTGATGCGCCCCTCGGCCGGCACGCCGAGGATCGCGCGGTCCTGCAGCTGCCCGCCGTAGAGGCGGACGGGCTGCGGGTCGCCGTCAGGCTGCGCGACGCTCAGGCGCATGAGCAGCCCGAGCTCGGGAACGCGCGTCCGCGTCGGCGGCTGCGCGCGGCCGTCCTTGAAGTGGCACGACGAGCACGACTGGGCGTTGAACGTCGGGCCGAGACCGTCGCGTCCCGTGGCCGAAGCGGGGGCCGTCACCCAGTTGCGGTTAAAGAAGCTGTTGCCGACCGCGAACGCCCGGCGGTCGGCGCGCGAGAGGCCCGGCACGGCGCGCGCGAACGCGTCCGCGGTCGCGTCGAAGACCGTCGCGCCCGCGCCGCCCGACAGCGCCTTGTCGCCCGTGCGCTCCTCGTCGCGGCCCGCGACCCGGGTCGTGACGATCGCCGCCGCCACGATGCAGGCGACCGCGATGATCCAGCGCCGCGCCCTCACACCGCGAATCCGACCTTCACGTCGAGCTTTGCGGCGGCCTCCCCGAGCGTCTCGCCGAAGTCCTCGAGGTCGTCGATGACGTCCTCCATCGCCGCGCGCTCGCGCGAGTCCTCGGCGGCCGCGATCATCGTCTCGAACGTCGCGGGGAACGCCTTCGCCTTGCCAAGCGCTTCGGTGATCTCGCGGCGCAGCTCGCCCGCGAGCTTCGGATCGCGCGCCTCGACGAGGCTGTGCAAGCTCGGCCCGGCGACGCCCGGGTACTTGGCCTCATAGACCATGCGGATGCCCGCGATGTCGTTGACGACGTCGGCGTTCGTGTTGTCGCTGAAGCAGGAGTGCTCGTCCTCCTGGTCGCGGCTCTCGAACGCGACCGCCATCCGCTCGCCGGCCAGCTCGCCCACGGCCAGCGCGCCGATGCCGCGCATGATGCGGCGCAGCGCGCGGTCGGGGTCGGCGAGAAACGACGTCCGAAACGCGCCGTCCGTCTTGGCCCACTGATCGCGCACGCCCTTGAGGTCCGCGAGCAGCTGCTTCGTCGTCAGCCGCAGGTAGTCCGCGCGGCGCGACGCGTTCGGCGCGCTCGCGTAGTCGCTCGCGGGCCGCTCGCCGGGGCCGGTCGTCGACCGGTCCTGGCCCCACAGCAAAAACTCGATCGCATGCCAGCCCGACGAGATGTTCGTCTCGCCGCCGCGCTCGTTGGCCTCGACGATGACGCCCGCCGTCAGCTTCGGGTAGCCCTTGACGTCGTTGACGATGCCGGCCTGCGGCTGGCCCGCGACGTAGTCGACGTAGGCCTCGTCCATCGGCCAGGCGTTGATCTTGCCCTCGGGCCCACCGTCCGGGTCGTCGATCGGCCCGCCGTAGAAGCGAAACGGCTCGGTGACGACGTAGTCGTCGCGCGCGGTCAGCCACGCCGTGCGCGCCGCCGTCAGCCGTGCCTCGCTCGGCTTGGCCAGCAAGCGGTCGATCGAGGTGCCGAACGTCGCGGCGCTCGCGATCGAGGCGTCGTAGGCGGCGAGGACCAGGTCGGCGTACGTCGTCGCGACGGCGGCGGCGTCCGCGCGCGATGGCTTGGAGGCCTCGTCATCCGACCCGCCGCACGCCCCGAGCAGCGCTCCGGCGGCAAGCAGGAGACCCAGCGTTCGCAGCATGCGATGCCCTCCCATTAGGGTGCCCTACTTAGGTCACCCTAAGGTACCATCCCGGTCGGGATGGCGGCGCGCGGCGCTACGTGACGCGGTCACCCGCAATGCCGACGCGCTCGGAGAACGCGCTGTCGAAGACGCCGGTACCGTTCATCCGCCGGTGCACGCGCTGCCAGGCTTCGTAGTCGGGGTACAGCTCCGCGAGTCGCTCGCCACCGCCCGACAGGGCGTTGATCTGCCCCCAGTGCGGCCGCCCGCCGAGCGCCTCCTCGTAGGCGCCGATCAGGTCGAGCGCGCCCTTGCTGCCATAGAGCTCGATGAGCTCGATCATCATCGTCTCGCTGCCGTTCATCATCGACAGGTACGCGGGCGACGCCTTGACGAAGCGCAGTGCGATCGGCGAGCTCTGGTAGATCCGGCGGTTGCGGCGCTGCGCCTCGGCGACCTCGAAGATCGTCTCGACCGCCTCGATGTGCGAGCCGTCCGTCGGGACGGCGACCTCCCCGGAGTACGCGGGGACCCGGTTCGCCGCGCCGATGTTGAAGACCTTGTAGCTGACCTCCACGTACTCCTTCTTCGCAAGCGCCCGCATCGAGAGCTGGAGCAAGAGCGGCGCCAGGCGCGGGAGGAGCCCCAGCACGAGGTTGAGCGCCTTCGGCGTCAGCGGGTTGCGCGCCGAGCGCTCGACGAGCTTGCTCCGCGCGCGGTTCATGAGCGAGACCTTCTCCGGCGGGCGGTCGTAGGTGTTGCGCGTCGTCACGAGGCACTGCCAGTCGTCGCCGTGGCGGTAGGGGCTGAAGATGAGCTCGTAGTGCTCGTTCTCCTCGAACACGTGCCGGGCCTGAAGGTCCGCCTTGACCGCCGTCCACGGGCGCATCTCGCGCACCTCGCGCAGGTAGAACCTCGGCCCGACCTCGACGAGCGCGGTACACACGATCCCCATGCAGCCCATCCCGACGACGACCGCGTCGAAGACCTCGTCGTCCTGCACGAGCGTGCGCCGGTCGCCGTGGTGGGCCTCGTAGGCCGCGCGATCGGTCGGGCCGCCCGCACGCTCGATGCGCAGGACGCGACCCTCCGACGCGACGACGTCGAGCGAGTGCACGAAGTCGTTGAGCGGCCCGAACTCCGTCCCCGACCCGTGCGTCGACGTCGAGATGACGCCGGTGATCGTCTGCTTGTCATAGCCGCCCATCTGCAGCAGCGCAAGCCCGTTGGGGTCGAGCCATGCGTTGAGCTGATCGAGGCGGATCCCGCCCTCCGCGCGAACGAGCGAGCGCCCCGCCCAGGCCGGCGCGAGGAAGTCGGGCTCGGGCGCGGGCACGCGCGCCAAGCCGCCGGTCTTCATGAGGTAGCCGTCCGTTAGCGCGACGTCTGACCACGAGTGGCCCGACCCCACCGCGCGCGCGGTCACGCCGGCCTCCTCGGCGGCGCGCACGATCGCCACGACCTCGTCGATCGACTGCGGCTCGTAGATGCGCGCGGGCTCGATCGACTGGTTGCCGACGTGGTTGCGCCAGGTCGTTCGGACCTCGTAGGACGGCTGCGCCATCACGGCCTTCCTTGCGCGGCGAGCCGCTCGGCGCCGCGCTCGGCGAGCGCGGCGATGGTCTTCGACGGGTTGACGCCGAGCGAGGTCGGCACGATCGAGCCGTCGAGCACGTAGAGGCCGTCGTACCCGTGGACCTTGCCGTGGTCGTCGACGACGCCCGTGCGCGGATCGTCGGACATCGGGCAGCCGCCGAGCGGGTGCACCGTGATGAACTTGCCGAGCGGGCCGGCGTCCAGCGCGAAGAACGACGTGGCGCCCGCGGCCTCGGCGAGGCGCCCGGCCATGACGCGCATGCGATGAAACAGCTCCGCGCTCGCGGCCTTGCTCCAGCGGATGTCAAAGCATCCGAACAGCGGCGTCAGGCGCATCCGTCCGTCGGCGCCGTCGCGCCCGATGTTCAGGAAGACGAGCGTGTCGCCGATCGGCTGCAGCCGCTTGCTCAGCGTCATGTCGCGGTGCGTGACCTGGCGGTCGGAGATGCCGACCTTGGCCGCGAGGTTCTTCGCGGTCAGCACGACGCGGCCCAGCCCCGTGATCGCGCGGACGCCGCGCACGATCTGCAGCAGCCCGCCGAAGTTGGCCGGCAGCCCGCCGTCGGCGACCATGAGCTGCTCGGTGGCGTTGAGGTCGATGCGGCTCGTCATGGTCGGCCCGAAGTCCGCGCGCGCGCCGGCGACGTCTGGCTGCTGCGGGTCGATGGCCAGCGACAGCGCGTCGCCGTTGCCGGAGAAGCGCGTGCCGAGCGCGGGCGACAGCCGCGGCAGCCGCTTGCGGTTCTTGAGGAGCAGCCGGGTCGAGCCGAGCGTGCCGGCGGCGAGCACGAGCACCGGCGCGCGGACGTCGCCGTGGACGCCGTACTGCAGGTCGCGGAAGCCGACGCGCCACGTCGAGCCGTCGCTGGCCGGAGGGTCGATGCGCAGGACCTCGTGCAGCGGGAAGACCTCCGCCCCGTGCTGCTCGGCGCGCGCGACGTACGTGATGTCGACGGTGTTCTTCGACATCCTCGGGCAGCCGATGTCGCAGCGGCCGAGGTTGTCGCAGCCCTGCTGAAACGCGCCGCTGAACGGGTGGCGGCGGTCCTCGCCGAAGTGCACCGCGATCGGCAGCCGCTGCGCGGGCAGGCCCGCGTGCGCCGCCATCGCGTCGAACGCGCGGACCTTCGCCAGCGCGGGCTCGGCGGGGGTCGTGCGCGGCTCGAGCGCGGCCTCGGTGCGGTCGTAGTAGGGGCGCAGGCTCGTGGCGTCGATCGCCGCGGGCCAGGCGGGGTCGTCGAAGACGTCGTCGGGCGCGCGTAGCTGGACGTTCGCGTAGACGAGCGACCCGCCGCCGACGCCGGCGCCCGTCATGACGGCGACGTCGCGCATGATCCGCAGGTCGAACATCCCGCCGGGGTTGTGGCGCGCGTGCCAGAACATCCGCGGCGCCTGCTCGGGGCGGTCGGGGTAGTCGCCGGGGCCAAAGCGCCGTCCGCGCTCGAGGACGCAGACGCGCCATCCCGACTCGGCGAGCCGGCACGCGGTGATCGCGCCGCCGAACCCGGAGCCGACGACCACCGCGTCGTAGACGGACTCCATCGACGCACAGTAACCGCGCTGCAGAGAACTTCACAGCAAGACCCGTCACACACGTGAGAAGACTCGCACCGCATCGCACCCGCGGTGTAGGCTCGCGAACCTCATGGCCGGCGACTTCAGCGGCGAGCGGGTCAGGCCCGGCGATCCGCGCTATCCGACGCTCGTGAGCGGGTTCAACCTGCGCTGGGTCGGCGAGCCGCGCTGGGTCGAGCTGTGCGGTAGCGCCGACCAGGTCCGTGCCGCCGTTCAGCGCGCGCTCGACGACGAGCTGCGGATCACGATCCGGGGCGGTGGACACTGCTATGAGAACTTCGCCGTCGGCAACGACGGCGGCGTGATCCTCGAGCTGTCGTCGATGAACGCGATCTACCGCGACGAGGAGACGGGCTGGTACTGCATCGAGGGCGGGGCGACGCTGTGGGACGCGTACACGCACCTGTACCGGCGCTACGGCGTCACCATCCCGGCGGGCTCGTGCTACGCCGTGGGCGCGGGCGGCCACATCGTCGGCGGCGGATACGGGCTGCTGTCGCGGCTGCAAGGCCTGACCATCGACGTGCTGCACGCGGTCGAGGTCGTCGTCGTCCGCGACGGCCGCGCGGAGATCGTGACGGTCAGCCGCGACAGCACCGATCCCGACGACCAGCTGCTCATGTGGGGCCACCTCGGTGCCGGCGGCGGCAACTTCGGCGTCGTGACGAAGTACTTCTTCCGCGACCCGCCGCCCGCGCCACAGACGGCATACCTGTTGAGCATGGCGTGGAACTGGGACGACCTCAGCGAGTCGACCTTCGCGGCGCTCATCGGCAACTACGGCACGTTCCTCGCCGCCAACAGCGACCCCGGCAGCCCGCACTCGGGGATGTTCGCGCTGCTGCACCTCTTCCAGCGCAAGGCCAAGCAGATCACGCTGACCGTCCAGTACGTCGGCGACTGCCCGCAGCTCCTCGACGACTTTGCGGTGGACATGGGCGCGGGGCTGCCGGCCGCCGCCGTGCCGCACGTCGCGCACCCCGTGCTCGGCCTGCCGGCGCCCGCGAGCGACAGCGCGCGGGCCCTCCCGTGGCTGTATGCGACGCAGACGCTCAACGGGATCGGCGCCAACCAGCGCGGCAAGTACAAGTCGGCGTACATGACCAAGCCGTTCCCCGACCACCAGATCGCGGCCATGTGGGACGCACTCGGCAATCCCTCGAATCCCAACCCGCAGGCGCTGCTGCAGGTCGACTCCTACGGCTGTGAGATCAACGCCGTGGCATCCGATGCGACGGCCGTGCCGCAGCGCTCGTCGATCATGAAGCTCCAGTACCAGACCTACTGGACCGCCGGGGCCGACGACGGCGCCCACCTCGACTGGATTCGCGGGTTCTACGACGCGATGTACGGCGCCGACGGCCCGCTGCCCGACGGGGTCATGGACGGCTGCTACGTCAACTACCCCGACGTCGATCTCGTGCGCTGGCAGGAGCTCTACTACCAGTCGGGTTACGCGAAGCTCCAGCGGGTCAAGGCGACGTGGGATCCCGGCAACGTCTTCAACCACGAGCAATCCGTGGAGCTGCCGGACGCGACGTGAGCCACGCGGCCGGATCGCGGGTACGTTCCCGGGATGCCCCGCCCGAGCCTGCAGGACTACCTGGACAACGCCGACGGCTTGCGCGACCGCGGCGACGCGACCGTCGATGCGCGGCCCGGGCAGTTTCATCGCAGCATGCCCGGCTACCGGCCGAGCCCGGTCGCCGAGGCACCGTCCGTCGCAGAGCACCTGGGGCTTGAGCGCCTCGTCGTGAAGATGGAGGTCGAGCGCTTCGGCCTGCCGGCGTTCAAGATGCTCGGCGCGTCGTGGGCGGTGTGCCGTGCGCTGAGCGCGCGGGCGGGTCGCGACGAGCCGGTCGCGACGTTCGGCGGGCTGCGCGCGCTCGCCGCCGAGCAGGCGGAGGTCACGCTCGTCACGGCGACCGACGGCAACCACGGGCGGGCCGTCGGCCATGTCGCGTCGCTGCTCGGGCTCGCGGCGCGGATCTTGGTCCCGGAGGGCACGGCGTCCGCGCGGATCCAGGCGATCGCCGGCGAGGGCGCCCTGGTCGAAGTCGTGCGCGGCAGCTACGACGAGGCCGTAAAGCTCGCGGCGCAGGCGGCCGACGAGCGCCATCTCGTCATCTCCGACACCTCGTGGCCCGGCTATGAGGACGTGCCCGGCTGGGTCGCCGACGGCTACGCGACGATCTTCGAGGAGCTCGCCGAGCAGCTGCCGCGCATCCCGCCGCTCGTCGCCGTGCAGATCGGCGTCGGCGCGCTCGCCTCGGCTGCGGTGCGGTCGCTCGCGACGCCCGAGCGCGTCCTCGTCGGCATCGAGCCGGCCGACGCCGCGTGTGTCATCGCCGCTGTGCGCCACGGCTCACCGGTGCTCGTCGAGGGGCCGCACCGATCGGTCATGGCGGGCCTGAACTGCGGGCTGGCCTCGCAGGTCGCGCTGCCGGACATCGCGGGCGCGATCGCGGCGTTCTGCGCGATCGACGACCGCGCCGTCGAGTCGGCGGTGCGGATGCTGCTCGACGACGGCTTGGCCTGCGGCGAGACGGGCGCAGCCGGCGTGGCGGGGCTCATCGCCCTGCGCGAGCGCTGGCCCGAGGGGACCTGGCAGCGTCTCGGCCTGCCGGAGCACCCCGCCGCGCTGGCGCTCTGCACCGAGGCCCCGACCGACCCGGAGTCATTCGAACGCATCACCGGCGGATGACCACCCGTGCGTGTCGAATACCTCACGGCATGCGTCAACTATTCGACACGCGCGCCGGGCGATGGCGTCGCGGGGCGGTCGGCGACGAGGTACGCCGCGAGGCCCGCGATCGCGGCGACGAGGAAGACCGCTCCCCATGTGCCGGCCATGTCGGCGATGAGGTGCGAGGCCACGAACGACGCGAGGTAGACGCCGACGAGCCCAGCCATCCGGGCGACGCCCACGGTGCGCCGCCAGCGCATGGCGCACCACCCCGCGCCCGCCGCGAGGACGATGCCGCCGAGCGGGCGCACGCCGGTCGCCTGCGCGACGGCGAACCCCGCGACGAGCGAGCCGGACGCGACCGGCCACGTCATCGCGGTGATGCGCGCCCGGTCGACGAGCGCCGTCATCGCGGCGTGACCATCTTGCGAAACAGCCCGCAGACAAGCGCCGTCATCGCGGCGTGACCATCTTGCGAAACAGCCCGCAGACGAGCGCCGTCATCGCGGCGTGACCATCTTGCGAAACAGCCCGCAGACGAGCGCCGTCATTGCGGCGTGACCATCTTGCGAAACAGCACGCCGCAGACGACCGCCACGATGGCGGCGAGGAACACGATCCCCCAGGAGAAGGCCGTGAAGAGGGCGAGCAGGAACCCGACGACGGCGACGACCCCGGCGAGGCCTCCGACGAGCACGAGCTGGTTGGCGCGCTTCTCGCGCACGCGGCGGGGGCTGCGATTGGAACGCTTGGCGACATTCGACATGACGGGTCTCCTCGGGCGGTCGGGATGACACCGTAGCCGGGGCGCGCCGGGGATGCGAGACCGACGGCGCCGCGGAGGGCGCTAACCCACTTCGGTGGCGACCTGGATGGACGACAGCCAGAACGAGCGCTCGTCGCCGCGCAGGTGACAGTAGGCGCGGACGCGCGCCTCGTCGATCTCCAGCGGCGTGATCACCCGCTCGCTGATGCCGCGCGCGCCGGCGTACACCATGAAGACGTCGCCGCCGCGCTCCAGGGCCGCCAAGACGGCGACGATCGGGTCGGAGGCGAGCGACTTCGCGGGACCCGCGCTCACAGAGGCGGCCGCGTCGGACGCCGCTGCGGCCTTCTCGTCGCGCAGCGTCGAGGTCAGCCTGCCGGCGGGATCGCGATCCTCGCCGTCGGGCGCCGACCACGCGGCGAGCGCTTCCTGTGAGCGCGACTGCGTCTCCAGCCAGCGGCCCGAGACACGATCCAGGCCGGGTTCGAGCTCCTCGCCCGCGGCCGCGAGCGCCTGCTCGACCTGCCGCAGGCGGGATGCGGGGACGGCAAGCAGCGTCTCCCCGAGGCGGTCGGCCACGAGGCCCGCGAGCGGCCCGTCGAGCAGGCGCTGGGCGCTGCCGGCATCGCCCGCGTCGACCATGATCGCCGAGCGCAGGCGCAGCGGCGCGCGCACGTCGCGGACCCAGCCCTCGACCGTCCGGGCGACGTTCTGCGGCAGCGCTTCGCGGCACAGGCCGGAGAGCGCCGCGAGGACGCCTCCGGCTAGCCCCGCGCGCTGGCCGCAGCGAGCTGAGGCGCGCGTGAGCTTCCACACGTGCGCCTGGCCCACGACCGCCTCGCAGCAGAGCTCCAGGACGAGCCGCTCGCCGGGAGTCGGCGGTCGCAGCGCGACGACCTCGAAGTTCGACTGGCAGATCGCGGGCAAGCCGTCGGCCACCGGCGTCGCGACCGGCGCGATGCGCGCGGCCACGAGCTTGCCATCGCTCCCGAGGCCGAGCTGGAGCGCGCCCATGCGCCAGCGGTTGGCGAGACCTGCCTCCGCGAGCCCCGACGTCGTCCAGCCCGCGGGGACGTACATGCCCGATTCCGTCAGCAGCGCCCTCAGCGCCGCGCCGAAGCTCGTCAGCGCGACATCGCGTCCGGCGAGCGCGTCCGTGAGCGCGACCGTCGCCGCGAGCAGCGGGTGATCCGGCAGTCTCCGATCAAGCGCTCCATCATCGGCCGCGAGCCAGCCCGCCAGGTCTCCGGCCGGCATGAGCTGACGCCGCGCCTCCACGCCGGGTCGGTCATCGACGCTCAGGCGCAGAAAGCCGCCGTCGCGCAGCAAGTCCAAGGCGTTGCCGGCGCGCTCGTTGCCATCCCCGAGGTCGAGCTCCTGCGGCGCCAGCGCAGCGACGAGCTTGGGCCACATGCGACTGTAGACATGACCATCGGCCTTGACGCGGATCGGCGTTCGCGCGCAGAACGCCGAGATCGCGGCAGCGTCGTGCAGATGCTGGCCGGGCGCCGCCAGCCAGCGCTTGGCGCGGCGGTTGGAGACCGCCGAAGCATGGCGGGCGGCGAGCGCCCCGGCCAGCGGGCGGCGCAGGTCGTCGGGCACGTGGTACGCGCGCTGCCAGGCTTCCTCGAACAGGAACGCGATGCCGTGGCGCTCGAGCTCCCGCAGCGGAGCACCATCGACCTTGAGCCCGTACCGCGGCAGCGCCATGTCCCGGCCGCTGACAGCAGCAGCGGCGGCGGCGGTGCGCGCAGCCGGGGATAGCGCGTCGCAGATCGCTGCGAGGCGCTCGACGTCGAGCAGGGTCGCGGCGAGATCATCGGCGCCGTGGCGGGCCTCGCCCAGCGTGCGTGCGACCGACCGCCGGTGCGCGGCCGGCGCGCTGGAGAGCAGGTCGCGCAGCGTCGGGGTCATGCCGCCTCGCGGAACTGCAGGTCGCCGACCTCGCTGGCGTCGAGCACGGTGTAGCCGTAGCCCTGCTCGGCCAAGAAGCGCTGGCGGTTATGGGCGAACTCCTGCTCGCACGTCTCATGCGTGACGAGCGTGTAGAAGTGCGCGGTGTTGTCGCCGGGCTTCGGACGCAGGAGGCGCCCCAGGCGCTGGGCCTCCTCCTGGCGCGAGCCGAACGTGCCCGAGATCTGCACGGCCACGCTCGCCGACGGGAGGTCCAGCGCGAAGTTCGCGACCTTGCTGACGCACAGCACTGCGAGCTCGCCGGCGCGGAAGCGGGCGTAGAGCTCCTCGCGCTCATGGCGCGGTGTCTTGCCCGTGATGAGGGGTGCGCCCAGCATCTGCGCGACGCGACGCAGCTGGTCGATGTAGTAGCCGATCACGAGCGCCTGCGCGCCGGGGTGCTCGGCGAGCAACCGTCCGACGAGCTCGTCCTTGGCGGGGTTGGTGCTGGCCAGCCGGAAGCGCTCGCGCTCCTCGGCCAGCGCGTAGGCCATCCGGCGCTCGCCCTCGAACGGCACCCGCACCTCCGCGCAGCGCGCGCCCGCGATCCAGCCGGCCGCCTCGAGCTCACGCCAGGCGGTGTCATAGCGCTTGGGGCCGACAAGCGTGAAGACCAGCGGCGCCGCTCCGTCCTCGCGGATGAGCGTCGCGGTCAGGCCCAGCCGCCGCCGGGCCTGGATGCGCGCCGTCGCGCGAAAGACGGGCGCGGGCAGCAGGTGCACCTCGTCGTAGACGACCAGGCCCCAGTCGCGCCGCTCGAAGAGGTCCAGGTGCGGGAAGCCGCCGTCGCGGCGCGGCCGGTGCGTGAGCATCTGGTAGGTGGTGATCGTCACGGGTCGCAGCTGCTTCGCCTGACCGGAGTACTCGCCGATCGCCTCGGCGTCGAGCGTCGTCTTGTCCAGCAGCTCGGCCCGCCACTGCGCCACCGACGCGCCGTTGCTCGTGACGATGAGCGTCTCCGCTGACTGCTCGGCGATCGCCTGCAAGCCGACGATCGTCTTGCCCGCCCCGCACGGCAGCACGACGACGCCCGCACCGGCGGCCAGAAACGCGCTCGCCGCGTCGGCTTGATACGGGCGGACGCGCACGGTGTCGCGCAGCTCGACCGCGAGCGCGGCTCCGTCCGCGTAGGGGGCGAGATCCTCGACGGGCCAGCCCAGCGCGATGAGCGCCTGCTTGAGCTCGCCGCGCGCGGCTGCCGACAGCGTCGCCCGCCCCGGGCCCAGCCGGCCGCGCAGCAGCACGCTCACCGTCGGCGCGTGCGCGACCTCCTCCAGCAGCGCGGGCTCGTCGCTGGCCAGCTCGAGCAGCCCCGCCTCGCCGGCGACGAGGCGCAGGCGCCCGTAGCGCGCGCAGAGGTCGCCGACGTCGGCGAGCACCGCCTGCGGAACCTCGTAGCGCGACAGCGCGACGAGCGTCCGCGCGATCGTGCCGGCCCCGTGGCCGGCGGCCGCGGCGTTCCAGAGCGAGACCGGCGAGATCCGGTACGTGTGGATGTGCTCGGGGCTCTTCTCGAGCTCGGCGAACACGGCGAGCTGCGAGCGCGCGCGCTCGAAGTCGGGGTGGGCGACCTCGAGCAGGACGGTGCGGTCGGACTGGACGATGGCGGGTCCCATGTCGATGAACCATAACCCTGCCCGTGGACGGTTCGGCAGTCGCCGGATGTGCTCGTGCACAGCATCATGATCGCCCCAGCATTTCGCGCGCTTGCGCTGCTGCCTCGGCGCGCGAGTGCACGCCCAGCTTGCGCAGGATGCGCTTGACGTGCGACCGGATCGTCGCTGCGGAGACCGCCAGCTCCGTGGCGATGCACTGGGTGGAAGCGCCGCCGCAGATGAGGTCGAGAACTTCCCATTCCCGCGTCGAGAGCGGGCTGCGCACCGGTCGTACGCCGCCGCCCGGCTCAGCGACCATTCGCAGCTGCGCCACGAGCTTGGTCGTGAGCTCGCGGCTGATCACGACCTCACCGCACGCCAGGCGGTGGACGATGCGACCGAGCGCGTCGAGCGGGACGTCCTTGCAGAGAAAGCCGGCCGCATGCTCGCGCAGCGCCCGTAGCCCGAGCGCATCGTCGCCGATCGTGGAGAGGATGAGGACCGCCGTCCGCGGCTCGGTCTCGTGCATGCGGCGCATCGTGGCGATGCCGTCCTCGCCACCCAGGCACGCGTCCATCAGCACGACGTCGACGTCGAGTCGCTCAAGCGCGCCGATCGACGCCGCGGCGTCTGTCGCCGTTGCAACCACCTCCACATTCGGCTCCGCGTGCAGCTGCTCTACGAGCGCTCGGCGCGCCAACGGATCGGAATCCGCTACGAGAACTTGGACGGGACGCGACATGGGACCACGGTATGCGGGTCCGATGCACCGCCGCAGGTGGCATTTCGGGCGCTCGCCGATCGAGGAAGCCTTCCCTATGCGGGAGGTTCCTACCGCAGCCGCGACAAGAACTCCACGGATGTGCCGCCCCCGTCAGCGAGGATCGCGATGGCGATGGGAGGCCTTCTTTACGCCGGCCGGACCCAGGCCCGAACCCCATGCTCGGCCGGTCCTGGCCCGACGCGGCGCAGGGCAAGCGACGCACGTACGCAACACCACCAGACCGGCAGGAACCTCACCAGCCCGCGAGCGATTAGTGCCCTTCGCCGGCACCCGCCGCAGACCGAAGATGGTCGCGTGTCCGACACCCTCCTCGTGCTGTGTTACCACGCGATCAGCGAGCGCTGGCGCAGCAGCATGAGCACGAGTCCCGCGCAGCTCGACCGCCACGTACGCGCGCTCCTCAAGCGTGGCTATGTGCCCCTGACGTTCACCGATGCGGTCCGCGGAGCGTGTGCCAGCCCCTGCTTTGCCGTGACGTTCGACGACGCGCTGGCGTCCGTGGGCGAGCACGCGTTCCCCGTCCTGAGTCGGCTGGGGGTGCCTGCGACGGTCTTCGCGCCGACGCGCTTCGCCGAGTCGGGCGGTCCTGTCCGCTGGCACGGCCTCGAGCAGTGGCTGGCCGGCGAGCACAAGGACGAGCTGCGGTCGATGTGCTGGTCAGACCTCGCCGAGCTACGGCGTGCAGGCTGGGAGATCGGGTCGCACACGGTGTCGCACGCGCGGCTGCCCGATGTCGACGACCAGCGCCTCGCAGACGAGCTCGCGCTGTCCAAGCGCCGCTGCGAGCTGATGCTCGATGCGCCGTGCAGCTCGATCGCCTACCCCTACGGTGCCGTCGATGCCCGCGTCGCGGCGGCAGCGCAAGATGCCGGCTACAGCGCCGGCGCCGCGCTCGGCAGCCCGCCGCGACCGGCCGGCAGTGCGCTCGAGGTTCCACGCGTCTGCCTCGGGGCGCGAGACCGACCTGGCGATTCGCCACGAAGACCTCGCCCGCGATGCTCGCCTTGCGCACGCTCATCCAGGTCTGACCGTGCGGCTCGCGGTCCACACCGACCAGTCCTATCGCCGTGACGAACGCGGCATCTCGACCGCGCGCAGCTTCGTGTCGTTCCTCGGCGCGGTGGGGGAGCACTGCGACGAGCTGGTCGTCCTCGGTCGGTTGGTGTCCGAGCCCGGACGCGAACCGCATGCGCTGCCCGCGGGCGCGCGGTTCGTGTGCCTCGCCGACCATGGCGGATCGGCGCGCCCGCTCGCCGTCCTGCGGGTCCTCTCGGGCTCGTGCCGAGCCTTCTGGCGTGGCATCGATCGCGTCGACACGGTGTGGCTGCTCGGGCCGAACGCGCTCTCGTTCGCGTTCGCGCTGCTCGCCTTGGTCCGCAGGCCGGCGCGTCGTCCTGGGCGTCCGCCAGGACCTTCCCGCGTATGCCCGGGCACGACACCCGGGCTCGCGAGCCACCCAGGTCGCCGCGACCCTCTTGGACGGAGCGTTTCGCCTGCTGGCGCACGCGCTGCCCCGTGGTCGCGGTCGGTCCGCAACTCGCGGCGAGGTACGACCGCGCGGCCGGCGTGCACGAGACCTGGGTGTCGCTGGTGGCAGCGTCGGCGATCGCCGACGATGCCGAGGCCCTCGAACGCTGCGAGGGCAAGGTCCGCCGGCTGCTTGCGGTGACGCGGCTGGACGAGGAGAAGAACCCGCTGCTACTGGCCGAGGTGCTGAACGCGCTCGATCACGACTGGTCGCTGACCGTCTGCGGAAGCGGACCGCTGCGGGGCCGCTTCGAGGAGCGCCTTGCCGCACTCGGACTGTGCCAGCGCGTCCACCTCGCCGGCGACGTTCAGGGCGGCGAGGGACTCCTGGCGATGTATCGCTCGAGCGACGCGCTGCTGCATGTCTCGCTCACCGAGGGGCTTCCGCAGGTGCTGCTCGAGGCGTTCTCGTGCGGCACGCCTGTCGTCGCCACGGACGTCGGCGGCGTGGCGGCGGCCGCGACCGGCGCCGCGGTGCTCGTGCCGCCGTCGGACGCCGCGGCGGTCTGCGTCGCCTTGCGCCGCCTCGATGACGACCGCACGCTGCGCCGCCGGCTCGTCGCGGAGGGTCTGCGTACGGCTCGAGCCCACACGCTCGAAGGCGAGTCCGAGGCTGCCGCCGCATTCATCGCCGGCCCCGGTGGCGTGCGCGAGGAGGGATGACTGCGGCCCCGACGCTCGACCGGCGGCCGGCACACCCGGGCTCGCGAGCCGCGGCAATCGCGATCGCGGGGACCGCGACGCTCGCGGGCGTCGCGGTCGCTACCCCGACCGCCACCGCCTCGCTCGTGATCCTGCTCGCGGCGGTCGCCGCGGGAGGCGCCGTCGCCATCGCTCACCGCCCCGAGCTGGCGGTCGTCTGCGTCGTCGGCTCTGGTGTGGGCGGACGTCCCCGTGGTCGCGGTTCGCGACCACGGCCTGCCCTACGTCGTCGGCGGCCTGCTTCCGCTGCTGCTCGTCGTGGTCGTCGTGCGCGAGCTGCTGGCGGGACGTCCGCCGGTGCTGGAACGCGGCTTCGGGTGGGTGGTGGCGATGATCTTCGCCGCGACCGTCTCGACGATGTTGAGCGCCTACCAGGACCGCGCCGTCGCCTCGCTCGCAACGATGGTGGCGCAGGGCGCGCTGCTCTACCTGCTCGTGGTGAACTCCGTACGCACGCATCACGCGCTTCGCTGCGCGATCTGGGCCGTGCTGGCCGCGGGATCCTGGCTCGCGCTGGTCGCCATCGCGCAGAGCGTCGGCCACTACTACGACCGGCCCTTCTGGGGGTTCGCGGAGCTCGATTTGGCCTACGCGAACGGCAATGCCGACATTCCTCGCGCCTTCGGCCCGGTCGGGGACCCGAACTACTTCGGGCAGATCCTGCTGCCGGTCGTGGCGCTTGCGGGCGTCGCACTGCGCTTCGAGACGCTGGCCCGCTACCGCTGTCTGTCCGGCGCAATCCTGCTGTTGACCCTCGCCGCCATCGGCTATACCGGCTCTCGCGGCGCGGCGGTCGCGCTCGTCCTGATGCTCGCCGTGGCGTTGGCGATCGGCGTGCTGCGGATGCGCCATGCCGTCGTCGCCGTGCTCGTCGGCAGCGTGGTGCTGATGGCGATCCCGGGCTATCGCGAGCGAGTGATGTCCGTCGCGCTGCTCGGCTCGGTGACGGCGAGCTCCGGTGACACGGGAGCCGCCGACGACGCGGCGCGCAGCCGTGCGACGGAGAGCCTCGCGGCGGTGCTCGCGTTCAAAGACCACCCGGTCGTGGGTGCGGGACCGGGCGTGTTCCCACTGCTCTACCAGGAGTATGCGCCACGAGTCGGCTACCAGGTGCTCGAGAAGGGACGCGGAACGGAGGCCGGCTCGGCGCCGACGCGCGAGGCTCACAACCTCTACCTCGGGATCGCCGCGGACATGGGCATGGTCGGATTGCTCGCGTTCCTGGGACTCATCGGCGCGATCCTGCTCCCCTTGCTCGCCGCGGCGCGCCGGCTGCGCCGGGTCGCGCCCGCGCGCGCCGCGCACGCAGCGGCGCTGGCGCTGGCGCTCGTCGGATATCTCGCGGCAGGACTCTTCCTGTCGCTCGCCTACGAGCGCTACTTCTGGCTGCTGCTTGGACTAGCCGCGGCGGCCGCGCGCTTGTCGCGTCGCGCCCAGCCCGGTCAGGACTGAGCGCTCGGCTCGCGGCCAAGCGACTCGATTGCAAGGCCACCGCTGGCGACTGCCGGCGCGCCAGCAGCGCCAGCCACGCCCGGCGCCAGAACCACACGACCGAGCTGTCTGCCGCGCCACGACACCCGAGCCTGCCCGCTCGCACGCGCGGCGCAGGCTGACCGAACACGCTTGCCGTCGTGCCCCAACCAACCAAGTAGGGATCGTTGCACCCCGGTCACACACTCGTGTGAGGCACGTTACTCACCCGAGCGACTGACGAGAAACAGGTGTATCATGCCGCCAGAGCAACGGTTGGTCGATAGGGCGTCGCCCCGTCTGCACCCGGGGTTCTAAAGGATGGGGGTCCAAGCGATGGAAGACCAGTCGCCATCAGCGGCGGTTCTGACGTTACGAGTGATCATCGCAGACGACGATCCGCTGGCGCGTCGAGTTGTCAAAGATGCACTTCAATCGGCCGATGTGACTGTCATCGCGGAAGCCTGCAATGGCCGCGAGGCGGCTGAGCTTGCGATCCATTACAGGCCCGACTGCGTGCTGATGGACATCGTCATGCCCGAGGTCGACGGCCTCGAAGCGGCGCGTCGCATCATGCAGCGCGCTCCCGAGGTCCGCGTGGTGTTCCTGACCGCCTCCGAGGCCGATGGGATCGAACTGCTCGGATTGAGAACCGGGGCATGCGGCTTTCTCAGCAAGGACCTCGACATCGCCGCGCTGCCGCGCACGCTGCACGGCGCCATCGCGGGGCAGGCGGCGATCTCGCGCGAGCTGACGTTGCAGCTCATCGAGATCTATCGAAACACCCGGGACGACGGTCTTGGGATGCGCCCGGTGCACAGCGCTCTGACCAGCAGGGAGTGGGAGGTCCTGGATCTCCTGTGCGCCCATCGCGGCACCGATGAGATCGCCGACGTTCTCGTGCTATCGCCCGAGACCGTGCGCTCGCACGTCAAGAACCTGCTGCGCAAGCTCGGCGTCAGGACGCGGGCCGATGCCGTAGCGGAGGCCCAGCGCCTGCGCAGGAACGGCTCTGCGGTTGATCCGAACCTGAGCATCGCGCGCGGCTCGGAGGCCGGCGGCGCGGTCCGATCCGCGGAGCGGCTCCCGCGCAACGGCACCCGCTAGCTCGTGGACCCACGCGTCGTCGACACGCGTCCGGATGCCTCCGGGCTGTCCGCCGCGCTCGCGGTCATCGACGGCGCGAGCGACCTCGCGCTGCTCGTCGTCGACGCACGCCTGCGCATCCGTCGGGCGATGGGCGGGCTGCTGACGGCTGCGCATTGGCCCCTCGGAGACCTCGGAGGTAGGCGCGTGACGGAGCTCGTGGGCGCCGAGGGTGCCGCCGACCTGCGGGCTCACTGCCGCGCGGCGCTCGATGGTGCCCGCCGGCAGATCACCGTTCGCGATGCGCTCGGCAACCGCTACCAGCTCGATCTGGTGCCTTCGGACGACGCGACCGAGAGAAGTGTCCTGATCCTGTGGCGAGCCCTCGGCACCCAGCCATGGACCGACGCCGCGCACGACGATGCGCGGGACCGCTACCACCTGCTGGCTGAAGGGGTGGCGGATGTCATCTCGCTTGAGGACCTCGCGGGGCGGATCCTCTGGATCAGTCCTTCGGTCCGCGACGTCCTCGGGTACGACGCCGCCGAGCTCGTCGGATCTCACGCGCACGATCTCGTCCATCCGGCCGACCTCGACATGGCGCGCAAGCACATCGCGAGCCGGCGTGATGCGGCTCACGGCGTCCGGTGTACGTGGCGCGCCCGGCATGCCGACGGGTCCTACCGCTGGATCGAGCGGTCCGAACGCTGCATCCGCGATCCGCGCAACCACGACTCCTTCACCGTCGTCGCGTCGGCGCGCGACATGACCGAACGCGTCGTGTCCGAGCGCGCGCTGCACGCGAGCGAGATGCGCGTTCACACCGTGCTCGACGCGATGACCGAGGCCGCCGTCCTGTACGACGCCGAGGGCGCCGTGATCGCCCGCAATCCGCTCTCGGTGCAGCTGCTGGGAGCCGACGACCGCCTGCTGCGCCTCGGCACCGCCGAGAGCGTCGCGGGCTGGCGAGACCCGCGGCAGACGCCGCTGATCCCCGAGCTGCACCCGGGCATGCTGGCACGCTTGGCGCCGGGGCCGCTGACGATCGTCGTCTCGCTCTCGGCCCCCGCCGGCGCCCGCCGCTGGGTCCGCGCGACGGCGTCGGCGGTCGATGCCCCCGATGCCTCCGGATGGGTCGTCATGACGCTCTGCGATATCACCAGCCTGCACACGACGGGCGCCGACCTCGCGCGATCCAACGAGGATCTTCGCCGGATGGCGTTGGTCGCCGCTCACGACCTCGGGGCGCCCCTGGCGAAACTGCAACTCGAGCTCGGGGCGGCGGCTGCGAGCGGTCGGCTTGCGGAGGCGACGGCGATACGACTGCGCCGGGCGGCCGAGGCGGCGGACATGATGCAGCACGCTCTCACAGCCATCCTGGCCCACGCGCGCGTCGAAGGCGCCGTCGTCGCGCGCGAGAGGATCGACCTCATCGCGCTGGCTGAGGAGACGCTCGCGATCCTTGGCGCGCAGATCGAGCAGTCCGGTGCTGTGGTGACGTTCGGCGAACTGCCGCAGATCATGGGCGATCAGCTGCTGGTGCGCCAGCTGCTGCAGATCCTGATCCAGAATGCGATGGTCCACGCCGACGGTCCAGGAACACACGTCGTGGTGCGGTCGGAGCAACGAGGCCTCGAGTCGGTGTTGATCGTCGAGGACGACGGCGAGGGTGTGCCCAAGAGCGAGCGGCGGCACGTATTCGAGCTGTTCGCCCAGGGCTCCGGAGTCACCCCCGGACACGGGATCGGGCTGGCGACGGCCCGGCGCATCGTCGAGCTGCACCGGGGCCGAATCTGGATCGAGGACGCCGAACCCCACGGCGCTCGCATCTGTCTGACGCTGGCCGAGCCCGCGGCCGGGTGATCCCGGGTGTCATCGGGCGGCACCCGGATCGCTCGTCAGCGAGTCGCGGATCTCATCGACGTGGGCCATCGGCGCGCGTAGGTCGTCAGATAGCGGACGGAAGCCGTGATGCTCGTAATAGCTGGCCGCAGGCTCGGAGATAGCCATCGACGACCACCGCGCGCGTTGCAACGTGCTCGCCGGCGAGCAGCACGCGGTCGACCGTGCCGTGCGTCGCGGGGAGCCCGAGCCCACCGTGGATCTGTCCCATCGCGGTCTCGCCCTTCCGGACGTCCTGGCCCGAGGGGCGTGCGGCGAGGATGGCGTCGCCGTCGGGGTACATCTGCCAGATCGCCAGCAAGGGGAACCGCGGTGCGCCACCTCCTCGGGGGTCGCCGTACCGACACCGTGGCTCGCCCGGGTCCGTTCCGTCCACGACGTTCATCGCCGGACTCGCCGCTCCCGCAGAACGGCGAACTGCGAGCCCGGCAATCCTGTATCGGGGCGATCGGTTCAACTGCCCGCGACTCCGGGACGAATCGGCGTGTGGCACTGAGCATGCGACCCAACGAGCGGCGCAGGATGAGCTGCTGAATACGACGGTACCCGTCGGCGGCGAGTCGGTCAACGCGGTCGCCACCATCGCTCACCTGCGCCGCGGTCACCGCCTGTGATGCGCAATCTGTCAAGCATCCGGCGCGTTCGCACCTCGTGGCTGGTGTCCGACTCCAGCCGCGAGCTACAGCTAGACGAGCACGACTCCTGCTTCTCCGACGACTCGGGCCTTCTCGCTTATTCCAACCAGCGTCGGGGCGATTTGGTCCAAGACGTCAGAAACAGGCTGGTAATCGACACGAGCTCGCCATCGGCCGCCCGCGCAAGCTGGAGCACGAACGCGAACGGACGCTCGGATGGCGGACCCTCCCCCGGCGGGAGGTACAGCTTCGCGCAGCCGGACAGCTCGGTCCGATCAGGTCCCTGCGCGTCGCATGCCAGAACCTCGGCGAGCGCCAGGCCGCGCCGTTCGGCGCGCGCTCGACCGCTCGTCGCAATCTCGAGCGCGCGACCAGAGAAGCCACGAACGGCCTCCCGCCAGACCGCATCATCAACGCGAACCGCCAAGCGGCGCGCCTGACCGCCTACCACCTCAACCTTCGCCGTCGGCCGGGCCCATCTGCTCGACGAGCGACAAGAACTCCTCGCGCCGCGCAGGAGTGGTTCCCAACCGCTCATGCACGGCGGTGATCGCGGGAGGAGCGCTCACCTCAAGCAGCTGAGAGGCGAGGCGGTCCATGCGCTGCGCGACCCGCTCGGCCTCGTTCTGGCTGAGCACCCCCATCCGAGACAGCGTGAGCACGACTCCCTCCAGCTGGTCCTCGAGTCGCTTGATCGAATCATCGGACGAACTGGTCACACAACCAACCGTACCCGCCGGACACGACGACACGTTCGAATACGGCGAGTTGACTCGTCGCGCCCGACGCCCGTTCGAGTTGATCGCTCATCACACAGCCGCTCGAGTGGGATGCCCTCGCGCTCGAACTCGTCGGCCGCGGCATGTAGTCGCGCCACATCATCGCCTTGCCAGAGCCGCAGCTCGCGTCGATGGTCCGTGCACGACCTCGCCGCCGTCCGCCGAACATCTCCGACGGCCGATTCGCACTGCCGCGCAGGCCCAGGACGCCGTGCCCTATCCAACCAGCATCGGGGCGATCGGTTCAAGACGTGAGAAACAGGCTGCTAATCGAGGTGTTTTCCAGATCGACGCAACCGAGATGCTACCGATTCGGCGTCGTCCACGATCGGTTGCGCGTCATGCACGCGATCGAGGTTCGCCGGCGGCCCACCAGTCAGGCAGGTCGTCCTGCTCGCGCAGCCATTCGAGTGTCCTGGCGGCCGTCTCGACATGCACGCCCGAACCGCTGCAGAAACCCCACAGCTTCTGTGTGGCGCGCTTGTACTGGTGTACGAGTTCGTCGAACTCGAAGGCGTCAATCTCGCCGGCGTCATACCGCACCAGACCGTCGCGAACATGTCCGATGAGCGCCGCGAGCTCGGCCTCGTGGTAAGCACCGACCGAAGCCCGAGCCGCACGTCGTTCGGCCTTCGTCGCAACGCGCGTGGTTGGCGCCGCGTGACGTGTACTGCGGCTGTCGTCCATCGCTTCGAAACGTAGCGCAAGAGATCGGCGTTCGGTAGCTGACAACCCGCGCGCCGGTCGGCGCTGGATGCGACAGCGACGGGCCCTATGCCGCGAGCGAGTCTCCGTGCATCCCAAGCTCCGCTCGCAGCCAGTTCAGATCCGGCCACGCGACGCCACTGCGCTGCGTGCGGTCGGCACGGTTCTCGATCGCGCGCAGCAGCCGCTCAAGCTCGTCGCGCGCGCCGCCGCCAGCAGCCTGGCGCGGCGTGCAACCGCCCAACGTCTCAAGCGGCTCGTCGATCCAGCGGCTGTAGTGGTCGTCGACCAACTGGCGCTCGAGATCGCGTGCCGCCGCAATGGTGAGCCCGGGCGGAGGCTCGCGCCGCTTCGGCGCCGCGTCTCGCTCCCGTGCCAGCCCGGGCTCGAACGGCGTGACGATCCGCTCGCACAGCTCGGCAAGCACGCCGAGGCGCTCCCGGACGAACTCGATCGCACCGTCCAGCCGAGACTCCGACATCGTCGTGAACAGAAGCGACTGCTCGGTCAACACGAACGTCCCCACGCATACACGTCCCGGCAGCCCGGTCAGGCTGCTCTCCAGGCACACCGCGCCCCTGGGAAGCGACCCGTGGCGCTCAACCGCCCGCGCACGCTCGACGGTCCACTCAAGGGTCGCGCCAACATGCCCCTCCGCGGCGCCCACCAACGCGAGTTGCGGGGGTGAGTCGAGTCGTTCGAGCACCACCGCGGCCTCGCTCAGAGCCCAGCGGGCCTGCCCGTCGACGACCGGATCGCCCTCGACGGTGAAGAAGGTGGGCGCCGCGCACCGGCGCGGCGGCACGAAGCGCATCAGCTCAAGCGCGGCGACCTCGAATACTCGCCTCCCGCCGTCCACATCGATCGGGGTGCCGAATGCGTCCGCGAGGCGCACGACCTCGGCGATCAGCTCGCGCTCCTCGTCGGGCGTGAACAGCATCACCGGCCCCCAGAGTGATGCAAGGTCATCCTCCACGACCCGGCAAAGCAGCACGTCCCAGCGCGCCACCTCGCGCGAGACCTTGCCGCTGCGCACCCGGACCACCTCGCCGCTCAACACGTCCTCGAGCTCGATCCAGCGCCCCGCCGCCACCCCGCGCACGCGCTGGAGACTCAAGCGCGCGCCGGCGATCCGCCTCGCTACAGCTGCTTCGCGCTCATCGAGGTCGGGCCGCACGGCGTAGCGCTCGACCGGCGTGCCGGCGCCCGCGAGCTCGCGGTCCGAGCAGAACCACGTCAAGAAGAACTGCCCATCGTGATCGTCGAGAGCGCGCTCACTGCCAGCGAACAGCTCAAGCGCTGCCTCGAGCTCATCACCAAACTGCGTAGCGGCCCAGCTCGAGATGCGCGTGCCGACGGCGTCCTCGAAGCGTGCCGTCGCTTCCCTCCCTCTGCCCGGCAGCCAAGCAGCAACGCTTGTACTTCAGGCCGCTACCACACGGACACGGCGCATTACGCGATGACGCTCCCACACCGCACCGTACGCATTGCCACGGATGGACTATTCGCCGCAGACTTTGCTGGCGGTCACCGCAGGCGTCGCCGGATCTCACGGCACGCAATCGAGCCCTCGAAGGGATGCGTGCGCCACCGGCACACGCGAAATGCACTGTGCGGACGGCTACCATCCGCTCATGCAGCGTCAACGGGTGACTCTCGACCTCGACCAAGAGGTCGCCTCGTTGCTCGCAGCCTGCGCGGCGGACGCGCAGGTCAGCGAGGGCGAGATCGTCGAGCGCGCAGTGCGCGCGATGGATCTGCGTGCACTGGTTTCGCGCATACGCGCGCGTAGCGATCTCGACGAGGACGACGCGATGACGCTCGTCCAAGAGGAGCTTCGCGCGGCGCGAGCCGACGCCGCGTGATCCGCGTCGTCGCGGACGCCAACGTCCTGGTATCGGCCGCGCTTGCCCGCTCGCCGCTGGCTCCATCGGCACTCGTGCTGGACGCCGCGCTCGACGGCCGCATTGAACTGCTCAGCTCGCCGATGCTGCTGACCGAGATCGCCTCCGTGCTCGAGCGGCCACGCCTGCGCCGCTACCTCTCAATCGATGAGGCAGCGCGGTTCGTCACCGACCTTGCATCGCAGACGACGCATGTCGGTGATGCCCCGACGCCGCATCCAGCAGCATGCCGCGACCCGCACGACGACTACCTCGTGGCGCTCGCCGTCGCCACGCGCGCCGACGCGATCGTCACCGGTGATCGAGACCTCCTCGAACTACCGGAGCCGCCGGTCGTGGTACTGACCCCTCGCGCGCTCATCGAGCGCCTTGACGCTCCGACCTGAGGTCCAGCAGTGCGGCGATCCGACGGGCTGCTATCGGGGCGCCCGGATTCGAACCGGGGACCTCACCGACCCGAACGGTGCGCGCTACCAGGCTGCGCCACGCCCCGATGCGTCGGGGATTATGGCACGGGGCCGCCGGCGGGCACCGCGGCCGGGCGCGCGCGGCCCCTCAACCGGAGCCCGCGACCGCCCGGTAGTAGCGGACGGCGAGGCCCGTGATGAGCGTCTGCAGCGCCGATTCCAGCGCCACGTCCTGCTTGGCGGCGTACCGCCCGACGCCGGTCTCCTCGATGCGCTGCGCCTGGCGGACGACGTCGTCCATGAGCTCGGGATGGCGGTCGGCGAAGTACGCGCCCAGCGCGTAGAGCGCGGTATCCGTGAACGGCTCGAGCTCGGGATCGGCGCCGGCGTCGCTCAAGTTCGGCCTGATCGGCGGTCCACTAGCGAGCCCCGCCGAGCGCTGCGCCGATGATCGTCGAGACCGGGCCGCTGGATACGGGCGGAGGATCCACCGTCGGCGCGCTGTCCACAGCGTCTTGGGCAGCCTGCGCCTCGCCCGGTGTGATGGCGTCCTGGACGGCGTTCAGCACGTCGCCCAGCGTATCGGGCACGCTGGTATCCACGTTACCCACCGTCGTGC
This sequence comes from uncultured Actinomycetes bacterium, assembly GCA_963810605.1. GTDB lineage: Bacteria > Actinomycetota > Thermoleophilia > Solirubrobacterales > Solirubrobacteraceae > CADCVQ01. The sequence continues at coordinate 313,104 of CAWEOF010000001.1, forward strand.
CGACGCGCTCGATCAACCCGCGGCGCGGACGCTCTCCAGACGGCCGCCGAGTCGGGAGGTTGCCCACCGTCGCGTCGACGGACGGAGGCACCGGCTTGGGTAGCGTCACGTCGCCGTTGCCGGCGCTCGCCCCGTTCGATACCGGGTGCGGCCGCGCTGCCGGCTCGGACGCCGGCGCGGCGCCCGGCTCGGACTTGGCGACGGTCGGTGCCGTCTCGTCGGCGCGACCGCTGCCGGGCTCCTCGAGAGCATCGCCCGGCTGGGTGGCCGTCGAGCCGCTCGGCGCAGCTCCCGGGCCGCGCGCCGGCAGCGGCGTCTCGCCAGACCGCGCGCGCCGGGGTGCTGCCCGGGTCGGCGCGAGCGCCGGCGCGACCTGCGCCCCGCGCGCCTTCGAGACGACGTCGCCGATGGTGTCGCGCTCGCCGACCGCCGCGCCGGCGCCGAGACCGGCGACCGCGACCGTCGCCGCCGCGGCGATCGCCCTGGGCCAACCGGAGAGCGTCGCCGGGTCGACCACGACGACGACCTTCGACCACTGCGCTGCCGATGCGCCGTGCGCGCCGAGCAACTGACCGCCGTCGTCGAGGTCGAAGCGCCGCCGGACGAACGCCGGCAGCGGGATGAGGGCCGCGATGCGCGCGGCGATCGGCGTGCGGGCAGCGTCGAGATCGACGCCCGCGAGCCGCGCGTGGCGCCGGCACGGCTGGCAATGCGCGATGTGGCGGGCCATCCGCCGCTGATCGCGTACGCCGACGGCGCGTCCCGGCGGCGCGTCGGCGATCGCCCGCACGCGCAGGCAGCGCTCGCCGCTGACGAGCTCGTCGTACTCCTCGCTGAGCCGGCGGCGCGCGCGAAACAGCGTGCTCTCGACGCCCGCGCGGCTCATCCCGAGGCGCTCGCCGATCTCGCGGTAGCTGAGGTCCTCGAACTCGCGCATGACGAGGATGTCGTGGTGCGCCTGCGACAGGCCGCCGAAGGCGCCGCAGAGGTTGTCGATCGCGAGCTTCGCGTCGATGACGTCGTCGGGTCCCCCGCCGCGGGCCACCATCGACGGGGCGAGGCCATCGTGGTCGTCGAACGAGACCTCGCTCGTGTGGCGCGCGCGGCGATACGCGTCGATGCACGCGTTCTTCGCGATCTCGTAGATCCACGGCTTGAAGGCGATGGGCGAGTCCGTCGCGCGCAGGCGGCGCAGCGCGGCGATGAACACCTCCTGCGTGACGTCCTCGGCGCGCTCGCGGTCGCGGACCATGCCGCGGACGTAGGCCGCGATACGGCTCTGGTAGCGCACGAACAGCAGCTCGAAGGCACGATCGTCACCGGCTCTGACAGCCGCGACGAGATCCACATCATCCGTGCGCTGATCTGCGGGCTTGGTAACGAATGCCAAGGCCGACATGACTTCCCCAATCATCCGGTGGCTACTACGGTTCCGGGTGTCACTTCGTGCGTCCGAGCACCCTGTGACAGGGTCGAAACTGTAGCGTTCGAAGGCGTGCTTGCCAACATGCTCGCATACCTCGACGAGCTCCTCGCGCCAGCGTCGTTCAGCGACTACGGACCCAACGGCCTGCAAGTTCCCGGCCCCGAGCGTGTCGAGACCGTCGTCACCGCCGTGTCGGCGAGCGCCGAGCTCTTCCGGCAGGCCGCTGTCCTGCAAGCAGACCTCGTTCTGGTGCATCACGGGATCTTCTGGTCGGGCGCGCCGCTGCGGCTGTCGCCCGCCGCGAAGCGCCGGCTGCAGCTGCTCTTCGAGCACGACATGGCGCTCGCCGCCTACCACCTCCCGCTCGACGGCCACCCCGAGGTCGGCAACAACGCGCTGATCGCCGCCGGCCTGGGCTGCGCGGAGCGCGCGCCGTTCGCGCTGCACAAGGGCACGCCGATCGGGATCGCCGGCACGTTTGCAGGCGACGGCCTGGACCCGGAGGAGCTCGTGTCCCGCGTGCGCGAGCTCACCGGTCGCGAGCCGCTGGCATTCCTCTGCGGGCCCGAGCGCGTCCGCTCGATCGCCATCGTCTCGGGCGCGGGCTCGGACTACCTGGGGAACGCCGTCGCCGCCGGGCACGACGCCTTCCTGACGGGCGAACCAACCGAGCGGGTCATGACGCAGGCCGACGAGGACGCGATCCACTACCTCGCCGCGGGCCACTACGCCACGGAGACGTTCGGCGTCCGCCGCCTCGGCGAGTTGCTCGCCGAGCGCTTCGGGATCCGGCACGAGTTCGTCGACGTGCCGAACCCGATCTAAGCCGTGGCTAAGCGCCAGCTAAGTCCGATTGGCCGAAGCCGCCGATGCCTTGAGTGCGTCCACCGCGGGTGGTACAAGACATGGGTGCTCTAAACCACATAGGAGGGTTTCTGCCGATGCCCAACCACCTCACCCCGACGGAACTGGCGCGGGAATCAGGACTCGATCGCCGGGACGTGATCTCCAAGTGCATGGAGATGGGGGTACCGATCTTCCAGGGCAGGATTGACAAGTCACTCTTTCTGACGAGCCTCGACGCAGAGCAGGAGCGCGAGAAGGTCAAGCTCTAGCGTCGCCGCCCGATCACGACGCACCTTCGCGCCCGCGCCACGCGGGCGCGCGTCGTTCCGGGAGCGCCCGGCGGGCGCTCAGACGCGCTCGGTGCTCTGCTTCTCGGCTGCCTGATCCTCGCCGAGCTGGCGCAGCAGCGCGCCGGTCGTCTGCTCGAGGATCTTGCGCCACGCCCGCGTTTTGCCCTGCTCGGCCTCGAAGTGCCTCATGACCGTGCGCACGCGCGTCGCCGAGATCTCGATGCCGTGGCGCTTGCAGATCTCGAGGAACCTCGGATAGCCGAACGCGAGCTGGGTCGTGACCGACTGGAAGCCGTGGCGCGCGATCTCGACGCGCGAGCTGTAGTTCATGATCGGCGTCTGGAACATGAGCTCGTCGTCGGGCTCGGGCTCGATGAGGACGATGTCGACGCCGGGGTAGCGCTGCTCCCACTGACGCGCCATCTCGTGCAGGCGCTGGTAGGCGACCATCTTGAAGGCCTGGTAGCCGATCTGCGGAAAGCCCATGTCGCTGACGTGCCGCGTGCGCGTACCGGTGAGCGTGCGGACCTTCGTCTTGAAGTCGTTGACGTACGGCACGAGCGGGTTCACGACGACGATGAACTTCGCGCCGGCGTTGACCGCGATGTCGACGTTCGTCGTCGAGACGATGCCGCCGTCGACGAGCTCGCGGTCGCGCACCGTCACGGGCTCGTAGACCATCGGCAGCGCCGTCGACGCGCGCACCGCCGTCGAGATCGGGATGTCCTCCCAGCCGGCGGAGCCGAACACGACGCGCTCGCACGTGTCGAGATCGGTCGCCGGGATGTAGAGCTCCCCCGACAGGTCGCGGAAGTCGTCGCTGCGGCCGGGAGCGTCGAGCACGGTCCGCAGGTAGCGCTCGGTCCCCGCGCCGGTGTAGGCGCCCGCGGGCAGCCCCTCGGCGACCCCGAGCACGAGGTCCATCGCCGAGACGTGGCCGAGGTTCTGCGCCACGCCCGCCGCGAGCTGCGCCGCGCGGATCGGGAGGGTCAGGGCGCTGCGCGCGAAGCCGGCGATGTTCGGGCGCAGCAGGTTGCCGAGCTCGAAAGCCGGAAACGACGTCGAGCCGCGGGGATCGACGCCGCGGATCATCTCCTCGGGCGGGATGCCGTTCGCGGTCATCGCGGCGACGAAGGCACCGGCGCTCGTGCCGACGTAGACGTCGAAGTCGTTGACCGTGCGGTTGACGGTCAGCAGGTCGAGCGCTCGCAGCGCGCCGATCTCATACACGCCGCCGGTGAACCCGCCTCCTCCGAGCACCAGCGCCGTCCTCGAGCGCTTCGCGCGTCGCGTGCTCCTGCGGCGGGGACCATCCTTGGCCTGAGGCTCGAGCTTCACGACCTTGCCCATCACCGCAGTCTACGGCGCGGGCAGGCGCGGCCCGACACGCGATCGGCTGGCCCGCGGCGCACCTTCGACCGGTGCGTGCTGTTGTGTACCGCTGGATGAGGAGGCTTCTTGCAACGCTGCTGGCGCTCGGCGCACTCGCTGGCGCGGCTCCGGCGTCGGCCTACGACGCGGGCGACCTGCGCAGCACGCTCACGCGCGAGATGCGCGGCGCGAGCCCGTCCTCCGGCGCCTATGTGCTCGATCTGGACTCCGGGCTCGAGCTCTTCGCGGTGCGCGGCACGACGACGCGCATGCCGGCGTCGGTGCAGAAGCTCTACACGACGGCGACGGCGCTGCTGCGGCTGGGTCCCGCGGCCACGCTGGACACCCGTGCCGTCAGCGATGCCGAGGTCGACGCGAAGGGCGTCCTGCGGGGCGACCTCGTGCTCGTCGGCGGCGGCGACCCGTTCTTCGGCGACGCGTCAGCCACGAAGCTCGCTCGCGCCGTCAAGGCGGCCGGCGTCACGCGGATCGAGGGCGCCGTGCTCGGCGACGAGAGCAGCTTCGACCGGCGGCGCTCGAGCTGCTGCCGGGGCTATGACTCCGATCTCGGCGGCGTGCTGAGCGCGCTGGCCTACAACCGCGGCATCTTCGCCGGCGCCGTGCAGCTCGACGCCGGGCTCTTCGCGGCAGCCCGCTTCGCCGACCGGCTCCGCGCGGCGGGCATCCGCAGCGGCGCGAAGCCGCGCGCCGGCACTGCGCCGGCGGCGGCGGGCGAGGTCGCGAGCCTGCCCTCGATGCCCATGCGCGAGCTCATCCGCTACATCAACGTGCCGTCCAACAACTTCGCCTCGGAGATGCTGCTGAAGGCGCTCGGCGAGCGCTACCGCGACCGCGGGACGACCCGCAGCGGCGCGACCGTCGTGCGCGAGACGATGTCGGGGCTCGGGGCCCGCGCGCGGGTCGCCGACGGATCGGGGCTGTCGCGGTCCGATCGCACGAGCCCGCGCGACGTCGTGCGTTTGCTCGAGCGCATGGACGACCCGGACGTCGCCACCGCGTTTCGCGCGTCGCTCGCCGTCGCCGGGCGGACCGGAACCGTCAAGAGCCGCATGCGCAAGACGCCCGCCGCCGAGCGCTGCCGCGTGAAGACCGGGACCCTGCGCGACGTGAGCTCGCTCGCGGGCTACTGCCGCACGGCCCGCGGCCGCGACATCGCGTTCGCGCTGATGTTCAACCGCGCGCGCACATGGATCGAGAAGCCGCGCGAGGACCGGATCGTCGCCGCGATCGCCCGCCTCGACGGGACCCCGGCCCCGCCCGCGGGCACCGCACCGACCCAAAGCGGTGGCGCGGGTGCGCCCTGAGGAGTCGTCAAGGTCAGCGAAGCAGTGCGAGCAGCCCGGGCTCGTCGAGCACTGAAACGCCAAGCCGCTCGGCCTTCTGGAGCTTCGTGCCCGGCGTCGCTCCGGCGACGACATAGTCGGTCTTCTTCGACACGCTCGACGTGACGCGCCCGCCCGCGCCCTCGATGCGCTCGGTCGCCTGCTCTCGGGTGAGCTCGGGCAGCGTGCCCGTCAGCACGAACGTCTTGCCCTTCAGCGGACCCTCCCCCGGCGGCGGGCCCTCCTCCTCCATCCGGACGCCGACGGCCCGCAGGTCGGCGATGAGCGCGCGCATCTGCTCGTCGGCGAGCTGCTGGTGGATGCGCTGCGCCATCTTCGGCCCGACGCCCGGCGTCTCGAGTATCGCCTCCTCGCTCGCCTCCAGCAGCGCGTCGATCGTGCGGAACCTCGCGGCGATGCTGCGCCCCGTCACGAACCCGACCTCCTCCAGGCCGATCGCGAAGAGCACCCGTCCGAACGGGCGCTCGCGCGACTCGGCGACGCTCTGCACCGTCCGGGTCGCGGAGATCTCGCCGTAGCCTTCGAGCTCGAGCAGCTGCTCGGGCGTGAGCCGATAGAAGTCCGCGGCCGTCGTCACGAGCCCCGCCTGCTGGAGCTGGTAGACCTGCTTCTCGCCGAGCCCGTCGATGTCCATCGCGCCGCGCGAGACGAAGTGCTTGAGGAGCTGCCACTGACGCCCCGGGCACAGCCGGTTCGGGCAGCAGGTGAACACGCCCTCCTCGGGCTTGACGGTGGGCGTATCGCAGGAAGGGCAATGCGATGGGGGTCGCGGCGGATCCGAGCGATCGGGACGCTCGACGGCGTGCGGTGCGGGCGAGACCACCTGCGGGATGACGTCGCCGGCGCGCAGGACGATGACCTCGTCGCCGATGCGCAGGTCCTTGCGAGCGAGATCCTCCTCGTTGTGCAGGGTCGCGAGCTTGACGGTCACGCCGCCGACGTGGACGGGCTCGAGCACGGCGAACGGGTGCAGGTCGCCGAACTTGCCGACGTTCCACATGATGTCCTTGAGCGTCGTGACCTTCGTCGTCGGCGGGAACTTCCACGCGATCGCCCAGCGCGGATCGCGCCCGACGACGCCGAGGCGCCGCTGGAGCTCGAGGTCTGACACTTTCACGACCACCCCGTCGATCTCGAAGTCCAGCCCGCCACGGCGCTCCTGCCAGCCGAGGCATTGCTTGACGACCTCGTCCTCGGTCTCGAGCAGCACGATGTCGCGGTTGACGGGGAAGCCGGCTTCGCGCAGCCACTCAAGCCCCTCCCAATGCGACTCAAAGCGCCTGCCGTCCGTGCGCCCGATGCCGTACGCCCACATCGAGAGCGGCCGCTCGCGCGCCAGGCGCGGGTCGAGCTGGCGGATCGTCCCGGCCGCGGCGTTGCGCGGGTTCATGAACGTCGACAGCCCGGCCTCGGCCCTGCGCTCGTTGAGGCCCGCGAAGTCCTTCAGCGACATGTAGATCTCGCCGCGGACCTCCAGCACAGCCGGAGCGGGGCGGGTGGGATTCAATCGCAGCGGGATCGTCGGGATCGTGCGCAGGTTGTGCGTGACGTCCTCGCCGACCTCGCCGTTGCCGCGCGTCGCGCCGCGCATGAGCACGCCGTCCTCGTAGAGCAGCGAGATCGCGAGGCCGTCGATCTTCGGCTCGGCGACGAACGCGAACGTCGGATCCTCGATGCCCTCGCGCGCGAGGTGCGCCCGCATCCGCGCGACCCACGCCCGCAGCTCCTCCTCAGAGCGCGCGTTGGCGAGCGAGAGCATCGGGATCTCGTGGCGGACCTTCGGCAGCGAGGAGACCGGCTCGCCGCCCACCCGCTGCGTCGGCGAGTCGGTCGTGACGAGCTCGGGGTGCGCCGCTTCGATCGCGCGCAGCTCATCCAGCAGCGCGTCGTACTCGTCGTCGCCGATCGTCGGGTCGTCGAGGACGTAGTAGCGGCGGCCGTGCTCGTGCAGCTCGGCGCGCAGCTGCGCCGCTCGCGCCGCGACCGCGCCGTCCGCGGCCGCGGCGCCCCCGCCCCCCGCGTCCGCGGCCGCGGCGCCCCCGCCCCCCGCGTCCTCGCCCGCGACGCCGCCTTCCTGCTCCGCGTTCTCGTCCGCCACCGCCGCCTCCGCGCCGTCACTCTCGCTCTGAGACGATCGGCAGTAGGAGCCGCGCGAGATCGTGCGTGTGAAGCGCGTCCATGCCCGCCGTGTCCGTGAGGTCGAAGTGCAGCGGCGTGACAGCGATGTGCCCCTCGCCGATCGCGGCGAAGTCCGTCCCGGACTCGTCGTGGAAGCCCGGATCGGGGCCGTAGATCCAGTACTGCGTTCGCCCGTCGCCGGAGCTGGTGAGCTTGAGCTCGTCGCGGTAGATGCGCTTGCCCAGCCGAGCGATCTTGACCCGCTCGGCCTCGCCGGCGGGGCAGTTGATGTTCAGCAGCGTGCCCGGCGGCAGCGGCACGTCGTCGATCTCCTCGACGAGCCGCGCGACGAACTGCGCCCCCCGCTCGAAATCGAAGAGCTGGTCGGGGCGGAAGTCCGTCGTGCGCGCCGACGACTGCTGCGAGACGGCGATCGCCGGCAGGCCGAGCAGGACGCCCTCGAACGCCGCCGCGACCGTGCCCGAGTACGTGATGTCGTCGCCGAGGTTCGTGCCGTGGTTGATGCCCGACACGATGAGCTGCGCCTCGAAGCCCTCGACGAGCCCGAGCGTCGCGAGCCGGACGCAGTCGACCGGCGTCCCGTCGGTCGCGTAGCCGTGCGTGCCGTCGCCGAAGTCGACCTCCTGCACCCACAGCGGCCGGCGCGTCGTGATCGAGCGCGCCATCGCCGAGCGGTTGCCGTCCGGGGCGATGACGACGAGCTCGATGTCGGGCACGCGCAGCAGCGCGCGCCGCAGCGCCTGCAGGCCCTCGGCGTCGATCCCGTCGTCGTTGGTCAGCAGCACCTTCATGCGAGCAACGATCGTAGAGCCTGCGGCCGACCGCTCCCGTTCAGGGGCCGTGCGGGGCGCGTGCGTCAGGAATAGGCGACGGAGGCGAGCGCGAGCCCGTGCGCCGGAGCGGTGGCTCCCGCCTCCGAGCGCGGGCGGCCTTCGAGCAGCGCGGTGAAGTCCTCGACCGAGCGCCGGCCCGTGCCGACCTCGAGCATCGTCCCGACGAGGACGCGGTTCATGTGGCGCATGAACGTGTCGGCGGTGATCCAGAGCTCGAGCAGGTCGCCGTCCTCGCGCCACTGCGCCGACAGGACGTCGCGCTCGAAGCGCGTGTGGTAGGTCTCGCTGGGCGTGAAGGCCGTGAAATCGTGCGTCCCGGCGAGCGCGCCGGCGCATGCCTTGAGCGCCTCGCGGTCGAGGTCCCAGCCGTGCCACCACGCGCGCCCCGCCAGCCAGACCGACCGCGCGCGCCGGTGCAGCAGGCGATAGCAGTACGTCCGCGACACCGCGTCGTGGCGGGCGTCGAAGCCATCGGGGGCCGGGTTGCAGTCGAGCACCGCGACGTCGGCCGGCAGCAGGGCGTTGAGCCTGAGCGGGTCGACCGCCTCGTGCTCGTAGGAGCACACCTGCCCCCACGCGTGCACGCCCGCGTCGGTGCGCCCTGCGACCGTCAGCGCGACGTCCACGCGCAGGATCGTCCGCAGCGCCTTCTCGGCCTCGTCCTGCACCGTGCGCTGCCCCGGCTGGCGAGCCCAGCCCGCAAACGCGGTTCCGTCGTACTCCAGCAGCATCCGGCTCGTCATCGCGGCGCAGACTATGACGCCGGGCGGCACGCCCGACGCCCCCTACCTACCTCGCGATCGGCATGAACGGCCAGTTCACCCGCATGCCGGGGGGTGGAGTCGTCTACAGCCCGCCACGGGCCGTAGATGGATCCACCCCCTTGTGGCTGGCGTGAGCCCCTACGGCTGCGGGGGCAGCGAGGCTCGCTCAGACGAGCTCGAGGTAGACCATCTCGGTGGAGTCGCTCCGCCGAGGGCCCAGCTTCAGGATGCGCGTGTAGCCGCCCGGACGCTCCGCGTAGCGCGGGGCGACCTCGGCGAACAGCGTGTGCACGGCGAACTTGTCCTGCCCGAGCGCGCTCAGCGCCTGGCGGCGCGCGTGCAGGTCGCCGCGCTTGGCCAGGGTGATGAGCTGCTCGAGCTCAGGCTTGACGGCCTTGGCCTTCGCCTCGGTCGTCTTGATCCGCTCGTGCTCGATGACCTCTTTGCAGAGGTTCATCAACAGCGCCTTGCGGTGCGATGAGCTGCGGCTGAGCTTGTTGCGTGTCTTTTGGTGGCGCATGAGCGGGGGTGGATCCTAGCGGGCGCGGAGCGCGCCTCAGTCCTCGCGGAGGTCGAGGCCGCGGTTGTGCAGCGTCTCGATGACCTCGTCGATGGACTTCTTGCCGAAGTTCGGGATCGCGTTGAGCTCGCCCTCGGACTTCGAGATGAGGTCGCCGACGGTCTGGATGCCCGCCCGCTTGAGGCAGTTGTAGGACCGCACGCCGAGCTCGAGCTCCTCGATGAGGATGTCGTGCATCGGGCCGCCGGCGCTGCCGCCGGGAGCGCCCGGCCCACCGGCAGCCGACGTGCCGTTGGAGGCGTCGAGCTGGCCGCCGGGGCCCGCGCGAAGCTCCTCGATGCGGTCGGCGTCGGTGAAGATCGCCAGCTGGGCGATGAGGATCTCCGCCGCCTCGCGCAGCGCGGCCTGCGGGTCGATCGACCCGTCGGTCTCGATGTCGAGCGTGAGCTTGTCGTAGTCGGTGCGCTGCCCGACGCGGGCGGGCTCGACGCCGTAGGCGACACGCCGCACCGGCGAGAAGATCGAGTCGATCGGGATGACGCCGATCGGCTGGTCGGGGGACTTGTTGTCCTCCGACGGGCGATAGCCGCGCCCGCGCCCGATCGTCAGGTAGAGCTCGAGCTTGGTCTTCTTCTCGAGCGTCGCGATGTGGACGTCGGGGTTGAGCACCTCGACGCCGGCCGGCAGGTCGATGTCCTTCGCGGTGATCTCGCCCGGACCGGTGACGACGAGCGGCGCCTCCACCTCGGTCGCGTCGGAGTGCATCCGGCAGACGATGCCCTTGAGGTTCAGGACGATGTCCGTGACGTCCTCCGTGACGCCCTTGATCGTCGAGAACTCGTGCGCCACACCCTCGATGCGCACGCTCGTGACGCTCGCACCCGCGAGCGAGCTCAGCAGCACGCGGCGAAGCGAGTTGCCGAACGTGTAGCCGAAACCGCGGTCAAGCGGCTCGATCGTGAACGAGCCGCGATTCTCCTCAACCGTTTCACTGGTGATCCGGGGGACTTGGAAGTCGAGCATCAGGGTCCTAACGTCGGGGTGAATCGGACCCGCCCGCCCCGCGCGCGAATGCGCTGGGCAGTCGGGAGGGAAATGGACTACTTGGAGTACAGCTCGACGATGAGCTGTTCCTGCACGGGTGCGGCGATCTCCCTGCGCTCGGGCTTGCGAAGCACCTTGGCAGTAAGCGAGTCGTGGTCGGCCTGCAACCAGGCCGGGACCTGTGCTGTCAGCTCGGTGGCGTCGCGGATCAGCGGCTCCACCGGGGTACCCGACTTGACGGCGATGACGTCGCCGGCTCGCACCTGGTAGCTCGGGATGTCCACGCGACGGCCGTTGACGAGCCAGTGGCCGTGGCGGATGAGCTGGCGCGACTGGCGGCGCGAGGCGGCGAAGCCGAGCCGGACCAGGACGTTGTCCAGCCGCGACTCGAGGATCGAGAGCAGGTTCTCACCCGTGATCCCCTCCATGCGCGAGGCCTTGGCGTAGTAGATCCGGAACTGCTTCTCGAGGACGCCGTAGTACCGGCGAGCCTTCTGCTTCTCGCGTAGCTGCACGCGGTACTCCGACTGCTTCTGACGCCCGCGGCCGTGGTCGCCCGGCGGGTACGCGCGGCGTTCGACGCCGCACTTGTCCGTGAGGCAGCGCTCGCCCTTGAGGAACAGCTTCTGGCCCTCGCGGCGGCACTGCTTGCAGGCTGCTCCGGTATCGCGCGCCATCAGACACGCCTCCGCTTGCGCGGCCGGCAGCCGTTGTGAGCCTGCGGGGTGACGTCCTTGACGCCCGTGACCTCGAGGCCGGCGGCCTGCAAGGAGCGGATCGCCGTCTCGCGGCCCGATCCGGGGCCCTTCACGAAGACCTCGACCTTCTGCAGGCCCTGGTCGATGCCCTTGCGCGCCGCGGCGTCGGCGGTGACCTGAGCGGCGAACGGCGTCGACTTGCGGGAGCCCTTGAATCCGGCTCCGCCCGCAGACTCCCACGCGATGACGTTCCCCTTGTTGTCTGACAGGGAGACGATCGTGTTGTTGAAGGAGGTCTTGATGTGCGCTTGACCGATCGGGATGTTCTTCTTCGGCTTGCGACGGCCGCGTTGAGGTCGCTTTGGAGCAGGCAAATGGGTTCCTTTACTTCTTCGTGGCCTTCTTCTTGCCGGCCACCTGCATGCGCTTGGGCCCCTTGCGCGTACGGGCGTTCGTCTTCGTGTTCTGCCCGCGCACGGGCAGGCCGCGGCGATGACGCATCCCGCGATAACAGCCGATCTCCATCAGGCGCTTGACGTTCTGCGAGCGCTCGCGGCGCAGGTCGCCCTCGACCGTGAGGTCGTCGATCGCGTCGCGCAGCTTGGAGACCTCGTCCTCGGTGAGATCGCGAACCTTGCGGTCCGGCTCGATCTGAGTCTTCTTCAGGATCTCGTTCGCGGTCGGGCGGCCGACGCCGTAGATGTACGTCAGGCCGATCTCGGCGCGCTTGTTCAGGGGGATGTTGATGCCGGCGATGCGTGCCATGGCTTACCCCTGCCTCTGCTTGTGACGTGGATTCGAGCAAATGACCAGCACCGCGCCATGGCGGCGGATGATCTTGCACTTCTCGCACATCGGCTTAACCGACGGTCGTACCTTCATGAGCCCTTTCGTAAGACGTGAGGAAGCGGCGGCAGGAGGACAGACGAAGTCCCGCCGCAAGCGCGACAAGTGAGTGTAGCGAAGGCGATCAGGCGATCGCTTCGTGCCACGGCGTCAGGACCCGCGGCCCGTCGCCCGTGACGGCGATCGTGAACTCGAAATGCGCCGCGAGCGATCCATCGGACGAGTAGATGGCCCAGTGGTCGTCGGCTAGGCGCACATCGTGGCGCCCGGCCGTCACCATCGGCTCGACCGCCAGGACCATCCCCTCCTCGAGCTTGACGCCCTTGCCGGCCGGCCCGTAGTTGGGGATCTGCGGGTCCTCGTGCATGTCGCGGCCGATGCCGTGCCCGACGAGCGAGCGCACGACCGACAGCCCATCGGACTCCACGCGCTTCTGCACGGCGTTGGACACGTCGCCCAGCCGGTTGCCCGGCCGGCACTGCTCGACCGCCGCGAACAGCGACGCCTCGGTCGTGTCGAGCAGCTTGCGCGCGACGACCGAGATCGACCCGACGGCGAACGTCCGCGCCGCGTCGGCGACCCAGCCGTCGAGGATCACGCCGCAGTCCACCGACAGGATGTCGCCCTTGCGCAGCTTGTACGAGCCGGGGATGCCGTGGACGACCATCGAGTTCGGCGAGATGCACAGCGAGCCGGGGAAGCCGCGGTAGCCCTTGAAGGCCGGCGTCGCGCCCTGCGAGCGGATGAAGCGCTCGGCGGCAGCGTCGAGCTCGCCCGTCGTGATGCCGGGGCGGATCTTGTTCTCGACAAGAGCGAGCGTGCGGACGAGGATCGCGCCGGCGGCCGCCATCCTGTCGATCTCCTCCGGCGTCTTCTTGACGATCACAGCTCTTCTTCGAGCCGTAGCGTGGCGATCGTGGCCCTGATGTGATCGTGGACCTCGGTGGGCGAGCGCGTGCCGTCGAAGCGCCGCAGCAGGCCGCGGTCCTCGTAGTAGGTGATCAGCGGGGCCGTCTGCGCGTGGTAGACCTCGAGGCGGTGGCGGACGGTCTCGGGCTCGTCGTCTTTGCGCTGAACCAGGCGCGAGCCGTCGACGTCGCAGCGGCCCTCGTGCTTGGGCGGGTCGAACTCGACGTGGTAGACCCGGCCGGTCTTGACGCTCACCCGCCGTCCGGACATCCGGCGCATGACGTCGTCGTCGGGCACCTCGATGAGGACCGCGGCGGTGAGGGTGCGCTCGGCGCGCTCAAGGCCCTCGCCGAGCGCCTCTGCCTGCGCCACCGTGCGCGGGAAGCCGTCGAGCAGGAAGCCGTCCAGCGCCTCGGCGCCGTGCACGGCCTCGAGGATGACGCCGGTGATGACGTCGTCGGGGACGAGCTCGCCGGCGTCCATGAACGTCTTCGCCTGCTTGCCGAGATCGGTCTCGCTCGCGACGGCCGCGCGGAGGATGTTGCCGGTCGCGATGTACGGCAGGTTGAAGTCGTCCGTCAGCCGCTCGGCCTGCGTGCCCTTGCCGGCGCCGGGAGGGCCGAGGAGGATGAGATTGAGTTCTGACATGGACGTCCGGGCCGGAGCCTACTGCGACGGGTGGCTCGCGCCCGAAGAACGTGTTTCGCCCTTCGGTCGCCGCACGAGGCGGTCGCCCAGCGACCGTCCCCAGGAGCGGCGACCGCCGGGTGACGTCACCCGCTGCGAGCTCACTTCAAGAAGCCCTCGTAGTTGCGCATCATGAGCTGCGCTTCGAGCTGTTTCATCGTGTCCAGCGCCACGCCGACGACGATCAGCAGCGAGGTGCCGCCGAAGTAGAAGTTCGCGCTCGTGGAGTTGAAGAGGATCGTCGGCAGCGCGGCCACCGCAGCGAGATACAGCGCGCCGGGGAACGTCAGGCGCGCGAGCACGCGATCCAGGAACTCCGCCGTCGGCCTGCCGGGCCTCACCCCCGGGATGAAGCCGCCGTACTTCTTGAGGTTGTCCGCCTGGTCGACGGGGTTGAACGTCACCGCCGTGTAGAAGTACGTGAAGAGGATGATGAAGATCGACTCGCCGACGATGTACGCCGCCCCGCTGGGGGCGAAGAACGCCGCGAAGTCCCTGCCGAACTCGTTGTTCATGAGCTGGCCGACGGTCGGCGGGAACGCCATGATCGACGCCGCGAAGATGACCGGGATGACGCCGGCCATGTTCACGCGCAGCGGCAGGTAGGTCTGGCCGCCGCCGCTCATGCGACGGCCGATGACGCGCTTGGCGTACTGGATCGGGATCCGCCGCTGGCCCTCCTGGACGAACACGATCGCGGCGATCACCGCCAGCGCGACGAACGGCATCATGACCTTGAAGACCGGGTCCGCGCTCGTCGCCCAGGCCTGCACGCCGTTGGGCAGCCCCGAGACGATCGACGCGAAGATCATGAGCGAGATCCCGTTGCCGATGCCGCGCTGGGTGATGAGCTCGCCCATCCACATGATGAGCACGCAGCCCGCGGTCAGCGAGATGACGATGAGGAAGACCCGCGCCGCGCTGAAGTTCTCGATGACCGACTCGCCGGCGGAGGCCGTCAGCGAGCGGAAGAGGAAGACGTAGCCGATCGACTGCGCGAACGCGAGGCCGACGGTGAGATAGCGCGTGTACTGCGTGATCTTCTGCTGGCCGACCTCGCCCTCCTTGGAGAGCTTCTCGAGCGTCGGCACGACGACGGTCAGCAGCTGCAGGATGATCGACGCCGTGATGTACGGCATGATCCCGAGCGCGAACAGGGCGATCCGCGAGAGCCCGCCGCCGCTGAACAGGTTGAGGAAGTTCAGGATCCCCGAGCCGGAGAACGAGTCCTGGATCGCCTTGACGGCCTCGACGTTGATACCGGGCACGGGCAGGTGCGCCCCGAGCCGGTAGAGCGCGAGAATGCCCGCCGTGAAGGCGAGCTTCTTGCGGATCTCCGCGACCGTGAATGCGGTGAGAATGGTGGCAAGCATCGGCGGCGCAGCTTAGTACACCGAGGGTTTCAGCCCGCCCGGGCCAGGGGCCTTCGATGGCGGGCACCGGGCAAGGCGCTACCGCGCGCGCGCCTACGGCGCGGCGCCAAAGGTCACGGCGCCGCTGCTGCACGAGGCGACCCTCCGGCCCGTCCGGATGTTGATCACGCGAGACGCGATCGCGAGGTTGCCGGTCGCGCCCAGCGCGCCGACCCGCCCGTCGAGGCGGTTCGTGGTGCGGTTGTTCGTCCCGCCCGCGACGTCGTCGGCGCTGACGGAGATCGTCTCACCGACGTCGGCAGCCTCCTCCCGGATCGAGCCGTCCGACGCGACCTGCACGTCGTCGATCGCGCCGAAGTAGCGCGAGCTGGCGCGACCGTCGCAGCGCAGCGTGACGTCGTACAGGACGACGCCCTTCACGCCGGCGTCCGGGGTCCGCAACACGAACGCGCGCTTCACCCCGCCGAGGCGCTGCGACGTCGTGCCGTACAGCAGCGTGCGGGCATCCGCGCCGGCGGCCCCGATGTCGGCGCCAGGGCGCCTGGCGCTCCAGCGCACCGACGGGCTCGCGCACGACGTGGTGCGACGGCCTCGCGTGATCCTGTTGCGCACCCGCGCCGTGCCCGATGCCGCCGCACCGCTGACGGTGCCCCGGATCTCGAAGGACGCGCGCAGCGTGCGGCCTCCGGCGAGCCGTCGCCGCCTGACGCCCGCGGCGCGAAACGCACCGCCGGAGCCGAGCGTCGCGGTCGCGGAGAACGGCGTGCCCTCGCAGGCCGTGCCGAGCGTCGCGTTGATCCGCACGGCGCCCGTGTCCGCGACGCGCAGGCCGACGAGCGCGTTCCCGGCGCCGAGCTGGCTGCCGGACGACCCGACGATCGCGTCGGGCGCTGAGACGAGCGCTCCACCGCCGTAGTCTCCGCCGGTCACGACCACCGTTTGCGCGGAGGCGAGCGCGCACGCCGCCAGCGCGACGGCGATCAGCGAGAGGACGGCGGTCGCGCGCAGCATGCGCGCGACACTAGCGCTTTAGGACGCTGACCTAGTCAGCATGGATGTGGCAGGTGCCGCCGGCAGCCTCGATGGCCGCGCGCGCGGATGCGCTGAACGCGTGCGCGTGCACCGTCAGCGGCTTGGTGATCTCGCCCTTGGCGAGGATCTTCACCGGGATGTCCTTGCGGTTGCCGAGGCCCTTGGCCTTCAGCGCCGCGACGGTGACGTCGTCGCCCGATTCGAAGCGCGCCTCGAGATCGAGGAGGTTCACGGCCTGCGTGTGCGTCCGGAACATCTCAAACGGCATCGACTTCTTCATGTGCGGGCCGCGCAGCTTGCGCATCCGCATGTGAATCGGCATCTGCCCGCCCTCGAAGCCCGGCCGGTCCTTGGAGCCCGAGCGCGAGCCCGCGCCCTTGTGGCCGCGGCCCGACGTCTTGCCCATGCCCGAGCCGTGGCCGCGGCCGACGCGCTTGCGCGGCCTGCGGCTGCCCGGAGCGGGCTTCAGCGTGTTCAGACCGATCGGCTTGTCAGCCTCGCCCTCGGCGGAGGAATCCTTCGGCGGGGTCATGAGCTGATCTCCTCGATGCGAACGAGATGGCGAACCTTGTGCAGCATGCCGCGCGAGACGTCGTTGTCCTTGACCTCGACGGTGTGGCCGATCCGGCGCAGGCCGAGCGACTCCAGCGTGGCGATCTGGCTCTTGTCCGCGCCGTTCTTTGACTTGAACTGCGTCACCTTCATGCCGGCTCGGCCTCCCCGGCGACCGCGGGGGCATCCGGCGTCGCAGGCTCGACGTCCGGCGTCGCAGGCTCGACGTCGTTCGCCGGAGACTCCGGGTCGGGCGCCGCGACGACGTCCGCGTCGACCCCAGCCTCGGCGTCGACGCCAGCGATCGTCTCGGCTGCGACGTCCTCGCCGAAGCCGAGCCCGAGCACCTTGTTGATCGACAGGCCGCGCAGGTCGGCGACCTCCTCGGGGCGGCGCAGGCCCTGCAGGCCCGCGACGGTCGCCTTGACGAGGTTGATCGGGTTCTGCGAGCCCAGCGACTTGGACAGGATGTCGTGGATGCCGGCGAGCTCGAGCACCGCGCGCACGCCGCCGCCGGCGATGACGCCGGTACCGGGCGAGGCGGGCTTCATGAAGACGCGGCCGGCACCGTAGACGCCGGTCGTCGTGTGCGTGATCGTCTGGCCGTGCTTGGGCACGCGGAAGAGGTTCTTCTTCGCCTGCTCGACGCCCTTCTGGATCGCGAGCGGCACCTCGTTGGCCTTGCCGTAGCCGACGCCGACGACATCGCGCTCGTCGCCGACGACGACGAGTGCGGTGAACGAGAAGCGGCGGCCGCCCTTGACGACCTTGGCGACGCGGTTGATCTCAACGACGCGCTCCTGCAGGTCCAGGCCAGCCTGGTTGACGGAGCGATCGACGACAGGTGCGCTCATACGGTGAGTCCTCCTTCGCGGACGCCCTCGGCGAAGGCCTTCACACGACCGTGGTACTGGTAGCCGCCGCGATCGAACACGGCGGACTCGATGCCGGCGGCCGTGGCGCGCTCGGCGAGCAGCTTGCCGGCCTCGGTGGCCTGCTCCATGCTCTGCTTGCCGCGCAGCGGCGCCTCGGTCCAGCTGACGGCCGCCAGCGTGTGGCCGGCGATGTCGTCGACGAGCTGCGCGGAGATACCGCGGTTGGAGCGAAAGACGGAGATGCGCGGGCGCGTTGCGGTGCCCGAGATCTTCGCGCGGACGCGGCGGCGGCGCTTGAGGCGCTTTGCGGATCTGGTCGTGACGGTCATGCCCTCTTACCAACCTTGCGAGCGACGTACTCGCCTTCGTAGCGGATGCCCTTGCCCTTGTAGGGCTCCGGCGGGCGCTGCTTGCGGATGTATGCGGCCATCTCGCCGACCATCTGCTTGGAGTTGCCCTTGACGATGACCTTCGTGGGCTGCGGCACCTCGAACTCGATGCCCTCGGGCGCCTTGACCGGGACGGAGTGCGAGTAGCCCAGCGCGAGCTCGAGGTCCGAGCCCTTCAGCACGGCGCGGTAGCCGACGCCCTGGATCTCGAGCGTCTTCTGAAAGCCTGCGGTGACCCCCTCGACCATGTTCGCGACAAGCGAGCGCGTCAGGCCGTGCAGCGCGCGGTGCTGGCCGCGGTCTGTCGGACGGGTGACGACGATCGTGTCGCCGTCCTGCTCGACGCCGATGTCCCGCGGCACGCGCTCGGACAGGGTGCCGCGCGGGCCGTTGACGGAGACGAGCTCGGGCTCGATCGACACGGTGACGCCGGTCGGGAGCGGAATGGGTTTGCGGCCGATGCGTGACATCCGCTTACCAGATGTGCGCCACGACTTCGCCGCCGACGCCCGCGCTGCGAGCCTCGTGGCCGGTCATGACGCCTCGCGACGTGGAGACGATTGCGGTGCCCATGCCGCCGAGCACCTTCGGGATCTCCTTCGAGCCCGCGTACGTGCGCCGGCCGGGGCGCGAAACGCGCTTGAGGCCTGAGATCGCCGAGCGGCGGTCGTTCGTGTACTTCAGCCGCACGCGCAGGATCTCGCCGGGATGATCGGCGTTCGGGGCCTCTGTCGAGTAGCCGTCGATGTAGCCCTGCTCGGAGAGGATCCGGGCGCACTCCACCTTGAGCTTCGACGACGGGATGTCGACGGTCTCGTGGGCGGCCTGGATCGCGTTGCGAATCCGGGTCAGGAAGTCTGCGATGGGGTCTGTGCTTGCGCTCAAGGGGTGTCTCGGTCGGTTCTCCGGCGGCTTACCAGGAGGATTTCGTCATTCCCGGGACGAAACCGTTGTGGGCCATCTCACGCAGGCAGATCCGGCACAGGCCGAACTTGCGATAGACGGAGCGGGCCCGGCCGCAGCGGCGGCAACGGCTGTACTCCCGGGTCTTGAACTTCGCGGGCCGAGCCTGGCGGACCCGCTGGGACGTCTTGGCCATCTTAGGTGGTCTCCTCGTTGTCCTGCTCTTCGGGCTCCGCGGCCGGCTTCTCGTAGGCCTCGGGGTTCTCTGCCTTCAGCTGCTCCAGCGCGGACTGCTCGGCTTCGGCCTTGGCGTGCGCCTCGTCGAGGCGCGCCTTCTCCGCGGCCTCGGCGGCGCGAGCCCGTGCGGCCGCCTCCTTGGCGCCAGGGCGCCCCTCCTTCGTGAACGGCATGCCGAACGCGAGCAGCAGCTCGAAGGCCTCCACGTCGGTCTGCGCGGAGGTCGTGATCGTCACGTCGAGACCCCGAACCTGGTCGACGGCGTCGTAGTCGATCTCGGGGAAGATGATCTGCTCGCGGACGCCCATCGAGTAGTTGCCGCGCCCGTCGAAAGCCGTGGCCTTGAGGCCGCGGAAGTCGCGGATCCGCGGGATCGCGACCGACAGCAAGCGATCCAAAAACTCGTACGCGCGATCGCCGCGCAGCGTCACGGACAGGCCCACGGGCATGCCCTCGCGCAGCTTGAAGTTCGCGATCGACTTGCGCGCGCGGCGAACGTTCGGCTTCTGGCCGGCGATCGTCGCGAGCTGCTCCTGGGCCTGCTCGAGCATCTTGGAGTCCTGCTTGGCGTCGCCGACGCCCATGTTCAGCGTGATCTTCTCGATCTTCGGCGCCTGCATGACCGAGCTGTAGTGAAACTGCTCCATGAGCTTCGGCCGGATCTCCTCGAGATACCGGGTCTTGAGCCGCGCGGGCGGTGCCTGAGTCGTGGCCATCAGATCTTGGCTCCGGTCCGGGCGGAAGCGCGCAAGCGCTTACCGTGCTCCTCGATCGTCTTGACGCGCGTGGGCTTCTTGTCCTTCGGATCGCGCAGCGCGACGTTCGAGACGTGGATCGGGCCCTCCTTCTCGATGACGCCGCCCGGCTCCATCGAGCCCTGCCGAGCGCGCTGGTGGCGCTTGATGATGTTCAGGCCCTCGACGTAGACGCGCTGCTTGGCCGGATCGACCCGCAGCACCTTCCCCGCCTTGCCGTTGTCCTTGCCGCTGATGACGATGACCTCGTCGCCGCGACGGATGCGTGCCGGCATGGCTACAGCACCTCCGGAGCGAGCGAGACGATCTTCATGAAGTTGCGATCGCGCAGCTCGCGGGCGACCGGCCCGAAGATGCGCGTCCCGCGCGGGTTGTTCGCGGCGTCGATGATGACGGCGGCGTTCTCGTCGAACGCGATGTAGGTGCCGTCGCTGCGGCTGAAGGACTTCTTCGTCCGCACGACCACAGCCGTCACGACCTCGCCCTTCTTGACGGTGCCCTGCGGGTTGGCCTGCTTGACGGTCGCAGTGATGATGTCGCCGACGAACGCGTAGCGCCGACGCGACCCACCCTTGACGCGGATGCAGAGAATCTCGCGGGCGCCCGTGTTGTCGGCGACCTTGAGGCGTGTCTCGTTCTGGATCACTTCGCTCGCTCCAGCACTTCTTCGAGCTTCCAGCGCTTCGTGCGCGAGAGCGGCCGGCTCTCGGAGACGCGTACGAGATCGCCCTCGCCGGCGTCGTTGGTCTCGTCGTGCGCGTGCAGCTTGGTCGTCGAGCGCACGATCTTCTCGTACTTGCGATGCCGGCGAGCGATGTCGATGCGCACGACGATCGTCTTGTCGGGCTTCGCCGACACGACCGTGCCCGTCCGCACCTGGGGCGAAGAGTCCTTCGGCGGGGCGGGCGGCGTGCCGGTGCCCTTGGTACCAGCGGCCCGGGCCTTCGCCTTCTCCTGCGCGCGGCGACGCGTGCGCGCGGCGGCCTTCGCCTTGCGCAGCGCGCGGCGCTCGGTGTCGCGCTCCGCGGTGGTGCGCGGTCCGCGCTGGGACTTGGCGAGGTGGTCGCGGCGCGCGCGCTCCTCCTTGCCGGAGAGCTTGGGCGCGGCCTCCTCGCCGGCCTTTGCGGTCTGGTCCTGGATCGACGCGATCTCGTCGCCCGCCTGCTCGGTATCTGGGGTCTCGTCAGCCATCGCTACTTCCGGTTGGGAATCTTGATGTCGCGCTCGTGGGCGACGGTCAGGGCGCGCGCCAGCTCGCGCTTGGCGGCCCGCAGGCCCGCGGTGTTCTCGAGCTCGCCCGTGGCGTGCTGGAAGCGCAGCCCGAAGACCTCCTTGCGGGTCGTCGCGACGTGCTCGACGAGATCCTTGGGGCCGAGATCGCGCAGGTCCTTGGCGCTCGTGGTCATGAGTGGGTGTCCTCGCGCATGACGAACTTCGTCTTGACGGGCAGCTTGTGGCCGGCCAGGCGCATCGCCTCGCGGGCAAGCGGCTCGGACACGCCGGCCAGCTCGAACATGACGCGGCCGGGCTTGACGACCGCGACCCAGCCCTCGGGGGAGCCCTTGCCGGAGCCCATGCGGGTCTCGGCTGGCTTCTTCGTGAAGGACTTGTCGGGATAGACGTTGATCCAGACCTTGCCGCCGCGCTTGATCTTGCGGGTCATCGCGATACGAGCGGCCTCGATCTGACGGTTCGTCAGCCAGCCCGCGTCGAGCGACTTCAGGCCGTACTCGCCGAACTGGATCGAGGTCTGCCCGCGCGACAGCCCGGCCCTGCGGCCACGGTGCTGCTTGCGGTGCTTGACGCGCTTCGGAGACAGCATGGCTAGCGTCCTCCTCCGCGTGCGCCGCCGGCGCCGGGGCCGAAGCCGGGACGCGAGGTCCCGCCGCCGCCGCCGCCGCCGCGTCCGCCACCGGCACCCGGTCCGCCGCCACGGCCGCCCGGTCCGCCGCCACGGCCTCCGCCGCCACGTCCGCCGCCGCCGCCGCGACCGTCACGGTCGCCGCGCCCGCGGCCACGGCCGCCGTCGCGATCGTTCTGCTGCTGGGACGGGCCCTCCATGTCGGTGAGGTCCGCGCCCGAGTAGCCCTCGGGCATGATCTCGCCCTTGTTGATCCAGCACTTCACGCCGATGCGCCCGAACGTCGTCTTGGCCTCGAAGAAGCCGTAGTCGATGTCGGCGCGCAGCGTGTGCAGCGGGACGCGTCCGTCGGAGTAGCTCTCGGTGCGAGCCATCTCGGCGCCGCCCAAGCGGCCGCCGACCTGGATCTTGCAGCCCTTGGCGCCCGAGCGCATGGCGCTCGTGAGCGCGCGCTTCATCGCGCGCCGGAAGGCGACGCGATTTTGCAGCTGCTCGGCGACCGACTGCGCGACGAGCTTGGCGTCGAGCTCCGGGCGCTTGATCTCGAGGATGTTGACCTTGATCTGCTTGCGCGTGATGCGATGCAGATCCTTGCGCAGGGCGTCGACCTCGGAACCGGACTTGCCGATGACGATGCCGGGACGCGCCGTGTGGATGTTGACCTCCACCTCGTTGGCGTCCTTGCGGATCGTGATGTCCGACAGTCCGGCGTGCGCGAGCTTGCCCGTGATGTGGTTGCGGATCGCAACGTCCTCGGCCAGGTAGTCAGCGAAGTGCTTCTCGTTGAACCAGTTGGACTTCCAGTCGTGGATGTAGCCCACGCGCATGGACTCGGGATGAACTTTCTGTCCCATCTAGTGGTTCCCGTCCTTTGGCGTGAGGGTGATCGAGAGGTGGCTCGTGCGCTTGCGGATCTTCGTCGCGCGGCCCATGGCCCGCGGACGAAAGCGCTTGAGCGTCGGCCCCTCGTCGGCCTTGACGGCCGCGATGCGCAGCTCGTCGCCGATGAGCTCGTGGTTGTGCTCGGCGTTGGCGACCGCCGACTCGAGCAGCTTCGACCAGTCGCGGGCGACGTCGCGGCTTGCGTGCGCGAGGATCGCGCGTGCCTCCACGACGGACTTGCCACGGATGTGGTCGCACACGAGGCGTGCCTTGCGCGCCGACGTGCGGACGTACTTGGCGTGCGCCCGGACCATCGGCGGGTTGTCGCCGTAGTCGTGCGCGGGACGCTTCGCGCGCGGCGCGGGCGCGGCGGGCTTCGCCGGCTCGGCCTTCTTGCGAGTGCGGCGAGGCTTGGGCTTCTCTTCAGCCACGGCCTCGTCGGCGTCGGCCTTCTCGGCTGCCGGCTTGCGGCGCGCGCGCTTGGGCTTCTCGGCGGCAGGCTCGTCTACCGAGTCCTCGGCGGTCGCCGCGTCGTCGGCCTTCGCGACTCGCTTGGCCTTCGCCCGCGTGCGCTTGGGCTTGGCGGCCGGCGCGGCGTCAGCCGCGGTCTCCTCGGTAGCGGCCGCGGGCTCGGCGTCATCGGCCGCGGGCTCGGCGTCATCGGCGACGGCCATGCCCGACCCGTTGTCGACGACGAGCGCCTCGTCCTCCGAAGATGCCTTCGCGTCCTCGGACTTGTCCGGCTCGTTCTCGGTCTCGGCCATGGTGCTAACGGACCTTCCCGGAGCCGGCGTGGCCGCGATACAGCCGCGTCGGCGCGAACTCGCCGAGCTTGTGGCCGACCATCGACTCCGACACGAAGACGGGCACGTGCTTACGGCCGTCGTGGACGGCGATCGTGTGCCCGACCATCTCGGGGAAGATCGTCGACGCGCGCGACCAGGTCTTGAGCATCTGCTTGGAGTTCGAGGCGTTCAGCGCCTCGACGCGTGCCATGAGGCGCTCCTCGACCCACGGTCCCTTCTTGCTTGAACGGCTCAACGCTTCTTCCCTCTCTTGCGACCGCGGACGATGTAGCGATCGGACGCCTTGTTCTTCTTACGGGTGCGGTAGCCGAGCGTCGGCACGCCCCACGGGGTCACGGGGTGGCGACCGGCGGTCGTCGAGCCCTCGCCACCGCCGTGCGGGTGGTCGACGGGGTTCATCGCCGTACCGCGGGTCTGCGGCCGGACGCCCATGTGCCGCTTGCGTCCCGCCTTGCCGATCTTCACGTTCTGATGATCGGCGTTGCCGATGGTACCGACCGTGCCGCGGCAGTCCGAACGGACGAGCCGCATCTCGCCGGACGGCAGGCGCAGCGTGGCCCTGTCGCCGTCGCGCGCCATGAGCTGGATGCCCACGCCGGCGGAGCGGCCGAGCTGGCCGCCGCGGCCGGGCTCGAGCTCGACGTTGTGGATGACCGTGCCGATCGGGATCCGGCTGAGCGGCAGGCAGCACCCCGGCGCGATGTCGGCGTCGGGCCCCGAGGTGACCGTCATGCCGACGGTCAGCCGCGCGGGCGCGAGGATGTAGGCCTTCTCGCCGTCGACGTAGTGCAGCAGCGCGATGTAGGCCGACCGGTTCGGGTCGTACTCGATCGTCGCGACGCGGGCCGGCACGCCGTCCTTGCGCCGCTTGAAGTCGATCTTGCGGTACAGCCGCTTGGCGCCACCGCCGCGATGGCGGGCCGTCTTGCGCCCGCGGGCGTTGCGCCCGCCGGACTTCGTGAGTCCCTCGACGAGCGTCTTCTCGGGACGGTCCGTCGTGAGCTCGGCGAAGTCGGCGTACGTCGCGAAGCGACGGCCGGGACTCGTGGGCTTGGGTTTGCGAATCGCCATGGTTGCCTACCCCTCGAGGGACTCGAGGCCCTGGAAGATCGGAATGCTGTCGCCCTCGCGGACCTGCACGATCGCCTTCTTCCACGACCGCGTGCGGCCCTGGATCTGGCCGCGGCGCTTGGGCTTGGACTTCACGCTCATCGTGTGGACCTCGAGCACGCCGACGTCGAACAGCGACTCGACCGCCTGGCGGATCTGCGTCTTGTGCGCATCGGGATGGACACGGAACGTGTACTTGCCGGCCGCCGCGAGCACGTAGGACTTCTCGGAGACGACGGGGCGGATGATGACTTGGCTGTGGTCCATCAGGACTCTGCCCCCTGCGCTTCGCGCTCCGTTACCTCTGGCGCCTCGCCCTTGGCACGCGCGGTGAGCGCGTCGAGCGCCTCCTGCGAGAGCACGACGGCAGCGGCGCCGATGAGGTCGGCGACGCCGACCATCGACACCGGCAGCACCGAGACCCGCTCGAGGTTGCGAAACGACAACGCCGCGCGCTCCTGCGCGTCCGTCAGCACGATGAGCGTCGGGAAGCCGAAGCCGGAGTCGGCCAGCAGCCCGGCGGCGGCCTTCGTCGACGGCGTGTCAAACGGCGCCGGGTCGAAGATCGCGATCGAGCTGCGGTCCGCGTGCACCGACAGCGCGCTGCGCAGCGCGGCGCGGCGCTCCTTGCGGTTGACCTTGAAGGTGTACTTGCGCGGCGAGGGGCCGAAGATCGTGCCGCCGCCGACCCAGATGGGCGAGCGCGACGAGCCGGCGCGGGCGCGGCCCGTGCCCTTCTGGCGCCACGGCTTGGCGCCGCCACCGCGGACGTTGCCGCGCGTCTTCGTCGCGTGCGTACCGCGCCGGCGGGCATTGAGCTCCGCGCGGACGGACTCGTGCACGAGCGGGCCGTTGAACGGCGCACCGAAGGCGGCCTCGTCGAGCGCCACCTTCTTCTTCGGTGCGCCCAGGACGGGTGCGTCAGCCATCGGTGCGGACCTCCACGAAGCCGTTGCGCGGCCCGGGCACGGAGCCGCGGAGCAGCATGAGGTTCTGCTTGGGGTCGAGACGCACGATCTCGAGGCCCTTCTGGGTCACGCGCTTGTTGCCCATCTGACCGGGCCCGCGGATGCCCTTCATCACGCGCGACGGCGTGGCCGACGCGCCGATCGAGCCGGGGGCGCGGACGTTGTGCGAGCCGTGCGACTTGGGTCCCGACGCGAAGTTGTGGCGCTTGATCGTGCCCTGGAAGCCCTTGCCCTTCGAGGTGCCCGAGACCTTGACGGTCTGGCCGACCTCGAACGCCTCGACGGTGACCGAGTCGCCGACGAGCAGCTCACCGGCCTCGTCGCGGAACTCCTTGACGTGGCGCATGGGCGACGCGCCGGCCTTCTTGAGATGGCCGATCTCGGCGCGCGTCAGGTGCTTCTCCTTCGAAGCACCGAACGCGAGCTGGACGGCTTCGTAGCCGTCGACCGGGTTCGTGCGCACGGCCGTGACCGGGCAGGGGCCGGCCTCGAGCACGGTGACGCGCTCGACGGTCCCGTCGTCGAGGAAGAGCTGGGTCATCCCGAGCTTCTTGGCGAGGATCGCGGGCATTACGTGGCGAGGCGGATCTCGATGTCCACGCCGGCGGGAAGGTGGTCGAGCCGCTGGAGCGAGTCGACCGTCTTCGGCGTCGGCTGGTGGATGTCGATGAGGCGCTTGTGGGTGCGGATCTCGAAGTGCTCGCGCGAGTCCTTGTCCTTGAACGGCGAGCGGATCACGCAGTAGACGTTCTTCTCGGTCGGCAACGGCACCGGCCCGGAAACGGTCGCACCGGTCCTGGTGGCCGTTTCGACGATCTCCTTGGCCGCGGTCTCGATGGCCGAGTGGTCGTAGGCCTTGAGGCGGATCCGGATCTTGTTCTCTGTGGGGGTAGCCATTGCTGTGTTGCGCTTGTGGGCGTCAGAAGGGGCGGGTTCCGCGTGAACGGTGCCCGCCCCTTGATACTCAGAGTCCGCGCGCTCCTTACTCGATGATCTCGGTCACGACGCCAGAGCCGACCGTGCGGCCGCCCTCGCGAATGGCGAAGCGCAGGCCAGCGTCCATGGCGATCGGCTGAATGAGCTCGATGTCCATCGTGACGTTGTCGCCCGGCATCACCATCTCGACGCCTTCGGGCAGGTGCGCTGCGCCGGTGACGTCGGTCGTGCGGAAGTAAAACTGCGGCCGATAGCCCGTGAAGAACGGCGTGTGACGGCCGCCCTCCTCCTTCTTCAGGACGTAGACCTCGGACTTGAACTTCGTGTGCGGCGTGATCGACTTCGGCTTGCACAGCACCTGGCCGCGCTCGATGTCCTCGCGCTTGGTGCCACGCAGCAGGCAGCCGACGTTGTCGCCCGCGCGACCCTCGTCGAGGATCTTGCGGAACATCTCGACGCCCGTGACGACGGTCGACGCGGACTCCTTGATGCCGACGATCTCGACGGTGTCACCCGTGTGGATGATTCCCTGCTCGATGCGGCCCGTCGCGACGGTGCCGCGGCCCGTGATCGAGAAGACGTCCTCGACCGGCATCATGAACGGCTTGTCGAGCGCCCGGACCGGGTCCGGGATGTACGTGTCGAGCGCCTCGGCGAGCTCCATGATCTTCGCCTTGGCATCTTCGTCGCCCTCGAGCGCCTTCGTCGCCGAGCCGATGATGAAGGGGATGTCGTCGCCGGGGAAGTCGTAGGACGTCAGCAGCTCGCGAACCTCGAGCTCGACGAGCTCAAGCAGCTCGTCGTCGTCGACGATGTCCGCCTTGTTGAGGAACACGACGATGTACGGCACGCCGACCTGGCCCGCGAGCAGGATGTGCTCACGCGTCTGGGGCATGGGGCCGTCGGCCGCTGAGACCACGAGGATCGCGCCGTCCATCTGCGCGGCGCCCGTGATCATGTTCTTGATGTAGTCGGCGTGACCGGGACAGTCGACGTGCGCGTAGTGGCGGTTGTCCGTCTCGTACTCGACGTGCGAGGTCGCGATCGTGATCCCGCGAGCCTTCTCCTCGGGAGCGTTGTCGATCTCGGCGAAGCTGCGCGCTTCGCCGCCGCCATGCTCGGCGAGCACGGTCGTAATGGCGGCGGTCAGCGTCGTCTTGCCGTGATCGATGTGACCGATCGTGCCGACGTTGACATGCGGCTTCCCGCGCTCGAACTTCGCTTTTCCCACTTTCGGTCGCTCCTCTGCGTCTGTCGATGAACTGGACGAAACTATCGAACTTGCGGGGCTGAGAGCATGACGCCCGTTCGGCTCACCGCATGCGGCCTGAGGCCGCAAGGTCTGTCAGGCGGGGACTGGCTCCCCCATGCGATGCTCGACGACCTTCTCCGCGATGTGCTGGGGCACTTCCTCGTAGCGGTCGAACTGCATCGAGTAGCTCGCGCGGCCCTGCGTGTTGGAACGCAGGTCACCAACGTATCCGAACATCTCCGAGAGTGGCACATGGGCCGTCACGATGATCGCGTTGCCGCGACGCTCCTGGCTCTCCACATGGCCGCGCCGGCGCATGAGATCGCCGATGACGTCGCCGACGTAGTTCTCCGGCGCCGTCACCTCGACCGCGAAGACCGGCTCCATGAGCACGGGCTTCGCACGCCGCGCGGCCTCCTTGAGCGCCAGCGAGCCGGCGACCTTGAAGGCGATCTCCGAGGAGTCCGTGTCGTGGTACTTGCCGTCGACGAGCGTGACCTTCACGTCGACCATCGGGTAGCCGGCCTTGACGCCTGTCGTCAGCGCCTCTTCGACGCCCTTGGCGACGGCGGGGATGAACTCGCTCGGCACCGAGCCGCCCTTGATCTTCGAGGCGAACTCGAAGCCCTCGCCGGGGTTCGGCTCGATGTCGATGTAGACGATGCCGAACTGGCCGGAACCACCGGTCTGCTTGACGAAGCGGCCCTCGACCTTCTTCGCCGTCCCGCGGATCGTCTCGCGGTAGGACACCTGCGGGCGCCCGACGTTCGCCTCGACGCCGTACTCGCGCTTCATGCGGTCGACGAGGATCTCGAGGTGCAGCTCGCCCATGCCGGAGATCTCGACCTGGCCCGTCTCCTCGTTGGTCTGGACCTGGAACGTCGGATCCTCCTCGGCCAGGCGGCCGAGGGCGATGGACATCTTCTCCTGGTCGATCTTCGTCTTGGGCTCGACGGCGACCTTGATGACCGGCTCCGGGAAGTCGATGTTCTCGAGGCGCACGGGGCGGTCGGGCGCAGACAGCGTGTCGCCGGTCGTGATCTGCTTGATCCCGACGGCGGCCGCGATGTCGCCCGCGTAGACCGCGTCGACCTCCTCGCGGTCGTTCGCGTGCATGACGAGCAGACGGCCGACGCGCTCGGTGCGACCGGTCGTGACGTTGAGGATCTTCGACCCGGCGGACAGCGTGCCGGAGTAGACGCGGAAGTACGTGAGCTTGCCGACGAACGGGTCGGCCATGATCTTGAAGCCGAGCGCCGCGAACGGCTCGGAGTCGTCGGGCTGCAGGACGATCTCGTCGCCGAGGTCGCCGCCCTTGAGGATCTTGTGACCCTCGATCGGCTTGACCTCAAGCGGCGAGGGCAGGTAGTCGAGCACGGCGTCGAGCAGGGGCTGCACGCCCTTGTTCTTGAACGCCGAGCCGCACAGGACCGGCGTGATCTCGATCGAGAGCGTGTGCTTGCGGATCGCGGCCTTGAGCATCGAGGTCGGAACCTCGGCCTCTTCGAGGAAGAGCTCGGCGATCTCGTCGTCCATGTCGGCGAGCTGCGAGAGCAGGTGCTCGCGCGCCTCGGCAGACGCATCGGCGTAGTGAGCCGGGATGTCGATGACGTCCTGCTCCTTGCCGAGGTCGTCCTTGTAGACGATCGCCTTCATCTCGACGAGGTCGATGATGCCCTTGAACTCGGACTCGGCGCCGATCGGCAGCTGCAGCGGGACGGCGTTCGCGCCGAGGCGGTCGACCATCGTCTTCAGCGAGCCCGTGAAGTCGGCGCCGATGCGGTCCATCTTGTTGATGAACGCGATGCGCGGCACGGCGTACTTGTCGGCCTGGCGCCAGACGGTCTCGGACTGCGGCTCGACGCCGGCGACGGAGTCAAACAGCGCGATCGCGCCGTCGAGAACGCGCAGCGAGCGCTCCACCTCGACCGTGAAGTCGACGTGGCCGGGCGTGTCGATGATGTTGATGCGGTGCTCGCGCCAGGTGCAGGTCGTCGCGGCGGACGTGATCGTGATGCCGCGCTCCTGCTCCTGCTCCATCCAGTCCATCGTGGCCGCGCCCTCGTGGACCTCGCCGATCTTGTACGTCCGCCCCGTGTAATAGAGGATGCGCTCGGTCGTCGTCGTCTTGCCGGCGTCGATGTGCGCCATGATCCCGATGTTCCGGGTCTTCTCGAGCGTGAATTGGCGTGGCATGGCTTCTCTTGATCTCTATTCGGGGCTGAGCAACAAAAACGGGCCCCTCGGGCCCGCGCGCACGTCCGAAAGCTATTCGGTACGTCGCGCTATGTGCTCGAGGTCTCCATCGTGGGATGGGTTGCTCCGAGGCGGGCGCTGGTGAGCGCATCGGCCCGCGAAGCAGCGTCGGACTATAGCAAAGCGACTTCGCTGCGACGGGGGGATTTCGCGACGTCGCACGCGCTGCTGGCGGCTGTCGCGCTCGCCGGCGCCGTGCTGCTCGTGGCCGCGGAGTGCTCGCCGCTGTACACGGTCGTCGTCGGCGCGCTCGAGACGGAGCGGCGCAGCGTGTCCGGCGGATCGAGCCACGCGTACGCGCTCGTGCTCGTCGCGCTCGCCGCGGCGGCCATGGCGTTCGGCGCGCTGCGCGGCGCCCGCGGCGCGGCGGGGGCGCTCGTCGCGCTCGGGGCGGTCGTCGCGGTCGTCGCGCTCGCGATCGACGCGCCGAAGACCCGCAGCTCGGGCACGCTGCCCGAGGCGGTGGCCTTCGCCGACGCGCGCGCGCAGGCCGGCCGCGGGCTGGCGCTCGAGCTCGCGGGCGGTGCCGCGCTGCTCGTCGCCGGCGGGCTCGCGCTCGCGCTCGGCGCGCCCCGCCCGCTCAGGCGCCGCGGCGCCGGGCCACCCGCGGGCTGAGCTCACCGCCGGCGAGCGCCCACCGCAGGGGGTGTGGCGAAAAACGGCGGTCTGATCGCCGCTTTTCGCCACACCCTCCGTCGCGAGCCGGTCAGCCCGCGGCCGCGGTCCAGTCGACCGGGCGAACCGGCAGCGCCAGCACGGCGAGCCAGGTCGCGGCGTCGGTGACGCCGCTGGGCGGCAGGCCGCGGGCCGTCTGGAACGCGCGCAAGACCTTGTCGGTGGCGGCCGTGAAGCGTCCGCCGTGTGCAACCTCGAGGCTCGCGTCGAAGGACGCGAGATGCTGCTGCAGCCACAGCACCTGATCGCCCTTGGACCCCTTGCTCAGCGCGGGCCAGCCCGGGTCCGCCGGGACGACGGTCGCGGGCGTCGGGGTCGTGAGGGCCGCCCAGATCGACGCGCTCGCGGCCTGCCAGCTCCACCACGACAGCCCGGCGGCGCCGTACCCCGCCCAGATCGCGCGGAAGCGCTGGATGTCGGCGGGCGTGACGCCGCCGTAGGCCTGGCCGAGCGGCGCGATCGGCGCGCCGTAGATGCGGTTCTGGGCGACGGTCTTCGCGCTCACCGCGTCGACCGAGCCGCCGATCGCCTTCCAGTAGACCTGCGGCAGGTTGGCCTGGGCGGCGCCGGGCGCGAGGAACACCGAGTACGGGAAGCTTGGGTGGTAGTCGACGTACGGAAACGACGTGAGCCCCAGCGGGTAGGACGGGCCGATCGCCCCGCGCAGCGCCTGCACGTAGCGCTGGGCGGCGGCGTAGCGCCCCTCGTAGGCGGTCTCGGCGTCGATGATGAGGCAGTCGGCGCCGGCGGCGACGTTCGCCGCGGCCGCGGCGGCCTCCTCAAGCGGCTTGGCCCCGTAGACGAACTGCCATGCGCAGACGCGCAACCCGCGCGCGTGCAGGTCGGCCACGAGCCGCGGCGTGAACTGCGTCCAGACGTTGCCCGCGTCCGAGCCCTTGACGTAGACCGTCGTCATCCCGGCGCCGCGGGCCCGCGCGGCGATGACGTCGAGGTCGCCGCGGTTGGAGTTCGGCAGCTCCCAGATCCACATCCCGTGGCCGCGCATGGCATCCGGCAGCCTGCCGTCTGACGTCGAGGCCGCAGGCCGCAGCGGCCTCGGCGCCCCCACGACGATGATGTTGCGCGCGTTCGAGCGCCGGCCGGCACGGTCGCGGACCGTCACCCCGACGCGCCCGAGCGCCGTGCCCGCGGGGACGCGCACCGCCCAGCCGGCGCGGCCGCGGCGAAGCTTCGTGGCCAGCGCGCCGCGCGGCCAGCGGAACGTCACGCGCATGCCGGACACGAGGCCCCGGCCGGTCAACTGGATCTGGCGACCGGCGGTCACGCGCACCGCCTTGCGGCAGGCGGCCGTCGAGGCCGGAACGCAGCGCAGACCGGTCAAGCGCGGTGTGGCGGTGCGCGCCTGAGCGGCGGGCACGGCCAGCAGCGCTGCTGCCGCGATCAGCGCGCAAAGGACGGCGGTCGCGCGAACGATCATCAGGCGTCACAACAAGCGGGGCTCACCGAAGTAGCGTCGCACGGCGTATCGCGGCGCGCCGCAATACTGCGGTCAAGCGCGTCCGAGCGGCCACTCCCGGCGCGTCAGCCGCCCTCGTGCAGGTAGCGCCGGCGCTGCGCGGCGCTGAGCGAGCGGGCCGCGCGCAGGCGGGCGAGGTCGAGCAGCGTGCGACCCGCTCGACACGGACGCACCGCGACCAGCGGCGCTCCGCTGCTACCAGCGGTAGTGAGCGAAGGCCTTGTTGGCCTGCGCCATGCGGTAGATGTCGTCCTTGCGCTTGTGCGCGCCGCCCTGCTGGGACTGCGCGTCGAGCAGCTCGTTCGCCAGGCGCATCGCCATCGTCTTCTCGCGACGCTGGCGGGCGAACTCGACGAGCCAGCGCACGGCGAGCGTGCGAGCGCGGCGGGACGGAACCTCGACCGGGACCTGGTACGTCGCGCCACCGACGCGGCGCGACTTGACCTCGAGCACCGGGGTCAGCGCCTTGATCGACGCCTCAAGCTGCTCGACGGGGTCCTTGCCGGTGCGCTCGCCGATGATCGCGAGCGCGTCGTAGACGATCTTCTCGGCCGTCGACTTCTTGCCGTCGAGCATGACCTTGTTGATGACCTGCTGGACGATGCGCGAGCGGTGGACGGAGTCCGGCTCGATCGGCCTGAGTTGGGCTGCTGCGCGGCGCGGCATTACTTCTTCTTTACGCCGTACTGCGAGCGCGCCTTCTTGCGATCGCTGACGCCGGCGGCGTCGAGCGTGCCGCGGACGACCTTGTAGCGCACGCCGGGAAGATCCTTGACGCGGCCGCCACGCACGAGCACGACAGAGTGCTCCTGCAGGTTGTGGCCCTCGCCGGGGATGTACGCCGTGATCTCGATCGAGCCCGTGATCCTCACGCGCGCAACCTTGCGCAGCGCCGAGTTGGGCTTCTTCGGGGTCGTCGTATAGACGCGCGTGCAGACGCCGCGGCGCTGCGGAGCGGCGACCTTCTTCTTGCGACCCTTGCCGGACTTCAGGCCGGGCGTGGCGAGCTTCTTCTTGGGCGTCTTGCGGCCCTTGCGGACGAGCTGGGAAGTCGTTGGCATGCGGCGCGAGATGGTAGCAGCGTTGTGGCTAGCGCTTTGGGTCAGCCGCGACGGGCTTGACCGCGATGCTGTTCTTGCGCGGGCCGCGAGGGCCGGGATAGCCGAGACGGTATTGCGAGCCCGGCACATGGGCGATCGTACGCGTGAACGACGACCGGCCGTCGATCTTCAGCGTGTCGATCCTCTTCCACGCCCCCCTCGGGACGAGCCGCTGCACCGTGACGGTCTGCTTGCCGGCGCCCAGTCGCAAGCGGCCGAACAGCAGGACGCGAGCCTTGCTGCGCTTCTGCGCGAACAGGCCGGCGACGAACGTCTTGGCGGCGATCTTGTCGTTGCCGTTGGCGATGAGCAGTCCCGTCGAGTACTGGCCGAAGGGCCGCGCCTTGCTCTCCGACACGCGCTCGGATGCCGGCGGCTGGTCGCGCAGGAGGAACTGCGCGAACGACTTGACGGTCGGGATCTTCGAGGCGAGGTACTCGGCCCACGTCAGCCAGCGGGCCTGCTGCAGCTCGTCGATCGTCGGGCGGCCGCCCACCGGCTGGGTCTCGTAGCCGAACTCCGTGAGGTAGATGTCGCGATTGGCCGGCGCGAGGCGGCCCATCTTCACGAGCACGTCGAGCGTCGTCGCGAGCGCCGGGAGGTCGGCGACGCGCAGGTCGTCGAGCTCGGTATCGGGCTTGGAGATGCGCGACGGGCGCTCGTTCTGCGAGTACGGGTGGTGCGCCCAGCCGTCGCCGGGCAGCGGCGCGAAGCTCGCGCACTCGGGCGTCGTCTTCGGCTTGAGGTCGCGCCCGACGCAGGCGAGCTCGCGCAGGAACTCAAGCGGCGGGACGGGGCCGGCGCCGCGGGTCCCGCCGGTGCTCGACGTGTTGCCGATGAGCACCTTGGCCTTCTTGCGCACGGCCTTGACGGCGGCGTAGCCGGCTCGCACCATCGCGCGGTAGACGCGCGGGCTGGCGGGCGTCGTCTTGTCGGCCTCCCACTGCGGGAGCAGCAGACCCTGATGGTTGGGCTCGTTCCAGAGGATGAACTCGTCGACCGCCGGAAGCTTGCCGGTCGGCGCCGGCGCGCCGCTGTCTGCCCGGGTCGCCGCGGGCGGGGGCGGCTGCGTCGGGGTCGGCTGCGTCGTGAGCGGCGGGATCGGTTCGAGCGGGTCGGGGATCGGGAAGGGCACGAACGGCTGCACGAGCGACTGGATGATGGATTGGTCGGCCGCGGGCGGCGGGGGCGGCACGTCCGACGGGTCGGGCGTCGGCGTGAACGCGCCCGAGTAGCGCAGCGCGACCGCCGTGGCGTAGTCGGCGTAGGCCTGCGGGTCGATGTTCGCGCGCGCCCGCGGGCCGGGGTCCGTCGTCGCCCAGCGCGGCGCCCAGAAGCCGATGTCGACGAGCGCGCGCAGCCCGCCCCCGCGGATGGCGCGGATCGCGGTGTCCAGGGCGCGCCAGCGCGACTGCTCGTAGGAGCCGGGGTCGCGAGCGTCGAAGCCGCCGGGCTTCGCGGCCTCGTCGGCCGCGCGCGTCAGCGAAGACCAGCCCGCGGTGATCCGGATCGTGTCGATGCCGAGCGCCTTGGCCTTCGCGACCGCAGCGTCGATCTCGGCGACCGACCGAAACAGGAAGAGGCCGTCGTCCTGGAGGATCGTCTCGAGCCCGCGCTTGACGACGGCGCGCTTGCCGAGCGGCTTGGCGGCGTCCTTGGCCTTTGGCTTCGGGGCGTCCTTGGTCTTGGCCTTCGCGGGCCTCTTCCCCGCATCGGTGGCCGCCTGCGCGGCCGGGCATGCGAGCAGCGCGACGGCGAGCGCGACCAACACGGCATGCAGCGGCGGGCCCCTCATGGCGCGAAGTCTGCCTGTTGCGGCGCGGCGATGCGGCGCCAGCCGCACCCCACTACGTTCCGAGTGTGCTCCACCACGTCCGCCAAGGCTCCGGCGAGCCGCTCGTCCTGATCCACGGAATCGGCAGCCAGTGGCAGATCTGGCGCCCGGTGCTCGACGTCCTGGCGGCCGAACGCGACGTCGTCGCCATCGACCTGCCGGGCTTCGGCGCGTCGGCTGCGCTGAAGGCAGACGTCACCCTCGCCGGGCTCGCCGACGCGGTGTGGGAGCTCGTGCAGGCGCTCGGCATCGAGACCCCGCACATGGCCGGCAACTCGCTCGGCGGCGCCATCGCGCTTGAGCTCGCGCGCAGCGGGCGAGCCCGGAGCGCGACCGGGCTGTCGCCGCT
This sequence comes from uncultured Actinomycetes bacterium, assembly GCA_963810605.1. GTDB lineage: Bacteria > Actinomycetota > Thermoleophilia > Solirubrobacterales > Solirubrobacteraceae > CADCVQ01. The sequence continues at coordinate 348,463 of CAWEOF010000001.1, forward strand.
CGGGTTCGCACGCGGCCGGGAGATCGCGTTCGCGCGCCGTTCGCTGGTGGGCTCCCGCGCGCTGGCCCGCGCGCTCGCTCCCGCGACCGGGGCGCTGCTCGCGAGCGGCGCCGGTCGGACCCTGCTGCAAAGCCAGTTCTTCGCCCGGCCGTGGCGCGTGCCGCCCGACGACGCGGCCGCGGCGACGCGCAACCTCGCGACCTCGCCGGGCTTTGCCGCCACGCTGCCGCTGCTCGCCACCGTGGCGCCCGGCGACCTCGACGTCCCCGTGACCGTCGCGTGGGGCGCACGCGACCGCTTGCTCATCGCGCGCCAGGGCCGCCGGGCGCGCCGCGCGATGGCGCAGGCCACGCATGTGTGGCTCGAGGGCTGCGGGCACGTCCCGACCTGGGACGACCCCGAGCAGGTCGCCAGGGTGCTGCTCGCAGGCTCGCGCGACTGACACGTCCCGCGAACGAGGCCGGCGCGCCAGAGGTTGCGCCGACGCGGCGCGAGCGTGCGCGTAGCGGTGCGCGCGGCCCGCCCGCTCCGCCCCCGGCGCTGGACCAACCGCGGGGCGGGGACTAGCCTGAGCGGATGCCATTGGATCCACGCGGCCGCGTCGTCCCGCGCGCCACCCCGGGCGCGGTCGACGCCGCGAACGCGAACTTCACCCTGCGCGAGGGCAAGCGCCACGACCTCGGTGCGATGGCCGACAACCTCGAGGCCGGCTTCATCTCCTACAAGACCTGGGCGGACGCGCGCTGGGAGCCGCCCTCGCGCGTCGAGATGCTGCTCGGCATGATGCAGCGCTTCCAGAAGGACGGCTCGTGGTCCTTCGTCGGCTTCGCCGACAACGAGCCCGCCGGCCACGTGACCTCGCGCCCCGAGGTCGACGAGCACGACGCCCCGCGGCCCGGTGTCGCGCGCCTCACGCACCTCTTCTTGCGCCGCGACTACTGGGGCAGCGGGCTCGCCGACCTCCTCTATCTGAAGATGCTCGACAGCATGCTCGAGCGCGGCTATACGTCCGCATGCCTCTGGACGCCCTCCGGCGCAGCCCGGGCGCGCGCGTTCTACGCCCGCCACGGCTGGGAGACGACCGGCGGGGTCGAGTCCGCGGACAACGGCCTCGGGCTCGAGCTCATCGAGTACTCGCTCGAGCTGCCGGCGGGCGCGGACGCGCCGGGCTGAGCAGCTTCCCGAGCGCGACGAGCAGCACGCGCCGGGTGCCGGCGTCCGCGCACCGACGCGCCGCGCACGGGCTGCGCGGACCGCAGCGGTCAGGCTGAGGCGGGTGCCGCGGCGACGCGGCCGGCGGCGCGCACCGGCGCCGGCGTCAGCGCCGAGGCGACGATGACGAGCACGAAGGCGACGGCCTGCACGACGATGCCGAGGGTGTCGCCCGGCAGCGGGTCGCCGAAGACGATGAGGCCGCCGGCGATCGTCGCGATGTTCGCGGCCGTGCCGGTGATCGCGATGACGGCGACCGCGTCGCCGACCTGCAGCGAGCGCGCCGAGGCGTAGAAGGCGGTCGCGGAGCCGGCTACGGCGACCCACATCCAGGGGCTCGCGATGACACCGAGCGCTCCGCCGTCGCCCACGACGCCGGTCAGCGCCTTGACGCCGAGGTTGCAGACGCCGAACAGGATCCCGGCCGCGGCGGCGAGCATGACGCCGCGATGCTCGTCACGACCGCCAAGCTGCGGGCTCATGATGAGCAGCGCGCCGAGCCCGAAGAGGCCCGCCTGGAAGGCCACCATCGCGGGGAGGGAGAAGCCCGAGTGCGCGCCGTGGCTCACCGGCAGCGTGATCGCCAGCAGCACGAGCCCGACGCACGTCAGCCCAAGGCCCCACCACTGCCGCCTGCCCACCTTGAAGCCGAAGAGCCGGTCCGCCATGACCGCGAGCAGCACGAGCCCGCTCGACAGCACGACCTGGACGACCGACAGCGGGGCAAGCGAGATCGCGCCGACGTGCAGCACCCAGGCGAACAGGCCGATGAACATGCCGACGGCGAACGCGCGCTGGCCCCACAGCGAGCGGGCGGTCCGCAGCGGGTGGCGGATGTCGACCTCGCACGCGCAGCAGGCTCCGCGGTGCTTGTACAAGAAGGACAGGTTCGACGCGAAAGCGCACAGCAGCGCGAGGAGGATGCCGAGTTGAAGGCTCATGAAAAGGTCAGCGCGGCGCAGACATCGTGCGGTCCCATCGGCGTCGAGCGGTAGTTCCCCCATCGACAGCCGCGGAACCGAGCTTGACGCCCTTCCGGCCTGGCAAGCAGGCTAGCGAGAACTGGCCGGTCCAGGGCCGACCGCACAGAAATTTTGCAGAACCGGAGCAATTGCAGGGCGATTCTCCGCAGTCTCGTGACAGAGATGTCCTCAACTCGCCGCTGCGGGCAGCCTGGACAGGCGTCCAGGACACAAGCGACATTGTTCGAACGCAGTCATGCAACTCCTTTCGGCCGCACCGGGAATCCACCTTCTCGGGCTGGCGAGCCGGGCTACCGACGGCGGCGCGCCAAGCTTGGCGGCCGCGAGTGCGGCTAAGCGAAAGCGCCCGCCCCGCAAAACCCCGGGACGGGCGCTTCGGACCGACGTGCTGCCGAGGACTACTTCACGTCTTCGGGGATGTCGAGATCCGCGAGCTCCTCGGCGAAGCCGGTGTCGCCGCCGCCGGTGCCCATCTCCTCGAGCGACGCGATGTCGTCGTTGAACGCCGCGCCGAACCCGCCGAGGCCGTCACCGTCGCCGAGGCCGAGCTCCGCGGCGATCTCGTCCTGGTCGAGCAGGCCGACGTCGTCCATCGCCCGCGGCAGCGGCTCGGACGGCTCGATCTCGATCCGGCGGTAGCGCTTCAGGCCCGTCGCCGCCGGGATGAGCTTCCCGATGATGACGTTCTCCTTCAGGCCGTTGAGGCGGTCGATCTTGCCCTCGAGCGCCGCATCCGTGAGGACCTTCGTCGTCTCCTGGAAGGAGGCCGCCGAGAGGAACGAGTCCGTGTTCAGCGAGGCCTTCGTGATGCCGAGGATGATGTCCTCGAACTGCGCCGCCTCGCCGCCCTTGGCGATGATCTCGTTGTTGACGCGCGCGAACTCGAAGCGGTCGACGAACTGGCCCGGCAGGTAGTCCGTGTCGCCCTTCTGGTCGACGCGGACCTTCTTGAGCATCTGGCGCGCGATGAGCTCGATGTGCTTGTCGTTGATGTCCACGCCCTGGGACACGTAGACCTCCTGCACCTCCTTGACGAGGTACTGCTCGGTCTCCGTGCGGCCGCGGATCGCCAGCAGCTCGTGCGGGTACAGCGACCCCTCGTTGAGCTGCTGACCGGCCTCGACGCGCTGGCCCGTCTCGACGAACACGCGCGTGCGGCGCGGGAACGTGTGGCGATGCTCCTCGCCGGCGTCGTCGGTGATGACGACCGTCAGCGCCTTGTCGGTCTCCTCGAGCGAGATCGTCCCGTCCTGCTCGGCGATCTTCGCCAGGCCCTTCGGCTTGCGCGCCTCGAACAGCTCCACGACGCGCGGCAGGCCGTGCGTGATGTCCGCGCCGGCGACGCCGCCCGTGTGGAACGTGCGCATCGTCAGCTGCGTGCCGGGCTCGCCGATCGACTGTGCGGCGATGATGCCGACCGCGTCGCCGATCTGCGCCGTCTGGCCGGACGCCATCGAGCGGCCGTAGCACGCCTGGCACACGCCGCTTGACGCCTCGCACTTCAGCACCGACCGCACGGCGATCTTGACGATGCCGTGGTGGTCGGTCTTCAGCTGCTCGCCCGCCGCGGACTCGATGAGGTCGGCGAGCTCCGCGCGATCGATCTGCGCGGCCTTCTCGACGATGACGCGACCGCGCTTGGTCGCGATGTCGCGCGCGGCGTAGCGGCCGAGGATGTTGTCGTTGAGGTCGCCGGTCTCCTTGTAGAGCGCGAGCTCGATGTACTCCTCGGTCCCGCAGTCGGGCTCGCGGATGATGACGTCCTGCGCGACGTCGACCAGACGGCGCGTCAGGTAGCCGGAGTCCGCCGTGCGCAGGGCCGTATCGGCCAGCCCCTTGCGCGCGCCGTGCGTCGAGGTGAAGTACTCGAGCACGTCGAGGCCCTCCATGAAGTTCGCCTTCACGGGCCGCTCGATGATCTCGCCCTTCGGGTTGGCCATGAGGCCGCGCATCCCGGCGAGCTGGCGGATCTGCTTGAACGAGCCGCGGGCGCCCGAGTTGGCCATCATGAAGATGGGGTTCAGGACGTCGAGGTTGGCGACCATCGCGTCGGCCACCTCCTCGGTGCAGGCGTTCCACTGCTCGACGACCGCCTCGTGGCGCTCCTCCTGCGTGATGAGCCCCATGTCGTACTGCGACGTGAGCTCGGCGACCTTCTCCTCGTAGGACTTCACGATCTCGCCCTTGGAGGGCGGGATGACGACGTCGTTCTTCGAGATCGTGATGCCGGCCTTCGTCGCGAACTCGAAGCCGAGGTCCTTGAACGCGTCGAGCACCTGGGAGATCGTCGTCGCGCCATACGTCTGCACGAGCTGGTCGACGAGCTCCGTCGTGTCGCGCTTCTTCATCGACGTGTTGACGAAGTCGTACTGCTTGGGGTCGAACTCGTCGCCCATCGCCTCCAGCAGCGCCCGCTCGATGCGGTCGTTGTAGATGATCCGGCCGACGGTCGTGAGAACGTGGCCGCCCTCGCGCCCGAGCGGGCGGAACTCGGCGAGGTCGTGCAGCTTGACGCCGCCGAGCTCGTAGGACAGCTCGGCCTCCTGCGCGGTGCGGAAGCAGTGCGGCCGCGGCAGGTGCGTCGCGCGGTCGACCTTCTGCAGCTCCTCGTCGTCAGGCCCGTACGTGAGGTAGTAGGCGCCGAGGATCATGTCCTGGGTCGGCGTGGCGAGCGGCTGCCCGTGCGCCGGCGACAGGATGTTGTTCGATGACAGCATGAGGATCCGCGCCTCGGCCTGAGCCTCGGCGGACAGCGGCAGGTGGACGGCCATCTGGTCGCCGTCGAAGTCCGCGTTGAACGCGTGGCAGACGAGCGGGTGAACCTGGATCGCCTTGCCCTCGACGAGCACGGGCTCGAACGCCTGGATGCCCAGGCGGTGGAGCGTCGGCGCGCGGTTGAGCAGCACCGGGTGCTCGTGGATGACCTGCTCGAGGACGTCCCACACCTCGGGGATCATCGAGTCGACCATCTTCTTGGCGGCCTTGATGTTCTGCGCCGCCTTGCGCTCGACGAGCTGGGCCATGATGAACGGCTTGAACAGCTCGAGCGCCATGAGCTTCGGCAGCCCGCACTGGTGCAGCTTGAGGTACGGGCCGGCCACGATGACCGAGCGGCCCGAGTAGTCCACGCGCTTGCCGAGCAGGTTCTGGCGGAAGCGGCCCTGCTTGCCCTTGAGCATGTCGCTCAGGGACTTCAGCGGCCGGTTGCCCGGGCCGGTGACGGGGCGCCCGCGGCGGCCGTTGTCAAACAGCGCGTCGACGGCCTCCTGGAGCATCCGCTTCTCGTTGTTGACGATGATCTCCGGCGCGCCGAGGTCCAACAGCCGCTTCAAGCGGTTGTTGCGGTTGATGACGCGGCGGTAGAGGTCGTTGAGGTCGGAGGTCGCGAAGCGGCCGCCGTCCAGCTGGACCATCGGGCGCAGCTCCGGCGGGATGACCGGGACGGCCTCGAGCACCATCTGCTCGGGGCGGTTGCCCGACGAGATGAACGCCGCGACGACCTTCAGCCGCTTGACCGCGCGGGCCTGCTTCTGGCCCTTGGCCGTGCGCACCATCTCGCCCAGCTCCTCGGCCTCGGCCTCGAGGTCGACCTGCTGCAGGAGATCGCGGATCGCCTCCGCGCCCATGCCCCCGCGGAAGTACTCGCCGAAGCCGTACGGCGATCCGAAGCGCTCCTTGAGCTCGCGGAAGATCGTCTCGTCGTGCTCGATGCGCTTGGGCTCCATGTCCTTGAAGAGCTCCCAGACCTGGCGCATGCGCTCGGCGGCGTCCTCGATGTAGGCCTCGGTGTCCGAGATGTCGGACTCGAAGGTCTTCTTGAGGTCCTTGAGCATCTTCGCGCGCTCGTCGTCGTCGAGCTTCTTGACGTCGATGTCGAGCGACTCGGCCCACAGGTGGTCCTCGTCGTCGAAGTCCTTGCCTTGGGTGCCGTCCGCCAAGAACCCCTCGCGGCGCGCCTGCTGCTCGGAGAGCTCGAGCACGCGCTCCTCGCGCTCGGCGGCGTAGGCGTCGAGGACCTCGTTGACCTTGACCTCGAGGTCGGCCATGTCGCGCTCGCGCGCCTCGTCGTCGACCCACGTGACGATCGACGCGGCGAAGTACAGGACCTTCTCGAGCTCCTTGGGAGCCATGTCGAGCAGGTAGCCGATCCGGCTCGGGACACCCTTGAAGAACCAGATATGGCTCACGGGGGCGGCGAGGTCGATGTGGCCCATCCGCTCGCGGCGGACCTTCGAGCGCGTGACCTCGACGCCGCAGCGCTCGCAGACGATGCCCTTGTAGCGGACGCGCTTGTACTTGCCGCAGTAGCACTCCCAGTCCTTCGTCGGACCGAAGATGCGCTCGCAGAACAGGCCGTCCTTCTCGGGCTTCAGGGTGCGGTAGTTGATCGTCTCCGGCTTGGTGACCTCACCGGAGCTCCAGCCACGGATCTGCTTCGAGGAAGCGAGGGCGATCTCGATGGCGTCGAAGTTGTTGATGTCGATCAAGGTGAGTCCTCTGTCAGGGGGGTTGGGCCCGGGGCGGGGTGGGCGGGCCCGGATTAGCGCGTGATTGCGCCGCGAACGTGGTGGGCTGCGGGACCTGCGGGCGGCCTACGTCTCCGCGGTGGCTTCGGCGTCGACGTCGACGTCCGGATCGACGACGACCTCGTCGCCGGCCAGGCCCACGGACTCCTCGGGGGCGTCCGCCTCGACCTCGGCCTCGACCTCGGGGGCCGCGCCGGCGCGCACGCCGGACAGGTCGATGCCGAGCTCCTCGGCGGCCCGCAGCAGGTCGTCGTCCTCGTCGCGCATCTCGGCGCGAGCGCCCTCCTCGGAGACGACGTTGACGTCGAGCGCCAGCGACTGCATCTCCTTGAGCAGGACCTTGAACGACTCGGGGATGCTCGGCTCGGCGATGTTCTCGCCCTTGACGATCGCCTCGTAGGCCTTCACGCGCCCGACGGTGTCGTCGGACTTGATCGTCAGCATCTCCTGCAGCGTGTACGCCGCGCCGTAGGCCTCGAGCGCCCAGACCTCCATCTCGCCGAAGCGCTGGCCGCCGAACTGCGCCTTGCCGCCCAGCGGCTGCTGGGTGACGAGCGAGTAGGGGCCGGTCGAGCGGGCGTGGATCTTGTCGTCGACGAGGTGCAGCAGCTTGAGGATGTACATGTAGCCGACCGTCACCTGCTGCTCGAACGGCTCGCCCGTGCGGCCGTTGTAGAGCGTGAACTTGCCCGACGCGCGGATGCCGGCGATCTTGGACTTGTCGATGTCCATCCGGATGCGGCCCTTGTGCTCGTCCTGCCACTTGACGAGCGCGGTGTCGACGTCCGCGACGGACGCGCCGTCGAAGACCGGCGTCGCCGTGTAGACCTTGCCGGGGCGGCCGTCCGCCGTGCGCTGGCTCTGGGCGATCTTGTAGGCCTCGGTGCCGTCGTCGTACCAGCCCTCGGCGGCGGCCCACCCGAGGTGGGTCTCCAGCAGCTGCCCGACGTTCATGCGGCTCGGCACGCCGAGCGGGTTGAGGATGACGTCGACCGGCGTGCCGTCCTCCATGAACGGCATGTCGGCCTCGTCGACGATCTTCGAGATGACGCCCTTGTTGCCGTGGCGCCCGGCGAGCTTGTCGCCCTCGGAGATCTTGCGCTTCTTGGCGACGAACACGCGCACGAGGTGGTTGACGCCCGGCGGCAGGTCGTCGCCATCGTCGCGCCCGAACGTCATGACGTCGATAACGACGCCGCCCTCGCCGTGGGGCACCTTCAGGGAGGTGTCGCGGACCTCGCGAGCCTTCTCCTTGAAGATCGCGCGGATGAGCTTCTCCTCGGCGGTGAGCTCGGTCTCGCCCTTCGGCGTGACCTTGCCGACGAGCAGGTCGCCCGAGCCGACCTCGGCGCCGACGCGGACGATGCCGCGGTCGTCGAGGTTGCGCAGCGACTCCTCCGAGCGGTTCGGGATGTCGCGCGTGATCTCCTCGTCGCCGAGCTTCGTCGTGCGGGCGTCGATCTCGTACTCCTCGATGTGGATCGAGGTGAGCTCGTCGTCCTTCACGAGGCGCTTGGAGAGGATGATCGCGTCCTCGAAGTTGTAGCCCTCCCAGGACATGAAGGCGATCTTCAGGTTCTTGCCGAGCGCCATCTCGCCGTGGTCGGTCGCCGAGCCGTCGGCGAGCACGCCGCCCTGCTCGATGACGTCGCCGGAGCGCACCATCGGCTTCTGGTGGATGAGCGTGCCCTGGTTGGAGCGGCGGTACTTGTCGAGCAGGTACTCGTCCTTGCCACCCTCGGCCGTCTCGACCTCGATGCGCTCGGAGTCGACGTAGCTGATCGTGCCCGCGTTGCGCGCGAGCAGGACGTCGCCCGTGTCGAGCGCCGCGCGGCGCTCCATGCCGGTGCCCACGATCGGGGCGTCCGTCTTCAGGAGCGGCACGGCCTGGCGCTGCATGTTGGAGCCCATGAGGGCGCGGTTGGCGTCGTCGTGCTCGAGGAACGGGATCATCGCGGTCGCGACGGACCAGATCTGCTCGGGCGACACGTCCATGAGGTCGACCTCCGACGGATCGACGGTCACGTACTGGCCGGCGAGCGTCCGGCAGACGGCCTCGTCGCCGAGGAGCTTGCCCTTCTCGTCGACCGGGTGGTTCGCCTGGGCGATCTTGAGCTCTTCCTCCTGCGTGGCGTCGTAATGGACGACCGCGCCGGTGATGACGCCGCCCTTGACCACGCGGTACGGGGTCGTGACGAACCCGTGCTCGGAGACCTCGGCATAGCTCGACAGCGAGCCGATGAGACCGATGTTCGGGCCCTCCGGCGTCTCGATCGGGCACATGCGGCCGTAGTGCGTCGGGTGGACGTCGCGGACCTCGATGGGCGCGCGCTCACGCGTGAGGCCGCCGGCGCCGAGCGCTGACAGGCGGCGACGGTGCGTGAGGCCGGCCAGCGAGTTCGTCTGGTCCATGAACTGGCTGAGCTGCGAGGAGCCGAAGAACTCCTTCTGCGCGGCGACGACCGGGCGGATGTTGATGATCGTCTGCGGCGTGATCGTGTCGGCGTCCTCGGTGGTGAGGCGCTCGCGCACGACGCGCTCCATCCGGTACAGGCCGATGCGGAAGGCCTCCTGGATGAGCTCGCCGACGGTCCGCAGGCGGCGGTTGCCGAAGTGCTCGTACTCGTCGAGGTGCTCGGCGACCGGCTCGCGCGGGTACGTCGAGGCCTCGGACGCGTAGTCCTTGATCTCGACCTCGGGGTACTCGGGCACGCCGAGCAGGCGCGGCAGCGAGACGAGCTCCTTGACCAGGGCCAGGATGTCGTCGTGCGTGAGCGTGCGGGTCTCGAGGTCGATGTCGAGACCGAGGCGGGCGTTGAGCTTGTAGCGGCCCACGCGCGTGAGGTCGTAGCGCTTGGGGTCGAAGAAGAGCTGGTGCAGGAGCGCGCGAGCGTTGTCGACCGACGGCGGCTCGCCGGGGCGCTGCTTCTTGAAGAGCTCGACGAGCGCGCCCTCCTCGGTCTTCGTCGGCTCGGTGTCGGCCTCGATCGTGTTGCGGATGTACAGCGAGTCCTCGAAGAGCCCCGAGATCTCCTCGTCGGTCGCGTAGCCCATCGCGCGCAGGAGCACCGTGACCGGCAGCTTGCGCTTGCGGTCGATGCGGACGAAGACCTTGCCCTTCTTATCGATCTCGAGCTCGAGCCACGAGCCGCGGGCCGGCATGAGGTTCGCGATGAAGACCTGCTTCTCGCGGTCCTTGGCCTCCATGAGGTAGGCGCCCGGCGAGCGGACGAGCTGCGTGACGACGACGCGCTCCGTGCCGTTGATGATGAACGTGCCCCGCTCGGTCATCCACGGGAAGTCGCCCATGAACACGGACTGCTCGCGGATCTCGCCCGTCTCGCGGTTGACGAACGCGACGGTGACCGTGAGCGGCCGCGCGTACGTCAGATCCTTCTCGCGGCACTCCTCGATCGACGCGACCGGATCGTCGAAGTGAAACTCGCCGAAGTCGACGGCGAGGTTGCCCGTGTAGTCCTCGATCGGCGAGATGTCGGAGATCGTCTCGCGGAGGCCACCCTTCTCAGGATCGGTCAGCCACGCGAAGGAGCGGCGCTGAATGTCGATGAGGTTGGGGACGTCATGAACTCGTTCGAGGCGCGCGAAGGTGCGGCGCGTACGCGGGGCGTCGGTACGGGGCAAGGCGGCGACTCCTCAAGGGGTCGGAGGGGAATGCGTGCTGGGCGGGCGCCGCGGCCACATGCCTACGGGCGCGGACCGCCAAAGATAGCACAGCGAGATGCGGTCCCCGCTAGGGGACGGTCGACGCTCACGGACCCCGCCTCGAAGTTCGCGCTATGTGGGCGCGAAACCCATTGTGGAGGCGGCTACGGCTATCGGTCGACCCCGGCAATGTAGCGCGTCGGGGCGCAGACGGGAAGCCCCGGCCTTCCAGGCCCTATCTTCTGGTGCGTGCTCTTCGACCATGTCGCCCTGCGGGTGCCGGACGTCGCCGCGGCCTTGGAGTGGTGGCTTGCGACCGTGCCCGGCGCGGAGGTGCTCTACGCCGACGACACGTGGGGATTGCTCGACGCGGCCGGCGCGAAGCTCGCCTTCGTCGTCGCCGACGAGCACCCCGACCATCTCGCGTTCAAGGTCTCGAACCTCGAGCTCGAGCGGTTGGCGTCTGTGCACGCTGTGAAGATCGCCCCCCACCGCGACGGCAGCCGCTCCTTCTACCTCGACGCGCCCGGCGAGCACCACGTCGAGGTCATCGCCTACCTCGACGCGCTGCCCGAAGACGCCGAATAGCGACGCCGGATCAGGGCTTGGCGCGAACGTGTCGCTCCGCGATAGCTTTTCGCCAAACACCGTCAAAGGTCGGCGTTGCCGAAGATCCGGTTGGCGACGAAGCCGACGACGACGAGGTAGACGAGGATGTACGGGATGAGAAGCGGGCCCGCGTCTTGCGCGCCGCCGAAGGGGCCGAGCTGGACGATGACGCCCGTTGCGCCGCGGGCCTCGGCCGTGAGCGCGTGCAGGCCGTCCTGGTAGATCGCCTCGAACGGCAGCGCCCATGAGGCGATCGAGGAGATCCGCTCGAGCGCCGACGAGTCCAGCGCCGCGCCGATCTGGCCGATGAGCCCCGAGGCGAGCCCCGCGCCGAAGACCATGAAGATCGCGATGCCGTTGGCCGTCGAGGAGAGCACGGTCGTGCCGAGCAGCGCGATCGCCACGACGACGACCACGGCGAGCGCGAGCGACAGCGCGCCGTAGAACGGGTTGTCGGGCCAGTAGCCGCCGGTCGCGTTCGTCAGGAGCACCGCCGCCGCGTAGACCGCGAGCACGTAGACGACACAGACCGCGCCCGCGGCGAGGAAGCGCGCGAGCAGGAGCGTCGAGCGGCCGATCGGGCGCACGACGAGCGGCTGCAGCAGGCCGCGCTCGGCGTCGCCGCGCACGGCGTTGAGCGTCACGAACACCGCGATGACCGTGCCGAGGAAGAGCGTGACGAACATCGCGAGCCCGAGCAGCGTCGAGCCGGTCAGCACCTTCTCCTCGATGTCGGCCGGCACCCCGGGCCCGAAGCGCGAGACCTCGTCGAACGCCTGCTTCGTGCCGTAGGCGTAGAGCGCGAGGAAGGCGAGCGTCAGGACCACGACGACCACGAACACCTTGCGGCGCAGCGCCTCGCGCAGCGCGTAGCCAGCGACGATGCGGACGTCGAGCAGGACCTCCCCGACCGCTCCAGGCGCACGCTCGCGCGGGCGATCCTGCGCGACGGCGCTCATCCCTCCTGTGCTCCCACGAGCCCGAGGTACGTGTCCTCGAGCGAGCCGGCCACGACCCGCGCGCCGTAGATCCGCTCCCCCGCGGCGACGAGCGCCGCGATGAGGTCCGGGATCTCCTCGCGCCCGGCGTCGGGGTAGCGCTTCGGACCGCTCGCGGTCTCGATCTCGACGCCGCCGGGCACGACGAGATCCGCGGGCGCGCCCTCCGCGATCGTCCGGCCCTGGTCCACGATGACGACGCGGTCGCAGACGAGCTCGACCTCGCTGAGCAGGTGCGAGTTCAGCAGCACGGCAACGCCGCGCGCGCGCAGGCCGTCGAGCAGCTCGCGGACGGTGCGCCGGCCGGCGGGGTCGAGCGCACTCGTCGGCTCGTCGAGCAGGATCAGCCGCGGGTCGCCGACAAGCGCTTGGGCGATCCCGAGGCGCTGCTGCATCCCCTTCGACATCGCCTCGACGCGCCGGCCGGCCGCCTCCGACAGCTCGACGAGGTCGAGCAGCCGCGCGCGCTCCTTGGCCCCGCCGTCCGAGCGGGCCAGGCGCTGGTGCAGGACGAGCACCTCGTCGGCGCTCGCCCAGCCGGGGAAGCGAAAGAGCTCCGCGAGATAGCCGGTCTTCGACCGGGCGGCCTTGCTGCCGCACGCGTGGCCGAGGACCTCGACGCGTCCTGCGGTCGGCGTGACGAGCCCGCAGGCGACCTTCGTCAGCGTCGACTTGCCGGCGCCGTTGGGCCCGAGCAGCCCCACGAGCTCACCGGGCGCGACGCGCAGGTCCACTCCCGCAAGCGCGACAGCGGCACCGTAGGACTTGCGCAGCGCGGTGACGTTGAGCGCGTCGGGCACGCGGTCGAGGATGACGCAACGGCTTGACGGTGTTGTGTGGGAGATGCGCAGATGCCGTGGATGGGCGTACACGACGAAGGGCGCCGCGGAGGGCGCCCTTCGGTCCGGCTTGCCTGCGGCGCGAGGCCGCTGCGCGCTACTTGATCTCGACTGAGGCGCCGGCCTCGACGAGCTCCTGCTTGAGCTTCTCGGCCTCGTCCTTGTCGACGCCCTCGCGGACGGCCTTGGGGGCCTCGTCGACGAGCGCCTTGGCCTCCTTCAGGCCGAGGCTCGTGGCCGCGCGAACGACCTTGATGACCTGGATCTTCTTGTCGCCGGCCGCCGTGATGACGACGTCGAACGTGGTCTGCTCCTCCTCGGCGGGTGCTACGTCGCCGCCACCACCCGCGGCGGGGGCCGCCGCGGCAGCCTGCGCCGAGACGCCGAACTCCTCTTCGAGCGCCTTGATGCGCTCGCTCAGCTCGAGCACCGAGATGCCCTTGAGCTCCTCGATCCATTCTGCTGTGGACGTAGCCATGATTACTCCTTCTCGTCAGTGTCAGTTGTGGTCTCGGCGGCCGCTTCGGCCTCCGGGGAAGGCTCGGCAGGTGTGTCGGCGGCAGCCGCGGGCTCCGGCTCGGCGGCAGCGTCCGGCTCAGCGGCAGCCTCCGGCTCAGCCGCGGGCTCCGGCTCGGCGGCAGCCTCGGGCTCGGGCTCGGTCGCCGCGGGCGCCTCGCCCGCGGGGATCTCGCCGGACTCCTTCTTCTCGACGACCTGCGCCAGCTGGCGCGCGAGGCCCGAGATGAGGTTGGACAAGCTCGTCACGAGGCCGGTCAGCGGCGCCGCCACGATGTTCACGAGCTGCGCGTTGAGGATGTCGCGCGAGGGCAGCTTGGCGATCGCCGAGACGTCCTCGGCGGCGAGCGACTGGCCGTCCATGATGCCGCCCTTGAACGGCAAGAGCTGCGTGACGCGAGCGAAGTCGGAGACCGCCTTGGCCGCCGTCGCCGCGTCGCCGCGCACGAACGTCAGCGCCGTCGGCCCCACGAGCAGCGCCTTGAGGCCCTCCGCGCCGGCCTTGTCCGCCGCCCGCTCGGTGAGCGTGTTCTTGACGATCCGCAGCGTCGCGTCGACGTCGCGCAGCTTGCCGCGCAGCTCGGCGGCCTGCACGACGGTGATCCCGCGGTAGTCGACGGCGAAGACTGCCGCCGCCTCGTTGATCTCCACGGTGATCTCCTCGATCACCGCAGCTTTCTGCTCTCGGTTCATAAGCCTCCTCGCCGGGTCTTCTCGCCTGCAAGGCGAGCCCGGGGTCTGCGGTGGCCTCGACTGAACGCTCAGGCTGTCGCCGGGGCGGTCTCCTCGAGGATGTCGCGGGTACGGGACGGGTCGACCTTCACGCCGGGACCCATGGTCGAGGCGAGCGTGATGGTCTTCAGATAGCGGCCCTTGGCACCGGACGGCTTCGCGCGGATGAGCTCGTCGATGATCGCCGCGTAGTTCTCCAGCAGCTGGCGGTCGGAGAAGTCCTTCTTGCCGATGGCGAGGTGGACGTTCGCGGTGCGGTCGGTGCGGTACTCGACCTTGCCGGCCTTGGACTCCTTGATCGCCTTCTTGACGTCCATCGTCACGGTGCCGACCTTGGGGTTCGGCATCTTGCCCTGCGGCCCGAGCACGCGGCCGAGCCGGCCGACGACGGGCATGAGGTCGGGCGTGGCGATCGCGACGTCGAAGTCCGTGAAGCCCTCCTCGACGCGCTTGGCGAGATCCTCCGCGCCGACGATGTCGGCACCGGCCTCCTCGGCCTCCTTCGCCTTGTCGCCCTGCGCGAAGACCGCGATGCGGACCTCCTTGCCCAAGCCGTTGGGCAGCGCGATCGTGCCGCGCAGCTGCTCGTCGGCGTGGCGCACGTTCAGGCCGGTGCGCACGTGGACCTCGACGGTCTCGTTGAACTTCGGGCCGGGCAGCGACTTCAGCAGCGCGATCGCCTCGACGGGCGTGTGCTCGCGCTCGCGATCGACTTTGCCGCGGGCCTCCAGGAAGGTCTTGCCGTGCTTAGACAACGTCGACTCCCATGCTCCGTGCCGTGCCGGCGATGATCTTGGACGCTTGGTCGAGGTCGTGGGCGTTGAGGTCGTCGAGCTTGCGCTCGGCGATCTCGCGGACTTGCGCCTGCGTGATCTTGCCGACCTTCACGCGGTGCGGCTCGGCCGAGCCCGAGGCGATGCCGATCGCCTGCTTGATGAGCACGGCCGCCGGCGGCGTCTTGGTGACGAACGTGAACGAGCGGTCCTCGTAGACGGTGATGACGACCGGGATCGTCGTGCCCGCATCGCCCTGGGTCTGCGCGTTGAACGCCTTGCAGAACTCCATGATGTTGATGCCGTGCTGGCCCAGGGCGGGACCGACCGGCGGGGCCGGGCTGGCCTGGCCGCCGACGGCCTGGAGCTTGATCTGTGTGAGGACTTTCTTAGCCATGTAATTCCTTAGCGAGACTCGGGTGCCGGATGGCGCTAGAGCTTCTTGACCTGGTCGAAGCCGACCTCGACCGGCGTCTCGCGACCGAAGATTGACACAAGCACCTTGAGGCGAGCGGCGTCCTCGTTGATCTCGGAGATCTCGCCGGAGAAGTCCGACAGCGGCCCCGACACGACCTTGACCGACTCGCCGATGACGAAGCTCGCCTTCTTGATGCGGTCCTTGATGACGATGTCGCGGTGCAGGAGGCGGTCGACCTCGGCCTGCGTGAGCGGGACCGGCTCGTTGGACGCGCCGACGAACCCCGTCACGCCGGGCGTGCCCTTGACCAGGCCCCACGAGTCCTCGTTGAGCTCCATGTTCACGAGCACGTAGCCGGGCATCGTCCGCTTCTCGACCGTGATCTTCTGGTTGTCCTTCATCTCGGACACGGACTCGGTCGGCACGACGACCTGGCGGACGTTGCGCTTCTGGTTCAGCGAGACCACGCGGTGCTCGAGGTTCTGCTTGACCTTGTTCTCGTGGCCTGAATAGGTGTTGACGACGTACCAGCGAAACATGAGTGCTCTCGAAAAGTCGGGGGTCTTAGAGGATGAAGTCGACGATGCGCTGCGCGATGATGTCCGCGACGCCGAGGAACGCGCCGGCGATCACGACGAAGCCGAGCACGACGGCCGTGGCCTGACCGACCTGCTTGCGATCGGGCCACTGCACGCGCTGAAGCTCCGCCCAGCACGCCTTGATGAAGGGGCCGATGCGGCGAATCCCGCCCTTGCGGAGCGGGGCCGGGGCAGCGACATCGCCGGCTCCGGGACCCGTGTCCAGGGGCTCGTCGTCGCCGTCGTCGTCATCGAAGTCGACCGGGTGCACGGTGCCGAGATCGCTCGGGGGAGCGCCTCCCAGCGACGGGAAGACGCTTGAGTCGGGAGCGGCATCGGGCAGCCCGAGATCGGGATCTCGCTGCTGACGTTGCTTGCGCTCTTTCGCGCGCTGGCGGTTACGAGCCATGAGATGCGGTGCGGTGAGGCGGTTACCTGGTCTCCCGGTGGCTCGTGTGCTGCTTGCACCACTTGCAGTATTTGCGCAGCGTGATGCGATCCGGGTTGTTGCGCTTGGACTTGTTCGTCATGTAGTTGCGACGCTTGCAGACCTCGCAGGCGAGGGTCACAGCGATTCGCACGTCTCCGCGGGCCATTCGGCGCTCCGTGACTGCAAGAGGACAGAAAAACGACCCGCCGTCGGCAGGTCTGCGGTGCAGTCTAGCGGGTCATGCCCGAGCGCTGGCCTGCGGGTCCAGGCGGGTCATGGAGACGCTCGCGTCGAGCTTGGACGTGGCGCCGCCCTGGTAGACGCCGCGCACCGGCGGGACGTCGCCGTAGTTGCGCCCGTGGCCGATCTTCACGTGGCGCTCGCCGGCCAGCCGGCGGTTCGTCGGATCGGCGCCGACCCAGACCGGCTCGCCGCGACCGTTCTCCCCCGGCAGGAGCGCCTCGAGCCACGCGTGCGTCTCGACCTCGACGGAGTCGTCGCCCTCGTCGGCCGGTGCCGCCCACAAGTAGCCGCTGACGTAGCGCGCCGCGATGCCGTTGTGGCGCAGGAGGATGAGCGCGAGGTGGACGTAGTCCTGGCAGACCCCGGCTCCCGCCTCGAGGAACTCCGCGACCGTCGAGCCGACGTACGTCGCGCCCTTGCGGTACTCGTAGCGGTCGGGGATGAGGTCGCAGAGACCTTGCACCGTGGCCAGCGGGGTGTC
The DNA here is from genome assembly GCA_963810605.1 of uncultured Actinomycetes bacterium. Classification (GTDB taxonomy): domain Bacteria; phylum Actinomycetota; class Thermoleophilia; order Solirubrobacterales; family Solirubrobacteraceae; genus CADCVQ01. The sequence continues at coordinate 365,464 of CAWEOF010000001.1, forward strand.
TGCCCGCGCCGCGGCGCACAGCTCGGCGAGCATCTCGGGCGGCGGCTGGTCGAGCGCGGGCAGGAGGTACTCGCCGGCGGCCTCGGCGTAGGCGTCGGTCCCGAGCGCCGGCCACGGGACGTCGGGCGGGTCGGGCGGCTCGGCCGTGACGACCCGCGCGCGGACGTCGATCGTCAACCGCTTGTGCGGGCGCACGATGCCGAACTCGAGCACCTCGGTGCCGAAGTAGTCCGAGTGGCGGCCGACCCGCGCTTCGGGCTCGATGCGCACCGTGAACTCGTCGCAGCGCTGGCCGGACGTCGTCGCCGGCCGCACGCGCAGCGCGTTGAGGTTGTCGGTCACCGGGGCGTCGTAGACGTACTCGGTGCGAAAGCGAATCTGGAAGTGCATGGTCCCTAGGTGACGGATCGCGCCCCGCCAAAGTATCGCTGCGCGATGTCCGCGTCGACGAGGCCAAGCTCGCGCTGGACCTCTTGGCAGGTGATCCGCAGGTCCGCGTCGATCTCCGCGCTGCGGCGGAACTCGAGGTCCGCGGACAGGCGGCTCAGGCGCAGGATCGGCTCGGAGCTGCGCGGCTGGGCATCCGCGGTGCGCAGCGACGCGTTGACGGCATCGACGGCGGCAGCGACCGAGTCGGGGTAGTTGCGCTCGAACAGCAAGAAGCGCGCGACGGGCTTGGCGTGCGCGGGCGCAGGGACGGCGCGGCGGTAGGCCTGAAAGCCGCCGACGGCCTGCAGCAGCGCGATCGCCTGGCCGTCGGCCTCGTTGCCGTCGGGCACGACCGGCAGCGCGACGCGCAACATCCGCAGGACCATGTCGCCGGCCTCGATCCGCCCGCCGGCGAGCAGGAAGGCGCTCGCCTCGTCGCGCAGCATCGTCCGCGCCGTCAGGCCCCAGAACAGCGCCGAGCGCTCCTTGACGTGCTGGTAGATGCCGTACGGACCCGACGGCGAGCGCGACACGAAGTCGCCGTCGCGCAGATGCAGGTGCGTCGTGTTGATCGCCTCCCACATCTCGGCGGAGATGACGTCGCGGACGGCCGCCGCGCCCTCGCGCGCCCGCGCCACGCAGGCGACGACGGAGGCGGGGTTGTCGACGTCGCGCGTCAGCGCGTCGAGCACGGCGTCGCGGTCGTCGGCGACCTCGCGGTCGCGCCGGCCCCCCATGATGTGCATGAGCGACTCCCACGACAGCAGCGTCGCCGAGTTCTGCCCCTCCGGGCGCCCCTGCAGGTCGGCTTGGAAGACGCCGTCGAGCAGGCGCGACGTCTGCTCGGCCCGGGCGAGGTTGCGCCCGAGCCAGAAGAGCTCCTGCGCTATACGGGCGAGCACTGCTGCTGCTGTTGCTGCTGGACCTGGCCGGTCCAGGCGCCGTAGCGCAGGTCGGGGAGCGCCGGGGGCAGGCTCTCGGGGTGCTGCGGGGCGACGCCGTCGGTGTGGTCGTCGCCGCTCTCGAGCACCCACGTGTCCTTCGACCCGCCGCCGCGCGAGGAGTTCACGATCATCGAGCCCTCGGTCAGCGCGACCCGGCTGAGGCCGCCGGGCACGATCGAGATCGTCTCGCCGAAGACGGCGAACGGCCGCAGGTCGACATGGCGCGGAGCCAGGACGCCGTCCTCGCCGGCGGTCGGGACCGTCGACAGGTGCACGACCTCCTGGGCGATCCACTTGTCCGGCGAGCGGCGGATGACGTCCGCCAGGCCGGCGAGCGCCATCGGGTCGGTGCTCGGGCCGATGAAGACGCCCTTGCCGCCAGAGCCGTCGGTCGGCTTGAAGACGAGCTCGTCCATCCGCTTCAGGCAGGTGTCGAGGTGGTCGGGGTCTGACAGCAGGTACGTCGGGACGTTGCGCAGCAGCGGCTCCTCGTTGAGGTAGAAGCGGATCATCTCCGGGACGTAGTGGTAGATCGCCTTGTCGTCGGCGACGCCGGTGCCGACGGCGTTGGCGAGCGCGACCGTCCCCGCGCGGTAGGCCCGCATGAGCCCCGGCACGCCGAGGACGGAGTCCGGCCGGAACTCGAGCGGGTCGATGAAGTCGTCGTCGAGGCGCCTGTAGACGGCGTGCACGCGCTGCAGGCCGTCCGTCGTGCGCATGTAGACGACGTCGTCGCGGACGACGAGGTCGGATGCCTCGACGAGCTCGACGCCCATCTGGCGCGCGAGGAACGCGTGCTCGAAGTAGGCCGAGTTCAGCGGGCCGGGCGTCCACACGACGACGGTGGCCTCGCCCTCGGCGGCGGGTGCGACCGCCCTGAGTGCTGCGAGCAGCAGCTGCGGGTAGTGGTCGACCGGCCGGACGCGGTACTCGTTGAAGAGCCCGGGCAAGAGGCGCGTCATCGCGACGCGGTTCTCGAGCACGTAGGAGATCCCCGACGGCGTGCGGACGTTGTCCTCGAGCACCTTCCACGACCCGTCGCTGTCTCGCACCAGGTCGCAGCCGGCGACGTGGCAGTAGACGCCGCCCGGCGGGCGGATGCCGTGCGCCGCGCGCGCGAAGTGACTGCGGCTGATGACCAGCCGCCACGGCACGATCCCCGCACGGACGATCTCGCGCGCGTGGTAGACGTCGTCGACGAAGCGGTTCAGCGCGCGGATGCGCTGGGCGAGCCCGCGCTTGATGTGCGTCCACTCCGAAGCGGGCAGGATCCGCGGGACGAGGTCGAGCGGGAACGGGCGCTCGAGCGTCGGGCCGTCCTCACCGGTCGTGTCGAACGTGATGCCCTGCTGCAGGAAGATCGTGTCGCGACGCCGGCCCGCGGCCACGATCTGCTCGGCACCGAGCGCCTCGAGCGCCTCGACCAGCGCGACGCAGTGCGGATGCGGCGCGCCGTCGGCGCCGAAGAGCTCGTCGAAAAAGCCATCCGTGGGGCTGTAGCCCGACAGCGGGCGTGCGGTGTCCACCTCGCTCATGGTCGCATTCTCGGCGCTGCGCCGGGTCGCGACCATTGGCCGCGGGTCCAGGACTCCCGGCCGCCGGTTCGCCCTTCGGGCCATTGCGGGCGCCCACCGCGGGAGCGCCTCCTAGCGCGTGGGCGCGGCGGCCTCCCACGCCTCGCGCTCGCGTGCGAACGCGGCCTCGCGTCCGTCGCGGAAGGCTGCGATCGCCGCGGCGTTGGCGGCGAGAAAGCGCTCGTGCTCGGCGAGGTCAAAGCCGCCGAGCTCGACGCGCGGCGCCCAATCGCCGGCGTCGCTGGCCGCGCGCAGGCGCGTCAGCTCGTCCTCGGCCGACGGGCTCGAAGCGCAGCTCGTCGAAGTGGCGCAAACGCCACGGCGGGTCGTCTGCGTCGTGCCAGATCGGGACCGTGCGGCCGACGAGCTGGTAGCCGCCCGGTCCCTCCATGCCGTAGACGCAGAGAAACGCGCCGCCGATGCCGACGGCGTTGGGCGGCGTCCACGTGCGCGCCGGGTTGTACTTCGTCGTGACGAGCCGGTGGCGCGGGTCGACCGGGACGGCGACCGGCGCGCCCATGTAGACGTCGCCGAGGCCGAGCACGAGGTAAGACGCTCCGAAGACGACGTCCTTGACCGCCTGCTCGTCCTCCAGGCCGTTGATGCGCCGGATGAACTCGATGTTGTCCGGACACCACGGGGCGTCGGGCCGGATCGAGGCCTGGTACTTGGCGATGGCGCTCATCGCGGCAGATTCCCGCCACGCGAGCGGCAGGTGGACGACGCGGCCGGGGACGGTGGTCGCGTGCGGGTCGGGGAGCTCGCGCTCGAGGGCGATGAGCGCCGCGAGCAGCTTCGCGGTCGGCAGGCGGTCGGGGTCGTGGTGGATGTGCAGCGAGCGGACGCCCGGCGTGAGGTCGACGATCCCGGGCAGGTTCGCGTCGTCGAGCGCCGCGCGGAGAAGATGGGCGCGCACGCGCGAGCGGAGGTCGAGCACGGGCTCGCCGAACTCGACGAGCAGCCCGCGCTCGCCCGCGCGGCGGAACGTGAGCGGCCCGCCCGAGCCGTCGCGCGGCGCGTCGAGGATCGTGGTGGGGGGTGGAGTGGTCTGCGCTCCGCTGCGGTGCGTAGACGACTCCACCCCCCCGGGTCCGACGGGCTGGAGCGTCACCTCGTCGCCCGCGCGGACCTGGCCGAGCTTCCAGAGGTCGCGGGCGGCGGCGCGGAGGCGGCGGGCGGCGGCGCGGAGGCGGCGGGCGGCGGCGCGGAGGCGGCGGCGGCGGCGCGGAGGCGGCGGGCGCGACCGCGGTGGGTGGGGCGATCGCGAGGCGGTCGCCCTTGCGCAGAGGGGCGCCGCCGAGGTTGGCGGCGGCGAACGTCGAGCGGCTGCCCATGATCGGCTCCACATCGAGGCCGCCGCGAACGAGCACGTACGCCCGCAGGCCGACGCCGCGGATCGCGCCGAGGCGCAGCACCGCGCCCGCTGCGAGCTCGAGCGCCGACCACTGCTCGGCCGGCTCGCCGTCGACCTCGACCACGAGCGGCGCGCCCGTGACCGCCACGACCGCCGCCACCTCGAAGCGCAGCCGCGGGCCGGTCAGCGTGACCTCCAGGCCGGCCGCCCCCTCGGCGTTGCCGACGAGCAGGTTCCCGCGTCGAAACGAGCGGTCGTCCATCGGCCCCGACGGCGGCACCCCGACCTCCCAGTAGCCGAGACGGCCCGGCCAGTCCTGCACCGTCGCCAAGGCGCCCGCCGACACGACCTCGATCACTCGTCCGCACCCCAGACCAGCAGCCGCACGGGCGTCGGGTCGTAGCCGTTGCACGGGTTGTTGAGCTGCGGGCAGTTCGAGATCAGGACGAGCGTGTCGCGGTCGGCGCGCAGCTGCACGTACTTGCCGGGCGCCGAGATGCCGTCTTCGAACGCCAGGCCGCCGTCGGGCGTCAGCGGGACGTTCATGAAGAAGTTGACGTTCGCGCCCAGGTCGCGCTTCTCGAGGCCCCGCCCCCACGCCAGCGCCTGCGCCAGGAACGTGTTGCGGCAGGCGTGCATGTGGCGCGTGTGCTCGCCGTAGCGCACGACGTTCGACTCCTGCGAGCACGCGCCGCCCAGCGTGTCGTGACGGCCGCAGGTGTCCTCGTCGATCGTCGCGAGCGGCTCGCCGTCGAGCGCGAGCAGGCGCGATCCGAGCGTCAGGTAGGCGGACCCCTGGTCGCGCAGCGTGTCGACCGCGCTGTAGCGGTTGGCGTAGTCGTGCGCGTCGAAGAACAGCGTGTCGACTGCCTGGTTGCCGTGCAGGTCGACGATCCGCAGCGTCTCGCCGGCCGCAAGGACATGCGTCCAGCCGTCGCCGGCAGCGATGTCGACCGTAAGGCGCGCGGAGGAGGGATCGCGGGGGGTCGCGCCCGACCGATCGCGGGGGCTTGCGCCGGACGCGGTCATCGCAACGCTTCCTCGCTGGCCGCGAAACCGCGCTCGTTCTCGGGGCACGCGCGGCGCACGGCGTCGGCGTCGCTCGCCGCGTCGACCGAGGCGATCTCGAGCGCCACCGGGCGCGGCGCCCACTCGGGCGACAGGGTCGAGCGGGTGCGGCACGCAGCACAGCACCACGAGCGTGTCGAGCTCGAAGCGCAGCGTGACCGCGTCGCCCGCGCGCGAGTTGTGAGGCACGAACCCGAGCCGCCCCTGGCCGTCCACGCCGACCCGCGTGAAGAAGTTGACGTTCGCGACGAGGTCGCGCCGCCCGAGCCCGTGCTTGGCGAGCTCGACGAGCAGCGCGTCGCGCGCGGCGCGACGCCAGTCGTTGCGCGCCGCCTGGTAGGACACCGAGCCCCAGCGCGCGGCGACGTGCGCCGCCGTCGCGTGGCCCGTGATCGTGTCGTGCCAGCCGCACGTGTCATGCGTGACGGAGGCGAGCACCCGGCCCATGTCCGAGTACAGCGCGACCCCCGCGGCGATCCGGCTGACGTGCTGGGCCTTCAGCGTGTCGGGCATGCAGTAGCGCTCGAGCGGGTCGGCGGCGCGGTAGAGCAGCGCCGAGACGTTGGCGGCTCCCTCGACGTCGGTGAGCGTCAGCGCCGTGTTGCGCCGGCAGACGCGCGACCAGCTCGCGCCGCCGGGCAACGTGGTGGCGAGGATCTGGACGGACATCTAGACGGTCCTGATCCGCGGATCCGCCCACACCTGGGCGAGATCGACGAAGAAGTTCACGACGACGTACGCCGCGCCGAGGACGAGCGTCGTGCCCGCGATCGCCGGGAGGTCGGAGAACGCGATCGACTGCGACAGGTACAGGCCGAGCCCCGGCCACGCGAAGATCCGCTCGACGACGACGACCCCGCCGAGCAGCAGGCCGAACTGCAACCCGGCCATGGTCAACGCGGGCCCGGAGGCGTTGCGCAGGGCATGGCGCAGGATGACCGTGCGCTCGCGCAGCCCCTTCGAGCGGGCCGTGCGCACGTAGTCCGCGCGCATGACCTGTGTCAGCGAGGCATGCAGCGTGCGCGCGATCGCCAGCGCGGGCAGCAGCGCGAGCGCGAACGCCGGCATCGCGAGGTGTGCCAGCGCCGAGAGCGCCATGACCGGGTCGGCGTGCAGGAGCGCGTCCGGTACGAACAGGCCGGTCGGCCCCTCGGGATAGGCGAGCGCGTCGTCGATGCGCCCCGACGCCGGGAGCAGGCCGAAGGTCGAGTAGAAGACGACGATCCCGAGCAGGCCGACGAGGAAGACCGGCAGCGACGCCGCGCCCATGAGCGCGACCCGTGCGACCCGTGCCGCGCGGCCGCCACCCGCGAGCAGGAGGCCGAGCCCGAGGCCGAGCAGCGCAGCGAGGGCCGCCGCGCTCAGCGCGAGCTCACGGGTTCAGCGACGTCATCGGGTCCTGGAAGATCGCGCCGAGGTAGCTGCCGAGGCGCTCGCGGCGTACGTCGTCGCTCGCGGCGAGCATGTCGACGTCGCCGAGCCGGACCGCACCCCGTACGACGGGCGCCGGCTCGCTCGGCAGCAGGCCGAGCGCCCGCGCCGGGGCTATGGCCCGCCGGGCCAACGTTTCGCCGAGAACTTGGACACGCGGGCCAAGCGGCGGCGCGTCAGATTCGCGTCCGCGCCGACACAAACCACGTAGCACCTCGCGGCAGCCCGTCGCGCGCCGCCGCCCGACCCATCGTCCAAAGGAGCCTCGGATCCATGTCCGCCCTGCTAACGCTCGTCAAGGGATTCGCCGGCAAGCCCTCCCATGCGCCGCTCACCGACGTGAGCATCGGCGCATACACCGTCGGCGTCCTCATGCTCATCGCCGGGTTTGCCGGCTTCGAAGAGGAGGCGATGGCGAAGGGGTCGCTGCTTGCCATCGGGGGTGGGCTGCTCGTCGCGATCCCCACGACGCTGACCGGCCTGCTGGACTGGGCCGACCTCTCGAAGGGATCGCGGGCGCGCACGCTCGCCAACTACCACCTCGTCGTCATGCTGCTGGCGACGGTCACGTTCGCGGCGACGTTCGTCCTGCAGCGCCCCGGCTACCTCGACTCGGAGGTCACGCTGAACGGGCTCATCGCCGGCTGCGTCGCGCTCGGCCTGCTGACGCTCGGTGGGACGCTGGGCGGCGCGCTCGCCTACGTCTACGGCGTGCGCGTCATCAAGCGCGACGTGCCGATCATGGATGCGCTCATCCCCGGCAAGCTCGAGGAGAGCAAGCCGTCGCGCACGAACTTCGCTCCCTCCGCGCCCGCGCCCGCCGCGGCACCGGCCCCGGCGTACGTGTCCGGCAGCGCGCCGGCCCCCGCCGCCACACGCTCCAAGGCGGAGTCCATGGCCGAGTACGAGCGACGGATCAGCGGGCAGCGCGTGGCGTAGCCGATTCGCGAATCCATGTATCAGGGCGCTCCCTTGGCCCTCCATGTCTACGTGGACACCGAGAACTCCGAGGGAGCAACGATGCCAGCGACACGCCCGCGGCTCACGATGGCCGGCCCGCTGCTGCACGGCAACGGCGAACTGCACATCGTCGGGCGCCACGAGGTCATGACGATCCATGATCCCGACGGCGCGGTACACCGCCTGCTCGGCCTCGCCGACGGGTCGCGCACGCGAACTGAGATCTTGGGGGCGATGGCCCGCGACTTCCCCCGGATCGGCCAGGACGACGTCGACGAGGCCGTCGGCGAGCTCGAGGCGATGGGCCTGCTCCAGGACGCCGCGCCGCGCGGCCGCATCCTCTCGAGCAAGCTCGCGCGCCGCGACGCACACGAGCGCTCGCTGTTCGCCGGGCCCTCGCGCGCGCTGTAGCGCCAGCGCGCGCGGGCCCCGTCAGAGCACGTCCACCGGGACGACGAGCGCGCCGATCGCGCCGAGCTTCGGCAGCGCGCGCAGCTTCGCGGCCGCTTGCTGGACGCTCATGCCCGGCTGCGTCGCGAGCGCCGCGATCGTGCCGGCCACCGCGGGCGCTGCCATCGAGGTCCCCGACCAGGTCGCGAAGCCGCTGAAGCCGAGATCCGGGCGGTGCAGGAACGTGCTCGCGATCGCCACGCCGGGCGCGCAGCAATCGACCCAGATGCCGTGGTTGGAGAAGTCCGTCTGCAGCCATGTGCCGTCGTTGTTCGGCGAGCCGGCCGCCCCGACCGCCACGACGCCGTTGCACGCGGCGGGGAAGTTGGGCCGGCTCGTGCCGGCGTTGCCGGCGGCCGCCACGACGACGGTCGACGACGGCAGGGCGGCAAGCGCGTCCTCGATGAGGATCGGCGGGGCGTCGTTGAGGCCGGTCGACCCGAACGAGCAGTTGATGATGTCCGCGCCGCCATGGTTCAGCAGCGCGCCGGCGACGTCGAGGTCGCTCGCCTCGCCCACGGGCGACTTCAGCAAGCGGCGCGCGACGATCGTGGCGCCTGGTGCAAGCGCGGCGATGATGCCCGCGACGTGCGTCCCGTGACCCGCGGCGTGGTCGCGCGTGTCGTCGCCATCCTCGTCGGCGATCTCCCTGTCGGCGGGCGTCATCGTCACCGCAAACGGCGGCGGATCGGCGCAGCCGGTGTCCAGCACCAGCACCTCGAGCCCCTCCCCCGCGGCCCCGTCGCCGGGGATCGCGAGCGGTCCCTCGATCGGGATAGGCAGGTCGTCGCCGTGGATGCGATTCGGGCCGGGCAGCTGGACGTGATCCAGCGAGGCGGATGCCGGCACGAGAGACCGGATCCGCCCGACGAGCTTGACGAGCTCGTCGTCGCGGACCACGAAGAGCGAGTAGCCGAGCTCCTTGGCGACCTCCGCGACGCGCGCCTGCGAGCGCTCGGCGCTCGCCTGCGTGAGCGCGGACTTCACGCGCCTGTCCCGCACGGCCGCCGTGCGCACGAGCAGGCGCGACGGGCGATAGAGCACCCAGTCGCCCGGACCGCCGATGCGGGCGATGTCCTTGCGCTCCAGGATCGCGCGTTCCCACGCGCGACTGTTCCACGGAACCTTGAAGATGTCACTGCTGTCGATCATCGCTCTCCCCGGTCGGGTGTCTCGCGGTCCGAACCTACCTCGCGGCGCGCGTCCGGCGTGTGAGCGCGCTCACTTCCGAGGCGAGGGATTAGGGTTAGCCCTGAGACCGCGAATCGGACGGGGGCGCCATTGGAGCTCGGGAAGCTGTTGCAGTTGGCCGCAGCGGGTGACCGAGCGGCGTGGAGCACGCTCGTCGAGCGCTATGAGGGTCTGCTGTGGGGCATCGCCCGAAGCCACCGCCTCGACGAGTCGAGCGCCTCGGACGTCGTGCAGACGACCTGGATGCGGCTCGTCGAGAACGTCCAGGATCTGCGCAACCCCGACGCGCTCGCCGGCTGGCTGGCGACGACGGCGCGCAACGAGAGCCTGCGCATCCTGCGCCACCAGAGCCGCCAGGTCCCGACCGAGGACGACCGCATGCCCGTCACGAGCGTCCCGCCGGTCGACGACGCGCGCCTGCTCGCGCGCGAGCGGGACGCGGAGCTGTGGCAGGCGTTCGCGACGCTGTCCGAGCGCTGCCAGTCGCTGCTGCGAGTGCTCGCCGTCGAGCCCGCGCCGAGCTACGAGGAAGTAGGTGCCGCGCTCGGCATCGCGGTCGGTAGCATCGGCCCGACGCGCGGACGCTGCCTGGACACGTTGCGGCGAACGATCACAACCCGACGTATCAGGACGACGCCGCCCGGCTCTTACGGGTAATGACGCATCCGATGACCTCCACCGACGACGACTTCCTCCTCGACGAGCTGCGCCGCGTCTTCTCCGCGATCGACCCGGTCCCGGAGCCCGTGCAGATCGCCGCGCGGGCCGCGATCGAGTGGCAGACGATCGACGCGGAGCTCGCCGCCCTCGTCAGCGACTCGATGGTCGACGAGCCGCTCGTCGCGGTGCGAGGCACGAGCGAGCCGCGCATGCTGACGTTCGAGGTGGCGGACCTCACGATCGAGCTCGAGGCGGAGGCTGCCGGCGACGACACGCTGCGCCTCGTCGGGCAGCTCGTGCCGCCGCAGCCCGCGCAGATCGCCGTCCGCTACGGGGACGATCTCGTCGCGACGCACGCCGACGCGCGCGGTCGCTTCGTGGCCGGCGGCGTGCTGGCCGGACCGATCAGCCTGCGCTGCCGGCTCGACGCCGAGGCCGGCGATGGCCGGCTCGTCGAGACCGCATGGCTGTCGATCTGACGCTTTCAAGGACCCACGCCCCAGCAGACCTCGCCGCGATGGGCGAGGAGGCGCACCGGCTGCTCGGCGAGGACCCCGCCCGAGCTCGCGAACTCGCCGACCGCGCGCTGCGAGGCGCGCTCGCCGAGCGCCTGCACGAGACCGCGTCGGTCGCGCAGCGTGCACTCGGCCTCGCGGCGATGGACCTCGACGACGTCCCGACGGCGGTCGAGCACCTCCGCGCCGCGATCGGATCGGCGCGGCGTGCCGGCTCCGAGCAGCGCGTGGCCGAGGGGCGCATGAGCCTCGCCCACGCGCTCGTCAACCAGGGCGACTCGACCGCGGCGCTGCGCCAGGCCGGCCTCGCGATGCGCGACGTCGGAGCGCGCGACGCGACCCTCGCCCGCCAGCACGCGCTGATCCTCGACCGCCTCGGACGCGCAGATGAGGCGCTCGAGGGCTATCGCCGGGCGCTCGCGCTCGTCCGGCGCTCGGGCGACAGCTCCGACGTCGTCGCGGTGCTCTGCAACCGCGGCGTCCTGCAGGCCTACCGCGGCGCACTGCGAGCGGCCGACACGGACCTGCGCGAAGCCGAGCAGCTCGCGCGGGAGATCGGCCAGCCGCTGCACGTCGCGATCGTCCAGGGCAACCGCGGCTGGCTGGCGATGCGCCGCGGCGACCTGCCGAGCGCGCTCGCGAGCTTCGACGCCGCCGAGCCCGTGCTCGCCGAGACGAGCGCGTGGCGCCGTGCGGTCATGGAGATGGACCGCTGTCACGCGCTCTTGGCGGCGGGCTTGCAGGGCGAGGCGCAGCGCAGCGCGACGCGTGTCGTCGAGCTCTTCGCCGCGAGCGACATGGGCGCCGAGCTCGCCGAGGCGCGGCTCGCGCTCGCCGAGGCGGAGCTCGCGTGCGGCCAGCCGAGCGCGGCGCTCGCGGCCGCCGAGCACGCCAAGGAGGCCTTCAGCGGCCAGCGCCGGCCCGGCTGGGCGTCGCTGGCGGAGCATGTGGCCGTGCGCGCGGCGTTCGCCGGCGGCTCGCGCGACGGCTCGTTGCACGCCCGCGCGCGCCGCGTCGCGGATGAGCTCGCCGCCGCAGGCTGGCCGGCCGCCGCGCTGGACGCGCAGCTGCTCGCCGCGCACGTTGCCCTGGCTCTCGGTCGCGATGACGACGCCGCCGCGGACCTCGCCGCGATCCCGCGGGCACGCAACAGCGGACCGGTCGCCCAGCGGCTGGGCGCCTGGCATGCCGAGGCGCTGCGACGACTCGCCGCCGGACGCCGCGGCGGTGCGCTGCGCGCGCTGCGCGCCGGGCTCGGGGTGCTCGAGCAGCACCGTCTCACCCTCGGCGCGACCGAGCTGCGCGCCGGCGCCGCGGTGCACGGCAACGCGCTCGCGGCGCTGGGCCTGCGGCTCGCGCTCGAGTCTCAGGGCGCCGGCGCCGTCCTGGAGTGGGCCGAGCGCGGGCGCGCCGCCGCGCTGTGGCAGCGCCCCGCCCGGCCGCCCGACGACGATGCGCTCGCCGCCGACCTCGGCGAGCTGCGCATGGTCTTGGCCTCGGTCGGCGAGGCCGGCAAGCAGGCGGCCGACACGCAGCGGCTGCTGCGCCGCCAGACCGAGCTTGAAACGGCGATCCGGCGACGCGCGCTGCACGCCGGCGCCGCGAGCGGCGGGGACGCGGGCGCGGGCGCGGACGGCCCGCCGCGAGCGGATCTGCTGCGAGCGGCGCTGGGCGATCGCGCGCTCGTCGAGTTCGTCCAGGACGGGCGGCGGGTGTGCGCCGTCGTCGTGACCGCAGCCCGACCGCCGCGCCTGGTCGCGCTCGGCACCGTCGCCGACGAGCTGGCGCGCGAGCTGGCCAGCCTGCGCGCGGCGCTGCGCCGGATCGCTCGGGGAGTTGGCTCAGCCGCGTCGCGGGCGGTCGCGCGCGCCAACGCCGAGCACGCGGCGACGCGGCTCGACGAGCTCCTGCTCGCACCGCTCGCGCGGCTGCTTGGCGAGCGCGACCGCGAGCTCGTGCTCGTCCCGACGGGCGAGCTGCACGCGGTGCCGTGGGCGGCGCTGGCGTCGTGCGCGTCGCGGGCGACGAGCGTGGCGCCCTCGGCCGCCCTGTGGCTGCGCGCGGCCCGTCACCGGAGCTCGCACGGCGCGGAGCAGGCGCGCTCGTCCACAGCGCTCCGCCGGCCCCGGCGCAGCACCCGACGGCGCGGAGCAGGCGCGCTCGCCACAGCGCTCCGCCGACCCCGGCGCGCTCCTGCTCGTCGCGGGGCCCGGCCTGCCGCAAGCGGCCGCGGAGGTCGGCGCGCTCGCCGAGCGCCACGCGGGTGCGACCGTGCTCCCGCCCGCCGCGGCGAGCGTCGCCGCGGTCGCGGCCGCGCTCGAGACAGCGCGGCTCGCCCACGTCGCCAGCCACGGCACGTTTCGCGCCGACAACCCGCTCTTCTCGGCGCTCGAGCTGGCCGACGGGCCGCTCACGGTCTACGACCTCGAGCGCCTGAGCGCGGCGCCGCGCGACATGATCCTCAGCGCATGCGACGGCGGCGTCACCGCGGTGCGCCCCGGCGACGAGCTCATGGGCTTCAGCGGCGCGCTGCTGTCGCTCGGCACGAGCGCGTTGATCGCGAGCGTCGTGCCGGTCCGAGACGAGCCGACTCGCCGGCTCATGCTCGCCCTGCATGAGCGGCTGGCGGACGGCTGCGAGCCGGCGCCGGCGCTCGCGCACGCCCGCGCCGACGCGCTCGGCGACGACGACGCGGACTACGCGACTGCGGTCGGCTTCGTGTGCTTCGGCGCGGGGTCGTCCGCGGCGCCGAGCTGACGCACCGATGCCGGGCGAGGGCGCGACTCAAGCGCGGCTGCGCAGGGTCGGCGCGGCGCGTGGGAGACACCGGGGAGGCTCCCGGGAGCTTGCCGGGAAGACGAGCGACCGCCCCGAAGGACGGTCGCTCACTACTGGATAGGAGTGCTGTGCCCGCGGTCAGGGGCCGCCCGGAGCGCCGGGGGGCGGGCCGTTGCGATGGCCGCGGCCGCGGCCGTGACGCGGCCGGAAGCTCGCGTCGGCGGCGCGCACGAACGTGCCGTCGGAGGACTGCGAGACGCCGATGCGGTCGTCGGCCTTGAGGTCGCCGACCGTCGCGGTCTTCCCGTTGCGCGCGATCTTCGCGTCGGCTGGCAGGGTGATCGTGACGTCCTTGTACGTCACGGTGCCGATCGCCTCGGTGATCGTGACGTCGCGACCGGAGACCGACTTGACCTTGCCGTTGTCCGTGGTCACGGTGATGAAGGCGGTGCCGGCCTTGTTGAGGACGACCGCCTCGGCGTGGACGGCGCGGTGCCGGCGCCCATGCGCCGGACGCGCTTTCGCGGCCGCGCTGCCCGGCGTCGTGGCCGTCTTGGACGTCGCGCTCTTCGAGCCC
>CAWEOF010000002.1:0-80269 GCA_963810605.1 uncultured Actinomycetes bacterium
GGGCACTCGCGCCGGACTGAGGTACGTTGCGCGTGTCGTCCCGAGCGGGGCGCGGGGGCCGGTAGCTCAGCGGTTAGAGCAGCGGACTCATAATCCGTCAGACGAAGGTTCGAGTCCTTCCCGGCCCAAGACCGATCACCTTAACTGCAATACACCATCTCTAATTTTCCGGCGAACTTGGCGCGCAAGCCTTGACAGCACCGTGGCGGACTGGGACTCTGCGAAACCTGTTCGTGCAATCGGAGTGGGGGAACATGGGATGTCAGCTGGCCTCGACATCCCGGCGACCCGGCAGCTTCTCGGGCGCGATCGACGGCGGGGAGATGCGTGGGTGGTGGTAGCGGCAGCCGGCAGCGCGCCGCGAGCGGCTGCGCCGGGCCTGCGCGGGAGGCCGGCTCTGCATTGCTGACCCACGCGGTCGATACGCGGTTGCCCACCGAGTTCGGGGACTTCGTCCTTCGCGCCTACACGGAGAACGGATCGGCCCACCCGCATCTCGCGTTGATTCAAGGCGACGTCGGCGGCCCGCGGCGCAACGGGAGCCCCGCGCCGCTCGTGCGCATCCACTCCGAGTGCATGACCGGCGACGTGTTCTCGTCACAGCGCTGCGACTGCGGGATCCAGCTCGAAGCCGCGTTGCAGATGATCGCGCTCGAGGGGGCGGGCGTGCTCGTCTACCTGCGCCAGGAGGGGCGCGGGATCGGGCTGCTCAACAAGCTGCATGCCTACAACCTCCAGGACGGCGGACTTGACACCGTCGACGCCAACCTGCACCTCGGGTTCGGCGCCGACGACCGCGAGTACGGCGCGGCGATCGAGATGCTCGAAGACCTCGGCATCAGCCAGGTCCGGCTGCTCACGAACAACCCGGCGAAGCTCGCCGCGTTCGACGACTCGACGATCTCGGTCACCGAGCGCATGCCGCTTGTCGCTCCCGTCACCGACCACAACCGCGGCTACCTGGCGGTCAAGCGCAAGCGCATGGGCCACCTTGCGGCGGAGCTCGACCCGTGACGACGGTCGACAGCTCGCACACCGAGTCGGCCGTCGTGCCGTGTTGGAGGGCCCTGCAGCTGCTGGCGCAGGCCGTTCGCCACCACGCTGCGCCGGTGAGAAGCTGCTCGCTGCTGATCGGCGACGACCCGCGAGCGTGGATCGGCCCCGCCGCGCCGAACGGCGCCGAGGGCCGGCGGGTGTCCGTCGTCGTGGACGGCGGCGGGGACAGCGAGCTGCCCGCGGTCTCGCCGGGCGAGTGCCGCTACCGGCTGGACGACCTCATCGCGCCGCGGCGAGTCGCCGGCGGCGATCTGCCGCCGGACGTCGCGGCGATGCTTGAGCTCTACCTGCCGTACTGCCTGGCGCCCGCGCACGCGCGCCGCCTCGGGCGGGCGTTCACCGTGAGCCATTTCGCGCAGTCGCTCGACGGGCGGATCGCCACGAGCGACGGCGACGCCCGCTGGATCGGGTGCGACGAGAATCGCCTGCACGCCCATCGGATGCGCGCGCTCTGCGACGGCATCCTCATCGGGGTCAACACGCTGCGGACCGACCGTCCGGCACTGACCGTGCGCCACGCGGAGGGGGCCGACCCGATCAGGATCGTCATCGGCGACGCGGACGACTGCGAGTGCCTCGAGCAAGCCGGGCCGAGCTCGATCGTGCTGTTCGGCGACGGCAACGGCCGCTGCTCAGACCAGGTCCAGCAGGTCGTGCTGTCGAGAATCGCCGGCAGGATCTCGACGTCGTCGATCCTCGAGACGCTCTACGAGCGCGGCATCCTGTCCGTGTACATCGAGGGCGGCGCCAGGACGACCTCGGCGTTTCTCGAAGACGGCAACATCGACGTCGTCCAGCTGCACATCTCGCCGATGATCATCGGCCCCGGGATCAACTCGTTCACGAGCCCGTCGATCCGGTCGGTCCATGACTCCGTGCGCTTCGATGCGCATGTGTACCGCTGCATCGGAGACGGGATGATGTTCGTCGGAAGAGTGGCCCCGTGACGAAGCGGGCGCTGCTCGTCTCGACCTCCAATCCGTACCCCGTCGTCAAGGACGGGTGCCAGCGACTGGTCCGCGACTACGTGGACGCGATGTTCCCCGACCACGACGTGCAGTTCCTGCATGTGACGGGGGACGCGTGGTCGCCGCTCGCGCTCATTCGCGACGGGCAGCCGGTCGAGGGTGACGTCGACCTCGAGCGCCTGCGCGACGAGGCGTATGACTTCCTCGTGTTCATCGGCTTCAAGCCGACGGAGTTCACCGATCGGCTCACCAGCCACTGGCCGTCGTACTGCTACACGGATACGTTCCCGCATCCGAACGTGCCGGCGGGGGTCTTCCGCGGGATCCTGTCGCATCGCACGGCCCCGGATTGCGGTGACGAGCGGATCCTGCTCGTCGGCGGCTCCTTCGACGACGCGGTCTTTCGCCCCGATCGTCAAGCCGAGGAGCTCGTGCTCTCGGTGGGGCGGATCCATCCGGACAAGGGCCAGCTCGAGCTCGTGTCGCGCTACCGCGAGCTCATCTTCGAGCCGTTCGGGCTGCCGCTGTACCTCGCGGGCGGCGCGCAGGACCGGGCCTACTACGAAGCTGTGTCGGCGTACGTCGACGGGGTCGCGATCGTCTCGAGCGTCGTCGATCCCGCCGATCCGCGCGGCGACGCCAACTGGCACTCGGGGCACGAGCTCGCCGAGCTGTGCAACCGCGCGCGGCTGTTCGTCTCGGCGTCCGCGAAGGAGGCGTTCAGCATGGCGATGGTCGAGGCCATCGCCTGCGGGACGACCTGCGTCGTCAACGGCGACTACGTCGGGTTTCACGAAGCCGACCTGCGCCCGCGGGTCTACGGCAACATCACCGGCAAACGCGGGTCCGTGCTCGAGCTCGCCGCCGCCGCGCTGCGCGACGACGTGCGCATCGACGCGTCGAGCTGGGCCGGCAAGTACTCCCTGCGCGCGATGCGCGACGACGTCGCGCGGTTCGTCCATGCACGGATCTAGGGCCGTGCAGTTCACCGCGCCCCGCCAGGTGGCGGTCGTCGACGAAGCGGTCGCCGCGCCCGCCGCCGGGCAGCTGCTCGTCGAGACGGTCGTGTCGGCGATCAGCCCCGGCACTGAGCTGCTCGTCTACCGCGACGAGGTCCCCGGCGCGATGGCGCTCGACGCGTCGATCGCCGGCCTCGCGAAGCGGTCGAGCTTCCCGCTGAAGTACGGCTACGCGGCGGTCGGGCGCGTGGCGGACGTGGGTGCGGGAGTCAGCCAGGACCGGCTCGGCACGCTCGTGTTCTGCATGCATCCGCACGCGAGCCGCTTCCTCGCGGTCGAGCACGAGCTCCACGCGGTCCCGCCCGGGATCTCGGCCGAGGCCGCCGCGATGTTCCCGAACGTCGAGACGGCCGTGACGCTGACCATGGACGGCCGGCCGATGGTCGGCGAGCGCGTCGCGGTGCTCGGGCAGGGCGTGGTGGGCCTGCTCACGACCGCCCTGCTGGCGCGCTTCCCGCTCGAAGCGCTCGTGACGTTCGATCTGCACCCGCTGCGCCGGCGCCTGTCGCAGCAGCTCGGCGCGCACGCGGCGCTGGACCCCGCGGCGAGCCACGAGCTCGAGGACTTCGACCTCTCCTACGAGCTGTCGGGCAGCCCCGCGGCGCTCGACCGCGCGATCGCCCTCACCGGGTTTCATGGCCGTGTCGTGATCGGCTCGTGGTACGGCGAGCGCCGAGCGCCGCTGGATCTCGGCGGGGCGTTTCACCGCAGCCGCATGCGGCTTGAGAGCAGCCAGGTGTCGACGATCGACCCGGCGCTCAGCGGACGCTGGACGAGCGAGCGCCGGCGCGACGCGACCTGGCGCGTCCTCGCGCAGCTGGACCTCGCATCGCTCGTCACGCACCGCTTCCCGCTTGCGGCGGCGGCTGACGCCTACGCCATGCTCGACGAGCGCCCCGACGAGGCCGTTTGCGTGCTGCTCACCTACGACGACTGATGCGTGTCGGCCTCGTCATCTACGGCAGCCTCGACACGCTCACGGGCGGGTATCTCTACGACCGCAAGCTCGCCGAGCACCTGCGGGCGCACGGCGACCAGGTCGAGGTCGTCTCGCTGCCGTGGCGCGGGTACGGCCGCCACCTCGCCGACAACGTCACGCCCGCGCTCGCGCGGCGCCTGGACTCGGGTCGCTTCGACGTCCTGCTCCAGGACGAGCTCAACCACCCGTCGCTCGTGCTGACGAATCGCCGCCTGAAGCATCGCGACGCCTGCCCCGTCGTCGCGATCGTCCACGTCCTGCGCTCCGACGAGCTCGCGGCGTCACGGCTGCGCCCGGCCTACGCGGCCGCCGAGCGGCGCTATCTCGCGACCGTCGATGCCGGCGTGTTCTGCTGCCAGGCAACCCGCGCCCGGGCCGAGCGCCTGCTGGGCGCGCCCATGGCGGGCGTCGTCGCGCACCCGGCCTCCGACCACCTCGGGGCGCCGCCGGCCGTGGACGTCGCGGCCCGCTGCGACGAGGCCGGGCCGCTGCGAGTCGTCAGCGTCGCGAACGTCGTCGCGCGCAAGAACCTCCATGTGCTCGTCGAGGCGCTGGCGCGGCTGCCGCTGGACGGGTGGCGGCTACAGGTCGCCGGCAGCCTGACGATGGACCCCGCGCAGGTGCGGCGCGTACGCCGGCTGATCGACCGCGCCGGCGTCGGCGCGAACGTCGAGCTGCTGGGGCCGCTGCCGAACCCGGCGGTCGGCGAGCTGCTCGCGCGTGCGCACGTGCTCGCCGTGCCATCGTCCTACGAGGGGCTCGCGATCGCCTACCTCGAGGCGATGCGCGCCGGGGTGGCGGTGATCGCCACGACCGCCGGCGGCGCGGGCGAGGTCGTCGTCGACGGGCGCGAGGGCTGGCTCGTGGACCCGGATGACGTCGACTGCCTGGCCGCACGGCTCGGCGAGCTGGCGCGCGACCGCGCGCTGCTCGAGCGCATGAGCCTCGCCGCGCGGCGCGCGGCGGAGCGCCACCCGAGCTGGGATCGGTCGCTCGGCCGTGCGCGGGCGCTGCTGACATCCCTCGTCTGCGACCGGCGCCCGGCCGCGGGCGCGGAGGCGCCATGATCACGCACGACCGGATTCCCGCCTTCTATGACTGGCTGTCGCGCTACGTGCAGCTCTCGAACTGGCTGGCCTATCGCGACCGCTTCGCATCGTTCACGATGCACAAGTCGCTCGCCGTTGCAGGCGATGGCGGGGGGGACCGCGACGGGCTGCGGGCGGGGCTGCGGTACGCCAACGACCGGATGCTCGCGATCGCCGGCGAGGCCGGCCTGCCCGACCAGCCCCGCGTGCTGGACGCCGGCTGCGGGTTCGGCGGGACGATGTTCGACTGGCACCGGCGCGCCGGCGGCCGCTACGACGGGCTGACGCTGAGCAAGGTGCAGGTCGACGTGGCCGAGCGCCACGCCCGCAAGCGCGGCATCGAGGACGCGTGCCGATTTCACCTGCGCAGCTACGACGCGCCGCTTTTGCCCGAGTACGACGCGGCCGTCGCCATCGAGTCGCTCATCCACGCCCCCGATCTCGACCGGACGATCGCGAACCTCGCCGGCGGCCTGCGTCCCGGCGGCCTGCTGCTCGTGCTCGACGACATGGCGACCGGCGATCTCGATGCGGCGCGTCCCGCCGACGCAGCGCTCGTGCGCGCGAACTGGGGCTGCCCGGGGCGCTTCCCGACCGACCACGACTTCCGCACCGCGATGCAGCGTGCCGGCATGACGGTCGTCTGCGAGGAAGACCTCAGCCCGCTCATGCGCGTGCGCTCCGAGCCGTTTCTCGCCAAGCAGGAGCGCGCCTACACCCTGCTGCGCCGGGTCATCCCGATCGCGCCGATCCGGACGGTCATCTCGGCGTTCCTCGGCGGCGTCGCACTCGAGCGCCTGCACGGCACCGGCGACGTCGACTACCGGCTGATCGTCGCTCGCAATCCGGTCGCGGCGGGAGCGTGACCGCGGTGTCGCAACACAGCCTGCGCTACGACAATGCGACGGAGATCTGCGGCCGGCTCGAGCATCCCGGCCTGGCGACGGACATCCCGCGGTGGATCAACCACGTCGACCTCGAGACGACGGTCGACCAGGCCCGGATCGAGGAGGCGCTCGCGGGCATCGGCCCGGGTCCCGACCAGCGGATCCTCCACGTCGGCGTCGGCAACTCGCAGCTCGCGCAGCGCTTCGCCCCGCAGGTCGGCCTCGTCGACGGCATCACGGTATGGGAGCCCGAGAAGGTGCTCGCCGACTCGCTCGCGATCGCGAACTACACCGTGTACTTCGTGAGCAAGTACTCGCGCGAGTTCCTGCTCACGATCGAGCACGCCTACGACTACATCGTCGACAACAACCTCGCGAGCTTCGCCTGCTGCAAGTACCACTTCCACCGCATGTTCGACAACTACGCATGGTGTTTGCGACCCGGCGGGCGGATCCTGACCGACCAGCGCGGGATGGACTGGACCGTCGAGGACGATCCGCGCTGGCGGCTGACGTACGACGACCTCGTCGAGGTGGGAGCGCTGTTCGCGCTGACGGCGGCCAGGGTCACCGACACGGTGTACGAGCTGCGCCGCGAGGCCAGCACATGAACCCGGCCCTGCGCGAGCTCGGCTACTCCCCGGACGACAGGGTCGTGATCGTCCACGCCGACGACGTCGGGATGTGCGCGGCCACCGTCGACGCGTTCGCGGAGCTTGCCGGCACGGGCTTCGTGTCGTCCGGCGCGGCGATGGTGCCGTGCCCGTGGTTTCCCGCAGTCGCGGCGCTGTGCCGCGATCGCAGCGACGTCGACGTCGGCGTGCACATCACGCTGACGAGCGAGTGGGAGGGCTACCGCTGGGGACCGATCTCGACGTGCGACCCGGCGTCGGGCCTCATCGACGACGAGGGCTGCTTTCATCGCCATCAGGACGCGTGGGGCACGATCGATCGCGATGCGGCGCGCATCGAGATGCAGGCGCAGGTCGACCGGGCGCTGGCCGCGGGGATCGACGTGACCCACGTCGACACGCACATGTGCTCCGTGCTGCACGCCGATCTGGCCGGCGAGTACGCCGCGCTCGGCTTCGCGCGCGACGTGCCGGCGCTGCTCGTCCGCCAGGCGGGCTGGCTCGCGCGCGTGCCGCAGACGCGGATGCAGGCATGGCAGGACGACGGGATGACGATCGTCGACCATGTGCGGTCCATGCCGCTCGACGCGCCCGCGACGGATTGGCTCGCGATCGCCAAGCGCCACTTCGACGAGCTTGAGCCGGGCCTGACGCACCTCCTCCTGCATCCGGCGGCGGACACGCCGGAGCTGCGGGCGATCACGCCGGACTGGCGCCAGCGCGTCGCGGACTTCGAGACGTTTCGCGATCCGCGGCTCGCGCGACACGTCCGCCGCCAGGGCATCGAGATCGTGGGCTACCGGCCGTTTCGCGAGCTCATGCGTTCCCGCCAGCCATCGGGGAGGTCCCATGTATAGCGTCACCGTGAAGCGCGACCTGATCGCACAGCACTACCTCATCGGGGGCGACTTCGGCCGCGAGAACGAGCTCAACTCCCATCGCTTCGAGATCGAGGCGCGCTACGAGGGCCCGAGCCTCGACGAGCACGGGTTCCTCGTCGACATCGACGTCGTCGCGGGCATGCTGGACGCGCTCGTCGAGCGCTATCGCGACCACACGCTGAACGACCTCCCCGAGTTCGACGGCCTGAACCCGAGCGTCGAGCACTTCGCGCGGATCCTGGCCGGGCGCCTGGCGATCGACGCGCCCAACATCGCCGCGCTCGAGGTGACCGTCTGGGAGGACGGCAGCGCGGCAGCGGGGTTCCGCCAGGCGCTCGGAGCGGCGGGCTGAGCGCCGTACGATGGCGCGCTTGCAGGCAGTCCTCTTGGACTTCGCGAACACCGTCGTGCAGTTCGACCGGCCCCAGATCGAGTCCATCCACGGCGCGCTCGCCGCGCACCTCTCGCAGACGGTCGCGCCGATCGACGCGCGCACGCTCGGCGCGGTGATGGACCGGGTGTGCGTCGCGCAGCCGCTGTCGCCCGACAAGCGCGAGCTCACGCCGCGCGAGCAGATGCGGCGGATCGCGGCGGAGGCCTACGGGCGGCCGTTCGCGGCCGGCGACGGGGTGGTGATCGACGCCGACCGCGTCTACCAGGCGGCCTTTCAGGCATCGCTGTCGACGGACGCGGCCACGCTCGACGCGCTCGCTCGCCTCCGCGCCCGCGTGCCGGTCGGGCTCGTGTCGAACTACCCCTGCGGCGCGTCGCTGCGCCGCTCGCTGGTGGCGCTGGGGGTCGTGGGGCTGCACCCGATCGTGATCTCCGGCGAGGTGGGCTGGTGCAAGCCGCATCCGCGGCTGTTCGAGGTCGCGCTCGAGGAGCTCGGCGTGGCGGCGTGCGCGGTGCTGTTCGTCGGCGACAGCTGGGCGAGCGACATGGTCGGCGCGCACGCCGCGGGCATGGTGACGTGCCATCACGTCGGGCTGGCGAGCCCGCGCGACCACGAGGAGCGCTACGCGACCTACCGCCCGGACTACGCGATCTCGCACCTCGCCGAGCTCGACGTCATCCTGGCGGGGAGGTGACGTGATGGTCGCCCACATCCGGCCGAGCTTCTTCATCATCGGGGCGAACAAGTGCGGGACGTCGTCGCTGTATCGCTACCTGATCGCGCATCCGTCCGTCCTGCCGTGCACCGTCAAGGAGCCGAACTTCTTCGGCGAGCACTCACCACGGCACATCGCGCGGCACATGGACGACTACCTCGCGCTGTTTCCGACGGTCGAGCATCGCGGTCCGCTCGAGTTCGGCTGGCACGCGACGGAGAAGGCCGGCGACCCCGCCCTCGAGACCGTCGTGATCGACCGCGATCCCGGCCTGCGCGCCATCACGGGCGAGGCGACCGCGAGCACGTTTCACGACGTGGCGCCCGAGCTGCTGCACCGCCACCTGCCGGACCTCGACCTCGTCGTCATCGTGCGCGACCCCGTCGAGCGCGCCCACTCGCACCACCGCATGTACCGGCGCTTTCGGGCCGGCGGCTGGGATCCCGGATTTCATGTCGGATCCTTCGAGCACGACATCCGCGCGGAGCTCGCCGCCTACGAGCGCGGCGAGCGCACCGAGTACGTCGGCCCCGGCGTCTACGACGAGCTGCTTCACCGCTGGGCGGCGGTCTACGGCGAGGACCGGCTGCTCGTGCTCGTGACAGAAGACCTCCGCGACCCTGCGCTGGCCCCGGGCGTCATGCGCCGGCTCGAGGAGCATCTCGGCCTTGAGCCCCACGACTACGGCCAGATCCTCGGGCGCCGTTTCAACAGCGCGCCGCCCAGCGCGATCCCGGCCGCCGAGCGCGCGCTGCTCGCCGCCTTCTACCGACCCCACAACGATCGCCTGCAAGAGCGCCTGGGCCGTGACCTGCACTGGACCTGAGCCCGCGGCGCCCGCCGCCTGGGACGCGACGCTGACGCTGGACCCCGACGCGCTCCCCGACCCGCTCGCGGCGCCCGGCCCGCGCGACGTGCTCGTCTGCGGCGCCTCGCGTTCCGGCACGACGCTGCTGTCGGCGATGCTGTTCCAGCCGCCGGGCTGCGTGGCCGTCATGGAGCCGTGGGACGCGCTGCGCCGCGAGCCCGCCGGCCTGTTCGCCTCGTTGCGCGCGGAGGTGCGAGCGGGCGCGCTGCTCAGCGGCCACCTCGACGTGGCCGCGCTGCGCGACCGCGGCGCGGTGGTGACCTGCACCCGGCGCGAGGCCCGCGTCCCGGTCGCCTGCGACGACGATCACGTCCTGGCCGTGAAGTGCCCGGTCCTCTGGCGCTACCTCGACCGGCTGCCGGCGACGCGGTTCATCGTGTGCCTGCGCGATCCGCGCGAGGTGCTCGCGTCGTGCGTGCGATCGCCCGGCCGGCTCGCGGAGGGCCTGGACTACGACGTGCCCTTCAATCGCGCGATGAACGGTCACCTGCTCG
Organism: uncultured Actinomycetes bacterium; assembly: GCA_963810605.1. Lineage (GTDB taxonomy): Bacteria > Actinomycetota > Thermoleophilia > Solirubrobacterales > Solirubrobacteraceae > CADCVQ01. The sequence continues at coordinate 9,982 of CAWEOF010000002.1, forward strand.
CCGCGACCGACGACGAGGCGCTCCGGCGCGTCTTGCTCTACGACTACGTCTACGAGCGCATCCTCCCGCACCTGGGCCGCGCCGAGGTCTTCGCGGTCCGCTACGAGCGCTGGTTCACCGAGCCCGACGCGCTGCTCGCAGAGCTCGGCGCCTTCCTAAAGACAGACCTCTCGCGGCCGCTGGCACGCGTGCGCGAGCCGCGCGGACATGCGGCCGGACCGCTCGAGGACGAGGTTGCCGCGCTGGTGCGCGAGCACTGCCGGACGGCGGTCGCCCTGGGATACGCGGACGGTCCTTGATTGCACAGAACGCTCCTGACAGCCTGATGCGTTAAGACTGCGTGCGTCTCTATACGCGCGCACGCGGAGTTGGTAGCGTCGCTCGCATAGGAGCTTCTTGGGTGCCTTTTTCACGGGGGTAGGGGATATGACACGCTTGGTCGCGGCCGTGGCCGCCGTCGCAGTGGTGGCAGTAGGGGTCACCGGAATCGTCGTGTTGACCGGTGACGATGGCGACGGCGGTGGCGGTGGCGGCACGCCGGTCGCCCGCTCGTCCGACGGCAGCTGGACGCCGGCGCGGGAGGGCGCGGACTTCAAGGAGCCCGAGCAGATCCTTCGCCCCGAGGGCGACGGGCCGAAGGTGATCAAGGTCGACCTGAACGCGGTCCGCGGACCGACGCCCATCACGGGGTCGGACGTCAACACGCAGACGTACAACACGCAGTTCGTCGGCCCGACGATCCACGCGCAGCCGGGCGACACCATCTCGGTGACCTTCAACAACGACCTCCGCGGCAAGGACGGCACGGACGACCCCGAGCACCCCGTCTACACGAACATCCACTACCACGGGCTGCACGTCGACCCGGAAGGCACGTCCGACAACATCTTCCGCACGTTCAAGCCCAAGGCCAGCGGTGAGAATCCCTACGCGTCGGCGGTCAAGCTCAAGGAGAACCAGCCGGTCGGGACGTACTGGTATCACGCCCACTTCCATGGGATCAGCGACGGGCAGGTCCTGGGCGGTATGTCGGGGCTCATCATGCTCGACGGCCTGAGAGACCGGCTGGGGGAGGACTTCAAGGACGTCAAGGAGCGCCAGGTCACGCTGCGCGACGTGCAGATCTCCGCGGACAAGGTCGGCGACGAGTTCGCCATGTCCTCCACCAATCAAGAGATCCTCGTCGACCCGAAGCAGACCTTCCGGACGGTCAACGGCCAGTACAAGCCCAAGCTCGGCGTGAAGACCGGCGAGTACGAGCTCTGGCACCTCGCGAACATCGGCGCGGACGTGTACTACAGGGTGGCACTGGCCAAGCAGAAGCTGCCCCGCCAGGAGCCGCTCGAGGACAAGCAGGCGTTTTACATCGTCGCCGAGGACGGCGTCCCCGTCTGGGACGTCGTCGCGAGGTCCGAGCTGCTGATCCCGCCGGGCAAGCGCTTCGACGTGCTCGTCAAAGCCGAGGCTGCGGGGACATACGAGCTGCTGGCGCTGCCCTACCAGCAGACCAGCAACCCCGGCCTCTCCCAGGTCAGGCTGATCCCGTGCGTGCCGGGTGATCCCGACACATGGCCGAACTGCGTGCCGGAAGTCCAGCTGCTCGCAACGGTCACCGCCGCCGGCGACCCCCCGGCCGACTCGCCGAAGCCGCCCGCGAAGGTCATCGACAAGGACGATCCGCAGGATCCCACGAGCAACGACCTCACCGACGACAAGGTCGACAACGAGGCGACGTTCGCGTTCGACTACCCGGAGGGCTCCCCGTTCGAGCCGGTGATCTACAAGGAGCCCTTGGATCCCGACACGGATGCCAACAAGCGGACGAAGATCTTCAAGATCACGCAGGACCCGATCATCGCTCCCGTCCTCGGCACGACGGACGAGTGGACGCTCGTGAACAAGACACGCGACGACCATCCGTTCCACATCCACGTCAACGGCTTCCAGGTGACGCAGACCAACGAGTACAGCAAGAACGGCGACCTGGAGCCGTACCCCGCGCGCGGTCACCAAGACGTCGTGAACGTCCCGCGGGCGAAGCTGTTTGACACCGACAACGACCCCGCGACCGACCCGGTGAAGGTCAACGGGCGCGTCGTCATCCGCCAGCACTACGCGGACTTCGACGGCTGGTACGTCTTTCACTGCCACATCCTCTTTCACGAGGACGCGGGCATGATGCGGACGATCCAGGTCCGCGCGGACGCCGACGTGGAGATCGAGCCGCCGCCGGAGGCCGACGACCCGGAGCACCAGCACCCGTAGGCCGTCGCCGGCACGGCCGCTCGCGATCACCCGGTCCTCCCGCCGCAGGGACCCGGACCCGTCACGGCTGAGCGCCCCTCAGCCCGGCGGTGCGTCGGCGATGCGCCGCCGTCCGCGCAGCTCGCCGCGACGGATCGACGTCGCGAGGTCGATCCTGATCGCGAGGCGGCGCAACGCGTAGCCGACGTCGCGGCCGTTGAACGTCATCGGGCCGATGTCGCGGTCGGCGAGCAGACGGCTGAAGCGCGCTTCGAGGTGCGCGTCGATGCGCCCGAGGTCGTCCCACAGGCCGTACCAGCCGTCGACGCGCCGGTCGAGCCCGGCGGCGACGAGGTCCTCGATGACCGCGAGCTCGGCGCCTTCGATGTTCATGCGTACGACGACGGGGCCGTCGTGGCCGGCGTGCTCGGCCAGCAGCACGGCCGACAGGCGGACTGCCGGCACCTCCTCGAGGTCCGCGCCGCCGTCGGCGAAGATCGAGTCCGCGTAGCCGCCGGGCGAGCGGTGCAGCGTGATCGTCGTGCCGGCGTGATCGGGCCCGACCAGAGCTTGGTGTCGAAGGTCGAGCGCGGGGACGTCCGCGAGCGCTGCACCGGCGACCGCGAACTGCCGGCTGCCGGCTTCGAAGGCGACGATCCGGACGTCGAAGCGGCCGCCGAGCCAGCGATGGACCAGGCGGATCTCGTCGCCGTGCTCATGCACGCCGCAGTCGACGTAGAGCACCGCCAAGCGCGGCCGCGGCGACCGTGCGACGAGCGATCGGACGCCGAGCACCCTCAGCCGCCGTCGCGCGACCCAGCCCAGCAGCAGGATCGTGTCCGCGATCATCACGAGCCAGACGATCGGGGCCGCCGCTCGCTTCGAGCGCATCCTCGCCTCGATGGCGCTCACGAGCGTGCGGTTCCACAAGCGCTGGCGCGGGTGCCACAGCAGCGCCCGCCGGTGCGCCGGCGGCTCGCGTCTTACGGTTTCTGACGTCATCGCTCGCCGTTCACCCTATGCTGCCCTGCTCGCAGATGAGCACGCCCCCGACACCCCCCGGCTGCCCCGCGGGTTGGAACGTGGCGCCCCCGGACTTCGTCGGCGTCGGCGCGCAGCGCAGCGGGACGACCTGGTGGCACCGGCTGATCTGCGACCACCCCGGGGTCTGGCGTCCCGAGGGCGCCGTCAAGGAGCTGCACTTCTTCGACCGCTACGTGGATGTGCCGGTCCCCGACTCCCTGGCGGACGACTACGCCCGCTGGTTTGCGCGCCCGGCCGGAACGCTCGCCGGTGAGTGGACACCCCGGTACATGCTGGACTTCTGGACACCGCGCCTGCTCGCGCGTTGCGCGCCGGACGCCAAGCTGATCGTGTGCCTGCGCGACCCTGTCGAGCGCTTCCTCTCGGGCATGACGCTGCAACCCGTCGCCTCCGCTCACGTCCACCGCTGCCTGTATCACCTGCAGCTCAGCCACCTGCTGATGCACTTCCCGCGCGAGCAGCTCCTGGTGCTGCAACACGAGGCGTGCCTCGAGGATCCGGGCGCGGAGCTGGCGCGCACCTACCGCTTTCTCGGCCTCGCGGCTGCCGAGCACCGTCCCGCCATGCTGGGGCGGCGCCTCAACGCATCGGCCACGGGCGCCAAGCGCGCACTCGATCCCGCAGCGCGCGAGGATCTCGTCGCCTATCTGCTCGACGACGTCCTGGCGCTGACGGCGGCCTTCCCCGAGATCTCCATCGACCGCTGGCCCGCGTTCGCCGCGCTCGCGCGTGACGCCCGCTGATCGGCGCGGAGAGCGCGCGGAAGATCTGCGCGTCTTTACCGTTCACCATATGCTGAGCGAATCTCCGCCGCCTGCTTCGATCTGCAGTCGCACTCGACGTACTCGGACGGCGCGCTCTCACCCGCGGACGTCGTCGCGCGTGCCGCCGCAGCGGGAGTGCAGCTGCTCGCACTCACCGATCACGACACGGTGGACGGCGTGCAAGAGGCGATCGAGGCCGGCCCGCGTCACGGCGTGGCCGTCGTGCCGGCCGTCGAGATCAGCATCGTGGACCGCGCCGCGGAGGACCTGCACATCCTCGGCTACGGCATCGACCACCGCGACGCGAACCTGCTGGACGCGCTGATTGGCTGTCGCGCCGATCGTGCGAGCCGCGCCGAGCGGATGGCGGTGCTCCTGCGCGAGCTGGGCTTCGCGATCGACGACGATCTGCTCGCTCGGTGCCGGGGCGCCGGCAAGGCGCTCGGACGGCCGCACCTCGCGCAGGCGGTGCTCGCGTCCGCACCGAACGCGCAGCGCCTCGCCGACGAAAAGATCGCGTGCCCGGCCGACTTCATCTGCGCGTACCTCGTCGCCGGACGGCCCGCGTTCGCGGGGCGCACGCACCCGGATGCGCGAGCGGCGATCGATCTCATCCACGCTGCTGGCGGGCGAGCCGTGTGGGCGCATCCGTTCTGGGACATCGCCGAGCCCGCGGTCGTCCTCGACACGCTGGAGCGCCTGCGTGGCCTGGGCCTGGATGGCGTCGAGGCCTTCTACGTCGCACACGACCGCGAGCAGGCGGATCTGCTCGTCGGCGCCGCGTCCGAACACGAGCTGCTCGTGACAGGCTCGTCGGACTTCCACGGGCCCGCGCATAGCCGCTTCTCGCGCTTTCGCGCGTTCGAGCTGCACGGCCACGAGGTCCGGATCGGCCCGCTGCTCGATTGTGCGGCGGCGGTAGCCGCCGGTAGCGTCGCCGGCGTCAAGTCGGCGGAGGGGGAGCCATGCCGCCGGTCGCGGTCTGCATCGGCCTGAGCCGCACCGGCACGAAGTCCTTCGGCGAGGCCGCGCAGGCGCTCGGGTTCGCCCCGCGGCTCGGCTGGACGGAGCGCAGCGAAGGGCTCATGCGCGCCTGGCAGCAGGGGCGCATCGACGAGCTGATCGCGACCGCGGCCCCGTTTGAGATCCTGCACGACATCCCCTGGGCGCTTGTCTACGAGGAGCTCGCGGAGGCGTTCCCGGACGCGAAGTTCGTCCTGACGCGGCGGTCGTCCGTCGAGGTCTGGCTGCGGTCGATCGTCGCCCATACGAACCGCTTCGAGCCGTACTGGGGTCACGCGGCGGCGTATGGCGCGGCGATGGCGGCGGACGCACCGGATGTCTACCGCCGCTTCTACGTCGACCACCTCGACCGCGTGCGGGAGTTCTTCCGTGGCAGCGACCGGATGATCGAGGTCTGCTGGGACACCGGCTCGGGCTGGGAGGAGCTCTGCGGGCTGCTTGAAGCCTCCGTCCCCGCGGACATGCCGTTCCCGCACTCCGGCGCGCTGGCCACGGCCCCGCCCGCGGCGTGACGGGCATGGCGCGCACCGTTCACCGCGGCTGCGAGCCAGGCGCTCCTTCAGGACAGACCGACCGGCGTCACGACCCGCGGCAGCAGCGCCAGGGGGTCGGCGCTCAGGCACGCGATCGCCTCGTCGAGGTCCTGGTCGCGTGCGTGGATGATCTTCACCGCGACGTTGCCTCCCAGGAAGTAGGGAAAGCAGGCCCGCAGGTTGTACTCCGACGTCAGCACGGCAAACCTGATGTCCGAGGCGTACAGCGCCTCGCGGAAGGACGGCTGGTCGCAGTCGATCTCGGTCTGGGAGTCGAAGATCGCGATCCACTGCGCTACCAGCGCCTGGAACGCCGGCGTGTTGCGATACGCGATCACGCCGGTGTTCATCTCCGGGAAGGACGTCGGACAGGCGAGCGGGAAGTGCAGGTGCGCGCGCAGCGGGGCATGGGCCACCGCGAGCTCGAAGCGATCGAGCAGCGCGAACACCTCGTGGCACGGCGCTGCGGAGTACGTGTCGGTGTCGAGAAAGAGGGTCCGCTCGAAGGGTGACTCGACGAGCGGGCGGAGCTTGTCGACATATGAGTGCCGGCAGTCCGTGAGCTCGCGCACGATGTCGAAGCAGCGCGCGGCGCGCGCCGTCGACGGGTTGTCCGTGGCGATCGCGATGGGGACGTCCGGCATCGTCGCCTTGAACGAGCACGCCGAGCGGCGCGCCTCCTCCTGGTGACGCTCGCCCGTCGCGACGTACTGGATTCCGGTGTCTCGCATCAACGTACCGTTGCGTCTGTTGTACCGGAAGTCGCGTGGCGAAAACGGGGTATAGCGGGCGCTGCCGATCTTTCTACGCCGGGGAGGCTACGCGCGGGTGCACCGTCCTGAATCGTTCGAGCGTCTTCGCGCTCGAGCGGCGCCACCAGCTCGCGCCAGTCGCAGACCGCGATGCCGCGGCGGGGGTCGCCGCAGAAGCCGGACTCGACCAGCTCGTAGCGGCCCGCATAGATGTGGTCGAGCGCCTCCAAGCGCTCGCGCAGCCGGTCGTGCGAGAACCCGTCCGGGCTGGCCGCGTAGCGTCCTGCGGGAGCCATCGCGCGCCGCAGCTTGCCCTCCGTGCGCGCTCGCGCACGCAGGGGGAAATGGTGCATGAGCAGCGACGCGTCGTGTTCGCGCGCGCGCCGGCCATCCCCGGTCGCGACGGCGTGATGACCCGGAAGCGCGACGACGTCGCCGGCCTGGCGTACGCGCATGAGCGGGTGCTTCCAGTGGCCGTGAGCGCAGAACGCGGTGCGAAACCAGCGCGCGTGCGGGAAGTACTCAAGCGGCGGCCGGCGCGGGACGTACTCGTTCGAGATGTCCGGGACATGGTCGAGCACGCGGGCGCCGACGACGTCGACCCACGGCGGCGCATCCTCGACGAGCTCGCGCACGGTCGTGCCGCCGGGTCCGCGCGGGAACTCGTCGGCGTCGAGCACAAGCCACCACACGTCGCCGCCGCACGCGTCCGTGCCCGCGGCGATCGCGTCGCGAAAGCGCCGGGTGCGCAGCGCCTCCGAGTACGCGCCGCAGCCGCGGGCCGACAGCACCTCCGCGCCGGCGGCGGCCGCCTCGTGCGCGGTCGCGTCGTCGCTGGCGTCGTCGATGACGAGGACGTGGTCGACGCCTTGCGCGTACAGGTGCTCGACGAGCGCGTAGACGATGTCCTCCTCGTTCCAGACGCCGACGACGGCGTGAAGCAGGGGACGATCGCGAGTCGAGGGCGCGTCGGGACCCGGCCCGCGGCCGTCGACCTGCCACGAGGCGATGCGGCGCCTGAGCCACGGCGCCGGCGGCGGGACGCGACCGCGCGTCCGCGCGAGCGCTACCTCGAGCAGCCGGACCGGACGGTCGGAGATGCGCGGCATCACCGCCTCGGGAAACGGCGACGTCGGGTCGCGCGCGCGCTCGCGGTCGGCCGGCATCACGGCCCGCTCGCCGGGGCGGCGCGCTGAAGCACAGCGACGATCGCCGCGACCCGGGCGTCGATCTCGCCGCCGTGGCCGGCGACGCGCGCGTCCGGCGCCGCGGGCTCGTCGTAGCGGTCGGAGATCCCGGTGAACGCCGCGATCTCGCCGCGGCGCGCCCGCGCGTAGAGCCCCTTCGGATCGCGCCGCTCGCACTCCTGCAGCGGCGTGTCGACGAAGACCTCGACGAACGGTATGCCGGCCTGCTCGTGCACGGCCCGCGCGGCCGCGCGGTCGGCGGCGTAAGGGCTGACGAGGCTGACGATCGCCACAGCCCCGGAGTCGGCGAGCAGCGCCGCGACATGCGCCGTGCGGCGGACGTTCTCTGCGCGGCCGGCGGCGTCGAAGCCGAGGTCGCCGTTGAGGCCGTGCCGGAGATTGTCGCCGTCGAGGCGGTAGGCCTGGCGGCCCGCGGTGACGAGCCGGCGCTCCACCTCAGCCGCGAGCGTGGACTTCCCGGAGGCCGGCAGGCCGGTGAGCCACAGCGTCGCCCCGCGCTGCCCGAGGCTGCGCCAGCGCTCCGCCCGCGTCAGCGCCGACGGGCTCCATACGACGTTCGCGCTCCTCGCGCCATCGGTCGCGACCGGCGCCGGGACGGGGTGCGCCACCATGCCGGCGCCGACGGTCTGGTTGGTCGTCTCGTCGATGACGATGAAGCTGCCGGTCGTGCGGTTGCGCCGGTACGCGTCGACGGCCAGCGGCGCGGCCAGCCTTAGGCGCACGCGGCCGATGTCGTTGAGCCCCAGCTCGGCGGCCGACTCGTCGCGGTGCAGGGTGTTGACGTCGATCCGGTAGACGACCTGCTCCGCCACCGCCTGCACCGCGCGCGTCGTGTGCTTGACGACGAACCGGCCGCCGGCTTGCAAGGGCTTCTCGGACATCCAGCAGACCATGGCGTCGAGCTCGCCGGCGACGGTGGGCTGGTTGTTGGGGCGGCACAGCAGGTCGCCGCGCGACACGTCGACGTCCTCGCTCAGGCGGACGGTGAGCGACATCGGCGCGCCGGCCTCGGCGAGCGGGCCGTCGTAGGTCTCGAGGCCGGCGATCGTCGCGCGGCTGCCCTGCGGCAGCACGACGATCTCGTCGCCCGGTCGCAACACCCCGCTGGCCATCCGGCCCGCGTAGCCGCGATAGCCCGACGCGGGGTCGCGAATCACCCACTGCACCGGAAAGCGTGCGTCGAGGAGGTTGTGATCCGCCGCGATGTGCACATGCTCGAGGTGATACAGCAGCGGCGGACCGCGATACCAGGGCATGTGCGTCGACGGCTCGACGACGTTGTCGCCCGCGAGCGCGCTGATCGGGATGAACGTGACGTCGGCGATGTCGATCCGAGAGGCGAAGTGCGAGAAGTCCGCCACGATCGCGTCGTACACGGGCTCAGACCAGTCGACCGCGTCCATCTTGTTGATGCAGATGACGAGGTGCGGGACGTGCAGCAGCGAGGCGATGAACGTGTGACGACGCGTCTGCTCGAGCACCCCCTTGCGCGCGTCGACGAGCACGACCGATGCGTTGGCGGTCGACGTGCCGGTGACCATGTTGCGCGTGTACTGCAGGTGACCGGGCGTGTCGGCCAGGACGAACCGCCGGCGCGGTGTGGCGAAGTAGCGGTATGCGACGTCGATCGTGATGCCCTGCTCGCGCTCGGCGCGCAGCCCGTCGGTCAGCAGGGACAGGTCGAGCGCGTTCGCTCCCCGCTGCTCGGACACCGCGGCGAGCTCGTCCAGCTGGTCGCGCATGATCGACTTCGTGTCGTGCAGCAGGCGGCCGATCAGCGTCGACTTGCCATCGTCGACGGAGCCTGCCGTCGCGAGTCGGAGCAGGTCCGGCTGGGCGGCCGCGGCATGATCGGGCATCCGCGGCCCATGCTGTCAAACTGCGATGCGTCTTGGGGGCAAGGTGAACACGTCAGGGGGAGCCCTGTCGCGGTCGCGACGCAGCCGGTCTCTGCGCGACGGGACGCCTGTGGCCGCGCGATGAGCCGGCTTGTCACACGGCCGATCGGGTCCTCCGCGGAGCTGGTCGAGCACTTCGATCGGATGGCGCCCGAGTACGTGGATACCCACGGCCGCGCGGAGCGCTTGTTGCGCTACCGCCTGTCGATCATCGAGGAGCTCCTCGGAGCGCCGCCCGTCGGCACGCTGCTCGAGATCGGCTGCGGCAAGGCGATTCACCTGATCGGGCTGGCCGGAACGTGCGACCGCGCGATCGGGACCGACGCCTCGGTTGAGATGGTGCGGATCGCGCGGCGCGACGCCGCCGCCTCGCGCTGGTGCGACCGTCTCGACGTGCGCGTCGACCCCGCCGAGGAGCTCGCGACCGTCGCGGACGGCTCGGTGGACGCCGTCCTGTGCGTCGGCGCGCTCGAGCACATGCTCGACCGGCCGCGGGTCCTCGCGCAGGTCAGGCGGGTGTTGCGGGACGGGGGGCGCTTCGTCTGCCTGACGCCCAACGGCGACTACTGCTGGTACCGCGCGCTCGCGCCCCGGCTCGGGCTCGACACGCGCCACCTGTCGACCGACCGCTTCCTGACGGCGGTCGAGCTGCGCGCCGTGCTCCAGGAGGCCGGCCTGCGGCCCGAACGGCTCCGGCGCTGGCGGTTCATCCCGAAGGGCGACATCCCGCCGTTGTGGGGCCGCGTGCTGCACGGACTGGACTGGTTGGGGCGTGCCGCGGGCGCGCAGTCGCTGCGCGGCGGCCTGGCGCTGCTCGCCCGGCGCGCGGACTGACGCGCGCCGCTGGCTGGCCGCACTGTGATCCATGGCATGGATAACGGCCGCCGGGGGCATACTCACGGCTCGTGACGGCGCTCCGTCATGCTCGCCGCGCTCAAAGGAGAACTCCGTGCTGCTCATCATCGCCATCGTCTTGCTCGTCGTCGCCATTGCCGGCGGCGCGATCGTCCACCCGGGGCTCTTCCTCCTCGCGCTGATCGCCATCGCCGTCTACTTCAACGGGCGCTGACGCTCCGGGTCCGGCGGTTGGCGCCGCTCGGATTCGCGGCGTCCTAGGCTGTCGCCATGCCACGCGAGCCGCGATCGGGGGACGTCAGCGACAAGGTGGTCATCGAGCTGGGGCCGATCGCCGCGCGGCTGCGCGAGGAGATCGACGTCGATGACGAGACATGGGCGCTCGTGATGCGGTCGCTGACCAAGGCGCTCATGGCCGGCGTGCGGATCGGCGGCGCGGAGGTCGCGGCGCAGGCGATCGAGAGCGGGCTGCCGGTCACGTTCAACATGCAGGTCGAGACGGTGAAGCGCGACGACGAATAGTGGAGGGCAGCACATGGCCGCCACCGGCGGGTTGCGGGATACTGCGCCACTGACGGGCGACCGAGCACGAGGAGTTCGATGGGCGATCTGCTGGCCAAGATGTTCCTAGGCGGCTACGACAAGATGTCCGACGCGCAGATCGAGGACGTCGCGGAGGGTGCGCTGCTCATGCAGGAGCAGCTCGCGCGCGACATCATCTCGCTCGCCGAGGAGGCCGGGCTCCAGAAGTCCGATCCGCGTGTCGTGCGTGCCACCGAGATCTTCGAGAAGCTGCGCTAGACGATGGGCTACTACGTTCGTCGTCTGCTCGGCATGAATCACACGTTCGAGTCGCGCAAGGAGGCCCTCGACGTCGCCGAGGCCGCACTGCGCGTCCAGCTCCTGCTCGCCAAGGACGTCCTGGCGATCACCGAGCTCTTGCAGATCCCCGAGGAGTACAAGGTCGAGGATCGGCGCATCCAGCGTGCGCGCGAGACGGTCCGGCGTCTCGGCTAGCGGGGGTGTGTTCACCAACTGTCGCCAGGCGATCGTTAGCGAACACACCCCCCGGTCGTGCGCCGCGCTGCTGGTGGTCCTCGGCGCGCTCGTGGCGGTCGGTTGCGGCGAGAACCCAACCACCGCGGGCGAAACGGCGAGCACGACCGCCACGACCCGGCCGCAACGGCCGGTGCTCTGCGGGAAGCTTCGCGCGAGCATCGTCGGGCGGGTCGAGACGGCGGCGGCGACGGAGCTCTCCGGGCTCGTGCTGTCGCGCTCGCAGCGCGGCGTGCTGTGGACCCACAACGACTCAGGCGACGAGCCGCGGCTGCTTGCGGTCGGCCTCGACGGGCGGCTGCTGGCGGACGTCTCGCTGACCGGCGCCGAGGCCTTTGACTGGGAGGACGTCGCGGCCGGCCCGCGCGAGCTCTACGTCGGCGACATCGGCGACAACGTCCCGCAGCGCGATGCGATCGTCGTCTACCGCGTGCCCGAGCCGCGCGTCCTCGGCGGTGGCGCCAGCCCGACGGCGGCGCAGGCGACCCGGATCGAGCTGCGCTACCCCGACGGGCGGCGCGACGCGGAGGCGCTCCTGCGCGATCCCGTCAGCGGGGCGCTTGTCGTCGTCTCGAAGAGCGCCGGCGGCCGCGCCGGGATCTACGTCGCCGAGAAGCCCGGGGCCGGCGCCGCGACGACGATGCGCCGTCGCGGGAGCATCGAGCTCGGCGAGGGGGAGGCCGTCACGGCGGGCGACGTCTCCGCGGACGGCCGCACGATCGTCCTGCGGACGTATACGAGCGCGTACGTCTGGACGCGCCGCCCCGGCGAGCGTGTCGCGAGCGCGCTGCGGCGCAAGCCGTGCACGGCCGGCGCCGCGCTCTTCGAGGGGCAAGGCGAAGCGCTCGCCGTCGCGGCGGACGGTCGCGCGTTCTACACGGTGCCCGAGGGTCCGGCGCCGGCGATTCGCCGATACGCGCCCGTTTGAGCGAACCGCCGCCCGCCGGCTTCGCGGGTTCGCGCCAACTCGGCGAATCGTGCGTTTAGCCCTCGCGAGGGCGGGCACGATCTCAAGCAGAGCCCGCCGAGAGCCGGTCCGGCCCATATCCCCCGCCTCCCCCTCGCTCTCGGCTTCAGCGCCCGGCCTTCCCAGGCCGGGCGCGGTTCGTTAAGCGGCTTTCGTCGCGGTGCAAAGGAACGCGGGCGCCCCCGTCGAAACAGGGTCTCGCCCATGAAGCGATCTGCCACGACGAGCACTCCCGAGTCGCTCTCCACCTACATTCAGGCCCGCTTCGACGACTTCTCGCGTTCGCAGAAGGATGTCGCGCAGTACATCGTCGACCATCTCGACGAGGTCGCCTTCCAGACGGCCGAGGAGCTGGCTCGCCGCGCGAACACGTCGTCGAGCACGGTTGTGCGCTTCTCGCAGGCGCTCGGCTTCGAGGGCTACCCCGAGCTGCAGCACTCCGCTCGCGAGGAGTACCGCCGCCGCCACGCGACCTCGCCGGTGGCCATGGCGTCCAGCGGACCCGCCGCGCCGCTGTTCTCGCTCGACCAGAACGAGTTCGAGACGATGCTCGCCGCCGACCACGTCAACGTCGAGGACACGGCGCGCAAGGTGTCGCGCTCGGAGATCGAGTCCGCCGTCGAGGCGATCGCGACGACGCCGCGCCTGCTTGTCGCGGGCACCGACCAGATGGCCTTCTTCGCGTCCTACCTGCGCCACCTGCTCATGCTGCTCGACCTGCGCGCGGAGATCGTCGCGAGCCCGTCGCAGGAGGCGCTGGGCCGCCTCTCGCGCATCGACGAGGAGACGCTCGTGATCGGCCTGTCCGCCGGTCGTCCGCACCCGCTTGTCGTCCGCGCGATGAAGCTCGCCCGCCACCGCAAGGCGCGGACGATGGCGATCACGGACGCAACGCTCTCCGAGGTCGCCAAGCTCGCCCAGATCCGGCTGTACTACTCGTCCAACAGCCCCGCCTACGTGCGCTCGCACACCGCGCTGCTGAGCATGGTGCAAGCGCTCGCCTACGGCGTCTACGCCCGCGATGCCGACGGCTACGCCGATCGCATCAAGGCGTTCAAGCTCAAGTAGCCCCGCGCCCCGGGCGGTCAGCCGGGCTGGCGCAGCTTGATCGACTTCTTGCCGCAGTCGGGCGAGACGGCGGCGTCGACGAGCGCGACGAACATCGGCCCGCGCGCGCAGGCGAGGAAGCTGCGCCGGTCGGAGGCGATCGAGCGCGAGATGTGGAAGTAGCCGATCGCCGAGCGCTTGCAAAGATCCGGGCAGCCGCTGTTGCGCACGCGCCCGGACCCGATCCGCAGCGCCGTGCGGCGGTGCTTTGCGATGAGGTAGAGATGGCCGATGCGCCCTGGTCCGGACTTCGGCGGACCGCTGCCCGGCACCGACGAGCCGGCGGGGCCGGTGGTCGTCAGGACGAAGCGGCCGCGGGTCGCGCTGACGGCGCGCAGGTGCAGGGTCTGCAGGGAGCGCATGACGAGCCGGCGCACCGGGCTCGAGCCGGTGGCCGGCTCGCCGTCGCGGATGACGGCTTGGACCTCGAGGCCGACGACCGGGACGATCTGAAACTCAAAGGTCCCGTCGGCGGCGACCTGCGTGCCCTTGTCGGGGAGCGCGCTACCGGTGCCGTAGCCGGGCACCGTCTGGCGCAGCAGGATCGTGATGCCCTGCGGGTCGGGGACGCCGGCGATCGTGCCCCGGAACGTTGCCCTGCTCTTCGTATCGACACGCCGCGTGATCGTGTCGGGCGTGAGCGTGAGCGTCGCGGCGATCGGTCCGGACGGCGGCGGCGGAGCCGGCGGCGGGGGAGGGCACTTGCGCTGCAGCAGTCCTCCGCAGCGGCTCTGCGCGGTCGCGACGCCGGCCGCGGTCAGCATGGCCACGGCGGCGAGCACGACCGCGGCGCCGCGAAGGATCCTCATGGCCGCGGACGCTACCTGACGACCCGGAGATCGTGCCGCGCGCGGTGAGCCGTTCAGCGTCACCGGTAGAATCGCCGGGGTGAGAGACGAAGCGACATTCCGCGTCAAGGCCGGCCTCGCCGAGATGCTCAAGGGCGGCGTGATCATGGACGTCGTCGATGCCGAGCAGGCCCGGATCGCCGAATCCTCCGGAGCGGCCGCGGTCATGGCGCTCGAGCGCGTGCCCGCCGACATCCGCCGTGACGGAGGGGTCGCGAGGATGTCCGACCCGGCGATGATCAAGGCGATCCAGGACGCTGTGACGATCCCCGTCATGGCGAAGGCGCGCATCGGCCACATCGCCGAGGCGCAGGTGCTCGAGGCGCTCGAGGTCGACTACATCGACGAGTCCGAGGTCCTCACGCCGGCCGACGAGGCCAACCACATCGACAAATGGCTGTACTCCGTGCCGTTCGTCTGCGGCGCGACGAACCTCGGCGAGGCGCTGCGGCGCGTCGGCGAGGGCGCCGCGATGATCCGCTCCAAGGGCGAGGCCGGCACCGGCGACATCGTCGAGGCCGTGCGCCACATGCGCTCGATCCGGTCGGAGATCCGCCGCCTCGCCACGCTCGACGAGGCCGAGCTCGCCACCGCCGCGAAGGAGCTGCAGGCGCCGCTGGATCTCGTCCGCGGCGTCGCGCACGAGGGCGGGCTGCCGGTCGTCCTGTTCTGCGCGGGCGGTATCGCGACCCCCGCGGATGCGTCGCTCATGATGCAGCTCGGCGCCGAGGGCCTGTTCGTGGGCTCCGGGATCTTCAAGTCCTCCGACCCCGAGCGCCGCGCACGCGCGATCGTGGAGGCGACGACGCACTTCGCCGACCCCGAGCGGGTCGCGCGCGCGTCCGAAGGGCTCGGCGAGGCGATGACCTCGGTCGAGACGCGCTCGCTCGAGGGCGAGCAGCTGCTGGCTCAGCGCGGCTGGTAGCCGCCGTGCCGGCTGGATCGGCGAACGGCGCCGCGGGTGGACGGCCCGTGGCGATCGGGGTGCTCGCGCTCCAGGGCGGCTTCGCGGCGCACAAGCGGATGCTGCGAGCGCTCGGCGCGGACGTGCGCGAGGTGCGCATCGCCGCGGACCTCGACGGGCTTGACGGGCTCGTCATCCCCGGCGGCGAGTCGACGACGATGACGCTCGGGATCGAGCGCGAGGAGCTCGCCGAGCCGCTGCGTGCGCTCGCGGCCTCCGGCACGCCGATCCTCGGTACCTGCGCCGGCCTCATCATGCTCGACCGCGAGCACCTCGGGCTCATGGACATCGAGGCGCGGCGCAACGCATTCGGGCGCCAGGTGCGCTCGTTCGAGGCGGACCTGGAGGTCGACGGGCTCGGCGGCGGGCCGCTGCGCGCGATCTTCATCCGCGCCCCGTGGATCGCCTCGCACGGCGACGGCGTGGAGATCCTCGCCTCGTTGGAGGGTCACCCGATCGCCGCTCGCGAAGGCAGCATGCTGGCTGTCGCGTTTCACCCCGAGCTCGGCCAGGACCCGCGCCTGCACGAGCGGTTCCTCGCGGCGTGCCGGGCCAGCGCCTGAGTGCGCGCGCGGGGTCAGGCGCGCGGCGGCGCGTAGCGGTTGTGCAGCATGAGGTCGTTGCCGTCGGGGTCCTTGAAGAGCGCCATGTGGCAGACGCCCGTGTCGAGGGTGTCGCCGAGGAAGGCGATGCCCTTGGCCTCGAGCTCGGCCCTGGCGGTCGCGACGTCCCCGACGTGCAGCGCGAGGTGGGCGTTGGTCTGGGGCGCGAACGGCATCCCCATCTTCGCGGGCTCCCAGATGCCGAAGCACGTCCCGTCGATCCAGAACTCGTACTGGCTCTTGTCGTCGGGCCGAAGCCCGAGCGTGTCGACGTAGAAGGCGCGTGAGCGGTCGGCGTCCGTCGAAGGGACGCCGATGAAGTCGAGCTTGGTAATCATGCGAGCAAGGCTAACCGCTGATGGGGCCAGGTTGTGGCCTAAACCACGAGGCCGTGGCGCAGCGTGTTCTCGGTGACGACGCGCGGCTCCACGAACTGCAGCAGGTAATCGCCGCCGCCGGCCTTCGTGCCGGTGCCCGACAGGCGGTTGCCGCCGAACGGCTGGCGGCCGACCATCGCCCCGGTCGTCGAGCGGTTGACGTAGAGGTTGCCGACGGGCGAGCGCGCGACGACGCGCTGAACCGTGCGCGGGTTGCGCGCGAAGAGGCCGCCGGTGAGCGCGACCGGCAGCGCATCGACGCGATCGCAGGCCTCCTCGACGTCGCGCACGGACTCGATCGCGAGCAGCGGCCCGAAGATCTCGTCATGCAGGACGCAGGAGTCCGGGGGGAGGTCGGTGGCGAGGGCGGGCAGGCAATACCAGCCGTCGGGCGGGAGCTCTCCGCGGGCCGCGATGACCAGGCCCTCGTCGGCGGCCCGCTGAGCGTACGCGCGCACGCGCTTCGCCGCCGCCTCCTCGATGACGGCCGGAACGTCGCTTGCGAAGTCGTCCGCGGGGCCGACCTGCAGGCCCGCGATCGCGCCGGCGAGCCGCTCGACGAGCGTGTCGTGCGCCGCCTCGTGGACGAGCACGCGCGACGCGGCCGAGCACTTCTGCCCGGCGTAGCCGAACGCCGACTCGACGATCGCCGGGACGGCCTCGTCGAGGTCCGCGTCGGCATCGACGATGACGCAGTTCTTGCCGCCCATCTCCGCGACGACGCGCTTGAGCTGGCGCGCGCCGGGGGCGACGTCGGCGGCGGTCTTGAGGAGCTCGAGGCCGACCGGACCCGACCCCGTGAAGGCGATCGTGGCGACATCGGGGTGGCGGGCGAGCGCGGCGCCCGCGTCGCCCTCGCCGGGCAGGAGCGCGATCGCGCCGGCGGGTACGCCGCCGGCGCGCAGCGCCTCGACGACGCGCAGGCCGCAACCCGGCGCCTGCTCGGCAGGCTTCAGCACGACGGTGTTGCCGGTCGCGAGCGCCGCGGCGGCCATGCCCATCGGGATCGCGAGCGGGAAGTTCCACGGCGCGATGACGGCGCAGACGCCGCGCGGCGCGTAGCGCAGCTCGTTGCGCTCTCCCGGCATCTGCAGCAGCGGCGCGCCGCCGGCGAGCTCGATCGCGCCGCGCGCGTAGAACTCGAGGAAGTCGATCGCTTCGCAGACGTCAGCGTCGGACTCCGCCCAGGGCTTCGCGCACTCGCGCATCGCGAGCGTGGCGAGGACGTGGCGACGCTCGCGCATCCAGACCGCGGCCCGCAGAAGCGCGGCGGCGCGGTTGCGCGCGGGCGTCGCGGCCCACGGCCCGAACGCGGTCTTCGCGGCGGCCACCGCCGCGGCGGCCTCGTCGGGCGTGGCCCGTGCGGCGAGCGCCACGACGCGCTCGGGGTCGCCCGGATCGGTCGAGACGAGCTCCTCGCCGTCGCGGCGATCGAGGCCGATCCAGACGGGCACCCGGATCGGCAGGACAAGCTCGCCGAGCGCGACGGCGAGCTTGGCGCGCTCGGTCGCGCGGCGCAGCTCGAGCACCGGCTCGTTGGCGAAGGGGGGCAGGCTCATGCCGGGCGGGGGCGCCGAGGTCCGGGCTCGTGCGTGGACGCGCGCGGGCTCACGCGGGCGGCGCCAGGAGCCGCTCGAGCGGGACGCCGTGGGCCTGGTCTGAGAGGAAGCTCTCGTTGGCCGTGTTCTCCAGCAGGCGGCGGACGAGGTAGGCCATGCCCGCGACGAGATCGCCGACGGGGCAGTAGGAGCGCACCCGCAGGTCGCATGCGGCGAGCGCCTTGCCGAGGTCGTCGCCGAGGCCGCGCAGCACCTGCAGCTCGATGTCGCCCTCGCCGGCGCCGAGCAGGCGGTTACAGGCGATCGCGTGCGCGACCGAGCGCAGGTTGTGCGAGGCGATCGCGACGCGCACCGCCGGCCGCGCCTCGAGCAGCCGCAGCGTGAGCGTCTCGAAGTTCGCGTCGCTGTCGGCTTTGCGCTCGAAGACCGGCACGCTCCAGCCGTGCTGACGAGCCTCGACGACCTCGTGGTCCCAGTAGGCGCCCTTCACGAGCCGTATGACGAGCGGCTGCTCGCGCGGGGTCGCCGTGGCCCAGTCGAGCACGCGGTCCAGCGTGCCGGGCGAGTCGCGCAGGTAGGCCTGCAGGACGAGGCCGGCGCTCGGACCCGCGGCGAACTCGGGCTCGGCGAGAAGCTCAAGGACGAGCTCGAGGACGGCCTCGCGCGAGTCCAGCGACTCCATGTCGATGTGCAGGTGCGCGCCGAGGCGGTGTGCGCGACGCAGCAGCTCTCGTAGGCGGGGGGCGGCGTCGCGCATCCCGCGCTCGGGTGCTTCGGGGCGCAGCAGTGGCGTCAGCGCGGAGACCTTCACGGAGAGGTTCGCCCGTGCCAGCGGGCCGAGCGTGTCCTCCTCAAGGCGCGGCTGGCGCCGGAGCTTCGCGTAGGCGGGGGTGAGCGCGTCGAGCGCGGACGCGCAGCGGGCGGCGTAGCGGTCGGCCTCGGCGGCCGTGACCGTCGCCTCGCCGAGCAGGTCGACCGACGTGGCGATGCCGCCGCGCCACAGACCCCTGAGCGTCGGCAGCGCGTCGTGCGGGTCGGCGCCGACGATGAAGCGGTGCGCCATGTGCTTGACGCCGGCGGCGCCGGCCGCACCGAGGGCCGCCCGTCCGGCCTTCGTGTTGCCCATCCTCATCGCGGCGTGCAGCGGCGGTGGCTGGGCGTCGACCTCGTGCAGGAAGCCGGTCAGGTGCGATGCGAGGTCGTCGAGCGAGCGGCACGCGGGGACGACGTCGACGAAGCGAAAGAGCGCGGCGCGCAGCTCGGCGTCGCGCGACGCGAGGTCCATCGCACGCTCGTCGAGCGCCTTGATCGGGTGGCCGCGGCGCGACGGGAACGCGCCGGACAGCTCGAGCCCGACGCGCTGGATCTCACGCTCGAGCTCCGCCGAGTCCACGCGCTCAGCCGGGCGGCGGCGCGGCCGGCTGCACCGGCGGCGCGAGCTCGGGCACCGTCGAGGTGTCCTTCGCCGGCGGCAGCTGCTCGGCGCCCGTGGCGCCGTTGCCGGCGTCGATCTTCGGCGTCCCGCTGCCGGACGGGTTGTTCGCGTTGTTCGCGGGCGGAGGCGGTGCCGGCGCCGTGGCGGCCGCGGGCGGCGGGGCGGCGCCCTGCGCGGGGGCCGTCGCCGGCGTATCGGCGGCCTGCTGCGCCGCGGCCTGCTTCTTCTTCTTCGCGGCGCGCGCGCGGGCCTTCGCCTTCTCGACTGCCGCGGCGTTCACCGACGCGGCGCCCGGCACGACGACCACCGGCGGCTTGTCTTGCGTGGTCGTCGGAACGTCGCTCGCGGCCGGCGCGTAGCTCTGCGGCACCGAGGCCGGCTCGCCGCCGCCGAAGACGCCGGCGATCGCCAGCGCGGCGATGATCGCGATGACGACGAGGGCCACCGGCAGCACGACCGCCGGGCGCAGCGCGCCGCGGTCGCGGCGGCGGGCCGGGCGGCGCGAGAGCTCGCGGCGCGGGCGCGGGAGGGCGGCGCCACCGGCCGCGCGGGGGTCTGGAGCCTGGGCGGCGGCGGGCGGCTCGGCCGTGCGACGCGCGGCGCGCGCGCTGCCGGGCGCCGCGGCCACGGGGGCGGCGCCGGCGCGGGCGGAGCGCGAGCGGCGCGCCTTGCGGTCGGTGGGGGTGGCGGTCGCGCCGGATCGCCCGCTCGACGCGAGGCCGAGCGCCCCGAGCAGCGAGCCGCGACGCCGCGGACGCGCGGCGGGCTCGGGCGGGGCAAGATCCTCGGCGGGCATCTCGTAGAAGGAGGTCGGCTGATCGACGTACGTCGCGACGTCGGCTTGCACCGCCGGAAGGTCGTAGGCGGTGGGCGGCTCCGGGTGGGCGTGCGCCGAGTTGCCGTTCGTGTACCGCGGCGCCTCGACGGGGTCGACCGCGGGGGTCTCCGCGGTCTCGCGGCGGACCGGCGCCGCGGCGTTCATCGCGGCGACCATCGCCACCTTGACCGCGGGCGGCAGCGGGGTATCCGGCGGCTCGCCGTAGGCCTTGTCGGCGACCTTGAAGCGGGCGACGGGCGCGCGACACGTCCAGCACGACGCCAGGTGCTCTTCGAGCCAGTCGTGATCGGCGAGCGTGATGCTGCGATCCGCGCGGGCCGCGAGCAGCTCGGGCACGCGTGCGCAGGCCTCGGGCGCATCGCTCGACGCGTACCGGGCGGCGGCATGTCGCGTCGCGCTGATGAGCAGCGCCTCGGGGTTGAGCGTGGCGAGGTCGCCGGCGAGCACGACGCCGGCGCGGAAGCTCCCGAACGCCTCGGCTGCTGCGGCGGCGCCGCGCTCACCGCGACCCGCGACGACCTCGCAGTACGCGAGCACGGCGGGGCCGCGCACGTCGCACAAGCCTGCGAGCGCGTCAGGATCGCCGTCGCGCACGCCGGTCGGAGTCACGGCAGTTGCACCCACACCCTCAGGCTACCGCCAGGCGACGATGCCCGATACGCGGATGCGGGCAATTGCGCCTGCTGCACGGAGGATTTCGCGGTCGTCGTTACAGTCGGCGCCCATGCACGCGGAGCGCGCCTACAGCCCGCGGCCTCGGGATCTGCGATGAGACTGCTGTTCGTCCTCGACCAATGGCCGGAGCTCTCGGAGACGTTCGTCGTCAACGAGCTCGCGGCGCTGCGCCGCCAGGGGCATGCCGTGCGGGTGCAGGCCGCGCGGCTCGCGCCGCACCCGAATCCGGAGGCGCCGGCCGACGTCGACGTCGAGGTGCTCGGCGAGGGTTCGTGGCGCGATCTCGCCTGGCTCGCCGCGCGCCGGCCTGGCGCGTGCGCGCGCGACGTGGTTCGCCGCCGGGGGCGCGGGCGCGAGGAGTGGGTGCGGCCGCTGCGGGCGCTCGCCGGCCCGGCGCGGCGGATCCTCGGCGAGGGCGACGAGCACCTGCATGCCCATTTCGCCGCCGGCGCGGCGCTCGATGCGATGCGGCTGTCGGCGCTGACGGGGCGCCCGTACAGCGTTACGGCGCACGCGTACGACATCTTCGCCCAGCCGCGCAACCTCGACGAGAAGCTCTCGCGGGCGGCGGCGGTCTTCACCGGCTGCACCTACAACCTCGTGCGCCTGCGCGAGCTCGTCCCGCGCGCGGACGTGCACGAGGTCGTCATGGGCGTCGACTCGGACGCCTTCACGCGCGGTGCGCCGCTGCCCGGGGGGCGCACGGTGCTCGCCGTCGGCCGGCTTGTCGAGAAGAAGGGCTTCGACGTGCTCGTCGACGCGGCCGCGCTCGTCGGCGACGTCGAGGTGCGGATCCTCGGCGACGGGCCGCTGCGCGCGGAGCTCGAGCGCCGGATCGCTGCCGCCGGGGCGCCCGTCGAGCTGCTCGGCTCGCGCCCGCCCGCCGCGGTCCTCGCCGCGATGGAGGAGGCCGACGTCCTCGCGATGCCGTGCGTCGTCGCGCGCGACGGCGATCGCGACTCGATGCCGGTCGTCGTCAAGGAGGCGATGGCGATGGGGCTGCTCGTCGTGGCGAGCGACGAGGTCGGCCTGCCGGAATGCGTGCTCGCGCCGTGGGGCTTTCTCGCTGCGCCCGGCGCTGCCGAGGAGCTGGCGGCGGCGCTGCGGTCGGCGCTGGCGCTGGGCTCGGCGGAGCGGCGGGCGGCGGGCGAGGCCGCGCGAGCGTGGGTGCGCGAGCACGCCGACGTCGATCGCGAGACCGCGCGGATGGCGGAGGTCATCGCCTCGAAGCTTGCGCTCCGGACGCGGGCGGGACGAGCACGCGCAGCCGCGCGCTGAGCGCGATCGTGCGCCAGCCGGCGTCGAGGGCCCAGCGCTGCTCGCGCGTGTCCTGCGGCGGGTAGAAGCCGCGCCCGACGACGATGACGTCGTAGCGCCCGCGCTCGAGCGCGGCCTGGAAGCGCTGCTCGGTCGGGTACTTGCGCAGGAAGCCGTCGAAGTAGCCGATGTACTCGACCTCGTTGCCGATCGTCGTGCCGAACGCCGGCCAGATCGGCGTCAGCCCGCTCAGCGACCAGTCGGCCGCCAGGCCGATCCGCTTGCCCTCCGGGGCGACCTTCAGCAGCGCGTCGATGGCGGTGTCGGACCCGAGGTAGCGCGCGTCGTTGACGCGCTGCTCGATGCGGTGGCCCGCGGCCAGCAGCACGAGCGCGGTCGCCACGGCGGCGGTGCCGAGCAAGGGGACGTTGCGCCGCGCGCGCCACAGCACTGCGCCGCCGGCCGCGACGACCGCGAGGCCGACCGCGGCGAGCGCGACGTCGCGGACGCCCTGGACCTCGTAGCCGCTGTAGGCGCCCGCCGCCACGCAGGCGAGGAGCGCGAGCTGCAAGGCGCGCGCGACGAGCCGCGGCAGGCGGCCGATCGTCCATGCGAGGACGGGCGCGAGCAGGATGATGATCGGTACGGCGTAGCGCGTGTTGCCGCTGGCGAGCGACGGGTCTCCGGGGTTGCCGAGCGCCGTCCCCGGCAGCCACGCGTAGACCGGGACGAGCGCGACCGCGGCCACCGAGAGCCAGGCGATCCGGCGGTCCACGGGGCGGCGATTGAGGACGGTGGCGGCGAGCAGCCCGACCGCGCAGACGATCGCGAGCAGGCCGAGGCCGTCGAACACCTCGCCGGCAAGCTGTCCCCAGACCGACGGATCGTCGACGTAGTCCAGGATGCTGAAGCCGACCTGCTCGACGACGACGTCGCGCGGGGCGTCGAAGATCGTCACCCCGAACGGCGCGATCTTCACCGGGAAGACAGGGTTGGCGGACTCCACGAGGTTGCGCGCGAGCCAGGCCGCGTCGCCGAGCAGCGCGAGCCCGCCGACGAGCAGCCCGTCGCGCAGCGCGCGCGGTTCGCGGCTGATCAGTCGGGCTGCGGCCCAGACGACGACGAGCACGCCGACCGAGCTGATGCCGTACCACTTCGTCCCGAAGGCGATCGCGAGCGCGGTGGCGGCGAGGACGAGATCCGAGCGCCGGCGCGTGCGCGCGTGGCGCAGGAGGAAGAGGACGCCGCACGCGTAGGTCGCCCAGAGCAGCGAGTCCGGAAGCGCCCGCGGGATCGTCGCGATGCCGACGACCGGCAGGCAGACGACGGCCGCGGCCGCGAGGACGGACGCCGCCGCCGGCGCTCTGAGCTCGCGTGCGACGGCGGCGATCGCGACGGCAGCGACGACGAGGAAGAAGCAGATCGGCGCGCGGACGAGGAAGTCGTTGTGCCACGGCAGGACCGTGCTCAGCAGGACGACGTCGCCGTTGTTCGGGTAGTTGCCGTGGGCGAGCAGCGGGACGAACTGGTCGATCTGCCAGAGCGAGCCGGTCTGGATCCAGCGACCGATGTTCGGCAGGTGGAACGTCAGCGGGTCGACGCCGACGATCTCGTCGCCGGCCCAGCGTCCGAGGTCGGCGACGAAGGCGACGATCGCGATGGTCGCGGCCGTGCCGGCGACGGCCCACTCGAAGCGGCCCCCGGAGGGGACGGGCTCGCGCTCCTGCGGCGGGTCGGGCTGCTGCCTGCGTGCGATGCGCGTCGCGAGCGCGACCGCGAGCACGGCGGATGCGAGCGCGGTGGCGCGATCGAGGATCCCGAGCGCCAGCGGGAGGAGGTGGACGGCGATGAGCACGGCCGTCGCGATGACGACCGCCGCGAGGACGCGCTCGAGGCGGTCGAGGTGCCCGAGCCGGCGGTGGGCGACGATCGCCGCTGTCGCGGTGACGGCGAGCAGCATCGCCACGAAGAGGACCGTGCCGATGAGGAAGTCCTCGGTGGGCATGCCGGGCGCAGGCTAAGCGACGGCCGTCGTACGCGATGCCGTTGTGGTCGCCGCGGCCGGCTCGGCGGCGACACCCGCTGCGCCGCTGCGGCCGGTTCGGCGGCGATGCCAGGGGGTGTGGCGAAAAACGACGACATGGTGGACGTTTTTCGCCAGACCCCCCGTGGGGTCCGGTCGGATGGGGCCGTATCGTGGCGCCACAGTGTCAGATCGCTCGCGGCTCTCGGTTCTCATCGTCACGTATGACCATGGCGAGGAGATCGACGCGTGCCTGGACGGCGTGCTCGCGCAGGGGCCGGGTGTCGAGGTCGTCGTCGTCGATAACGCGTCGCGCGACGACACGGTGGCGCGCGTGGGTGCGCGCGAAGGCGTGCGGCTTGTCGAGATGGGGTTCAACCGCGGTTTTGCCGCGGGGATGAACGCGGCGTTTGCCGGGTGCGGTGGCGAGCATGTGCTGATCCTCAATCCGGACTGCGTGATGGAGGCCGGGTGCGCCGCGGCGTTGCGCGATCATCTGCGCGCGCAGCCGGGGGTTGGTCTGGCCGCTGCGCTCCTGCATGACCTCGACGGGACGCCGCAGCTGTTCGCCCGCCGCCAGATCGGCCTGGGCGGGGCGCTGTGGGCGTTGACGACGGTGGGGCGACGGCTGGACGGGGTGCTGGGCGGGCGCGCGCTCGCGTGGCGGCGCTATGAGGATCTGTGGGCCGGCGGTCCGCCGTGCGCGCCTGTTGCGGTGTTCTGCCCGGCGGCGGCTTGCGTGATGGCGGCTCGCGAGGATCTTGAGCCCGCGCCGTTTGACGAGCGCTTCCCGCTGTTCTTCAATGACGGCGACCTGTGCGCGCGGCTGCTGGCGCGCGGACGTCGCGCGGAGGTCGTGCCCGCGGCGCGGGCGGCCCATGGCTACGGCACGAGCGTGTCGCGCGCCCAGCGGGCGGACCCCGCGCGTATGCGCGCCGAGTGGGTCGCGTCGCTGCGGCGCTACGCGCGGCGCTGGTGGGGTCGCCCGGCCCGCGCCGCGCTGCCGTTGGCGCTGCTCGCGGACGCGACCGTCGCGGCCGCGCTGTGCGTCGTGAAGCGCGAGGACCCGCGCGAGGTGCGCGGCACGCTCGGCGGCCTCGGCCTGCCCGGAGGCCCGCCGCCGCTGTTCACGCCGGTCCGGCGACTCGGCCGGGGGAGGCGGCCATGAGCGCCGCCGGCGCGCCGCCGCCCGAGCCGGCGCGCGGTGTCGCCGGCACGCCGCCCGAGGCTCCGCCGGCGGGTGGCGCCGCGCTGCCGGATCTCCCGCCACCGAACGGCGCAGCAGGCGTGCCGCCCGGGGCTCCGCCGCCGCCGCCGCCCGCCACCGGCCGCCCGGGCGCCGGCACGGGGCTGCGGATCCTCGCCGCGCGCGGGACCATCGTCAACGCGATCTTCCTCACGAGCGTCAACACGCTCGCGCTCATCCGCGGCTTCCTCGTCGCCGCGTTCCTCTCGACGACGGAGTACGGCGTCTGGGGGGTCGTGCTCGTCGTCCTCGCGACGCTGCAGTTCCTGCGCTCGATCGGGATCGGGGACAAGTACATCCAGCAGGACGAGCACGACCAGGAGGTCGCGTTTCGCAAGGCCATGACGTTCGAGCTCGGCCTCGCCGCGATCGCGCTCGTCGTGGGGCTCGTGCTCGTGCCGGCCATGGCGGCGGCGTTCGGGACCCCTGAGATCCTCGCGCCGGCGCTCGTGTCGCTGCTCGTCGTGCCCGCATATGCCCTCCAGGCCCCGCTGTGGATCTTCTACCGCGAGCTGGACTTCGTCCGCCAGCGCAAGCTCCAGGCGATCGATCCGATCCTCGGGTTCGTCATCGCCGTGGCGCTGCTCATCGCCGGCGCGGGCTACTGGGCGCTGATCGTCGGGATCGTCATCGGCGCCTGGGCCGGCGCGCTCGTGTCGGTGCGCGCATGCCCGTACAAGCTGGGATTCGCGTTCGACCGCGACACGCTCCGCGCCTACGCCTCGTTTAGCTGGCCGCTCGTGCTCGCCGGCGGGGCAGCGGTCGTCGTCGGGCAGGGGCTCCTGGCCGTCGGCGAGGCGAAGCTCGGCCTGGCCGGCGTCGGCATCATCGCGCTGGCGAGCGTCATCTCGCAGTACTCCGACCGCGCCGACCAGGCGATCACGCAGACGATCTACCCGACGATCTGCGCCGTCAAGGACCGCGCCGACCTGCTCTACGAGGCGTTCGTGAAGTCCAACCGGCTCGCGCTCATGTGGGGGGCGCCGTTCGGCTTCGGCCTCGCGCTGTTCGCCGAGGACCTCGTCCAGTTCGCGATCGGGGAGCGCTGGCGGCCGGGGATCGGGCTCATGCAGGCGATCGGCGTGGCCGTCGCGATCCACCAGATCGGCTTCAACTGGGATGCGTTCTACCGTGCGCTGAACCGCACGAAGCCGGTCGGCGTGGCGGCGGGCATCGCGATCGTCGCGTTCTGCGCGATCGCGCTGCCGCTGCTCGCGACCGAGGGCCTGCGCGGCCTCGCGCTCGCGACGCTGCTCGTCGAGGGCGTGAACTTCGCGGTGCGGATGTTCTACCTGCGCCGCTTGTTCCCGACGTTCAGGTTCATCCGCCACACCGCCCGCGCGCTCCTGCCGAGCGTCCCTGCGGCCGCACTCGTCATCGGGTTGCGACTCGCGTTCGGCGAGGAGTCGACGCTCCTCGCGGCGCTGGCGGTGCTCGCGCTCTACGTCCTCGTCACGCTCACCGCGACGGCGCTCCTCGAACGCAAGCTCCTGGGGGAGGTTCGCGCGTACCTGCGCCGGCGTCCGGCGGCCGCCTGAGTGCGCGGCGCGGCGCTGCTCAGCCCCGCTTGCGGCCCAGCGCGCGCTTGAGCTGCGCCTTCGTCATCTTCGAGCGACCCTCGATCCCGACCTTTCTGGCGCGGTCGTAGAGGTCCTGCTTGGTCGGCTCGTCGTGCGAGCGCTCGCCGCCGCGGGCGCTTGAGGACTTGCCGCGCGTCGAGGACGCCGACGCCGTCCGCGTCTCGCCGGCACGGGCCCGTTCGCGGTTGACGGTGCGCGCGGCCTTCTCCTCGGCGCGCTTCTCGGATGCCCCCGCCTCCTTCGCGGAGTCCTTGATGTGCTCGTACTGGCGGGCACGCTTCGTGCCCTTCTTGACGCCTGCCGGGGGCATGGTCCTCCTCGAAGATCGGGTACACCGGTCCGCTTACCCGGGTCCCGGCGGCCGATATGCGCTGAACTGCCGCCATGCGACGAACCGCCATCGGAGAGCTCGCGGCGATCTTCGCCGGCGGGTTCGCCGGGGCGATCGCACGGGTCGCGCTCGCGGAGAGCGCCGCGGCCGACCCCGCGCAGTGGCCGTGGGCGACGTTCGTCGCGAACGTGGCGGGCGCGCTCGTGCTGGGCTACGTCGCCGAGCGAGTGCGCGATCGCCGTTCGCGGCTGCTGCTCGCAACGGGCCTGTGCGGTGCCCTGACGACGTTCTCGACGCTGCAGCTCGAGCTGCTGTGGATGCTCGACGCCGGCAGCTACGCGCTGACCGCCACGTACGCGCTGGCGAGCGTGAGCGCCGGCCTCGTCGCGGTCGCGATCGGGCGTGCGATCGCAGGTGGCGCGGGGCTTGGCGCGCCCGCGCGCGACGGAGGGCGCGGCGCATGAGCGCTGTGCTCTGGCTGGCGGTCGGCGTGCTCGGCGGCGCCGGTGCGGTCGCGCGCTTCGTGCTCGACGGCGCGGTGACCCGACGGGTCGGCGGTGGGTTTCCCGCCGGCATCCTCGCCGTCAACGTGAGCGGCGCTCTCCTGCTCGGCGTGCTCGTGGGCGCCGGCCTTGACGGTGACGCCGAGCGCGCGCTGGGGGCGGGCCTGCTCGGCTCGTACACGACGTTCAGCGCGTGGGTCTACGACAGCCACCGCCTCGCGGGGGAGCGGCGCCGCGCGCTCGCCCTGGCGAACCTCGCGGGTAGCCTCATCCTGGGGCTCGCCGCGGTCTGGCTCGGGCGAACGGTGGGATCGGCGCTGTGAGCTTGCAACACTTCCGGTGCGGTGCGAGAACCGTTCGATGAGCATCAGCGCACGTCCGTCGAGCGCCTGGTCGGGCGCGACATCGACGAGTCCACCGGCAAGGGACGCCCCTTGTCCGACCACGCACGCCAGTACGCGCGCTCGGTCGAGGCGTACCTGCAGGGCGGGGTCCGGCCGCGCTGGATGGAGCGCGCGATCGAGATCGACGCCGGGATCGAGCGCGAGCGGCGGCTGCTTGCGAGCGCCCGGGAGGAGTTGCGCGCGGCCTGCCGGCGCGACGGCGGCGACTTCGCGGGGCGCTGGGGCGCGCTCGCCGAATCGTGGCCGTTTCCCGCCGAGCTGATCGAGCTCGTCAACCAGCACAACGAGTGGTATCCGATCGAGCGCGACCTGCCGATGAACCCGCGCACCGGCGAGTACGTCCGCGTCGGCGGGCGGTCGTACCGCCGGCCCGAGCTCGGCCCCGCGTGGGTGCTCGAGCAGTTCCCCGCCCGGGGCTGAGGGTTCGCGCGGGTCCTAAGCGCGGACCCAAGGGCCGAGGTGAGGCTCGCCGGGCGAGCGCGAATCGCGCGTGGGTCAGCGACCCACGATCAGCGTTGCGCCGCCTCCAGGAGCATCGCGAGCAGCGCCAGATGCACCTCGCGCTCGATCTTCGGGTAGATCGCCGGCACCGGCTGAAAGCCACCCTCGCCGTCGGCGTCGCTGCCGCATTCGAGCGTGAACGACGTCACCGAGTAGTCGTCTGTGATCGTGAACGCGAAGTCCGAGAACGTGCCGGTCGTCGGATACAGGGCGAGGCTCGGCTCGACCGCGTACTCCGAACGCACCCGCGCCCGCCGGTCTGCGCCGGCGCCCTCGACGATCGCATCGTGCATGGCGGTGCCGATGCGGACGTGGCGCTCGAGCGCGGCCGCGGGGATGAACTCCCCATACGGTCCCGCCGTCGTGCCGTCGCGGCGGCCGTCCCAGACCGGGTTCTCGTAGTTCTGCGCCGGGTCGCGCGTCTGGTTGCCGTCCATGCCCCACGGAAACAGGAGCTTGCGGCTGAAGGAGTGCACGTCGACGAAGTACGCGATCCGCTGCTCGCGCAGGACGGTCGCGACGTTTCGGCATTCCGGCTCGGAGAGGGCGGCCGGGCCGACGTAGACCTGCGGGTCGCAGGGGTTCGTGGACGCCGAGTTGTTCGCCGCTCCGGACGCGGAGTAGTAGCGCTCGTAGTCCCAGGCGACGTCGTTGTTGCGGTTGGGATCCACGCCGCGGCAGGTCGACCCGGGCGGCGGCGGGCGGCGGTTCTTGCGCCACATCGCGTTGGCGGGCGACGACTGCGTGAACGCGCGGCCGTCGGGGTTGACGCACGCGATGACGTGCAGCTCGACGGATTCCAGGATCCGCTTGACGTCGGCGGCCGCGATCGAGACCGCGGCGTAGGGGATGTCGGGCGACGGCGCCGTGTCCGTGAAGGCGCCGATCGCGAGGCCGGTCTCGTTCTCGTAGGCGTCGAGCAGGCGCCGCAGGAGCGTGAGGAGGGCGTCGGGCGGGACCCACTCGCGCGCGTGCGCGCCGCCGATGAAGAGCACCGGCGTCGTGCCGCCGTTCGTGACGCGCACGGCGGAGACGCGGCGACCCTCGTGCGTCGGGTTCGCCAGCACCGTGCGGGTGCACAGCGACGGGTGGGCCGCGGCGAGCGCGCCCAGGCCGTCCTCGATCTCGCGGACCGTCGAGGGGTAGGCCATCAGGTCTCGCCTTTCTCGGGCTCGTCGCCGGCGGAGGTTTCGGCGGGCTCGTCGGCGGGGGCGTCGCCGGCGGAGGTTTCGGCGGGCTCGCGGCCGGGGGAGGTTCCGCCGGGCTCGTCGGCGGGGGCGTCGTCGGCGGAGGTTTCGGCGGGGTCGTAGGCCGCCGATGTCCCGTCGTCCTCGTCGCGCGTGATCGCGGCGTACAGCACCTGGCGCTCGTCGGCGACCTGCGCGGCGGGGACGACCAGCTCGGTTTCGAGGCCTCGCGTCCGAAGCTCCGCCAGGGCCTCGTCCGACGCGTACCCCGCCACCTGCCAGGTGTCGTCGTCGAGGCGGCTGGCGCTCGTGCGCTCGAAGTCGAGGCCCTCGACTTCGGCGAGGCGCAGCATCGCCTCGGTCGGTCCGGCTATCCGTACGAGCTGCATCGCATGACCTCCTCGGGTGCCGGTTTCGACCTTACCCGCTCCGGGCGATGGCCTCCGGCGGTTGCAGGAAGACGGCGACCTCGTCGAGGCCGGGCACGCGGGTGTCCTGGATCTCGCGGCGCTCGCGCAGCGCGCGCGGCAGTCCGGCGAGAGCGGCGGCGCGGCCCGCGAGCTCGATCGGGAGAAGCCGCCGCGGGCGGTTCGTGCGCAGCTCGGAGAGCCAGCGTCGCGCGAGCCGCAGCGGACCGGTCTCGGGGAGGCAGCGGACCGCGCACCACACGCTGTTGCGGGCGACGTAGAAGCGCGCACGCGCATGCGAGCGGGTCGTCGCGCCGAGGCGGTGGACGACCTGAGCGCGCGGCACAAGCAGCGCGTGGTAGCCCGCGAGGAGCGCGCGGAACGCGAGGTCGACGTCCTCGTAGTAGAGGAAGAAGCGCTCCTCGTAGCCACCGAGGCGCTCGAAGACGTCGCGCCGGAAGACGGGCGCCGCGCCCGGGGCGGCGAAGACGCGGTACGGCTCGCTCGGCAGCTCGGAGAGCGGGCGGTCGCGCAGGAGCTTGTAGGCGAAGCCGGCCGGGTCGTACTGGTCGCCCGCGCTCTCGATCCGGCCGCTGGACGCGCTGACGAGCACGCTGCCGAGCGCCCACGTCGAGTCGGCGCGCGGCGCCGCCGCGAGCGTCGCGAGCCAGTCGGGCGCCGGTGTCGCGTCGGAGTTCAGGACGCAGACCCACGGCGCCCGCGTGGCGGCGACGCCGCGGTTCGCGCCGCCGGCGAAGCCGTAGTTGCGGTCGAGCTCGAGCACCTCGACGCGCGGGTGGTGTGCCCGCAGCAACGCGAGCGACCCGTCGCGCGAGCGGTTGTCGGCGACGAGCACCTGCGCCGGCGCGAGCGTCTGTGCGTCGAGCGCCGCGAGGCACTCGGGCAGCAGCCGCTCGCCGTTGAAGTTGACGATGACGACGGCGATGTCGCGGGCGGTCTTGTCGAATAGTTCGCTCATATGGCGGCAAAGGCGACAAGACCGGCGGCGCGGCGGGTCATGCGGGGTCGTAGGCCGCGATGAACGCGTCGACGTCGGGGTTGCACAGCTCTGCGACGCGCGCCTTGATCGTGTCGACGGGCCAGTCCCACCAGGCGATCCGCAGCAGCGCCGCGATCTGCTCGTCGCTGAAGCGCTGGCCGATCTGCGCGGCCGGCACGCCGCTGACGATCGCATAGGGCGCGACGTCCCGCGTGACGACCGAGCGCGTCGCCACGACCGCACCGGGTCCGATCATCACGCCGGACACGACCACCGACCCCTGGCCGACCCGGGCGTCGGGACCCACCTGGATGTCGCCGCGGACCCGCTCCTCGTCCGCGCCGGCGCCGAGCCGCGAGCGAAGCGGGAACTGCGAGACCCGGTCGCTGCGATCCGCGTCGTCGACGTGGAACTCGACGCCGTGCGCGACCGAGGCGAAGCGGCTGACCTGCACCTGGCCGCCCGCGCCGTGCTCATCGGAGCGCCGGACCGCAAAGCCGGCGCCGAGGTGCTGCGCGACGTCGCGCGGTCGCACGAGGGGAGGCTCGGCGTCGGTCGCCGCAAGCGCGCCGCGGGCGCTCTGGATCGCATCGGCGCGCGCCAAGACCCGGCGCGTCGTGCGCGTCGTGCGCCGCATCACCTCGATCGCGCGTCGGGCCTCCACCGGGCCGCAGTGTAGGCCCGCGCCGATACGCTCGGGTTCGATGCCGGCCGATCCCTCGCTCGCGGAGCTCTACGAGGCCAAGGCGCAGACGTACGCCGCCTTCGGCAACGGCGCGATCGCCGACCGCGCGCTCGCGCTGCTGGCGCAGGGCGGCCGCGTGCTCGACCTCGGCTGCGCGTCCGGCGGGCTGCTCGCGCTGCTGCGCGCGAAGGCCGAGCACACCGCCGGGCTCGAGCTGTCGGAGACGGCTGCGAAGGCCGCCGCGCAGGTCGGCGACCTCGTCGTGCAGGGCGCGCTCGAGGATCCCGACCTGCCGTTCGAAGCGGGCTCCTACGACCTCGTCGTCCTCGCCGACGTCCTCGAGCACCTCGCCGACCCGGTCGCCGCGCTGCGCCGCGCGAGCGGCTGGTCCAAGCCGGGCGGGGCGATCCTCGTCAGCGTCCCGAACGTCGCGCACTGGCGCGCGCGGCTGACGCTCGCCCGCGGGCGCTGGCCCGCCGAGGACAGCGGCACGTTTGATTCGAGCCATCTGCGCTGGTTCACGCGCGCGTCGCTCGCGGCGCTGCTCGCCGATGCGGGCCTGCACGACGTCGAACTGGGCGCGATCGTGCCCGCGCTGCGCAATCACGTCTCGCTACCGGGTCGGGTGCAGCGGCGCGCCGAGCCGGCCTGGCAGGCGCTCGGCCGGCGCGCGCCGGGGCTACTGGGCTACCAGGTCATCGCGAGCGCGCGCCGCCCGGCCTGACACGAATCCGGGCCTGTCGCGGGTATGCTGCGCGGCGCCCATGGCGCCGCCCGACCCTCCGCTGCGACCCAAGCGTGGTCGTGTCGCACATACCCGATACCGGCGTGCCCGCGGTCGCGCGTCAGGCCGACGAGGCGGGTCTGATGGCGGGTGTCGTCCGTCCACAGGCGGATGCTCGCGGACGTTGAGGCACGCGATCACGTCTCATAGCGCGACGATGGCCGGTCGCGCCCGCCACCTGTTTCGCGCCGCGGTCGCCGGCGCCGCGGTGATCGTCTCGCTGCACGTCGCCGTCGCCCATGGCGCAGCGCCGCCGCCGGGGCCGTCGCCCTGCACGGCCCGCGCGACCCCGACACTCGTGTTCGACGCGTTCACGCGCCTCGGCATCGTCGACCTGGCTGTCGTCGGCGCCCAAGGCGTTCCCGTGACGTTCTTCGAGTGCATCGGCGACCGGGCGGTCGAGCTGGGACGGCGCACCGCGCGGGAGGATGAAGTAGCGACGTTCCTGTACGAGGCGACGACGTGGCGCTGCGGTCGCCTCACCCGCCGCTTCGCGGTGAGCGCGACGCTCGCGAACGGCTCGGTCGTGCAGGCCAACACCGCGACGCGCACGCCCTCGTGCGCTCAGCGCTTCGACCTCGAGGTTCCCCGCAGGCTTGCTCCCGGCGCGCTCGCTCGCATCCGCATCGCCGATCGCTGGAGGGTCGGGGGCGTCCGGGCGTCGCTGTGCGTCGCCCGGCCAGGGCGCCGGGCCGCCTGCCGGCAGGTCGTCTTTCAGCGAGGCACGCGGCTCGCGTTGCGCGTGTTTCGCGTCGCTGCTCGCGGCCGCTGGCGCGTCGCGCTGCGGGTCCCCGGGCACAGCACGCCGGTGACGATCGCGGTCGGCGTGCGCCCCACCCCCGACGCGCGGCTGCCGACGCTCCTCGCCACCGGCGACTCGACCATGGAGCTTCTCAGCAGCTTCCTGACCGATCAGCTCTCCGACGAAGAGAACGTCGTCAGCGAGGTCGAGCTCGGGCTCTCGATCAGCAAGGAGGACGCGTTTCAGCCCATGGCCGTCAAGCAGGTGGCGCGGCTGAAGCCGAAGACGACCGTCATCTCGATCGGCGCCAACGAGGGCTGGGGGATGAATAGACCCGACGGGGTGCTGACCGTCTGCTGCGGCGAGGCGTGGATCGCCGAGTACGCGCGCCGGGTGCGCAGGACGATCCTGACGTACGGGCGCAGGGTGCTCTGGCTGACGGTGTTCGCGCCGCGGGATCCGCGGCGCGTACCGATGGCCGACGCGGTCAACGTCGCGATCATGCGTGCCGCCGAAGGCCTCCCCGAGGCTCACGTCATTCGGATGGACTCCCTGTTCACGCCCCACGGCTATCGCGAGACGATCCGCTACGGCGGTCGTGATGTCGACGTGCGCGAGCCCGACGGCGTCCACCTCAACGTCGCCGGCGCGGAGATCGCCGCGCGCGAGGTGGTCAAGGCGCTTCACGCGCTCGGCGGCGGCTGAGCCGCTCGCGGGGCCGTGCCCGACGCGGATCGCGTCCGCCCCGGCTATGCTCGCCCCGCCCATGGGCCTGCGCACCGTCCGCTACGACATGAACCACGGCGCCGCGCGGCGCATCCTGCAGCCGCAGCTCAAGGCGTGGGCCGCGTCGCATCCGCCCGAGGCCGAGGTGCTCGAGGTCGGCGCCGGCCACTACGACCACCGGCCGTACTTCAACTGCACGCTCACGAAGTTCGACGCCGACGAGTCGCAGAAGCCCGACATCGTCGGCGACGCGCTGAACATGCCGATCGAGGACGACCGCTTCGACGGCGCGCTTGCGATCTCCGTGCTCGAGCACGTCGACGATCCCTACCAGGTCGTCCGCGAGATGTTCCGCGTGCTGAAGCCCGGCGCGTCGGCGTTCGCGTGGATCCCGTTCACGTTCGGCGTGCACGGCTTTCCCGAGGACGTCAGCCGTTTCACGACCTTCGGCATGCGCCAGCTGTTCGAGCGCGCGGGCTTTGAGATCGTCCGCGTCGACGAGAAGCCCTACGCCGGAGCGTTCCTGCAAATGACGAACCTCGTGCACTTCGTCCTGCCGCGAACCGATCACCGCCGCTGGGTCCGCCCGCTCAACAAGGCGCTCTTTTTGCTGTTCCGCATGGGTTATCCACTCGATGCCCGCTTCTCGAAGCTCCAGCTCAAGACGCTCTACACGGGCGCCGAGATCGAAGCGCGAAAGCCGGCCGCGTAGCGCGGTGCGCGTCGTCTCGCGGACGATCCGCGCCGCAGGGCTCGCGGTCGTGGTCGCCAGCCTGCCGGCCGCGCCGGCGCACGCCGCCGCACCGGCGCCCGCGAACCCGTGCGCCGCCGGTCCCGTCACGACCCCGTTGATCGCGAACGCCTCCCGGCTGGGCGTCGTCGACCTGAACTTCTTCGGCGCCGCCGGCGCGCCCGTCAGCTTCTTCGAGTGCATCGACGGCCGTGCCGCGGCGATCGGCATCAGGACCGCGGCAGCGACCGCCCCGCTGACGATCCGCTTCGCGGCGACGACCTGGCAGTGCGGCCGGCTCACGCGCCGCTTCGCTGCCACGGCCACGCTGTCTGACGGGTCGCTCGCTCGCGGCACCGCGAGCATCCGCACGCGCTCGTGCGTGAATCGCTTCGAGCTCACGGTCCCGGCCCGCGTCGCGCCGGGTCGCCTGGCGAGCGTGCGCATCCGCGACCGCTGGCGCATCGGTGGCGTGAGCGCGAAGCTCTGCCTCGCTGCGCCCGGTGGCCGGCAGGCTTGCCGGACCGTCGTCTTCGACGACGGCGTGAAGCGCGCGACGCGTCGGTTCCGGGTGGCCAAGCGCGGCCTGTGGCGCGCCGAGCTGCGAGCCCCCGGGCATCGCACGCGCGCGACGATCGCCGTCGGCGTGCGCGCGCCGGTGCGCAAGTCGGCGGCGCCGAAGCTGCTCGCGACCGGGGACTCCACGATGAACGGCCTCGACACCTTCCTCTCCGACCAGCTCGGCGACGCTGCGAACGTCATCAGCGAGGTCAAGCCGGGGCTTGCGATCAGCCGGGCCAACGCGTTCCAGCCGATTGCGGTCAAGCTGGTCGCGAAGCTGCGGCCGGCCACGACCGTCGTCTCGATCGGCGCCAACGAGGGCTGGCCGATGCGCGCCGCCGACGGCGCGCTGCACGACTGCTGCGACGAGCCGTGGGTCGACGAGTACGCGCGCCGCGTGCGCAGGACGATGATCACGCTCGGGCGGCGGGTCTTCTGGTGCACGATCGTCGCGCCCAAGGACCAGCGGCGGGTGCCGATCCTGGCCGCGGTCAACGCTGCGATCCTGCGAGCCGCGCAGGGCCTCGCGCAGGTCCACGTCGTTCGGATCGACCAGGTCTTCAGCCCGAACGGCTACCGCGACGTCATCCGCTACGACGGCCGCGACGTGCGCGTGCGCGAGCCCGACGGCGTCCACCTCAACATCGCCGGCGCGAAGATCGCCGCGCGCGAGGTCGTCAAGGCGATCCGCGCGGTCGGCGGTGGCTGACGTGCTCGCCGCGAAACGCCGCGCAACGACGGGCGATCGCTCGCGGCGCACGCTGCTGCTGTGCGTCGCAGCCGTGGGCCTGCTGACGGCCGCTCCGGCGCAGTCCGCCGCGCCGGCGCCCGCGCAGGCCGCGACGCCGGCGCGGGCCGCCGCGCGTGCGCCGGCCGTGGCACCCGCGCGGGCCGCCGTGCCGGCGCCCGCGCGGTCGCCATGCGCCGCCGGCCCGACCACGATGACCTTCGCCGCGACCGCCAACCGCCGCAGCGTCATCGACCTGCACCTGTTCGGCGCCGGCGGAGCCCCGGTGACGTTCTTCGAGTGTGTGGGCGACCGGACGGTGACGCTGGGCCGGCGCACCGCGCCACCGGGCGAGGTCACGCGCATGTGGGCGGCGACCGGCTGGAGCTGCGCCCGCCTCACCCGCCGCTTCGCCGCGACCACGACGCTTGCCGACGGCTCGATCGCCCGCGGCACGCACACGACCCGCACGCGCTCGTGCGCGCAGCGCTTTTACCTCGCGGTCCCGCGCCGGCTGGCCCCCGGCGCGAGCGCCCGCATCCGCGTGTCCGATCGCTGGCGCGTCGGGGGCGTCCGGACGTCGCTGTGCATCGCCGCGCCCGGACGCCGGCTCGTCTGCCGGCAGGTCGTGTTCCGGTCGGGCACGGCGCTCGCATTACGCACGTTTCGCCTGGCCGCCCGCGGACGCTGGCGGGTCGAGCTGCGGGTGGCGGGCCACGCGACACGCGCGACGATCGCGGTCGGCGTGCGCGCCGGCGCCCGCGCCAAGACGCTGCCGACGCTGCTCGCGACGGGCGACTCGACGATGGACCTGCTCAGCAACTTCCTCTCCGATCGGCTCGATGAGGAGGCGAACGTCGTCAGCCACGTCAAGCCGGGCCTGGCGATCAGCAAGTCCGACGCGTTTGCGCCCATGGCCGCCAAGGACGTCGCGCGCCTGAAGCCATCGACGACGGTGGTCTCGATCGGTGCCAACGAGGGCTGGGGGATGCCGGCGGCGGACGGGCTGCTGCACGCGTGCTGCGATGCCCACTGGGTCGACGAGTACGCGCGCCGCGTGCGCACCACCATGCGTACGTTCGGGCGGCGCGTGTTCTGGCTGACGATCGTCGCGCCGAGAGACCCGCGGCGCGCACCGATCATCGCGGCGGTCAACAGCGCGATCGTGCGTGCGGCCGAAGGCCTGCCCGGAGTTCACATCCTGCGGATGGACCTGCTGTTCAGCCCGAACGGCTATCGCGACGCCATCCGCTACGACGGCCGCGACGTTCGCGTGCGCGAGCCCGACGGCGTCCATCTGAACATCGCCGGAGCGGACATCGCGGCGCGCGAGGTCGTCAAGGCGCTGCGCGCCGCCAGCGGCTGATCCGCCGCGCCCACCGTCGGCGGCGTCTGATCCGCCGCGCCCACCGTCGGCGGCGGTCTGATCCGCCGCGCCACCGTCGGCGGCGTTGATCCGCCGCGCCACCGTCGGCGGCGGTTGATCCGCCGCGCCACCGTCGGCGGCGGTTGATCCGCCGCGCCAGGGCGGCCCGGCACGTATCAGCGGCGGGTGACCCGCTCGCAGTCGCGCCGCACGGTGTCGCGGCGGTCCACGAGCGCGCGGTCGCGCCCCGGGCCGCAGCTGACCGTGTCGCGCACGCGCCGGCCGGCGAGCGAGGTGTCGCGCGCGTCGATGACGTCGCTGCCGCTCCCGCCGGAGAAGCTGTCGCGACCGCTGCGGTCCGTCAGCCTGTCGTTGCCCGCGGCGCCGGTCATCCGGTCGTTGCCGCTCTCGCCTTCGAGGCGATCCGCGCCGGGCCCGCCGAACAGGCGATCGGAGCCGCTGCCGCCGCGCAGCCGGTCGTTGCCCGCTTCGCCGTAGAGGCAGTCGTTGCCGGCGAGGCCGCGCACGAGGTCGTTGCCGGCCTTGCCGAGGATGACGTCCGCGCGCGCGGTGCCGTTGAGCGCGTCGGCCGCGGGGGTGCCCGAGATCGCGACGGTGCGCAGCGTGCAGCCGGTGACGAGCGGCGGTGGTGGCGGCGGGACCGCCGCCGCTGCGATCTCGTAGGCGCGGGCGGCGGGCGTCGCGTCCTCGTTGGCGGCGCGGTCGATCGCGCGGACCTGAAGCTGGGCGTTGCGCGCGCTCGACCCGGCCGGCAGCGACGGGAAGGTCGCAGGCGAAGCGCAGGGCTGGAAGCCGGGCTCGTGCAGGTGGCATTCGAAGCGCGAGCCGGCCTCGCTGGACGAGAACTCGAAGCGCACGGTCGTGCCGGCGGGGACGGTGAGCGCCGGGCCTGAGTCGATCGTCGTCTCCGGCGGGGTCGAGTCCTCGACGTACATGAGCGTGCTCGTCGAGCAGGCCGACGTCTGGCCGGCTCCGTTGGTCACGGTGGCAGAGAGCGTCGTCGTCGTGTCGTTGAGGACCGACGTCTGGATGCCGGGGGAGGCGAACGCGGCCGACGGGGCGTCCGCCGCGCGCGGCTCGCTGCAGGTCGGGTTCGTGTACATGTGCACGA
This sequence comes from uncultured Actinomycetes bacterium, assembly GCA_963810605.1. Classification (GTDB taxonomy): domain Bacteria; phylum Actinomycetota; class Thermoleophilia; order Solirubrobacterales; family Solirubrobacteraceae; genus CADCVQ01. The sequence goes on from CAWEOF010000002.1 coordinate 48,623, forward strand.
ACCCGCCGGCCACCGCCGAGCCCTTGACGAAGGGCATGTTGTCGTTGGCCGGCGAGTCGGGATCGGTGTCGGCGAAGACGGGGGCCGGCGGCGGCGGGGGGACATGCGTGTACGTGACGGCGGTCGTCGAGCACAGCGAGGTTTCGCCGTCCCCGTTCGCGGCCGTCGCGTAGAACGTCGTGGTCGTGTTGTCGGCGACGTTCACGGTGATGCCGGGCGACGCGAGCACCGCGGCCGTGGCCTGCGCGACGAGCTCGCCGCCGCTGCAGGCGACGTCCGCGTAGATCCGCACGACGGTCCCGGCAGCCGCCGTGCCCAGGATCTCCGGGGCGTTGTCGGTGGCCGGCGAGGCTGGACTGCTACCGGTGAGCGTCGGCGGCGCCGGCGCCGCCCGCGACGTCGCCTGGCCGAGAAACGGCGCCCCGAGCGTCATCGACTGCGCGACGGACGGCGCCACGGCGATCCACGCGACGAGTGCCGCGCCGGCGACGAGCGCCCGGCGTGCCCGATGAGCGGCTGCGATCACAGGCTCAGCCTACGCCGTGGCGAAGCGGACCACGCCACCATCGCGCTGCTCGACCACACGCCCCGCAGCGACGAGCAGATCGGCGTGGCCGAGCACCTCCGACAGGGTGAGATACGCCTGCGTCACCGCGACCGTACCCCACAGCGCCTGCGCGATCTCGAACGCCGTGCGCGGTCGTTCGGCGAACAGGCGGGCGATCTTCTCGGCGCGCCGATCGTGCATGCGGAAGCGCTCGTCGATGAGCGCGACGTGGTCGAGCACAGGCTCGCCGTGGCCGGGCAGGATGATCTCGACGTCGTCCATCGCGCGGGTCGCGCGGAGCGAGCCGAGGTAGGTGACAAGGGCGTGCGGGCGGGCGGGCGGCGGGTCGGCGTCCAGCGGTGCGTCGAGCGGTCGCGAGATGAGCGGGTTGGAGGAGATGTGCTTGATGAGGTGGTCGGCACCGAGCACGATCTTGCGCTGTGCGTCGTGGAAGATCGTGTCCGAGGGCGAGTGGCCCGGACGGTGCAAGACGCGCAGCGTGCGGTCGCGCAGGACGAGGTCCGATCCGGCGGCGAGCGGGCGCGTGACGGTCGCCGACGCGCCCCAGTTGCGGTAGCTCTGCGACACGGCGAGCAGCGCCAGGCGGATGTCCTCGGGGATCCCGTGCTCGGTCATGACGCTGTTCGCGAACGCGTCGTCGGCTTCCATGCCTTCGCCGTAGCGCGCGGCCCACGGCCCCAGCAGGTCGAGCGCCGCGACCTCGGCGCCCGATCGGCGCGCGAGGATCGAGACCAGCCCGAGGTGGTCCATGTGCTGGTGGGAGATGACGATGAGCTCGAGGTCCTCGATGCGGTGGCCGCGCTCCGCGAGCGCGACCTCGAGCGCGTCGAGCGCCGTGCCCGAGTTCGGGCCGCTGTCGAGCAGCGTCAGCGGGTCGTCCTCGATGAGGTAGGTGTTGACCTTGCCGACCTGAAACGGCGTGGGGATCGCCAGGCAGTGGATGCCGGCGTCGGCGGCCCGCGCGAGCGACGCGTCGCCGGGCGCCGTCACGAGCGGATGATCCCCAGGATCTCGTCGCGCTTGCGCTCCATGTGCTCCTGCGACACGAGCGACTCCAAACACAGCCGCAGCAGCGGCTCGGTGTTCGACGAGCGCACGTTGAAGTGCCAGTCGTCGTAGTCGACGGAGACCCCGTCGAGGTGCCCGATCTGCGCGTCGGCGTACGTGGCCTCGATCTCGGCGATCCTCGCGGGGGCGTCGTCGACCGTCGAGTTCACCTCGCCGGAGATGAAGTACGTCGAGCGGTAACCGGCGAGCAGATCGGACAGCTTGCGCCCCTCGACGCTCAGCAGCTCGAGGATGAGCAGCGCCGGGACGGTGCCGCTGTCGGCGCAGTAGAAGTCGCGGAAGTAGTAGTGGCCGGAGACCTCGCCGCCGAACATCGCGCCCTCGTCGCGCATGCGCGTCTTGAAGTAGGCGTGGCCGACGCGGTTCGGGTGCGGCGTGCCGCCAGCGGCGATCACCGTGTCGGCGACGGCGCGGCTCGCGCGGACGTCATAGAGGATCGACTCGCCGGGCGACTTGCGCAGCAGCGACTCTGCCAGCAGCGCCGTGAGGAAGTCGCCGTCGACGAACGCGCCCTGGTCGTCGATGAAGAAGCAGCGGTCGGCGTCTCCGTCCCAGGCGATCCCGAGGTCGGCACCCTCCTCGACGACCTTGCGCATGATGAACTCGCGATTCTCAGGCAGCAGCGGGTTGGGCTCGTGGTCGGGGAACTCGCCGTTCGGCGTCCAGTAGGCCGTGACGAGGTCCAAGCCAAGCTGTTCGAGCAGCGGGCCGACCATCGGCCCGGCCATCCCGTTGCCGCCGTCGACGACGACGCGCAGCGGCTTGACGTTCGCGGGGTCGATGAACGTCAGGGCGGCGGCCTGGAACTCCGCGTAGATCTCGACGTCCTCGACGCTGCCCCCGCCGGGCGGATCGGCGAGCCCGTCCTCGATGCGGCGGCGGACGTCCTGGATCCCGGCGTCGCCGGAGAGCGCGATCGCGCCCTGCTTGACGAGCTTGGCGCCGGTGTAGGCCTTCGGGTTGTGCGAGGCGGTGCACATGAGCCCGCCGTCCAGGTCGCGCGACCCGACGAGGTAATAGAGCATCTCGCTGCCGACCTGCCCCGCGTCGACGACGGTCGCGCCCTCGGCGAGCATCCCGGCGCGGTAGCGCGCGGCGAGCTCGGGCGCGGTCAGGCGCATGTCGCGGCCGAGGCCGATGCGCAGCTCGGCGGCGGGCTTGCCGGCGAGGTCTGAGAGGACGAGCGCGAAGCCGCGGCCGACGGCCTCGGCGACGTCGCCGTCGATGTCGTCGCCATACAGCCCGCGGATGTCGTAGGCCTTGAAGATCTCGGGAGGTGCGGTGGTAGCCATGAGGTCGCGGATCGTAGTAGCCCACTCGGCCAAGCGGCGGCGCTCGCGCTACAGATTCGCGGCGTACTGCCGACTACCTGGTTGGCGACCGACTGGTCGCAGCGGATGACAAAGGAGCGGTGAGCATGGCGCGGGCACGCGCGGTCGCGATGGCGGTCGGGACGCTCGCCGTCGCGCTCGGGGCGCCGGCGGCGACGTCGGCGTGCCGGACGAGCCTGCGGCGACGCAGTGCGGCACGGTGTCGTCGGCGGCGGCTCCGCTTGCGGCGGGGGCCGCGCAGCGCACCGATGCCTGCGCGACCACCGGGCTCGTCCGCTTCGGCGAACGACATCAGCCACCCGCAGGCTTCGGTCCTCTGGCGCACCCTTGCCCTCGGCGATGTGTTTGGGCTGCGCAGTGTCTCTCCGTGATCGCATCGTGCTGGTCGGGGTCGGGGTCGGGGTCGGCGTCGCGCTCGCCGGCGCTTCGCTGGCCGGCGGACAGGAGCCGTCGGACCCGTCGTTCTCGATGTCCGTGTCGCCTCGCACCGTGCGCGCGCCGGCGACGACCGAGCTCGTCTACCGCCTGCGCATGCGGACGGGATCGGAGGCCGAGCGCTTCAGCATCGACGTCGTGCCGCCGCTGTTTCGCACGCGCCTGGGGAGCGCTGGCAACGTCCATCGCGAGGGCGCGACCATCACGCCGGTCGACAAGGTCGAGCTCGACGGTCCCGGCACGCTGAGGTCGACCGGCGAGGGCATGGCGCTCGCCGGCTGCTCGCCGAGCAGCGGGCTCGCGGCGCACGGCTACGAGTCGCGCTACCCCCGGTTCGTCGTCGAGCTGCCGGCGCGCAGCGAGTCGACGCTCGTCGCGCGCTATCGGACGGGCCAGCTCGCGCTGTGGCCCGGCGCCGACCTGCGCCTGACGATGCGCGCCGGCCGCGGGACCACCGGCTTCGGCGCGGCCACGCTCGACCGCGCGGTCGAGGTGCGCTCCCCGAGGGTGAGGCTCGCCGGCCGCACCGCGCCGCGCATCGAGCTGTGGACGAGCCCGGCGAGCTCGCCGGGCGTCTTCACGAAGCTGCGCCGGCTGAAAGCCGGCAGCCGGCTGTCGATCGTCGGCCGCGTGACCCCGGCGCGCGCCGGCCGCCGGGTGTCGCTGTGGACGATCCGCCACGGCAAGGGCGAGGAGCCGAGCCGCCTGGCGACCGTCTCCACCGACGCTCGCGGCCGCCTGCGCTTCCGCACGCGCACCCCGGCGCGGGCGGGGAGCTACGAGCTGTGGGCACGAACGGCCAGCCGTCCCGGCCGCCGGCCCGAGCACAGCTGCTCGATGGCGTTCGAGGTCCCGTCCGCGGGCTGAGCGACCAGCGGCGGAGGGGGGTGTACCGGGAAAGCAAGCGCTATCGATGCTTTCCCGGTACACCCCCTCCGCACCGACGGCTGCTCGGGTTGGGTGCCCATCTACAATCGCGCGGTATGCATGCCATCCCCACGCCGAGCGAGCGCTAGATGTCGGGCCATTCGAAGTGGGCGTCGATCAAGCACAAGAAGGCGATCGTCGACTCGCGGCGGGGCAAGCTGTTTACGAAGCTCGCACGGGCGATCACGACCGCGGCGCGTGACGGAGGGGGTGAGCTCGAGGGCAACCCGTCGCTGCAGCTCGCCGTCCAGAAGGCCAAGGACGCGTCGATGCCCAAGGACAACATCGAGCGGGCGATCGCGAAGGGGACGGGCGCGGGCGCCGACGCCGCCGCGATCGAGGACGTCATGTACGAGGCGTACGCGCCCGGCGGCGTGGCGATGCTCATCGAGGCGATGACCGAGAACCGCAACCGCACCGGGGCGGACGTGCGCCACCTGCTCGGCAAGCACGGCGCCGTCCTCGGCGAGCCCGGCTCCGTCGCCTACCTCTTCGACAAGCGCGGCCTCATCGTCGTCGACGGCGAGCAGTACTCCGAGGACGACCTCATGCCCGCGATCGAAGCCGGCGCCGAGGACATCGCCGAGGATGACGGCGTCTTCGAGATCCTCACCGAACCCGCGCAGCTCACCGACGTGCGGGCGGCCCTGACGGACGCCGGCATCGAGATCCAGTCCGCCGAGCTCGCGTGGCTGCCGAAGGCGCGCGTGCCGGTCGAGGAGGACGACGCCGCGAAGCTCATGCGCCTCATCGACGCACTCGAGGACAACGACGACGTCGACGCGGTACACGCGAACTTCGACATCGACGACGACGTCCTGGAACGCGCCGCGGCGGGGCTGTAGCGCAGCAGCCGCGGGTCGGCTCGCGACCAGCCCGCGGGTGAGCAGGCTCACAGTCCCGGCGGCCGCAACGGACGAGGATCGGTAGCGATCACGTCCCTCTCCGTTGGGAGTCCCCGTGCCTGCTCGGTCCGTCGTCGCCGTCGCGCTCGCGCTGCTCGCTGCGCTGATGCTCCCGTCCGCCGCCAGCGCGGACACGATCACGATCGACTTCGAGACCGGCCCGCCGGTCGGCACGGCGATCGACGACGACTACCTCCTCAGCTCGTTCACGCGCTTCCAGCTCGCCGACTTCGGCTTCAGGCCGTACCGCAAGACGGTCGCGGCGGGCCTCGCGCACTCCGGCACGACGGTCGCGAACATCGGTCCCGACCTCTGCGGCCCGGGCGAGGGATCCCAGGGCTCTGACTGCGAGTTCGTGTTCGGCGGCACGACCGCGCGCTTCAGCCGCACCGCATCGAGCGTCACGCTCTTCGTCGGGCGCTTCACCGCCGACGGCAATCCCGAGAAGGCGCAGCTGAAGGCCTACAACGCCGGCGGTACGCCGATCGCGACGAGCGCGCTCACGACCGTCCCGCTCGCGCCGGGCTTCCAGACGCCGGTGACCGTCACGAGCGCGGGCAACGACATCGCGCGCGTCGAGCTGCGGTTCACCGAGACGACCGGGGTGCTCGTCGGCTTCGACGACCTCACGATCGACTTCCCCGCCGGGACGCTGCCCGACGTGTCGCTGTCGGGCCCCGTCAACCCGACGACGATCCTGCAGGGCACGACGACCGACGTCCCGCTCTCGGTCACGCGCATCAACGGCTCCAACGGGCCGCTCGCGCTCTCGGCCACCAACCTGCCGGCCGGCGTGACCGCCACGTTCACGCCCAACCCGGTGCCCGGGATCCAGCAGGCGGCGGTCATGCACCTGACCGCCACCGACGCCGCGCCGCAGTTCTTCGTCCCGCAGGACGTCACGGTCACGGCGCAGGCCAATCCGCCCGACGCGCAGGTCGTGCCGGGTCCGCGAACGCTCACCGTCCCCGTCACCGTTCGAACCCAGTTCGAGCTCTCGCAGGCCAGCCCCGGACCGGTCCAGATCCCGCACTGCGCGCCCGCGGACGCCGGCCTGCGCGTCCAGCGCGACTTCGCGTTCGCGACGCAAGGCAAGACCGTGAACCTCGCCGTCGGCGCGCTGCCGGCGGGCGTCACGGCGGAGTTCCTCCCGAGCGCGACGATCTCGCCCAGCGGCGGCCTCGTCGCCGAGCCGACGCTCAGGTTCCGCCGCACGACGCAGAACATCCCGGCCGGCTTCGCCACGACGGTGACCGCGACCGCCCAGAACGCGCCGGCGCGCACGATCTCCCTCACGCTCGCCAGCGCGACGCCGACCGCGAGCCTCGACGCCACCACGCTCTCGGGCGCCGTCCCGTCGCGCCTGCAGCCCGGCACGACGATTCGCCTCGCGGGCAACGGATTCTGCCCGGGCACGAAGGTCCGCATCGGCAACGACCTCGCCGAGGTCGACCCGGCGATCGAGCCGTCGGCGACGGCGCTGACGTTCACCCTGCCGCGCCTCGCGACGACCGGCAGCGTCCGGGTCGTCCCGCCCGGCGGCGCGACGATCTACGCGTCCGCGAACACGATCACGGTGCGCAGCACCCGCAACGTGAACGGCTTTCAGTTCAACAACCCCGGCTGGGGGAACCTCTCGTTCGGCGAGATCACGGACCTCGTCGGCACCGAGGAGATGTTCCTCTCGACCAACCCGTGCTGGCCGTTCTACGACTGCACGATCGCGCTGCCGATCCCCGATCCGATCGCCTACGTGAAGTGGCAGATCATCGAGCAGGTCGTCCAGGAGTCCGGCGGGCACTGCTTCGGCATCAGCCGCTTCCTGCAGGAGATCGGCGCGCGCCGCATCACGAACTCCCAGTTCGCCGCCGGCGTGACGACGACGTTCGGACTGCCGTCGCGCTCAGGCCCGAACACGGCGCTGTCGCACTACCTCGACCACCGCCACGCGGGTCAGACGACGAAGGAGTTCCTCCTGCACTACGGGCTGCGAAGCGACTCGATCTCGACGCAGCTGGCCCGGCTGCGCAGCGAGTTGACGGCCGGGCGCCTCGCGAGCCTCATGGTCAAGAACGGCTTCACCGAGGGCCACGTCATCACCGCGCACGACATGGAGACGCTGCCCGACGGCTCGACGGTCATCCACACCTACGACAACGAGCGCGAGTTCATCCCCGAGGAGGAGACCGACACAAGCGGCGCCACGCACCGCGATCGCGAGGCGGGCAGCCAGGTCATCGTCAACGCGGCGAAGAACCGCTGGGACTACAGCGGCTGGCACGGCGGCAACGACGGCTCCCTCTACATCAGCACGCTGTCGGATTGGCCGGCGGGCACGGCACCGACGCTGCCGGGCGTCGTCGACGCCGTCATCGGGATCTTCGGCTCCAGCGGCGGCGCCGCCGTCACGGGGCCCGAGCCCAAGGGCGCGGAGATCCTGCCGGTGCTCGACCGGGGCGCGATCCCCGGCGCGGCGGGCTTCGTCATCGGCGAGCCGAAGACGGAGCGCGTCAGCCACGTCATGGAGGGCGTCAAGGACGGCTCCTATGACCAGATGATCATGGGCGGCGGCTTCGTCGGCGCGGTCAACGACGTCAAGACGGCGAAGGGCGTGACCGACCGGCTCACCGGCAATCCCGGCGACGACACGATCACGTTCGAGGGCGAGCGCACGCGCGCGCTGCAGCTCGAGGTCGGCTCGCAGAAGAAGTCGGCGAGCCGCGTCGCGACGATCGACACGCGGACGTTCGCCGGCGGCGGCGAGACGGTCTCGATGCCCGGCGGCTCCTCGCTTCGCTACGAGCACGACGGCGCGCCGACGCGCTTCTCCTTCGAGCTTCAGAGCGTCGAGCGCGGCGCGAGCGCGGCGCACTTTCGGTCGGGCTCCATCGCGATCGGCAGGGGCGACCGGATCGTCGCCAAGCCGGCCGACTGGCGGCGCCTGGACAGCGTCCGCGTGTCGCTGCGGCGCGCGAACGGCAAGGTCACGACGCGCCGCATCCGCAACCGCGCATCCAGCCCCGTGAAGATCACCGTGTCCAAGCCGACCCTGCGCAAGTCCGGCGGGCGCACCGAGGCGAGGGTCACGACGCGCCTGCGCAAGGTCGTCGCCGACAGCATTCTCGGCGTGACGCTGCGCCTGCGGCGAAACGGCCGCACCGTCGCGCGCAAGGGCTTCGCGGTCAAGCAGCCGGCCAGCGCGTCGCGCACGTTCGCCTTCCGGCTGCCCAAGGGCCTGCGGCGCGGGACCTACCGGCTGCAGGCCGACGTCATGGTGGCCTCGACGGGCGCGAAGCCGACGACGAAGCGCGTAGCGCGGCGGGCGACCGTGCGGGTTCGCTGAGGCCACCCTTGAATGTCGAGTAGTGAGCGGATAGCGCTCACTACTCGACATCCTGCCCGGCGCGGCAGCTCCGTCAGCCGGTGCGCAGCTGCTCGCGCTTGGCCAGCCAGCGGTCGACGACGAAGCCGCCGAACGGCAGCACGGCGCCGGCGAGCACGAGGATCGTCTCCTTGCCGGTCCAGCGGGCGTCTTCGCGGATCATGAGCGCGATCAGCACGTAGGCGAGGAACAGCGCGCCGTGGATCGGTCCCATGATCGGCACGCCGTCGCGCGCGAAGAAGCTGCAGGACAGCAGGACGAGGAAGCTCGTGGCCTCGGCCAGGGCGACGAAGCGGAAGGTCTTGACGGTGAACAAGCGGTGGCTCCTTGGGAATGGGCGTCGCGGACGGCAGGACATCCGACGCGAGGCGCAGAATCATCACTGATGATCGTCCTCGGCATCGACCCCGGCACCGCCAACACCGGCTACGGCGTCGTCGAGCGCCGCTGCGGGCGCCTCTACGCGCTCGATGGCGGCGTCATCACGACCCGACCGGAAGCCCCCATGCAGATCCGCCTCGCGGCGATCCACCGGCGCGTGGGCGAGCTCCTCGACGAGCACCTCGTGAGGATGATCTCCATGGAGGACGTCTACTTCGGCAAGAACGCGTCGAGCGCGTTCGCCGTCGGCCAGGCGCGCGGGGTCATCATGCTCGCCGCGGGCCAGCGCCGGCTCGACGTCATCTCCTACACGCCGCAGCAGGTCAAGCACGCCGTCTGCGGATCGGGGCGCGCGGAGAAGGACCAGATCGCGCGCATGGTCCAGTCGCTGCTGTCGCTCGAGGTGCCGCCGCACTCCGAGCACGCCGCGGACGCCCTCGCGATCGCGATCTGCCACCTCAACGGCGCCCCGCACGCGGCCGCGGTCGCCGCGAGCCGCGCCCTGCCCGGCACGCGCGACGACGACGACCGCGAGGTCAAGATCCACGACCGCCGGACGCCCGCGTGATCGCACTCGTCCGCGGCACCGTCGCGGTCCGGCGCGCCGATCACGTCGTCCTCGAGGCCGCCGGCGTCGGCTACCGCCTTGCGGTCTCCGCCGAGACGCTGCGCCGGGTCCCGGCGCAGGGCGCCACGGTGATGCTGCACGCGCACCTCGTCGTCCGCGACGACGCCCTCGCGCTCTACGGCTTCGCCACCGAGGAGGAGCGCGACCTCTTCCTGCTGCTCATCGGCGTGCAGTCCGTCGGCCCGAAGGTCGCCCTCGCGGTCCTGAGCGGCGGCACCCCGCGCGAGCTCGTCAGCGCGCTCGCCAACGGCGACGTCGCGCGGCTGCAGGCCACGCCGGGCATCGGCAAGCGCACGGCCGAGCGGATCATCGTGGAGCTGCGCGAGAAGGTCGCCGGGACCGGTGCCACGGCGGCGGCGATCGTCATCAGCCGCACCGACGACCCGCGCCGCCTCGCCCGCGACGGCCTCGTCGAGCTGGGCTTCACCGTCGTCGAAGCCGACGAGCTTCTGCGCGACGCGCCCGAGGACACGCCCGAGAACCTCATCTCCGGCGCGCTTCGCGCCTCGCGCTCGCGATGAGCCAGCCGCGCATCCAGACGCCGCAGCGCATCGAGGAGGAGCTCGAGCTCGACCGCTCGCTGCGCCCGCGCCGGCTCGAGGACTTCATCGGCCAGCCGTCGCTGAAGGAGCAGCTCGCGATCTCGATCGAGGCCGCCGTCGCCCGCGGCGACGCGCTCGACCACGTCCTGCTCGCCGGCCCGCCGGGGCTCGGCAAGACGACGCTCGCGCAGATCATCGCCGCCGAGCTCGACGCGCCGTTCGTCATGACGGCCGGCCCGGCGCTCGAGCGCAAGGCCGACGTCGCGGCGTTCCTCACCGCGCTGGAGCCGGGCAGCGTCTTCTTCGTCGACGAGATCCACCGCCTCCAGCGCGCGCTCGAGGAGACCTTCTATCCCGCGATGGAGGATCGCCAGCTGCCGATCACGGTCGGGATGGGCGCCGGCGCGCGCGTCGTGACGCTCGAGCTGCCGCCGTTCACGCTCATCGGCGCGACGACCCGGACGGGCCTGCTCACCGCGCCGCTGCGGGATCGCTTCGGCCTGCAGCACCGCCTCGAGCACTACGACGTGACCGACCTCGCGACGATCGTGACGCGCTCGGCGCGGATCCTCGACGTCGCGCTGGATCCCGACGGCGCCGACGCGATCGCGAGCCGCAGCCGCGGCACGCCGCGCGTCGCCAACCGCCTCCTCAAGCGCGTGCGCGACTACGCCCAGGTGCGCTTCGGCGGCGTCGTCACGGCTGACGCCGCCGACGCGGCCCTCGCCCTGCTTGAGATCGACGAGCTCGGCCTCGATCGCCTCGACCGCGAGCTCCTGCGCTGCATCTGCGTCAAGTTCGAAGGTGGGCCGGTCGGCCTGTCGACGCTCGCCGCGAGCGTGGGGGAGGAGCAGGACACGATCGAGGACGTCTACGAGCCATATCTCCTGCAATGCGGCCTGCTCAAGCGCACGCCGCGCGGGCGGGCGGCGACCCGGCGGGCCTACGAACACCTCGGGCTCAAGCTCCCTGCCGTCGATGCCGACAGCCTCTTCTAACGTGACCGAACGCGACGCGCGAGCGACCTTCATCCGGCATTTACGAGGGCTTCTCTACGCTTAGGGCGCACTCATGGCCCATCTCTTCATCTGCCCCAGTTGCGGGAACCGCAGTTCGGAAACCGATCGCACCGCCGGGTTCACGTCCCGGGCGAAGGGCTGCACGAAGTGCGGTTTCGGCTTTCTCTTCGAGCTGCTCGACGATTACTACGCCGCGCCGAACGCCGCGTTCTTCGTCTGCGACCAGAAGGGTCGCGTCATCGGCTGCGGCCGCGGCTCGTTCGAGCTGACCGGCCTCGACGACGAGCGCGTCATCGGGCGCAACGTCTCCGAAGTGCTCGGACTCGTCTTCGAAGGCGGCGACGACCATGTGTCCACCGTCCTCGAATGGGGCGTTCGCGCGCTCGGCAAGCCCGTCAAGGTCAACGCCGAGGGCGACCTGCCCGCCTCCGCCACGGCGGACCTCTTCCCGGCGTACGACGACGACGGCGGACTGCTGCTCGTGCTGACCCCGGCCAAGTAGGCTGGACCAAGGCCCCGCCGTGACCGACCGCCGCCGCAATCTCTTCATCCTCCTGCTCGTCCTCGGCCTGCTGCTGGCGTCCGCGGCCGTCATCGCGACGAAGCCGACGAAGCTCGGGCTCGACCTGCAGGGCGGCGTCGAGCTCATCTACGAGGCCAAGCCGACGAAGGCCAACCCCGTCATCACGCAGGATGCGCTCGATCGCGCGATCGAGGTCATTCAGAAGCGCGTCAACCAGATCGGCGTCGCCGAGCCGGAGATCCAGCGCACCGGCGACAACCAGATCAGCGTCGCGCTCCCCGCCGTCAAGAACCTCGCCGACGCGATCGAGCAGGTCGGCACGGTCGCCCAGCTCGCGTTCTACGACTGGGAGGTCAACGTCATCGGGCCGGACGGCAAGCCCGAGCCCGAGAACACGCAGCTCACCGGCGGGCAGGCCGCCGGCGCGGTCGGCTCTACGTCGCTCTACGACGCGCTCCAGCGCGCCGTCAAGCCCCCGGCGAAGGTCGAGCCGAACAACTCGCGCGACGGCAGCGCGTTCTACGCGGTCGACGAGAAGACCAAGACCGTCTACGGCAAGGGCACCGGCTCGGGCAAGCGCTACGGCCTGGAGTCCAGGGCCGAGGCGCTCGCGGTGGTTCCGACGGCGCTGCGCGAGACGGCGAAGGTCTACGAGGTCAAGCCGAACACGGTCATCGTCCGGGCCGAGCAGGACCCCGACGCCACGGAAGTGACCGACGCATGGTTCGTCCTGCGCGACGACATCGCGCTGCGCGGGACGGAGATCAAGGACCCCGAGCAGCAATCCGACCAGAACACGAACGCGCCGAACGTCACGTTCCAGTTCACCGACAAGGGCCGCAAGATCTGGCAGGACGTCACCCGCGAGATCGCCGATCGCGGCAGCCGCAGCGTCGGCATCCTGCCCGGCCAGACCCCCGCGGACGCCAACCAGCACTTCGCGATCGTGCTCGACGACGAGCTCATCTCGATCCCGTACATCGACTTCCGCCAGAACGCGGACGGCATCGACGGGCGCACCGGCTCGCAGATCTCCGGGGGCTTCACGATCCAGTCCGCGCAGGATCTCGCCAAGCTCCTGAAGACCGGCGCGCTGCCGCTGAAGCTCGATCTCATCGCGAACTCGCAGGTGTCCGCGTCGCTCGGCCAGCAGGCGCTCAACGAGGGCCTCCTCGCGGGCATGGCCGGCTTCATCATCGTCGCGCTCTTCCTGCTCATCTTCTACCGCGTGCTCGGCGTCATCGCGGTCGGCGCGATGGCGATCTACGCGCTGTACTTCTTCGCGCTCATCAAGCTCATCCCGGTCGTGCTGACGCTGCCCGGCATCGCCGGCCTGATCCTCACGCTGGGGGTGGCCGCCGACGCGAACATCGTCATCTTCGAGCGCGTCAAGGAGGAGATCCGCGCCGGCAGATCGGTCATGGCGGGCATCGCGACGGGCTACAAGAAGGGCCTGACGGCGATCATCGACGCGAACGTCGTGACGATCATGGTCGCGTTCATCCTGTTCGTCCTCGCGACGGCGGGCGTCAAGGGCTTCGCGCTGACCCTCGGCCTCGGCGTCATCGTGTCGCTGTTCACGGCCGTGCTCGCAACGCAGGCGATCCTCGGCACGATGGGCAAGTCGCGGCTCATCAACAGCCCGGCGATGCTCGGCGCGGGCGAGAAGACCAAGCCCAACCGGTTCCGGCTGGACTACATGGGCTACTCGAAGTGGTTCTTCAGCGCGTCCGGCGTGATCCTGCTCGTCTGCGCGCTCGCGCTCGGGTCCAACGGGATCAACTTCGGCATCGACTTCGAGTCCGGGACGCGGATCAACGTCGCGCTCACCCAGAACGTCGACGAGACCGCCGTGCGCGGCGTGCTCGACCAGAGCGGCCAGGGCGACGCGAAGGTTCAGAGAATCGAGAACGAGGCCAAGGGCGCGAGCAAGTTCCAGATCTCGACCGCCAACCTCACGCCGGCGCAGGTCAACGAGATCACCGACTCGCTGAAGGCGAAGTACGGCTTCGCGGACACGCAGGAGGTCACCTCCATCGGGCCGACGTTCGGCCAGACCGTGGCGAAGTCGGCGATCATCGCGATCATCGCGTCGCTGATCGTCATCAGCGCCTACATCGCGCTGCGGTTCGAGCCGAAGTACGCCGTCCCCGTGCTGATCGCGGTCATGCACGACATCCTCATCACCGCGGGCGTGTACGCGCTCGCCGGCCAGGAGGTGACAACGGCGACGGTCGCGGCGTTGCTCACCATCTTGGGCTTCTCTCTCTACGACACGATCATCGTGTTCGACCGGATCCGGGAGAACGTGCCGCGCATGCCGCGCGCGGCGTTCTCGCAGATCGTCAACCGCTCGATGTCCGAGGTCATCGTCAGATCGCTGGCGACGAGCTTCTGCACCGGACTGCCCGTGCTCGCGCTGCTGCTCTTCGGCGGCGAGACGCTGACCGCGTTCGCGTTCGCGCTGCTCGTCGGCACGATCTCCGGCACGTACTCCTCGGTCTTCATCGCCGGCCCGGTGCTGACGGCATGGAAGGAGCGCGAGCCGCTGTACCGCCGCCGCCGCGCGGCGATCGCCGCCGAGAACAACGGCATCGTGCCCGCGTTCGCGACCGCCGGTGCGGCGATGGACGTCACGCCGTCGCAGCGCGCTCGGCGCCGCGATCGCCTGACATCGCCTGACGATCCCGAGATGCAGGTCTCCCGCGAGGAGTTCGACGACCTCGTGCGCGACCTGCACATCGACGAGCCCGGGGCGCCCGAGCCCCGCGGCGGCGCCACGGCGACGAAGCCGAAGGCCGCCACGCCGCCCAAGCCCAAGGCCGCGACCCCGCCCAAGCCGAAGCCGGCGAGCCCGGAGCTCGACGCGTCCGCGGACGCGCTGCCCGAGGACGTCGTCATGCCCGATCGGCCGGACGGCCCGGCCAAGCCGAAGCGCCAATCCGCGGCCGCCAAGCGCCGCCGCAAGCACGGGAGGCCGGGCTGATGTCCGCAACGCCGCTTCAGGGGATTCGCTGATGGGCGCGCTCGCCTGGACCATGATGGGCCTCGCCCTCTGGCACTTCACGATCTTCATCCCCGACCGCTTCTGGGCGGGGATCGTCGGCGCGTTCCTCGGCTCGGTGCTCGGCGCGATCATCTTCGGCTTCGTGATCAATGGCTTCACGGTCCCGGGCGAGGCCGACACGAACATCCTCACCGTGCTCGAGTCCGTCCCCGGCTCGATCCTCGGCGTCGCGCTCGTCTACTGGATCGGCGACCGCCGCGAGCGCCGCGAGGAGACCGGCCTCGCCGGCCTGCCGGCCGAGTAGGCGCCGTAGCCGGCCCACCGAACGCGCGCCGCCATTTTTCACACGGGCCTTCGCGGGGTTTGAGGTCGTGTTCGCTGTTCGTCGCGGCGACCGCGCGCGCCGGCACGGGGCGGTCACGGGTCTTGTCGAATAGTTCGTCATATGAGCTGACTTCGCGACAAGACCGCCCCAGAAGCGGGATTCTCGCTGGAAGCTCGGGCAGCTCGGCCCGTTCCGGGGTGCGATCCCGACCCCTGTCGGCCCTATCCCTGTCTACGCGACCATCCCGCTGACTGCGAGCGCATCTGTCGAGGGATCGTTGTCGGCGTTCACTATCCACGCGGCGAGTACCAGCGTCCTGAGCGTGAGAGTCGGACATGACGGCGGCCTCGGCTTCTGGCAGGAGGGTACGAATGTCTGGACGGACGGCGTGCTGCAGTTCACGGGGAAGGCAAGCCTCCGCGCGGCGCTGAGCCTGGTGCTTGCGTCGGCAGCCCCGAGGTCGGCAACTTGCACGTGAGGGCGGGCGTCGATGCCAAGGCGAGTTGGGCGTTCGGTCGCGGCTGCGATGTCACGCTGATGCTCGGGACGCTCAGCGCCGGCGCGAGGTTGGGTCCATTCAGCTACGACTCGCGGCCGATCGGCGGGATCTCGATCCCCATCTGGCATGGCTGCGACAACAACGCGCCGCCGCCCGAAGCTGCCGACCCGGCTCCAGTTGCCGACCGTCGCGTGACCGGACCCAACCGGCACGCCCACCCCACCCGGAGACCCCTGGCGAGCCCGGCTGCCGGCCCACACCGTCCGCGGCACCTCGCGCCGATCTGACAAGCACGTGGTACGCAAGCTCGCCCGGCCAACGGCGCGCTGAGCCGTTCCGTCCATCGCGCCGCGTAGCTTGCGGGCATGCCGATCGAGCCACCGCGCCTTGCGATCGATGCGTGCGACGTCGCGGGGGTGCTCGCGCTCGAGCGCGAGTTGGGCGTCGGACATGTGCTCGCGCAGGTGCTCGTGCGGCGCGGGTTCGCCGATCCGGTCGCCGCTCGGGCGTGGCTTGCGGCCGACGAGCGTCATGAGCCGTCGCGGTTCGCCGGGATCGACGACGCCTGCGACCTCATCCTCATGCATGTCGAGTCGGGCGAGCGCATCACGATTCACGGCGACTACGACGTCGACGGCGTCAGCTCGACCGCGATCCTCGTCGGCGTGCTGCGCCGGCTCGGGGCGCAGGTCGACTGGTTTCTGCCGAGCCGCGCCGAGGACGGCTACGGGCTCTCGCTCGCGACGGTCGAGCGCCTTGCCGCGCGCGGAACGCGGCTGCTGATCACGGCGGACTGCGCGATCACGGCCGTCGACGAGGTCGCCGCGGCGGTGGCCGCCGGGATCGACGTCGTCGTCACCGACCATCACGCGCCGCGGGCGGACGGCGTGCTGCCCGACGCTCCGATCGTCCATCCCTCGGTCTGCGGCTACCCGTGCGTCGACCTCTGCGCCGCGGGGGTGGCGTACAAGCTCGCCGCCGCGCTGCTCGCCGCCGCCGGGGAGGACCCGGCCGGAGCCGACACGGACCTCGATCTCGTCGCGCTGGCGACGATCGCCGACTGCGTGCCGCTGCGCGGCGAGAACCGGCGCCTCGTGCGCGCGGGCCTGCGCGCGCTCGCGACCACGAAGCGGCCGGGCCTGCGAGCGCTCATGAAGGTCTCGCGGGCGGACCCGGCCCGGATCGACGCCCGCGCCGTCGGCTTCAGGCTCGCGCCGCGGATCAACGCGGCCGGCCGCCTCGAGCGCGCCGACGCCGGGCTCGAGCTGCTGCTCACGACCGACGACGAGCGCGCGGGCCAGATCGCCGAGGAGCTCGACCGCCTGAACGCCGAGCGCCGCCACACCGAGACGCGGATCCTCTTCGAGGCCGAGGCGATGGTGACGGAGTGCGAGCGAAGCGAGGCCCGCGAGCGATCGGCGTACGTGCTGGCGGGCGAGGGCTGGCACAAGGGCGTGATCGGCATCGTCGCCTCGCGGATCGCCGAGCGCCACCACCGCCCGGCGGTGCTGATCGCGCTGCCGGCGGCGGTCAAGGGCGGGTCGGCCGGCGAGGATCGTCCGCGCGGCCCGGAGGGGGTAGCCGGCGCCGAAGGTACCTCGCGGGGCGCGGGCGAGGGTTTCTCGCGGGGCGCGGGCGAGGGTTTCTCGCGGGGCGCGGGCGAGGGTTCCTCGCGGGGCGCGGGCGAGGGTTCCTCGCGGGGCGCGGGCGAGGGTTCCTCGCGGGGCGCGGGCGAGGGTTCCTCGCGGGGCGCGGGCGAGGGTTCCTCGCGGGGCGCCGCCGGATGCGAGGATCCCTGCGCCGCCGTGCACGGAACCGGGTCCGGCCGCTCGATTGCCGGCTTCGACCTCCTCGCCGGCCTGGACGCGTGCGCAGGGCACCTCGTCCGCCACGGCGGTCACCGGGCGGCCGCCGGCTGCGAGATCCTCGCGAGCGAGGTCGAACCGTTCCGGGCCGCGTTCGAGGCGTACGCCGCCGCGACGCTGCGGCCCGAGGACCTCGTGCCGTCCGAGCGCGCCGACGCCGTCGTCGCCGGCGACGAGGTCGGCCTCGCGCTCGCCGAGGAGCTCGAGCTGCTCGCGCCGTTCGGCATCGCCAACCCGGGCGTCTCCCTGCTGCTGCCCGCCGTGCGCTTCAGCGATCCCCGCACGATGGGGGAGGGCAAGCACGCGCGCTTCAGCGTCGAGGCCGGCGGCATGCGCGCCGGCGCCGTCGCCTTCGGCGTCACGAAGGTCGACTGCGACGGCCCCCTGGACGCCACGTTCTCGCTCGAGCTCAACGAGTTCAACGGCAGCGTCGAGCCGCGGCTCGTGCTGCGTCACGCGCGCCCCTGCGCGCCCGCGCCGATCGCGGTTGTCGGCGAGCCGGAGGACTACCTCGGCGCCGTCCTCGACGAGGTCACGCGCCCGCTGGCGGGCGGCGCGGAGGGTTCGCTTGGTGGCGCGGAGGGTGCGGCTTGGTCGCGCGGGTGGCGCGGAGGGTTTGCTTGGTCGCGCGGGCGGCGCGGAGGGTTTGCTTGGTCGCGCGGGCGGCGCGGAGGGTTGGCTACGGCGCGGCGCCGAGGAGGGCGCGTTCCGCGACCGCCGCGGCGGCGGGATCGCCGGCACGATCGGCGCGCTCGTCGCCTCCGGCGAGCCGGTGCTCGTCGTCGCCGCCGACGCGATCGCGCGCGCGCGACACCTCCAGCAGATCCTCGGTGGCTTCGAGCTCTGCTCTCACGACGCGCTGGAGCGCGAGCCGCAACTCGCAGGCCCGCACACCCACGTCGTGCTGCTCGACCCGCCCGCCGGCCCGACGCGCCAACACGGCAAGCTCACCCACCTGACATGGGGTCCCGCTGAGCTACGCTTCGCGGAGCAGATTCATGAGCGGCAGTACGACCTTCGTGCTTCGCTTACCGCGACGTACCGGGCCCTTCGGGACGCCGGCGGAGCGGCGGGCGAGGAGCTCGAGGCGCTGCTTCGCGGAGATCCGCAGACGCCACGGCCGGCAACGCTGGCCGGCCGCGTCATCAGGGTCCTCGCGGAACTGAACCTCGTCAGCCTCGACCCACACACAAGGACCCTCGCGGTCCCGGTCGCGCAGCGCACGGCGCTCGAGCGATCGGCGGCGTTCAGGGCCTACCAGCAGCGACTCGAGGACGGACGGCGATGGCTGACACTCCAGACGGCAAAGGCGGCGTAAGGGCGCCCGCGCGCCAGCGCGCGAGCGTTCGCCGCGCGCCCGTCGACGAGCTGTCCGCCGAGCGCCACCCGCAGGTCGACCGCGCCGACCTCACGCCGCTTGAGCGCAGCCTGCTGTCCGACGTCTTCGCGATCGTCGAGGAGCACGCCGACGCGTCCGCCGTCGAGATCGACCGCAAGCGCGTCGAGGCGGCGTTCGTCTTCGCCTGCGAGCACCACGCAGACCAGCGCCGCCTGAGCGGCGAGGACTTCATCCACCACCCGGTCGGCGTGGCGAAGATCTGCGCGGGCATGCGCCTGGACACCGAGACGCTGTGCGCGGCGCTGCTGCATGACACCGTCGAGGACACGTCGGCGTCGCTCGCCGAGGTCAAGCACCAGTTCGGCGAGGAGATCGCGAACATCGTCGACGGCGTCACGAAGCTCACCGGGATCGTCTTCCAGTCGCGCGACGAGGCGCAGGCCGAGAACTACCGCAAGATGATGGTCGCGATGGCCAACGACGTGCGGGTCATCCTCATCAAGCTCGCCGACCGCCTGCACAACATGCGCACGATCGACGCGATGTCCAAGCAGAAGCAGATCGACAAGGCGAAGGAGACGCTGGAGATCTACGCGCCGATCGCGCACCGGCTCGGCATCCACGCGATCAAGTGGGAGCTCGAGGACCTCGCATTCGCCGCGCTGCACCCACGCAAGTACCAGGAGATCAAGGGCCTCGTCAACCAGCAGCGCGACGAGCGCGAGCGCTACGTCGAGAAGGCCGGCGACTACCTCATGCGCGAGCTGCAGGCGCTCGGCATCGACGCCGACATCTCCGGGCGCGCGAAGCACTTCTACTCGATCTACTCGAAGATGACCAAGAAGGGCCGCGAGTTCAACGAGATCTACGACCTCACCGCGATGCGCGTGATCGTCGACTCGGTGAAGGACTGCTACGGCGCGGTCGGGGTCGTCCACTCGCTCTGGAAGCCGCTGCCCGGGCGCTTCAAGGACTTCATCGCGATGCCGAAGTTCAACATGTACCAGTCGCTGCACACGACGGTCATCGGGCCCGAAGGCTTGCCGCTCGAGATCCAGATCCGCACGCGCGAGATGCAGGACATGGCGGAGTTCGGCGTCGCCGCGCACTGGATCTACAAGGACGACGGCGGGCGCAAGGCGGGGCCAGCGGCTGACGGCGAGGCGAAGATCAAGTGGCTGCGCTCGATGCTCGACGAGCAGCGCGACACGAAGGACCCCAAGGAGTTCATGGACGCGCTCAAGGTCGACCTCTCCGAGGAGGAGGTCTACGTCTTCACGCCCAAGGGCGAGGTCAAGAACCTCGCGGCCGGCGCGACGCCGCTGGACTTCGCCTACGAGGTCCACACCGACGTCGGCCACCGCTGCGTCGGCGCGAAGGTCAACGGCAAGATGGTCCCGCTGCACTACGAGCTGAAGTCCGGCGACATCGTCGAGGTCCTGACCTCGAACCGCGAGCGCGGCCCGTCGCGCGACTGGCTCGCCGTCGTGCACACGACGCGGGCGAAGAACAAGATCAGCCAGTGGTTCAAGTCGCAGTCGCGCGACGACACGGAGCGCGCCGGCCGCGACATCCTCCACGAGCAGCTCAAGAAGCGCGGCCTGCCGCATCAGAAGATCGTGTCGTCGCCGCTGCTCGCGGACGTCATCCGCGAGATGGGCTTCAAGAACGGCGCGGACTTCTACATCGCCCTCGGCGGCGCGAAGATCTCCGCGAAGATCGTCGTCGGCAAGGTCATGCAACGCCTGAAGCAGGGCGAGGCGGCCGAGGGCGAGCAGCGCACCGCCGCGGAGGACATGCTCTCGACGCGCCGCCAGCGCCGCCAGCCGACGAGCTCCTCGACGCAGTACGGCATCGCGGTCGAGGGCGTCGACGACGTCATGCTGCGCCTGGCGAAGTGCTGCCGGCCCGTGCCGGGCGACGAGATCGTGGGCTACATCTCACTCGGGCGCGGGATCACGATCCACCGCGAGGACTGCCCGAACGCGGTCGCGCTGCGCAAGGATCCCGACCGCTTCACGCCCGTCAGCTGGGAAGGCGACCATGTGACGGCGTTCAAGGTCGAGCTGCAGGTCGACGCCTGGGATCGCCACCGCCTGCTCGAGGATCTCTCGCGGACGTTCTCCGAGGCGGGCATCAACATCGTCGAGGCGCGCTGCGTCGTCTCGCACCCGATGGTCCAGAACTGGTTCGTCGTCGAGGTCGGCGACCTTCAGGTGCTCAAGCACGCGATCAGCCGCCTGCGCAACATCGACTCGGTCTTCGATTGCTACCGCGTCACGCCGGGCGGCGGCTGAGCCGGGTTCAGCGCTACGTCAGCTTCCGGCCGTTGCGCGCCTGCAGGGGGCGCAAGTTGCCGTTCACGATCGAACGCAGGGTGGCGAGCTGTGCGCGCGACGCCGTGATCTGCGAGGCGAGGACGTGCCAGCGCAGCCCTTCGGTGCACGGCGTCGTCAGTGAGCCGCTGTAGCGCCACGCGCGTCGCGAAGCGGGCATGAGGTCCACGGGGTTGACCTTGCTCTTCACGAGCACGGAGTCACCCTTGGCCTTTGGCAGGGAGGCGATCAGCCGCCCGAACGCACCGCTGGCGGCACCGGCCTTCACCAGGACGCCGACGACCGCGATCGACTTGTCGGCCGACCCGAGGACGAAGTGGATCTCCAGCGGGGACCGCCGACCGACGATGTGCTCGAACTTCATGTGGAAGTGAAACTGCGCGCACTTGTAGCGATCCGTGCCGGCGAGGAGGGTCTGGGTGCGATCGGAGCTGACCTCGATCGTGTGGCCCGTATGGAGCTCGGTCAGCGGGCTGCGGCGTAGCGGGTGGAGATCCGAAAGAGTCAGCCGTGTCGATCCCCTTCGTGTTCAAAACGCCCGTTTCACACGTCCGTGAGGCGCGAACCTGCGCCCGCCCGACCACGCGTGTCAAGCCGACGACAGCGGCGAGCCGCTCGACATGTCCGCGGCGCTCGCCCGTCGGTCACAACGCGGTCACTCGATCCTGCCGTCCGGGCCATATGGACACGGCAATCGACGGCGTACCATCGACTGCGGATTTCGCGGGGGCCTGCCATGCCGCGCGGTCTTTCTCACGCCCTTGGATGGCTACCCATACGACGGAAGGCACTGAGTGTCCACAACCGTCCCGCTGATCGAGCTGATCCCCGACACATCTGCCGCCGAGCAGCTCGTCGCCGACGCATACGCCATCGATGCATCGTTCGAGGACGCCGAGCGCGTTCGCGACTCGGTGCCGCTGTGGTTTCACACCTTCGCGCTCGCACCCGGCGTCTACACGCCCGGCATCGCGCGCGACCATGGATACCGCCTCGCATCACTCGAGCACGAACGCTTCGCCGGCCGCAGCGTGCTCGATGTCGGCGCGTTCGACGGGTTCTACTCGTTCCTCGCGGAGCGGCGTGGCGCACGGCGGGTCGTCGCGGTCGAGAACGAGCAGTACGTCGAATGGGTCGGCGCGCGGTTCGGCATCGAGCTGCCGCCGCGGGCTGGCTTCGACGCGATCGCCGCGCTGACGCGGTCGCAGGTCGACTACCACAAGATGGACGGCTTCGACGTGCGCGACCTCGGCGAGCGCTTCGACGTCGTGCTGTGCTTCGGGATCCTGCACCGGGTCACCGACCCGATCGCGTTTCTGCAGACGTTCGCGGACGTCCTGGAGCCCGGCGGGGAGGTCGTCCTCGAGACGTACGGGTCGACACTTGACCCCGACACGCCCGCGCTCGAGCTGCGCGAGCCAGGCGACGTCTACGCCCGCGACGACTTCACCTACTGGGGCTTCCCGGCCGAGGGCCTGCGGAGGCTCGGGAGGATCGTCGGCCTCGAGGACGTCGAGATCGTCGAGGAGGTCGTGGTCGACGGCCACCCGCGGATCGTCGCCGTGCTGCGAGCCGCGGTCTGACGGGCGCCGCGGTCTGATGGCCGCCGCGGTCTGATGGGCCGCCGCGGTCTCATGGCCGCCGCGGTCTGACGGCCGCCGCCCGACCCGGCTCAGGCGGCCATCGCCTGCGCGGCAAGCTCGCCGCGCAGGGCCGCGGGCCGGTCGGTCGTGATCGCGTCGACGCCGAGTCCGGCGGCACGCAGCGCCAGCTCGGCGTCGTTGATCGTCCCGGTGCTCACGCTCAGCCCATATGCGCACAGACGCGATATGAGCTCGGCGTGCAGGAGGAAATGCTCGATGCAGACGCCGCCGACGCCTGCGCGCCGCGCCCAGCGTCCGAGCGCATCCGGCGCATAGTCGGCCCACGCCACGAGGCGCGTGCGCAGGCCGCGCCGAGCGGCCTCCTCGCAGGCAGCGACCTGGAACGACAGCACCTCGACGCGCTCGCGCTCGGACCGCCGGCGAAGGGTCCGCGCCAGCGCGACCGCCGTGGCGCGTGCGAGGACGGGGTCGCCGTAGGCCTTCACCTCGACCTGCACGACGAGGCCGTCGGGCACGGCGTCCAGCAGCTCGTCGAGCAGCATCGGGGTCTCGTCCGTCGGGGCCCCGTCGCGGTCCAGCAGCCGCGCGGCGCACAGGACGCTCCACGGCGTGCGGTGTGCCCAGCCGCCCGCCGTCGTGCAGCTGCCGAGGTTCGGGTCGTGCAGCAGCGCCAGCCGCCCGTCAGCCGTCAGGCAGACGTCGGTCTCCAAGCCGTCGACGGGACCCGCCAGCGTCGCGCGCAGAGCCGCGCGCGAGTTGTCGGGACCGGGCGCGCGGCCGAGGCGGTGGGCATAGAGCGCGGGGAGGCCGTCGTGCATCGCCCGCAGGCTCGCGCGCGCGCTGCGCCCGGGCGTGACCCGGCTGTGACGACGACGTGGCGATCCTGTTACCGCCGCCGCCGGCGGCGGGCGGCGGCCGGTGGCGATCCGGCGCGCGGCGTCAGGGCGCCCAGGTCGGGGTGTGCCCCGCTCTGTCGCAGCCCAGCCGGTCCTCCCGTCGGCATGCCGCCCTGTCCCGGTTGCCCGAGCGACGTCGATCACCCGCTGACAGTGCTCCACTGCGCACTCGTGGCGCTCGAGCACCGCCTCCGCCCATCCTTTCTACTCCCGCCCGGAGGACATGCTTCGCCGGGCCGAGGAGGCACGCCAAGAAGCGGCGCGTCTCGGTGCCCGAAGCGGCCGGCTGGACCGCAGCCGCAGCGCGCTGCGCGACGTCTCGGGGAGGACCCGCAGGGCGGATGCGTACCAGCGCGCCGCAAGCGCCGGCGCGCGCTTAGCGCTCTTCTTGCGCAAGGGCTGGTGCGCGTGCGGACACGAGGGTCCGAAGGCGGGGAACGCGGTTGCCAGCTCGCTCTCCAGGCCGGCTCCCAGCGCGGCGAGGTGGTCGCGGTCCAGCGACATGAGCCAGTCGTCCAGCCCGAAGGGTCCCTCGCCCTCGAACTCGGCCGCTCGCCCGGACAGCTCGAGGTGGCCACGCGCCCGGGACTGCGCCGGCAGCTCATCGAGGAGCCGGCTCCTGCCGATGCCGGCTCGCCGGCAACTGCAAGATCCTGGCGCGCCCGGCTTGATCCAGTGCGTCGAGGGAGTTCGCGAACACCCCAGCTCGCGTTCGCGGCCAACCAGCGGCTGTCTTGTCGAACAACACGACCCCCGTATTCCCCCGACACGGCACGTTTGCACCAAGACGGTGCTCAGCTCTACGAGCAGGCACGCCGATCCCACCTGTCCATTTCTCATGCGCGGGGAGTCCGTCACCCGGGTGTGTCCAGTGCAGCGCGAGCGATCTCGGACGCCGAGACGTCATGGCCGCGTGACAGCACGCGCCGCGTCTCGGCGATCAGCGGATCGCGGGGGTTCACAGCGGCGGCTGTGCGAACGAGCGCCAGCGCCTGCGCGCGCTGGTCGCGCGGCGTGAGGATGGCGAGCTGGAGCAGTGGGAACCACGCCCTGCGATCGCGCGCATGCGCGTCGGCGAAGGCGCGTCGCGCCGCGGCGTGGTCGCGCGCGCGAAGCTCGAGCAACGCGAGGACCAGCGGCGGACGGCCCGACAGAGGTGCCCATCTCTGGGCGCGGTGCAGGTCCGCACGCGCTTGCGCCGGATGTGAGGCCTCGCGGGCCTCGGCGCGCTGCACGAGTTGCTCGGCCACGGCCAGCGGCACGGCTGCCGCGGCCGATGCCAGCACGATGACGGCCGCTGCAACGCGCAAGTGTCGCGTGCGCCGCGCCGGCCCGCCGGGTGCCGTGGTCGCCGCCGGTGCACCGGGTGCCGCGGTCGCCGCCGGCCCACCGGGTGTCGCGATCGCCGCGCCCGCCAAGCCCAGCGCCGGGACCGCGAGGCCCGGGAAGGCGAAGCTCCAGTCACCGCTGGCGTGCAGCAGCAGGGCGGCGAGCGGCGCGGCGGCCGCGAGCAGCAGGCCGGCGTCGGCGATCTCACGACCGAGCAGGCGTCGCCGCAGCGCGATGGCGAACGCCACGACGAAGACGAGCAGCGCCCCCAGGCCGGGGAGCCCGAGCTCCGCGGCGGCCCCGAGCCACAGCTGGTGCGCGTACAACGGCGCGCGCAGCGTGCGCCGCTCCGCGAAGTACGTCTGGACGAACGAACCCGCCCCCGTCCCGCGCAGCGGCGCGCGCGCGGTCGCGACCACCGCCACCCGCCAGTAGTCGTAGCGGTTCGAGCCGAGCCCGCCCTGAAAGCGCGAGTCGCCCGATTCGACGCGGTGGTAGTCGGGCGTCTTGAAGTCGCGCAGCTGCGCGCCGGCCCACGCGGCGGGACGGCCGCCGGAGACAGCGAGGGTGACCGCGACCGTCCCGACCAGCACCGCGGCGTAGCTCGCGCGGCGCATCCGGTCGCGCTGGCGTGGCGAAGGGGGCGCGACGCGGATGCGCCGTTCGGCCAGCGCCCACCCGGCGCCGGCGACGGCGAGGACCGCGGCGATCGCGCCGATCGCCGCGACGGCTTGCCCGACCGCGGCGGTCGCGGCGCCACCTTCGGCCAGGGCATGGAGGTCGAGCAGGGCGCGGCGCTGCCACGCGAGGACCATGAGGACGCACGCGCCGGCTGCGGCGAGGCGCAGCCGCGCGGGGCAGACGAGCACGGCGCCGATGCCCACGACCGCCGCGATGATCAGGATGCCGCGGCTCTGCGTCAGCACGGCGCCGGCCGCGAGCGCGCCGGCCGCGGCCAGGCCGAGACCGCGCTGCCACATCGACGCGCGCGGCAGCGCGGCGAGCATCACGGCCGGCAGGGCGCCCATCAGCAGCAGGACGGCGGTCGCGTTCGGATACGTGGTGGGGTCGCTGAGGCGCCCGTCGACGAGGACGCCGTGGCGGGCCCGCAACAGCCCGAGGGCAAGGGCCGCGAGCACGACGGCGATCCACAGGACGACCCCGGCCTTGACCGCGCGCAACGACGGCGGCCACAGCAGCGGCAGCGCGAATGCCAGCGCGTACAGCAGCGCACGCTCGCTCCACAGCCATGCTTGGCCGCGGTCCGACGCGACGAGCATGGACAGCGCGCTGAGTGCGGCGTACGCGCCGAGTGCCGCGGCCGCGACGCCGGCGGGGCCACGCAGCGCAGGACCCGGAACCAGCAGCAGCGCGACGGCGGTCGCGAGCGCGAGCGCGACGAGCCCGGTGATCCACACGGGCGAGGGGTAGCCGCCGCGGTCCAGCGCCCACCACGCCCACAGCGGGGTGGCAAGTAGCAGCCCGCCGCCGTGCGATACAGCGGCGGCGAGCCGCCGGGTCATCGCACGGGTCGCCAGCGAACGTCCTGGCGCCCGCGCAGCGCGCGGATCACCCCGCGGGCCGTGGCGAGGTTGCCGAGCACGAACTGACCTGCCGCGCGCGAGACCGGTTGGAGGCGGCCCGGTGCACGGACTCCCGCGATGTCGAGCACTCCGACGGAGTAGCCCGCGAGCTGCGCGGTCGCGGCGGCCCGGTACGCCGGTCGCCTGCCGGCGGCGACGGATCCGGCCAGCGCGCCGAGGAGCGCGAACGGCAGGGCGAGCCGGCCGAACTTGTGCGACACGAGCCGCCAGCGAAAGCCCATCGGCAGATCGCGAAGCTCGCCCGCGAGCAGCGCGCGCCCGGCGGTGATGCGGGCGCGCCGCTCAAGCTCCGCACCGGCACGCAGCACGCCCTGCATCGAGGTGGCCCGCGGTTCGTAGACGACCCGCCCGCCGGCGCGCACGAGCCGCAGCAGGAGCCACAGGTCGTCGTTGACGACATCCGTCGGGAAACGCCCGATGTGAGCGCGGCGCACGGCGAGAAAGCCACCGAAGACGCCCGCCGTGCTCCCCGACCGCGTCTCCAGCAGGCGCAGCATGTGCTCGTAGCGGTCGTAGACGCTGCCGGTCTCCGCCCAGCGCCCGGTGACACCGAAGACCGCGTCGTCGGCGAAATGCCGCACGGCGACCCGCAGGCTGTCAGGCGCGAGGTGCGTGTGGGCGTCGGTGAGCAGCACGATGTCGCCGGTGGCGTGGTCGAGTGCGCGATTCAGCGCGGCCGGCTTCCCCCGGCGCTCGGGCTGCAGGAGGACGATCGCGGCTGGCAGCGCCGTGCGCGCGATCCGCGCCAGCTCCGGGTCCCCGTCGCTGACGACGACGACTTGCAGCCGGTCCGGTGGGTACTCGAGCGACGCGAGCGACGCGAGCTTCGAGGCGAGCAGGTCGCGCTCCCGGTGCGTCGGGACGACGATGGTCACCTCCGGCTCGTGATCTTCCGCGGCCCAGCGGCGCGCCGGCAGGCCCGCGAGCGCGACCGCGTAGCCGCCGAGGACCCAGGCTGCAAGGGCCGCGCTGCCGAGCGCCGTGCCCTCGGCTCGCGTGGGTGCGCTCACGCGGTCCCAGTCCTGCGCAGGACCACCACGACGGTTGCCAGCAGGATCCCGACGTCGTCGCGCAGCGTCGCCCGGCGGAAGTAGGCGATCTCAAGCCGGCAGCGCTCAGCGAAGTCCATCGAGTTGCGGCCCCGCACCTGCCACGGGCCGGTCAGCCCCGGCCGGAACGCCAGTCGCTCGGTCTGCCACAGGTCATACGTGCTCGCGTCGAAGCTCGTCGGCCGCGGCCCGACGAGGGACATCGATCCGAGCAGCACGTTCACGAGCTGCGGAAGCTCGTCGAGGCTCGTGCGCCGTAGGAAGCGTCCGAGGCGCGTCACGCGGGGGTCGTCGTGGACGCGGAAGTCCGGCCACGGCACTTCGCTGAGGTGGCGCAGCGCCTCCTTCAGCGCCTCGGCGTCGCGGCGCATCGTGCGGAACTTGTACAGCGTGAAGGTGCGCCCGCCCCGCCCTGTGCGGCGCTGGCGGAACACGATCCCGGCGCGCGGGTCCGAGGCAAGGATCGCGACGGCGATCGCGCCCATGAGCGGGGCCAGGAGGGCGAGGGCGACGAACGCGACGACGATGTCGAGCACGCTCTTGGCGGCGTCGCGCAATTGCGACTGTGAGAATCGGGGACCCCGGGGGTGCATGTCGCGATCGTTGCGCGGGACGCGCGTGCGCAGCAGGGGAGATCCATCCCCCGGCTCGGCGATCTTCCTGCGAGGCCGGGGTGAGGCGCGGCCCCCGGGTCAGCGCGGATCCACCGTATTTCGCTGGATCCGGGTTCAGCGGTGCGGTGGTGCGACGACGCGGAAGGCGCTGAGCGGGATTGGTGATGGTGTGGCGGCGGTGATGGTGGTGTTCCAGTGCGCGGTGCCTTCGTATTCGGCCATGATCTTGGGGCGTCCGCCGCTGTCGGCGATGTACATGCCGTAGCGCTGCAGGGCTTTGGCGATCGTGTAGCAGGCGTTGGTGCAGCGCCAGGTGTGTGTGATGGTGGCGTCGGGGATGGTGGGGTCCAGTTGCAGGCGGGTGCCTTCGGCCATGCCGTTGCCGGGTTGTGATTGGCCGTCGGAGCGTGTGGCGGGGTAGACGTGTTCGGTGGTGGTCTTGGGGTAGGCGAATGCGAGGGCGTGGTCGATGTGGCCTTGCGCGATCTCGCAGGGGCGGATGAGGCCGGCGAGGTAGGGGATGCCGGGTCCGCGGAGCCAGTAGGGGTTGTTGTTGGTGTCCAGTGGTGGGACGGCGCTCCAGGCGGTGTTGTAGCGGCCGATGTTCCAGGCGTGGTAGCCGGTGTTGTCTCGGTGAAAGTGCGAGGCGTCCCAGGTGTCGCCGGTGGTGGTGTCGATGACGATGATCTGGGCGTCGTAGCCGGCGGCTGCTGTCGTGCCGGGCGGGATCGGCATCGTCGTGACGCGCTTGGCCGGATCGCGATCGCGCGAGTTCAGCAGCGCGGTTCCGATCTCGGCGATGTCCGGGGACCATCCGGCGACCTCCGAGAACCAGCCGTCGACATGGGTGACGGGGACGCGCGGGGTGCTCGCGTCGGCGTAGTAGACGGGGAACGTGTACTGCGTCGGGTCTGAGGTGAGCTTCGCGTTGGCGGGGTCCATGGTGGCGACCTTGGCGGCGCTGGCGGGGTCCACGGCGACGTCTGCGCGCACCTCGCTGTTCCACGGGCTCGACGCGCTGTACGGGCGCGAGCAGCCCGGCTGCGCGGCGAGGTCCGGCGGCGTCGCGATCGCCTGCGCGGCGCCGGCGGCGATCACGCTCGCCGGCGCCGCCGCGATCGCGAGGGCCAGCGCGACGACGATGGCGCCGGTCGGACGCATCGCTGGATCCTCGCGCGTGCGCGCCGCTGCTCCAGGGGAGATCCTTCTGCGCGGCGGGTCACCCCGGGATCCGGGTTCAGCGGTGCGGTGGTGCGACGACGCGGAAGGCGCTGAGCGGGATTGGTGATGGTGTGGCGGCGGTGATGGTGGTGTTCCAGTGCGCGGTGCCTTCGTATTCGGCCATGATCTTGGGGCGTCCGCCGCTGTCGGCGATGTACATGCCGTAGCGCTGCAGGGCTTTGGCGATCGTGTAGCAGGCGTTGGTGCAGCGCCAGGTGTGTGTGATGGTGGCGTCGGGGATGGTGGGGTCCAGTTGCAGGCGGGTGCCTTCGGCCATGCCGTTGCCGGGTTGTGATTGGCCGTCGGAGCGTGTGGCGGGGTAGACGTGTTCGGTGGTGGTCTTGGGGTAGGCGAATGCGAGGGCGTGGTCGATGTGGCCTTGCGCGATCTCGCAGGGGCGGATGAGGCCGGCGAGGTAGGGGATGCCGGGTCCGCGGAGCCAGTAGGGGTTGTTGTTGGTGTCCAGTGGTGGGACGGCGCTCCAGGCGGTGTTGTAGCGGCCGATGTTCCAGGCGTGGTAGCCGGTGTTGTCTCGGTGAAAGTGCGAGGCGTCCCAGGTGTCGCCGGTGGTGGTGTCGATGACGATGATCTGGGCGTCGTAGCCGGCGGCTGCTGTCGTGCCGGGCGGGATCGGCATCGTCGTGACGCGCTTGGCCGGATCGCGATCGCGCGAGTTGCGCAGCAGCGTCCCACCCGCCGACACCTCCGAGAACCAGCCGTCGACATGGGTGACGGGGACGCGCGGGGTGCTCGCGTCGGCGTAGTAGACGGGGAACGTGTACTGCGTCGGGTCTGAGGTGAGCTTCGCGTTGGCGGGGTCCATGGTGGCGACCTTGGCGGCGCTGGCGGGGTCCACGGCGACGTCTGCGCGCACCTCGCTGTTCCACGGGCTCGACGCGCTGTATGCACGGCTGCAGCTCGTCGTGACCCCTGCGGGCGCGGGAGGCACCGGGTCAGCCGGCGCGGGCGCCGTCTGGGGAGGTGCCGGTGGCGTGCTGGGCGCGGGCGCTGGCGCGGGCGCGGGGGCGGGCGCGGGCGCTGGCGCGGGGGCTGGCGCTGGCGCGGGGGCGGGCGCTGGCGCGGGGGCGGGCGCGGGCGCGGGCGCTGGCGCGGGGGCGGGCGCTGGCGCGGGTGCACGCGGTGCGACGCTGAAGCGTCGCCGGGCCGGCGTCCGGTCGGACGGGCCGGCGCGCCGTACCGCCTTCACGCGAAAGGTGTGGCGGCGCTGCGAAAGGCCGCGGTAGCGCTTGGGCGAGCGGCACGGGCGGTACCGCGCGCCGTTGAGCGAGCAGCGAAACGATGCCCGCGCGGTAGCCCTGAACGCGAACCTGACCGTGGTCGCTGTGGTCGTCGCGCGCTCGGACGGGCCGCTCGTGATCTTCGTGTTGAACGCCGTGCGGCCCGCAGCGTGTGCCGACGGTGCGACGGCGACCGTCGCGAGCACTGCCAGCGCGGCGGCTACGACGCCGCGCAGGACACGACGACGCGGAGGATGAGCCCGAACGGCAGAGGACCTGGACAGTCCCGCGTTGCAGGCGTTTTCAGCGAGCATCTCGGTCTCGCTGCGGGCGTCGGGGCGGCTCACGGAGCGCTGGGTCATATTCGAACATCGGCCGTCGCGCGGCGCAGCGCGAGTGCGCCCGCGGCCCGTGGCGGACGACCCCAGGGTGCAGATCTGAAGCGTTGGCCCAGGCGTGGCGGGCGATTTCGCGGGTGAGAGGTCTACTCGATGCCGTATGCCGGTGGGTCAGAAATTACCCCCATCGAGGTGACGGGCCTGCTCAACAGCAGGCGGAATGTCGGCCCTGCGCCCGGGCGCGTGACCCGGCAGCCTCAGGTCGCGAGATGACCGACCCCGACCTGCTCCTCGTCGTGCGCCGCTGGTGGTGGGCGCTGCTGCTGGGAAGCGCGATCGCCGCGCTCGCGGGGTTCGTGGCGGCGTCCAAGGCCACGAAGACCTACGAGACGCAGGTGAGGCTCCTTGTCGGGCCGATCAACAGCAGCGTCGACCTCGACGCGTCCGGCGGGCTCGCGCGCACGTACGCCGACCTTGCCGTCAGCGAGCCGGTCCTGAAACGAGCGCTGCGCGCCGCCGGCAACCCACGCACGCTGGAGACGATCAAGAAGAACGTCTCCACGAGCTCGAACACGATCACGCGGATCATCACCGTGACGGTTCGCGATCGCGACCCCGCCGTCGCGGCGGACCTGGCCAATCACATCGGCAGCCGGTTGCGGATGCTCGCCAAC
>CAWEOF010000003.1:0-9045 GCA_963810605.1 uncultured Actinomycetes bacterium
TGTCCGGATAGATGGAGGCGATCGCGCGGATGGTCTCGTCCGTCCAGTACGCGTGCCCCGGCGCAGGAAATCCGAACAGCTGGCGCTGCTTGGTCGTGGAGTCGGCCATGAACCGACGCGCGGCTGGACCCTCCGGCGCGCCGGGGAGACTCACGAACGTCCGGCTGCGCTGCCACGTCGCTGCCGCCGCGTGGTAACTCATGAACAGGGCGAAGCGCTGCCCGCGCTCGGCGCGCATCGCCGACCCGCGCTGGATCGTGCGGCCCATGGTGATCAGCGCCGATCCGGCGCGAGCCAGGACCGGTCGCTCGGCTTCATAGAGCGAGGGGTACGCGTCGCGCGAATACGAGGCCACGCCGTCCTCGGTGACGAGCGGCAGATCCTCCGTGACCGACCGCGGCACGACATAGGTCGGCGCGAGATCCTCGGTGACGTCCGTGAGGTAGACGATCACGAAGACGCGCTGGTAGAGACCCGACTCGGCCGGATAGACGAGCGAGCCTCCCTCCCAGGCCTCGTTGTGCAGCGCCTGGTCGCGCCCGGCACCGGCGAGCGTGCCGTACTTGGCCTGCAGGACGGCGTCGCCGATCCGGACGTCGCCGGTCCCCAGCACGCGCTCGACGAGGTCGACGAGGGTCGGGTGCGTGCTCGCGCGGTTGAGCGTCGGTCCCGCGTACGGGAAGAACGCCGCTCTCCCGAGCTTTGCGAAGCGCTCTGGATGGGCGAGCAGCTCGTCGCAGGTCGGGAAGTGCTCGCGCAGCTCCTGCCGGCAGGCCGCGACCTCGCCGGCGCTCAAGAGGTCCGAAACCACGACGTGGCCTTGCTCTCGCAGCGCGCGGAGGTCGTCGTCGGCGATCATCTCGACGCTTGGCTCAGGAGTTGCTCGTGGCCATTGCTGCGCGGCGCCGCGGGCGGGCCGAACACGCGCTCGAGCGCGTCGACCAGCGCCGAGGGGTGATCGGTCCCGTCAGTGGCGCCCACCCAGACGGTGTGCCCGTCCGGGCGCAGCAGGAGCGCCGCGATCTCGCCGGCGTCCGTCGGATCACCGACGTCCGGCGGCGAGGGAGCGGCGGGCGCGCGGACCACGTCGACCCTGTCGCGCCACGGCTCGGCGACGGCGACGGCCCGGCGGCCGGCGTCAGACAAGACCAGGAGCAGGCCAGATCCCGGGCGCGCGACCCGTGACAGCTCGGCGATGCCGTCGGCCGTGCTCACCCGCAGGCCGCGCGGCGCTCGTCCCAGCAAGGGGTGATCGGTCCCCGGCGCGTGGATGGCGTAGCGCAGACCGGTCATCGCGGTCTTCTCGTGCATGTAGCGGCGGACGACGTCGAGGCCGCGCAGCTCGCCGAAGAGCTCGTGAACGGGGGTCATGCGCGCGTCGGGATCCATGAGCGTGATCGCGGCTTGGACGTTGCGCAGCACCTGCTCGGCGATCGGTCGGCGCTCGCGCTCATAGCTGTGAAGCAGCCCGGCCGGAGCCCAGCCGCGCAGCGTGGCGGCGAGCTTCCAGCCGAGGTTCACCGCGTCCTGCACTCCGAGGTTCAGGCCCTGGCCGCCGAACGGCGCGTGGACGTGCGCAGCATCCCCTGCCAGCAGGACGCGCCCGCGGCGGTAGGTCTCCGCCAGGCGCGCGTTGTCCGTGAAGCGCGTGAGCGTGTGGGCGCCGGTCAGGGTCACGTCGGTCGCGCTCGTGCGCCGCAGGCTCGCTTGGACGTCCTCGAGCGTGACCGCAGCCGACCGATCCGCGGGTGGACCCGTGAACTCGATGCTGACGATCCGGCTGGGACACAGCTCGTACGCGGCGATGCCCGTCGGCGTGCGGTGCCACCCGCGGCGCAGGACGCCGGCATCCGCGACCTCGACCTCGGCTTGGTAGCCGGTGATCGTCGCCGGGGAGCCGGGGAACCCGATGCCGGCCGCGGAGCGCACGGTGCTGCGAGCGCCGTCGCAGCCGACGACGAAGGCCGCGCGAATCACCTGCTCGGGCGCCCCCGCGCCGCGAACGCGCAGCTCGACGCCGTCGTCGGATGGCGTGAGTCCTACCAGCTCGTGTCCGCGCCGGACCCCGCCACCGAGCGCGCGCACGTGCTCCTCGAGGACGTGCTCGACGAGGTCTTGGCGAACGGGCAGCGCCCGCACGCCATCCATCCGCAGGTCGGCGGGCAGCGTGCTCGACGTCGCGCCCTCGGCGGCGCGGTAGCGCTGCGCGTCGCCGGCGAGCCGGTGAAGCAAGCGGTGACGCTCGAGCGCCTCGATCGTCCGCTCGGTGATCGCGGGCGCGCGCAGCCGCGTGTCCGGGCTCGCGCGGCGCTCGAGGACGAGCACGCCGACGCCCCAGGCGCGCAGCTCGGCTGCGAGCATGAGGCCGACGGGCCCGGCTCCGACGACGACGACCTCCGGCCTCACGTCGCCACTCCGGCGGCGAGCTCGGGGCGACCGCGGACCGCCGCCGAGCGCACCGTGACCGCGCAACGCAGCACGTCGACGATCGCCGTGTGGTACCTGCGTCGGAACGCCTCGTCGGGATCCGTGCGCCCGCGCCCGACACCTCCCGAAACCAGCTGCTCACGCCACGAGGCGCAGAACGCGCGCGTGGCGCTCCGGTGCAGGGCGTCCTCGCCGTCGAGGCAGCTGACGGCTGTCAGCAGCTCCCCGGTCAGATCCCAGCGGCGCCGCGCGACCGAGCGGCGCAGCAGTCGCCGAGCGTGATCGAGGAGGCGATCGTGGTCGGCGGGCTCCGCGGCTGGCGCCTCGTTGCCGAGGTCTGAGATGTAGAACGCCGCGTGCGTGATGCGATACGCGTTGTGGTCCCACGGCACGGAGCGATCGCCCCAGGCCGCCAGCCAGACTGCGAGCGCGCGGCGCCAGTCCGGCCGATCTCGCATGAGGCCCGCTTTCCACAACAGGTGCAGCACCCCCATCGACATCGGGCGGACGCCGTCAGCGGCCAGTCCGGCGAGCGCGTCCTCCCACGCGTCGGATCGGTACCCCGTCACGCGCAGCCAGAGGTACGGCTGCGCGTGAAACAGCGCGGCGTCGCGATCCTCAAGCGCGCGGCACCGCACAGCGGGGTCCTCGCAGCGCTGCTGCACCATCGCCTGCCAGGCGTCGAGCGGCGCGGCGAACGGGGCTGCGGGCAACGATCCGTCGCGCACCCACATGCGCAGGTAGGAGCATGTCATCGCCAGCTCCGCGCAGCGCTTGGACACGCCGCGAGCCGGGACGGACGGCGTTGCCGGCACGACCTGCGTGAGGTGCGCGGTAAGCCACCGGATGTCGGGCCGGGGGTCAGCGAGCTCAGGGTGCATCGTCCTGCTCCTCCGGCGGCTGTATCCGGACGAGCCCCTGTGAGCTGAGCTTGGTCAGCAGGCGGTCGCGCTGCTGCACCGTCGGCTCCGGCGCCGCGACGCTGATCACGGGCTCGTACGGCCCCGGGGTGCGCGCTCCGTGCAGCGCGTGGCGCAGGACCCTGGTGGCCTCCTGCGAGAGCCGGTAGACCCGGGACCGCCGCGTGTCGAGCAGGACGCCGCAGAACGGAAGCTCTCGGAACACGATGTGGCCGGGGAGCGACACACACGCGCTCATGAGGCGATCCTCCGCAGCCACTGCTCGATCACGCACAGGCGCGCGATCTCTTCCCCGTTGCGGTGGACGCTCTCGCGCGAGAGCCCGCGGACGAACGTTTCGCCGAGTACGCCCGCCTCGCGCAGACGCGAGTCCTGGCCCAGCAGCGCCCGGCAGCGCTCGAAGTTCTGATTGACGTACACGGCCGGGAAGGCGTCGATGCGTGCCTGCTGCATCCGGCGCCCGATCTGCGACGCCATCGTGCCCTCCGCGTACGCCGTTCGCAACGCGAGCTTGTCGATCGTCGCTCCGTGCGCGAGCCCGATGCGGAAGGCGCTGGGCAGCGCGAGCGCGTACTCGATGACATCGCGGTCCGCGTACGGCGTGAAGACGAACGTCTGACGCGGCAGGAAGTGGTTGAGGATCGCGGCCTGGACGTTTGGCGTGTTGAAGGTCTCGTTGACCTGAAAGCGCGACGTCGTGCCGGCCGGGATGCCTCGACGAGGGCGCCCGCCGTGTTCGGATCCGGACACGAGCTGCCGGCGAGCGCGATCTGCGGCGACGCGCAGTGCCGCAGTGACCTGCGCCGCCGCCGCGTCGCTGAAGCCGACGGGATGCACGATCGCATCGCGATTGGGCAGCGCCACCGTGGGATCGCCGCGCAGGACCCCGCGCACGTAGCGCGCGTAGCCGCGGACGCCCGGCGAAGCGCTGCCGTCGAACGAGCCACCCACGGTGCGGCGCACGACCTGCCACGGAGGCTCGCCGGTGACCAGCGGGTTGAGGATCGACCAGCCTGCGACGTCGAACATGCCCCGATGCAGGTCGTGCGCGAGGATCTGGTCGGCAAGGATCCCCGAGAAGACAAATCGCGCGCCCCGCGACTGCGCCGCGCGCGCTGTGGCGGCGGTGCCCTGCAGCGGCACATGCGTCTGCGGCAGGTTCGCGCCGCTCTCCTCGTCGACGTAGTCGCCTCCGCGCGTCACATGGCGCCCCATGTCGTAGCGCACGAACGAGAGCCCGCAAGCGTCTGCGACCGACTCCGCGGCTGCGCAGTCCTGCGCGAACCCGGGGAAGGCATTCAGGGTGAAATGCATACCGGTGGCGTGTGGCGTTAGGTCGCCCAGCTCCCGGGCGACCGCGGCCGAGTCGATGCCGCCGCTGAGCATGAGCACCGCGCCGTCGCCGGGAGCGACCGCGCGGCCGCAGGCCTGTCGCAGCCGCGTACGCAGGCCGTCGGCAGCCTCCGTCAGCGTCGACGGTGCCGCTGGTGCCGGCGCGAACTCGTCGAAGCGATCGACCACCGGTTGCGCCCCGGGTCGCAGGGTGACACACGAGCCGGCCGGCAATCGATGAACGCCTTGGAACCACGAGCGGTCGTGCGGGAAGCCCCGCTCGGCGATGATCATCGGCAGAAGGTCGGTCGCGACGTCCGTGAGCCGCGGCTCGTCGCCGTCGAGCAGCTCGATCGGGTCCGTCGACCACTGCAGCGCGTCGCCGGTCACACGCCAGAAGAGCGAGATCATCGACGTCAGGCCGCGAAACAGGCGCAGCGCACGGCGATCCTCGGAGAGATGCGCGAGCACGAAGTCGCCGCGCAGAGCTCGCACCGCGGCCGAGGCGCCCCCGTCGAGCCTTCTCTGCAGCGTCGCGGCGGCGCCGGCGCCCGGCTGCGCGGATTGTGCGACCCAGCCAGTGAGCAGCGTACGGTCGCTCGCGCGCTCGGCGTCCCGGTGGTCGACGGGCGTGCAGCCGGTGAACAGCGTGCCCTGCGAGAGTCGACCCGCGCCCGCTGTGTCCGACAGGATGCGCTCGCCGCGAGCACCGCGACCGATGGCGCCGGCCGCGCGAGCACCGCTGCCCGCGCTCGCGACCCCGGCGCAGACCGCCGCGGGCTGCGCGCCCGCGTACTCGTAGTCGATGTCGGCTCCTCGAAGGTCGAGGGGGACGCGGCCGCGCATCTCGAAGGCACAGAGGGCCACGCCGATCAGACCGCCGCGAAGGGGACGCGCAGGCTCTCGCCCTGCGGATAGCGAGCCAGCTCGACGAAGTTCATCGGTGCGGATCCGAGGCGGTCGGTCACGGTCTCCTCACCGAGCTGCGGCCAGGCGTGCAGCTCTTCCACGCCGCTGGCGGGCTCGATCACGGGATACCCGATGACCGCTTCGGCTGCGAAGCCGAGCCGGCGCAGCGCAGCAGTGACGGCCAGCGACTCGTGAAGGCATAGATGGCGGCCTCCGAAGGTCCGCGCAAGGCCGAGGATGCGAGCTGCGGCCGAGCGTGCGCAGAACGCCGTCTGGACATTGCGCGACAGCTCGCTGCGCGGGCCGCTTGCGGCCGGGACGAGCTCGAGCGCGGCAGCGAGGCCCCTGCGGCGAAAACGCCGCCCCACGCGCAAGTACGTGACGACCGCCGGCAGCAGTTCGCGAGTGCGTACCCACGCACCCGGTGGCGTCGGTTCGCCGGCAAGCGCGAACGCCCGTACCTCCTGGCGCAAGCGCCGTCTCGTCACATGGTGTCTGGTGTTTGTAAGTCGCATCAACGCGGGTTCCCGACGACGACGCCCCGGTCGCGGCCCGAGGGGCCGCATCCCGGGGAGTCGCGTCGCTCGGAGCGCCTCGAAGATTCACGGGCGCTCGGAGCAGGATGCCCTACGGAGTCCAGTCCCCGTCCCATGTGTCATCCGTGGGGCCGGTCCAGCCGGCAGTGACATCCTCGAGCGTTCCGACGAACTCGATGTCGAGCTGCGGGCTCTCCTGCTCCTGCTCCTGCTGGATGTCCTGGTTCTTGTCCATGACATGCACCTCCTGGCGTTCTGCGTTGTTGACTCCGGCTCTGAAGTCCACATCATGCGCCGAGTGCTGCGGCGCTCGAATAGTGGAGAGCCAGCCTCACCACCTGAACTACCACAGTCTGCGGTGTAAAAACCTAAAACCGTGGTTTAATCGCTCGTGCGTCACATGAACTCAGGATAAACATGCACTAGTACGGTTTAGGGTGCACTGGGGTGGCGGGTAGGGCTTTGCCCGTGGCGCCCGAGTGCAGACTGAAAGAGGCGAGTGCCGTC
Source organism: uncultured Actinomycetes bacterium (assembly GCA_963810605.1). Lineage (GTDB taxonomy): Bacteria > Actinomycetota > Thermoleophilia > Solirubrobacterales > Solirubrobacteraceae > CADCVQ01. Next base: position 6,632 of record CAWEOF010000003.1, read on the forward strand.
AATCGAGCCCGTCTGCGGGACGCGTGGCGCATCGTGCGCGGACATCGCAAGCCCATCGCTGCGGCGATCGCGCTCGCGCTGATGGCATCGGCTGCGGCGATGGCCCAGCCCCTCGCCGCCCGCCATGTGATCGACGGCTCCGGGCATGGCGGCATCCCGTGGCAGACGATCGGGTTGCTCCTCGCACTGTTCATCGCCCAAGCGGTGATCGCTGGCATCGCGCGGTACGTCCTCGGGCGCGCGAGCGAGGGCGTGGTGCTGCAGGTCCGCCGCAGCATCGTCGAGCACCTTCTCCGCCTCGACATGCGCGCCCTCGAGGGGCGCCGCACCGGCGACCTCATCTCGCACGTCAGCTCTGACAGCACGGTGCTGCGCCGCTTCGTCGCGGAGGCCTTCAGCAAGGGCCTCACCGCCGCGATCGGCCTGGTCGGCACGGTCGCGTTCATGATCTGGCTCGACTGGCTGCTGTTCTCGATCGTGGCGGCGTTCGTCGCCGCCGGGTCGCTCATGGTGGTCTCGGTGCTGCGCGGCCTGCGCCGCGCCTCGCTGCGCGGTCAGAGCGCGATGGGCGACATGACGTCGGACCTCGAGCGCGCACTCAGCGCGATCCGCACGGTGCGGGCCAACCGCGGCGAGGTGCGCGAAGCGGCCCGCATCGGCGGCCACGCCGAGTCCGTCTACGCGTCCAGCGTCCGGATCGCCAAGCTCGACGCCCTCATCGGACCGGCTGGCCAGATGGTCGTCAACGGCTCGTTTCTCGTGATTCTCATCGTGGGGGGCCTGCGCGTTGCCGACGGCAGCAGCTCGCTCGGCGATCTCGTCGCGTTCATGCTCTATATGACGTACCTCACCGTGCCGATCGGCAACGCATTTCAGGCCATGAGCGCGATCCAGCAGGGCACAGGCGCCCTGCAGCGCATCAACGAGCTGCTCGCACTGCCGCGCGAGCCGGTGACAGCGGCGGCCGCCGGATCGCCTCGTGCGCCGTCGCCAAGCGCGAGCGGGCGTGAGCGCGAGGCGCCGGCGCTTGAGTTGCACGACGTGTGGTTCGGTTACGACCCAAGCCGGCCCGTGCTGCGCGGCTTGTCGCTACGTGTTCAGCCACGCTCGCACGTCGCGCTCATCGGCCCTTCCGGCGCGGGCAAATCGACGCTCGTCGCTCTCGTCGAACGCTTCTACGAGCCCGATCGCGGAACCATCGCGCTCAACGGCACCGACGTAGCCACGCTCACCCGCGAGCAGTGCCGCGCCGGGATCGGCCTCGTCGAGCAGGACTGCCCCGTGCTCTATGGGACGCTGCGCGACAACATCGCCTACAGCGCGCCGCACGCCTCGGATGCGCAGATCGCGCGAGCGGTGCAGCTGGCCAACCTCAGCGGGCTCGTCGCCCGCCTACCGGACGGGCTCGACTCGGAGGTCGGTGAGCATGGCGACATGGTCTCCGGCGGCGAGCGCCAGCGCATCGCGATCGCCCGCTCGCTGCTCGCCCGCCCCGCGCTTCTGCTGCTCGACGAGCCGACCGCCCATCTCGACAGCGCCAGCGAGCTCGCGCTGCGCCGGTCCATAGCGAGCGTTTCCGAGGAGTGCGCGCTGCTCGTCGTCGCCCACCGGCCCTCGACCATCCGAAGCGCCGACCGGATCGTCGTCATCGAGGACGGCACGGTCGCCGCCGCCGGTACGCCCGAAGAGCTGTCCTCCGCGAGCGCGTACTACCGCGACACCGTGGGAGAGTGCCCGAGCGCCCCCGCGGGATCGTCCGATCGCAACACGCCCGCGCACCGCCCGGGCCGCAGGCCTGGGCTTCGGACGAGCGCGGCGTGCGGCGCGGGGCAACCCGGGACTCCCGCCCAGCCATGATACGCCCGCGGTTGCCGAGGATCCGGCGCCCGGGTCGAGCCGGCGATCCTCAAGCGGGCCGGCCATCGATCCCCAGCCGGCGCCCACAGCCGTCGAGCATGAGCGCGCCGCCCACCGCACGACTCCATGAACCCAGCTCAGCGTCGGCGCTCGCCGCGGGCGATCCCGCCGCTGTCGCTGCGCACCTTCGACCAGCTGCACCGCTTCGTCGCGTCGGAGGTCGCCAAGTCGCCGCGGATCCTCGCGTTCCTCTCGATGGCCGACGGGGCAAGCGGCTGCATCACGAGGTGATCGACGAGCTCACGGCGAAGGCACGCCGGAGTGCTCCGCCGGTCATTCCCGCGGCGACGGACGGCGAGCGCATGGCGGTGCACCGCCGTGTCCTGGCGCAGACCGCGCCGCGCAGGCCGAGCCGCGCGCGCGTACGAGGCCCGTCACGCGCAGCGCATGTCGACGCTCGAGCCTTCGTCTTGGCGGGCAAGATCCACGCCGAAATCCGCTGCGATCTCCCGTACGACCCCAGAAACCCGACCATCGACCGAGTGTTTGGACACCCC
>CAWEOF010000004.1:0-59258 GCA_963810605.1 uncultured Actinomycetes bacterium
CTTCTTAGCTCGTGGCCTGAAGGTAGTCGAGGAGCGTGGTCAGGGTAGCTCGCACCTCGGCCTGCGTGGTGTCGACCTTCAGATCCGAAACTCGCGCGAGTCCCTCGATCTCTAGCTCGTCCTCGCCCGTGACTGCTTCGACGAAGCTTAACCCTGCGTCGGCCGGGTGCTGGCGGGCGGCGTACCGAGCACGTCGTGCATCCCAGCTCGCGTGCAGGCTCACATGTACCGTGGCTACCGGGAGCGCTCGAAGGCTAACCATCTGCACGCGAGTGCGTACCGCGTCCACCACAGCGACGCCCTCGCCCACCGCGACTTTTCGGGCGGCTGACGCTAGCCAAGCACCGCCCGTGGCTAGCTCTAACTCGGCACCGGCGAGCTGAAGCGATCTGCGTGTTTGCCCCCGCGTGTGCTCCCGGATTACGTCGCGAGCGCGTACCACCTGCGCGTCCAAGCACCGTTCCAGGGCGTTCGCCAGGGTCGTCTTGCCTGCACAGACTGGTCCGGAGAGAACGATGAGGATCTGGGGTGTCGCGTGGCCGCCGCCCCGCTCGCCGACCTCAGCAGTCGGAGGAATCGGGCATCGCGCCCTTCGACTCATCCCGCCGGGGCTCGGCCGCCCCGAGGGATGCGCCATCGCTCGATTGCTCTTGAAATCTAAGGATGCCGTCGTCGGCGAGGTTTCCTCGTGAAGTCATCAGTACACATCGTCCATCCTCGTGCGTCAGCGTGGCACGACTGAGGTCGACGTACGCAACACTTCCCGCCGCTTCTGCGCCGTCACATCGCACGCCGATCAGCGGCCGGCCATAGTCCTGCCGCGCGTTGTCCCAGTACGCTCGCCAGACCACATAGGGCTCTCCGCCTTCGTGGTGATATTCCAGTCGCGCGAGCTCGTCTCCCATCTCACGCAAGGCCTCCGTGACCTGGAGCCAAGTCGGCGCCTTGTGACTGGCGCTCCCCCGAATGAGGTTCGCCAGTTGAGGAACCTGGTCCCAGCGCAACAGAGCAAACACGCCCTCCGGGGCTTCGACCAGCGATTTTGCGAGAGCAGCGTTGACCCGCTCCTCCGTCAGTTCCGGCGGCAGGTCGAGTTCGAGAACCTCGCGTAGCCGGTCGTACTTGACCCTGAAGGAGGCTGGCGCCGTGAAGATCGTCGCGTCGAAGCGCTGGCTCCTTCTGATCGCCGGATCGGCCTTGTCGATGCTGTTTGTCGCAACGAAGAAGATCACGCGGCGCTGCGCCCAAAGCTTAGTCAGCTTCGGCAACATGCTGGTCGTGAGGAAGCGGCCGAACGGGTCGGACGCCTCGCCACGCCGATCTCGGATGAGTTCGTCGACCTCGTCGAACAGCACCACACAATGGTCCAGCTCCATCAACTGCGCGAAGATGCGCTCGGCTTGAGCGGGCACCTGGTCCATGCCGCCCCGCACGAACGCCGATGCAGGGACTTCCGCGAAATCCCAGTCGATCGCTGCGGCCAGGGCCTCTGTGAGGGTCGTCTTCCCTGTGCCTGGGGGGCCGAACAGAATTGCGGACCTCGCCTCGTCGTCGTGGATGAGCGGTCGGTCCGGGTCGATCGATCCCTCCGTGACCTCCGTACGGGTCCGCCTGGTCGGGTGGAGGAACAATCCAGCGATCTGGCGGCCCACAGATAGCGGTCGTTCGGTCGTAGTCCAAGTGCTAGCGCGGGTTCGTAGAACCTCCTCGCCTTCGATTGCGCCGGCGTACTGCGGGCTGCGCACACCTAGCGCGCGCTTGGCGGCGTCCGAGCTCCAGTACCCCACGAGTCGTCTTAAGCCTTGAAGGTAGGAAAACACGGCGGCCGTGGCCCACGCTTTCGGGCTGCTGGCGGTGCGGGTGGTGGCCCGAGGTCCAGCCGCGACCGCCGTCGGCGAGGTCAATACCGGTGCGCTCGGCGTAGCCGCGTGCGAGCACCAAGTGGTCTAGATACGGGCGCAGGAGTTGGCGGAGCACCCGGCCGTCCCGGCGCTGCAAGGCCGGGCGGAGCAACTCCGCCAGCGTCTCGAATGTGTAGCAGTATGCGTTCCCGGCCTGTGGATAGTGGAACAAGGGTTCGTACAACGGCCACCCGCCGGCATCGGTCTGTTCTCCGAAGAACGCCGCCAGCGCAGCCGCATAGAGGTCCCGACGGTCCGTCGCCGCGGGAGCCGGTTGATCGGCCGTGGCGACGGCGTCGGTCTGCCGCTCCTCGTAGTCCGCAACGAGCGCCCAGGCCAGCTGATGGGCGTCCACGCGATCTGCGCCGGCCTTGATCAGGGCCGCCTGCGCTGACATTGTCCGGTTGCACCAGAGCCTCGCGACCGCTCGCTTCACCCGGATCTCGTCCGGGAGCGCCTTGAGGGCGGCTCCGGCGCGGCGCGCCTCGTATGAACTCAGGAGTCGTAGCGCCCATCGGGTGTGGAAGGCGTTGGGCGGGTAATGCTGCTGGCGACCGCCATCGTTAGAGGAAGCGGTCGAACTCGAACGCTGCTTGACCAGCTCGGAGATCCCATGTAGGTCGAGGTCGCTTGGTATGAGGCGGTCCCAGACGAACACGACGTGCGCGTGGAGTTCCGCGGCGAACCGCGTCAGGGTTCCCTCAAGGGCGCGGTCGAGGATGATTGGCAAGGTCCGCACCCGGCAGTAGATCTCCGCCGCGCCCTCGCTTTCCCATTGAGCGGCCGGCCGCGTCAAGGCCCCGTTCGCGAATGATTCGGTTACGCGCTGCAAGGTGTCCGCGACACTACGGTGGGCCGGCTGATGAGCGGGGACGTCCGACAGCGACTCGATGCAGGACGCCGACGTACTCAGGTGCCTCACGCCGTCAGAGCTTTCGACGACCTCCTCGAGCGTCAAGCGGAACCAGGGCAGTCCCGTCGCCCCGAACTGCTCGATGCTCTTGCCATGCGGCAGGACCGCGTTGTTAAGCGCCTGTCGCTCTGCCCTGAGTTGCTCGAAGTCCATCTCGCTCGCTCGTCCCAGGAGTCGCGCTCACGCAGCCATCGGCTTCGAATGAGGGCCGAAGCGTTGGGCGTTGATGAGTTCCTTGGCCGACACCGCGCTTGCCAGGTCCACTCCTAAGACGTTCGCGAGGTGTACGACGTAGAGAGCGACGTCGGCCAGCTCGAGAGCCGGGTCCTCCCCAGGCCATTCGACGTCCCCGAACTGCGTCTTGCGTAACGCACGGGTCAGCTCGCCCAGCTCCTCGCTGAGTAGGAGCAGGCTTTCCTGCGGAGTCTCGTTCTCCCACCCCCGCTCGCGAGCCGCGCGGCGGTAATAGTCCTGCAGGGCGCCGAGGGACCGGGTTGGCGCGTCCCTTGCGCCCTGCAGGGGAGTTCGGGCCGCGACCGCGTCCTCGGGCCGGGCGACCAGACGGACTAGGTCTGCCAGAACGCGGTCCGCCGGGAGAACGGCGGCGTAGACGGGTAATGCCAATGCGTGGGCAAAGCCGAGCTCCATTGCCGCGCTTCGGCCGACGTAGCCGTCTGGCGCGTGCAACCACACCAGGTCGGCCGCCTGCATGGCACCCAGGTGCTTCGCTTCTATGTCGCGCGGGTCATGGCCGACCTCGTGGGAAGAGAGGACGAATCCGTCATCCTCGGAAACGAACTCGGGATCAGAGGGTGACAGCACGACGGCTCCAGAGGACAGGAATGCCCGGTGCGTCGCCACCAATCCGTCCGGGTCCCGGCGGAAACTCCCACAGATCGTCACCTTCACGAAGCCCTCCTGTCGAGCGGCGGGGTCAGGCGGCGCGTCCGGCCAGCTAGTATGAGCCATACGTAAAGTATGGATGATCCATCCGACAGAATCGCCTTCCTGCTCGATGATCCCGTCCGGATTGGCGTGGCGCGCGTATGCGCGAGTGCTGCGCGTACAAAGTCACAGATTGGGCACGAACTCCGGCGCGAGCCGGGAAGTCTCACGGCCATCGCCACGCTCAAGAAGCGGGGAGCCCTGCTTCCCGCAGGTCACGCCGAGAACCGCGGGACGAGGCGAGGTGGCAAGAGGTGGGAACTCGCCCCGGGCTGGGTCGGCCCACTTCAGTCGGCTGAGGCGCAGTCGGCGAGCCGAGCGATTCCCGCGGGCACCGACCTCGTGCTAGTACCCGCCGCCGAGACGCTCACGGCGTGCGAGGCGTTGGCTACCCAAGAGATCGCGGTCGCGTGGGGCGCTCCGCTGCGGGGCGAGCAGATGGGCCTTCTGCTCTGCCCGTCGACGAGCGCGGGTGATGATGCAGCCGCTTTGCAAGTTCTGGGCGGGTTGGGGCGCCGAGGTGTGCAAGGCATCCGTCTTCACGTCAGCCAGGTCATGGCGGCCGACGACCTGCGGGAATGGGCTTTCTCCGTCACCGACGGGGACACGGCGCTTATCGCTCCGCCTGCGTAGCCATGCTGGCCTGGACGCTTGCCGTTACCCTCCCGTTCGACGGGCACGCGCTCGTCTCGTACCTTCAGCGGCGCCTCGTTGGAGGGGTTGAACAGATTCGCGGCCACACGTACCAACGAGTCCTCGAGCTCGGGGACGAGTTCTTGGACGTCGAGGTGGGCCTGGAAGAAGCGGCGCGGACGGGTGTCGTCACGATACGCGCATCGTGCGGTCCACAGTCGGTGAAAGCCGTGTCGGACCGCGTGACCTGGCTACTCGACGCGGCATGGGACCCCGCCAGCGCCGCCGGCGTTCTGCGACGAGACGCAGCGCTGGTCCACCTCGTGCAGCGTCGTCCGGGGCTTCGGGTCGTGGGAAGCATGGCTCCGTTTGAGGTAGCCGTCCGCGCGGTCGTCGGGCAGCAGATCTCCGTTGCGGCGGCGACCACGATCATGTCGCGGATAGTCCAACGCTTCGGGAACCCCGTTACGTCGGTTTTCGAGGGGATCCGGTGTACGTTCCCGAGCCCTCAGGGTCTCCTGGGCGCCGACCTTGAACAGTGCGGGCTCGCGCCGTCGCGCTCAAGCGCAATTCGGGCTCTCGCAGAGCTGGTCGCCGCGGGGAGTCTCGCGCTCGAGCGGCCCGCTCGGGAAGATTGGCATGTTCGGTTTCAAGCCATCCGCGGCATCGGTCCATGGACGACAAGCTACGTCGCACTACGCGCGTTCGGGGTGCGAGACAGCATTCCCGTCGCCGACCTTGGGCTCCGCAGAGCCCTGGCCGACGACCCCCGGCACCCGTTCTCGACGCACGAGCTCGCGATTCGCTCAAGACGATGGAGTCCATACCGCGGCGTCGCGGCGATGCACGGCTGGACGAGTTTGCTGCTTGATGAGCCGCCAAACTCGCCGACGGCCTGACCCAGACACCCGGTTGAGCAGGACCAACACGACGAGAGGCGCCCCGAAGGACGCCTCTCGCACCATCTGACTGGACTGAAAGCCCGAGCTGGATCGTCTACTACCTGCCGGTGGGACCAGTCCGGCATCCGGCTCGGGGGTGGCCCGGTGTGGATTCGCTGGTCGAAGCCAGCCGTCCCGACCTAGCGGCCGAGCACCTCCAGGGTCCCGCAAGAACTGTGACTGATCTGGACCACCTCCTTTCTCTGGTCCGTGCAATGTAGCGAACGGCGAAGACGTCCGCTTGGCATCGCGATCAGCTGGCGCCCTCGACGTCGTCGCCGGGCTGCGCGGCGGGTTGGTCGCTCTCGCCCACGGCCCCGTTGTCGGGCGCCGACTCGACCACGAGCGCGACCGCCGAGACGACATCGTCGTCCTTCATGTTCATGAGCTTCACGCCCTGCGCGAGCCGTCCGTAGCGGCTGATTCCCCGCACGGCGGTCCGCTGGACCATGCCGCTCGTCGAGATGAAGACGAGCTCCTCGTGCTCGCGGACGACCAGCGCGCCGGCGAGGGCCCCCTTGGCGTCCGTGAGCTTGATCGTGCCCACGCCCATCGCGCCGCGGTTCGTCTTGCGGTACTCCGCGATCGACGTGCGCTTGCCGAAGCCGTTCTCGGTCACGACGAGCAGCTCCTGGTCGTCGCGGGCGACGTCCATGACGAGGACCGCGTTGTCGGGCTGGTCGACGTTCATCCCGCGCACTCCGGACGTGTCGCGCCCCATCGCGCGCACGTTGGACTCGTGAAAGCGCACCGCCTGACCCTTGCGCGAGACGATGAGGATGTCGTCGTCGCCGCTCGTGCGGCGCACGCTGACGAGCTCGTCGTCGTCGCGGATGTTGATCGCGATGATGCCGTCGGCCTTGATCGGCGTGTTGTACGCGAGGAACTCGGTCTTCTTCACGATGCCCCTGCGCGTGGCGAAGATGACGTACCGGCCCTCGGTGAAGTCGCGCGTCGAGAGCACGGACTGGATCCGCTCGCGCTCGCGCAGCGGCAGGACGTTGACGAGCGCGCGTCCCTTCGCCGTCCGGGACGCCTCGGGCAGCTCGTAGACCTTTGAGCGGTAGACCTTGCCGCGGTTGGAGAAGAACAGCAGGTAGTCGTGCGACGAGCACACGAAGAGGTGCTCGATGAAGTCGCCGTCCTTCATGTCCATCCCGGTCACGCCCCGACCGCCGCGCTGCTGCGCGCGGTACGTGGTCAGCGGCAGCGACTTGATGTAGCCCGACTTCGTGATCGTGATGACCATCTGCTGCTCGGGGATCAGATCCTCGATGCCGATCTCGTCCTCGGAGTCGGCGATCACGGTCCGCCGCTCGTCGCCGAAGCGCTCGGCGATCTCGCGCAGCTCCTCGACGATGATCGCGAAGACCTGTGCCTCGTCGCCGAGGATCGCGCGCAGCTCACCGATGCGCTCGACCTTGTCGGCGTGCTCGGTCTTGATCGCGTCGGCCTCGAGCGCCGTGAGCTGCGACAGGCGCAGGTCGAGGATCGCCGACGCCTGGATCTCGGTCAGGCCGAAGCGCGCGACGAGCTCGCCGCGCGCGTTCTCGCGGTCGCGCGAGGCACGGATGAGCGCGATGATCGCGTCGAGGTTGTCCAGCGCGATCAGCAGCCCCTCGAGGACGTGGACGCGGCGCTCGAGGACGCGCAGCTCGTGCTGCGTGCGGCGCACCACGACCTCGCGCTGGTGCTGGACGTAGTGCTTGATGACGTCGCGCAGGTTCAGCGTGCGCGGGACGTTCTCGACGAGCGCCACCATGTTCACGCCGAACGTCGACTGCAGCGGGGTGTGCTTGTAGAGCTGGTTGAGCACGACCTCCGGGATCTCGTCGCGCTTCAGCGTGATGACGACGCGCATGCCGCCGCGCTCGGACGAGTGGTCCTCGAGGTCGGCGATCCCGCTGATCTTCTTCTCGTGGACGAGATCGGCGATCTTCTTGACGAGGCCGCTGTCGCCGCCCTTCTTCACCGCATATGGCAGTTCGGTGACGACGATCGCCTCGCGGCCGCGGCCGACGTCCTCGGTGTGGGCCTTGCCGCGCACGCGCACGCGGCCGCGGCCGGTCGAGTACGCGTCCAGGATGCCCTGGCGGCCGAGGATGATCCCGCCCGTGGGGAAGTCCGGACCCGGCATGTGCGCCATGAGCGTCGCCGCGGCGACCTCCGGCTCGGCGCGCGCCAGGGAGGGATCCTCGATGTAGTGGATGACGGCGCCGATGACCTCGCGCAGGTTGTGCGGCGGGATGTTCGTCGCCATCCCCACGGCGATCCCCGACGAGCCGTTGACGAGCAGGTTCGGGAAGCGCGCGGGCAGGACCGTCGGCTCCTGCTTGCGCCCGTCGTAGTTGGGGACGAAGTCGACCGTGTCGGCGTCGAGGTCGCGCAGCATCTCCATGGCCACGCGCTGCAGCCGCGCTTCCGTGTACCGCATGGCGGCTGGCGGGTCGTCGTCGATCGAGCCGAAGTTCCCCTGGCCGTCGACGAGCTCGTAGCGCATCGAGAACTCCTGCGCCAGGCGCGCGAGAGCGTCGTAGATCGCGGAGTCGCCATGGGGGTGGTAGTTGCCCATGACGTCGCCGACGATCGATGCGCACTTGCGGTACGGGCGCGCCGGCGTGAGGCCGTTCTCGGACATCGAGAACAGGACGCGGCGGTGGACGGGCTTCAGGCCGTCGCGCACGTCGGGCAGCGCGCGCCCGACGATGACGGACATCGCGTAGTCGAGATACGACGAGCGCATCTCGGCCTCGAGCGTGCGGGGTTCGACGTTGCCGCCGGAGAGCATGTCGATGGAGGCCATCGGCTACACGTCCAGGTTCGCGACGAGGCGGGCGTTGTCTTCGATGAACTGACGGCGCGGCTCCACCGGATCGCCCATGAGCGTCGAGAAGATGCTGTCGGCCGCCGTCGCGTCTTCGATCGAGACCTGCGCGAGCGTCCGCGTCGCCGGGTCCATCGTCGTGTCGCGCAGCTGGGCGGCGTTCATCTCGCCGAGGCCCTTGAAGCGCTGCAGCGTGATCCCCTTCTGCGACACCGTCAGCACGGCATCGCGCAGCGCCTCGAACGAGACGGCGTCGGCGCTCGCGTCGCCGAGCTTCACGGTGAACGGCGCCCGGCCGGCGAGCTCGATGAGCTGGCCGTGCACGCGGGTGAAGTTGCGGTAGTCCTGCGCGCCGAACAGCCGCAGCGGGATGCGCAGCGAGCGCGCGAGACCCGACCTCGTCTCGACCGCGCGGACGACCAGCGCCTCCTCGTCGCGGCTGAGCATCTGCGTCTCGTACGGTGCGTTCTCGATCCCTTCGCGCTCGATGAGCTCGATCGCGTCGTCGATCGTGTCGATGCGCTCGTCGAGGATGCCCGACTCCTCGAGGAAGCCGACGGTGTCGTGGCCGTACTCGGCGCGCAGCGTCGAAGACCAGCCCTGGTACTGCTTGAGCAGCCGCGAGAAGCGCTGCCAGCGCGCCTCGGTGAGCTTGAACTGCGTCGCGTGGCGATCGAAGGCGGCGATCTTCTCGAGCTTGTCCGACAGGAGGATCTCCTCGAGCTCGGCGTCCTTCTCGATATAGCGCTCCTTCGCGCCCTGCTTGAGCTTGTAGAGCGGCGGCTTGGCGATGTAGACGTAGCCCGCCTCGATGAGCTCGGGCATCTCGCGGTACAGCAGCGTCAGCGCAAGGGTGCGAATGTGGGCACCGTCTACATCGGCGTCCGTCATGAGGATGATCTTGTGGTAGCGCGCCTTCTCGATGTCGAACTCGTCGCGCACGCCCGTGCCGATCGCCGTGATCAGCGCCTGGATCTCGAGGTTCTTCAGCACCTTGTCGATCCGGCTCTTCTCGACGTTGAGGATCTTGCCGCGCAGCGGCAGGACGGCCTGCGTGTTGCGGTCGCGGCCCTGCTTCGCCGAGCCGCCCGCGGAGTCGCCCTCGACGATGAAGATCTCGGCAAGCGACGGGTCCTTCACCGAGCAGTCGGCGAGCTTGCCTGGCAGCGTCGAGTTCTCGAGCGCGGACTTGCGCCGGGTGAGGTCGCGCGCCTTGCGGGCGGCCGCGCGCGCTTGGGCGGCCGACACCGCCTTGCGGATGATCGCGTTGCCCTCCTGCGGGTTCTCCTCGAGGAACTCGGCGAGGCTGGCGTTGACGACCGAGGCGACGAACCCCTCCATCCCGGGGTTGCCGAGCTTCGTCTTGGTCTGGCCCTCGAACTGCGGGTCCGACAGCTTCACCGAGATGATCGCGGTGAGCCCCTCGCGCACGTCCTCGCCCGTGAGGTTCTCGTCCTTCTCCTTGAGGTGGCCCTTCTCGCGAGCGAAGCGGTTCAGCGTCCGCGTCAGCGCCGCACGGAAGCCCGACATGTGCGAGCCGCCCTCGTGCGTGTTGATGTTGTTGGCGAAGGAGAACACGGACTCCTGGTAGGTGGTGTTCCACTGCATCGCGATCTCGACGGCACCCTCGCCGCTCTCACCCTCGAAGTAGACGACCTTGCGGCCGATCGCCTCCTTGTTGGCGTTGAGGTAGCGGACGAAGTCCTCGATCCCGCCCTCGTACTGAAATTCGGCCTTCGCGCCCTCGCCGCGCTCGTCGGTGATCGAGATCTTCAGCCCGCGGGTGAGAAATGCCGTCTCGCGCAGGCGCTGCTCGAGGACCGAGAACTCGAGGTCGGTCGTCTCGAAGATCTCCGCGTCGGGCCGGAACGTGATGATCGTCCCGTGGTCGCTCGTGGCCTCGTCCTTGGAGAGCGGGGCCTGCGGCGCGCCGCGCTGGTACTCCTGGCGCCAGACGTGGCCCTCGCGGCGGATCTCGATCTGCAGCAGCTCCGACAGCGCGTTGACGACCGAGACGCCGACGCCGTGCAGCCCGCCGGACACCTTGTAGCCGCCGCCGTCGCCGAACTTGCCGCCGGCGTGCAGGACCGTCAGCACGACCTCGACCGCCGAGCGCTGCTCCTTCTCCATGATGCCGACGGGGATGCCGCGGCCGTCGTCGACGACCGTGACGGAGTTGTCGGGGTGGATCGTGACATCGACGCGGGTGCAGTGACCGGCCAGCGCCTCGTCGACGGAGTTGTCGACGACCTCGTAGACGAGATGATGCAGCCCGCGCACGCCGGTGGACCCGATGTACATGCCGGGTCGCTTGCGAACCGCCTCGAGACCCTCGAGAACGGTGATGTCCTGCGCGTCGTAGCTGCGCTCGCCGGTGCGCCCGTCGAACTTGCCGTCGTCCTTCGCCAACTGATCCTCCGAACGTGAAGAAGCCCCGGGTCCGCGTCACCTTCAGACGGGCCGGGGCCGGGTCCTACGTGTGCGCCCAATAGTAGCACAAGCGGCTACATAACTCTGCCGCGCTCTGTCACGAAAGTCCTGCAAAACAGCGTAATCTCTGTGCAGTCCTCGGCGGATCGCGCGCGCCTGCCGCCGGCGCAAGCCCGGTGGCACTCCCGGTCCGCGCGATCCGCCAAACCACCGACCCGCGGCAACCGCGCATTCCAGGTGCCCGTGACCGCGTCAGGCACGCCCCGGCGGGGGTCCGCGGCGGCCCGTCGTCGCCACGCAGCGAACCGCGCTGACGCGCTCGGCACCGAGCAGCGCGTTGAGCTGCGCGACGAGCCCGGGACCCATGAGCTCGATCTCCTGCATCCACACGGCGGACGAGCACTGGAGCGTCAGCGTGCCGCCGCGCTCGGACACCGGCGCGGCCTCGCGCGCGATCGCCGGGCCGGCGGCCTGCTCCCACACCCGCTGCACGTCGCCGAGCAGCGTCGCGGGCGCGAGCCGCCCGGTCAGCGCCTCCAGCGCGATCGCCAGCGGTCGCGGCGCCCGCCGGCTCATGCGGCGACCGTCTCGTGCAAGACCGCGCCGTCCGCCACGGCCAGCCGCGCGACGCCAGGCTCGCCCGCACCGGGCACATGCGCGAGATCCGTCGTCGTGATGACGCTCTGGCCCTCGCCGCCGAGCATCGCGGCCAGCAGCGCGCGGCGATCGGCGTCGAGCTCGCTCATGACGTCGTCGAGCAGCATGAGCGGGACTGCGCGCCGCGTGGCCGCGAGCGCCTCGCGCTCGGCGAGCAGGAGCGCCAGCAGCGCGAGGCGCTGCTCGCCCTGCGAGCCGTACGCGCGCAGTTCGCGGCCGCCGCGCAGCAGTCCGAGGTCGTCGCGATGCGGTCCATGGCCGGTGAAGCCTCGCTCGAGGTCCGACGCCGTGTGATCGGCCAGCTCCGCCGCGAACGCCGCCGCGTCGGGCGCCCGGGAGCGCGGCTTGTAGCGCAGCTCTCCGCCGCCCCCGAGGCCCAGCGCCTCCGCGATAGCCGCGAAGCGATCGGTCAGCAGGTCGATCGCCGCCGCGCGATCGTCGCGCAGCGCGATGCCGTGGCGGGCGACCTCCCCGTCCCACGCCGGTAGCGAAGTCGCCGGGGCCCGGCCGCTGCGCACCCGGGCGAGCAGGGCGTTGCGCTGCGCGAGCGCCTGGCTATAGGCGCGGCGGGTCGCCGAGCGCCCCGGCCACATCGCTGCGACGACCTGGTCGACATGCGCGCGCCGCAGCGCCGGCGGCCCCTTGACGAGCTCGAGGCGGTCGGGCAGGAAGACGCAGATGAGGGGCCGCGACTGGACATCGATGCGCTCGACGCTCACGCCGTCGGCCTGCATGCGCTTGGCCTCGCCGGGCTCGAAGCCGACGCTCAGCGAGTGAGCGGCCCCCTCGTCGTCGCGCAAGTCGACCTCGACGCGAGCGACGCGGGCATCGAAGCGCACCACCTCGCGCTCGTTGGACGTCCGGCACGAGCGCCCCGTGCAGCCGAAGTACAGCGCCTCGAGGAGGTTCGTCTTGCCGGCCCCGTTGCGGCCGTGCACGACGGTGAGGCCGTCGCCGAGCGCGACGTCCGCGACGGCGTAGCTGCGAAAGTCGCGCAGCCTCAGGCGGGTCGCGATCATCGCCGGCCGGCCGATCCTCCTACACGTTCAGGCGGATCGGCATGATGAGGTAGAGGAAGCCGCTGCCGTCGGCGGACTCGATGAGGCCGGGCCGCAGCGGGCTGATGAGCTTCAGCACGAGGTCCCCGCCCTCCGAGCTCTCCAGGCCGTCGCGCAGGAACTCGGGGTTGAAGCCGATCTCGAACGGTTCGCCGGCGAACGGCACCGGCACGGTCTGGCTGGCCTCGCCCACGTCCGGGGTCTGCGCGGAGATCGTCAGCTCCCCCTCGCTGAAGCGCAGGCGCAGCGGCGCGTTCTTCTGCGCCATGAGGCTGATCCGGCGCACGACCTCCGTCAACTCGGTCGACGCCATTGTCAACTCGTGTTCATAAGCGTCGGGCAGCAGCTGACGGTAGTTCGGGAACTGACCGTCGATGAGGCGCGACGAGAGGACGTCGCCGCCGATCTCGAAGACGATCTGGTTGGCGCGGACCGACACGCTCAGCTCCTCGGCGTCCGCGGACTGCGAGATGCGGGCGAGCTCCTGCAGCGCACGCGCCGGCACCGTCGCCTCGAACTCGCCGTCCAGCGGCGCGTCCAGGCTGGTCTCCTTCACGCTCAGCCGGTAGGAGTCCGTCGCGACCATCCGCAGCTCGGACCCCGACGCCGACACGAGGATGCCGGTGAGGATCGGCCGTGTCTCGTCCCGCGACGCGGACCGCGCAACGCGGTTGATGGTCTCGACGAAGGCCGCCGCCGGCACCTTGACGACGGTGTCGCCGCCCGGCTCGGGCAGGGGCGGGAAGTCCTCGGCGCGCAGCGTGCGGATGTGGAAGCTCGCCGAGCCCGACAGGATCTCGACGTCCTGCTCGGCGGTGCGCAGCTCGAGCGAGGCCTCGGTCCCCGGCAAGGAACGGGCGATGTCGAGCAGCAGGCGTGCGGGGAGGACGACCGTGCCCTCGCGCTGGACGGTCGCGGCGAGCGGGACTCGCAGGCCGACGTCCATATCGGTGGCGCGCAGCTCGGCGCTGTCGCCACCGACGACGAGCTGAACGCCGGAGAGTGCCTGGACGGCGCTGCGCGTAGAGGCCACGCGAGAGACCACGCTGAGCTGCGCGAGCAGATCCGCAGAGGACGTCTCGAACTTCACGATGAGCACCTCGGATGTTGGTTAGAGGTCATAGAGCCTGTGCAGAGTGTGCAGAAGGGCGTGGGAGCGCGAAGGATCCTGGGCCGGGAGCCGCGGCCGGGCACGAACGAGTGGGGAGAGTGTGTCAAGTCCCACGGTCGGCTAGCCCGTGTCGCCGAGCCGGCGCTCGAGGGCACGCACGGCGGCATGCGCCGAGGGGTCGGATGCGATGCGCTCGCCGGCCCGCCGGCAGGCGTACATGACGGTCGTGTGGTTGCGCCCGCCGAACTCGCGCCCGATGGCGGGCAGGGTCGCGCCGGTGTGCTCGCGGGCGAGGTACATGGCGACCTGGCGAGGCCAGGCGACCCGGCCGCTGCGCCCGCTTGAGAGGAGCTCGTCGCGGGAGACCGAGAAGGCCTCGCAGGTGAGCTCTTGCACGCGCTCGATCGTGGGCGGGCAGGTGGGCGCGGCTTGCGGGTACAGGCTGGCGAGGACGTCGTCGGCGAGCTCGCCGTCGATCGGGCGGCGCGTCAGGGAGTGATAGGCGACGACCCGGATGAGCGCACCCTCCAGCGCGCGGGCGTTGGCGGTGATGCGGTGGGCGATCGCGTGCAGCGCGCTCTCGTCGGCCAGCGCGATCTGATCGTGGTGGACGCGCTTGCGGAGGATCGCGAGGCGCGTCGGAAGATCGGGCGCCATGAGCTCGGCGACGAGGCCCGCCTGGAAGCGCTCGAGCAGGCGCGCCTCGAGCGCCGCCATGTCGGCGGGGAGGCGGTCGCACGTCAGGACGAGCTGGCTGCCGGTGTCGTACAGCGCGTTGAACGTGTGGAAGAACTCCTCCTCCGTCTTCGCCTTGCGCTGGAGGAACTGGACGTCGTCGATGAGCAGGACGTCGGTGTCGCGGAAGCGCGACTTGAAGTCCTCGACGTCGCGGGTCTGCAGCGCCGCGACGAACTCGTTCGTGAAGCGCTCGGCGGTCGTCGAGCGCACGCGCAGGCCACCGCCGTGCTCCTGGATGTAGTTGCCGATGGCGTGCAGGAGGTGGGTCTTGCCGAGGCCCGGCGGCCCGTAGAGAAAGAGCGGGTTGTACGCCTGGCCGGGCAGCTCGGCGACCGCGAGGGCGGCGGCGTGCGCGAAGCGGTTGGAATCGCCGATGACGAACTGGTCGAACGTGAGCTTGGGATGAAACTCCGGCTGCGCGCCCGCGGGGTCGGCCTGCGCGGTCCGCGGGGTGGCCTCGTCGAGCAGCGCGCCCGGTGCGACGAGGGCGACGAGCGTCTCGGCACCGAGGACGACGGCGGCGCACGTCTGCAGGACGCGCGCGAAGCGGTCGGCGACCCAGCTGCGGATCTCGTCAGGTGCCTCCACGACGAGCGTGCCGTCGGTGAACGCGCGCGGGCTCAGGGGCGCGAGCCAGATCTCGAAGGTCGAATCCGGGACGGCGCTGCGCAGCTCGGAGCGGATCGATGCCCAGTCGCGGGCGAGCTGCGGGTTCAGGCCAGGCGTCGTCGACTCCTTCGGAGTGGGCGTTCGATACGAGGAGAGCGGGGGGCCCCGCGAGGGACCCGGGCGGCGGCGAATATACCAGCGCTGGGACGGCGTGCCGGGCGCTTGGAGGACCCCGCGCGCAGCCAGCCCGCACGTCGCGAGAAAAACCGGGCGGGTGGACCGGGCAGGCCGTGGCGCGATCGCCGGACCGCCCGGGTGCAGTAGGATGCGCCGCCGCGTCACTGACGCGAACTTCTTTGCCATGAAACGCACCTACCAGCCCAAGAAGCGCAAGCGTGCCCGCAGCCACGGGTTTCGCAAGCGCATGCTCACGAAGGCGGGGCGTCAGACGCTCAAGCGCCGCCGGGCCAAGGGCCGCAAGCGCCTCACGCCCTGACGCCGAGCCGGCCGCAGTGAGTCTCTAGGCTCCGTCTGGTGGACGAGCCGCTTCCACGAGTGCCGGGCACGCGCCGCGCCAAGCGCGGGCGATTGTCGCGCAGCGCGGAGTTCGAGCGGGCCTATCGCCACGGGCGCTCGCACTCCAACCGCCATCTCGTCGTGTACGCGTTCCCGCGCGGAGCCGGCGAGGAGCCCAGGCTCGGCTTGTCGGTCTCGCGCAAGGTCGGCGGTGCGGTGGCGCGCAATCGCGTGAAGCGCCTCCTGCGCGAGGCGTACGTCGCCGAGGCGCAGGTCGTGCCGGCTGGACACGACGTCGTGGTCGTCGCGCGGCCCGGCGCCCACGACCTCGCCGAGCGCGAGGGCCTGGACGGGGTCCGCACGGCGCTGCGCGAGCTGCTCGAGAAGGCGGGGCGCACGTGAGCATCGCCGTGAAGATCGTGCAGGCGCCGATCGTCCTGTACCAGCGCGTGATCTCGCCGGCGTTCCCGCGGCGCTGCCGGTACGAGCCGACGTGCTCGTCCTACGCGGTTCAGGCGCTGGGGCACTTCGGCATACTTCGCGGCTTGGTGCTGGCGACGTGGCGCATCTTGCGCTGCAACCCGTTTAATCACGGCGGCTACGACCCCGTCGACGCCCAGCGCTTGTTCGAGCCCCGGCGCGCGTCGCCCCCATCCCCATGATCTCTTCCGCAACCACAGCCTTCGTGCTCGCGCTCATCGCGCCGGTCCAGTGGATCGTCGATCTCCTGCACCCGGTGCTGCTGTTCTTCCACGACTCCATCGGCGTCGGCTGGGGAACGTCGATCGTCTTGCTGACGGTCGTCGTGCGCGCGCTCCTCGCGCCGCTGACGATCAAGCAGTTCAAGTCGATGCAGTCGATGGTGCGCGTGGCGCCTCAGCTCAAGGAGCTCCAGAACAAGCACAAGGGCGACAAGCAGCGCCAGCAGCAGGAAGTCATGAAGTTCTACGCGGACAACAAGATCAACCCGTTCGCGTCCTGCCTGCCGCTTGTCGCGCAGATGCCGTTCTTCATCGGCCTGTTCTACCTGCTGCAGAGCGACATGCGACGCGACATCTGCGGTCAGACCGCG
The DNA here is from genome assembly GCA_963810605.1 of uncultured Actinomycetes bacterium. Classification (GTDB taxonomy): domain Bacteria; phylum Actinomycetota; class Thermoleophilia; order Solirubrobacterales; family Solirubrobacteraceae; genus CADCVQ01. The sequence goes on from CAWEOF010000004.1 coordinate 16,349, forward strand.
AAGGTGTGCGGCGACGTCGTCGGCGCGGCCAGCGGTGCCGAGGAGTTCCTCTTCATCCCGGATCTCACGGCGAAGGCGACGGGCTGGGTCCTCGCGGTGCTCATCGTCATGTACATCTGCTCGCAGCTGCTGTCGAGCCTGCTGACACCGTCGACGGCCGACCGCAACCAGAAGATGATCATGTACGGGCTGCCGTTCGTCTTCGTCTTCTTCATCATCAACTTCCCGGCCGGCCTCATCGTGTACTGGATCACGACGAACCTCTGGACGGTGGGCCAGGGCTGGGTGTTGCGCAAGCGCATGGGGCCGATAAGCGGGCCGAAGGAAGATGGCACAACGTTGAAGGGCATCCCCGCCGCGAGTACGAGTGCCACCGCGGGCGGCGGCGGCTTCATGGCGCGCTTGGCGGCGGTCACGGGCGCGGCGGCCGAGAAGAACGGCTCCGATGCGGAGAAGGCCACGGGTGGCGGCGGGTCCTCGTCGAAACCGGCGGCGGCGAAGGGCAAGGCGCGGGCCGCCTCCCCCGCGGGTGCGCGCGCCGGCGCCGGCGCCGGCGCCAAGTCAGGCGGTCGCGCCGCGCGGGCGGCAAAGTCCACGTCCACGGCGGAGCCCGCGGCCAAGCCGGCCCGCAGCGGCCCGCCGCCTCCGCCGCCGCGCAAGAAGAAGAAGCGATCGGGAAGGCGGCGCTGATGGCAGACGACGACGACATCGACCAGGCCGAGGCGGTGGAGGACCTGCTCGATGAGGTGGTCCGCGCGCTGGGCCTTGAGGCCACCGTCGAGGTGACCGAGGACGACGAGAACGTCGTGGGGACGCTCCACGGCGACGACCTGGGGCTGTTCATCGGCCGCCACGGCCAGACGATCGACGCCATCCAGCATCTCGCCCAACGCATGGCCGGCGCCCGTGGCGGCGACGGACGGAGGATCGTCATCGACGCGGAGGGCTACCGCGACCGGCGGGAGGCGATGCTGGAGCGCCAAGCCGACCACGCGGCCGCCGATGCGCTGCGCTACGACCGCCCGGTCGCGCTCGATGCGATGACCGCCAGCGAGCGGCGCCTCGTCCACGAGTACCTACGCGATCACGGCGAGGTACAGACGTACTCCGAAGGCGACGAGCCGGATCGCCATCTCGTCGTCGCACCGCTGAAGTCGTAGCCGCGCGTTTCACGTTTTTCTCCCCGGTGTAACAATTCACGGATGCTGACCGACACCGAGCGCGGGCTTGTCGCCGGCGTCCTGATGAGCGAGGGGTCGTTCGGTGGCGACGGCAAGCAGCCCCACGTCATCTTGCGCAAGCACATCCGCCACGAGTCCCTCATGCGCTGGCTCGTCGCGCGGTTTCCGCGCTCGCGGCTCTACGGGCCCTATCACCACGGCGAGCGCTCGTACTTCCAGTGGGTTGCGCGCGGGCCGGGGCTCGTAGAAGACGTGCTGCCCGTGCTCGAAGCGCTGATCGTGCCGGAGCTCGACAGCCACGCTGCCAGCCGCTTGCGGGAGATGCGCGAGCGCTACGCGCCATATATCGCTCGCGTTCAGGCGCGCGAGGCGTCATGACGGCTCGCACGCACCGCCGGCTGGCGGCGCTGGCGGATCGGTTCGGGCTGCCAGACAGCGCGGTGCCGGCGCTCCACGTCCTGCTGGACCTGCTCGAGTCCGATGGCGCCGCACCGACGACGATCACCGAGCCGGGCCGGGCGGTCGACGCGCACGTCGCCGACGCGCTCGTGGCGCTCGAGATCGACGCGGTCCGCTCGGCGTGCCGCATTGCCGACATCGGCTCGGGCGCCGGGTTCCCGGGGCTTGTCCTCGCCGCCGCGCTGCCCGTCGCGCACGTCGCGCTCGTCGAGTCCAGGGCGAAGAAGTGCGAGTTCCTCGTGCGGGCCGCCGAGGCGATGGGGCTCGACCAAGTCTCGGTCGTCGCCGCTCGCGCCGAGCAGTGGCAGGCCGGTATGGGTCGCTGCGACCTCGTGACCGCGCGAGCGGTCGCGCCGCTCAACGTCCTCGTCGAGTACGCCGCGCCGCTGCTGCAGGCCGGCGGCGCACTCGTCGCGTGGAAGGGGCGGCGAGACGAGGCGCAGGAGCGCGACGGCGAGGCCGCCGCTGCCGCGACGGGCCTGCGCGCCGCGGAGGTACGCTCGGTGCGCCCATACAACGGGGCCGAACATCTGCACCTCCACCTGTACCTGAAGGTTGGTTTGACGCCGAACCGCTACCCCCGCCGGCCGGGAATGGCCAGCAAACGGCCGGTTCGCGCCTCGATCTGAGCAGGAGCCTCGGGTTCGGTGGCGAACCGATCACCTGCGACGACCGTCGGCCCCGGTACCGTTGACGCAGATGGGCACCGTCTACGCGATCGCGAACCAGAAGGGCGGCGTGGGCAAGACGACGACAGCGGTCAACGTCGCCGCCTGCATCGCCGAGGCCGGCTTCGCCACGCTGCTGATCGACATCGACCCGCAGGCGAACGCCACGCTGGGTCTCGGCCTGCCGAAGGACTGCGAGCCGAACGTCTACGACGTCCTCGCCGGTCGCGCCGAGCTCGCCGGCGCGGAGCGCGACACGGCGATCGACCTGCTCAAGATCGTCCCGTCGCACCCCGATCTCGCCGGCGCGAACGTTGAGCTGCCGCGCGAGCCCGGCTCGGAGATGCGCCTGCGCGATGCGCTCGGCGACGTGCGCGAGCGCTTCGACTACGTCCTGCTGGACTGTCCGCCGTCGCTCGGGCCGCTCACGGTCAACGCGCTCGTGGCCGCCGACCGCGTCATCGTCCCGGTCCAGACCGAGTACTTCGCGCTGGAGGGACTGGCGGGCCTGCTCGACACGCTGGCGCTCATCCAGCGCGAGCTGAACCCGCGCCTGACGATCGCGGGCATGCTGCTCACGATGCACGACGGGCGCACGCGCCTCGCGCGTGACGTCGAGCGCGAGGTTCGCGACCACTTCCCGTCGCTCGTGTTCGACACGGTCATCCCGCGCAACGTGCGGGTCGGCGAGGCCCCGTCCTACGGCCGGCCGGTGACGCACCACGACCCGCACTGTGCCGGATCGGACGCGTACTTCGAGCTCGCCAAGGAAGTCGTGCGGGCGGGGGCGACGTCGTGAGCCCCCCGCAGCGCGGCATGGGCCGCGGGCTCGCGGCGATCCTCGCGGTCTCTGGCGGACGCGGGCCAGAGCTCGAGGACCTGCGAATGATCCCCGTCGAGCTCATCGCTCCGAACCCCAGGCAGCCGCGCCGCGTCTTCGACGATGCGGCCCTCGAAGCGCTCGCCGGCTCGCTGCGCGAGCGCGGGGTCCTGCAACCGGTGCTCGTACGACCGGTCGCGGGCGGGACGTACGAGCTCGTCGCGGGCGAGCGCCGCTGGCGTGCCGCGCAGCTTGCCGATCTCGACACGATCCCGGCCCTCGTCCGCGCGCGCGACGACGCCGAGGCGCTCGAGGCGGCGCTCATCGAGAACATGGCGCGCGAGGACCTCAACCCCGTCGAGGAGGCGCGTGCCTGCGCCGCGCTCGTCGAGGAGCTCGGGCTTACGCGGGAGACCGTCGGTCTGCGCGTCGGGCGCAGCCGCGTCGCGGTCTCGAACCTCATCCGCCTCCTCGACCTCCCGGACGAGGCGCTCGCGCTCGTCGAGCGCGGCGAGCTGTCCGAGGGCCACGGCCGCGCGCTCCTGCTGGCGACCGACCACGCCGATCGCCGCCGCCTGGCTCGGTCGGCGGTCGCCGACGGCTGGTCGGTGCGGGTGCTCGAGGTCAAGGCCCGCGAGGCCAACGCGCCCGACGCGCCCGCTTCCACGCGCCGCGCCGCCAAGCGCGCGGGGGTGCACCCCGACCAGGCGGCTGCGGCGACGGAGATCGCCGACGCGCTCGGCGGTGCGCTGGGCGTCGAGGTCACGGTTACGCCGAGCGCCGACGGCTACCGCGCGGAGATCAGCTTCGACGATCCCGCGGACGCGCTGGAGCTCGCGCGCCGCCTGCGCCGACCGCGTGCCGTCGCCTAGCTAGGCGGCCGCCCGCTAGACTGGCGAGCCGCGCAACCGCGCGCCACGGGCGATTAGCTCAGTCGGTTAGAGCGCTTCTCTGATAAGGAAGAGGTCCCAGGTTCGAGTCCTGGATCGCCCATCGCCGAAAGCCCCGCGGACGCTGGATTTCGGGCAGTTCCACACCGGCGCGCCGCGCCTGCTCACAGAAAGACGCAGAAAGAACTCCATTGGAAGGGCGCGGCGATCTGCTCGTAGCGTCGACCGAAGGCCAGCAGTTGCTGCTCGTCATTCTCGAAAGGCTGCTGTCCGCGCTCCGCGTAGTACTCATTGCGGCGCAACAGCGAGTGCATTTCGACGCGCCCTCCGGATGCACGAGCGGTGCTGCATTCGCGACGCGGGATTGACACGTCCGCGAGCGCCGTCCTGCTGAACCACACCTTCCGAGCACTCGCCCTGACGCCGGGCGCCGACGTGCACGTCGTCGCCGCTATCACCAGCAAGGTCGCTCAACCAGATGCATCGCTGCAAGTCCGGCGCGAGATCGCTCGGCTCCCGCGACTCGTGGTGTTCGCCGGTCGGGTCGATGTCGCCGGCTCTGCAGGGGTCGTAGTTCCAGGCCGCTTCGTGCGCGGACACCGCCACGAAGTCAAACCCGCCGTGAGCCGGCAGCGCGGCGACCGTCGCGCCCTCCCAGTCGGACAGGTGATCGAACTTGGTGACACCGTACGGCCCGCGGTTGAAGCTGTGGAAGGCCTCAACTCGCTTGTGCAGGCGGCCAAGCGCCGCGCGCGCGGCTACCACTCGACGCGCAACTACATCGCGATGATCTACCTCACCGTCGGCAAGCTCGACATCGTCACCCACACGGAATAGCGAGGAGCCCAACATCGGCGTCATGAGTCGGATCGGGACCGGGTACACCGCCTTGCACCCGAACGGAGGTTGTGACATGGCCGAGAAGATCCACGAGGACAACGACACGCCGGCGGCGTCCGACGACGACGTCAAGCGGATGGACGCCGACACGCCGCACGCGCCCGACGGCGCCGCGGTGAGCGACCAGGGCGTGGGTGTCAATCCGACGGACTCGGGCGACACCGACGAGAACGCCGATCCCAAGAGCGGCGGCACGCCGGTGCACGCCGCCCCGAGCGAGGACAGCCCGCGGTCCTAAGCACGATCGCCGCGCCCGACCTCCGCGCTCGCCGCGGGGGTCCGGGCACGGTCCGCCCGTGCGCCCGATCCGATCCGCCCTGCCCGTGCCTCCCGGCAGCGCTACCCGAGTCGTGTTCGCACCGGCTGGCGCAGTCCGGCATGCCGCGCCCCCGACGGCTCGGCGCAGCGTCGGCCGCCGCGGACCAGTGTCTCGCCGGTCGCCAAGCCGGGCCGCGGAGTCGCGCGACGTCTCCCGTGTGCCGTGCCATGCGATGTAGGAGGCCGGGGGGGGGCGAGCCCGCGCCCTCGAGGCCGGCCGCTGCCTGACCCCAGCCTTATTCCGGCCGGCCGGCGGCCGCGGGGCCGCGTACTGCTTCCAGCCGCGCGCGACGTGGCGGCGAACCGCTTCGGCGAGCGTGCGTAGAGCCGCTTGCCGACCAAGCAGCCGACGGACGGTGACGCGCGCTGCGAAGCTCGTCTGCGAAGCGCTCGCACACGCCGCCGAGCGTCTGCAGCAGGAAGTCGGCGTCCCGGCTGGCCGATTTAGGCGCGGGCGACATCGCGCTGGACTTCGTCATCGCCGACGGCGGCAACATGATCGGCGGCCTGCTCTTCGTCACGCTCACCCGGACGAGCCAAGCGATCGGCTCAGGCGACAGCAACGTCCCGACGGAGTAACTCGCCCGAGCGCAGAACCACGACGAGCACCGACGCCTCAAGCATCGGCGAGCTCGCGCCCGAGGCCTCGAGCACGCCGGCGCGGTTCTTGTGGCTGCGCTCGCGTGGGCGCTGGCCGGAGGCTGGGTAACCAGGCGCCGACGAGCTCGCAAACACGAGAGGAGACGCATGGCCATGCAGCCGCCGGGACCGAAGGACTCGCCACCTCATGACGGCGATGCCGACGAGCCGCTGGGTCCGATGACCCCCGATCCCCAGACCCCACTCGGAGACACGCCCGAGGCGCACGATGAGATATCGCCGCACGACCTCCCACTCGACCATCCCGGACGCGCCGAGGCCGAGCGCCTGGCCGGCGGCGACGACGCAACGACGGACGGCAACAGGTAGTCGCCCGTCGCCGGCCTACGCAGCGTGACAAACGCGGAGCGTCACGTCCACCGACCCTCTCGGTGAGTCGGTGGATGAGGTCATGGCGCCTGGCATGCACTCGCGGCTCGGCGGGAACCCCTCGCATCCGCTCGCCCGTGACTCCAGGCTCGCGGACGCGGGTACGCGTGCGTCGCGCACGTTCAGGACGGCTTCGCAGTCCAGAACCTGCAGGACGCACGCGCGCCCGCGCGGCCCATCCGTTCGTCACGATCATCACGGCGGGCCTGCGCGCGACGCACATGCCGTGCCTGGTGGACGAAGGCCGGTCGAGCGCTTCGAGTCCGTCATGAAGCGCCCGTGGTCGCTGGATCGGATGGGCGAAGCGAAACGCGAGATGGCCGATCGCGTCGTCGCGTTCCGGCTGCGCGCGCAGTCCTGGCACGCCGAGGCGAAGCTCTCGCAGGACAAGCCCGCGGATGAGCGCGCGCGGGTGATCGCCGGGCTCGAGACGCCTGGGCCGTATGCCAACGTCGCGGTCGCGGCGGCCATGCGGCGTCGCGTCACCTGACGGCGGTCATCGCGCGTCCAGCGGGTCGACGAACGCGCGCGCTGCCTTGCCGCCGCCGATCAGCGGTGTGCCGCGGGCGAAGAGCAGGTGGTCGAACGCGCGCTCAAGCCGGGGCAAGCGCACAAGCTGCCGCCCGTCCCGCCGCTCGCCTTCCCGCGGTGTTGAGTCACCGCGCACCGCCGAAGACGTAGAGTCACACGGCATGCGACGCCTGAAGAACATCAACCCGGCCGTGGTTGCCATCGCCGTGATCGTGCTCGTCGTGCTGTGGCTGGGGCGGCCGGTGTTCCACGGCTTCGCGCTGTTCTTCTGGACCGCGCCGTTCGTCTGGCTCGGGCCGCTCGCGCTCCTCGGTCTGGGCGCGATCCTGCTGCGCCGCTCGCAGCGCAGCTGGGCGACGCTCGACGACCTGCGCACGGGCGTGAGCCCGCCGCCCTGGCTCATCGGCTTCCCGATCGCCGCCTTCGTCGTGTTCATCTTCGCCGCGTCGCTGAGCGGGCCGCTCGTCCAGCGCGCGATCGTCAAGCACACGACCTACGAGGCGATCCCCGGCTTGCCGGCCGGCGGGAAGGTCCGGCTCGTCCCGCGCGAGGTCGCCGAGCAGAACGCCTCCAGCGCCTTCAACTCGCCGACCGAGACCCTCACGAACTTCCGCATCGTCAACACCCCCGACGGCCTGGCGTGGACGGCCCTGCGCACGCCGCAGGGCGTCTTTCGCGTCTTCAACAGAAAGAGCCAGGGCCTCGTGGAGCTCGACGCCGAGCAGACCGCCCGCTCGCTGAAGCCGATCGACGCCGAGCTGAAGTACGCGCCCGGCCTGCAGGTCACCGACAACCTGCGCTGGCAGCTGCTCAAGCGGCGCTTCCTCATCTCGCTCGAGGAGCCGATCGGGATCGAGACGCCGGACGGGGCGCGGCTCCTCGTGCCCTACCTCAAGTACCGGGGCTTCTTGATCCGCCGCCCGGTGTTCGGCGGCGTCTTCGTGGTCGCACCGGACGGCAAGATCGAGGATCTGTCGCCCGAGGAGGCCGCGCGGCGCCCGGAGCTGGCCAGCACGGGCCGCGTCTTCCCCGACACGCAGGCGCGCCGCGTCCAGGAGGCCTACCAGTTCAAGCGCGGGCTGTGGAACGCATGGTTCGTCCACGAGGACCAGACGCGGATCACCGACACGGAGGTCAACCGCCAGCCGTACCTCGTCGACTTCGGCGAAGCGGGCCTCGGGACGCAGTGGGTCAGCGTCGCCGAGCCCTACGGGCGGGCGTTCGCAGCGAGCGCGATCTTCCTGACCGACGCGACGACCGGCCGCACCCGGATCTGGACCGTGCCCCAGCGCACCTCGCTGAGCGGCAACCGGCGCGCGATCCAGGCCGTCAAGGCGGTGTCGATCCCCGGAGTCGACTTCGGCGACGCGACGCCCGGCTCGGGCAACTTCCGTGTCGTCGAGCCGCGGCCGGTGTTCGTCGACGGGCACCTCGTCTACCTCACGTCGATCATCCCCAACAGCGCGAACGCCGTCTCCAAGACGGTCATCGTCGACGCTGAGACGAACAAGCTCGTCGCGATCTTCGACAACGACCGCGATCCACAGGCCGAGCAGAAGACGCTGAGCTACATGAAGACCGGGATCGTGCCGGACGAGGCGGTGGCGCCGGGCGCGACCGCACCGGACGACACGACGACGACGACCCCCGGCACCACGACGACACCGCGCACGACGACGACGCCGGGCACGACCACGACCCCCGGCACGAGCGTCGGGCGCCAGATCGACGACATCCTGCGCCGCCAGGAGGAGCTCGTCAAGGAGCTCCAGGACTTGCGCGACGCGGTCCGCAAGCAGCCTGGCGGCTGAGCAACCGCGCGCCTCAGGAATCGAGGTGCCGGGCGGTCGCGGCGAGCGCGGCGCGCCAGTCCGCCGCGCGCGCGTCCGGCCCCGCCTCGGGGCCGTCGGGCTCCCACGCGCTGACGGCGCAGATGCCGTTGGCGGCGTTCGCGAGCCACGCCTCGCAGCCGGCGAGCTCGGCGGGCAGCGGCGAGCGGCGCAGCACTTCGACCCCCCGCTCGCGCGCGATCTCGAGCAGCAACGCGCGCGTGACGCTCGGAAGCGTGCGTTCGGCGGGCGTCGTGCACAGCGCGCCGTCGTCCCACCACAGCAGGCTGTTCAGCGCGCCCTCGAGCAAGCGTCCCGAAGCGTCGCGCAGGACGTGCTCGTCGGCGCCGGCCGCGACCGCGTCCGCGCGCAGGCCGAACAGCAGCGGCAGGTCAGGGCCCTTGCGCCGCGGGAAGCAGCGCGCGTCGCCGGGTTCTCCGATGCGCACACGCGCCGACAGCGACGGCGGCTGCGCGGGCCGCAGGCGCAGCAACAGCTGCGCCGAGGCACACCCGGCGGCGCTCCCCACGAGATCGACGCGCGGAAACCAGCGGCCCTCGCGCGGCAGCGCCGCCGTCGCCGCGTCGCGGAAGGCCGCGACCCGCGCCGCGTCGATGCGAAGGGCCTCACACGAGCCGGCGAAGCGCGCCCAATGGCGGTCGTAGCCGCGCACGCGGCCCGCGTCGACGAGCCAGGAGTCGGTGCACAGCAGCGCGCCCGCGGGCGCCTCGTCCGCCGGTCGCAGCACGCCGCCGCGCCAGACCAGGACGGTATGTCGAGCGTCGATGCTGGTGGTGGCGAGCATGAGCGCGGCGGCCGCGGCGTCGGCCCGGCGGGCCGAGGTGCCGCTCAGCGGCCGATGAGGACCGGCGTGCCCAGCGGCACGCGGCGATACAGCAGCTTGACGTCGGAGACGTGCATCCGAATGCAGCCGTGCGACGCCCGCGTGCCGATCGAGTAGCCCTGGCCCGTACCGTGGATGCCGATGCTGCCCGCGACGCCCATCCAGCGCGCCTTCAGCGGGTTGGCGGCGCTGCCGCCGCTGACCGTCGACCCGGCGAGCTCGCCGGCCCACGGACTGTTCGGGACCGACCAAACCGGGTTGATCTGCTTGCTCTGGATCGCAAAGCGGCCGTTGGGCGTGGGGTAGCCGGACTGGCCGACGGCGACCTTGTAGGTCTTGACGACCTTCTGGTGCTTGAAGAGACGCAGCGTGAACGTCGACTGCTTGATCGTGATGACCGTGGACACCGTCTTGCGCGCGGCGGCGGCGTTGACCTTCGGCTTGACCTTGCGCACCTTGAGCTTGAACACGCGCTCGATGCGCGGGTCGTCGAGCGCCTTGCCGATGCGGGTGGCGAGGGCCGCGGCGTTGATGTTGCGGCCGGTCTTCGAGTGCGTGATCCGTACGCGCCTCAGCGTGATGATCGCGCGCGAATCGCGTGGCTGGCGGCGGATCTTGCTGTTGACGCGAGCCGCGAAGCTCTGCACGGCCTTCTGCGAGTGCGTCACGGCGAGCGGGACCTCGACCGGCCTGCCCTGCGCGGCGCGGCCGGCGTAGAGCGCGCGCTTGGCCGTCGTGACCGGGTCGAACACGACGTCCGCCGTGCTGGCCTTGAGCTTGAACTGCACGTCGGCCACCTCGACGAGGACGCTGCCACGCTCGAGGCGGTCGCTCAGGCCCTCGAGGCGCTGCGTGGCCTGGTCGACGGTGAGACCCGACAGGTCGACGCCCGCCGCCGTGACGCCGGCGGCGATCGGCTCGGACGGCAGCGCAGGCGAGGCGCCGGCTGGCGTCGCCACCAGGACGATCGCGCCGACGGTGGCGGTCAGCAGGATGCGGCGTGTGGGAAGCACTGCTGTGACTGTACCCCGCGCGGCGGCGCGGTTACCCCAGTGGCAGCCGGGACGGCGCGCCGCCCGGCCGCGCGCCGTCACGCTCGACCGTAGACCGGGATGTGCGCGCCGCTGACGACGCCGGATCCGTCCTCGCACAACAAGCGCACCGCGGACGCGATCTGCTCGGGCGTGACCCAGCGGTCGAAGTCCGCGTCGGGCATCGAGCTGCGGTTGGCCGGCGTGTCGATGACGCTCGGCAGGATGGCGTTGGCGCGGATCTCGTCGTCGCGGTACTCGGTCGCGAGCACGTCGACGAACGACAGCACCGCGGCCTTGGCGACGATGTAGCCCGCCGCACCGGAGAACGGCTTGACAGCCGCGCGCGACGCGACGCAGACGATCGCCCCGCCGCCGGCGGCTTGCAGATGCGCGATAGCGGCGGCGCAGACGAGGTAGGTGGGGCGCAGGTTCAGCCGCAGCTGCGCCTCGAAGTCCTCGACGGGCGTCTCGTGGACGCGGCCACCCATCGCGAAGCCCCCGACGAGGTTGACGACGGCACCCAGCGGCGCGTCGTCGTCGCCGGCGGCGAGCGCGGTCACGGCGGCCGCCGAGTCCGGATCGAAGAGGTCCGCCTGCTCGAGCACGAGCCTGTCGTGTGCCGGGACGCGCTCGCGCTCGGCCGCCTTGTAGAGCGGCACGACCACGCGCCAGCCGCCGTCGAGGAAGGCGCGCGTCACGGCTGCGCCAAGGCCGCCCGTCCCCCCGGTGATGAGCGCGCTGCGTGCCATCGAGGACAACTTACAGCGGTCCGTCCGCGCCGCTTGCCACCGTGTGCCCATGCTCGCAAAAGACCTGCAACAGGCCGGTTCGGTCGACGAGGCGCCCATGCCCCAATGCCCGCCGCGCTCGGCGGCGCTCATGGAGGCCGACCTGCGCGAGCTCGTCGGGACCGTTCAGGATCGCGACCTGCGCCGGCTGCTCGATGCGGTCCTCGGCCCCGACGCGCCGACCTGGGCGCGCTATCGCACCGCGCCCGCGGCGAAGCGCTTTCACCAGGCCTACCGTCACGGCCTGCTCGAGCACTCCCTGTCGGTCGCACAAGCGGTGAGCGCGACGAGCGCCACGTTCCCCGGCATCGACCGCGACGTCGCCGTCACAGGGGCGCTCCTGCACGACGTCGGCAAGCTCGACGCCTACGCGTTCACGACCGACTCGACGATCGAGCTGACCGACGCCGGCAAGCTGCACGGCGAGATCCCGCTCGGCTACTTCCGCGTGCGGCGGCTCATCGACGAGCTCGACGGCTTCGATCCCGCCACGGCCGAGGCCGTGCTGCACATCATCCTCAGCCACCACGGCAGCCTCGAGCACGGCAGCCCCGTCGTCCCATGCACGCGCGAGGCGACGCTCGTGCACTTCTGCGACAACCTCGGCGGCCGGCTTGGCTCGTTTGACCGGCTCGAGAAGGAGCTGCCGTCCGGTGAGCGGTGGTCGGGCTTCGATCGCGCGATCGGCTCGGGCGCGTACTTCGCCGGCGCCAACGCCGCCGCGGACGCGGAGCGCCGGGCGGCCTAGCCCGCACCGAGCACGTCAAAACCCGCAAAGAGCGAAGCGGGCCGGCGGCGAGGCCGCCGACGCGCCCTATCGTGTCTGCCATGGCCAAGGACACGGAGAAGCTCATCCGCCAGCTCTCCCTGATCTCGTACCTCATGGCGGAGCGCCGGCCGGTGACCGCGCTGGAGATCCGGCGCGACGTCGAGGGCTACAGCGCGATGAACGAGGACGCGTTTGCGCGGCGCTTCTACGCGGACCGCTCCGAGCTCGACTCGCTCGGCATCGCCCTGACCGTCGAGCGTCCCGTCGACGGCATCGCCGAGCAGGAGAACTACTCGCTGCGGCCCGAGAACTTCCACCTCCCGGCGATCGCTTTCACGGATGCCGAGCTGGCGGCGCTGCAGACGGCGCTGTCGTTGCTGGACGGCGAGTTCGCCTATGCGGAGCCGCTGCGCCTCGCGCTGCAGCAGATCTCGTGGGGGCGCGCCAACCCGCTGCGCGCGCCGGAGCAGCGCGGAGTCGCGCTCGGGATCACGGCATCCGCCGGCGGACACGACCTCTCACAGCGCCTGGCGAAGATCGAGACGGCGATCTTCCGCAACAAGACGATCACGTTCGACTACTACACGATGGCGCGCGACGCGACCGGCACGCGCAAGGTCGACCCGTATCACCTGCTCTATCAGGGCGGCCAGTTCTACCTCCTGGGCCACTCGCACGAGCGCGACGCGCTGCGGGTGTTCCGGCTCTCTCGCATCCAGGGCAAGGTCGCGTACGCGACGAAGTCCGAGCACGACTTCAAGGGCCGGCCGGCGGGCTTCGATCCGCGGGCCTACGCCAATCGCGCCGTCTGGCAGTTCGGCGACTCCGACGAGACGGCCGAGATCCAGATCTCGGAGCGGATCGCGTGGCAGATCGAGCGCCACTTCGGCCGCTTCGGCGAGATCCGTCCCGCAACGGCCGAGCATGCCGGAGACATCGTCTTCGAGACGCGCTACGCGGATCGCCGCCAGCTCGCGGCGTGGGTCCTGCGACTCGGCGAGCACGCCCGTGTGCTCGGTCCGCTGGAGCTCGAGCGCGAGGTCGCCGACCGCGTCGAGCGCCTGCACGAGCGCCATCGCGACGGGCCCGACGGCGCTCGGACCGCCTTCGAGCTCGCGGCTCCGGTCGCGCTCGCGGCGCCCGATCCCGCGGCTGCGGCGGCCGGCGCTCCCACGCGCCGCGCCGAGGCCGCGATCCGGCCGGAGCGCATCGCCCGGCTCGTGACGCTCGCGTCGATCCTCATCCAGGCCGGTCGCGCAGGCGAGCGCCTGCAGTCCGCCGCGGTCTGCGAGCAGATGCAGATCTCCGACGCCGAGCTGCGCGAGGACATCAACGTCCTCAACGTCGTGAACTTCGGCGGCGGCTCGTACGTGCTGTACGCGGAGATCGACGACGAGGGCGAGATCGAGGTGGATCCCGAGCCATACTCCGACAACTTCGCGCGTCCCGCCCGCCTGCTGCCGGTCGAGGCGAAGGCGCTCATCGCCGCGATCGACCTCATCGGCGAGCATCTCCCGGAGGGCTCGCTGGCATCGACGCGCGAGAAGATCGTCGAGGCGCTGGGTGCGGATCCGATGGATCAGGGGCTGCACGTCGCGAGCGTCGGCGGCGACGATTCGCGCGTCGCGCGCGTCGCGTCGAAGGCGATCATGGAGCGCAGGTTGCTGCGCCTGGACTACTACAAGCCCAACGAGGACGAGTTCTCGGCGCGCGTCGTCGAGCCGTACGCGCTGGTCAACGGCCGCGAGGGCTGGTACGTCGCCTGCTACGACCCCGATCGCGGGGACGTGCGCCACTTTCGCCTGGACCGCATCCGTCACGCCGAGGTCGCCGAGACGACGTTCGAGCCCCGTCCCGAGGTCGATCCCGCCGCGGACGTCGACGGGAGCTGGCTGCGCACGGGCGAGGTCGAGGCCTCGCGGGTCGCGCATGTGTGGGTCTCGCCGGAGCGCGCGCGCTGGGCTCGCGAGGAGCGCCGCGTCCACCAGGAGCTCGCGGACGGGTCGATCGTCGTCGAGCTGACGTTCAAGGGCACGGACTTCCTCGTGCGCGACGTCCTGGCCGAAGCCGGAGATGCCGCCGTGCTCGATCCGCCGGACGCGCGCGACGCCGTTCTCGCAGCCGTGACGCGTTTGCGCTCGCCGGCGTTGCGCTGACCCAACGCACCCGCGTTCATGCAACTCACCTGATTGCGGTCCGATGTAGTGGAGCAGGCCGCCTATCATGGTCCGGCCAGGTGGGGTTTAAGTACGAACCGCAACCAGGTATTTTTGCGTCAGGAACGGCGCCGGGTAGATTCAGCGGAGCGTACGTTGGCGGTCCGAGGACGACCTCGGTGATAGGGGCGATCACAACGCCTTCAAGAGGACGGCGCCGGGGGGCAGGCGTCCACGAATGCAGGGGGAAACAGCCATGACCCGCAAATCTCTCGTCGTCCTCGCGATCGTGGGGGGAGCGCTCGCGGTCGTCCCGACCGCGCAGGCTGCGACGAGCCCGCCTGTGTGGCAATGTCGAGCGAGCGCCGTGTACGCATCCGTCAGCGGACAGAACCGCGTGGAGCCGATCGTCGCGAACGGCAACATCAACACGGCGAACGGTGCCAACCCCGATCTCACGCTCTGCGCCGACAGCGAGACCGGCGCGGGCAACACAGCGACGCAGCTCGGGATCGGGCCGAACGTCATCGGCGCCGTGACGGGCAAGGCGAAGACGGCGATCGACCCGGACCTCGCATCGTCCATCGATCAGTCCGTCGCGGCCGAGGGTCGCGTCGAGGATCTCACGCTGCTGGGCCAGGTCGGCCTGCCCGCGATCGGCGTCGGAGCGGCGAACTCGACCGCTACGGCGACGTGCACCGCGGGGAGCATCGTCCCGACGTTCACCGGTGACAGCCGCGTCGCCGACGTCACCCTCGGCGGCCAGCCGATCGCGCTCGACCAGCTCGCGACCCAGCTCACGAACCTGCTCAACCCGATCCTCGGCGCGATCGTCGAGGTCAACGTCGACGAGCGCGTCACGAGCCCGACCGGGCTCACGGTCAGGGCGATCCACCTCAAGGTCATCCGCGGCGCGACGTCGCTCGTCGATGCCGTCGTCGGCGAGGCCAAGGTCGCGACCAACGGCGACGTCTGCGATCCCGCCAAGCAGCCGGGCGGCCCCGGCGGCACAGGCGGCAGCGGCGACGGTGACGTCTGCCCCACGGGCTCGATCGCTCGCGGCAACGTCTGCGTCATCCCCGCCGGGACCGGCGGATCGAGCCTCGGCGACATCATCATCGGACGACCCAACCAGTCGCCGAGCGGCGGCACTGTCGTGCCGGTCGATGTCGCGCGCAGGCTGTACGGGCGGACCCCGTGCCTGGCGGGCAACGGCACGCCGAAGTTCGCGATCGTCGGGACGAACAAGGCCGATCGCATCACCGGCACGAACATCGCCGACCGGATCATCGGCCTCGGCGGCAACGACAAGCTCGACGGCGGCCGCGGGAACGACTGCATCGAGGGTCGCACCGGCGGCGACACGATCTCCGGCGGGCTCGGCAACGACCGCGAGTACGGTTCGTCGGGCAAGGACCACCTCAACGGCGGCCCGGGCAAGGACTACCTGTCCGGCGGCAGCGGCAACGACACCCTGAGCGCGTCGTTCGGCGGGGACCGCGTTGTCGGCGGCGAGGGCGTCGACTTCATCAACATCGCGACGGCCGGCGGCCCCGCGAGCGCCGACTGCGGGCCGGGTCGCGACAAGATCCGCCTGAACCGCAACGAGACGAAGAGGATCCGCAACTGCGAGACGGTCTACATCTTCAGAGACAGGTAGCAGGGCTCGGACATGCGCGGGCGGGCGCGGGCCGGCTGGCTAGTGTCCCGCCACGGACTCCGACGTTTCACCGATCGCCTGCCGCGTTCTCATTTCCCGCCTGCGGGCGGGAAATGACAATGCGGTAACGGCGGCGAATAGAACGTTTATAGAGGGCGGCGCCGAACTGCTGGCGTCCATCCACAACAGCATGGGAGAGACCAGCATGACTCGCAAACTTCTCGTGGCGCTTGCCGCGATGACCGGCGCGCTCTGCATCGTGCCCAGCGCGCAGGCGCTCACGGCGGCACCGGTATGGAAGTGCCGTGCAAGCCCGACGTACGCATCGGTCAGCGGGCAGAACCGCGTCGAGCCGATCGTCGCCAACGGCAACATCAACACCGCCAACGGCGCCAACCCCGATCATGCGCAGTGCGCGAACGCCGAGACCGGCGCGGGCAACACGGCGACGCAGCTCGCGATCCCGCAGGACGTCATCGGCGCGAGCACGGCGCAGGCCAAGACGGAGATCGTTCCGGAGCTCGGCAAGGCGATCAACCAGAAGCCCACGTCGACTGCGAAGGTGGAGAACCTGCAGGTGCAGATCCCCGCCGGCTCCCCGTCGCTGCTGGGCGTGAAGGCGGCGACGTCGAGCGCGACCGGGACCTGCGTCGGGGGCGCGCCGAAGCTCGACGGGACCAGCCAGGTGGCCGATCTCACCGTGCTCGGGGCAGCCATTCCGCTCGACGGGCTGCTGGGAGCGCTGACCAGCGCGCTCCAGCCGCTCGGCTTCCTCGTCGACGTCAAGATCAACGAGCGGCTCGTAGACGGCAACTCGCTGACGGTCCGCGCGCTGCACGTCAAGGTCCTCAGGGGCAACACCGGCGTGCCGGTCGCCGACATCGTGGTGGCCGAGAGCAAGGTCGGCTACGACGGACTCGTCTGCGATCCGGCTGCTCAGGGCGATCCCAAGAACCCGTGCCCCGCGGGCGCCGAGTACGACGCGGCCCAGAACGTCTGCATCATCCGGTCGTCCACGACGGGCTCGAGCCTCGGCGACATCATCGTCGGCCCGCCGTTCTCGGGCCCGAGCGGCGGCAAGGTCGTGCCGCTCGACATCGCACGCAGGCTGTACGGACGGACGCCGTGCCTCAGCGGTAGCGGGGCGCCGAAGTTCGCGATCGTCGGGACGAACAAGGCCGATCGCATCACCGGCACGAACGTCGCCGACCGGATCATCGGTCTCGGCGGCAACGACAAGCTCGCCGGCGGCCGCGGGAACGACTGCATCGAGGGTCGCACCGGTGGCGACACGATGTCCGGAAGCCTCGGCAACGACAGGATCTACGGCTCGTCGGGCAAGGATCACCTCGTCGGCGGCTCGGGCAAGGACTACCTGTCCGCGGGCTCGGGCAACGACACCATCAACGCAGGGTTCGGTGCCGACACGGTCTTCGGCGGCAGCGGCGTCGACTTCATCAATGTCGCCACGGCTGGCCCGGCTGCGACGGTGAGCTGCGGAGCGGGTCGCGACATTGTCCGCGCGAACCTCAACGAGAAGAAGCGGCTCAAGGGCTGCGAGACGATCTACATCTTCCGAGACAAGTAGGTCGTTTGAAGCATCGCGGTTCGCGGTGCGGGCGGGGCTGACTACAGTCCCGCCCGTGAGCCGCCGTGAGCAGATCAAGATGACGCCCGACGAGGTCCGTGCGTTCCTCGGCGAGGAGCGCACGCTCGTCTGCGCGACCAACGGCAAGGACGGGTTTGCGCATCTCATGCCGCTGTGGTTCGTCTTACGTGGCGATGAGCTGTGGTCATGGACGTTCGCGAAGTCGCAGAAGGTGCGAAACCTCGAGCGCGATCCGCGCGCGACGCTTCAGGTCGAGGCCGGCAGGGAGTACCACGAGCTCCGCGGTGTCATGCTGAAGGCCGACGTGACGATCCACCGCGACACAGATGAGGTGGTGGCGTTCGGCCTCGAGCTCTTTCGCCGCTACGCCTCAGAGCTCACCGACGAGGTTCGCGCGATGGTGAACGCACAGGCGCCCAAGCGCGTCGCGCTGCAGTTCACGGAGCGCTCCCGAGCGACGTGGGATCACCGCAAGCTCGGCTCGGCGACCATCTACTAGGTGGCCCATCCGATGGATCCCCACCCGTTTGGATCGGCCGCCGATCACCGCCTCGCGGCGTCCTCGCGCAGTCATGGACCTGGAGGCCCACTCCTTCGCTGCGTCCTTGCGGCGCGGCGCCGGCAACCGTCCCAACGGGCGCGGATCCACCGGACGGACCACCCATGAAGGGCCTCATCCTCTCCGGTGGCAAAGGCACGCGCCTGCGCCCGATCACCCACACGAGCGCCAAGCAGCTCGTCCCGGTCGCCAACAAGCCCGTGCTGTTCTATGGCATCGAGGCGATGGCCGAGGCCGGGATCGAGGAGGTCGGGATCATCATCGCGCCGGAGACGGGCGGGGAGATCCGCGAGGCCGTCGGCGACGGGTCGCGGTTCGGCGTGAGGATCACGTACGTCGAGCAGGACGCGCCGTCGGGGCTCGCGCACGCCGCGCTCACGGCGGAGCCGTTCCTCGACGGCGAGCCGTTCGTCATGTACCTCGGCGACAACCTCCTGCAGGGCGGCATCACCGAGCTCGTCGCGGCCTTCCGCGCGAGCGCGCCCGACGCGCTCATCCTGCTGACGCCCGTGCCCGATCCGCAGAACTACGGGGTCGCCGAGCTCGACGGCGAGCGGGTCGTGCGGCTCGTCGAGAAGCCGGCGGAGCCCGCGACCGATCTCGCGCTCGTCGGCGTGTACATGTTCACCGCCGGGATCCACGACGCGTCGCGCGCGATCGAGCCCAGCGCGCGCGGCGAGCTTGAGATCACCGACGCGATCCAGCACCTCGTCGACAGCGGCAGGCGCGTCGAGCCGCACATCGTGCGCGGCTGGTGGAAGGACACGGGCCGCCTCGACGACATGCTCGAAGCCAACCGTCTCGTCCTCGACCGCACCGAGCGGCGGATCGACGGCGAGCTCGTCGACTCGCAGTGCGAGGGGCGCGTCGTCATCGAGAAGGGCGCGCGCTTGGAGCGCACGACGGTGCGCGGTCCCGCGATCATCGGCGCCGGCGCCGTGCTGACCGACTGCTACGTCGGCCCGTACACCGCGATCGGCGAGGACTGCGTCATCTGCGAGGCCGAGGTCGAGCACTCGATCCTCTTGTCGGGCTGCACGGTCTCCAACCTCGCGGGCCGGATGGAGTCCTCGTTGCTCGGGCGCAACGTCTCGATCTCGCGCGGCGCGCGCCAGCCGAAGGCCTACCGCTTCATGGTCGGCGACAACTCCGAGATCGGGATCCTGTGATGCTGCTCCTCACAGGCGGGGCCGGGTTGTTCGCGGCGGCCGTTGTCGAGGTTGCGGGCAACTCCGAGATCGGGATCTTGTGATGCTGCTCCTCTCAGGCGGGGCCGGGTTGTTCGCGGCGGCCGTTGTCGAGGTTGCGGGCAACTCCGAGATCGGGATCTTGTGATGCTGCTCCTCTCAGGCGGGGCCGGGTTGTTCGCGGCGGCCGTTGTCGAGGTTGCGGGCAACTCCGAGATCGGGATCCTGTGATGCGATTGTTCGTGACAGGTGCGGGCGGGATGCTCGGGCGCGCCGTCGTCGACGCGGCCGCGCGGCTCGGCCATGAGGTGCACGCACCGTCGCGCGCCGACCTCGACGTCACGGATGCGGCCGCTGTCCGCAGCGCCGTGCTGGGTGCGCGAGCAGAGGCGGTCGTCAACTGCGCCGCCTACACCGACGTCGACGGTGCGGAGGCCGACTGGGCGCGCGCCGAGGCCGTCAACTGCACGGGAGCGGGGAACGTCGCGGCGGCGGCGGCGAAGGCCGGCGCGTCCATCGTCCACGTCTCGACGGACTACGTCTTCGACGGCTCCAAGCGCGATCCGTGGCTCGAGTCCGACGCGACCGGCCCGCTCGGCGTCTACGGCGAGACGAAGCTCGGCGGCGAGCACGCCGTCGCGGAGGCGACGTCCAGGCACGCGATCGTGCGCACGGCATGGCTCTTCGGCGCGGGCGGCAAGAACTTCGTCGACACGATGCTCTCACTGGGCGCGCAGCGCGACGAGGTCGAAGTCGTCACCGACCAGGTCGGCTGCCCGACATGGACGGGGCATCTCGCCGGCGCGCTCGTCGAGCTTGCCGAGCGCCCGGACGAGACGGGGATCCACCACATCGCGGGCGCCGGCTCGTGCTCGTGGAACGAGCTCGCGCTCGCGGTCTTCGACCGGGCGGGGGTCGACTGCCGCGTGCGGCCCGCGTCGAGCGAGCAGTTCCCGCGGCCGGCGCGCCGGCCGGCGTACAGCGTGCTCGGCAGCGAGCGCGCGCGGCCGCTCGTCCTGCCGCCGTGGCAGGAGGGCGTCGCGGCGTACCTCGCGACGCGGGTGACGGCATGAAGCTGCTCGTCTGTGGCGCCGCCGGCTTCATCGGCTCGAACTTCGTGCGGCTGCGCCTGCGCGACCACGACGACGAGATCGTCGTCCTCGACAAGCTCACGTACGCCGGGCGGCGCGAGAACCTCGAGGGCCTCGACATCGTCTTCGTCCATGCGGGGATCGAGAACGCCCGGGCGGTGGCCGAGGCGATGGACGGCGTCGACGCCGTCGTGAACTTCGCCGCGGAGACGCATGTGGACCGCTCGATCGCCGAGCCCGACGCGTTCGTCCAGACCCATGCCATCGGCACCTGGGTGCTGCTCGAGGCGGCGCGCGCGGCCGGCGTGCGCTACCTGCAGGTCTCGACGGACGAGGTCTACGGCTCGATCGAGAGCGGCTCGTTCACCGAGAGCTCGCCGCTCGCGCCTTCGTCTCCGTACAGCGCGACGAAGGCCGGCGCCGACCTGCTCGTGTCGAGCTACTTCCACACGTTCGGCCTCGAGACGCTCATCTGCCGCGGCTCGAACAACTACGGGCCCTACCAGTACCCCGAGAAGCTCATCCCGCTCATGGTGCTCAACGCGCTGCACGGCGACCGGCTGCCGGTCTACGGCGACGGGATGCAGGTGCGCAACTGGCTCTACGTCGAGGACTTCGGGCGCGGGATCGGCCACGTCCTCGAGCACGGGACCCCCGGTGAGGCCTACAACGTCGGCGGCCCCGACGAGTGCCCGAACATCGAGGTCGTGCAGCGGATCATCGAGCTGACGGGCGCCTCCCCCGATCTGCTGCAGTACGTCACAGACCGCCCCGGCCATGACCGCCGCTACTCGCTGGGCTCCGAGAAGGTGCGCGCGCTCGGCTGGGAGGCGCGCACGCACTTTGCCGAGGGCCTCGAGCAGACCGTCGCCTGGTATCGCGACAACCCGAGCTGGTGGGAGCCGATCCGCTCCGGCGACTACCGCGAGTACTACGAGCGCCAGTACGGCTCGCAGATCAAAGACTGACGCTCAGGCGAGCCCGGCGGGACCCGGGCGCCGGGCTACGACGCGAGCGAGTCGACCTTCCAGACGGTGCCGGCGCGCTTGAGCTCGAAGCGTGTCGGACTTCTTGTTCGATCCGCGGCCGGACGTGACCTTGACCGTCGCGGCATCGCCGGAGATCGTGATCTTGTCGACCGTGAGGTCGAACGAGTCGGCGTCCTTGAACGCGTCCTTCACGCCCGTCTTGCAGTTCGTCCCGAGCTTCTTGACGATCGCGAGCCGCGCCTCGGTGAGGAGGTCGTCGCAGACGACGTCGGCCTTGTCCTCGCGCGCGGCCTTCTCGATCTGCTCGACGACGGCGGCGACCTTGGCCTGCTCGCCCTTGAACTCCTTCGCGGAGTCGCTCGCGGCGCCGCCGCAGCCGGCAACGGTAAGCGCGAGCACGCTGAGGAGGGCCGTCTTTCTCACGGCCGGGAGCCTATCTAGACTGATGCCGTGACCGAGCTCTCCCCATCTCAGTCTCCGATCCCGCGCGGCCGCCACGCGCCACCGCTCGAGGTCCGTCTCGAGGTCCAGAAGCAGCGCCTGTACGAAGCGGCCGCCGCGGTCTTCACGCGCGTCGGCTACGCGGAGGCCAGCGCGGAGGCGATCAGCCGCGAGGCGGGCATGTCGAAGGCGACCTTCTACGAGCACTTCGCCAACAAGGAGGAGTGCCTCGTGGCGCTCTTCGAATACGCGTCCGTGTCGTTCGCGCAGTCGCTCGTCGAGGCCTCCAGCGGCAGCGGCCTGGACTTCGAGTCGCGCCATCGCGCGGGGCTGCGAGCGATCCTCGCGGGGATCGAGGCCAACCCGACGCTGGCGCAGGCGATGCTCGTCGAGACCGTCGGCGCCGGGCCGCGCATCGCCGAGCTGCGCGACAACACGCTCTCGGCGATCGCCCAGGTCATGTACGAGCAGACCGTGCGCGCGGAGGAGCGCGGCGGCGGCCCGGCGTACGCCTCGCCGGACGACGCGTTCGCGATCGTCGGCGCGACGTTCGAGCTCATCTCGCGCCAGCTGCGCACCGGCCATCCCGAGCGCGTGACGGACCTGCAGCCGCTCATCGAGCGGTTGATCCTCGGGCTGCTCTCGCAGCCGCCGTCGTCGGAGTGAGCGCTCCGCGTTCCGAGCGCCGCACCGCCGCAGACCGCGCGCGCGCGAAGGCAGGCCAGACCGTTGCGGCTTGCGCGGCGAGGCCCGCGGCGCCCCCAGCCGCCGCGAGCCTGGCGGTCTCGCGGGCCGGCGTGACCCCGGCTGCGCCAGAAGCCTCCCGGGCGCTGGCGCAGATCGAGCGCGAGGTCGTCGGCTGCCGCGCCTGCCCGCGCCTGGTCGCGTGGCGCGAGCAGGTGGCGCGCGAGAAGCGCGCGGCGTTCGCCGACGAGACGTACTGGGGCCGGCCGATTGCCGGCTTCGGCGATCCCGCGGCCCGCGTGCTCATCCTCGGCCTGGCGCCGGCTGCGCACGGCGCGAACCGCACCGGGCGCGTCTTCACGGGCGACCGCTCGGGGGACTTCCTCTTCGCCGCGCTGCATCGCACCGGCTTCGCCAACCAGCCGACCTCACGCCACGCGGGCGACGGCTTGGCGCTGCGCCACGCCTGGGTCACCGCCGCCGTCCGCTGCGCACCGCCGGCGAACAAGCCCACGCCGCTGGAGCGCGACACCTGCCTGCCGTTCGCCGTGCGCGAGCTGGATGCGCTCCCGGAGCTGCGCGTCGTCGTCTGTCTGGGCGCGTTCGCCTGGGACGCGGCCCTTCGGCTGCTCGCCGCGCGCTCCATCGACGTGCCGCGTCCGCGTCCGCGCTTCGGCCACCTCGCCGAGGCACGGCTCCCCGGCGCGCCACCCCTGCTCGGCTGCTTTCACCCGAGCCAGCAGAACACGTTCACGGGCCGGCTGACGCCCGCGATGCTCGACGCGGCCCTGGCGCGCGCACGCGCCATCGCCGAGCTGTGAGGTCCCCCGAGCGACGGACGATCACGAGCAGCGGCCCGAGGTAGAAGAGCGCGAGCGCTATGACGACGGGCCCCGAGTCGTTCGCGAGGAAGCCGAGCGCCGCGAGCGCGAGGTTGCCGGTGACCGCGACCTTCACGGGCGCGCTCAGCCGGGTGCGCAGGGCGAGCGGCACGACAAGCACGACGATGAGCGCGACGGACCACGGCGAGTGGACCAGGAGGCGGAAGTTGGCGGACTCCTTGCGAACGATGGCGTCCCACAGCGGGGCCGGGCCGCTGTCCAGGACGTCGGCGGCGAGGCGGCCGAGATGTGTTCGCTCGTCGTCCGGGCGCAGGACGTCGACCCCCGCGAGCACGATGAGCAGCACGGTCGCGGCGGCCGCGAGCACGGCGAGGTCGCGCGCGCCGACCTTTCGGCCCGACAGGCCGACCCATGCGATGCCGAACACCGGGGTGAGCGTCAGGAGGCCGCCGACGTCGCTGCCGAGCCCCGGCACGCAGTTGAGCAAGACGACGACGGCGAACCCGACGGCCACGCCGGGAAGCGCGGCGCGCCCGTAGCGCTCGACGACGAGTCCGGCCGCGAGCAGCGTCGAGGCCGCGAGCAGGGCGAACGTGCTGTTGGGCATGCCGTAGAAGCGCCCGCCGCCGGGCAGCGAGTAGCCGAGCATCGTCGTCGTGTGCAGCCATCCGCTCGTCGCTCCGTCGATGCCGAGCACGACTGCGGTCAGGCCGAGCACGACGGTGAGCGCGGCGACCGTGTCACGAGTCGCGAGGCGGACCCCCACGGCGACGGATGTGGCGGCCAGCGCCACCAGCCCGGCGTAGGCGAGGTCCGTGCCCGCGGGCGGGAACAGGCGGATGAGGTAGGTCGCCAGGGGCAGCGCGGCTGCGATGAGCGCAGCGGTTCTCGCCAGCCGCGCGCTGCGCACGCGCGCGAGCGCCAGGAGCGCGAGCAGCACGACGGCGGCAAGGTAGATCGCGACGCGGTACGCGCTGGCCTGCCGGGCGCTGCGGGCTTCGAGGTCCAGCAGCCGCCCGAGCCGGGGCGCTCCGGCGCGGGTCCGCAGCGGACGGCCGGGCATGCCCTCGGGACGAGCGACGCCGAGCACCGCGAGGATCGTCGGCGCGACGTCGCCGAGGGTGACGATCCCGTCGCGCCGCGTCGAGTCCGACACGAGGCGCCCCGGCGGCAGGTGCGCGCCGCGCAGGATGACGGGCGTGAGGTGCCCGTCCGGCGCGGGCGAGACCGAGACGAGCATGACGAGCGTGTCGTCCGCCGGCGCGGTCTGGAGGAGCCGCGCGGCGGCCGCCGCGTCCGGCACGTCGGCGATGACGACGTCGTGCCGGCGGGTCAGGCCCACCGGGTCGCCGCGCGCGACGGTCACCGCCCCGGTCTCATCCATCGCTGCGAGCGCGGCGGGTCCGGTGTCGGAGACGACGATGTCCCGCCCGGCGGCGCGCAGCGCAGAGGCGAGCGCACCCGGTCCGCTGCGGAGCCGGCGCCCGCGGTTGGCCGCGAGCAGTTCGCCGATGGCCCGGATGCGACCGCCAGGATCGACGACGACCGCGCGGCGGTCGACGGCCCGCACGGACTGCGTGCGAACGCCGCTGCCGAGCGCCAGGTAGCCCTCGGCCGGCTCGGGCCGGGTGTGCAGCGCGCGGACGCTCATCGCGCCGACGGCGCCGCTCGGCACGGCCCCGGCGAGCGGTCCGTCACGCAGGTCGCGTAGCGCGAGCCCCGGCGTCGCGATCACGAGGACGTGGCGCGCGGACGCAAGCGGCGCGCCGCTCGCGGGCCAGCGGCCCTCGACCGCGATCGCAATCGCGAGCGGGATCAGGAGCAGCACAACCACCGACCACCGGCGCCATCGCACGTCGCGACGCTAGCGGCTCGGCGCGCCCGGCGCGCCTGCGGCGATGCGCGCTCGATCGCGCGGGCCACGACCGCAGGCTCCCGCACAGCCGCCCCGGCCGACGGCGAGCCGCGTGGCCGGCGGCAGGCGAGCCCGGTCAAATCGCGAGCTTCTTGGCGCGTTGGGCGTCCGGGTGGAAAACTGGCTCGGATGCCCGACGAGTACGACGCGCTGGCCGGCGTGTACGACTGGCTCGTGCCCGACGCGCTGTTGAGCCCGGAGGGAAGCTGTGCGGCGGTCGCGCGCGTTGTCGACACGCTTGCGCCCGGCGCTCGCGTCCTGGACTGCGCCTCCGGCACCGGCCAGCTCGCGGTCGGGCTGGCGCTGCGAGGGCTCGAGGTCGTCGCCACCGACGCGAGCGGAGCGATGGTCGCACGGACGCGCGAGCTCGCGGCCGAACGGGGTGTCGAGGTTCAGGCCGCGAGATGCCGGTGGGAGGATCTCCCCGACCGCTGCCGCGGTGAGTTTCACGCGGTCTTCTGCGTCGGCAACTCGCTCACCCATGCCGCGGGCGCGCAGGCGCGCCGTGCTGCACTCGGCGCGATGGCGCGCCTGCTGCGACCCGGCGGGGTGCTCGTCGTCACGTCGCGCAACTGGGAGCTCGTGCGGGCCGCGGGCGCGGGGCTGCGCGTCGCCGACGCACTCGTCGAACGCGGCGGCGAGCGGGGGCTCGTCATCTACGCGTGGACGATCGCCGCGCGCTGGGAGGACCCGCACGACCTCGAGGTGGCCGTCTCGCTCATCGCCGACGACGGCAGCGTCTCGACACGCGGCGAGCGGCTGCGGTTCTGGCCCTTCACGCATGAGGAGCTCGAGGCCGATCTGCGTGCCGCCGGCCTGACGCGGGTCACGCCTGCCTACGGCCCCGACGCCGAGCGTTACATGGTGACCGCCCTCAGCGCGTGACCGCGAGCAGCCAACCCGGCGGACGCGCGTGCCTTTCGGCCGGCGTCAGAGGGGCGTTCGCTGGCCGACGCTGTCGCGTAGGAAGTCGATGATGTCGCGCAGGGGCGTGCCCGGGGTGAACACCGCTCCGACGCCGAGGCGCTCGAGCTCGGGGATGTCCCGGGTAGGGATCGTGCCGCCGACCGTGACGATGACGTCCTGGACGCCCTGCTCGCGAAGGAGCCGGACGATCCGGGGCACGAGCGTCATGTGGGCGCCCGACAGGATGGACAGGCCGACGGCGTCGGCGTCCTCCTGGACCACGGTCTCGACGATCTGCTCCGGCGTCTGGTGCAGGCCGGTGTAGATGACCTCCATGCCGGCGTCGCGCAGCGCGCGCGCGATGATCTTCGCGCCGCGGTCGTGCCCGTCCAGGCCGGGCTTCGCGACGACCACGCGGATCTTGTGAGCGTTCGTGGGCGGCACCTCAGTACACGGGCGTTTCGCGGTAGGCGCCCCAGATGTCTTGTCAGCGCGGCGATGATCTCGCCCTCGCTCGCATGGGCGCGCGCGCACTCGAGCAGCGCCGGCATGAGGTTCACGCGCGCGCGCGCCGCGCCGTCGCGCAGCGTCCGGAGGCTGGTCGCGACCGCCGTGGCGTCACGCCGCGCGCGCACCCCCTGTAGCCGGTCGAGCTGCTTGCGCTCCAGCGAAGGGTCGATCCGCAACGTCGCGATCGCCGCGTCGCCGTCGGTCTGAAAGCGGTTGACGCCGACCACGACGCGCTGCCCGGCGTCGATCTCGGTCTGCAGCTCGTAGCTTGCGTCCGCGATCTCGCGCTGCGGGAAGTTCTGCTTGACGGCCTCCACCATCCCGCCGAGCTCGTCGATCCTGCGGAAGTAGTCATACGCGAGCTCCTCGAGGCGGTCGGTCAGGGCTTCGACGAAGTACGAGCCGCCGAGCGGGTCGATCGTGTTCGCGACCCCCGTCTCGTGCGCGATCACCTGCTGCGTGCGCAGCGCGATCTGGACGGCCTCCTCGGTCGGCAGGGCGAGCGCCTCGTCGTAGGAGTTCGTGTGCAGCGACTGCGTGCCGCCCAGAACGCCGGCGAGCGCTTCGATCGCTGTTCGGGTGATGTTGTTCAGCGGCTGCTGCGCGGTCAGCGACACGCCGGCCGTCTGCGTGTGAAAGCGCATGAGCCACGACTTCGGGTTGCGGGCGCCGAACGTCTCTCGCAGCTCGCGCGCCCAGATCCGCCGCGCCGCACGGTACTTCGCGATCTCCTCGAAGAAGTCGATCTGCGCGTTGAAGAAGAAGCTCAGCCGGGGCGCGAAGTCGTCGACGTCGAGGCCGCGCTCGACGGCCTGCTCGACGTATGTCAGGCCGTCCTTGAGCGTGAACGCGAGCTCCTGCGCGGCGGTCGAGCCGGCCTCGCGGATGTGGTAGCCGGAGATCGACACCGGATGCCAGCGCGGCATGTCCGTCGAGCACCACTCGACCATGTCGCCGAGCAGGCGCATCGCGGGATCGATCGGAAAGCACCACTCCTTCTGGGCGATGTACTCCTTGAGGATGTCCGCCTGGATCGTGCCGCTCAGGCGCTCGGGCGCGATGCCCTGGCGTTCGGCGGCGACCACGTAGAAGGCGAGCATGATCGCGGCAGGCGCGTTGATCGTCATCGACACGCTGACGTCGCTGACGTCGATGCCCGCAAACAGCGTCTGCATGTCGTCGACCGTGTCGACCGCCACGCCCTCGCGGCCGACCTCGCCCAGCGACAGCTCATGGTCGGAGTCATGGCCCATCAGCGACGGCATGTCGAACGCCGTCGACAGGCCCTGCTGGCCGTGCTCGAGCAGATACCGGAAGCGCTCGTTGGTCTCCTCGGCCGTTCCGAAGCCCGCGAACTGGCGCACCGTCCAGAGCCGCCCGCGGTACATCGAGGGGTACACGCCGCGCGTGAACGGATAGGCGCCTGGGAGGCCGATCGCCGAGTGCAGCGGCAGGTCGGCCTCCGTGTAGAGCGCCTTCACGGGTTCGCCGCTGAGCGTGGCGAACGGCCCGCCGAGCTCGGGCGAGAGGCCGTAGGCGGTCTGCCATTGCGCATATGTCGTCGGCACCGCGGCTGTCGGGTTCATCTCGTCACCGCAGCGCCCGTGCGATGACGACGCGCTGGATCTCGTTCGTGCCCTCGTAGATCTGCGTCAGCTTCGCGTCGCGCATCATGCGCTCGACGGGATACTCCGTGACGTAGCCGTAGCCGCCGAGCACCTGCACCGCGTCGACGGTGACGTCCATCGCCACGTCGGAGCAGAAGAGCTTGGCCATCGCCGAGTACTTGCCGAGGTCGCGCTCGTGACGCTCGGCCTTGGCGGCGGCGCGGTACAGCAGCTCGCGCGCCGCGGCGCAGCGCGTCTCCATGTCGGCGAGCTTGAACTGGATGCCCTGCAGCTCGATGATCGGCTTGCGGAAGGCGATCCGCTCGCGGGCGTAGGCGGCCGCGTAGTCCGTGGCGCCCTGCGCGATGCCGAGCGCCTGTGCCGCGATGCCCAGCCGCGAGTGGTCGAGCGTCCGCATGGCGATCTTGAAGCCGTCGCCGCGGGCGCCGATGAGGTTCGCCGCGGGAACGCGGACGCCCGTGAAGACGGGCTGGCCCGTCGGCGAGCCGCGCATCCCCATCTTGTGCTCGAGGCGGCCGATCGACAGCCCGGGCCGGTCGGCCTCGACGAGGAACGCCGAGATCCCGCGCGTCCCCGGCATGCCCGGGTCGGTGAGCGCGAACACGATGTAGGCGTCGGCGACGCCGGCGTTCGTGATCCAGTTCTTCGCGCCGTCGATGACCCAGTGCTCACCGTCCCTCGTGGCGCGCGTGCGGATCGCGCCTGGATCCGATCCCGCGTCGGGCTCTGACAGGGCGAACGCGGCCAGCCACTCGCCGCTGGCCATGCGCGGGAGCACCCGCTGCTTGAGCTCGTCGGACCCCGCGAGTCGGATGGGCAGGGAGCCGAGGTCCTGCACGGCCAGCAGCAGCGAGGAGGAGGCGCAGCCCATGGCGATCTCCTCGATCGCGACGCACAGCATGAGCGCCCCGGTGCCGGTCCCGCCGTAGATCTCCTCGAAGGGCAGCCCGAAGAGGTCGTGATCGGCGAACAGGCGGCGGATGTCGTCGGGGAACTCGCCGCTTGCGTCGATCTGCGCGGCGCGCGGCGTGACGCGCTCGCGCACGATCCGGCGGATCACGTCGCGAAACGCGAGGTGCTCGTCGGTCAGGCCATAGAGCGGGACGTCGGCGGCGACGGTGCTCATCGACAGGCGAGGGCGCCGGCGCGCATGGGGGCCTCGGCGATCCCGGAGCCCATCATCCCCGCGCCGACGATGCCCACGGTCTCCATAACTAGGCCACCGCTTCCAGCGCGCCGAGCCCGGCAGCCTGGCGGAGCGCGTCGGCCTTGTCCGTCTGCTCCCAGGTGAAGTCGTCGTCGTCGCGGCCGAAGTGGCCGTAGGCAGCCGTCTTCTGGTAGATGGGGCGGTGCAGGCGCAGCTCGTTGCGAAACGCGCCGGGGCGCAGGTCGAAGTGCTCGTCGACGAGCTCGGCGATCCGCCCCCTGGAGATCCTCTCGGTCCCGAACGTCTCGACCATCACCGAGACGGGGTGCGCGACGCCGATCGCGTAGGCGACCTGGACCTCGCAGCGATCCGCGAGCCCCGCCGCCACGACGTTCTTCGCGACCCAGCGCGCGGCATACGCCGCCGAGCGGTCGACCTTCGACGGGTCCTTGCCGCTGAACGCGCCGCCGCCGTGGCGGGCCATGCCGCCGTACGTGTCGACGATGATCTTGCGTCCCGTCAGCCCGCAGTCGCCGACGGGTCCGCCGATGACGAACCGTCCGGTCGGGTTGACGAGGAAGTCCTTGCGCAGCGCGTTGGCGTCGAACATGTCGGCGGGCAAGATCGGCAGGACGACGGCCTCCCACAGGTCGTCGAGGATCTGCTTGCGCGTCACGCTGTCCGCGTGCTGTGTGGAGATCAGCAGCTTCTCGACCGCGACCGGGCGACCGTCGTGATAGCGCACCGAGACCTGGGTCTTGCCGTCCGGGCGCAGGTAGCCCAGCGTGTTGTCGTGGCGGACCTCGGCGAGCCGCGCGGCGAGCAGGTGCGCGAGCGAGATCGGCAACGGCATGAGCGACGTCGTCTCGTTGGTTGCGTAGCCGAACATCATCCCCTGGTCGCCGGCGCCGGCGATGTCGAGCTCGTCCTCGTCGGAGGGGTCGGACTGCGTCTCGTAGGACTGATTGACGCCCTGCGCGATATCGGGCGACTGCTTGTCGATCGCGTTCAGCACGGCACACGAATCCGCCGAGAACCCGAGGTCCGCGTCGATGTAGCCGATGCCGCGGATCGTGTCACGCGCGACCGCCTGGATGTCGACGAACGTCTCGGTCGAGATCTCGCCCGACACGACGACCAGCCCGGTGTTGACGAGCGTCTCGCACGCCACCCGGCCGGTCGGGTCGTCGCGCATGACGGCATCCAGCACGCCGTCGGAGATCTGGTCGGCGACCTTGTCGGGATGGCCCTCCGTCACCGACTCCGACGTGAAGAGGTACTCGTTGTCAGCGAACTTGCTCATGACTGGCGCTCCCTGGTCGCGGTGGTGATGGGGCGTGCTCGCACATCCGGTAAGCGCGTCATCGCGTGCAGATCGCGGACGCGCTCGTGCAGCTCTGCGCGGGCGTCCGCGTGGAAGTCGTCGCCGACGGGGCCGACGCGCACCTCGTCGAAGAAGGAGGCGGCCAGCGCGGAGTGCGTCGCGGCTCCCCCGACCATGCGCTCGCGCCTTCGCGAGGGCGTCCGCGCCGTGTCGAACGCGATCGACCCGACCACTGTGATGGGCATGCGCTGAGCATGGTCGTGCGCGTCAACTCGCACACCACCCGTCGGAGCGGTCTTGCCCTACCGAAGGATAGGCGCGGGGTCCGCCGAGCGCTGTTGCATGGTCAGCCGCATGTAGCGCGAGCTGGCATCGGCGCGGTTGGATGCCTGCATCTTGCGCAGGATGTTCTTGACGTGGAACTTCACCGTGCCCTCCGAGACGAACAGGGCGCGCGCGATGTCCCCGTTGGTCTTGCCCTCGGCGATGAGCTGCAGCACGTCGACCTCGCGCGTCGTCAGGTGCGCCGGCAGGCCCTCCTCGGTGAGCATCTCGGGGGCCTTCCCGTGCCCGTCGGCCTGCTCGGCGCGATCGGCCGACAGGTCGATGAGGCCGTCGATGAGCTCGCCGGTCCTGGCCTCCGCCCACGAGGCGACACGGCGGATCTCGCGCTGCTGGTCGCGCAGCCGGCGGCGCAGGACCGCCCGCTCGAACACGAGCGCGAAGCCGGACGCGAAGTGCTCGAGGGCCTCGGCGTCGAGCTGCGCCAGCGGACGGCGGTCCACCGCTCGATCGCCGTGCAGGAACCCCACGACGGCGCCGTCCACGAGGATGGGCGCGGCGACGTACTCCCGCCATGAAAGCGTCCCGAGGAACGCGTAGCGGCTGGGCTGCGACCGGTCGATGTCACCGACGAGCCGGGCTTGCCTGCGACGCAGCAGCTCGCACTCCAACAGCGGATAGGACAGGCGCACCGAAGCCAGGCGCAGCAGCGCGAGCAGGCGCGCGGGATCCTCCTCCCCCGCGCTCAGGTGCAGGCGCTCGACGACGAGCGTCCCGTTCTCGACGCGGCTGAGCAGCAGCCGATCGAGGTCTGCGGCCGCGGCGGCCTCGGGTGCGCAGCGGTCGATGATCTGGCTGACCGGTCCCAGCTGCGCGAGCGCGTCGACGGCCGAGCGGACGCGTTCGCACGCCCGCAGTCGCTGGATCTCGTCGGGCCTCACAGCTCGCCCGTCGCGTCGCGTCCGCTCGCGTCCAGCGGTCGGGCCCGGATCTCGAGCAGGTACGCGACGAGCAGGTCGCGCTCGCCGATGCGCAGGTGATACGCGTCGCTGAGCTCCTCGACACGTCCGATCTGCACGCGGTGGTCGCGGAGCTCGTCCGGAAACGGGAAGACCTCGTAGTCGACGACTTGGGCGTCGAGCCCGGCGGAAGCGAGCAGCTCCGCGCTGCGCTGCTGGGAGAGGATCGAGAGCTGCATGACGTATGCGACGCCCTCGGGCGCGAGCGCGTCGGGCAGCTTGGCGAGCAGGTGGTCGAGCGGTGTGCGGCCCCAGTAGTCGACCGGCCGGTGGCCGGCGACGCGCTGGTCGGGGTCGATCGGCAGCTGCTCCACGCACGCGACGATGATCTCGTAGCGCTCCTCGGGCACCCACGGGAAGATGTCGATGCGGGCGGCGGTCATGCGATCGCCGACGCCGTTGCGGTGGGCGTTTGTGTCGGTGTTGCGCACCGCGCGCTCGTCGATGTCGATCGCGCGCACATGCGAGGCCCCGTTGAGCGCAAGCTGGACTCCGAGCAGTCCCGTGCCGCAGCCGATGTCCAGGCAGCGCTGGTGGGCACCGATGCCGCGATCGTAGAGATGGCGCCAGGTCATCAGGCTGCCGATCGAAGGTACGGCGACGCCCGCGTCCGCGACGAGGTCGGGGAACGTCAGCGGGTAGACCGGCCGCCGGCGCCGGTCGGTCCATGTAGGCACGCGCGCCGGCGTGTCGTCGAGAAATCGGTCGGGCAGCGTGAGGCTCCGCTCGCCGGGCGCGGTCTGCTCGAGCAACTCGCGTGCCGCGTGGATATGGGCAGGGCCGACGCCGCAGCAGCCGCCGATGATCTGCGCTCCCTCCCCGCGCCAGCGCAGCGCCATCGCCGCGTACTCCTCGCTGCCGACGCCGGGCTCAAAGCGCCAGCCCTCGTCGGTGTAGTAGCCGAGATTGGGATAGACGCCGAGCGGCAGGTCGGTGAAGTCCCGCAGGTAGGAGATCATCCCGTCGACGTGGTCCGGCGGGATGCAGTTGATCATCAGGGCACCGATCCCGAGTTGCTCGAGCTCCGCCGCCGCGCGGCCGAACGCGTCGCCTTCGGGGCCACCCCAGTGCTGCCCGTAGACGCTGCACAAGCCGTGCCGGCAGCGCCGAAACGACAGCCATACGGGCAGCCCGGTGTCCAGCAGCGACTGGACCGTCGCGAAGAGCGACGGCCGCACGACCGTCAGCGTCTCGAGCAGGATGAGATCGGGCGGTTCGCGCGCGAACAGCCGTGCGAGGAGCCTGATCGTGCTCTGGCCCTCGTCGGAGTCCACATCGCCGTTGATCGAGAAGGCGACCGCGCCGCGCTCGGCACCTCCGCCCTCGTCCACGGCTTGGCGAGCCAAGCGCAGCCCCCGCCGCGCGAGGTCCATCCAATGCAACGGCTGCGGCGAGTGCCAGACTGAAGCCGCGCCGTGCAGCAGGGCGCTCGGCAGCCCCCAGGTGTTCGTCGAGATGACGTCGCAGCCGGCCTCGACGTAGCGGCGGTGGACGTCGAGCACCGCGGCTTCCTCCTCGACGAGCGCTCGCGTCCCCCACAGACGCTCGTCGACGGCGTGCTCGGCATCGCTGAGATGGGGTAGTTCGGTGGCGGTCGCGCCGTCGAGAACCACGCAGACTCCCGCGCCGATCTTGTCGACGATCCGACCGTATTGCGGTGAGCGCGTGGTCTGCACTGCGGACATGGATGAGACAGATCTGTCTACCGGGGGTCGGACCCTACGCCTCGGCTGCCCCGCTCGTCAAGCAGCCGAGGTCTCATCGCGCGTGCGCTAACCGGGCTTGGTGGCGGTGATGTACGTCCAGCACGCCTTGAAGGAGTCGCGCGCGCCGAAGATCGTGTCGAGCGCGTGGCGCATGATTCGCAGCCGGTCGCTCACCGCTTCCTCCGATGGCTCCTGTCCCTCGATGCGCTTGGTGCCGCCCACCCAGCCGAGCACGGCCTCGTGATAGGCGGTCATGAGCTCGTACCACTCATCGACGTTGGCGACGATCGTCGCCTGGCTGACATCCGTCACCGTCAGGCCGTTGCGCACGAGCGCATCGGTGTAGTACTCCAGCGGACGAGGTTGCATGAACACGCGGTCGCGGTGCGCGTGATGCGCGCGCAGCCGGTTCGTGTCGTCGAGCACCGCACCGTACTGCGCGTACTCGGGATCGCTGCGCACGAGGCTCTCCGCGAGGTCGTTGATGACCCAGACGGTCTCGTCCAGGATCCATTCGCCGGGCTTCGCGCTCGGGTTGCGCAGGTTGCCGGAGTTGATGAACACCTTTCCGCCCGGCTTCAGCGCCCGCACCCATGCCGATGCCACCTCGTCGAGATCGGGATACAGGTGGATCGCGTTGACGGCGGCGACGGCGTCGACACCCCGCGCCAGGAGCTCGGGTCCGAGCACCTCGTCGAGGGACTGCAAGCGCTTCTCCTCCTTGATGAAGCGCAGCAACCGCGCCGCGAAGCGGGGGTCGTCCTTGTACTTCTCGTGCGCGACGCGCAGGAACTTCGCGGACGCATCGACGACGATCGCGCCCACGGCGCGGTCGAAGATCCGCAGGCGCAGGCGGTCGAGCAGGATGCCGGTCCCGCCCGAGTAGTCGACGAGGATGTCGCCATCCTGCAGGTGCGCCGCGAGCTGCGCGACGCTCGGGTTGAGATTGTCATACCAGCCGTGCTCGTCGACGTGGTCGTACGCCAAGCCGGCCTCGCTGAGCGGCGCGCGGGTCCACGCGTCGTCGGGGATCCGTTCGAACCCGGCGGGCCAGACGAACGAGGCCTTCGGCCGCGGCACGTCCAGGCGACGGCAGGTCGATCGGTGCAGCTCGAACAGCGCGTCGACCGCAGCCGAGCCGCCGCGACCCCAGCCGCAGTCCGTGGCCACGCCGAAGCGCTTCACGTAGCGGCTCGCCCAGCTGATCCGCGCTCGCGCCCCGACATTTCCGTCGTGCAGGTGCAGCACGCCGAGATACAGCTCGGTGCTGGGATGCAGGCGCAGCAGGGCAAGCGGCGCGAAGTACGCCTCGTCGGCCTGCGCCGGGACCGGCATGTGAATCCAGTTCAGCGGGCGGTACAGCGCGGTTGCGAGCGCGTTGGCGACCTCGACGAGCTTGCCCGTGTCGTCCGGGACGACGAAGTGCCCGTGGTAGTCGTCGCCGTAACACAGATGGAAGCCCAGCTCGACGTCGGCGGGTACGCCGCGGCTGATGCGCAACAGGCGTTCGAGCACGCCGGCTTGTGTCCCCTGAAACCAGGCCGGGCTGATGCCTTCGAGGATCGCGAACTCCAGCCGGGTGTCCCACTGCAGCGCGAGCTGGTCGTGCGGCAGCGCAGCGAAGATCTCGTCGAGCTCGCTCAGGACCCGCGCCTCGTAGACGGGCTCGACGAGCGGCTGGTGCTCCGGGTCGATGAACGCGCTCACCGGAGCCAGCGGGGTCGGCAGCGAGACCTGGAAGCGGACGTGCGGCGGGATCGCTCCATCGCGCTTGAGCTTGGCGAAGACGGCGTAGGACGCCATGGCCGCGTCGGCGAAGCCCAGGTTGCCGAGCACGATGTCCTCGGCACGCTCGCCGTCGCGCAGCCGCAGCTTGGGCAGCGAGCGGTAGGTGTCCGAGCCGGGCGGTCCGACCTCGAACTGCGGCAGGGCGCTGAACACCGGGTACTGCCACAGGATCCAGTCCGACCGCGGGCCGGGCTCGCCGTCGGGCAAGCGACGCAGACGGTCGCCGAGCGCCTCCGCGGTGCGACGAAAGACCTCCTCGACCCCTCCCAGCGGCACGCTGCCGACGAGATGTGCTCCCACCGGCTCAGGCGGTATGAGCGCGTCGGCTGAGGCGGCCTCGGTGTCGGTCTGTGTTGCCACTTGCGCGATCGTCGCCTGCTCGGTCATCGTCGCTCATCACCTCTCGGTCGTGGTCCGCTGCCACCCGCTCTGAGACGACCTGCGCCCGGGGGATCGGCCCCGGCGACGATACGGCCGACCCTTGGCGCGCGACAACGCACCGGAAGGGGTGAATCACCTGCTCCATGGGGCAGTCGTGCGTGCGATCGCGCCGCGGTGCTGATAGAGACGCGACGATGTCCAGCATCGCTCTGGAGGCCGTGTGACCTCCGCCTACATCATCGGATCGGCGGCGACGCGCTGCGGGCGCTTCCCGGACGCCAGCGTGGCCGCAATGGCCATCGAGGCGCTGGATGCGGCGCTTGCCGATGCCGGCCCGGACGTCGGTCGCATCGAGGCGATCTTCTTCTCCAACGCGCTCTCGGGCCTGCTGACCGGCCAGGAGTGCGTGCGCGGGCAGGTCGCTCTTCGTCACTCGCGCTACGGCGGAATCCCGACGGTCAACGTCGAGAACGCGTGCGCGAGCGGGTCGACGGCGCTGCATCTCGCCTGCATGGCGATCGACGCGGGCGTCTACGAGACCGTCGCCGTGGTCGGCTCGGAGAAGATGTCGCATCCGGACAAGCGCCGGTCCATCCAGGCGCTGGCGGGTGCAGCGGACGTCGATCTGCTCGTCGATGCGCCCGCGGATCACAGCATCTTCATGGACAGCTACGCCGAACGGGCCCTTGGCCGCATCGAGCGCAACGGCTGGAGCCCTTCGGACTTCGCCCGCGTCGTCGTCAAGAACCGCCGACACGCCGTCCACAACCCGGGTGCTCAGTTTCGCAAGGAGATGACCGTCGACGAGGTGCTGTCCAGCCGGATGATCACCGAGCCGCTCACCCTGCCCATGTGCTCGCCGATCGGTGATGGCGCCGCTGCGCTCATCCTGACCGGCGCACCGAACGGAGCCGCGGCGCCCATCCGCGTCCGCGCGAGCGCGCTGAGCGCGACAGGCGGGCCGGCCCCGGGATCGGTCGTGCAGCGCGCGAGCGTGATCGCACGCGAGCAGAGCGGTCTCAGCGCCGACGAGGTCGACGTCATCGAGGTGCACGACGCGACGGCGTCCGCCGAGCTCGAGGCGTACGAGCATCTCGGGCTGGCGGCGCCC
Source organism: uncultured Actinomycetes bacterium (assembly GCA_963810605.1). GTDB lineage: Bacteria > Actinomycetota > Thermoleophilia > Solirubrobacterales > Solirubrobacteraceae > CADCVQ01. Next base: position 53,344 of record CAWEOF010000004.1, read on the forward strand.
GGTGAGGGCAACCGGCTGGTCGCCGAGGGCAAGACCGCGCTGGGCGGAGCGCTCCCGGTGAACACCGGCGGAGGCCTGCTCTCGCGCGGCCATCCCGTCGGCGCGACCGGGGTGTTCCAGGTCGTCGAGCTGGTCGCGCAGCTGCGCGGGCGCGCGGGCGAGCGCCAGGTCGATCTCGACCCCCGGCTCGCGCTCGCCCAGAACGCCGGAGGCTTCGTCGAAGGTGACAACGCGGTCGCGGTGATCACGGTGCTCGAACGCGAGCGGTAGCACAGCAGGCGAGGCGCTGGCAGGCTCCAGACACGAGGAGGAGGACGGCATGACCGAGTTCGATCCGAGGGCCGACACGGGGATCCCGACCGAGCCGGTGGGGTCACTCCCGATCTGCGACATGGTCGTGCGTGCCGCGGACTTCATCCCGAAGGAGCGTCTCGGCACGACCGATGACTGCGGGTTCTCGCCGTTCTCGATCGACGAGAAGCCCAACCACGGCTCGCCGGACTATGCCCGCGAGATCGCCTTTCAGAAGATCAAGGCGCGTGTCGAGGGCACTCGCATGGCCGCCGAGAAGCTCGGCGTCGGCTGACGCCGACGATGCGAGCGGCCACAGACGCAACCTGCGGCCCGCTTCGGCGGGCCGCTCGGGGCTCGAGATGACGGGGAGCTCCTCGCACCGGCCCGTCGTCCCCTCCGTCCCGGAGACCTGCCTCGCCGCGTGCGCTGTCCTGCACGATCTCGACGGGCATGCGGTCGTCGCTCACTACGGCTCGATCTCCGGCGAGATCGCGGTCTGCATGAAGAGCGTCGGGCTCGCCGACCGCTCCGACTACGGCGTGTGCGAGCTGCGCGGCGCCCGCGAGCTGCTGGACCGGGCACTCGTCGATCGCCTCGGCGACCCGCCGCCGCCCCCCGGATGCGGCCGGCGCCTGGGCCACGTCTGGTACCTGCGCCTCGATGCGCGCCGCGCCCTGCTCGTCGGCCCGCATTCCGCGCTTGCGTCGGGGTCCGCGTTCGGACGCGGACTCAACGGCGGCGACCTGCGCCACAGCGATATCGGTGCATCGCTGGCGATCGTCGGCGTGGTCGGCCCGCGCGCCGCGCGCGTGCTCGCCGCCGCCGGCCTGCCGGGCGAGTTGCCGATCGGCGCGATCGGTGCCGACGCGGGCGACAGCACGGTCGTCGCGATCCTGCGCGAAAGCCAGCGGCGCTACCTCGTGCTCGTCCGATCGGGCGCCGCAGACGCCCTCTGGGCCCGCCTGCTGATCGCGGGCGAGCCCCTCGGCGCCGCCTTCGTCGGCTACGACGCGCTCAGGCTGCTGAACGCTTCGCCGGTTGCGGCGGGCTGAGGCCGCTCGGGCAGGACGGGTCGCCGGCTCACGGGCAGGTGCGGCGATATGCGGCGCCGCCGACGTACCGCGACCACTCGCCGCGGGTCAGGCTGCGGCCGGCGAGCGCGCAGACGTCGGAGCGCAGCTCGACGAGGTTGCGCCAGAGGATCCGCTCCCAGAGCCGGATGTTGCCGTCGTCGCCCGTCGACGCGAGCGTGCGGCCGTCGCGGGTGAATCGCACGCTGCTGCGCCCGGACCGGTGTCCGGGGAGCGACGGGCCGAGCTGCTTGCGGCTCGCGAGGTCCCACAGCCGCACGGTGCCGTCGGCGCCGGCAGATGCCAGCGTGCGCCCGTCGTTGCTGAACGCGAGAGCGCTGACGCTCCCAACATGTCCGGCGAACGGTTCGCCGGCCTGCTCGAGCGTGCGTGGGTCGCGCAGATGGATCGTCCCGCCGGCGTCGCTCGTCGCGATCGTCGCCAGGTCGGGGGCGAGGGTGGCGGCGCCGCCCGCGGGCCTCCCGGCGCCGCGTTCCGGCGCCTGAAACGGCAAGCTCATGTCCGACGCGAGGGTGGCAAGCCGGCCGGCGTAGGTCGCGACGAAGTCGGAGACGCTCAGCGGCCTCCCTCCCATGCGGTGGGTCTGCACGTCCCCGAGGCGAACGGTGCCGTCGGCCCCCGCGGCGGCAAGCGTGCGCCCGTCGGGGAGGAAGACGAGACCTCGAACGTCGCGCGCGGGGTTCGGCATCGGCGCACCAAGCTGCTGGTGCGTGCGGACGCTCCACAGCCGGATCGTGCCGTCGGCACCCGCGGATGCGATGGTCTCGCCGTCGAGGCTGAACGCGATGCTCGTGACCGCGCCGACGTGCCCGACGAGGGCGGGGCGGATCTCGTCGCCGTTGGTGCGCCAGACCCGAATCGCGTGGTCGGCGCTCGCCGCCGCGAAGCTCTCGCCGTCGGGGGCGAACGCGACACTCACCCCGCCGTCGGCGCGAGCGTGGATGAACGCGCCGCCGGGCGCACCGCGGACGGCGCCCAGCGCCTGGATGACGCTCGCTCGAGCCTCGGGGCGTGCGCTCGCGCGGTACGCCTCGAATGCCAGGATCAGCGCGACCTCCGGACGCTCGCGTGCCTGAGTCGACGCGGCGACGAGTGCCAGCGCCGCGACCTCGCGTGCGTCGCTGCGGGCGGCGTCCCGCCGGTCGAGTGCCCAGATCGCGAGCACCGCCACGACGGCGGCGAGGACGGCCATACCGAATGCGAGGACGCGGAGCCGGCGCCCGCGCCGCCGGGCGTCGTGCAGCTCGAGGCGCTCGCGCGTGTCGCCTGCCCGCAGGAAGTCGCGCTCAAGCGGCGCGAGATCGTTGCGGTGGTCGGTCGCCCACTCCCGGGCCGCGGCAAGCCGCAACCCGCGGTATAGCGAGTCGGAGTCGTGGTCGAGGCTCGTCCACTCCTGCGCCGCCGCGATGAGACGGCGGTGGACGAGCAGCCCGGCGCGATCGGCGTCGATCCACTCGCGCAGCCGTGGCCAGTTGCGAACTAGCGACTCGTGGGCGACGACGACCGTGTGCTCGTCGACCGTGACGAGGCGCGCGTCCGCCAGCACGCCGAGGACGCGCCGAAACGCGGCGGCGGATTCGCCGCCGGCCGGCAGCGCGTCGCGGCTCAGGCGCCGGCGCGCGGGCTCGCCGGCCGCGGTCAGCTCCGTCAACCGCAGGAAGATCGAGCGGACGATCGCCTGGTCGGTCACGGGCAGCTCCTGGAGCGCCAGCTCGGCGCGCTGGGCGATCGCGCCCCGCACCCCGCCGCCGGCGCGGTAACCGCCGATGGTGAGCGTGCGACCCTGCCTGCGCTCCCACGTCTCGGCCAGCGCGTGGGAGAGCAACGGAAGCGCGCCGGCCTCGTCGGCGAGATCCTCGATGATCGTGTCCGCGAGCCCGGACTGCACGAGGAGGTCGGCCTGTGCCGCTGGCAGCTCGATCGCCCGGCGCAGGTTGTCGCGGCTCATCGGCGCGAGGAGGGTGTGGTAGGCCGCGGCCGCGGCGGCCAGCTCGTCGTAGATCGCGATCTCGCCGTAGAAGTCCGCCCGCAGCGCGACGACGAGGGTGATCGGGCTCATGGGTTCGCGCCACGCGCCGATCGTGGCGGTGACGAAGGCGCGGCGCTCCGCCGCGTCCGGACACAGCGTGAAGAGCTCCTCGAGCTGATCGACGACGAGCACGAACGAGCTGCCCGGCGCTCGGTGGGTCGCGGCGAGGAGCCGTCGCGGGTCGACGCGCAGGTGGGCGCACAGCTCGTCGGGGTCGCCGCCCGCGACGGCGCAGACGGCGCGCGCGAGCGCCGCGAGCGGCTGTGCGCCTGGCGTGAGCAGGGCCACCCGCGGTTCGGCGCCGCCGCGCGCGTGAACAACGCGCGGCGCCGCGAGCAGCCCCGCTCGTACGAAGGACGACTTCCCGCTGCCCGACGCTCCGATCAGCGCGGCGAAGCGGACGCGGGCGAGCTGCTCGGCGACCTGCTCGACCTCCGCCTCGCGGCCGAAGAAGAGCTCCGCATCCTCGCGCTCGAACGCGCGCAGGCCCATGTACGGGCAAGCGCCACCGCTTCGCGGACCGCCGAGCGTTCCGTCCTTCGGGTTGGCGATCCGCTCTTCGAGGGCGCGCCGCCGCAGCTCGAGCAGCGTCCCGGGCTCCAGCCCGAGCAGGTTCTCGATGTTCATGACGGAGGCGAGGCTCGGAAGCCGCTTCCCGGTCTCCCACTCGCTGATGCTGCTGTGCGATACGCCGATCCGGTCGCCGAGCCCGCGATGGGTCAGCTCGGCGAGCAGCCGCAGCCGGCGCAGCTCAGCGCCGAAGCGGGACTCCGGCGAGGTCGTGGGATGGTCGTCGTGGCGGTGCTCGCCGATGCTCGTCGGACGGCGCGTTCGACGGCTGATCTGCGCTGAGTCCGACTCTCGACTCACCGCGCGGACGGTAGCTCAGGTTGAGCGCGGCGGTCAACGGGGGCGGCTCGCGCGCGTCCATGCGAACCGCCCTTGCGCGGTCGAATGCCGCGTCGCACGCGCGCGCCGCGCGCCAGTCCGGCGGCCTTGGTCGAGATCTGGTCTGTTTGAGGCCGACCAGGTCCACGCTGGCCCAGATTTCACCTCCACGGCGGTCGCTTGGAACCGCTCGACCAACAAGGAGGGGCACCATGAGGACAGTTCCCGCAGCGCAGACGACGCGGCGCATCCGTCGAGGCCTCGCGGCGATGGTGATCGCGATCACGGGGGCAGTGGCGACGAGCGGTGCGATCGCGCCGCAGGCACAGGCGCAGAGTGCGTGCGCCGGCAAGCTCTGCGTGTACGAGCACAACAACTATGGCGGTCGCTACGTGGCGTACGCGACAGGCTCGAGCGACATGAGCCGCTTCGGGCCGTACTTCAACGACATGACGTCGTCGATCCGCAACAACACCGGCTCGCGCTGGTGCGCGTACGCCCACGCGAACTACGTCGCCCTCCTGTTGTACGTCCAGCCGTGGAGCTCGTACCCGTCGATCGGCTCGGCGAACGACCGCATCAGCTCGATCCGCCGCTGCTGAAGCGTCACGACGAGCGGTCTCCGGCGCGCAGGCGACGTGCCTGCCCGCCGGAGCGGACGCGGTCGCAGGCTGGCCTGAATCGACACTAGCCTTGGTGTGAATGCCCTTCTCGCAGTTCACGCCCGCGGTTCGCGACTGGTTTGCGTCCGCCTTCGAGGGCCCCACCGAGGTCCAGGCGCAAGCCTGGCCGGCCATCGCCACGGGCGAGCACACGCTCATCACGGCTCCGACCGGATCGGGCAAGACGCTCGCCGCGTTCCTCTGGGCACTCGACAGGCTGGCGAGGGAGCCCGCGGACCACACGCGCCTTGTCTACGTCTCGCCGCTGAAGGCGCTCGCTTATGACATCGACCGCAACCTGCGCGCGCCGCTGCGCGGGATCGGGGCGGACCTCACCGTCGGCGTGCGCACCGGCGACACGCCTCAGAAGGAGCGCGCGGCGATGCGCCGCCACCCGCCGGACATCCTCATCACGACGCCCGGAGTCGCTCTACCTCATGCTCTCCAGCGGCGCGCGCGAGATCCTCACGGGCGTCGAGGCGGTGATCGTCGACGAGATCCACGCCGTGGCCGCCACCAAGCGCGGCTCGCACCTCGCGCTGACGCTCGAGCGCCTCGCATCGCTGCAGGAGCGCGAGCCGCAGCGCATCGGCCTGTCGGCGACGCAGAACCCGCTCGAGGAGGTCGGGCGCTTCATGGTCGGCCCGACAGCGCGCGTGCACGCTCGTCGACGCCGGCGTGCGCAAGCCGCTGGATCTCAAGATCCACGTCCCGGTCGAGTCGATGAAGGAGCCCGAACAAGGCCCCGTGAGCACGGACCCGCTCGAGCCGCTCATCTCGGGCGAGGCGACGCGCCAGTCGATCTGGCCGGCGATCTACCCCGAGATCCTGCGGCTCGTCTCCGAGCACCGCTCGACGATCGTCTTCGTCAACGCCCGCCGGGGCGCCGAGCGCCTCGCGATTCGCCTCAACGAGCTCGCGAACAAGGACCTGCCCGAAGGCCAGGCTCCG
>CAWEOF010000005.1:0-60241 GCA_963810605.1 uncultured Actinomycetes bacterium
GCACCGGCGTGTCCCTATTCGGCGCCGACCGCCTTGGCGATCTCGTGGTAGGCCGCAACGGGATCCGGTGCGTTGAAGATCGCCGAGCCCGCGACGAACCACGTCGCGCCCGCCTCGGCGCACTCGGCGCCGGTCTTCGGGTTCACGCCGCCGTCGACCTCGATCGCGACGTCGGGGCCGAGCATCTCGCGCACGCGGCGGATCTTCTCGAGCTGGCTGCGCAAGAACGGCTGGCCGCCCCAGCCGGGGTTGACGGTCATGATCAGCGCGAGGTCCAGCGCGTCGGCCTGCGCGAAGTGGTCGGGCGGCGTGCCGGGACAGACGACGAGCCCGGCCTTGCAGCCGAGCTCGCGGATCGCCGCCAGGGTGTAGTCGATGTGCGGCGTGGACTCGACGTGGATCGTGATCCCGTCCGCGCCGGCCTTGGCGAACTCCGCGACGTGCTTCTCGGGGCTCTCGATCATGAGGTGGACGTCGAGGTAGGCCTCGTCGGGGAGCGCGTCGCGCAGCGCCGAGACGACCATCGGGCCGAACGTGATGGGCGGGACGAAGTGGCCGTCCATGACGTCGCAATGGATGACCCGGCAGCCCTCGTCCATGATCATCTTCACGTGCTCGCCGAGCTTCGCGAAGTCGGCGGACAGGATCGACGGCGTGACATGGCGTTCGGACAGGGGCACGTACTTAGATCTCCTTGAGCATCGAGGCCGAGCAGGCGTTGCAAGACAGGATCGACGACTTGGACATGCGCACGATCGTCGAGTGCTCGCCGCAGTCCGGGCAGACCGAGCACAGCTCGAAGCGGTGCAGGCAGTACACGCAGCGATAGCGGCCAGCGAGGTTCGTCGGGCGCAACCAGGGCTCCTTGCAGTTCGGGCATACGGGGCCCAGATCGGATTTCACTGCCATCTCACGCCGTCAATCGGGCGATGTAGAAGCCGTCGGTGCGATCGCGATGGGGCAGCACGAGACGGTCAGACTCTAGCCGCAGGCTCGTCGCCGCGGCCTGCTGCTCGTTCTCGCGCGAAGACAGCGTGCAGGTCGAGTAGACGAGCGTGCCGCCGGGGCGCAGCGCGCGCGCGCCCGCGTCGAGGATCTCGCGCTGCGCCTTCGCCAGCGACTCGATCGACTCGGGCGACGCGCGCCAGCGCAGGTCGGGGTGGCTTTGCAGCGTGCCGAGGCCGCTGCACGGGGGGTCGACGAGGACGCGATCGAAGGGCTCGCTCGTGGTGTAGCGCGCCGCATCGCCGACCTCCACGGTGACGTTGGTCGCGCGCATGCGCTCGGCGGTGCGCCGCAGCGCGCTCGCACGGCCCTGATGGCGCTCGACCGCGACGATCGCGCCCTCGCCGCGCATGAGCGCGCTGAGGTGCGTCGTCTTGCCGCCGGGCGCGGCGCAGAGGTCGAGCACGCGCTCGCCGGGCTCGGGGGCCAGCGTGCGCGCGACGAGCATCGCGGCGCGCGACTGCGTGGCGTAGGCACCGGCGCGCCACAGCTCGTGGCCGTGCGCGTCGAACGGGCCCTCGACGACGAGCGCCTCGGGGAGCTCGTCGTCGGTGTGTGTCGCCACGGGCAGGGCCGCCGCGAGCTCGTCGCGCGTCGTGACGAGCGCGTTGGCGCGCAGCACGGTCTCGGCCGGCTCGTTGCCGCGGCGCAGCAGTGCGCGCGCGTCGTCTTTGCCGAACGTCTCAAACCAGAGGTGGACGAGCCACAGCGGATAGGAGTGCGCGACCGCCGCGCCCGCGGGCGTGTCGTCCGCCGGCAGCCGCGGGAGCTCGCGCGTGGCCCGGCGCAGGACGGCGTTGACGAGCTTGTGCCCGCCGCCGTGCCCCTGCTTGGCGAGCTCGACCGATTCGCCCACCACCGCGTGGGCGCCGCCGCCGTCGAGGAACGCGAGCTGGTAGAGCCCGAGGCGCAGCGCTGCGAGGGTCGCACCGTCGAGGTCGGCGACGGGGCGCGCGAGCTGCTCGATCATGTGGTCGAGGCTGAGCTTGCGCTGGACCGTCCCGAAGGCGAGCTGCATCGCGAACGCGCGCTCGCGCGGATCGAGCCCCTTGGCCTCGGCATGCAAGGCCCGGTCCGCGTACGCCCCCTGCTCGAACACCCTGCGCAGGACCGCGAAGGCGGCTTGGCGCGCAGGCGTGACCCGCGCGCTCGCGACTACCAAAGGATCGGCACGTCGTACGCGCGGAGCGCGCGGTCGCCGGACACGAGCGTCGCACCCTCGACCATGGCCTGCGCGATGAGCATCCGATCGAACGGATCGCGGTGATGATGTGGCAGCTCGCCTGCGGCGGCGGCGTGATCGAGCTCGATCGGGAGCGCCAGCACCCCCGCCGCCACCAGCGGGCCGGCGAGGTCGCCGGGCGTGTCGAGCTTGCCGATCGCGCGCTTGAGCGCGACCTCCCAGATCACCGCGGCACTGAGCAGCACATGGTTCGAATCGTCGCGTAGATGCTGCGCGGCAAGGGCGCCCAAGCGGTCGTCGTCGCTGAGCCACCAGATCGCGGCGTGGGTATCGAGCAGGAGCTTCAACGCGCGCCGAACGCTTCGGCGATGTCGTCCGGCAGCTCGTCGAAGTCGTCTGCCATGTGCACCTGACCGCGCCAGATCCCGCGGACCGACGACAACGAGGGCTTGTCCTCCTCGACCGGCACGAGCCGGGCGACGGGCGTGCCGCGACGCGTGATGACGACGTCCTCGCCCGCCTGCGCGCGCTCGACGAGCTGCGACAGCTTCGTCTTCGCCTCATGCATGCCCACCTGGCTCATGCGGGCAAGGGTAGCAGTCCTAGCTAAGTTAGCTAGAACCGCGCGCCGCGGAGGCCGTCGCTATGGGACAAGGCCGTGGCCGCGCAGGTAGGCGGCGGCGTCCATCGGGCGGCCACCGGCGGGCTGGACCTCGAGCAGCTCGAGGCCGCCGAGGAACAGGCGGCCGTCCTCGGCGTGCAGCGGGCCGGTCGCGTCGGGGTCTCGCGGCGCCGCGCGCAGGATGCCGAGGAAGGCGCCGTCCCTGAGCACGACCCGCGTGCCGATGTGGGGCGTCAGCGCGCGTACCTTGCGGTCGTTGACGGTGGCCGTCGCCGCCGGGTCCAGCGTGCGGTCGTCGGGGCCGATCTTCGCGGCGTAGGTGATGCCTTCCTCGGATTGCTGGACGGAGGCCGGGCGCTCGTCGAGCGTGCGGATGAGCAGGTCGGCGCCGAGCTGCTCCAGGCGGGCGGCCAGCGTGCCGTACGTGTCGTCGTCGCGGATGGGCTCTGACCCCGCGAGGTAGACAGGACCCGTGTCGAAGCCGGCCTCGGTGAGCATCGTGGAGACGCCGGTCTCGGCGTCGCCCTCCATCATCGCCCGCTCGACCGGGGCCGCCCCGCGCCAGCGCGGCAGCAGCGACGGGTGGACGTTGATGAGCTCGTGGTCAGACAGCAGCGGCTCCTTGATCAGCGCGCCGAACGCGCAGACGGCAACGACCTCGGGTTGCGCGGCGGCGATCGTCGCGCAGGCCTCGGGCTCGTTGACGTTCGGCGGCTGGAAGACCTCGATGCCGAGCTCGCGGGCTCTGCGCGCGACGGGCGGCGCGGAGAGCCTCTGGCCGCGGCCGGCCTTGCGGTCCGGGCGGGTGACGACGAGCTGCGGCCGGTGGTCGGTGGCCGCGAGGCGGTTCAGCACCTCGGCGGCGAACGCCGACGTCCCGAGGAAGACGGTCCGCACGCTATGCGACGCTCGCGGCCTGCTCGGCTTCGCGCAGCGCGCGCATCGCCGCCTTGCGCTGCTCGCGGCTCGTGCGATCGAGGATCAGGACGCCGTCGAGATGGTCGACCTCGTGCTGGATGACGCGCGCCTCGAGCCCGCTCGCCTCGATGACGAGGTCCTCCCCGTGCTCGTCCTTCGCGCGCACGAGCACCCCGATCGGGCGCTCGACGTCGACGTGGACCAGCGGCAGGCTGAGGCAGCCCTCCTCGGCGATCTCCTCGTCGCGGCTGGACCACTCGATCTCGGGGTTGACGAGCGCGACGATCGGGCTGTCGGGCTCGACGCGGTAGACGAGCAGCCGGTGCGAGATGCCGACCTGCGGGGCCGCGAGCCCGATCCCCATCGCATCGTGCATGAGCACCCGCATCTGACTGACCTCGTCGCGCAGCGCGCCGTCGAAGCGCTCGACGGGGCGCGCCTTGGTTCGCAGGATCGGGTCGCCGAGCTGGCGCACGTGCGCGAGCGCCGCCCTGCGCCGTTCGAGGACCTCGGGGTCGATCGGCGGCGGCGCCTCGCGCTCCTCCTCGCCGATCCCCTCGGGTGGTTCCTCCTCGGTGACGGCCATGGCACAAGTCTAGATAGGCCGCGCCGCGGGTCGCGACGCCGGAGCGCGCCAGGGATCGCTCGGCCGCGGGGCGCAGCGCCGGCGGGCGTGGAGGATCGGCGCCCCTCGGCCGCAGGATCGCTCGGCCACGGGGCGCAGCGCCGGCGGGCGTGGAGGATCGGCGCCCCTCGGCCGCAGGATCGCTCGGCCACGGGGCGCAGCCGCCGGCGGGCGTGGAGGATCGGCGCCCCTCGGCCGCAGGATCGCTCGGCCACGGGGCGCAGCCGGCGGGCGCGGCTACTGCGGGTCGACGTCGACGGAGTACGCGACGCCGCGGCGGCTGCGGTCGGCGGCCACTCTGTCCACCGCGCCGCCGGCGGCTCGAACGGCCGCCGCGCGATCGCTCGCCTTGACGACGAGCTGCGAGCGCTCGCGGCCGCGCAGCCGAAACAGCGGCGCGGGCCCGAGCACTTGCGCGCCTGCGATCTCGCCGAGCTCGGCGCGCACCGCCTGCGCCGCCTCGCGCACGGCGGCGGGCTCGGGCGCCGAGCACACGATCCGGATGAGGTGCGAGAACGGCGGGTAGCGCAGCGCTTCGCGGCGCGCGAGCTCGCCGTGCAGGAAGCCGTCGGCGTCGTGGTGCGCGGCGGCGGCGATCGACGGCGCGTCCGGCGACAGCGTCTGGACGAGCACGCGCCCGCCTTGCGCCCCGCGACCCGCCCGGCCGGCGAGCTGCGTGACGAGCGCGAACGTCCGCTCCTCGGCGCGGAAGTCGGGGAAGCGCAGGGTCCCGTCGGCGTCGACGACGACGCCGAGCGTGACGTCGGGGAAGTCGTGCCCCTTGGCGACCATCTGCGTGCCGACGAGGATCCCGCGCGGTGCCGCTTCGAAGCGCCGCAGCAGCTTGCCTGCATCGGGGACGTCGGCGTCGAGCCGGAAGACCTCGTGGCCGATCTGCTGGAGGTCGTGCTCGAGGCGCTCGGTGCCGGCGCCGTGGCGTGCGACGTTCATCGACCCGCAGGCGGTGCAGCGCTGCGGCATGCGCTCGCGATGGCCGCAGTGATGGCAGGCGAGCGTGGCCCGGGAGCGGTGCAGGACGAGCGAGACGTCGCAGTGCGGGCAGGACCAGGCGTGCCCGCAGGAGCGGCAGTCGACGAAGTTCGACCACCCGCGGCGGTTGAGCAGGACGATCGACTTCGGCGCATCGACGAGCGCGTGGCTCGTCTCGGGGTGCAGCGCGCCCGCCGTCTGGCGCATGTCGACGATCTTCACCTGCGGCAGGCGCTGGCCGTCGACGCGGGTCGGGAGCCGCACGCGGCGCAGCGCTTTGACCGACTCCGGGCGCGGCGTGGCGCTGCCGGCGAGCAGCAGGGCGCCGGCTCTCGACGCCCGGCGCGCGGCGACATGGCGCGCGTCGTAGCGCGGGTCGCCCTCGTGCTTGTAGGAGGCGTCGTGCTCCTCGTCGAGGACGACGAGGCCGAGCCGCTCGATCGGCGCGAAGACGGCCGACCGCGGGCCGATGCACACGCGCGCCTGGCCGCTGCGCAGGCGCGACCACTCGTCGTGGCGCTCGCCGGCGGAGAGCTTGGAGTGCAGGACCGCGACGGTGTCGCCGAAGCGGTCGGCGAAGCGGCTGACGATCTGCGGCGTCAGGCCGATCTCGGGCACGAGCACGATGACGCCGTCGCCGCGCTCGAGCGCCGTGGCGGCGGCGCGCAGGTAGATCTCGGTCTTGCCGGAGCCGGTGACGCCGTGCAGCAGCAGCGGCTCGGGGTCATCCCGGGCGAGCTGGACCTCGACCTCGGCGAGCGCGCGGGTCTGGTCGGCGGTCAGCGGCGGCGGATGCGCGCGCCGCGCGCCGACCGCGTCGTGCGTGACGTACCGGCGCACGGTGCGCCGCTCGAGCGTGACGAGCCCCCGAGCCTCGAGCCGGCGGAGCGCTTGCAGGTCGCCGCCGGCGGGACGCGGGCCGCGCTCGCGCAGGTCATCGAGCAGCGCCCGCTGGCGCTCGCTGAGCGGGCGGGCCGCGGACGCCCGGCCGCCGGCCGCAGCCTGCGCATCGCCCGCGGATTCGGCGGTGTCCGCCCCCAGAGCGGCCCACCACGCCAGCTTCGCGCGGGCGCCTGGTGGCGGCGAGACGAGCGCCAGCGCGCGGGCCGGCGTCGAGCAGTACTCGGCGGCCATCCAGACCGCGAGCTCGACGAGCTCCGGCGGCAGGTCGTGGTCGAGCACGCGACGCGGCGCGACGAGCCGCTCGTCGGCGATGTCCGAGCCCTCGGCGAGCCCTACGACGACGCCGACGACGTCCCGGTGACCGAAGGGCACGACGAGCACCGACCCGATGACCACCCCCTCCGGGCGCAGGTAGTCAAACGGCCCGCGCAGCGCGCGAGCCGTCGTGATCGGCTCGACCTTCGCGACCGGCGGCACGCCCCAGAGGATGCCTCACGCCCCGGCGTGGGCCGGTTCTTGCCGTCCCGCCTCGCGGCCCGGCTTACCATCGCTCGCAAGGATGAGCGACGAGCCCTCACCCACGAGCCGCTCCGCCGGCGATCTGACGTCCGCGGCCATGCGCGTCGCCGAGATCGTCGCCGCCGCCGAGCGCGCGGCCGAGGAGCTGCGCCACGAGGCCGAGCAGCGCGCCGCCGAGCGGATCGCCGAGGCCGACCGGGCCGCCGAGATGCGCGTCCAAGCCGCCGACGACGAGGCGCTCCAGGTCCGAGCGCAAGCGGGCACCGAGGCCGCGCAGCTGCGCGCCGAGGGCGCGCGCGACGCCAGCGAGCTGCGCGACGAAGCCGCGGCGCACGCGCAGGAGGCTCGCGACAAGGCGGCCGCGACCGCTCGCGAGCTGCTCGCCGAAGCCCGCGCCGCGGCGCGCGGGGTCCTCCACGACGGCGAGGAGATCAGCGGCAACCTGCACGAGCTCTCAGAGTCGCTGCGCGCGAACGCCGAGCGACTGCTGCGCGACGTCCGGCTCGCCCACGCCGAGCTCACCTCGCGCCTGGACCGCGCCGACCCCGCGCGCTGGGGAGGCGTGAGCGCGAGGAGCACGCCACTCGCCGCCGCGCCGGGTCCGGACGAGGACGGCGGCGGCGGGACGCCCGAGCTCGACGTCCCCGAGTTCATCCCGCGGACACGTTCGCGCGGACGTCGTTGACCCGCGCGCGCCCGCGGCGGCGACCCGCCCCACGAGAAGCCCGCCGACCGCAGCGCCCAGCTACCTCAAGCGCGACCACCTCGCCGACGCGCTGGATGATGGCGTCCTCGGCACCGTTGCCCCGCCCGACCGTGAGGCTCCGGACGTCCGGCGGTGCCGCTCGACCGTGGCTCGCTACATCACGACCCCCGCGCACCTCACGCAGGTGACGGCCATCCGGCGGCGGTGACGGCGAACCGGCTGTTAAGATGGCGACCGCACACCGCTTGGGGCTGTAGCTCAGCTGGGAGAGCGTCGCGCTGGCAGCGCGAAGGTCAGGGGTTCGAGCCCCCTCAGCTCCATCTCGAAGAACCTTCGGGTCGCTCATCGAACCCGGCGCAAGGACGGGCACAAGAACGTAGCTCGTCGACCGGATGGGCGAGTCCGACACCGTCTCCTGCTCGACATTCGATCGCGTGGTACGGCCACTCCGGCGCGGCGCAGGTTTCTGGCTTCATGTGCCGGGCGTGCGCCACCGCGCCGCGCGTGTCTATTGTCGCCCAGCATCTCGATGCGATGCCGTACGACGAAATGAAGACCCCGCTCCGACAACGGTATGAAGCAGAGGTTCACGCCCTCCGCGAGTTGCGCGGCGAACTCGAGGCGCGTGGCACCGACGTGGAGCAGATCGCACGGGAGCTTCACGGTCGACGGCGTGCAATCGGGCTGCGCTACAAGCTGAGGACGCCCGTGTTCGGCCGTCGCGGGCAGCTCGCGATCTATCGCCGCAACGTGCGGAAGTATGGGAACCTGCTCGGTCCGAGCATCGAATGGCTCCGTCTCCGAGGTCGGACGTGGGAAGAGATTTGCGAGAGCGCGTGCCGAGCGGACGGCCGCGATCTACTCTAGGTGTGCATGGTCTACCTTCAGGACGCCCAGAACGCCGCAAGGCTCGCCGAGATCGACCGGCGAGGCGTTCGGGTCTTGCCCGCGATCCGGAGCCAGGTTCTCAAGCGAACCGTCGCACGGAACGTGTCGGGGCACCTGGGCGAGATTGCCGGTAGACCGGCGGCCGTTTACGTCGCTGGCGGACGACTTTGGCTGGCCATCGACGGGCAGCCATGGTTCCTCGAAGAGTTGCAGGCGGCGATCGAACGCACGGACGGCGGCTATTTCGTCCGAATCTCGACCCCGGCTCAGGTCTACGAGTGCCATGCCAACAATGCCGATCTCGAGACCGATGCGACCGCCTTCGTCGATGCGGAGGACTTCTCATTCGGCCTTTGGGTCGCGCGGATCATCGGGAACGGCGAACGGCAGAAGGTTCTGTTGGACGTGCTGGTCGACGCCCGTCTGGATGATGTTCCGGCACACGCGGGAACCGCAGAACGCGGCGGAACTATCAACGCCCGCGATGCCTGGAAGGCTCCGTCCGCGACCTCAGACGAACGCAGCCGTAGAAAGCGATCCACGGAGTAGCCAGCTACGCGCCCGCTTGCGAAGGCCGCTCCCGAGCCGGTCGCCCCATCCGAGGAGCAGGCCCACGATCTGCTGCCCGGCGTGCATCGCGTCGCTTCGCTGACCAAGCGCTGGCCGCTGGGCACCCACCAGGGCGGCGTGGAGCCCGCGCAACTCCAGGCCTATCTCGACGAGTTCACGTTCCGCTTCAACCGCCGGCGGTACGTCGCGCGGCATGTTGTTCTACCGACTGCTCGAGCAGGCCGACCGGTCGCCGCCGCGCACATACCGCTCGCTCGTCGCCGATCCGGTGCCAACGGTCGGCTGCGCACGCCCCCGGGACCCGACAAGCGCGTACGCCCGCCCAGCCGGGCAGGTGAGGCACAAGACCGGCCGTGGCGCAGATCCTCAGCAACGACGGGACCCCAAGCCACATCACTGCACTGAGATGGAGAACCCGCTTCAGCAAGTCCTCGGGATCGAACTCGCAGACATCGCATACCTCGCGAGTTCGCTGCTTGACGACATCCTCGAGCCGGGATCAAGGAACGTCCGCGATAAGATCACGCCGCCGTGATCCGACGTGCCGCCCGTCCGGCGTCGATGAAAGCATCGGCACCGTGCCAACGATCAGCCGCTTCTATGGCATCTTGATCCGCATGTACTTGGGCGATCACCCGCCTGCGCATTTCCATGTCCGCTACGGCGAGCA
Source organism: uncultured Actinomycetes bacterium (assembly GCA_963810605.1). Classification (GTDB taxonomy): domain Bacteria; phylum Actinomycetota; class Thermoleophilia; order Solirubrobacterales; family Solirubrobacteraceae; genus CADCVQ01. Next base: position 9,600 of record CAWEOF010000005.1, read on the forward strand.
CAAGGCGCGATTCGAGATCGCGACGGGAGATCGCATCGACGGGGGTCTACCGCCACGCGCGGAGCGCCTTGTTGGCGAGTGGGCCGACCTGCACCGCACGGAGCTCGAGGCGAACTGGCGCCGTTGCGAGCAGCGCGTCCCGCTCGCTCCCGTGGACCCACTTCGATGAGCGCTCCAGACGTAGCGGCAGCGGTCGCGCTGGCACCCTACGTGGTCCGTGTCGTCTTCGCCGACGGCGAGATCCGCGACGTAGACATCGAACCGATCCTGTCGGGGCCCGTTTTTGAACCGCTGCGCGATGTGGAGCTGTTCCGCCGCGTCGCCGTCGACGAAACGGGGGACACCATCGGCTGGCCCAATGGAGCCGATCTCGACCCCGACGTCATCTACGGATCGAGTCCACAGGGCTGGGACCCAGCGGTGCGGATCACCACGCCGCAGTTGGCGTGACGCCAGGGCGTCGTACGCGCCCCGAAATAGCGTTGTCCGTTCGAGCGATCAGCTCCCGATCGCATTCGTCGCGAGCCTCGCGAACGATATCCGCGGCGGACTGGGACACGGCCACCGGCTCCAGAGCGGCGACGCGATCCAGCCGGTCCTGCTTCCACGGGAGCCGCTGATCGCCCTCCATGAGCCCAGCACAGTACAGTGGTCGCGGATCGTCACCGTTCCTAAGCAACGCGATCCCGCAACTCCCGCCATCCCCGGTTTTCGTCCGGTCGACCGGCCAAAATCGCGCGAACATCGAGATCGTCTGCTGCCACGATACGAGGGGTGTCGTGGCCACCGCTCGCGGGCGAGCATCTACCCCGCGCAGATGCGGCCTATGGGATCCGCGAGAAACTCATCGCGTACTGCCTGAACCCCGACCACAAGATCGGCGGTGCGAAGGCGCGAGGATTCCAGCGAATCCTCGGCATCGGATTGACAGACGTCGAGTACCTCGTCGGTTCGCTGCTTGACGGCGTCCTCGCGGCCCGGATCAGCGACGTTCGCGACAACACACCCTATGGCACGCTCTGCGAGGTCCAGATCCTCGTTGCGGGGCTGCGCGAACACCGGGACCGTGTCGCCGTCGTGATCACGTCGTGGGAGTTGCGGCACGACCAAGATCGCCCACGGCTCGTCACGGCCTACGTCGACGGCTAACCTGACAAGCAGGATGGCCTCCGTCAAGCACGCGATCTCCGAGCACGACACCGTCGTGCTGCAGGGGCCGGTCGGCGCATGGCCGGCTGGGACGTGCGGCGTCGTCGTCAGCGTCTACGACGATGCGGTCCTCGTCGAGATCGCCGGCCCCGGCGGCGAGACACTTGGCACCGTCTCGATCGCGGCGGAACAACTCCGGATCAACAACGTTTGAGCCGACGGCCCTGCGCCGACCGAGATAGGAGTGGCGTAACGGAACGGAGGTCCGGCGTCGCAGCCTCGTCGAGCAAGAGGACCGCTCGCGCGGCCTGATCTCGGCCGCTCGGTCGACCTACGACCCGATCACGGTCACGGTGATCCCGAGGCCGGGAGCACCGGCGAGGGAGCGGTCGCAGGTGATGAGCGGGCATCCGAGGATCCGCGCCAGCGCGACGTAGAACCCGTCGTAGGAACTGACGTTGTCGCGCAGCGCCCACGCGTCGAGCACAAGCGGGGCGATCGGAAACCGGTCGATGGGGGCCTCGGCCAGCAGACCGAGCGCTTGTCGTGCCCGCTCCTCGGTCATGTCTCCGCGCCTGACGTACCGGGTCACCGCGTGCAGCACCTCGGCATCCAGGAGCGCCGGCGCCACGCCGTCGACGCCGTCCAGCGCAGCCCTCCCGGCGGCAGCACGCGGATGCGCGACGAGGAGATCGACGACCACGGACGCGTCAACGACCGCGTGCGCCAACGCTTCCCCCGGCCCGCGGTGAGGCGGCGTCGACGGTCCGAGCCATCAGCTCTCGATCGCGTTCATCGCGAGCCTCGCGGACGATCTCCGCACCGGACTGCGACACGGTCACCGGCTCCAGAGCGCCGACGCGATCCAGCCAGTCGCGCTTCGACGGGAGCCGCTGATCGCGCTCGACGAGCCTCAGCACGTAGTCGCGGATCGTCATCCCCTCCTGAGCGCAGCGATGCCGCAGCTCCTCGTACATCGCGGGTGGGACGTTCTTGACCTGGATGATGCTCATGGCATGACGCTAGCATGCCAGGCGCATGCCACGGCAAGCCGTCGGGTCCGTCGCCGAGCCACGGATTCAGGCAACGATCCAGCGGCAACCCGCGCTTCGACCCTAGCGGTCGAGCTGCTCACCCGGCCGACGGCGCTCAACGCCTGGCAGCACGCGATGCCCCACCCCGGGGTGAGATCGCCTCCCCCCGGGGTCTCCTATTCGAGCCTTTGGTGGCCCGAGGACGTTCGCGATCGATCGTCTTCGTGTGGGCCAGCGTCATTTGGCCGGCATGAGCCGGTCCGACGCAAGTCCACCCCACAGGAGGTTCCCCATGCCCCGTATCTGCACCACGCTCGTGCTCGTCTCGTCGCTGCTCGTCGCCGCAGGGCCCGCCCAAGCCAAGTCGACCGTCAGCCATCGCCAGGAGGCGCGCGCCGGTGCCGCCAAGTCACACGTCAGCACGACGAAGCAGATCAAGCGCCACGGCACCGCCAAGCTCGTCCACAAGTACACCTACGGCCGCACCTGATCGACCGCCGTCCCCGCACCCGCGACAAGACCAGGGAGTGTCTTGTCGCGGGCCGCGGCCCGGCATGCGTCGGCGGTCTGAAGTCCCAGCGCCACCGCCGACTCCAGGCTGCGCCGGCAGCCGTCGTCGTACGCGCCCTCCCAGGCGCGCATGTCGCCGAGGAGCCGCAGCGCCTCGCTGTGCAGTCGCTGTTCGACGCGGGTCAGCGGCTCCCCCGCGCGAAGCGTCATCCCCGCGCCGAGCAGCTCGGCGGCGCGCGCGGAGCGTCCGGCGTGCGCGGCGATCGTCGCCAGCGCGATGAGCACCTCGAGGATCGGCCGCCGGATCCCATAGCGGAAGTAGCGCGCCAGCGCCTCGCCGAGGCCTGCCGCGGAGCCGGCGTGGTCGCCGGTCTCAAGCGCCCACAGCGCGAGGTGCTCGACGTCGAAGGTGTAGTGGACCTGATCGTCGAGCTGCACCGCGAGCGCCATCGAGCGCTCGATGTGCTCGCGCGCGTCGTCAAACGCCCCGTGCTCCAGCGCCTTGTAGCCGAGATCGCCGTACAGCCACGCCTGCGCGCGCGCGTCGCCGGCCTCGGACAGCAGCCGCGCCGCGCGTTCGGCGATCGGCTTGGCGGACACGGGGTCGGGCGCTGTCAGCGCCTGCGCGATGAGCGCGTATCCGCGCGGCCACGGTCCGAGATCCCGCGAGGCCGTCACGGCATCGGCGGCGGCCGCCGCGGCGGCGCGCCGGTCGTCCATCAGCATGTGGCACACGGCGATCGCGACCAGCGCGATCGTCCTGGCGCGCGCATCCCCCGTGCCTTCGCAGAGCTCAAGCGCCGAGCGCGCGCAGCCCAGCGCATGGGCGATGTCGCCCTGCTGCGCACTGAGCTGGCTGACCGTCGTCAGCGCGTCGGCGCGCAACGTCGCCGGCAGGTCCGTCGCGGCGGCGAGCCCCCGCTCGTTCCAGGCGCGCCCGGGCGACGCGCGCCCGCGCCTCCACCACTCGCGCAGCGCGGTCGCCAACCGCACGACGAGCTCGACCTCGCCCGCGCGGTGCGAGTGCTCGAGCGCCTCGACGAAGTTGTCGGCCTCCGCGTCCAGCCGCCGCTGCCACGCGAGCTGCTCGGCCCCAAGCAGCCTGGGCGCGACGGTCTCGGCCAGCTCGACGTAGAAGCGGCTATGGCGCTCGCCGACCGCCACGGCATCGGGGCGCGCGGCAAGGCGCTCGGCGGCGTACTCGCGGACGGGCTCGAGCATCGCCAGCCGCGTCGTGCCGTCCGCCGTGGCGCGGCGCCGCAGCATGCTGTGGTCGACGAGCCCCTCGAGGATCTCCACCGTCGCCGACGTCACGCCGACCGCCGCGTCCAGCGTGCAGCCGCCCGCGAACACGCTGAGCTCGGCGAACGCGGCACGCTGTGGCGCGTCGAGGAGGTCGTAGCTCCAGTCCAGCGTCGCGCGCATCGTTCGCTGGCGATCGGGCGTGTCGCGGGCCGCCGGGCCAAGGCTCGCCAGGACGCTGTCCAGACGGCTGACGATCTCCTGCGGCGACAGCGTGCCTGCCCGCGCGGCCGCCAGCTCGATCGCCAGCGGCAGGCCGTCGACGCGCGAGCACACCGCCGCGATCGCCGCGGCGTTGTCCGCGGTCAGCCGGAACGCCGGGTCGCGCGCCGCCGCGCGCGCGATAAAGAGCGCCGTCGCGGGCGCGGCGGTCACGGTCGCGGGGTGGCTTGAGTCGGGCAGCGCGAGCGGGCTGAGCGAGTAGCGATGCTCGGCGCGCAGGTCGAGCGCCGCCCGGCTCGTCGTCAGCAGCTTCAGCCGCGGGGCCGAGGCCAGCAGCTCGACGAGCAGCGCGCCCGCGGCCAGGAGCTGCTCGAAGTTGTCCAGCACGAGGAGCTGCTCGCGACAGCTCTCCAGGCGACACAGCGTGTCCTTCGCGGTCCTGCCCGGCTCCGGCGCGCAGCCGAGCGCGTGCAGCACGGTGTCGGCGACGGCGTCGGGATCGGCGACCGCCGCCAGGTTGACGAACGCGGCGCCGTCGACGTGCTCCGCCGCGAGCCGGTGGGCGACCTCGAGCGCGAGCGTCGTCTTGCCCACGCCGCCGGGTCCCATGACCGTGACGAGCCGCACGTCCGGGCGGCGCAGCAGGTCGATCACGGCGAGCGCGTCGTCGTCGCGGCCCAGCACGTCCAGGCGGCGCGCGGGCAGGTCGATCGGGGGCGGGCGACGCGCGCCGTCCGCGACGGGTCCCTCGAGGTCGAGCGACGGCGCTTGGACGAGCACGTCGCGTTGCAGCGCGCGCAGGCCCGGCCCGGGCTCGAGGCCGAGCTGCGCGAGCAGGCGCTCGCGGGTGCGCCGGTACACCTCGAGCGCATCGGTCTGGCGACCGCAGCGATACAGCGCGACCATGAGCTGCTCGACGAACCGCTCGCGCGTCGCATGGCGCTCGACCAGCGCCTCGAGCTCGCCGACGAGCGCGTCCTGGCGGCCGAGCCGCAGGTCGGCGTCGATGCGCCATTCGAGCGCGGCCAGCCGCAGGTCCTCGAGGCGCCGGATCTCCGGCTGCGCCCAATCCTCGTAGGTGACGTCGGCCAGCGCCGGGCCGCGCCACAACGCGAGCGCCTCGGCCAGCCGCACGGTCGCCTGCCCGGCGTCGCCGCGCTCCAGCGCGCGGCGGCCATCCGCGACGCGCGCCTCGAACACGTCGGCATCCAGGTCGCCCGGTCGCACGTCGAGGACGTAGCCCGTGGGAACCGTGCGCAGCGGCGGCGGCTGCGCGCCGGCGCAGCTCGCGAGCGTCTCGCGCAGGCGCACGATCGCCATCCGCACGCGCTTGCGCGCGCCCTTGGCGGGCAGGTCGCTCCAGACGCCCTCGATGAGCTCCTCGGCGGACATCGCCCGGTTGGCGTGCAGCAGCATCAGCACGAGCAACCCCGACTGCCTGCGACCCTCCACCGCTAGTGCGCGCTCACCGTCGCGCAACTCGACCGGACCCAGGATCGCGTACCGCACGACAACTGATTACACCAGTTGCAACTGCCCGCAGTGAACGCCGGCGAGCGTTGACGGGCGCGTCGTGACCGGCGCGTGACCGCTACGTGACCGCCCCGGGCAAGGATCGGCGCACGCATGATCGCCACCCCCCTCACGCTGCTCACCGACGACGAGCTCGTCGCCCGCTTCCGCTGCGGATACGACGACGCCTTCTCCGAGATCTACCGCCGCTACCGCAGCCCGCTGCGATCGTTTGCCGGTCGAATGCTGTCGGGCACGAGCCACGATGCGGACGACGTCGTGCAGGACGCGTTCATCCGCGCCCACCGCGGCCTGCGCGTGACGAGCCGGCCGATGGCCCTGCGCCCGTGGCTGTACATGATCGTTCGCAATCAGACGATCGACGTGCTGCGGACGATCCACAACCTCGGCCAGCTCGACGACGACGCCAAGCCGCTCGGGGCCGTCGACCGCGATCCGGCCAGCTGCATGGACGAGCGCGACGAGATGCGCCAGCTCGTCGCGGAGATCGCGCGGCTCCCCGAGCGCCAGCGCATGGCCCTCGTGATGCGCGAGTTCGACGGCCGCTCGCACGAGGAGACCGCCCGCCTGCTGCACACGACCGTCCCGGCGACCAAGTCGCTGCTCATCCGCGCGCGCTCGAACCTCGAGGCCGCGCGGCCCGCGGCCTGAGCCTGGGCGAGATCACCCGGCAGCCCAGCGGGCGCCGGCCGCGCCTCCCCCCCGCGCGGCCGGCGTTCAGCGCTGGACCCGGTCCCTACCCGGGCGCGGCAGCCGGTTCAGCGCGGGTACGCGGTCACGATGAGGTTGTCGCGGTAGTGGCCCGTCGACGCGTTGAACGGCCCACCGCAGGTGACGAGCACGAGCCGGCGCCGTCCGGTGCGCGAGTAGATGCTCTCCGGCAGCGCCGCCTTGCGCACGCGCTGCATCGTCGAGACGCGGTACCTGCGCGACTTGCCGTCGTCGGTCGTGACCGTCACCGTGTCGCCGCGGCGGGCCTTCCTCAGGCCGTAGAACGCGCCGGCGCCGCGTTTGGCGCTGTCGATGTGGCCGGCGAGCAGGATCGCGCCGTTCGACGACCCCGGCGCCGCGCCGTCGCGCCACCAGCCGACGCGGTCGATGTCCTTGGGAATCGCCAGCGCCCCGCTGCGCGTGTCGATGTCGACGTCGTAGACAGGGGCGTCGATCCCGCGCGCGGCGAGCCGCACGCGCGTGGGCTTCGCCGAGGTCGTCTGTGCCGCGCGCGTCGCGGTGGCCGCCTGCACGACCGGGTCGCCGCGACCTGTGAGGATCAGGGGCAAGGCGAGCGACGTCTCTATCTCCTCGCCGCACGCCGTCTCCGTCGCCGCCACGCTGGCGGTCCCGACGATCCGCTCGCGGTAGGTGTAGAAGCCCGCCCGCGTGAGCTTGACCTTCGCGGAGTCCACCTCGCCGTCGCCCGTGACGTCGACGGTGCCCTTCCAGTACGGCGCGCCGTCGCAGTCCATCGCCGCCCGCGAGGCGAACGGGCCGAACAGCCGCACCTCGATCGTCGCCGGGGTCTGGCCCAGCCCGGTGACCGCGATCCTGTCGGAGATCGACGAGCCGGGGCGCACGACCTGGTCGGAGACGACCGTCGTGACCGCCGGCTTCGCCTGCACGAACGTCGTCTCGGTGACGTCGCCGCACGCGGTCGTCGTGCCGTCGTACGCGTTGGTCGCGGCGATCGACTCCTGGTAGGTGTAGTAGCCGGCGGCAGTCAGCGTCGTCGGCGCCGACGTGTACGTGCCGTCGCCGATCACGGCGAGCGCGGACGTCGCGACCGGCGTGCCGTCGCAGCGGATCTCGGCCCGCGACGGGAACGGCCCGTAGAGCGCGACGTTGACCGTCGCGCTCAGCGCACCGAGGCCGGTGACGACGACCGCGTCGGTGATCGCCGTGCCGGGCGCCGCCTCCTGCGCGGAGACCTGCGTGCGGATCTCCGGCATGCCGCGGACGATCGTCGTCTCGGGCTCGGCCGCACACGGCGTTTCGACGGCGCGGATGAAGTCGCCCGCCGGGATCGACTCGCGGTAGGTGTAGTAGCCGGGCACGGTCAGCGTCACGGGGTCGGTCACGTACGTGCCGTCGGCGGGCGCGACGAAGCTGCCCGTCCAGAACGGCGGGTTGGCGCAGGTCATCTTGTCGGCGGCGGGATACGGCCCGAAGAGGTCCGCCGCGACCGTCACGCTCTCGCCGACCAGGCCCGTCACCTCGACGGTGTCGGTCACGGCGCTGCCGGCGAGCGTCGTCTGCGAGCTCACGCGCGTCACGACCGCCGGCTGGGCATCGACCTTGAACGTCTCGGCGGGCACTCCGCACGGCGTCGTCAGGCCGAGGACGTCGTCCGTGCTCGCGATCGTGAGCTGATAGCCGTACCAGCCCGGCCGCCCGGGCGCGAGCGGCGGCGTCATCGACGGGCCGGCCCCCGTGTCGTATGTCACCGCGGCGAACGGCACGCCCGCGCACGAGATCGCCGCTTGCGAGCGAAACGGGCCGTACAGCCGGACCTCGACCTGTCCGCGCCAGCCGCCGTACGCGCCGCCGATCGTGACGCTGTCGCGCGTGATCTGGCCGGCGAGCAGCGTCGCGGGCGTCGCGGTCGTCGTGACGGTCAGCTGCGCGGGGCGGACGTCGGCGGTCACCGTGGCGCTCGCGGACGCCGACACGGGGACGGCGAGGCGCTGCCCGTTGCGAGCGGCATCGCGGCGCGCGGGGACGTAGATCTTCGGCCGGCTCGCGGCGAACTGACCGCTCGTCGCGGTGACCCGCACGTCACCCTGCGCGTCGGTGGGCGTGAACGACGGCTTTGCGACGCCGTCGTCGCCGGTGTTGATCTTCGTCCGCAGCCCTCCGGCGCCCTCGGAGGCCAGCGTGACCCGCGCATTGGGCACGACGCGGCCCGACGCCGTGAGGACCCGCACCTCGAGCGCCGCCTTGCGCCGCACCGGCAGCGACTTGGGCAGCTTGAGCTCGACGCGGTAGGGCCCGGCGAAGCGGTCGGCGTTTCGTACGATCCGCGCGTAGATCGCGCGGCTCGCGGAGCTCAGGGCCGACGGATCGACCTCGCCGCGCGCACCGTCGCCCATCAGCCGGTGCACGTAGAGCATGACCGCGCCCTGGTTGGCCTTCTTGGACGTGCGCCCGTAGTTCCACATCGCCCAGTTCATGCGCCGGATGTTGTCGGGCGCCACGCGATCGCCGTCGCGATTGCGCAGCTCACCCGATTCGTCGAGCTCGTAGTCGTAGGCGCGGCCCGGATACCAGAAGCGCAGGTCGAGGCAGAACGCCGCGCCGCTGACGCCCTCGATCGCACCGCGGTAGTCGCCGAACCAGCGCAGGCCGAACTTGTAGGTCCTGTACTCGCCGACGCCGGTCGTGTTGCAGCTGTCGCGGCCCCCGCGCGAGCACGGGTCGTTCTGGTTCGGCGGCTCCGCGGCGTACGCGGCGGCGGGGGCCAATGCCCCTGCAACCAGCACCGAGATCAGGAAGCGGCGGAGCACGCACCCCGCTTCCTAGCAGACCGGACCCCGGGTAGCTAGTTTTGAACGGGATCCATGGCCCGCGCGGGCACCTCTCCCCATAGCTGTTCGAGGCGGTAGAAGTCGCGCGCTTCGGGCGTGAAGATGTGCACGACGACGTCGAGATAGTCCATGAGGATCCACGTCGCCTCGCGCACGCCCTCGACGCGGCGCGGCAGCATGCCGTGGTCGTCCTTGAGCGTCTGGTGGATGCCGTCGTGGATGGCCTTCGCCTGGCGCGGGGTGTTGCCGGAGCACACCAGGAAGAAGTCGGTGTAGCCGATGACGCCGCGCACGTCGAGCTCGACGACGTCGGCCGCCTTCTTGTCGGCCGCGAGGCCGGCGATCGTCTCGGCGAGCTGCGCTGGGTTCATCTGTAGAGCCTTCCCTGTTCGATGCGTTCTGCGACGAGATCCGGCACGAGATAGCGGATGGGCTTCCCGGCGGCGACCCGCTCGCGGATCTGCGACGAGGAGAGGTCGATCCGCGGCATGTGAAAGAACTCCAGCGTCGCGAGCCCGCCGAACGCATCCTCAAGACGCTCGGCGATGTCGGCGCGGGCCGCTCCGGTGCGCTCCGCGATCGCGAGCGTGGCAAGGCCGAGCACCGCTTCGGGCTCGTGCCATGAAGGCAGTCCGAGGGCGATGTCGCCCCCCAGGATGAACGTCAGGTGGTCCTCCGGATCGCGGGCATGCAGTTCACGGAGGGTATCGACCGTGTATGACGACCCGCCGCGAACGACCTCCAGGTCGCACACGCCGAGGCGCTCGTCGCCCGCCACTGCCAGCCGGCAGAGCTCCAGGCGCTCGGCCGCGCCGGGGTCCGCGTCGGCCTCCTTGTGAGGCGGCACCGCGACCGGCGTCAGCAGGACGCGGTCGAGGCGAAGCTGCGCGGCGGCCTCCGAGGCGCAGACGAGGTGGGCCAGGTGCGGCGGGTTGAAGGTGCCGCCGAGGATGCCGACGCGGGCCACGCGGTGAGCGCTTATTTCACGGCCGCACGTGGCCGTCGCCGACGACCACGTACTTGAACGTGCACAGCTCGCGCACGCCGATCGGCCCGCGGGCGTGGAGCTTCTGCGTCGAGTTGCCGATCTCCGCGCCCATCCCGAACTCGCCGCCGTCCGTGTAGCGCGTCGAGGCGTTGACGTAGACGCAGGCCGCGTCGACCGTGCGCTCGAACGCGCGCGCCGCCGCGGCGTCGTTCGTGACGATCGCCTCCGAGTGGCCCGAGCCGTGCGCGTTGACGTGCTCGATCGCCTCGTCGATGGAGTCGACGACGCCCACCGCGAGGGTCAGCGCGAGGAACTCCGTGTCCCAGTCCTCGTCGGTCGCGTCGAGCAGCGAGGCTGCGAGCGCGTCGCCCGCGAGCGCGCGCGTGCGGCCGTCGACGCGCAGCTGCACACCGGCGCCCTGCAGCGCCCGCAGCGCGCGGGGCACGAACGCGGGCGCCGCGTCGGCGTGCACGAGCAGCGTCTCGGCGGCGTTGCAGACGCTGGGCTTCTGGACCTTCGCGTTGAGGATGATGGCCTCGGCGGCGTCGAGGTCCGCGCTCGCGTCCACGTAGACGTGGCAGTTGCCGGAGGCGGCGTAGATGACGGGCACGGTCGCGACGGACTTCAGCGCGGCCTTCAGCCCCTCGCCCCCGCGCGGGAAGATGAGGTCGACGACGCCGTCCTGCGTCGCGAGCTCGGCGAGCTCCTCGCGCCCGCCGCCGGCGACGAGGCCGATCGCGCCGCGCGGGACGCCCGCTTGCGTCGCGGCCTCGGCGGCGATCGCGGCGAGCACCGCATTCGAATGCGTCGCCGACGACGAGCCGCGCAGGACGATCGCGTTACCGGACTTCAGGCACAGCGACGCGGCGTCGATCGTGACGTTCGGGCGCGCCTCGTAGACGACGGCGACGACGCCGAACGGCACGCGCACCTGGCGCACGTCCAGGCCGTTGGGCAGGCGCTTGCCCTCGACGATCTCGCCCACCGGGTCGGGCAGCGCGGCGATCGCGCGCGTGCCGGCCGCGATCGCGGCGATGCGAGCGGGGTCGAGCGCGAGACGGTCGAGCAGCGCCGCAGTCAGGCCGTTCGCGCGCCCCGCCTCCATGTCGCGCGCGTTCGCCTCGACGATCTCGTCCGTGCGAGCGATGAGCGCGTCGGCGATCGCGCGCAGCGCCGCGTTCTTCGTGTCGGTGTCGAGCGTCGCGAGCGAGCGGGCGGCGTCGCGCGCCTCGAAGGCAGATCTCGGAGACTGAGCGCGTCACGGTCGCCATGCTGGGAAGGGTACGTCACGCCGTGCGCAGCCGCAGGACCACGGCACATGCTTCGCGCTCTCTACACGAGGCTCTCCGGCGACACGTCTGCACGCCCATCGTGGACGTCATCGCCAACACGTCCGCCTACTGGATGTGCGGCGCTCGCCGAACTTGGCATCTTTCGCGCCCCGGCGCCGTTGCTGATGACAGCTGATGCGTGTCGATATGACAACCGTCCTGCGCTGCCTGGCTGCCGCCGCGTTGTTCGCGTCGGTCGGCGCGCGGGTGGCGCAGGCGCAGGGGCGCGTGTCGACGGTCACGCTCGATCCGCGCCCGACCGGGCGCCCGCAGCTCGGCGTCGCGGCGGACGGTGACGGTGCCGCGGTCGTGGCATGGCCGACGTTCAGGGGGTCGTACGTCTCCTCGATCGATGTGAGCGCTCGGCCCGCCGGCGGCGACTTCGGCCCCCGGCGCACGGTCTCGACCGGGGAAGTGGCGGTATCGAGCGGTTTCGCGCTGGCCGTCGGCGCCGGTGGCGACACCGCGCTTGCGTGGCGCCAATACGTCGCCATGCGGCGCCACCCGCTCCTCGTGGCTCGCGGCCGCAGCGCGCGGCGCGTCGGGACGCCGGTCGCGATCAGGCCCGCGCGCGGGGCCGTCGACAGCTCCTCCGCCGCTGCGATCGACGCGCGCGGAACACTGCTGGTCGCTTGGCTGCGCAGCTCGGGCCGCAAAGGCTGCGGACGCGTCGTCATGGCGAGCACGGCGCGGCGCGGCGGCCCGCTCGGCGCGATCCGCCGCGTGTCCGGGCCGTGTGCGAAGGCCGACCAGCCGCAGGTCGCCCTCGCGCGAAACGGCGTCGGCGCCGTCACCTGGCGCGCGGCGTCGGGGGGCAGCACCGATGCGCCGCGCTACTCGCTGCATGCCAGCGTCGTCCCGCACGGCTCGCCGGGCCGCGAGCGCGTGGTCTCGCGCCGGCCAATCTGGTTCGGTCCGGCGGCGCTGGCGACCGGCGGCACGCGCGTGCTACTCGCATGGCGAGAGAAGACGCACGCGCCCGAGCCGATCGGAGCTTGCGCGCAGGTGACGTGGCAGTCCGGCTCAGGTCGCGGCCACCTGGACACCGCGGCGCGCGTGGCCCTCGGCCAGCGCGGAGCGGCGCGCGTGGCCCTCGGCCAGCGCGGAGCGGCAATCGCGACCCTGCGCGACACCTGCGATCCGAACAACGGGGTCAGCGCCACGCGCCGCCCGGTCGGCGGCGCCTGGCTGCCCCCGATCGGGCTGGGAATGGCGGGCGCGCGCGACGAGCAGCAACTCGCTTCGCTCGCCGCCGCCGACGCCGGCGAGGGCGTTGCGACGTGGCTCGGGCTTCCCGGCGAGCGCAGCTTCGAGACCGGAGCGCTCCGCGTGTCGGCGTACGCACCCTGACCCCTGATATTTCGACGCGTTGGTTGAGGTTGACGTAAACCGCGTCACCGCACATTTGACGGCCCCGGCCGGCGAGGCCGGCCGGGACCGGCCGAAGAACGGCATCTCCCATCTGAGCGCCGCCCACGCCACGAGTGCGCCGTCGCCGGTCACCGAGCTTGGGCACGTTCAGGCCACGGTCCTTGAGGTCCCTGAGGACAGTGGCCCACGAGTCGGTGCTCTCGCGGTAGTCGTCCTGGACCCAGCAGCTCTTTGGCGCCGTCTTCTCTGCCGCCGATGACGACGAGCAGGCACAGCCGGTCGTCCTCGCCGAGGCGGATCGTCATATGCACCCGGTGACGAACAGGTAGGCGTCCGCTCAAGCGCAGGCTGCGCGCCCGGAACGCGGCGTCGTCAGCCTGCCACTGCTCGGTCAGGCGCTGAATCGAGCTGGCCGATAGCCCCGCGCGAGCGGGCATGGCGGCGACGGCGCGTCCAGGCGTCCCGGCAGGTCTTCACCGGATCCCGACCGGCGGCTGTCACACCATGCGAGCGCCTCTTACCGTGCATCGAGTGAGAAATGCGACGCCGAGATCGCGCGCCGAGCGTCGAGCCGACAAGCGGACGGGCGTTTGGGTTTCGCCGGACCGGACCGCGGGAAAAGTGACCCGCGGTCCGCGACGTGAGGGAGGAAGGGTGCGGCGGAGCACGGTTGGCGTTGTGTCCGTATTGGCGGGACTCGTTCATGCCGCGTCGCCGGCGGCCGCGGCGACCAACCCGGGCACCGGCGATCCGGGGTTCTTCACCTTCAGGCCCGACCCCGGCGCCGAAGCCACGGTGAACGTCGCGAGTGGCAACCTGCTCCTCAGAACGCGTGACCTCGCCGACTCGGCCCGCACGGCCCACGTCGTCGTCGATCGCTTCTACAACAGTCGCGCCGACCCGGCGTGGTCGCTCCTGGGGCCGGGCTGGGGCCTGGATGTCGGGCCGCACACCACGGTCTCGGAGGTCGGCGGGCGGATCATGGTCACGGGGCCGAGCGGCTACCGGGTTGCGATGACGCGCCGCCCCGACGGGACGTACCTCGCTCCCCCGAGCTTCGACGGGACGCTCCTTCGCACCGCGCCGGGCTGGACGCTGCAGCGCCGCTCGCGCGGCGATGCCTTCGTCTTCTCCGGCGACGGCAGCCTGGAGGCGACGCGCGACGCCGGCGGGCGTCGCTTTACGGTTGAGCACGTCGACGTACATGGCCGGACGCTGCTGTCGAGCTACGGCAGCGGGTCCGATCAGCGAGCCCGGTTCTGCTATCGCGGTGACGGGCTTGTGCGCGGCTTCCACGACCCGGCGTCCGCCCGCCACCGCTACAGCTATTCGGCCGGCAGTCCTGCGCACCGGGGCGCCGGAACGGACGCGCGCGCGGTCGACGACGGTCAGGGTCCGCGCTCTGACAAGCCGGCGCACGATCCGAAGCGATGCACACGCTCACCGCACGAGCGGGGGCATGGCGCCGACGGCAGTCGGGGTCCGCGCCGCGTTCGGCGCCTGAAGCGCGTCGACGACGAGCACGGCACGCGGACTTACGGCTATGACGATGACGGCTTCCTCGCGTCGATCCGGCTGGCATCCGGCGCGCAAGTTGAAGTCGAGTACAGCGCCGACGGCCGGGTTCAGAGCTTCGTCACCGGCGCAGCGTCCGATCGGCAGCGCACGCGCTTTGACTACGAGCGCCGCCCGCACAAGACCGACGTCCTGGGGTCCGCGGCGACCCGGCGCACCTACGCCTACGACGGCGACTGGCGTGTCACGCGCCACTACAACCCCGACGTGCTGCCCACCGTGCGTGCCGCCGGCGAGCTCTTCGACCTCGCCGGTCGCTATCACCGAGGCGACCGCCCCGTCGACGCACGCTTGTCCGCCGACGAGCCAGACGGCGCCGGCCTGACGCGACTGGCCGTCGACGTCAACGACCGCCAGGTCGCCGCGATCGACGTCCCATGCACGACCACCGCATTCGATGTCGTCTGTCCCACGACGGCCGCCGGCGATGTATCGGTCAATCTCGTCGCGCTCGCCGAGGGCAGACACGAGATGCGTCCGGCGGCGCGCGACGACGAACAGCACCACGCAACCGGCGAGGCGTGGAGCGTCACGATCGACCGGACGCCGCCGCCCGCCCCAGAGAACGTTCGGCTGGAGCGCTTCGGCCTCGCCGCGTCTACAGTCGCCACGTTCGGGTGGGACGTCCCGGCCGATCCCGATCTTCCCGGCGGCGTGCCGGGATCGGGGGTCGCGCGTAGCGAGGTGCGCTACAGCGTCAACGGCTCGGACTTCGGGCCATGGGCGCCGTCGGCTGAGGACAGCCTCGACATCGCCGGGCTACAGCTCGGTGACACCGTGGGACTGCAGGTACGCGCCGTGGACGCGGTCGGCAACGTGTCCGGGGTCGCGGCTGTCGCGCTGGAGGTCGTCGAGCGCGACGAGGATCCGGCCGTGACGCAGATCGCCGCGGAGGCCTACGTGGAGGACTACGGCGGCGACCTGGAGACAGCGCGGCGGTGGATGCAGACGCAGGATCTCGCCAGCAATGTCGACAACGGCGATCTCGGCGACGCCGTGTCCGACGCGTCGCCCGAGCACTACGGCGGCATCTGGTTTGACAACGCGCGCCGTCGCATGGTCGTCGACCTGACCGCCGGGGCGTCGCATACGGCCGTCCAGAACGTCATCACCGCGCGCGGCCTCGCGGGCGCCACCGACTACCGAACGACCGACTACACGCAGCGCGAGCTCGAACTCGCGCAGCCGCCGTTGGAAGACGAGCTGGCCGACCTCGTCGACGCCAGGCTCGTCGCGCTGGCCCGTGTGAGCTCGCGCAACGCGATCGAGATCGAGGTCGCATCCGGCGCGACGGCCGCCCAACGCGCCCGCGTCGACGCCGCCGCCACGGCTGCGCCCGTCCGCGTCTTTGTCACCGAGCTCGCCGGTCCGACGCTTGGCGACGAGGAGCTACGGTGCCGCTTCCCGGACTGTGATCTTCCGCTGCGCGGTGGCGTGCGGATCGTCGGCGTAGCCAGCGGGGAATGCACCTCCGGGTTCCTCGCGCGGTCGCGCAGCGACGCCAAGATGTACCTGATGACCGCGGCGCATTGCATGGACGAGGGCAACACCGGCTGGGTGATCATTGACACCTCCGGACTGCGGATCGGCATCGGCATCAACCACTCGGTCATCGGTCCGCGCTACGAAGGCGACGTCGGCTTGATCGCCATCACCGACCGCATCCAGGGCGACGTTCGCCCTTGGGTCTTCGTCACGAAGTCCAAGACCGCCGGCCCCGTCCAGACCACACGCAACCCGCACTACCGCATCACCGGCTCGTCACGCAACCGCGAGGGCGCCTACGTCTGCTTCAACGGCAGAACCAGCGGCGCCCGCTGCGGCGAGATCAAGCGGGTCAACCAGACCTTCAACCGCCACAAGAACATGGTACGCGTCGGGCTATGCACCGACGACGGCGACAGCGGCGAGCCCGTTCTTCAAGGGCGGTCGCGCGTTCGGGATCTTGTCGGGCAGGCGCCGAAACCTCCTCCGGCAGTGCGTCGGAGCGTTCTACACCGGCGCGCGGATCGCCGAGGACCACCTCAACGTCACGATCTCCGGGTGACAAGAGGTGCCATGACCTGTCGATCAGCGCTGCGTCCCGTCTGCGCGGCTGCGGCCGGCATCGGCGCCGTCATGTGCCTCGTCGCCGGGCAATCCTGGATTTACGCGCATGTGGAGCGCCGCGTGGCCGGCGCCCTGTGTCAGCGTTATTGCGGCATGAGCGCCGACCCGATCGACACCCTGTTCGCGCTCCCGCTGGCGGTGCTGGCAGGCACGATCTCCGCCGTCCTGCTGGGCGCGGCGCTGCTGCGAGCGCGATCACCGGGGGGTGCACTTCGCGTCGGCCTCTTCGTGGTCGTAGTCGTCGCGGTTGCGTCGAGCGCCGTGGTGCTACATCGCAGCAACTGGCTGCACGGGGCAGACGACGTCAGCGTGTGCTTCTCGTATCCCGAGCATCTCACACGGTCCCCGAACCGGCTGATCGACCCTGCGCTCTGCGGCCCGGAGCATGAGCCGGCGTCAGCGCTGTGGATCGCCGCTGCCGGCGCGCTGCTGGCGATCGGCGCGGTCGCGGCAGCGGGATCGACAGGCGGCCGGGTGCGCATGTCACGCAAGTCGGCTCTGGAGGGCTAGTTTCCGGCGGCTCGCAGCGACCTCGCGGCGCCGCGCGACCGTCGACGGGCCGGCCTGCCAGCGTGCGAACTGCTGGTCATAGACATTGCAAGCACCCCACCCGACGCTCTCGCTGAACCTCGAGGTCGACCTGTTGTCCTTCGACACGACGCCGACGTACTTTGAGACCGATCGCGCCGACGAGCTCGTCGTCGATGAGGACGGCGACATGACGCCCGCGTTTCGGTCCTACGGGCATTCCAAGGACCACCCGCCCGATCTGCCGCAGGTCCGCATGGGGATGGCGGTCACGCGGACGGGGATCCCGATCCGGGTGTGGTGCTGGCCCGGCAATCAGAGCGAGTAGGAGTTGATCCGCCAGGTCAAAGACGACCTACGCTCCTGGAAGCTCAGCCGTGTGGTGTGGGTCGCAGATCGCGGCTTTCAGTCCGCGGAGAACCGCCGCTACCTGCAGCGTTGCGGCGGGCATTACATCATCGGCGAGAAGGCGACTCCAAGGAAGCCAAGGCCGCGCTCGCGCGCCAGGGCCGCTACTTGAGCCCGTCGAGCGCGTCAAGTTGCACGCGCGCGTGAAGACCAAGCGCGGCCTCGCGCGCTTCCTGCGCACCACCGCCGACGGGCTGCTCAGGGTCGACCGTGCCGCGGTCAGCGTTGAAGCGCATCTCGACGGCAAGTACCTGCTGCGCTCAAGCGACCCGACCCTCAGCGCCGAGGACATCGCGCTGGGCTACAAGCAACTGCTCCAGGTCGAGCGCGGCTGGCGCGACCTGAAGACCACGCTGGACCTACGCCCCGTCCATCACCGCCGCGAAGACCGCATCCACGCGCACGTCCTGCTGTGCTGGCTCGCGCTGCTGCTCATACGCATCATCGAGCACGAAACCACCGACACCTGGCGCAACGTGCGCAACGAGCTGCTACGCCTGCACCTCGCAACGTTCACCGGCCCCGCCGGCACCTGCCAACAACGAACCGAGCTGACAGCCGCCAACGCGACCTGCTACGCACTCTCAAGCTCGCAGAGCCCGCGCGCTTCTCCCGCCTGTAGCTTCGTCGCCGAAGCGATACGCGATGGTCAGCCAGAAGAACGCTTGCATGTCGAGAAGCTCCGACCGGCTCGCTCACCAACTTAAGGGCCATGACAGGCGCGGCCCGCGACACCAGGAGACCCGAAGAACATGACGCTCAAGCGGATGGACAACGTGCTCATCGTCGTCGAGGACCTCGAGGCCGCCAAGGCGTTCTTCGCCGAGCTCGGGATGCAGCTGGAAGGCCAGACGCTGGTCGAGGGGCCGTGGGTCGACAGCACCGTCGGGCTCGACGGCGTACGTGCCGACATCGCCATGATGCGGACCCCGGACGGCCACGGCCGGGTCGAGCTGACGAGGTTCCACACGCCGTCGGCGGTGCGGGCCGAGCCGCGGAGCGCGCCGGCGAACGCGCTGGGCATCCGCCGCATCATGTTCTCCGTCGAGGACCTCGACGACGTCATCGCCCGCCTGCGCACCCACGGTGCCGAGCTCGTCGGCGAGATCGCGCAGTACGAGGACAGCTACCGGCTCTGCTTCGTGCGTGGACCCGAGGGCTTCATCGTCGGACTGGCCGAGCAGCTCAGTTGAACCTCGATCGGGAGCGGCCCCCGGTCGCTGAGGCCTCAAGCACCGTCGCTGTCGCAACGAGACAGACGCGATAGCCCGCGGCGCTGCCAGCGCCGCCAGCGCTTTCGACGAGAAGCGGGAGCTTCGGGCCGGATCCTGTGCGCGACTGCGCGGCATGTCGCAGCGTCGTTTGCGTGATCGACGGTCCGCCTCCCGGCTCCGCGCGGCGGCTCCGCGCGGCGGCACTGCGCGGATCGCGACGCGGTGCGGGGCCACGAGCGCCTGCGCGCCGCGTTGCTCGTGCATGAAGACGACCCGTTTCCCGCGAAGCCGCCCGGCGCGGGGCCTGGTCAGCGGGAATGTCGGGCTGTACGACCACCAAGCAGAGCCGAAGCGCTGTGGTGAGGATTCAGCTCGCCCCATCGCCCGGGCTGTCGATCCTCGGCGTCAAGCCCGGCGTCCATGAGTACAGCTCGTCGCTCGGAGCACGGCGACGATGGCGGGCAACGGCGCGTCAGGCGAGCACGAAGTAGTCGCGGTGAATCGCCTCGTCGGTCGCTCGCGGGAGCAGCTCTCGGACCGCGCCGGACTTCAGGCCCTTGACCCGCGTGAGCTCGCCGGCGGCGTAGTTGCAGATCCCCTTGCCGATGATGATCGCCCCGTGCGCGACCTGGACGGCGTCGCCGGCGTCGAACTCGCCGCGCACCTCGGTGACGCCGACCGGCAGCAGCGAGGTCCCGCCGTCGCGCAGCGCCCGCGCCGCGCCGCCGTCGACGACGATCGTCCCGTGCGAGGGCTTGGCGTACTTCAGCCACAGCTTGAACGAGGAGTAGCGCTCCTCGCGCCGCGGGAACCGCGTCCCGCCGGGCGAGCCGTCCAGCGCGGCACCCAAAGCACCCTCGCGCAGCCCGCTGCAGATCACGGTCTCGATGCCGCCCGCCGTCGCCATCTCCGCCGCGACGACCTTCGAGCGCATGCCGCCGGTCCCAAGCGGCGACGTCGTATGGCCGATCGCCAGCGCCCCCAGCGCCTCGAAGTCCGTGATCTCCTCGACGAGCCGCGCGTCGGGGTCGGTCTTGGGGCTGGCCGTGTAGAGCCCCTCGACGTCGGTCAGCAAGACGAGCAGGTCGGCGCCGATGAGCATCGCCACCTGCGCGGCGAGGAAGTCGTTGTCGCCGAAGGAGATCTCGTCGGTCGTCGTCGTGTCGTTCTCGTTGATGACCGGCAGCACCCGCCAATCGAGCAGCTTGCCGAGCGTCTGGCGCGCGTTGAGGTAGTGGGTGCGCGCGCTCATGTCGAAGAACGTCAGCAGCACCTGCGCGCTGGTGATCCCGCGGTCGCGCAGGAGCTCGTCGTAGACGCGGTAGAGCTTGCCCTGCCCGACCGCGCTCGCCGCCTGCAGCTCCTCGACGGCCCGCGGGCGCACGGGCAGGCCCATGACGCGCATCCCTCGCGCGATCGCGCCGCTCGTGACGAGCACGACGTCGTGCCCGGCGGCGTGGCGAGCGGCCGTCTCGGCACAGACGCGCTCGATGACGTCGGCGCGCAGCTCGCCGGAGTCCTCGGCGACGATGCTCGATCCAAGCTTGATGACGTAGCGGGCCACGGGCGCCAGAGGGTAGCCCGCCGCGGCCCCCGATCCCGGCGGCGCCCGCCGCCCGCCGCTACGGCTTCGTCGTCAGCGAGCGGTTGGTGATCTTGCCCTTCGTCGGATCGAAGTACAGCGCGCAGTACTGGCCGCCCGGCCCCGGTGTCGGGAACGTCCCGCTGAAGTAGCCGCGGAAGGTCGTCTTGACGGGCGGGCCCATCGCCACCCAGCCGTCGGGTCCGCAAGGCTTCTTGTTGTCGGTCGGTCGCCAGAGGATGAACGCCTGGTCATCCGACCCGTTCGGGCGGAAGCGCAGCTGGCCCCAGAAGCCGGTCATGCCGGGCACGCCCGGGTCGAGGATCACGAATGGGAACGTGTAGCCGTAGGCCGCCGGCTTCGCGCGACCGCGGACGTCGAGCAGGCCCGACTGGTACGTGAACCAGTACAGCCGCGAGCCCTTCGGGTACTTCTTCAGCGGCGCCGCGTCCTTCAGCAAGAACTGCGTCGTCGCCGTGATGCGCGGGTCGGTGTACGCGAGGAACTCCGCGATCTGGTTGAACTCCGCTTGGCGCAGCAGCGGGATCCCGTTGCGGGTGTCGGGCGGGTTGCTCTCGTAGCCGAACTCGGTGAGCAGGATCGGCATGCCCGCCGGGATCTTGCCGCCCGACTGCGCCGCGACCGAGTCGAGCACCACACCGAGCGATCCGATGTTGGCGATCGTGATCTCGTCCCCGATCGCGGGGCGGACCGTGGGCGCGCCCTTCTTCGTGTAGGGGTGGTGCGCGTAGGCGGTGGCCTTCAGCGACCCGAAGCGCGCGAAGTCCTCGCAGTGGCGCGCGGTCGCGGCGGGGCCTGCGTACTGCTGGCCGTTGGGCGCGACGCAGGCGACCTCGCGCAGGAACGGCACCGGCCGGATCCCGTTGCGTGCCCCGCGCTTGGGCGAGCCGAGCGGCGCGGTCTCGCCGAACAGGATCGTGTCCGCGCCGTGACCGGAGAGCTGCAGGCCCTGATAGCCGGCGTGGTAGAGCTGGCGGTACAGCCACGGCGAGGCCGGGACGCCGTTCTCCCACTGCGGCGACAGCCAGCCCGGCTGGTTGGGCTCGTTCCACAGCGACCACAGCGAGACGCGCGGCAGCGGCCTGCGGATCCCGTTCTCGTCGCGATAGGTCCCGCTGTAGCGCCTGCCGACGGCCTGCACGAATGAGCGGTAGCGCGACGGATAGGGCTTGTAGGTGCCGGCGTTCGCGCGCTGGCTCGGCGGCGCGATGCGGTGCGCGTAGCTCGGGCCCGGCCCGGTGATCGAGAAGTAGACGCGCATGCCGAGCTGCGTCGCGGCCTTGACGAGGTTGTCGTAGCGATCCCAGTTGCGGGTCGGGTACGTCCGCGGGTCGGCGGCCTTGAAGCGCTTGCGCTGGGCGCGCGCCTTCTTGCGCAGCTTGTCGGTCTTGAGGCGCTCGATCTCGCGGTTGGAGAGCCGCGCACCCTCCCCGACGACGCGCCACAGCACGGTGACGCGGACGGCCTCGGCGCCGAGCGAGCGCGCGGCGGCGAGTGCACGCCCCGCGGCCTGATCGCCGTGGTAGAGGAACTGGTCGTCATCCATGATGATCGAGCCCTGGTCCGGGGCAGCGTGCGCGGCGGGGGCCGCGAGGCCGGTGAACAGCAGCGTGGCGAGCAGCAGCGTGCGAAGTCTCATCGGCGTCCAACGGTAGTGAGTCCGCGCGCGAGGCGCCCCGTCGTGTCCCCTGCCGCCGTCCGTTGTGTGCACGCGCTCTCCCCCGGTCGTTTCCCCACCTTTCGCGACAACACGGCCGGGGCGGCGAAGGTTGCGGGCGGGTCGCGCGGATTACCCCGGGTGCAGCTCGAACAGCACGCCGGCGATCTCCACGTCGTCGCCCGGCTCGAAGCCGGCAGCCTCGAGCGCGGTGATGACCCCCATCCGGCGCAGGCGGCCCTCGACGTGCGCGAGCGCCTCGTCGTTGTCGAGGTCGTGGCGGGCGAGCAGCCGCACGATGCCGTCGCCGTCGACCTTGAACACGCCGTCGTCCATGCGCTCGACGCTGAAGCCCCGGCCGGCGGCAGGTCGGAAGACCTTGTGCGCGGCGAGCGGGACGTCGAGCGTTTCGGCCGGTGCCGTCGCCCGCTCGAGCGGCACGCGATGCAAGAGGTCGGCGGCCAGCGTGTCGAGGCCCTCGCCGGTCGCGCTCGACGTCACGATCACCGGCACGTCCTCGCCGAGGTGCTCGCGCCAGAGCTCCGCGGCGGCCTCGGCGTCGCCCGGCGGCACGAGATCGGCCTTCGACAGGGCCAGCACGCGCGGCAGCGACGCGAGCCGCGGGTCATGGGCGCGCAGCTCGGCTTCGATCGTCGCGTGGTTTGCGAGCGGGTCCGAGCCGTCCGCTGGATCGAGGTCGAGCACATGCACGAGCAGGCGCGTGCGCTCGACGTGGGCGAGGAAGTCGTGGCCGAGGCCGGCGCCGTCGCTGGCGCCCTCGATGAGCCCGGGGATGTCGGCGATGACGAGCTGGCGGTCGGCGCCCTCGAGCGTGCCGAGCACCGGCTCGAGCGTCGTGAACGGGTACGCCCCCACCTTCGGGTCGGCGCGCGTCATCCGCGCGAGCAGCGACGACTTGCCGGCGTTCGGGACGCCGACGAGGCCGACGTCGGCGAGCAGCTTCAGGCGCAGGTCCAGCCAGCCCTCCTCGCCGACGAGGCCGCGCTCGGCGAGCCGCGGGGCTTGCCGGGTCGACGTCGTGAAGCGCTTGTTGCCGCGCCCGCCCGCGCCGCCGCGCGCGACGACGACGCGCTGGCCGGGGGTGACGAGATCGTGCGCGCTGCCGTCCCACGACGCGACCTGCGTGCCCGGCGGCACCGGGATCTCGAGCACCGGCCCGTTCGCGCCGTGGCGCTGATCGCCCTCGCCGTGGCCGGCGCGGGTCGCCTTGTAGTGCGCCCGGCGCTTATAGGTCTGCAGATCGCGGTAGGAGTCGTCGCAGACGAGCACGACGTCTCCGCCGTGGCCGCCGTCGCCGCCGTCGGGACCGCCGTGCGGGACGTGCGCCTCGCGCCGGAAGCTCAGGCAGCCGTCTCCCCCACCACCGGCCTGAACGAAGATGCGTGCCTTGTCGTAGAGCATCGAGACCCCTGAGCCTAGGAGACCGCGCATGCCTGATCCCGTGTTTCTCATCACCGGCGCCTCCAGCGGGATCGGCGCGGCCACCGCGCGCCGTGCCGCCGAGCCCGGCTACCGGGTCGTGCTGGCCGCACGCTCGAAGGACAAGCTCGACACCCTCGCCGAGGAGATCGGCGGACCCGACCGCGCGCTCGCGGTGCAGTGCGACGTCACCGACTTCGCGCAGCAGGAGGCGATGGTCGCCGCGGCGCTCGAGCACTTCGGGCGGATCGACGTCGTCTGGGCGAACGCCGGCTTCGGGGCCAAGCGCGGCTTCCTCGAGGAGACGCCCGAGCACTGGCGCGACATGGTCCTCACGAACGTCCTCGGGGCCGCCTATACGATCCGCGCCGCGATCGGAGCGCTCAAGGAGACCGCGGGCCACCTGCTGCTGACGAGCTCCGTCGCGGGTCGCCGCGTGATCCCCGGCTCCCTGTACAGCGCATCCAAGCACGCCGTCACCGCGATGGCCGAGGCCGCGCGCCAGGACCTCCACGGGACCGGCATCCGCGTGACGTCGATCGAGCCCGGCATGGTCGCGACCCCGTTCTTCGACAAGGCGCCGGAGGGCGCGCTCGATCCCGACGACATCGCCCGCGCCGTCATGTACGCGATCTCCCAGCCGCCGCACGTCGACGTCAACCAGATCCTCATCCGCCCGACCGCGCAGCCCCTGTAAGCGCTCGGCCTGGCCGCCCGGTCGCAGCGGTAGGCTGCGATCGGGGCATCAATCGCGATGGATGACGTCACAGACCAGTCGGCGACGCTCCCGTCGGCGCTCTCGGGCTTTCCTGGCGTGCTCGCCGAGCGCTACGAGGTCCGCACGCGGCTCGGGCGCGGCGCGACGAAGGAGGTCTACCTCGCGTACGACCGGCGGCTGGACCGCGAGGTGGCGCTCGCGATCGTCGTGGGCGCGGGGACCGACCCGGCGGCACGGGCGCGGGTCACGCGCGAGGCGCAGGTCACGGGCCGGCTCGGCGACCACCCGAACGTCATCACGGTGTACGACAGCGGCGAGGTCGACGGCATCCCATACCTCGTGCTCAGGGCGATGCGCGGCGGGTCGCTCGCGGACCGGCTCGCACGCGAGCGGCCGGCGTTCGCCGAAGCGATCCGGCTCGGCGGCGAGATCGCGGCCGCGCTGGCGCACGCGCACGCGCACGACGTCATCCACCGCGACGTCAAGCCCGACAACGTCTGGCTGACGGCCGCCGGCGGCGCCGCGCTCGGCGATTTCGGCATCGCCTTTCAGACCGGGCAGGAGCGGCTCACCGCCGAGGGCGTCGTCGTGGGCACCGTGCGCTACCTCGCCCCCGAGCAGATCCGCGGCCATGACATCGGCCCGGCGTGCGACCTGTACGCGCTCGGCGTGACGCTCTACGAGATGGTCACCGGCCGCGCCCCCTTCATCGCCGCCGACGCGACCCAAGTGCTCGCGCAGCACCTGACGGCGACGCCCGTGCCACCGTCCGTTTATGCGCCCGCGCTGGCACCGGCGCTCGAGCGGCTCATCCTCGAGCTGCTCGCCAAGGACGCCGGCGAGCGCCCGCCGTCGGCCGCGGCAGTGGCAGCGGCGCTCGCGGCGATCGGGCGAGGCGACGCGCCACCGGCCACCGCGCCCCCGCCGTGGCCGCGCCGCCAAGGGCGCAGCGAGACGGCTGCCCCCGGTGCGCCCCCGCGGCGGCCCGGCGCGCGCCGCCTCGTGACCGTGCTCGCCGTCCGCGCCGACGATCTCGCCGACCCGGAGGCGCTGCACGTCGCCTTCGAGCGCGGCACCGCGGTCATCGAGCGCCACGGCGGGACGGTCGAGCACTACCTCGGCGACGCGCTCGTGGGGTTCTTCGGGCTCGACGCCTCCCACGAGGACGACGCGCTGCGCGCCGCGCGCGCAGCCGTCGAGCTGCGCTCCGCGACGGCCGAGCTGCGGCTCGGCCTCGAGACGGGCGAGGTCTTCCTGGGCGCCGGTCCGCGCGGCGCGACGATCGCCACGGGCGCGCCGATCACCGCCGCTGGGCGTCTCGCCGAGCGCGCGCGCAACGGCGAGATCCTGCTCGGCGACGGCGCCCGCGGCACGTTGGCAGCGGGCGCGAGCGTCGATCGCGCGAGCGGTCGCCTGCTCGCGCTCGAGCCCGAGCAGCCCGCCGTGCTGCGCGTGCCCGAGACCCCGTTCATCGGCCGCGACGCGGAGCTCGCGGAGCTGCGGGCTGCCTACGAGCGCGCGCGCGACGAGCGCGCCTGCCGGATCGTGACCGTCGTCGGCGCGCCCGGGATCGGCAAGTCGCGGCTCGCGGGCGAGTTCCTCGCGACCCTCGGCGACGAGCCGCTCGTCCTCGCCGGGCGCTGCCTCGCCTACGGCCAGGGCACGACGTACCGCGCCCTCGCCGACATCGTGCGCGGGCTGGGCCACGACCCGCGCGGCCGGATCGAGGAGCTCCTGGCCGGCGACGAGCAGGCGATCCGCGGGATCCTCGGCGCGACCGGGCTGTCCGCCGAGCCGGCGCAGGCGGACGAGACCGCGTGGGCGATGCGGCGGCTGCTCGAGCGGCTCGCGCGCGAGCGGCCGGTCGTGGTGGCGATCGAGGACATCCACTGGGCGGAGCCGGCGCTGCTGGACCTGCTCGACCACCTCGTCGCGCTGTCGAGCGGCTGCCCGATCCTGCTCGTGTGCCTGACGCGACCCGAGCTGCTCGAGCGCAGGCCGCAGCGTGCCGTGCCCCACCCCGCCGGGTCGATCGTGGTGCTCGACGCGCTCGGCGAGGCGGACGCGCGAGCGCTCGCCGAACGCCTCGGCCTCGCGGGCGAGCAGGCCGGCCGGATCGCGCAGCGCGCGGAAGGCAACCCGCTGTTCGTCGAGCAGCTCGTCGCCGTCGGCCCGGACGCGGGCGAGCTGCCCGCCAGCATCCAGGCCGTCCTCGCGGCCCGCATCGACCGCCTCGACGCCGACGAGCGCGCGCTGCTGCGGCGCGCGGCCGTCGAAGGGCGCACGTTTCACGCCGGCGCCCTGGCATCGCTCATGCCCGACGGTGAGCGGCGCGCGATGGCCCGCTTCCTCGTCGGCCTCGCGCGCAAGGGCCTCATCAGCGGTGACGAGCCGCAGTTCGGCGGCGAGGACGCGTTTCGCTTCACGCACGCGCTCATCCGCGACGTCGCCTACGCGGGCCTGCCCAAGCTCCTGCGCGCCGACCTGCACGCCGGCGTCGCCGGATGGCTCGAGCGACGTTCGGAGGCCGCGGATGAGATCGTGGGCTTTCACTTCGAGCAGGCATGCCACCTGCGCGCCAAGCTGGGCGCGCCGGATCCCGGCGACGGCGAGCTGGCCAAGCGCGCGATCGAGCGCTTCCGCGGCGCCGAGCGCGGCGCGCTCGCGCGCGGCGACCCGTCGGCGGCCGCGCAGCTCATCGAGCGCGCGCTGGCCCTGCTCGACGCCGACGACCCCGCTCGCGGCGCGCTGCTCTCCGATCTCGGCGCGTCGCTGTTCGAAGCGGGCCGGCTGACCGAGGCGACGAGCGTGCTCGACGACGCGATCGCCCGCGCGCCCGAGCGGCGCCTCAAAGTGCGCGCCGAGGTCGAGCGCGAGTTCGTTCGCCTGGAGACCGAGACGAGCCAGGGCACCGAGAACGCGCTGCGCGTCGCCGACGCGGCGATGGACGTGCTCGAGCGCGAGCACGACGACGACGGCCAATGCCGGGCGTGGTCGCTGCGTGCCGGCGCCGAGTGGGCGGCCGGCCAGGTCGGTCGCGCGGACGACGCGTGGTGTCGGGCCGCGCAGTGCGCCGGCCGAGCCGGCGACGAGCGCGCGCTGTTCGAGGTCATCGGCTGGCGCGCGACGGCTGCCGTGCTCGGCCCGCTGCCGGTCGACGATGCGATCGGCCTGTGCGAGTCGTTTCGAGCGCAGGTCGCGGCGAGCCCCGTCGCGGAGGCCTGGACGATCAACCCCCTGGCCTCGCTGCACGCGATGAGGGGCGAGTTCGAGATCGCCGAGCGCCTGCTCGGCGAGGCGAGCGAGACCCTGCGCAAGCTCGGCCGCCTCGACGCGATCGTCTCGCATCACGAGGCGCTCGTGCGCCTGCTCGCGGGTGAGCATGCCCGCGCCGAGCCCCGGCTGCGGGCGGGCTACGAGAAGCTGACGGCGTTGGGCGAGGGCAACATGCTCGCCACGACGGCGGCGATGCTCGCGCAGGTCGTCTACGCGCAGGATCGGCCGGGCGAAGCGGGCGAGCTGTGCCGCGTGAGCGCGGACGCCGCGGCCGCGGACGACATCGTGACGCAGGTGATCTGGCGCGGCGTGCAAGCGAGGATCCTCGCCGCCGACGGTCGCTGCGAGGAGGCCGAGACGCTCGCGCGCGAGGCGATCGTGCTCGTCGCGCGGACGGACCTCGTGTCACACCACGCCGACGCGATGAGCGAGCTCGCCGAGGTGCTGCAGGCGTGTGAGCGCCACGCCGAGGCGCGGGAGGCACGGCGCGGAGCGCTCGCGTTGTACGAGCGCAAGGGCAACCTCGCCGCTGCCGCGCGGGTGAAGGCGCTCACCCCCCGGAGGGATAGCGACACGCGCGCCCCTCCCGTCTAGTGTCTGCATGACGGCGACGCGCAGCGTTACATCACCAACACGGACCGGAGTACTGACATGGCCTTCAGCAAGGATCTCACCGGTGCCGGCCTCAAAGGCGACAAGCTCCTCGTCAGCGGAAGCTCGAGGCCGAACACCGACGTGTCGATCCAGATCTTGCTGCTGCACGACGGCAAGCTGATCCAGGCGCCCGTCGAGGATCTCCCGGCGGAGGCCTGGCATGCGGAGTTCGACGTCACCGGGTTCGGTCTGGAGCCCGAGGGCATGGTGTTCGTCATCGCCGTCGCGAGCTTCGGCGCGCTGGTGGGCAAAGACCCGGTCGTGTGGGACAACTGGCTGCAGATCAACCCGAAGTAGACGCAGGTGGCTGACGAGGCGCCAGCGCCGCGCCCGCCCGATGCGGGCTCGGCCGGCGGCGCGCGACACGGGATCGCCGTGCCGCGCGGGCAGGCCGCCGCCGGAGCGCGCGGGGGGCGCTTCACGCGGATGTTCGGGCACCTGCCAGCGCGAGACCTCGGCGCGCAGGTCACGGAGAAGCTCATCAAGATCCTCCGGATCGACGCGGCCGGCCCGAACTTCAACCTGCCCGCGGGCTACACCTACCTCGGCCAGTTCATCGACCACGACGTCACGTTCGATCCGACGTCGAAGCTCGAGCGCGACAACGATCCGGATGCGCTCGTCAACTTCCGCACGCCCCGCTTCGACCTCGACTCGCTCTACGGATCGGGCCCGCGCGACCAGCCGTTTCTCTACGACTGGCCCGGGTCCGGGCCGTCCGGCGTGAAGCTCCTCGTCGGGCGCAACCCCGACGACGGCGTGTCGGCGGCGGTCGACCTGCCGCGCAACGACCAGGGCCGGGCGCTCGTCGGCGACGCCCGCAACGACGAGCACCTCATCGTCTCGCAGCTGCACTTGCTGTTCATCCAGTTTCACAACAAGGTCGTCGACTGGCTGCTGTGTGACGATCCGCCGCTCCCCGACGACGACCTCTTCGCGGAAGCTCAGCGGATCGTGCGCTGGCATTACCAGTGGATCGTCGTCCACGACTTCCTCGAGCGCATCGTGGACATGAAGGTGCTGCGCTCCATCCTGCGCAGCGGTCCCGACGGCTCCCCGCCGACGGTGCGACGGAGCTTCTATGACTGGCACGACGAGCCGGCCATCCCCGTGGAGTTCTCCGCCGCCGCGTACCGCTTCGGCCACAGCATGGTGCGCTCGACGTACTTCGTCTCAGACACCGATCCGCCGCGCGACGTCCCGATCTTCCCGACGACGGACGATCCGGACGGGCTCGGGCGCCACCTCGGCGGCTTTCGCCGGTTGCCCGCGGACCTGCAGATCGACTGGGACCTCTTCTTCTTTGAGATCTCAGACCCCCCGCAGCGGACGTCGAACTTCGCCATGAAGATCGACACGAGCATCGTCGAGCCCCTTTTCCGCCTGCCCCCGAAGGGCGATCTGCTCCCGGCGCTGAACCTGCGCCGCGGTCGGGCGCTCGGGTTGCCATGCGGCCAGGACGTCGCGCACGCGATGGGCCTGGACGTGCTGAGCGACGCGCAACTGGATCTCGGGGCGATCATCGACGTGCAGGCGCGTGAAGCGCTGCTCCGCGCGACCCCGCTGTGGTTCTACATCCTGCGCGAGGCGCAGGTCGCGGGCACGACGAGCGACCCCGACCGCTCGCGCCGCCTCGGACCGGTCGGCAGCCGGATCGTCGCGGAGGTACTCGTCGGGCTGCTCGAGGCCGACCCGCAGTCCTACCTGCGCCGGTGGCCGACCTGGAAGCCGACCCTGCCGTGCGCCAGCGAGAACTTCACGATGCTCGACCTGCTCGCGTTCGTAGGAGATTCGGACCCTTGCGCGACGAAACGGGCGCTCGGCGGTTGAGCCGCTTCGCTCGCGCCGCCTACAGTGCGCTGCGATGGAGTTCCCCCACGGCCTGCACCGCGCGACGCCGATCGAGCTCAAGGCCCGGATCGAGGCCGAGCGCCGCGACCGGCCCTTCCTGCTGTACCGCGCCGAGGGCGGCGACCAGCAGATCCTGGACCTCGGCGACCTCGAGCGGGTGACGATCGGGCGCAGCGCCACCAACGGGCTCGCGCTGACGTGGGACACCGAGGTCTCGCGGGTGCACGCGAGCATCGAGCGGCTCGGCGACGAGTGGACGCTCGTCGACGACGGGCGCTCGCGCAACGGGTCGTTCGTCGAGGGCGAGCGCGTCAACGGGCGCATCCGGCTGCGCGACGGCGACGCGATCGGGCTGGGGCGCACCATCGTCGTGTTCCGCAGCCCGACCGGGCGCGAGTCCCTGCGCACGGCGACCTCGCAGCAGCGCGCGATCCCGGCGATCACCGACGCCCAGCGCCGCGTCCTCGTCGCGCTCTGTCGCCCCTACGCCGATAGCTCGTTCGCGATCCCGGCGTCCAACAAGCAGATCGCCGACGATCTCGTGCTCGGCGTCGAGACGATCAAGACCCACATGCGAGCGCTGTTCGACGCGTTCGAGCTCGGCGACCTGCCCCAGCACCACAAGCGTGCCGCGCTGGCGCAGCGCGCGCTGGACTGCGGTCTCGTGGCGTCGCGCGACCTCGTGACCTGAGCGCCCACCGCGGGCGCTTGAAGGTCATGGGCGTCGGGCGCGCCCACGACCCGAACTCGACGTTCGGCTGGTACTGGACCACGGACTTCGGCGGCACCGTGACGCGCACGATGGCGATCTGACAGCGTCGGTCGGCCGCGAGCTACTCCGCGTCGGCGTGCGGTGCGACAGAGACGAAGCGCTTGCCGCGCTTGGTCCCGAAGACGAGCGTGCCCGGCGCCTTGGCGTAGAGCGTGTCGTCCTTGCCCATGCCGACGCCCTCGCCGGCACGGAAGCGCGAGCCGCGCTGGCGCACGATGATCTCGCCGCCGGTGACGGTCTCGCCGGCGAACGTCTTGACGCCCAGCCGCTGGGCGTTCGAGTCGCGG
Source organism: uncultured Actinomycetes bacterium (assembly GCA_963810605.1). Taxonomy (GTDB): domain Bacteria; phylum Actinomycetota; class Thermoleophilia; order Solirubrobacterales; family Solirubrobacteraceae; genus CADCVQ01. Next base: position 40,593 of record CAWEOF010000005.1, read on the forward strand.
CCGTTGCGTGAGGAGCCGAGCCCCTTCTTATGAGCCATTGTCGGTCTCCTCCGCGGGGCGTCCGGCCCCGCGTTCTGATGTTGACTGACTTCCTCCGGTCGTCAGAGACGTGATCTCCAGGCGCGTGAGCTCCTGCCGGTGACCGGCGGTGCGCTTGTAGCCGCGCTTGGGCTTGAACTTGAAGACGCGGAGCTTCTCGCCGCGTTCGTGGGCGAGGATCTTGGCGGTCACCGAGACGCTCTCGAGCCCCTTGGCGTCGAACACCGTGTCCGTCGAGCGGAACAAGAGCGGCTTCAGCGCGACGGTCGCGCCGGCCTCCTCGGGCAGGCGCTCGACGAGCAGGGTCTGCCCCTCCTCGACGCGGTACTGCTTGCCGCCGGTCTTGACGATTGCGTAGGCCATGGTGGTTCTCAGCTCTCGGAGGATGTTGCGGAAGACGATTCGCTTGCGACCCCGGGCTCGGCCGTGGCACGCGAACGGCGCCGCCACGGCGCCGAGGCGACGATTCTACGCCATCGTCGCCGCGACCCTCGTTGCGCGGCCCCGGAGACGCGTCCGCAAGCGGGCCGCGGTCGACGGGGAGCCAGCGCATGAACGCGATTTCGCCGCCTCTACGTCGACATCGGTGGACCATATGGCACCATATGAGCATGACGCGCACCCAGACCCTGGTCCAGCTATCCGATGACCTGCTCGCTCAGCTCGACGCCCGCGCGGCGCGCGAAGGCACATCGCGCTCGGAGCTCATCCGCCGAGCCCTGGACGGCTTCTTGCGCCAGGACGTCCAAGCCGCGATCGACCGGCAGATCGTCGAGTCCTACACGCGCCGCCCGCAGGAGGATCTCCTCGGTGCCGAGCTCACTGCACGGGCGATGATCGAAGCGGAGCCGTGGACGTAATGGCCGCCGCACGACGTGTCTGCGCGATGACCTCTGCACCTCAAAGTTGGGCGTTGCGCAGACCGTGAACCGCGGGGAGATCTGGTGGATGGAGCATCCCGAGAGCGGCCGACGTCCGGTGTGCATCATCACCAGGCAGGCCGCGATCGCTGTTCTCAGCGCCGTGCTGGTCGTACCCGCGACGACGCGCATCCGCGGCATCGCGACGGAGGTGGCCCTCGGGCCGCGGGACGGCGTGCCCGAGGAGTGCGCCCTCAGCCTGGACAACCTCGGCGCCGTCCCGAAGGCGCTGCTCGTGGGCCGCATCACACGGCTCGGGCCGGCCAAGCTCGCCGAGCTCTGTCGCGCGCTCGACCTCGCGACCGACTGCTGACCCCGACGAGCTCCCGCGAGCCCGCGCGCGTTCGCGATTCGCCGACCCGGGGCACGAGGACGTCCGGTCCAGCGAGATGCGAAGCCGGACGCTCAGCTCTCCGACGCTGACGGCTCCGGCGCGCCGGTCTCCGCGGCGGCGCGCGAACGACGCCGTCCCCCTCGCCGGCCGCGACGCCTCGGCGTCGCCTCCGCGTCATCCCCCACGGCCGGCTCATCGGGCTGCGCGTCGTCGATCGGTGCGGTGCCGTCGGCGACGGCCGTGTCCGCAGCGACCGCGGGCGCCGCAGCGTCGTCGGCCGGCTCGGGCGCCGCGGCCCGCGGGGCCTTGGCCGCCCGCGTCCGTGTCCTCGCCGGCCGCGACGGCGGCTTCGGCGCCGGTTCGGCCGGCGGAGCCACGGCGTCCTCGCCCAACAGCACCGCGGTCGCCGACGTGCGCCCCGCGTGCTCGACGCGCACAAGCTTCTTCGATCCGACGAACCGCCCGCCGCCGCTCACCGAGATGATGTAGCCGTCGATCTTGGCGACGGCGTCGTCGATGTCGTACATGTGCGGCTCGACGATGTGCACGAGCACCTCGTCGCCCTCGCGGAACGGCACCGCGCGCTCCATGACCTCGTCGCGCGAGCCCTCCATGAGGATGTCGAAGTGGTCGAGCGGCAACCCCTCGGAGCCGGTGAAGTGAAAGCGCCGGGCGGTCTCCTCCTCGAGGGCGTGCAGGACGCGCTTGGCGTTGCCGGTGAACATCGCGCTCACGCGCGGGTTCATCTGCACGAGGAACGCCTCGTGCTTCTTGGGCGCCTTCTTGACGAGCGTCCGCAGGCGGCGCTCGAACTCGATCGCGATCGTCTCCTCGGACTTGATGACCCCGTCGCCGTCGCACGTCGGGCACGGCCGCGAGATGATCTCGCGCACGCCCTCGGTGACGTTCTGACGCGTCATCTCGACGAGCCCGAGCTTGGAGATCTCGGCGGTGAAGGTCTTCGTGCGGTCCTCGTCGAGCGTCTTTCGCAGCGTCTTCAGCACGGCTTCGCGGTTGCGCGCGCGGGCCATGTCGATGAAGTCGATCACGATGATCCCGCCGATGTCGCGCAGGCGCAGCTGGTTGACGACCTCCTCGGCGGCCTCGAGGTTCGTCGTCGTGATCGTGTCCTCCAGGCGCGCGCCCTTGCCGCGCCCGATGAACGAGCCGGAGTTGACGTCGATGACCGTCAGCGCCTCGGCGTAGTCGATGATGAGATAGCCGCCGGAGGGCAGGTCGACGCGGCGGGTCATGAGGCCGTCGATGACGTTCTCGACCCCGTAGGCCGCGAACAGCGCCGCCTTGTCCTCGTAGAGCTCGACGCGGTCGACGAGCTCGGGCGCGGTCCGCGTGAAGAACGACACGAGGCGCTGGTGCTGCTTGGGGTCGTCGACGATCGCGCGCTCGAAGTGCTCGGAGAAGATGTCGCGCACGACGCGGACCGACAGGTCGGCCTCCTGGAAGACGAGGCCGGGCGCCGCCGTCTCGGCGACGCGCTTGTCGAGCACCTCGCGCAGCTTGAAGAGGTACTGCAGCTCGCGCTCGAAGTCCTGGCGCGTCGCCCCGTGCGCGGCCGTGCGGATGATCGCGCCACCGCCGCGCAGGTCAAGCCCCTTGGCCTCGCGCCGCAACCGCTCGCGCTCCTTGTCGTCGAGGCGGCGCGACACGCCGACGCCCTCGCCCATCGGCGCGTAGACCATGTAGCGCCCGGCGATCGTGAGCTCCATGCTCAGCCGAGCGCCCTTGCTCTTCAGCGGGTCCTTGACGACCTGGACGACGATCTCCTGGCCGGGCTTGATGAGCTCGGTGATCTTCGAGCCGCCCTCCTTGCCACGGCCGCGCCGGCCGACGTCGACGCCCGGCACGACGATCTCGTCGACGTGCAAGAAGCCGTTCTTGTCGAGGCCGATGTCGACGAACGCGGCCTCCAGACCGGCGAGCACGTTGTCGACCTTGCCCTTGTAGATGTTGCCGACGATCGAGCGCGCGCCGCGGCGCTCGAAGTACAGCTCGGCGACGCGATAGCCCGCGGCGGGGTCTTTCTTGCTACGCGATGTTGAGGCCGCAGCCGACGCGGGCTTCTTCGCGGCACCGGGCGACCCGGTCGCCTCGAGCAGCGCGACGCGGGTCTCACCGCGATCGACGCTGACCAGCAGTTGCTTCTTCATGAAAAGACGATTCCTTTGCCTAGAACGAGCGGCCTCGGCCCTTCGCGGCAGCGACATTGCGCCCTTGCGCATAGATCGACTGCAGGAGGCCGATGGCCAAGAGGGTGGTGATCACCGAGCTGCCGCCGTACGAGAGCAGCGGCAGGGGGATTCCGGTGATGGGCATGATCCCCACGTTCATGCCGACGTTGATGAAAACCTGAAACAGGAGCATGGCCACGATGCCTCCGGCGATCAGCGCGCCGTAGAGGTTCTTGGCCACGGTGAGAATCCGCAGACCGCGCCAGATGAGCAGCGCGTACAGCGAGAGAACGAGTCCGGCGCCCGCAAAGCCCCACCGCTCGGCGATGGCTGCGAAGGGGAAGTCGGTGCGTTGTTCGGGCAGGAAGCTCAGCGGTCCCTGGGTCGAGCGATCTCCGCGACCCGTCTTGCCGCCGGCGCCGATTGCGACCCGCGACTGGTTCTGATGGTACCCCGCCTGGCCCGGATCGTCGGTCGGATAGAAGAACGCCGTCAGGCGCGCGGTCTGGTACTCCTTCAAAACGGTGACCCCGACCGCCGGCGCGGCGAGCAGCACGAAGGTCACCGAGACGGCTCCGAGCGCGACGAGCCCGGCGAAGTGACGCCAGTTCACGCCGGCGACGAACAGCACCGCGAAGAGGATGACGATGTAGACGAGCCCCGAGCCGAGATCCGAGGACATGACGAGGATCGCGGGGATCATCGCCACGAGCACGAGCCGCGCAGTCGTGTCGCGCTCGCCCAGTCCGCGGGCACGGTCGACGGCGAACGCCGCCAGCGCGAGGACGAGCAGCACCTTGCCGAGCTCGGACGCCTGGACCTCGAAGAACGGCAGCTGGATCGCGCGGCGCGACCCGCGCGTCACCCCGCCGAAGACCGCGACGAGCAGGATTGCGCCCATCATCAGGCCGTAGATGCCGTACTTCAGCTCCCGCAGGCGCGAGTAGTCCAAGCGGCTGATGACGATCGCGAGGACGATGCCGATCGCGAAGAAGATCGTCTGGCGGATCGCGAACTCGCGCGGATCGCCGGGCGCGCCGGTCGTCTGGTTCAGCGAGACGATCGACACCACCATGAGCCCGATCGCCGCGAGCGCGAGCAGCGGGTCAAACGGCAGGCGCAGGCCCGCGGGGATGCGGGTGGCCGCAGGCTCGTTCATCGCGACGTCGCCGCTCCCGCGGTGCAGGCGCTCGCGTCCTGGTCGTAGTACTTGGCGAGCATCCGGCAGGCGATCGGTGCCGCGACGGCGGCGCCGAAGCCGCCCTCCTCGACGGTCACCGCGACGACGATGGGGCGCTTGGGATCGGGCACGTAGGCGATGTACCAGGACTGGTCGTTCTTGGGCTTGCGCTGCGCCGTGCCGGTCTTGCCGAAGATCGGGTAGGCGGCGTGGTTCCAGCCGGCGAAGACGTCGTACGACGTGCCGCCGGGCTCGCTCGCCGCGAGGCGCAGGCCCTCGCGCACGGTGTCGAGGTGCGCGCGGTCGATCTTCACCTTGCGCTCCGGCTCGCGCTCGATGCGCTGGACGAGCTCCCCGGCGGGGCTCTCGATCTCCAGGCCGAGGTGCGGCTGGACGATCTTGCCGCCGTTGGCGATCGCGGCGTACGCGATCGCCATCTGCAGCGGCGACGCCTGCACGTCACCCTGGCCGATCGCGAGGTTGACCGTGTCGCCGAGGTTGTAGTCGCGCAGGTCCGAGCGCCCGCAGCCGCGCGCGCCGGCCTGCGCGCCGGTCGCGTTGATCGAGATCTTCTTCTTCTTGCGACACTCGCGCTCGAAGTCGTTGATCGCCGCGCGCCACTTCGGGTCCGGGATCGTGCCGCCTTCGTAGATGTCGCCCGGCAGGTCGATGCCGGTCGGGCGGTCGAGGCCGAGCCTGCGCGCCCAGCGCTGGATGATGAGCGACTTGCCGGGCTCGTCGCCGCGGTAGTAGGCGTCCATCCCCAGCTGGTAGAAGTAGACGTCCGAGGAGACCTGCAGCGCCCGCGCGAGGTCGACCGCGCCGTAGGGCTGCTCCTTGGCGTTGCAGCGGTCGATCTCGCCGACCTTGATGCACCCGGTGTCGTTGATCGTCGTCGCGGGCGTGATGAGGCCCGCGTCGAGACCGGCGAGCGCGGTGATCGCCTTCATCGTGGACGCCGTCGGGTAGCCGCCCGCGACGGCGCGGTTGAAGATCGGCCCTGGCCCGTCGCCGCCGCCGTCGCCGTAGAGCGCCTGCAAGCGCTTCTTCGTGATCGGCTTCGTGAAGATGCCCGGGTCGAACGTCGGGAACGAGCCCATCGCCAGCAGCTGGCCGTCGCGCGGGTCCATCGCCAGGAACGCCCCGGGGTTGCGGCCGGGGTTCAGCGGACCGGCGATCGCGTCCGCGCCCGCCTTCTCGAGGCCCAGGTCGAGCGACAGCCGCAACCGCTGGCCGGAGACGGGCTTTGAGTCCTTCAGGCTCGGGTTGGGGATCGGCCGGTTGTTCGCGTCGACCTGGATGCGCCGCACGCCCGGCTTGCCGCGCAGGTACTTGTCGTACGTGCGCTCGAGCCCGTCTTGTCCGACGATCGTGCCCTGCTTGACGCCGCGGTAGCGCTTCTCCTGCAGCTGGGCCGGCCCGATCTGGCCGACGTAGCCGAGGATCTGCGCGGCCAGCTGGCCGTGGGGGTAGTCGCGCAGGTACGTCTGCTCGACCTTCACCCCTCCGAACTGCTCGGGGCGCTCGGAGACGTAGGCGAGCACCGAGCGCGGCACGTCGGTCTGAAGCCGCACGTTGGAGTACGGGACGAGGACGAGCGACCGCACGATCTGATGGTGGATCGAGTTCGCCGACGTGCCGAGCGCCCGCCCGAGGCGCTTCAGGCGCGCGCGCAGCTCGTCGGTCGGGATCTCGGGGATGCGGATCGGCTCGCCGCGATGGCCGTCGGGCAGCGCCGCGCGCTGGCCCATCCGCTGGCCCCAGGTCGCGGCGAGGTCGCGCTCCTCCTGCGGCAGCGACGCCGGGTCGATCTCGATGACCGCGGCGAACTTGTTGCGCACGATCTCCTTGCCGTCGCGGTCGACGATCTTGCCGCGCGGGGCCGGAATCGCCACCGCGCGCACGCGGTTGGAGTTCGCCTGGGCGAGGTACTGCTCGCCGGAGAGCACCTGCAGGTACCACAGCCGGAAGAAGACGATCGCGAACATCGCCAGAGCGACCGCGCCGAAGATCGCGACCCGTAGCGCGAGCTGCGGCGTGATGGGGGGCCGGCGGTCGGAGACGGGTTCCATCATGAGCGTGAGAGCGGCGACAAGCCGCCGGTCGTGTAGGCGCGGCGCCGGCGGCGGCGCGGGTCCTCGGGCAGGCTGCGCAGCAGCCAGCGGCGAACCAGCGCGTAGACGGGCAGCGCGATGAGCGCGTTGACGACGAGCGTGGCGAGGATCTGGCGCAGGAGCACCCAGCTGACGGGCGCGTCGACGCCGAGCAAGAACTGCATGAGCGCGAAGCCGATGCTGAACGTCAGCGTCGCGATCGCACCGATCGCGAGCGGCACGAGCGTCCCCTCGGGGTCGCGCGCCTCGCGCAGGCGTCCCGCGCCGTAGCCGACGCCGAGCAGCACGAGCGAGCTCACACCGAGCGTCTGCATCGCGACGATGTCGACGAAGAGGCCGACGCCGAAGCCGAAGCAGCCGCCGGCGAGCGAGCCGCACATGAGGCCCACGGCCATGACGAGCAGCGGCGCGAGATCGGCGTTCGCGCCGGCGATCGGCAGCTGCGACACGAACGCGGTCTGCACGACGACGCCCCCCATGCCGAGCGCGACGAGGCGAGCCACGAGCTTGGCCGAGTCGGTGTTCACTCGGCGGGCCCTCCGGGACGGGTCAGCACGGAGATGAAGTCGAGGTCGCGCATGTTCGCGTACGGGCGCACATGAACCTCCTGGGTGTCCGTGCCCCTGTTGTCGATGCGCGTGATGACGCCGATGGGCAGGCCGGCGGGGTACAGCGACGGCAGCCGGTCGGTGTCGGTGACCGTGCCCCGCGTGACGACGCGGTCGCCGGGGTTGAGCTTCGCGCTCGGCGGCGTGTTGGTGAGCAGCAGGTCGTTCGGGTTGCCCGCGCCGGCGGGCTCGACGACGCCGAAGATCCCGGTCTTGCCCGCGCGCGCCGAGACGCCGGCGGTCGTGTCGCCGGTGCTCGTGTCGGTGAGGAGCGTGACCTGCGCGGCACCGTTGAAGACGGCCGTCACGCGACCGATGAGGGCCGCCGCGCTCATGACCGGATGGCCGACGCGCACGCCGTCGCTCGAGCCCTTGTCGATCTTGATGGTCGCGTACCAGACGGTCGCCGACGTCGCCATGACGCGGCCGGTCTTCGCGCCGTAGGACTTCAGCCCGAGCGCGCCGGTCGTCTCGAGCAGCTGGCTCATCTTGCGGTTCTCGTACACGGCGTTGTCGCGGATCGCGAGCTCGGAGCGCAGGCGGTCGCGCTCGGCGGTCAGATCCTCGACCTTGCCCTTGGCACCCAGCGTGTCGCCGAACCAGCCGAAGAGATCGCGCACGGGCTTCAGCGCGCGGCTGGCACCCTCCTGCACCGGGTTGAGGACCTCGCTCGTGCCGCGCTGCACCCCATGCAGGGCGCCGCCGCCGGCCTCGCCGAAGTACGCGGTCAGGAGGATGAGGGACGTGACGACGAGCAGTCCGAGGACTGCCCGGCGCCGCCGGACCGTCTTGTCGTACACGTGGGTATTGACTCCAAGGCGTTGGTGGTGACGGGCCGCTGCGCGCTAGTAGCGACGCCGGCGGTTCTTCGAGTTCTTGTTCGTGCGGTGGATGACTTCGAACTCCTCGAGCGACCGGCCGGAGCCCACCGCGACACACGTCAGCGGCGACTCGGCGAGGTGGCACGGCATCTGCGTCTCCTCGCGCAGGCGCTCGTCGAGGCCCTGCAACAGCGATCCGCCGCCGGCGAGCATGATGCCCCGGTCCATGATGTCCGAGGACAGCTCAGGCGGCGTGCGGTCGAGCGTCTCCTTGACCGCGTCGATGATCTGCGACAGCGGCTCCTCGAGCGCCTGGCGGATCTCCTCGCTCGTGAGCACGACCGTCTTGGGCAGGCCCGACACCATGTCGCGCCCGCGGATCTCGGCCTGCACCTCCTCTGCCATCGGGTGTGCGGAGCCGATCTCGAGCTTCACCTCCTCGGCCGTCTGCTGGCCGATGAGGAGCTTGTACTCCCGTTTGGCGTAGTTGATGATCGCCTCGTCGAGCTCGTCGCCACCGATGCGGATCGACTGGCTGACGACGATCCCGCCGAGCGAGATCACGGCAACCTCGCTCGTCCCGCCGCCGATGTCGACGACCATCGAGCCCGTGGGCTCGCCGACCGGCAGGCCGGCGCCGATCGCTGCGGCCATCGGCTCCTCGATGAGGTAGGCCTGGCGGGCGCCCGCGGAGAGGCACGCCTCCTCGACCGCGCGCTTCTCGACGCCCGTCACCCCGCTCGGTACACAGACCACGACGCGCGGGTGCGCCCAGCGGTTCTGATGCACCTTCTGGATGAAGTGGCGCAGCATCTCCTCCGTGACGTCGAAGTCGGCGATGACGCCGTCCTTCAGCGGGCGGATCGCCGAGATCGTCCCCGGCGTGCGGCCGAGCATCCGCTTGGCCTCGATGCCGACCGCGTGAACCTCCCCGCTGCGCGAGTCGATCGCAACGACCGACGGCTCGGACAGCACGATGCCGCGCCCACGCACGTAGACGAGAGTGTTCGCTGTGCCCAGATCGACGGCCATGTCACGGCCACCGAACCCGGTGAGGTAGCTGAAGAAGCCCATTCGGAGAAGGCGAGACCCCCTGCCCAAGGTCGCGGAACGGCTGTTCCGCCGGGTCGTCGCTGGTCAGGACTCTAGCGGCTGAGGGGGCGACACCAGGCCATCCCTCTAGTCTTGCCTGAGCATAAGGCTCAAGTCGAGGTCGAGTAATACCGCAACGGGCAGACCGACGACGTTGAGATAGTCCCCGGAGATTGCGCGAACGAGGCCAGCACCTTGGCCCTGGATCGCGTAACCGCCCGCTCTTCCGGCCCATTCGCCGGTCCGTACATACCGTTCGACGAGCTCGTCGGAGAGCTCGCGAAACGTCACTTCCGTCACCTCATGCACAACCTGAGGGTTGCCCGGACGCAGCAGCGCGAGGCCACTGACCACCGTGTGCGTCCGTCCGGAGAGCCGTTTGAGGGTGTCCGCGGCGGCGGTCTCGGAGGCCGGCTTGCCGTAGATCTCGCCGTCCAGCGCGACGACGGTGTCGACGCCGAGGATCGTCGCGCCGGACCGCCGTTCGGACGCCGCCACCGCCTTGCGCAGCGCGTTGGCGCGAGCGACCTCGACGGGGTCGCCCGCGGCGATCTCCTCGACGTCGACCTCCACGACCTCGAACGCGACGTGCAGCTGCTCGAGGATCGCGCGCCGCTGCGGCGAGCGGCTGGCGAGGACGAGGACGTGCTCAGTCACTGAAGAAGAGCGCGACCTCGCGAGCGGCGGACTCCGGCGAGTCCGACCCGTGGACGAGGTTGCGGCGCACCTCCAGCGCGTAGTCGCCGCGGATCGAGCCGGGCGCGGCCTGGACGCCGTCGGTCGCGCCGGTGAGCTGGCGCGCGGCCTCGATGGCGTTGGGCCCCTCGAGGATCATCGCGACGATCGGGCCGGACGTGATGAAGTCGACGAGCGCGTCGAAGAACGGCTTGCCGTCATGCTCGGCGTAGTGGCGCTTGGCCAGATCTTCGTCGACGGTCATCATCTTCAGGGCGGCGAGCTGCAATCCCTTGCGTTCGAATCGGGCGATGATCTCCCCGGTCAGGTGGCGCGCGAACGCGTCCGGCTTGACCAGGATCAGGGTCCGGTCCATCAAGTTACGTCTCCTAGGAATGGGGTTCGGTGTGAGCGCGGCGGCTAGTCGGCGGCTGCCGCTCGCCGCCGGGGCCGGCCTTCGGGCCTTGAGCTCGTGAGCTCCGCCTCGCAGTACGGGCAGATCTTCCAGGCCGGGTCCAACGGGCGCCCGCAGCTTCCGCACGGGTCGCGCAGCTTGCGCAGGCACGTGGGACAGCGTAGAAAGTCCTTCTCGACCTCGTAGTCGCAGTGCGGGCACAGCGTGTAGTTCATGTCCGCCAGGCGCGCCTCGGCCGCCTGCATCTCGAGCTCGCGCTCGCGGATGTCGTCGAGGTACTCGGGCGGGCGCACGATCACGTAGAGGATCGGCCCGATGAACGGAAACAGCGCGGCAACCGTCGCGCAGATGACGAGCATCGGGTCCGCGATCCGCCGCAGCGCATCCATGTACGTCCAGTAGACGAGCGCCAGGTAGATGACCACCAGGAACAGGATGAGCAGGTTGACGGCGAGGTTCAGGCCTTCGCTGTTGATCCCGAATACGGCGACCATGATCGGGGCAGCTTATCCGTGTCCGTGGATGCCGGATTGCGGCCGGCCCTGCAACCAGTGCATCAAGGCTTGTTCGTCGCGCTCACAGCAAGATCCTGCCAAGGCCGTAGCCGATCGCGAAGAAGACGAGGATCACGAGCGCGACGATGATGGCGACCACCGCGATGAGCACGAACGCCGAAGGACCCTTCTCGCTCACAGCGTCGATCCGCGGCGCGCGCCGGCAGGGCGCGTGAGGTCGGCGACGAGATAGATCGAGCCGGTCGCGAGCACGACGCCGGCGGGTCCCGCGAGGTTTCGCGCGGTCGTCAGCGCTTGGCGGGGGTCGGACTCGACGGCGCGTGCGACGCCCGGCGCGAGCTCGCCGGCGAGCTCGGCCAGCCACGGCGCCGCGATCGCGCGCGGGTTGGCGCTGGCGGTGAACACGACGCCCGAGCAGATGGCCAGCAGGCTCTCCAGCATCGCGTGCGCGTCCTTGTCGTCGAGGACCGAGACGACGGCGACGAGCGGGCGCCCGGCGAGATAGGCGGGCAGCGACTCGACGAGCGCCGCGATGCCGCCGGCGTTGTGGGCGCCGTCGAGCACGAGCTCGCCGCCGGCAGCGTCCGCCACGACCTCGAAGCGGCCGGGGACGCTCGTCGACGCGGCGGCTGCACGCACGGCCGCGTCGTCGAGCGAGCCGAGATAGGCCTCGGCGGCCGTGCAGGCGACCGCGAAGTTGCGTCGCTGGAACGCGCCGCGGGCGAGCAGCTCGACCCGGGCGCCGGGGGGCGTGCCGCCGGTGCTCCGCGCGCGGCTGTCAGCGCCCGCCGCACGCGGCTCGCGTGGCGCGCGCAGGATCGTGGCGCCCTGACGCTCGGCTACGACGCCCGCTTCGTAGGCGGCGTCGGGATGCAGGTCGCTGCCGAGCACGAGCGTGGCCCCCGGCGCCAGCACGGCGAGCTTCTCGCGCGCGATCTGCGCGATGGTCGTGCCGAGCCAGCGCGTGTGCTCGAGGCCGATGTTCGTCAGCACGGCGATCTCGGCGTCGATGACGTTCGTCGCATCCCAGCGGCCGCCGAGACCGGCTTCCACGACCGCGACCTCGACCCGGGACTCGGCGAGCCGCGCGTACGCGGCGGCGGTCAGGGCCTCGAACTGCGTGACGCCGTCACCGGCCTCGCGCTCGCGATCGACGCGCGCGGCGGCCGCTCGGGCGTCGCCGGCCGAAGCCGCGAACTGCTCCGGCGAGACGTCGGTGCCGTCGACGCGGATGCGCTCGGCGTAGGAGACGAGGTGCGGCGAGAGGTACGCACCCGTCCGGACGCCGTGGTGTGAGAGCAGCGCGGCGATCATCCGCGTCGTGGAGGACTTGCCGTTCGTGCCGACGACATGGATCGCGCGAAACGCCCTGTTCGGGGCACCGAGCGCGACCATGAGCGCGCGCATGCGATCCAGGCCGAAGCGCATGCCGAAGAGCTCCAGCGAGAGCAGCCAGTCCTCGGCCTCGGTGGGCGTCCAGCCGGCCGCCAGCGCCGGCGAGCTCGCCACTAGCGGCTCCTCTGCGCGAGCGCGGTCACTACTCACCCTCGGCGAGTGCCGCGAGCTCCGCGTGCAGGCGATCGAGCTTGTCGCGCTCCGCGGCGACGACCTGCGGCGGCGCCTTGGCGACGAAGCGCTCGTTGGAGAGCTTGCCTGCCGCACGCGCGATCTCGAGCTCGAGCTTGTCGCGCGCCTGCGCGAGGCGCTGCTCGGCGGCCCCGAGATCGACGGCGCCGGAGGGCAGGACGTCGACCGCCCCGCCGGGGATCGCGATCGTCGCGACGGGCGCCGCGCCGTCCGAGTCGCCGTCGGAGAACGCGAAGCGCGCGAGGCCCGCGACCCGCGCCGCCGTGTCCTCGTAGCCCGTCGCGCGCAGGACTCCCGGCACGATGGCGCCGGCCTTCACGCCGACGGAGTCTCGCCACGCCCGCAGCGACTGGATGGCGTCGATCGCGCGCGCCATCGCCTCCTCGGCGTCGGGGTCGCGCAGCGCGTCGTCGGCCTCGGGCAGCCGGCCGGCGGCCAGCAGCCCCTCGGCCTCGGTGTAGCCCAGCAGCTCCCACAGCTCCTCGGTGACGAACGGGATGATCGGGTGGGCGGTCGCGATCGTCTCGCGCAGGACGTGCAGAAGCGTCGCGCCGAGCGCGGCACGGGCGCCGGGGTCCGCACCGTCGCCGAGGCGCGGCTTGACCAGCTCGAGGTACCAGTCGCACAGCTCGCCGTAGACGAAGTCGTAGAGGCCGAGCGCCGCCTTCGCGAAGTCGAAGCCGTCGATGCGGGCCGCCGTGTCCGCTTCGATCGCCTGCAGGCGCGAGAGGATCCAGCGGTCCTCGACGGTCTCGGGCTCGGCCGCCGCGTCGACGCCCTCCCCCACCCGCAGCGCGACGAACCGGGTCGCGTTGTAGAGCTTGTTCGCAAGCGCCTGGCCCTGGGCGATCTTCTCCTCGCTGAAGCGGACGTCCTGCGTCGAGGACATCGCCAGCAGACCGAAGCGCACGGCGTCGGCGCCGTAGGCCGGAAAGTCGCCGGGCGGCTTGCCCTTCGTCGCGAAGACCCCGGGCCGCGGGCCGCCGTCGATCAGCTGCAGCGGGTCGACGCCGGTGCCGAGCGACTTGCTCATCCGCCGCCCGTCTGGCGCCTGGATGATCGAGTGCACGTTGACGTCCGAGAACGGGATGTCACCGGTGAAGCGCAGGCCCATCATCACCATCCGCGCGACCCACAGAAACAGGATGTCGCGGGCCGTCGACAGCACGTCGGTCGAGTAGAACGCCCGCAGGTCGGGCGTGTCGTCGGGCCAGCCGAGCGTTGCGAACGGCCACAGCGCCGAGGAGAACCACGTGTCCAGGACATCGGGATCCTGAGTCCAGCCCTCGCCCTCGGGCGCCGTGAACCCGCAGTACGTCTCGCCGTCGCGATACCAGACGGGGATCTGATGGCCCCACCACAGCTGGCGCGAGATGCACCACGGGCGGATCTCCGCCATCCAGTCGAGGTAGCGCTTGGACTGCGACGGCGGGTGGATCCGCACGCGCCCGTCGCGCACGACGGCGATCGCGGGCGCGGCGAGCTCGTCCATGCGCATGAACCACTGCAGCGAGATGAGCGGCTCGACGCGCTCGCCGGAGCGCTGGCTGTAGGGCACGGTGTGGACGTACTCGTCGCGCGCCCGGATGAGCCCCTGCGCTTCGAGGTCCGCGACGACGCGCTCGCGGGCGTCGAGCACCGTCAGCCCCGCGTAGCGCTCGCCGGCCTGCGCGGTCATGAGCCCGTCCTCGCCGATGACGCTGATGCGCTCGAGGCCGTGGCGGTTGCCGATCTCGAAGTCGTTGGGGTCGTGGCCGGGCGTGATCTTCAGCGCGCCCGTGCCGAAGTCGGTCTTGACGTAGTCGTCGGCGATGATCGTCAGGTGCCGCCCGACGAGGGGCAGGACGAGCTCCTTGCCGACGAGGTCGGCGTAGCGCTCGTCGTCGGGATGCACGGCGACGGCGGTGTCCGCGAGCAGCGTCTCCGGACGCACCGTCGAGATGACGACCTCGCCCTCGCCGGATGCCAGCGGGTAGGCGATCGCGTACATCGTGTCGACGATCCCGTCACGCTCCTCGACCTCGAGCTCGGAGATCGCCGAGCGCAGGCCGGGGTCCCAGTTGACCATGTAGTTGTCGCGGTAGATGAGCCCGTCGTCGTAGAGCTCGACGAAGACCTTCAGCACGGCCTCGGCGTAGCGCTCGTCCATCGTGAAACGCTCGTCGGTGTAGTCGAGCGTCGCGCCGAGGCGCTTGAACTGCTCGATGATCTGTCCGCCATGCTCTTCGCGCCACTCCCAGACGCGCGAGACGAACGCCTCGCGCCCGAGCTCCTTGCGCGACGTCCCCTCCGCGATGAGCCGCTTCTCGACCTGGCGCTGCGTCGCGATGCCCGCGTGGTCCGTTCCGAGGATCCACTTCGTGCGGCGCCCGCGCATGCGGTTGATCCGGATGAGGGCATCCTGGATCGAGCCGTTGAGCGCGTGGCCCATGTGCAGCACGCCCGTGACGTTCGGCGGCGGCACGGCGATCGAGTAGTTCTCGCCGGCCGTCCCGGCGGCCTCGGGGTGCGCAAGCCCCGACTCCAGCCAGCGCGCCACGATCCGAGGCTCCACCTCGGCCGGCTCGAAGCGCGTGCGATCCTCGAGGGCACCCATAGACAGGTCAGTCTATGGAGAGCCCGGGCCGCAGGCGGGCGCGGGCGCGCGACCGGCGTTCGGTCAGCGCCGCCCGCCGATGGCGCGCTTTCCGATGGGCGCCACGCTGCGGGCCATCGCGAACGGCTCGAGCTTGCGCACGAGCCGGCGGACGTCCGCGCGCTCCTTCGGGGTGAGCCGCGTCGGGACGCCCTGGGACTTCTTGATGAGCCCGGCGAGCTGACCGCGCTCGGCCGGCGTCAGGTACTTCCAGTGGCGGCGCATCGCGATTGCGAGCTGAACCACCATCACCCAGGGAACGGCGCGGACGCGAGAGATCGGAAGAGCCATAGCGGCCATCGTACCCGGGCAGGCGCCCCGGCCCGCCTATGACCTCAAGGTTATAATCCGGCGCCATGCGCCCGGACCTCCTCATCCGCGACGCCCGCCGCGCCGCGGGCCTCACCCAAGCCGAGCTCGCCGCCCACCTGGGCGTGAGCCAATCGGCCGTCGCCAAGCTCGAGCGCGAGGGCTCCAACCCGACCGTACAGACCCTTGACCGTGTTCTTCGCCCCACGGGCCACCGGCTCCAGCTCATCGCGCCGGCATGGGGCACCGCAGTCGACGAGCCGGGGCCGTCGATCGACGTCGACCTCGTTGGCCGGCATCTCAAGCTCACGCCGGCGCAGCGCATCGCCGGCCTCGAGCAGATGCACGCCGAGACGCTCAGAATCGCCGCCGCCGGTGCACGCGCTCGCGCTGGCACCGACTGATCGATGTCGGGACCGAACGCGTTCGCACCGACGAAACTTCTACGGCGGCTGGTCGCGGGCGGCGTGGACTTCGTCGTCGTTGGCGGCGTAGCGGTTGTAGCCCAGGCAATGCCCCGCTGGACCAAGGATTTGGACATCTGCTACTCGACCGACGCAAAGAATCTCGATGCGCTCGGCGCGGTGCTCGTCGCGGCAGATGCCACGTTGCATGGCGCTGACGCGGACCTGCCGTTCGTTCCGGACGGCCGGACCTTGAGGCGCACGCAGATCCTCACGCTCACCACCCCGGAGGGAGACATCGACCTCCTGGTCCGACCCGACGGGTGCCCGCCGTATCCAGAGCTCAAGGCGAACGCCGATCGCATCGAACTCGACGACATCCCCGTCCTCATCGCTTCGATCGATGACCTCATCGCGATGAAACGCGCGGCCGGCCGGCCGCAGGATCTCATCGATCTCGAAGCGCTCGAGATCGCGCGCTCGCGACCGGATTGAGGCTGCGCTGACCTCGGCCTTCAGCCACGGCAGCTCGCCGCAGCCACGGGCTCAGGCCGACTCGGCGCGGCGCGACTGCTGCTCGTCGGGTGGCGTCTCGGTGACGAGCGTCGGCGACAGGCCCTTCTCGATCGTCTCCTTCGTCACGACGCACTTCTTGACGTCGCGCCGCGACGGCAGCTCGAACTGCACCTCGAGCAGCGTCTCCTCGATGATCGAACGCAGGCCGCGGGCACCCGTCTCGCGCGCGAGCGCCTTCTCGGCGACCGACACGAGCGCGTCGTCTGAGAAGACGAGCTCGATGCCGTCGAACGAGAAGAAGCGCTGGAACTGCTTGACCAAGGCGTTGCGCGGCTCGGTGAGGATCGTGATGAGGTCGTCGCGCGTGAGCTGATGGACGGCGCTGACGACCGGCAGGCGGCCGATGAACTCGGGGATCAGCCCGTAGTTCACGAGATCCTCGGGCAGCGTCTTCGCGAACACCTCGCCCTTGTCTTGCTTGGAGCGTGACGTGACCTTGGCGCCGAAGCCGATGCCGTTCGCGCCGATGCGCCGCTCGATGACCTTGTCGAGGTTCGCGAACGCGCCGCCGCAGATGAAGAGGACGTTCGTCGTGTCGATCGAGAGGAACTCCTGGTGGGGATGCTTGCGCCCGCCTTGTGGCGGCACCGAGGCGGTCGTCCCCTCGAGGATCTTCAGCAGCGCCTGCTGGACGCCCTCGCCGGACACGTCGCGCGTGATCGACGGGTTGTCGGCCTTGCGGGCGATCTTGTCGACCTCGTCGATGTAGATGATCCCGGTCTCGGCCTTCTTGACGTCGTAGTCGGCCGCCTGGATGAGCTTGAGCAGGATGTTCTCGACGTCCTCGCCGACGTAGCCCGCCTCTGTCAGCGCCGTGGCGTCGGCGATCGCGAACGGGACGTTGAGGATCCGCGCGAGCGTCTGCGCGAGCAGCGTCTTGCCACATCCGGTCGGCCCGAGCAGCAGGATGTTCGACTTCTGCAGCTCGATATCCGAGTCTTCCGCCTGCATCATCTGCACGCGCTTGTAGTGGTTGTAGACCGCTACCGACAGCGTCCGCTTGGACTCCTCCTGCCCGACGACGTACTCGTCGAGGACGTCGTAGATCTCACGCGGCTTGGGCAGCGACTCGATGTCGAACGACGGCGGGGCGGTGAGCTCCTCGTCGATGATCTCGTTGCAGAGATCGATGCACTCGTCGCAGATGTAGACGCCGGGGCCGGCGATGAGCTTCTTAACCTGGCGTTGCGACTTGCCGCAGAAGGAGCAGAGCAGCTGTTCGTTGGAGTCTGTCGGTCGCGCCATATGGGCTCAGTGCTGGTGGATCACCCTGTCGATGATGCCGTAGTCCTTGGCCTCTTCGCTACTCAAGAAGTAATCGCGCTCGGTGTCGGTGCGAACCTTCTCGTACGGCTGCTTGGTGTGCTTGGCGATGATCTCATCCAGTCGTCGGCGGATGTCGATGATCTCTTTAGCGTGGATCTCGATGTCCGTCGCCTGTCCCTGAAATCCGCTGGACACCTGATGGATGAGGATCTTCGCGTTCGGCAGCGCCATCCGCTTGCCCTCCGCGCCGCCGGCCAAGAGCAGCGCGCCCATCGACATCGCGATCCCGACGCAGATCGTCGAGACGTCCGGCTTGATGAACTGCATGGTGTCGTAGATCGCCAGCCCGGCGTAGACCGAGCCGCCGGGTGAGTTGATGTAGAGCGAGATGTCCTTGTCGGGATCCTCGGACTCGAGATGCAGAAGCTGCGCCACGATGAGGTTCGCGATCTGGTCATCCACGGGCGTCCCCAAGAAGACGATCCGCTCGTTCAGCAGCCGGCTGTAGATATCGAAGGCGCGTTCGCCTCGCGACGTCTGCTCGACCACCATGGGGACAAGTGGGCTCATGGTCCTCGCTTCAGTTTGGCGTCGTCTCGTGAAGTCCTGCCGGGGCAGCCTACCAACCGCCTGCCTCGGGTCCAGCGGCGTGCGGACTCGTACGCGCGCATGCGCCGAAGCGTCACGCGCGCAAGCGCCGAAGCGTCGCGGCGGCCTGCGCGCCGCAGCATCGCGGGCGCGCTCAGCGCGGCGTCAGGCGTCGGGCGTCCAGAGCTTCTTGTCGCCCGCGGTCTGCGCGTCGGAGTCGGGCGTCCAGATCTCGTCCTTGGGCTTGGCGGGCTTCTTGCGCGCCGCGGGCTTGCGCTTCGGCTTGGCCGCCGCGGCCGTCGCCGCAGCCTCGGCTGCCGCCTCGGCGCGCTTCTGCGCCTCCTTCATCGGGATCGGCTTGGCCTCGGTGACCACGAGGTCGATCGCCTGCTCGGCGGCGACCTCCTTGGCGAGCCCGTCCACGCGGCCGGCTGAGCGCAACTTGGCGAGCAGCTTCTGGCGCGACATCTGCTCGCGCTCGGCGGCGCCCTCGAGCGCGTCGAGCAGCTGCTGCTCGGTCGGCTCGATCGCCTCGGCCTTGATGACCGCCGCGAGCACGGCCTCGCGCTTGAGCGCCAGCTCGGCTTCCGGCTTGGCGTCCTCGACGAGCTCGCGCTCGGTCTTGCCGGAGATCTTCAGGTAGGCGGCCTTGTCGATGCCCTGGTGGCCGAGCGCGTGGAGCATGCGCGTGAGCAGCTCGTTCGCCCGCGCCTCGACGAGCGGCTCGGGGACGTCCACCGTCGCCTGGTCGACGACCGCGTCCAGCGCGGCGGCGCGGAACTCCGACTCGATGCGCTCCGCGTCGCGCTCCAGCATGCGCTCCGAGATGTTCGCGCGCAGCTCGTCGAGCGTGTCGAACCCGGCCGCGTCCGAGGCGAAGTCGTCGCCGAGGTCGGGCAGATGCTTGTGCTTGACGTCCTTGACCTGGATCGCGAACTCCGCCTCCTTGCCGGCGACGTGCTTGGCGCCGTAGTCCTCGGGGAACGTCGCCGTGACCGCGCGCTGCTCGCCCTCGACGGCGCCGATCAGACCCTCTTCGAAGCCGGGGATGAGGTTGCCCGAACCGAGCTCGATGAGCTGGTCGCGGCCCTCGCCGCCGGGGAAGGGCTCGCCACCGACGGTGCCCTCGAAGTCGATCGTCAGGAAGTCGCCGTCCTTCGCGGGGCGCTTGACGGTGTGCAGGTGCGCCGAGCGCTCGCGCAGGTCCTCGATCTCCTCGTCGATGGCCTCGTCGTCGACGGCCGGCTCGCGGCGGCCCACCTCGATGCCGCGGTAGGTGCCGAGCTCGGCGGTCGGGCGGACGCCGACCTCGAACGAGAAGACGAGCGGCTTGCCCTCGCCGGGCATGTCGGGCAGGTCCACCTTCGGATCGCCGACGGGCG
>CAWEOF010000006.1:0-4537 GCA_963810605.1 uncultured Actinomycetes bacterium
CTGGTCGTCGGAGTCCAGGCCGAGCTGGGTGGGCAGGTCGAACGCCATCGACAGGCCCGTCGAGCCGTGCGCGAGCAGGTACTTGTAGCGCTCGTTGGTCTCCTTGGCGGAGGCGTAGCCGGCGTACTGGCGCATCGTCCACGGCCGCGAGCGGTACATCTCGGGATGGACGCCGCGCGTGTACGGGAAGTCGCCGGGCTCGCCGAGCTTGAGCTCGGCGGGGAGGTCGCCGGCCGCGTAGAGCTGCTCGACCTCGATGCCCGAGTCGGTGAAGCGCCGGGGATCGTCCGGGCCGACGATCGGGGCGACGGTCAAGCGTTCTTCTGTGGCCATAGCGCCCAAGCGTACTTGCGCCAGGGCGGCGCGCGGCGCCCCGTTCTCGCGTTTTTCTTACGCGCGGGTGAGCGGTCGTTCAGCGCGCGGCGATGTAGTGGCGGTCATGGCTACCGCTACCCACACCCGCGAACCTGTTCGCTCCCCCGACCTCCGACGCTCTCACTTCTTCGCCGGGCTGCTGGGCGCGCTGGTCGTCGCGCTGCCCATCCTCGGCCTCGCGATCGGCGGGGCGTTCTCCGCGTCCGACTCGCCCGCGGGCGCGGGCGCCGGCGCCGCGGCGACCTCCCCTCCCGCCGCGGTGGCGTCGGCGCCGGCCGCGGCGCCCGCGCGCAGCGCGACCGATGTGTCGGCGCTCTATGAGCGCGTGAGCCCCGGCGTCGTGTCGATCGAGGTCAACAGCGCGCGGGGCGGCGGCACCGGCTCGGGCTTCGTGCTGGACCGCGAGGGCTACATCCTCACGAACGACCACGTCGTCGACGGCGCGCAGGCCGTGCGCGTTCGCTTCGCGGACACGAGCGCCGGTGGCGTTACGGCGCGCGTCGTCGGCCTGGACCCCTCGACGGACCTCGCGCTCCTGAAGATCGACCCCAGCGGGCTCAAGCTCACCCCGCTGAAGCTCGGCTCGTCGAGCCAGCTCAAGGTCGGCCAGTCGGCGATCGCCATCGGCAGCCCGTTCGGGCTCGAAGGCACGCTGACGACGGGCGTCATCTCCTCGCTCGGGCGCACGATCAAGGCACCGAACAACTTCTCGATCGACAACGTCGTGCAGACCGACGCGGCGATCAACCCCGGCAACTCGGGTGGACCGCTGCTCGACGCCGGCGGCAACGTCGTCGGGATCAACGCCCAGATCGCGACCTCGACGCAGTCCAACAGCGGCGTCGGCTTCGCGATCCCGATCGACACCGCGAAGCAGGTGCTGGCGCAGCTCAAGACCGGCCAGGCGATCAAGCGCGGCTACCTCGGGATCACGACGACGGATGCGACGACGGGCAGCGGAGCGGTGATCGGCGAGGTGGTCGCGGGCGGGCCCGCAGCCGACGCCGGACTGCGCGGCGGCGATCTCATCGTCGCGGTCGGCGGCAAGCGGGTCGCGCAGGCCGACGACGTCTCCGCGGCCGTCGCGGGCGCCAAGCCGGGCAGTGAGGTGAAGGTCGTCGTCCAGCGCGGCTCGAACGAGCGCACCCTCACGGTGAAGCTCGGCACCCGGCCGACGCAGGCACAGCCCGACGGCTGACCTGAAGGGAAGGCGCAACGACGTCGGCGAAGGCGACATCCCCCGGATCATCGCCCGCCGAGATCGAGAAACGGCGCGAGGCCGGGGTCGGTGTTGCCGAGCAGTGTCGCGCGGGTGATCGCCGACGTCCCGAAGCGCGCGCGGACGTCGTCGAGCGTCGCGTCGAGCGCCCGGGCGTCGTGGCCGTAGAGCGGCAGCGAGAGCTGCCCGTCGTCGCGCTCGATGGAGGTGATCGTGATGCCGACGAGCGTCACGCCGCGGCGCTCGACGAGCGGCCTCGCGGCACGCAGCAGCGCGCGGGCGACGAAGAGGATCGAGTCGGTCGCGGCGCTCGCGCGCGCGAGCGTGCGCGAGCGCGACGCGCGCTTGAAGTCGTCGAAGCGCAGTCGCAGCACGACCGTGCGGCCGGTCAGCCCGGCCCGCCGCATACGCCGGGTGACGCGGTCGACCAGCGCGACGAGGACGCCGTCGAGCTGCTCGGGCGTCATCGCGTTGCGCCCGAGCGCGCGTTGCGAGCCGATCGAACGCCGCCGGTGGCCGCTGCGCACCGGCCGCACGTCGCGGTTGAACGCCGCGTTGTGCAGGTAGCGCCCCGACGAGCGGCCGAGGATCGCGACGAGCGCGCCCTCGCCGGCCGCCGCGAGGTCGCCGACGATGCGGATGCCGCGCTCCTGCAGCTTGCGGTCGGTCACCGCGCCGACGCCCCACAGCCGACCGACGGGCAGCGGGTGCAGGAATGCCAGCTCGTCGTCGGGGTCGACGAGCAGCAGGCCGTCGGGCTTCGCGACGCCGCTCGCGACCTTCGCGAGGAGCTTCGTCGTCGCGATGCCGACCGTCAGCGGCAGGCCGACCTGCTCGCGCACGGTGCTGCGCAGCCGTGTCGCGATCTCGACCGGCGTGCCGACGATCGCCTGCAGCCCGCGGACGTCGAGGAAGGCCTCGTCGATCGAGACGCACTCGACGATCGGGGAGGTCTCCTCGAAGATCGCCTTGACGGCCTTGCTCGCTTCGACATAGGCGGCGAAGCGCGGTGCCACGACGATCGCCTGCGGGCACAGCCGCCGTGCGCGCGCGCCGCCCATCGCCGACCGCACGCCGAACGCGCGCGCCTCGTAGCTGGCCGCGAGGACGACGCCCCCGCCGACGATCACCGGCCGTTCGCGCAGCCCCGGGTCGTCGCGCTGCTCGACGGAGGCGAAGAACGCGTCGAGGTCGGCGTGGAGGATCGTCGCCTCGCGGGGCACGAACGTATGTTCGCACACCCGCGAGGTGACGCCGATGCGTCGATCGGATCGGGCGTGGGCCGAGTAGATCGACGCATCACCCAGGTACGGCGACGCTCGCGTGTCCCCGGCCGCTAGGCCACGAACACCTTCACCGGCTCGTCGTCGGCCGTCTCGGGCTCGTGCGCCGGCTCGCCGCCGTGCGGCGGCATGGCCGCGTTGCGCAGCAGGCCGGCGCCGACGGCCGCCGCGGCGAGCGCGAACAGCGCCCCGACGACGAACGCGAGGTGGTAGCCGCTCGTCAGCGCCGACAGCGCGCTCTCACCGTCGGCGAGCAGGCCGCCGGAGCGCGAGTCCGCGATGCTTGCGAGCACCGCGAGGCCGAGCGCGCCGCCCATCATGAACGCGGTGTTGACGACGCCTGACGCGAGGCCGGCGTCCTGCGGCTCGACGTCGCTCATCGCCGCGAGCAGCACCGGGTTGAACGCGATGCCGGCGCCGAAGCCCAGCAGGAGCATCCCCGGCAGGACGTCGACCACGAAGGTCCCGTCCACGGGCGCCCGCGCGAACAGCGCCAATCCGACCGCGGCGACCGCGAGTCCGACCCCGAGCGGCGCCCGGAAGCCGAAGCGCATGACGAGCCTGGCCGATACGAAGACCGACATGAACATCATCACGAGGTTGCCGGGCAGGAAGGCGAGGCCGACCTCGAGCGGGCTGTAGCCCAGCACGAGCTGCAGGTACAGGGCCGAGAGGAAGAACCAGGCGAACATCGCCGCGGCCCAGAGCACGCCGACGACGTTGGCGACGGCGACGTTGCGCTTGCGAAACAGGCCCAGCGGCATGAGCGGCGAGCGCGAGCGGGCCTCGATCGAGATGAAGACCGCGAGCAGCACGACCGCGGCGGCGAGCAGGCCGAGCGTCTCACGCGACGTCCAGCCGTTGTCGTTGCCGTTGACGATCGCGTAGACGGCGAGCATGAGGGCGGTCGTCACGGTGACCGCGCCGGAGACGTCGAGTCGCATGTCGGCGGCGGGGCCGTGTTCGGCTGGCAGGAGCTTGAGGGTCGCCGCGACGACGGCCGCGCCGATGGGCAGGTTGACGAGGAAGATCCAGTGCCAGTCCAGGACGTCCGTGAGGATGCCGCCGAGCACGACGCCGACACTCCCGCCGCCGGCCGCGACGAAGCCGATCACGCCCATCGCCTTCGCCCGCTCGGCAGGCTCGGTGAACAGCGTCATGACGAGCGACAGCGCGACGACCGCGACGACCGCACCGCCCAGCCCCTGGATCGCCCGCGCGGCGATGAGGGACTCCTGCGACTGCGCCGTGCCGCAGGCCAGCGACGCCGCGGTGAAGAGCACGAGGCCGATGACGAAGAGCTTGCGGTGGCCGAACAGGTCGCCCAGCCTCCCGCCGAGCAGCAGGAAGCCGCCGAACGTCAGCAGGTAGGCGTTGACCACCCAGGCCAGCGACGTTTCGCTGAAACCGAGGTCCTCGCGGATCGAGGGCAGGGCGACGTTCACGATCGTCGTGTCGAGGACGATCATGAGATCGCCCGCGCACAGCACGATCAGCGCGAGCCAGCGGGTGCGGTTGTCCATGGTCACGGCGGCGTCATCCTCTCGCGGTCGGCGGCGGGTCGAAGGCGTCGGGCTCGGACGCTATCGAGCGGCCGGACGGACACCATCGGTTTGTGTCCTAGGACCGCGCCGCGATCCGAAACTCATCGCGGCGGTTC
>CAWEOF010000007.1:0-34534 GCA_963810605.1 uncultured Actinomycetes bacterium
TCTACGGCCAGCGCGGCGAGGTGCCCGACGACGAGGACTTCACGGTCGACTTCGGCCAAGCCGCGATCCGCCGCGAGGGCTCGGACGTCACGATCGTCGGCATCTCGCGGATGGCGCTGACGGCGGCGCGCGCGGCGAAGACGCTGAGCGACAAGCACAACGTCGAGGCGGAGGTCATCGACCCGCGCACGCTGCGCCCGCTGGACCTCGACACGATCCTCGAGTCGGTGCGCAAGACGAACCGCTGCGTCATCGTCGAGGAGGGCTGGCCGCACGGCGGGGTCGGCGCGAACCTCGCCGCGCTCATCGCCGAGCAGGCCTTCGACGACCTCGACGCGCCGATCCAGCGCGTGACCGGCGCGGACGTGCCGATGCCGTACTCCAAGCCGCTGGAGCAGCTCGCGTTCCCGCACGAGCCGCAGGTCATCGAAGCCGTCCTCGCCACGACGACCGCCCGGGCGCGATAATCCTCGATGTCCGCCGAGATCGTCATGCCGCGTCTCTCCGACTCGATGGAGGAAGGCACGATCCTCAAGTGGCTGAAGTCCGACGGCGAGTCGGTCAGCCGCGGCGAGCCGATCGCCGAGATCGAGACCGACAAGGCGACGCTGACGTTCGAGTCCGACGCGGCCGGCGTGCTCGAGATCGTCGTGGCGGCCGGCGAGACGCTCCCGATCGGCGAGCTCATCGCGCGGCTGGACGACGGCTCCGGCGCCGCGGCCCCGGCCACCGGCGAGAAGCCTTCGGCCGCCGCGCCCCCAGCCGCGCAGGACCCCGAGGCCGCCGGTCCGGCGCCGGCAGAGGCTGCGACCGAGGCCGCACCCCGCGCGCCCAGCGGCGAGGTTCGGGCCGCGGCTGAGCCTCCGGCAGACTCCGCCGAGGCTCCGCAGCCGGCCGCGCCCGAACGGAAGACCGGTCGCGTCAAGGCCTCGCCGCTCGCTCGCCGCATCGCCCGCGAGCACGGTCTCGACCTCCATCTCGTCGAGGGCACGGGCCCGGGCGGCCGGGTCGTCCGCGCCGACGTCGAGGAGGCCCGGGCGGCCGGGACCGCGACGCCGGCGGCCGCCGCGCCCCTGCCGGCCGAGCCCGGCGAGCCGAAGCCCTCCCCCGCGTCAGCGCCCGCCGCCGCGGCGCCCGCCCCCTCGCCGAAGCCGACCGAGACCGGCACCGCCAAGGGCGACATCACGATCATCGAGCTCACCCGCATCCAGCAGGTCATCGCCCGCCGGATGGCGGAGTCGAAGGCCACCGTGCCCGAGTTCACGCTGCGCTCGGAGATCGACATGGAGGGCTGCGTCGCGCTGCGCACGCAGCTCAAGGCCCTCGGCGGCGAGGTGCCGTCCTACAACGACATGATCGTCAAGGCCTGCGCGCTCGCCCTGCGCGAGTTCCCGCGCGCGAACGGCAGCTACAAGGACGGCAAGTTCGAGCTGCACAGCCGGGTGAACGTCGGCGTCGCGGTGGCGGCAACCGACGCCCTCGTCGTGCCGACGATCTTCGACGCCGACGCGAAGTCCCTGCGCGAGATCGCGCGCGAGTCGCGGGCGCTCGCCGAGAAGGTTCGGGCGGGCACGGTCACGCCGCCCGAGCTCAGCGGCGGCACGTTCACGGTGTCCAACCTCGGCATGTTCGGCGTCACGGACTTCACCGCGGTCATCAATCCGCCGCAGGCCGCGATCCTCGCCGTCGGCGCGCTCGCGCCGCGCGCCGTCGTCCGCGACGCAGCGCTCGTCGCCCGCAACACGATGGGCGTCACGCTCGCCTGCGACCACCGCATCCTCTACGGCGCCGACGCCGCGCAGTTCCTCGCTCGCATCCGCGAGCTCCTCGAGCAGCCGCTCGCGCTCGCGTTCTAGCCGCGCTCAGCGCGGGACGGTCATGGTCGAGCGCGCCGGCGAGCGCGCCCGTCGCGCCCTGCACCACCGACGCCAGCAGGTCGAGCACGTCCTGGACGACCTGCCGGACGGGCGGGCCGAGCAGCGGCGCCGTCGCCGCGCCGGCCGCCGCGCCGGTGCTCTGGACGGTGGCGCTCACGGCGTCGCCGACATCGCGGACGCCGTCGCCGATCGCGGGCTTGGCGGGGGCCGGCGCCGGCGTCGGGACCGCGGCCGGGGGCGGCGGCTTGCCGAGATCCCTGACCTTGGCGTCAAACGACGGCGTGCCGCGCTTGACCGACGCGCGGGGGCCGGAGCGACGCGCCGCGGCGCGCGCGGGCCGCGTCGGGCTGATGATCACGGGCGCCGACGCCTCGCGGACCGGCGCACCGCGCTCGGACGGCGTGCGCACCGGCTGCGACGCGACGACGACCGCCGTGCTCGCAGCGGGCGCGTCGGCGCCGCCGGTGATGCCGGGCAGCGCGAAGACGACGCTGAAGAAGAGGAGCGAGACGGCAGCCGCCGCCACCAGCGAGATGCTCGCGCCCAAGGAAGCGATGAGAGCACGCGCGCCACCCATGCACCGGTTATCGGCATCTCAGCGGGCTACCTGAAGGCGCCGCGCGGTTGTAAGCGGGCGTTCGGCTCGCGGTTGGGGTCGCGCTTCACCGCCGGCGGCGACCGCGAGGCATCGACGACGAGACACAGCCACCGCTTCGGATCGCGGCTGGGCACGCAGGTCCGGAAGAGCTCCTCGTCGATGACGACGGTGTTCGCTTGCGAGACGTGCGCGTTCGCGTAGTCGTCTCCGTGCTGCGTGACCCACCGGTGCACCGCCAGCAGCTGCTCGTCGAAGGCCGCCCTCCGATCGACGATGACCGGCCGATGGACCAGCCCGGCGACGAGGAGCCCGAGCGCGACGACCGCCAGCGCGGCCGTGCCCGCGTAGTCGCTCGCGACCACGCGCGGCAGGTCCGAGCGGCGCCACCGCAGCAGCGCCCCGCCGGGACCGCCGAGGACCACGACGGCGATGAGGTTCAGGCAGCCCGCGACGAGCAGCGCCGAGATCCAGCGCGTCGACTCGCCCTGCACGGGCAGCCAGTGCAGCAGCGCCATCTCGGCGAGGGTCGCCGCGACGAACGTCGGCCACAGCCACGCGCCGCGCAGGCGCCAGCGCAGCCGGCGCAGGCCGCCGGAGCCGTCGTCGCGATCGGCGTCATCCACATCAACCAGCCTACGTTCCCGGTACCCTCGGCTTGGACGTAGCGCATCTCGCGCGGTGATCCCGACGGGATGCCGAAGAGGTAAGCCGGAGACCCCGGCGCGCCGAGCACTCGGAAAGGCGAACATGGCGACCAGCAGCACGGAACTTCCCAGCGGTCCCGCGACACGCGCCGAGGGCGAGCCCGAGCATCTGACCGCCGAGGATCGCACCGGCCTGCTGCGGGCGATGCTCATGATGCGCGCGGTCGAAGCGCGCGCGATGAACCTCTACCGCCAGGGCAAGGTCCCGGGCTCCTTCTACGACGGCTTCGGCCAGGAGGCCGTGTCCGTCGGCGCCGCGTGGGCGATGGCCGCGACGGACCGCCTCTGCGTCCTGCACCGCGACCTCGGCGCGCACCTCGTGCGCGGCGTGCAACCCGCGCGGATCCTCAGCCAGTACATGGGTCGCGCCGCCGGCATCACCCGTGGCCGCGACGGCAACGTGCACTTCGGCGACTATCAGACCGGCTGCGTCGGGATGGTCTCGATGCTGCCCGACATGATGATCGTCGCGACGGGCATGGCGATGGCGTTCAAGCTGCGCCGCGAACCGCGCTGCTCGCTGACGTGGTTCGGCGACGGCTCCACCTCGCGCGGCGACTTCCACGAGGCGATGAACTGGGCAGGCGTCCAGCACCTGCCGGTGATCTTCATCCTCGAGAACAACCAGTACGCGTACTCGACGCCGATCGACCTGCAGTTCGCCATCAACCCGGTGCAGCGCGCGGAGGGCTACGGCTTCCCGGGCGTCAGCGTCGACGGCAACGACGTCGAGGCGGTCTTCGAAGCGACCCGCACGGCGCGCGAGCGCGCGATCGCCGGCGGCGGACCGACGCTCATCGAAGCGGTCACGATGCGCATGCATGGTCATGGCGCGCACGACGACATGAAGTACGTCCCGAAGGCGCTCGTCGAGGAGTGGCGCAAGAAGGACCCGATCGACCGCCAGAGCGCGCGCGTCGCCGCGCTCGGCGTCGACGTGGACGCGCTGCGCGAGGACGTCAAGGCCGAGGTCGATCGCGCCGCCGAGGAGGCGCTCGCCGGCCCGATGCCCGACCCCGCGACCGCGACGGACGACGTCTTCGCACCGCGCGACGCGCCGGAGATCCTGCTCGAGGACGGCGCCGCCCCCTGGAGCGGGCACCGCGCATGAGCGAGATGACCTACCTCAAGGCGATCTCCGACGGCCTGCGCACGGAGATGCGCAGCGACGAGCGGGTGCTCTTGATGGGCGAGGACATCGGCGTCTTCGGCGGCGCGTTCAAGGTGACGGACGGGCTGTTCGACGAGTTCGGCGCCGACCGCGTGATGGACACGCCGCTCGCGGAGTCGGGGATCATCGGCTGCGCCATCGGCGCGGCGGTCGTCGGCATGCGGCCGGTCTGCGAGATGCAGTTCTCGGACTTCATCGCGTGCGGCTTCGACCAGCTCGTCAACGTCGCGGCGAAGATGTACTACCGCCAGGGGCTGCCGGTGAACATCACCGTGCGGCTGCCGAGCGGCGGCGGCTTCTCGGGCGGGCCGTTTCACTCGCAGAACCCGGAGGCGTGGTTCATGCACTCGCCGGGCATCAAGGTCGTCGCGCCGAGCACGGCCGAGGACGCCAAGGGCCTCATCATCGCGAGCATGCGCGACCCCAACCCGGTCGTGTTCATGGAGCACAAGAACCTCTACCGCCACGTCAAGGGCGAGGTCCCGGAGGGCTCGTACGAGACGCCGTTTCGGGCGCGCATCGCACGCGAGGGCGACGACCTCGTCGTCATCGCCTACGGCCAGATGGTGCACACCGCGCTGGAGGCGACCGAAGACATCGGGGGTGCGTCGATCATGGTGCTCGACCTGCGCTCGCTCGTGCCGCTCGACGTCGACGCGATCCTCGCCGCCGTCCGGCGCACGTCGAAGGTCGTCATCGTCGACGAGGCCAACGAGACGTGCGCGGCCGGTGCACAGGTCGCGGCGCTCATCGCCGAGCACGCCTTCGACGACCTCGACGGTCCGGTCGTCCGCGTCGCGTCGCCCGACTGCCCGATCCCCTTCTCGCCGCCGCTCGAGGCCGCGGTGCTGCCGTCCGTCGATCGCGTGAGGGAGGCCTGCCGTCAGCTCCTCGAGTACTGAGCCCACGACGATCGTCGACGTGACGATGCCCCAGATGGGGGTGTCGGTCGCGGAGGGCACGGTCGTCGAGTGGCACAAGCACCCCGGCGACCAGGTCGAGGCCGACGAGACGATCGCCGAGGTCTCGACCGACAAGATCGACACCGAGATCCCGTCGCCCGCCGCCGGGCGGCTCGTCGAGATCCTCGTGCAGGTCGGCGTGACCGTCGATGTCGGCGTGACGCTCGCCCGGATCGCGACCTCCGCGGCGCCGGGCAGCGCCCCTGCGCCGTCAAACGGCCCGGCGGCCGCCGCGACGCGCGCCCCGGCCTCGCCGGCCGCGCAGCCGGCGCCGTGGCCCTCCGCCGCGGCCCGCCCCGGCGCGCCGCCGCCTGCCGCACGCGTTCCGTCGGCGCCGGCCGCGACACCGCGCCCGTCCTCCGCGCCGCCGCGCCGCGGCGGTGCCGCGCGGCGCTACTCGCCGGTCGTGCAGCGCGTGGCCGAGGAGCACGACGTCGACCTCGACCAGATCGAGGGCACCGGCCGCGAGGGGCGCGTCACCAAGCAGGACGTCATGGCGGTCGTAGATGCACGCAGCGCCGCGTTTCCGTCCGCGGGCACGTCGGAGCCGATCCTGCACTCCGAGAGCCCGTACCGGCCGGGAGCCGGCGGCTCGCAGTCGCACGGCCCGTATGTGGCCCCGCCGGGCCGGCCGCTGTCGCGCATGCGAGCGACGATCGGCGAGCACATGCACCGCTCGCTGCAGACCGCGGCGACCTGCACGACCTGGATCGAGGTCGACATGTCGCGCATCGAGCTTTCGCGCAAGGAGCTCGGGCTCACCGCGCTGCCGCTGATCTCGCGCTGCGTGATCCACGCGCTCGTCGAGTTCCCGCTCGTCAACGCCTGGCTCGAGGACGGCCTGCACACCGTGCACGAGCAGGTCAACCTCGGGATCGCCGTCGACCTCGGCGACGACGGCCTGATCGTCCCGGTCGTGCGCGGCGCGCAGGACCTCAGCCCCGAAGGCCTCGCGCGGCGCATCCGCGACCTCGCTCGCCGCGCGCGCGCGCGCCAGCTCACGCCCGACGACGTCCGCGGCGGCACGTTCACGATCACGAACCCCGGCCAGTTCGGCTCGATGATGGCCACGCCGGTCATCAGCCTGCCGCAGGTCGCGATCCTCGACGTCGAGGCGATCGTCAAGCGCCCGGTCATCGTCACCGACCAGTTCGGCGAGGACGCGATCGCGATCCGCCCCATGGTCATCCTCGGCCTGTCGTGGGATCACCGCGCGATCGACGGCGCCCTCGCCGCCCGCTTCCTGGCCAACGTCAAGAAGCGGATCGAGAGCTACGAGGCCTGAGAGTACGGTTGCGCGATGGCGCAACCAATGGGCTCATGGTGGGTAGCTCGATCTCGGTGATGACGCTCGTCGCCACGTCTCGCCATTGCTCAAGCTCGACACGCGACGCGTCCGTCTCGGCTTCGCGAACGACGAGCCTCACGAGTGCCGACGTGTCCGCGTAGAGAACGCCAGACCGCTCAGCCACCGTCGCCGCGCTGCTCATTCAGCGCGCGCGTACCAGCGTCGCTCACCGGGCCCGGTGGGGGTCCAATGTCTGCAAGGACGTCCCGCAACGCGCACGTCGGAGCCGCGGCTTTCCCGTCGGCCATCAGCTCGTGGCACTGGGCGGCATGGTCTCGCCGGTAGCGCACAAGGGTCTGGCGAATAACGGCGATCCGGCCGCCGTTATTGACCAGACCCCTTCGGTCAGACGCCGTCGACCTCGGCGCGCGGCGCGTCAGGGACGCAGAACAGCGCGGTGCGCCGCGCCTCCTCGCGAATCTCGGCGCGCGCGGAGCGGCGGATCTCGCGGTGACGCTCGATGACGACCTTCACCGCCTTCGCCGAGCGCTCGAGCTTCCAGCTCGCGGCGACGCGGCCGTCGACGGTCACGGTCTGGTCGCCTGAGAGCGTGAGCTTCAGCGGCTGCACGTCGAGCGGGATGATCCGCTCGCGGTCCGCGTAGCCGAGCAGCGCCTGGTCCCAGCGCGCGAGGAAGCGGACCGGCAGCTCCGTCGAGGCCGGCGGCAGCGGCTGGTCGGGGAGGTCGAGCAGCTCGACGTCGTTCGTGTCGCGATAGGAGACGAGCGGCAGGCGCTCGATCGCCGACGCGAAGTCGCGCTGCGCGACGCCGGCCCACGACGCGATGTCGCGGCGGCTGGCCGGGCCGAACGCGGCGAGGTAGCGCGACAGCACGCGCGTCGCGGCGTCGGCAGGGTCGGGGCGCGGTGTCGGATCGACGACGAAGCTCGCGCGCGTCCGATCGCCCCAGTACCCCGCGGGCGGGACCTGCACGAGCGCCAAGAGGATCCGAGCGAAGATGATCGGCGTGACCGCGTCGTCCGCCACGCCCTCGTAGCGCTTCACCCGCTCGCGGATCTCCTCGTTCGTGCGCGGCTGCGCGAGCCAGGCTCCGAGCTCGGCGGCGACGGCCGCCTCGTCGAGGTGGGCGTACGTCTTGCGCCAGGCCCGCATCCGAGCCTGGCGCGTCAGCTGCGCGTACGCCGGGTACTCATCCGCCGCGGCGAGGTGCAGCGTCAGCCGGTTGATCGTCGTCTTCACGACCTCCCGCCGCTCGATCGCAGCTTCCAGCACCGCGCGCGAGAAGCCCTCGACCCGCGCCGCCAGCGCGACGTACGGGGCCGGCGGATCCTGGCCCTGCAGCGGCGTGAGCCGGCGGATGGCCTCGACGGGGTAAAGCGCGCGGCGCCTGAGCAGCATCTGCCGTGCGGCGTGCGCAGCCGTCAGCTCCTCACGGGTCAGCGTCCGCATGCGACGCGAACCCTACGCCGGGGGATCGAATCGCGCGAGACACTGCCCTACGCCGGGGGATCGAATCGCGCGAGACACTGCCCTACGCCGGGGGATCGAATCGCGCGAGACACTGCCCTACGCCGGGGGATCGAATCGCGCGAGACACTGCCCGGCACCAGAGTGCCAGCACGCGGTCGCGAAGCCGCGGCTCCAACTCGCTCATGCGCGAAACGATGCCGACCGCCCGCTTGCCGGGCAGCGGATTCGTGGCGCAGGACCGGCTGGCAGGCGACGTCGATGCTCCTACGTACACTCGCGCAGGTGGACCCGCGAGCCCCTGGACACGGTAGCCCCGCCGAGCCGTACGTCGAAGGCCGCGTCGACGACGAGCCCGCGAGACCCCCGGCCGCAGCAGACCGGGCGCGGCGCGCACGTCAACTCGCGGCGATGCATCGCGGCGAGCGGCTGATAGGGCTCGATGCGAGCCCGGCGGACGCAGTGCGGCGATGAGCGCCGGCGACCTCTGGATCTGCGAGCTCGGCGTCGTCGAGTACCGCGAAGCGCTCGCGCTGCAGGAGCGGGTGCGAGCCGCGCGCCAGGTGGAGGCGATCCCGGACACGCTGCTGCTGCTCGAGCACCCGCCCGTCTACACGCGCGGGCGCCGCTCACTGGCGGGCGAGCTGCCGCTCGGCGAGGACTTCTACCGAGCGCGGGGGATCGACATCGTCGACGTCGATCGCGGCGGCAAGCTCACCTACCACGGCCCCGGCCAGCTCGTCGGCTACCCGATCATGCGGATCGCCGACGTCATCGCCTACCTGCGCACGATGGAGCGCGCGCTGATCGCCGCGCTTGCCACGGCGGGGATCCAGTCGCGCGCGCGACCGGATGACGGTCCCGACTACACAGGCGTCTGGACGCAGGAGCGGAAGATCGCCTCGATCGGCGTCCACGTCGCGCGCGGCGTCACGACCCACGGCTTCGCGCTCAACATCGAGAACGACCTGCAGCCGTTCGGCTGGGTCGTCGCCTGCGGCCTGGACGGCGTGAGCATGACGTCCGTGCGCGAGGAGGTGGCGCGCCTCTCGCCGGCCCCGGCGGGAGCGGCAGCGCCCGACGCCGCGGTCGTCGCCGCATCTGCGCCGCGCGCGCTCGCGACGGCCGCGATGGGGCAGCTGCGCGCCGCGGTCGCCGACGAGTTCGCGGCCGCGTTCGAGCGCCGCCCGCACCACGTCGCGCTCGAGCGGCTGGACGCCGCGCTGGTCGCCTCGTGAGCCGGATCGTCGCCGCCGCCCGGCTGCGCGCCGTGACCGCGCGCCACCGCGGCGACGCCGTCACATGCCCCGTCTGCGAGCACAGCTTCGACGCCTTCAAGAACGACTGGAACCGCATCGGCGCGCTGTGCTGGCGCTGCGGGTCGCACGAGCGCCACCGGGCGCAGTGGCTCCTGTTCGAACACCGCCCGCAGCTGCTCGACCGCGCCCGCTCGCTTCTGCACTTCTCCCCCGAGTGGTGCATCTCGCGGCGCTTGAAGGCGCGACCCGGCCTGCGCTACGTCAGCGCCGACCTGAACCCCGACGGCGTCGACCTGACGCTCGACGTCACGGCCCTCGACCTCCCCGACGACGCCTTCGACGCCGTCCTCTGCTCGCACGTCCTCGAGCACGTCGACGACGACGCGCAGGCGATGCGCGAGCTGCGCCGGATCACCGCCCCCGGCGGCTTCTGCCTCGTCATGGTCCCGCTCGCGCTCGACCGCGCGAGCACGTATGAGGACCCGTCGATCACCGCGCCCGGCGATCGCGAGCGCGAGTTCCTGCAGCACGACCATGTGCGCCTCTACGCGCCCGACATCGCCGGCCGCCTGCGAGCCGCCGGCTTCGACGTCGAGACCGTCGACATGGCCGAGGAGGTCGGTGCCGAGCGCGCCGCGCGCTGCCGGCTGCTCGCGTCGGACCTCGTGTTTCTCTGCCGCCCCTGACGCCCGCCCCGGCGCGACCTACGCCCGGGCGTCCGGCTCGAGCAGGTTCTCCGCCGCCTTGACGTCCTGCTCGTACTCCGCCGTCGACGCGGCCTTCGCGGCTACGCGCTGCCGGCGCATTCCTCCGAGCCGATCTTCTTGGCGGCCACCGCGAACGCCTGCGACTTGGACGCGAACTGCGCGAGATCCTGCTGACCGGTCGGGTCCTTCGCCTTCGCCTTCGCGAGGATCGTGTCGAGCAGGGCCTGGTTGGCCTCCTGGGTCGCCATGAACGCATCCCAGTCGGCCTTCGCGCCGGCGTCGGGCTTCAGGGCGGCGAGGTCGTCGGTCTGCTTCTGATGCAGCGGGACGATCTTCGCGAAGTACGCGGCCGCGTCGTCGGCGTCCGCGAAGCTCGCCGGCGCGGTGACGGCCTGCGCATCCGTCTCGCCCGTCTTGCAGATCGCGTCCGCCTTCGACGCGATCTCGCTGCGCGACAGCGGAGCGTCCTCGGAGGACTTGTCATCCGATCCGCCGCACGCCGCCAGGCCGAAGCATGCGGCCAGCGCGATGAGCGCGATCGTCGCGATGCGATTCATGGTCTCGCTCCTGTCCCTGCTCGAAGGTTCCCGCGCCGCGGCTGCGCCGGCGCCGGACCCTACGCCGTTCGATGGCCCCGCGCTAGCCTGAAACGACCATGTCCGCTGACGAACGCCGCCTCTCGACGCGCTCTCGATCCAATCCCGGCGGGATGGACGTCCTCAGCGTCCTCGGGCCCGACGTGCGCCCGATGCGCGAGCGCAAGCCGCCGTGGTTCAAGGTCCCGGCGCCCGGCGGCGCGAAGTACCGCGAGCTGACGCAGCTCATCAAGGACGAGAACCTCCACACGGTCTGCCAGGAGGCCGCCTGCCCGAACGTCGGCGAGTGCTGGGAGCGCGGCACGGCCACGTTCATGATCCTCGGCGACACCTGCACGCGACGCTGCGGATTCTGCAACGTGCGCACCGGCAAGCCCACATGGAACGACCCGCTCGAGCCGGCCCGCGTCGCACGCTCGATCGCGAAGATGGGCCTGCGCCACGCGGTCATCACCTCGGTTGACCGCGACGACCTCCCCGACCTCGGGGCGAGCGCCTTCGTCGGCGTCATCCGCCAGTGCCGCATCCAGGCCCCGCGCTGCAAGGTCGAGGTTCTGACGCCGGACTTCCGCGGCCAGGAGATGCCGCTCGCGAAGGTCATCGCCGAGCGCCCGGACGTCTTCAACCACAACGTCGAGGTCGTCCCGCGCCTGTATCCGGTCGCACGTCGCGGATCGACGTTCGAGCGCTCCTGCCGCGTGCTGCGCAACGCCAAGGAGATGGGCTCAGGCGACGTCACGACGAAGTCCGGCCTCATGGTCGGGCTCGGCGAGACGCACGACGAGATGGTCCAGACGTTCGAAGCCCTGCGCGAGCACGGCGTCCAGGTGCTCACGGTAGGCCAGTACCTGCGCCCGACCGAGCGCCACCTGCCCGTCGTGCGCTACTGGCACCCTGACGAGTTCGCGGCGCTCGAGGCGGCGGCGTACGAGCTCGGCTTCGACCACATCGCCGCCGGCCCGCTCGTGCGCTCGAGCTATCACGCCGACCAGCACGTCCCGCAGGACGAGCCCGGAACGGGGCCGCTCGCGACCGCTGCCGCGGGATAGCCGGCGCACTTCTCGCTTGACTTCGCATACCGTCGGTATCAAAGTACCGTCGGTATCTGTGATGCGGCGGTGAGCGAGGAGCGAGCGGTGCCGGCGAAGGTCAAGTTCTACGGGTTCCAGGGATCGAACTCCGTCTACACGGGCCGGCTCATGCTCGAGCACAAGGGCATCGACTACAAGCCCGTCATGCTCCCGCCCGCGGCGCACGCCTTCATCATGCTGGGGCTCGGCTTCGAGACGATGGGCGTGCCGGCGCTGAAGATCGACGGCCGGCGCGTACAGGGCACCCGCGCGATCTCGCGCGCCCTCGACGAGGAGTTCCCCGACAAGCCGCTCTTCCCCGCCGACCCCGCGCGACGCAAGGCGGTGCAGGACGCCGAGCGCTGGGGCGAGGAGCTCCAGAACGCCACGCGGCGGGTCTTCTACTGCGCCGCGCGCCGCAACCCCAAGGCGCTTAGGAGCGTCATGATCCCCGAGCGGGCGCTGCCGATGCGCATCGTCCTGCATGCGGCCACGCCGATCATCATCCGCCTCGCCGGCGGCGCGCATCGCGCGTCGGACTTCGCCGGGCGCGAGGACCTCGAGCTGCTCCCCGAGCGCCTCGACCAGATCGACGCGTGGATCGCGGACGGC
The DNA here is from genome assembly GCA_963810605.1 of uncultured Actinomycetes bacterium. GTDB lineage: Bacteria > Actinomycetota > Thermoleophilia > Solirubrobacterales > Solirubrobacteraceae > CADCVQ01. The sequence goes on from CAWEOF010000007.1 coordinate 12,333, forward strand.
CTGCTCGACGGCCCCGAGCTCAACGCCGCCGACTTCCAGATCGCGGTCAACGTCTCCGCGCTCATGCTGTCTGACGACTTGCGGCCGTTCGTCGCGAACCGGCCCGCGGCGGCGCTGGCGCGTCGCGTCGCGCCCGAGTACGGCGGGCATCTCGGCGCGTCGACCTTGCCGCACGAATGGCTGGCGTCGCTCCGCGACGACGCCGCCGAGAAGGCTGCCGGAGGGGCCACGGCGGCGGACCACAAGGCCGCCGCCGTGCCGGTAGCCTAGGTGCCGTGGAGACCGCGGCGAGGCTGACTCGCAGCGAGCGCGCCGCGCTCACGCGCCGCGAGCTGCTCGTCGCCGCGGAGCGCAGGTTCTTTCGCGATGGCTACCACGGCACGACGCTGGACGACATCGCCGACGAGGCGGGCTACACGAAGGGCGCGGTCTACTCGACGTTCAAGAGCAAGGGCGGGCTCTTTCTCACGCTCTTCGACGAGCTCGTCGACCGCCGCGTCGAGGAGCTCCGCGAGCTGCTCTCCCCTCATCCCGACGACGTTTCGAAGCTCAGGGTGCTCGCGGCGCAGCCCGTCGACGAGCGCAACTCGCAGTGGCTCTTGCTGTCGATCGAGTTCTGGGTGCACGCGGCACGCGAGCCGGCGCTGCTCGCCGAGTTCTCCCAGCGCTACCGCCGGCTGCGCTCCAAGCTCACCGAGCTCGCCCCGGAAGGCCGCTCGTTCGACGAGAACGAGTGGGCGATCGTGACCCTCGCGTTGTCCAACGGCCTCGCCCTCGAGCGCATCATCGACCCCGCCGGCGTCCCCGACGACATCATGGCGTCCGTCCAGCGGCGCCTGCTCGGTCCGCGACCTCCCGCCGACGGGTAGCCTCCGGCGCGAACCATCGCGCGTCGTGTTCCCGCTCAAGGACAACATCCCGACGGACCGCCTCGCGATCGTCACGATCGCGATCATCGCGATCAACGTCGTCGTCTACTTCCTGCTGCAGAAGGGCGGCATCTTCGCGGGCCCCGACGACGGGATCGTCGTCGAGTGGGGCGCGATCCCGCTCGAGTTCACGAACTCCGGCACGGAGTGCGTCATCGACGGTCAGCGGCTGGCGTGCGGCACCGAGTCCCAGCTCGCGCAAGCCGGGCTGCAGGAGAGCCAACCATCCGTCTGGGTGACCGCCTTCTCGTCGATGTTCATGCACGGCAGCCTCCTGCACCTCGCCGGCAACATGCTCTTCCTCTGGATCTTCGGCAACAACGTCGAGGACTCCATGGGCCCGGTGAAGTTCGTGCTCTTCTACCTGCTCGGCGGCCTCGCCGCCATCGGCGCCCAGATCGCAATCGAGCCGGACGCCGCCGTCCCGACGATCGGCGCGTCGGGAGCCGTCGCGGCGGTCCTCGGCGGCTACATCCTGCTGTATCCGCGGGCGCGCGTCGTCACGCTCATCTTCATCATCTTCTTCTTCACGATCATCGAGCTGCCGGCGCTCTTGATCCTCGGGTTCTGGTTCTTGCAGCAGGTCGCGTTCGGCGCTTACGGCGTCGCGAATCCGACCGGCGGCGGGGGCGGCGTCGCGTACTTCGCGCACATCGGCGGGTTCGCCTTCGGCTTGCTGGCGATCAAGCTCTTCGCGAGCCGCGCCAAGGACTACAGCCCGCCGCCGAAGTACCCCGTGTACTAGGTGCGGGCCGCGGCTCTCGGCTCGGCGCTGCTCTTCATCGCGATCCTGACAGCGCTCACCGCCGTCGCGGCGATCTCCGGCGGCGTCAACGTGCTGACGCTCGTCACGCTGCTCGTCCTCGCGCTGCTCGGGGTCGGGATCGTCGGCGCGCTACGCTCGCCACCGCCCGAGGACTGACCGTTCTTGCGTGCCGCCGCACGCCTCTATAGCTTGGAGGCAGACATTCACAAGGAGCGTTGGATGTGACCGTTTCACCAAACCGTCAGCCCGTGGTCGTAGCCGACCTCGAGGAGGCCATCAAGGTTGTGCGCGACGGTGGCCTGCGGGCGACGTCGGCGCGCCGGCTGGTCCTCGAAGCCCTGCTTACCGCGCGCAAGCCGATCTCCGCGGAGGAGATCGCCGCGGGCCTCGACGGCCGCATGACGCAGTCGGACATCGCGTCCGTCTACCGCAACCTCGAGACGCTGGGTGAGCTCGGGCTGGTGCGCCACTTCCACGCCGGCCACGGCCCCGGGCGCTACGTCCTCGAAGGTGTCGCCGACCACGAGTACCTCGCGTGCGAGTCGTGCGGGGCGCTCGAGGCGGTCGACCCCGCGGCGCTGGACAGCGTGCGCGGCGCGGTCCGCGAGCTGTCGGGCTTCGAGGCGCGCTTCTCGCACTTCCCGATCGTCGGCCTGTGCCCGAAGTGCGCCCGCGAGGCGAAGAGCCGACCCGGGCGCACCAACGGAGCGCGGATCTGACCTGACGGGCAGCCAGCCCGGCGACCGCTGGAACCACTGGCGGTTGACATGCACACATGTGCATGTAAGCATGCTCGCAGATGGGATTCGCACACGGCGTCAACTCGAGCACCCCGGTCAGCGCAGAGGACGCGCGCCAGGTGGCCCGCGTGATGAGCGCACTGGCGACGCCGAGTCGCGTGCGCATTCTCGCGCGCCTCAGGCAGGCACCGTGCACCGTCGGCGACCTCGCCGGCGCTGTGGCCATGGAGCAGCCGGCCGTGTCACACCAGCTGCGCATCCTGCGCGACCTCGGACTGGTCGTCGGGAGCCGCAGCGGCCGGCATGTGATCTATGGGCTCTACGACTCGCACGTCGCGACGCTGCTCGACGAGGCCCTGCGCCACATCGAGCACCTCCGCCACGGCGCCGCCGCCGAAACGCCCGCGCATCCCATCGACCACCACACGGCAACGACCAGCGAAGGAGCACCATGACCGACGACCACACGCACGACGCCCCTCACGCCCACGAGCACGATCACGACGGCGAGACCCACTCGCACGCCCATACGGGGCACGACCACGAGCACGTCGAGCATGAGCACGACCACACGCACGACGGCGAGGCCCATGCGCACCCGCACGTGCACGAGGCCGGCTTGGAAGACGTCCACCAGCACGAGCACGCCTGACCCGCCGTCGCCGTCGGGGCGCGGGCGCCGCGCCGCGCCCCGACGCGCGAACGGGCTTCGCCGGTCGCTGAAGCGATCGGGCGAGTCCCCGGTGCCCGTGCCGGCCGACACCGTATCCGCGACCTATCGCTGATGCGTTTGCACCACTCCCACGAGTTGATCGCGATTGGGGTAGGCTCGCGATCGTTCACGACGTTCGGGAGACCCCACCGATGCCCCTCCGCACCCGCGGCGTTGCAGTGCTCGGCGCCATCGCCGTCCTGGCGCTCCTCGCGACAGGCTGCGGTGACGACGACGCGTCCAGCGGCGCGAGCACCACCGCCCGCAAGGGCCAGCTGAGCGTCGGCACGACGGTCGCGCCGATCACGAGCATCGCGGCGAACATCGGGGGGGACCGCGTGAAGATCACGGGGATCGTCCCGGAGGGCACGAACTCGCACACGTTCGAGCCCAAGCCGAGCGTCGCCGAGCTGCTCTCGACGATCGACGTGCTGTTCATCAACGGCCTGAAGCTCGAGGAGCCGACGCGCGACCTCGCCGAGGCCAACCTCAAACCCGGCGCCGAGATCGTCGAGCTCGGCACGAAGTCGATCCCGCAGAGCGAGTACGCCTATGACTTCTCGTTTCCCAAGTCCGGCGGCAAGCCCAACCCGCACCTCTGGACCGATCCGACGTACGCGCTGAAGTACGCCGCCGTCATCCGCGACGAGCTCGTCGCGCGCGCAGCCGCCGACGCGGACTACTTCAAGGCCAACTACGACAAGTTCAAGACCAAGGTCGACGAGCTCGACAAGGCCATGCGCACGTCGTTCGCGACGATCCCGCGGGCCAAGCGCAAGCTGCTGACCTACCACGACGCCTACGCGTACTTCGGCCGCGACTACGGCTGGGACATCATCGGCGCGATCCAGGTCTCGGACTTCGAGGACCCGACGCCGAAGGAGGTCGCCGGCCTGATCGACCAGGTCAAGGCGACGAAGGTCCCCGCGATCTTCGGCTCCGAGGTGTTCCCCAGCCCTGTGCTCGAGCAGATCGGCAAGGAGGCGAACGTGACGTACGTCGACGTCCTGCGCGACGATGACCTTCCGGGCGCGCCCGGCGAGCCCGAGCACTCCTGGATGGGCCTCATGCACTTCGACTACGTGACCATGACCGAGGCGATGGGCGGCGACGCGGCCGCGCTGAAGGCGTTCACGCCGGGCGACGTCGCGCCGGACACGGCGCGGTACCCGCAATGACCGCGGGCGCCCGCGAGCCACTGATCGAGCTTGCCGGCGTGAGCTGCCGCTACGCGGCCGAGGACGTGATCGTGAACGTCGACCTCGTCGTCGGCGAGCGCCAGTTCGTCGGTGTCGTCGGGCCGTCGGGGTCGGGGAAGACCACGCTCCTGCGCGCGATCGCCGGCAGCATCGCTCCCGTGCGCGGCACCATCACCCGCCGGCGAGGCCTGCGGATCGCCTACGTGCCGCAGGTGGAGACGATCAACTGGAGCTTCCCCGTGACGGTCGAGCAGTGCGTGCTCATGGCGCGGGTCACCGGCCGGCGACTTCCGTGGCCGAGCCCCGCCGAGCGGACCAAGGTCCGGGAGATGCTCGCGCGGCTGGACATCGAGCATCTCCGCAGCCGTCACATCCGCGAGCTCTCCGGCGGCCAGCAGCAACGGGTCTTCATCGCTCGCGCGATGCTCGGCGAGCCCGAGCTGCTGCTCCTCGACGAGCCGACGTCCGGCGTCGATGTGCGCCTGCGCCACGAGATCTTGCACCTGCTGGACGACCTCAACGCCCGCGGGCTGGCGATCCTGCTGTCGACGCACGACCTCAACGGCATCGCCGCGCACCTGCCGCAGGTCGTGTGCTTGAACCGCACCGTGATCGGCGCGGGCCGCCCGACCGACGTGCTCACGCCGGACATCCTCGAACGCACGTATGGCGCGAGCATGCGGGTCCTGGAGCACGGCGGCATGCCGGTCGTCGTCGACACCTTCGAGCATCGCCACCCGCCCGACCACGCCCACGAGCACCACCACCCAAGCGTCGTGTGATGCACGAGCTGCTGCGCCCGTTCGAGTTCGAGTTCTTCCGCAACGGGCTCATCGTGGCGACGATGGCCGGCGCGCTCTGCGGTCTCGTCGGCGTCTACGTCGTGCTGAAGGGCATGAGCTACATCGGGCATGGGCTGTCGCACGCGATCTTCGGCGGCTTTGCCGCCAGCACCCTGCTGGGCATCAACTTCCTGCTCGGAGCGGGCGTCTGGGGCGTCGCGTCCGCGCTGATGATCAACGGCGTCACGCGCCGGCGCGTCATCGCCTCGGATGCCGCCATCGGCGTGATCACGACGGCGTCGTTCGCGCTCGGGCTCGCGCTGTTCGCGTTCTTCGACGGCGAGGGCGGGAGCTTCGACGCCGCCCTGTTCGGCAGCATCCTCGGCGTCGGGACGCAGGACGTGATCGCGATCGCCGTCGTCTGCGTCCTCGCGTCCACGCTCATCTTCTTTCGCTACCGCGCGCTGCTGTTCACGACGTTCGATCCCGAGGTGGCGGAGGTCTCCGGCGTCAACACCGCGCGGATGGACGCGCTGCTGATGCTCATCCTCGCGGGCTCGATCCTGGCCACGATGAAGATCCTCGGCGTGACGCTCATCGCGGCGGCGCTCGTCATCCCGGCCGCGGTCGCGCGCATGCTCACGAACTCGTTCAGCCGCATGCTCTGGATGTCGTCCGTCATCGGAGCGACCTGCGGGTTCGTCGGCATGAACCTCAGCTACCACCTCGACGTGCAGTCGGGTCCCACGATCGTGCTTGTCGCCGCGACGCTCTTCGGCGTCGTCTTCATGGCGACCGGCCCGCTCGGACGCCGGCGATCCGCAGTCCTGAGGCGAGCGGCCACGGAGCCCGTGCACGCCGACTGACGCGCGCCGCGGATCGCTCCAGGCACCGTAGGCAGCGATCCGGCTGGCGCCGTCGGACGATCGGGCCTACGCTAGAGCGATGCCGGTCCGCTACTGGTTTCGCTGCGACATCTGCGGGGCGCTCCCCGACGACGAGACGCGAGCGAGCATCGGCGCCTCGACACGGGAGGATCTCTTCGGCGAGCTCATCGACGCCATGCCCGGCAAGTGGCTCGTCTGGCACGCCGGCGGGCTGCTCGGTCCGCGGCGGTACGCCTGCCCGGATCACCGCAAGGCGCTGCTGAAGTCGATCCGCTTCCACTACGCCTACGCCGGCGAGCAGTGGGTCTGGAAGCGCCCGCCATACCCGCAGCGCTGGCCGCCGGACGGCATCCGCGACGAGGCGGACGGCACGCTCACGATCCCGGAGTGGTTCGCGCCCGGCCCATCGGGGCTGCCGGCCGACGACCCCGGGTCCTCGAAGTAGCCTGCGCCGCCGCCGCGCCGCGACCCGCGCTCAGACGCCGGGGCTGGGCGGCTGCTCGTCGCCGCCGAGGCGCCCGGGATCGCGGTCCTTGGCGCCGACGCGCTTGCGCACGTCGGCGACGGTGTCGACCGGCAGCTGGGGCAGCCTGAACGTCGTGATCCCATACTCGAGCGCGAGCTCCACCTGCGCGGCGTCGTACGCCTGCCGGGCGCGCGTCCAGTCTGTCCCCGCGCCGTTGATCTGCAGCCAGCGCGCGTTGTAGAAGATCGTGAGGCTCGCCTCGTCCTCGACGACGTGGGCGACGTAGATCTCGATCGACATCGGGTCCTCGCCGGCGCCCAACAGCACTTCGAGCTCCTCGATGCTGGTGAGCGTCACGTCGTCCTCATCCCCCTCGAGGGCGATCGTGCAGACCAGTGGATCGAGCGGGCCGGCCGCGATCGCAGCACGCGCGGCGTGCATCATCACGTCGAGGTTCTCCCACCCGTTCCAGCGTTCGCTCAGGGCGAAGCCGTCCATGGCGCGGAGGATACGGCGTCCATGCCGCCGCTGTCGATGGTCGGAGCCGCACGTCGTGGCGCAGGCTCGCCGGCCGCGTCGCGAGCCGTCAGGTCCCGGATGTCCTCGATCACGCCGCACCACGCATCGGCGAGCACACGGTCATGCGTGATGAGGACCACGCCAAGCTCGCGCTCCTCCTGGACGGCGGCGATCGCCTCGAGCAGCGCCGCCTGCGTCGACACGTCAAGCATCGACGACAGCTCGTCGCACACGAGGTAGCGCGGCGCGACCACGAGCGCGCGCGCGAGGCAGGCGCGTTGCAGCTGGCCCTCGGACACCTCGTGCGGGAAGCGCTCGAGGAGGTCGTCGGTGAGGCCGACGCGCTCGGCCCACGTCGCGAGCAGCTTCGCGCGCTCGGAGGCGCCGTCGGGGAGCAGCCGGCTCGCCGCGAGCGGCTCGAGGATCGCCTCGCCGACCCGGATGCGCGGGTCGACGGACATCCGCGGCGCCTGGAAGACGAGCTGCACGCGGTGGCGCAGCGCGCGCCGGCAGCGCACGCCCCAGACGCCGACGCGTTCGCCGTCGACGACCACGGACCCGCGGTCGGGCGCGACCAGCATCGCCATGACCTGCGCGAGGGTGCTCTTGCCCGACCCGCTTGGGCCGACGAGCCCGATGCGCCCGCCCGCCGGCACCGACAGGGACACGTGGTCCACCGCGACGACCCGCCCGCTGGCCGAGCGGTACGTCTTGGTGATCTGATCAGCGCTCAGCATGAGCGAAGCAGCGCGCCAGCACGCCGTCGGGGGCGGGGTACAGGCCCGGCACCGATCCGGTGCACGGCTCGAAGCGAGACGGACAGCGATCGGCGTAGGCGCAGTGGCCTGGCAGCGCGGTCAGCTCGGGCGACAGGCCGGGAATCGACTTGCCCTCGCGCTCGGGCAGCGCGCTGAGCAGCCCGCGGCCGTACGGGTGCGCCGGGCCCGCGAAGAACGTTGCGGTCGATCCGACCTCGACGATCCTGCTCGCGTACAGCAGTGCCAGCCGGCCGCCGAGCCGCTCGGCCAACCGGAGGTCGTGGGTGATGACGAGCAGCGACGCTCCGCGGGCGCAGATCGCTCGTAGCTGGTCAGCCGTCGCATCGACGAGATCGGAGTCCAAGCCGGAGGTCGGCTCGTCGGCGATGACGATGTCCGGCTCGCCGACGAGCGCCATCGCGTTGACGACGCGCTGCTGCATGCCCCCCGAGAGCTGATGGACGTAGCGTCCCGAGACGAACTCGAAGTCCAGCCCGAGCTCGGCGAGCAGCTCGCCCAGGCGCGCTCGCGCGCGCTCGTCGCTGCACCCCCGCGCCCTCGCCGCCTCCAGCAGCTGGCCGCCGAGCTTGCGCACCGGGTTCAGCGACGACGCGGGGCTCTGCGGGATGAGCGCCATCCGGCGACCGCGCACGCGGCGCAACTCCGCGGGCGACAGGTGCAGCAGGTCGTCGTCGCCGAGACTCACCGAGCCGGTGACGTTGACGTTGCGCGGCAGCAGCGACAGCAGCGCATGCGCCAGCACGGTCTTGCCGCTGCCGCTCTCGCCGACGACGAGCAGCAGCTCGCCGGGCTCGACGATGATGCTCGCCTCGGTCAGCGCCTGGACCACACCGCGCCGCGTGCGGAAGCCAACCGACAGGTCCGAGACCTCGAGGCGCGCGCTCACAGCTCGAGCTCCGAACGCCAGCGCGGGTGCAGGTGCTCGCGCCAGTACTCCGCGATCGTCCCGATGGTCATCGCGGCCAGCAGGAGCGCCAGGCCCGGAAACAGCGCGATCCACCAGCCGCCCGCGAGCAGCGATCGCTGCCCGTCGTTGAGGATGTTGCCGAGCGACGCTTGGTGGGCCGGCAGCCCGAGCCCGAGGAACGAGTACGCGGACTCGTGGAAGATCGCGTGAGGAACGGTGAGCACGAACGCCAGACCGACCGCCGGAAGCATGTGCGGCAGGTAGTGGCGCCGCGCAAGTCGCCAGCGGCTGGCACCGCCGCCCACCGCCGCCGCGACGAACGGGCGCTCGCGCAGCGACAGCAGCTCGCCGCGCACGATGCGAGCGAGCGACGGCCAGTGCGTCAACCCGATCGCCAGCATCACGGCCCCCGCGCCGCCGAGCGCCGGGCGAAACAGCACGAGCAGCAGGATCCCGAAGAGGAGGTGGTTCTGCGACGCGAACACGTCGGTGATCCGCATCATGACGGCGTCGACCCTCCCGCCCATCGTGCCGGCCAGCACACCGACGAGCGTGCCGAACACGACGGCCGCGGACGCTGCCAGCACCGCGATTGCAAGCGAGATCCGCACGCCGTGGACGACCCGCACGAGCAGGTCGCGACCGACCTCGTCGGTCCCCATGAGATGCGCTGCGGACGGGCTCTCGAGGACCGCGTCGAGGTCCACCGCCGTGTCGTCGAGCGGGGCGACGAGATTTGCGAACAGCGCGACGACGACCATGAGCGCGAGAAGTCCGGTCGCGACGCGCATCGACGTCGGCCAGCGAGCCAGCGCGTCGCCCGCCTGTTGGCGCCACCTTCCGCCGAGGCGGATCGTCGCGCCGGCGGCGCTCATGTCGAGGCCTCGCGCACGCGCGGGTCCATGACGCGGTACGTGATGTCGGCCAGCAGGTTGCCGAGTACCACGAGCACGCACGCGAACAGGGTGACCCCCACGAGCAGCGGGATGTCCTCGCCCAGCGCTGCCTGGAGCGTCAGCTGCCCCAGTCCGGGCCAGCCGAAGATCGCCTCGACGAGGATCGTGCCGCCGATGAGCTCGGAGAGGTGCGTGCCGATGAGCGTGACGAACGGGATCAGCGCGTTGGGCAGCGCGTGACGCAGCAGGACCGCGACCTCGCCGATGCCCTGCGCTCGCGCGAACTGCACATGGTCCTCGCGCAAGACCTCGAGCAGCGTGTTGCGCACGAAGAGCGTGAACCAGGCGTACTGCGTCATCGCGAGGATCACCATCGGCAAGATGAGGTGCTCGAGGTCGACGCCTTGCTCGCCGACCGCCCGCGGATCGGACGTGCCGCCCGCCGGCAGCCAGCCGAGCTCGATCGAGAACACGTACAGCGCGAGCAGCCCGACCCAGAACGACGGCGCGGCGGTGTTGAAGTAGCACATGGTTCGCACGAACCAGTCGAAGAACGTGCCGCGGAAGGCCGCGGCGAGCACACCGAAGACGAGGCCGCCGACCAGCACGAGCATGAGCGCACCGCCGACGAGCGCGATCGATGCGCTCCACCGCGCCAGGATCTCGTCGAGGACCGGCTGGCCCCCGGCGACGATCGAGTTGCCCATGTCGCCCTGAGCGAGATTTCCGACCCAGCGGCCGAAGCGCTCGTAAAGCGGCTGGTCGAGCCCCCACGCGTGGGCGATCTCGGCCTTGCGCTCGGCGGTGACCTGGCTCTCCGCGCCGACGTAGGCGCTGACGGGATCGAACGGCGAGATCTCGGTCAGCCCGAACGTGATGGCCGCGACGGCCAGCAGGATGACGGGCAGCAGCGCCAGCCGTCGCGCGATCAGCTTCAACATGATGCGGGGCTCCGCGCGATCAGCTCTTGGGCTCCAGCGACCAGTCCTCGAGATTCCAGGACGTCCCGCGAGAGAACCCGTGCGCGTGCGGCTCGACCTGCGGATCGACGCCCTTCACGCGCTTGGAGACGACCGAGATGTGGCGCAGCCGGACGAGCCACAGCCAGCTCGCGTCGTCGGCAAGCTCCTCCTGGAGCGTCGCGAAGTCCGCCTTGCGCTCGTTGCGGTCGAGCTTCGAGCGCTGCGCGTCGAGCGCGGCGTCGATCTTCGGGTCGCTCGTGCGCGTGTAGTTCGTGAACGCGTCGCTGTCGCCGGTTGCGAACTTCGAGTGATAGAGCCCGTAGAGCTCGATGTCGGGGTCATACGGCGTGCCGTAGCCGAACTGGGTCGCGCCGCTGTCCTGGCGCTTCTCGATGACGTCGAACGTCAGGCCTTGGAGCTTGACGTTGACGCCGACATCCTTCATCTGCGAGGTGAACGCGAGCGCGATGTCCTTGCGGACGCTGTCGTTGGACGGGTACATGAGCGTGAACGAGAGCTTCTTGGCGCCCTTCTCCCGCGTCGCGTCACCGCTGCGCGTCCAGCCCGCGGCGTCGAGCAGGCTGCCCGCTTTGTCCGGATCGAACGGCCGCTCGGCGACCGGCGAATACGCCCAGTGGTCCTTCATGATCGGTCCGAAGGCCGGCTCTCCGGCGCCCGCGAGCGCGCTGTCGACGATCTTCTCGCGGTCCACCGCGTAGCTCAGCGCCCGCCGAACGGCGCGATCGCGCAGCACGGGGTCGCGGTTTGGCAGCGCCGCCACGCGGGCGTCGGCGGTGCGCACCTCGAAGACGTTGTAGTTGGCGTTCTTGCGGATGCGGCCGGCGAGCTTGGGCACGATGCCCGCGGCGTCGACGGTGCCCTTCTCGAGCAACGCGACGCGCGCGTTCTCGTCCTCGACGGCGGTCAGGACGATGCGCTTGATGCTCGGCTCGCCGCGGAAGTAGTTCGGGTTGGACTCCATGACGATCCGCCCGCCGGGCTGGAACTCCTTCATGACGTACGGACCCGTGCCGATCGGCTGGCGGTTAAACGGCGCGGTCTTGATGTCCTTGCCCTCGAGCGCCGCGGACGGCACGATCCCGACCTGGAGCTTGTCGTAGAAGGCCGGATCGGCGCGGTTCAGCGCGAACTCCACGGTCGTGGCGTCGATCGCCTTCGCGGACCGGAGCGTGTCGAGCGGCGTGGCCATCGGCGAGGCGGAGTCGGGGTCGATGATCGCGTTGTACGTGAACGCGACATCCTTCGCCGTGAGGACCGAGCCGTCGTGGAACTTCACGTCGTCGCGCAGCTTGACGGTCACGGTCCTCCCGTCGGCGCTGCGCTCGGGCATCGCGGAGGCGAGGTCGGGCTCGGCCTTGAGGTTCTTGTCGTAGCGCAGGAGCCCGTTGAAGAACTTCAGGTTGCCCGCGTAGACGTTGCCGTCGACGATCGGGTTGAGGTTGTCGGGCTGGCTCGGCAGCGCGATGACCAGCGTCCCGGCGGCGGCGCCCGTGTCCGCCTCGTCCGATCCGCCGCACGCCGTGATTCCCAGCGCCAGCGCTAGCGCGACGACCGCGACCGCGCCGCGACGACCCTTGGACATGCTCTCTCCCCGGTTTCGACCATGCCGTGCGGCAATGGGACGCGAACGTAACACACGTTGCGTCTGTATTGCAACGTAGTCGTAGATGCGTTCCGCTGGCGCGTTGCGGGCATCCCCGCACGACCTTGCCGCTGCGGCTACCGCGCGATGCTGCCCGCCGCGGCGCGCGCGGCCGCGACCGCGACCTGGCCGAACGCGATCTGCCCGTCGTTGCACGGCAGCCGTTCGGCGACCAGCACGCGCACGCCGGCCTCCTCGAGGCCGGCCGCCGTGAGCTCGAGCAGGAGGCGGTTCTGAAAGACGCCTCCGGAGAGGACGGCGAGACCGATGTCCGCGCGCTCGGCCGCCAGCACGCAGGCCTCGACGGTGACCCGCGCCAGGCCGGCGTGGAAGCGCGCCGAGATCGTCGACACCGGCACGCCGGCGCGAAGGTCGGCGAGGACGGCGAGGATCGCCGCCTGCGGGTTCATGACGACCGGCGGGATCTGCTGCAGCGCGAAGGGGTACGGCTCCGCCGCGCCCGGATCCGCGAGCGCCTCGAACTCGATAGCCGCCTGGCCCTCGTAGCTCACCTCGAGCCGAACCCCGCACATCGCCGCGACCGCGTCGAACAGCCGGCCGGCGCTCGACGTGAACGGCGAGCTCATCCCCGTCGTCACCATCCGCGCCACCATGTTCCAGCGCGGTTGCGCGATCGGCTCGAACGCGGCGGGCAGCGGCTCGCGCATCTGCGTCAGCCACGAGCAGGCCATGCGCCACGGCTCGCGGATCGCGCCTTCGCCGCCGGGCATCCGCACGCCGGCGAGCCGGCCGCCGCGCTCGAAGCCGTCGAGTCCGCCGACGAGGATCTCGCCGCCCCAGATCGTCCCGTCCGTGCCGAGGCCGGTGCCGTCGTAGATCGCGCCGACCGCCGGGCCGACCTCGCCGTGCTCGGCGAGCGTCGCGGCGAGGTGCGCGTGGTGGTGCTGGACGGCGACGAGCTCGACGCCCTCGCGCTCCTGCGCGTAGCGCGTCGAGAGGTAGTCGGGATGCAGGTCGTGCGCGACGACCTCGGGCGCCACCTCGAAGAGGGCCTCGAAGTGCGCGACGCCGTCCTTCAGCGACGTGAGCGTCTCGTAGTTCTTGATGTCGCCGATGTGATGGCTGCACCACGCGCGGTCGCCCTTGGCGACGCAGAACGCGTTCTTCTGCTCCGCGCCGGCGCCGAGCACGTGGCGCGCGGACGCGATGGGCAGGTCGAGCGCGGCAGGCACGTAGCCGCGCGAGCGGCGCATGAGCAGCGGGCGCTCGCGCACGACCCGGACGACGGAGTCGTCGGTGCGCGTCGCGATCGGGCGGTCGTGGACGAGGAAGCGGTCCGCGATCGCGCCCAGGCGCGCGAGCGCATCGTCGTCTTCGTAGGCGATCGGCTCGTCGGAGACGTTGCCGCTCGTCATGACGAGCGGGACGCCCGCGTCCACCGCGAGGAGCTCGTGCAGCGGCGCGTACGGCAGCATGACGCCGAGGTCCGGGGCGCGCGGCGCGACGGACGGCGCGATGGGGGCGTCCGGCGCGCGGCGGGCGAGCACGATCGGCCGCTCGCGCGAGCGCAGGAGCTGTGCCGCGCGCTCGCCGACATCCATGAGCGTGCGGGCCATCTCGACGTCGGCCACGAGCAGCGCGAACGGCCGGTCCTCGCGGTGCTTGCGGCTGCGCAGCTCGGCGACCGCGGTCTCGTCGTCCGCGCGGCACGCTAGGTGATAGCCCCCGAGCCCCTTGATCGCGAGAATCCGCCCGTCGAGGAGGTCGCGCACGGCGTCGCGCACGGGATCGTCGCTGTCGACGGGCGTGCCGTCGCGCTCGAGCAGGCGCACCTGCGGCCCGCACGCGGGGCAGGCGTTGGGCTGGGCGTGAAAGCGGCGGTCGAGCGGGTCGTCGTACTCGGCCTGGCAGTCGTCGCACATGACGAAGCCGGCCATCGTCGTCGTCGGGCGGTCGTAGGGGATCCCGCGGACGATCGTGAAGCGGGGGCCGCAGTTCGTGCAGTTGAGGAAGGGGTAGCGGTAGCGGCGGTCATCCGGATCGGCGAGCTCGGCGAGGCAGTCCTCGCACGTCGCGGAGTCCGGGGTCACGGGGGCGGTCGCGGCGCCGCCGCGCTCGCTCGCGACGATCGCAAAGCCCGCTTCGCCCAGAACCTCGACGTCCCGGGCGTCCACGCCGCGGACGTCGGCCAACGGCGGCGCCTCCTGGCGCAGCCGCGTCACGAACGCGTCGACGACGTCCTGCGGGCCCTCGGCCTCGACGAGCACCCCGCGCTCGTCGTTGAGCACCCACCCGGCGATGCCGAGCTCGGCCGCCACGCGATAGACGAACGGGCGGTAGCCGACACCCTGGACGGTGCCGTCCACGCGGACGCTGACACGCCGGAGCGCGCTCGCGGGCGCCGCGGCCTTCGACGACTCGGTGCTCACGGTGCAGGCGTCGAGACCGCGAGCTCCACGAGCTCGCGCAGCACGTGGTAGCCGCTCGCGTGTGCTTCCTGGATGCGCGGGATGTTCTCCGAGCGGCTGATGAAGGTGTGGTCGGCCAGGGCGTTCTTCTCGACGTTCCCGCCGTCGTAGCCCACGAACGCCATCGTCACCATGCCGCGCTTGCGACCCTCGCGCAGCGCCTCGAGGATGCTCAGCGAGTTGCCGCTCGTCGACAGCGCCAGGAGCACGTCGCCCTTGCGGCCGTACGCGATGACCTGGCGCAGGAAGATCGCGTCCGTGCCGATGTCGTTGGCGACGGCCGTGATGATGCCGGTGTCCTCCGTGAGGTCCAGCGCGCGCCGCGGGGGGCCGCCGAACATCGGCGTGCGGAAGTCGGCGACGACGTCCATCGCGTCCGTCGCGGAGCCGCCGTTGCCGAGCGCGATGAGCCGGCCGCCGGATTCGAAGCTCGCCCGCAACACGCCGGCGGCGACGACGAGCTCATCGCTGAACTCCGTCAGCGTCTGCGTGCGCAGCGCCGTGATCTCCTCGGCCTTCAGCAGGATCGACTGCCTGACGTCGGCGAGGATCGCATCGACGTCGGTCTCCTGCTGGCCGAGGAACGGATACAAGAAGCTCGAAGCCCCGGAGTCGTGGACGGGTCGCGCGGCGCGGCCTTCGAGGAGCCCGCGGTTGTCGAGGAAGATGTGGACGTGCTCCCACAGCGTGTGGTAGAGCGTCTCGGCGACCTCCTGGCGGATGAGCGGGTCCGCGATGATCCCGAGGTCGAACTCCCACTCGGCGCCGGAGCCGGCCGTGAACGCGATCGTCAGGCAGCCGCGCTCGCGCGCCGCCGCCAGCGCCGCGAGGATGTCCGGCTCGTGGCCGAAGGCCATCGCGATGTCCTCGGCCTCGGCCTCGAGCGCGACCTGCGGCGCGATCTGCCCACCTTCGCCGGCCAGCCCGAGCGCCGGCAGCGCGCTCTTGCCGACGATGACGGGATGGACGAACTCGACCGCGACGTGGCGCGCGTCGGAGCGGTCGGCGGGCGACGCGCCGAACGCCACGAGCCGCCCCTCGCGGGCGAAGCGCTCGGCCATCTTGTGGCAGAGCTGCGCCAGCCGCTCGGCTTGGGCCGTGAAGAACTGCCCCGAGGCATCGCTGCGCTCGCGCAGCAGCGCCTCGACGCGCTCGGTGCCGATGCCGGTGGTCCGGCTCATCTCGGGGTGAACGGATGTGCCGTAGGGACCACTGCCCGCCTACGCCGGGGCGTGCTCGTGCGAGTGGCTGTGGTCGCCGTGCTCGTGCGTGTGCGTGTGCTCGCCGTGCTCGTGCGTGTGCGTGTGCTCGCCGTGCTCGTGCTCGTCGTCCTCGAAGAAGCGCGCCGGAAGCGCCTTGAACCAGTCGCGGACGGCCTCGATCCCCTCGCCGGTCTTCGCGCTGACGCGCAGCACCGTCGCCTGCGGGTTGACCTGCAGGATGTTCGCCTCGAGGCGATCGACGTCGAAGTCCAGGTACTGCAGGAGGTCGATCTTGTTGATGACGACCAGCTCGCAGGCGCGGAACATGAGCGGGTACTTCAGCGGCTTGTCCTCGCCCTCGGTGACCGAGCAGACCATGATCCGCGCGTCCTCGCCGATGCGGAACTCCGCCGGGCACACGAGGTTGCCGACGTTCTCGACGATGAGCACGTCCATCTCGGGCAGCGGGACCCCGGGCAGCGCCGAGCGCACCATGTTCGCGTCGAGGTGGCACTCGCCGCCGAAGCCGTTGTCGGTGTTGAGCTGCACGACGGGGATGTTCAGGACCGCGAGGCGGTCGGCGTCGAAGCTACCGGCGACGTCGCCCTCCAGCACGCCGACGCGCAGGCCCTCCTCGGCGAGGCCGAGCAGGCCGCGCTCGAGCAGCGTCGTCTTGCCGGCGCCCGGGGCGCTCATGAGGTTGACGACCGTGACGTGCTCGCGGTCGAAGTCGGCGCGGTTGGCCTGGGCGATCGTGTTGTTGGCGTCGAGGGCGTCCTCGACGACCCTCACCTTGGTGCGGTGCATGCGGCCTTCTCCTCGTCCTCGACTTCGATCGATTCGACCATGAACTCTTCCCCTGTGGCGACCTCGACCGCGCCGGGGCCGCAGGTCGCGCAGATGAACGCCGGGATCTCGATCTCCCACTCGTTCTTGCAGGTCTTGCAGCGCAGCACGGCAGGCACGTCGATGATCTCGAGCGTAGCGCCCTCGCAGACCGTGTCCTTGCCAACGATCGCGAAGTAGAACTCGAGCGTCCGCAGGACCACCTGGCGCAGGCGCCCGATCCGCAGCGTGACGTGCTTGACCTGGCGCCCCTTGGCGTGCTTGTTGACGGTCTGGACGACCGCGCTCGAGAGATCGAACTCGTGCACTACTTCTTCTCGTCGAGCGAGGCGTAGGCCTCGTCGGTGAGCAGCTCGGTCGCCTGCTCGAGCACGAGGTCGACGGCGCGGCCGACGGCCTCCTCCACGACCGGGCTGAGACCGACGCCCATCTCCTCGATGGTGAGCGGCTCGCAGGCGATGATGACGACCTTGCCGGGCCACCCGCCGGTGAGCTTGATGAAGCGCAGGACGGTCTCGGGGTCCATGGCGTGCGGGTTCAGCGCATCGCCGTCCTCGATGCCCGACGTGACCTCGTCCTCGTCGACCTCCATGACATAGAGCGTGCCCGGAGCGCCGCCCTGGCGGCTGATGTCGATCATGACGAGCGCGTCGTAGCCGTACATGACCTGGTAGGCGAGGTCCAGGCCGCCGGTCCCGAAGTCGATGACCGCGACGCCCTCGGGGAGCTCGCGCGCCTCGAGGCGCCGCGCGACCTCTGAGCCGAAGCCGTCGTCGCGCTGCCATGTGTTGCCGATCCCCGCGATGAGGATCTGCTTGGGGCGGTCGGAGACGTCTGGCTCCTGCGGCTCGATCGGCGCATCCGGTGCCGGCGGGCGCCACGTGTCCGTCGGCGGCGTTGCGGTGAACCGCTCGCGGTCCTCGCTCATGTCAGCACCTCGACCTCGTCGGAGAAGAAGAACAAAAAGCGGCCGCTCTCGCCGAGGATCTCCTGCATGGGGTCATCGTCGATCGTGACGCCGAGGTGCAGGCGATCGTCCACGCGCATGAAGAGCCGGTGGATCGTGGCCTTGCGGCCGTCGAGCATCTTGTCGTAGACGTCCGCGCTGGGAGCGGGGCGCACGATGACCTTCTGGCCACGGCTGTACGTCACGCCCTCGACCGTCACCTCGCGCTCGCCCGGCGGGTCCTCGATGCGCACGCGGCCATGGAGGTCCATGAGCTGCTGCGGAGTCGTCGCGTCGGCGCGGGCGAGCATCTCGCGCACCTTCGGGTCCTGCGCGGAGATCTCCTCGCGCTCCTGATCTGACAGCGCCTGGATGTGGAGGACGAGCGCCTCCTCGATCTCCGTGTTGTCGAAGAAGTCGTTGACGGACTCGGGGGCGATCTCGGGATGATCGGGCAGCATGAACGTCGGCGCGAGGATCGCGTCGTCCGCGGAGGTCGCGAGCACCGGCCAGGTGTTGACCTGACAGCAGCCGGCGACGCCGTCGTCGCCGCGCTCGAGCGGCGAGACGATCTTCGCGCCGTTCGCGGTATGCGCCAGCAGATGCGTGGACAGCATGCTCTTCAGCAACGCGTCCTTGCGATCCCCGGTCGACTCCTCTTCGCTCAGCGGCGTGAGGTTCTCGACCTTGACCGTGACGCGGTCGCGGCCGTCCGGCAGCCGCTCCAGGTCGATCTCGGCGACGCCCTCGATCTCGTCGAAGTCAAACGAGACCTTCGACGGCCCGACGCCGAGCGGCACGCGGCGCTCGACGGCACGGTGCTTCTCCCCGGAGGCCTGCAGGAAGCGGACCTCGGCCGAGACGACGGCACCGATCTCGACGATGAACTGCATCTGCATGCGGTCGAACGCGTGCGTCTCGTGCTGCGCGTAGTCGCGCGGGTAGACGATCCCGAACGGCGTCGGCGTGGCGTTCTTCGTCGCGCCCGGCGTGTAGGGATAGAGCGCGTAGCCCTCGAACAGCAGCGAGTCCACGAGGCGCTCGAGGTGCGTCTTGGTCGAGGTGACGCCGACGTCCGACGGGCTCTCGGGAGTGATCGGGTCGATCTGGCTCATCCGATCGTCTCCTCTTCCTCGACGGGCGCGCGCTCGAGCATGTCCGCGACGCAGGCGTCGAAGCTGTGCAGGCCGCGGGCGCGCTTGTAGTCCATGAGCGACTGGAGCGTGTCGTTGTGCATGAGCGCAAAGCCCGACTCGCCGTGGTGGTGCTTGATCATGGCCTTCCAGACCGCGACCGGCATCCGGTACTGGCACGAGGTGTCCCACGCGATGTGGACGACCTGCACCTGGCGGTTGGCGCCCTGGTAGAGGATGCGCCCGGTGAAGTGGAAGGTGAGCGGCACGTCGCCGTCGGGCAGCGAGGAGACGTAGCGCGCCGCGACGACCTCGAGGTCGGCCGTGCACGGCACCTCGAGCCCGAACGTGATCGCGCCCGTGAAGGAGTGCACCATCGCGGTCGAGTGCGTCCACAGGAAGCTGCGCGTCGTCGACGGCCAGCGCTCGGGCGAGCCGAAGATCTCAAACAGCGCCGCGCGGGTCTCGGCGTCGTACTCGCGCCGGGCGGGGTCGAAGTTGATCTGTGCCGTCAGCGAGATCGCGTAGATCTCGCGGTCGGAGGGCTCCGACACGCCCATCTCAAACCGCAAGGTCGGCTGGGCGGCAAAGGGCTCGTGCGCGACGCCCAAGACCTCGAACGTCATCTGAGGCCCGTAGTCACGCTCGACCGGAGCCTCCGCGGCCTTCTCGGGTTCGGGTGTGTCAGTCATGAAACTCCTGCCTTGCGGCGAATGTGTTTGAAGAACTTGGGCACCGCATCAGATATGGCGTTGCCGCCCGAGATGCCGGTCCAGTTGGCCTTGATGAGCCCGACGAGGCGGTAGCACTCGTCGATCGGCACGATCGCGTGCTCGGGTGGGTCGGTCATGCGATTGACCACGAAGGCCTCGCCGTCGGCCTCGAGCTGCTGGAGGACGGGGTTGCGCTCGACGAGCGCGTTCCAGCTCTCGAGATGCAGCTCGGACTCGGTCGCGCCGGCGGGGCTCGGGTAGAGCGCCACGACGGTACCTGTACCCGACGAGCGCAGAAAGAACGCCAGCCCGATGGGGAGCTGGAACGCCGACCACAGCGCGTCGGGGAAGTCGATGTCGTCGAGCCACACGGTGCGCGTGCCGACGGGGCAGTAGTTGTCGACGCCCGAACGCATCGCGATACACGGCTCGCACGCGCACAGGATGCGTCGCTCCTCCAGCTCAAGCAGATGGCGGTGGTCCTCGGAGATCCGCGACCCGCACACCTCGCACTGCTCGTCCTCCACAACGGGCTCGGGCCGCGCGAGGCGGCCCAAGCCTGCAACGAGCGTGGAGGGCAGGCGACCTGTCCCGCTCACTTCCCCACGCCCGACGGACACTCTGTGTATGGCGCGTCGGCCATCGGCAACGTCGCCGGGCCGGCCTGCACCATCGGCAACGCGAAGCCTAGATCGGACGACTTGTCCTTCTCCTCAAGGCCCACGGCACCTTCGACTTCGAGCGCGAGCAGATCGGGGGCCGCCTCGTCGATGGCCTCCTTCAGCGCGTGCTCAAGCGTCGATGCTGACGCCGGGCAGCCGTTGCAGCTGCCCTGAAGGCGTAGACGCGCGACGCCGTCCTCCACCGAGAGGATCTCGACGCCACCGCCGTGTGACGCCAGAAACGGCCTGACGCTTTCGACAGCCTCGGCGATCCGCTCCTCGAGCGGCACCGGGTAGAGACCGTGGATCAGCAGAAGGCTGGCCACGATCCCGTCATCGAGCAGTGCTTTGCGGATGTGGATGGCGCCTTCCCCGGCGTCAGCGATGACGCCGAGGATGCGCTCCAAACCAGCTCCGTACAGCTCGAGAACTGCGCCGACCAACTCCTGGACGCGCGCCTGCGCGACCGGGTCAGCGATTTCGTCGAGCGAGCCCAGGAGATCCTGGACCCGCTCGACCAGCTCTTCCGGAGCTTGCGACTGAGTTGCCATTTAGGCTCTCAGCACATCCCCGTGGGCGTGTGCTGGACCTTCTTGACGCGGCCCTTGCCGGTGTACATGTGCACACCGCACGGCAGGCACGGGTCGAAGGAGCGCACAGCGCGCATGATGTCGATCCCCTTGAAGTTCTCCGGGCCGTTCTCCTCGAAGATCGGGGTGTTCTGCACCGCGTCCTCGTAGGGGCCGGGGGTCCCGAACTTGTCGCGCGGGTTCCCGTTCCAGGGGGTCGGGGGATAGGGCTGGTAGTTCGCGACCTTGCCGTTGCGAATGACCATGTGGTGGCTGATGACGCCGCGAGCGGCCTCATGGAAACCGCACGAGACTGCCTCGTCCGGCACCGTGAAGCTGTTCCACGACTTCGTGCGGCCAGCGCGGACCTCGACCAGAGCCTTCTCGAGGTTGTACAGACCGATCAGCGCGGAAATCGGCTGATGGTACGTACGTGCGCGGTCGCGCTCGATCGCGTTGGACCACGGCGGGATCTTCCACTCGAGCTCCATCTCGGGCATGTTCAGCGACTTCGGCAGCACCATCTGGATGCTGTGACCCGTTGCCTTGAGGTAGCCGAGATCGACGAGGCCGGCCTTCGCCGTGCACCAGTTGCGGGCGAACGGTCCGCCGCCGGTGTCCGTGGCCACGTAGATGTCGTTGCGCTTGTCGTACATACGCGGCGCAGCGACCCACGAGTACTTGTCGTTGAAATCGCGCTTCTGCGGACGCGGAAGCGTCTGCTTGTTCCACGGGTGGCGCTTGTCGACCGGGTTGCCGAGCGGGTCGTGCGTCACGAACGTCTCGGACTGATCCCAGTCGTCGAAGTACGAGTGACCCAGGAGGATCCGCATCGCCAAGTTGATCTCGACGAGGTCCGTCGTGATCAGCTCACCCTTGAAGACGAGGCCAGGCGTGATGAAACGCTTGCGGCCCCAGTCCGTCATGGTCTTGTACTCGTACGTCACGTACTCGGGATCGTCGAACGCGCCCCAGCAGATGATGTCCGTGTCGCGGTAGCCGACCCGCTCGTAGCCCGGCATGGCCTCGTAGAAGAAATCGTAGAGGTCATCGTGCATCGGCACCGTACGCTTGATGTAGTCCATGTAGCGCATGAGGCGGACGTAGTAGTCCGTCATCGTCTGGTGCGTGATGTCGGCGCTGCAGCCACCCGGCAGGATCGTCGAGGGGTGCGTGTGCCGGCCGCCGAACAGGCAGTACATCTCACGCGTGTACCGCGCGACGCCAAGCGTCTCGAGGTAGAACGAACCCGTGAACGGGTTCAGCGCGCGCATGATGTCGGCGATCGTCTTGTACCCGTGGATGTCGCAGTGCGGGGCCGTGGTGTTCTCGGCCTTCGCGAGGACGGACGGGTTGGTCTCCTTGACCATCTGCTCGCAGAAGTCCACGTTGCACATGCAGTCGTTGAAGATCGCATGGTCGAACATGTAGTCCGCGGTCTCAGCCAGGTTGAACGCGTAGTCGCCGAGCTTCGGCGGCTTCACGCCATACGCCA
>CAWEOF010000008.1:0-39982 GCA_963810605.1 uncultured Actinomycetes bacterium
CGCTTGCGGCCCCAGTCCGTCATGGTCTTGTACTCGTACGTCACGTACTCGGGATCGTCGAACGCGCCCCAGCAGATGATGTCCGTGTCGCGGTAGCCGACCCGCTCGTAGCCCGGCATGGCCTCGTAGAAGAAATCGTAGAGGTCATCGTGCATCGGCACCGTACGCTTGATGTAGTCCATGTAGCGCATGAGGCGGACGTAGTAGTCCGTCATCGTCTGGTGCGTGATGTCGGCGCTGCAGCCACCCGGCAGGATCGTCGAGGGGTGCGTGTGCCGGCCGCCGAACAGGCAGTACATCTCACGCGTGTACCGCGCGACGCCAAGCGTCTCGAGGTAGAACGAACCCGTGAACGGGTTCAGCGCGCGCATGATGTCGGCGATCGTCTTGTACCCGTGGATGTCGCAGTGCGGGGCCGTGGTGTTCTCGGCCTTCGCGAGGACGGACGGGTTGGTCTCCTTGACCATCTGCTCGCAGAAGTCCACGTTGCACATGCAGTCGTTGAAGATCGCATGGTCGAACATGTAGTCCGCGGTCTCAGCCAGGTTGAACGCGTAGTCGCCGAGCTTCGGCGGCTTCACGCCATACGCCATGTTCTGGTTCAGGCACGAGACGGTGCAGTGGTTGTCACCACAGATGCCGCAGATGCGGCTCGTGATGAAGTGCGTGTCGCGAGGATCGATCCCCTTCATGAAGATGTCGAATCCACGGAAGATCATCGAAGTGCTGTAGCACTTGTTGACCTTACGGTTCGTGAAGTCGATCTCCGTGTGGATGCCGAGCGACCCGACGATGCGGGTGATCGGGTCCCACGCCATCTCCTTGACGACGACGCCCGACGTTGCGGGCGGTGTGTATGCAGTTGCCATGTCTCTCCTCTAGCTCCAGTGCGGCGTGTAGCCGGTCGTGATCTCGGCGCGCGGGTGCCGCCACTCGGGCTCCTTGTCACCCTTGGTCTTGATCGACTGGTTCCGGAAGTACCTCAGCACGGGGCCGTAGGTGAACTTCGCGAGGGCCGTCGAGCCCTTGGCGTTCTTGTCCTCGTCCATGAACGGCATGAACTTGTCCGGGAAGCCCGGCATGGTGCATGCCATGCAGATGCCGCCGACGTTCGGGCATCCGCCCACGCCGCTCTGCCAGCCACGGATCGGGACGTTGCACTTGACGACGGGACCCTTGCAGCCAAGCTTCACCAGGCAGCGATGGTCAGAGCCGTACTCGGTCGCGAAGTTGCCGTGCTCATAGAACGCTGCGCGGTTGCAGCCCTCATGCACGGTGCGGCCGAAGTGCATCGTCAGACGGTGCTGATCGTCGAGCTCCGGAACCGGCGCGATGCCGGCGAGAGCCATGACGAGAACCGTCAGTGCTTCCGTGGTGTTGTCCGGCTGAGCCGGGCAACCGGGGATGTTCACGACGGGAAGGCCCGCAGCGGAGGTCCAGCCCCAGCCGAGGTAGTCGCAAACGCCCATGGCGCCGGTCGGGTTGTTCTTCATGGCCGGGATGCCGCCATACGTGGCGCACGTTCCCAGCGCGACAACCGCCGCTGCCTTCGGAGCCAACCGGTCGACCCACTCGTTCGTGGTGATCGGCTGTCCGTTCGAGGGGTTGACTCCCATACCTGCGAAGTGGCCCTCGCCGTTGATCTTCTCGTTCGGCAGCGATCCCTCGACGATGAGGACGAACGGATCGAGCTTGCCGGCCTCTGCGTCATACCAGGCCTGCATGAACTCGGCACCGTTCTCATACGCGAGCACCGGGGTATGCGCGACCACCTTCGGCATACCGGGGATTGCGCCCGTGATGATGTCCTCAAGCGACGGGTTGACTGCCGACGTCATGGCAACCGAGTCACCATCGCAGCTCAGTCCCGACGTCATCCAGATGACGTGCGCGGTGATGTTCTCCGTCTCGTGCTGCCGTGGTGCGAACTCGATTGATGCCATGTGAGCTCCTCCCTGTTCGACTAACAGATGCGGGGCAGTGGATCGCCCACGAGCTGATCCATCACCCGCTTACCACCGAAGGCCGTGGCCATGAGGACCATGCCTTCGGGTTCGGTCTTGCATTCGCCGATTTCCGCGGCTTCTTCGCCGCCCGGCATCGACCGCAAAGCGGCCAGCGCCGCGTCCGCCGCCTCGGGGGCAACGATCGCGACGAGCTTCCCCTCGTTTGCCACGTGCATCGGGTCGAGACCCAATATCTCCGAGGCACCTGCAACCGCCGGGTGCACTGGCACCGCGGCTTCCTGGATGACCATCGCAACGCGCGAGGCCCTCGCAAGTTCGTTCAGCACCGACGCGACGCCGCCGCGGGTCGCGTCGCGCAGGCAGCGCAGCGACGGACCGGCTTCGTCCAGCAGCTTGTCGACCATCGGCCAGAGACACATGGTGTCCGATTCGATGTCGGCATCGAGATCGAACTCGCCGCGGGCGAGCATGATCGCGGTGCCGTGATCGGCGATCCGCCCGGAGACGAGGATCTTGTCGCCGGGCCGCAGCGCGGAGGGCGACATGTCCGAGCGGTCGTCGAGCAGGCCGATGCCCGTCGTGCAGATGTACATCTTGTCGCACATGCCGCGCGGGACGACCTTCGTGTCGCCGGCGACGATGTTCACGCCGGCCTCGGCGGCGGCCGTCGCGATCGCCGCGACCTGGTGCTTGAGCTCGTCCGCCGGCAGACCCTCCTCGAGGATCAGCGAGAGCGTCAGCGCGAGCGGCTTGGCACCGGCCATGGCGAGGTCGTTGACCGTGCCGTTGACGGCGAGCTCGCCGATCGTGCCGCCGGGGAAGACGATCGGGCTGACGACGAAGCTGTCGGTCGTCATCGCGATCTGGCCGCCGAGCACGTCGACCGTCCCGGCGTCGGCCATCGCCTCGAGCGTCTCGTTGGCGAAGGCGGGCACGAGCAGGCCCTCGATGAGCCCCTGCGTCGCCTTGCCGCCGGCGCCGTGCGCCATCGTGATCTGCGTATCGCGGAACTTCTGCTTCTTGGCGCGCGCGGTCTCGATGATGTTGAGCACCTTCTGCTCACGCTCTGAGACCTCGGACGGCACTAGACGACCTCGCGCTCGCGGGCGAAGCGCCCGTAGTTGTAGTACGCGGCGCAGGCGCCCTCGCTGGACACCATGCACGTACCGATGGGCCGCTCCGGCGTGCAGCCCGAGCCGAAGACCTTGCACTCCCAGGGCTTGATGACGCCCTTGAGAACCTCGCCGCACTGGCAAGCCTTGGGATCGGCGACGCGGACGCCGGGGACCGCGTAGCGGATCTCGGCGTCGAGGTCGGCGTACGCCTTGGAGAGCTTCAGGCCCGACTGCGAGATGAAGCCCATGCCCCGCCACTCGAAGTGCGGGCGCAGCTCGAAGACCTCGCCCATGACCTGCAGCGCGCGGAGGTTGCCCTCCCACGGCACCACTCGGGCGTACTGGTTCTCGACCTCGCAGCGACCCTCCTTGAGCTGGGTCAGCAGCATGTGGATCGCGTGCAGGACGTCCAGCGGCTCGAAGCCCGCCACCGAGATCGGCTTCTTGTACTCACGCGGGATGAACTCGAATGGGCGGACGCCGACGACCGTCGACACATGGCCCGGCCCGATGAAGCCGTCGAGGCGCAGGTCCGGCGAGTCGAGCAGCGCGCGCAGCGGCGGCACGATCGTCACGTGGTTGCACATGCAGAAGAAGTTCGGCACGCCCTCGGCCTTCGCGCGCTTGAGCGTCAGGGCCGTCGACGGCGCCGTCGTCTCAAAGCCGATCGCCATGAAGATGACGTCGCGGTCCGGGTTTGCCTTCGCGATCCGCAGCGCATCCAGCGGCGAGTAGACCATGCGGATGTCGGCGCCCTCGGCCTTGGCATCCAGCAGCGAGCCATCCGAGCCCGGCACGCGCAGCATGTCTCCGAAGCACGTGAAGATGACGTTGTCCTCGTGTGCGAGGGCGATCGCGTCGTCGACGCGGCCCATCGGGATCACGCAGACCGGACAGCCGGGTCCGTGCACGAGCTCGACGTTCGAAGGCAGCAGGTCGTCGATCCCGAACTTGTAGATCGAGTGCGTGTGACCGCCGCAGACCTCCATGAACTTGTAGTGGCGGCCGGGTTCGACGAGACCAAGGATCTCGCCGGCCAGCGCCTGACCCAGGGCAGGGTCGCGGAACTCGTCGACGTGCTTCATGCGGGGGCCTCCTCGGTAAGGCGTGCGATCGCGGTACCGGCGTGAACCAGGAGCGTGTCCCCCGGCGCCACCGGGGCGACTAAATCGGTTTCGACGGTTTCGGAGTTCCCGTCGTCGTCCGCGCAGAGCGCGAGGCCTCGTTCCTCGTCGAGGCGCATGACGGTCAATGCAACCGCGACGTCGCCGCATGTGATGCAGCCCGTCGTTGCGTCGCAGACGGGCGCGCGCGGCGTGAACACGGAAGCGGCATCCGCGAGTAGGCGGCTCATTCGATGATGCTCGACTTGAGGTCCTCGAGCTCCTGCTCGTAGTCCTCGCCCATGCTCTCGAGCATGCGGCGCGTCTCGCGGGCCTCGCCCTCGTCGATCTTCGACATCGCGAAGCCGACGTGGATCAGGACCCAGTCGCCAGGACCGACGCCGTCCCCGTCCTCGTCGAGCAGGCCGATGTTGACGTTGCGCTGAACGCCCGCAACGTCAACCTTCGCGAGACGGTTGGTCTCGTCGACAACTTCAAGGATCTGACCGGGAATCGCCAGGCACATGTGCGTCTTCAAGCCCCCGTTGTAGGTACGTCAGGACAGCGCGGTACTACGACAGGGTTGAGTCGTACCACTCGTGCACGCCCTGCGCTAGATGTTTAGATCACCTTGCGGGCGATCCCGACCAGCGCGGTCGTGTATGGCCGGCGGCCCCTGGGCTAGGTGCGCAGATCACCTTGTGCCCGCGCTCACCGCCGTGGTACCAACGGACCCGTTCGTAGTTAGTGCTGTGTCCAGACCGGGAAAGAGAGGGTGGAGCCCGCGTGTCTTCAGGCCGATCGGTGACGCAGGATCCCATTGAGCAGGCGCTCGAGAAGCTCGGGTCGTATGGAGTGCCCGTGAACGAGATCGGGGAGCGTGTTGGTGGCCTCGTCGGCCAGATCGGCGCGTTGGACCCGCTCGAGATCATGGAGCAGCTCGGTTCCATCGACCCCAAGCAGATCGACGTCGGCGAGATGATTGGCGAGGCGAAGGAGAGGTTCGATGCACTCGACACCTCTCTGAAGGTCCCCCTCATGCTGGTCGCCGGCTTCGTGGGCGCCAGGGTGGTGAGGTGGGTTGTCCGCTAGGGACGGAGCAAGGCCACGGGCGCAAGTCACTCGCGTGCGCGCGTGTACCTCGCGGCCAAGGCTAAGTCCGTCTGCGTGGCGCCCATGACGAAGCTTCCAGGGGACGAGGCGGCCCAGACCGGGCCGCCCGAGGACGGTGCGCCGGAACCGGCGACCGCTGAAGTGAGCGCCGACGGACCGGCCCAGGACCTGCAACGAGCGCCTGAGAACCGCAGTATGGTCTCGGCGCGGGAAGCCGGACGAAATCGCGCCGCTGTGGCGGCGGGCTTCGTCGTCGGCGGCGGTATCGGTGCGACGTTGAGCGTTCCCCTGCGGATGCTCGGCGGCGGACCTCGCACACCAGCGTTGAAAGGCAGGCGAATGCGGAACTCGAAGCTCAATGCGCAACTCGCGCCGGCGATGATGTCGCTGGCTGCAACCAACCAGCAGTTGCTCGGCCTCGTGGGGTCGCGGCGCAACATCCTGTGGCGGGTCGTCCCGCTCGGGATCGCAGCCGCCGGCTTCCGGTACGCGACGGCCGAGCCCGAGGAGCGCGAGGCCATGCTCGAGCAGGCTCAGGCGCTGCTCTCCCAGGGTCAGGCGGTGCTCGAGAGCACCGGCGTCCTGGACAAGGTCTTCAAGTAGGAAGACTGCAGGTCCGCCTGCTCCGGGTCCCCGGGGCAGGCCCGCGGGTGGCTGAGGATGGCGCCGCCCGATCGCGCAGCCCGGGCCGCTGAGGTCGCCATCGGCGAGATGGGTCCGGCGCCGGGTCGCTCAGCCCGCGGCTTCCGCGTGGATGCGCTTGCGGTCCGCGCCCTTCTGGCAGAGCCGGCCGCCGTCGCGTCCATAGCGGACGGCCACGCACTCGGCCATGATCGACAGCGCGGTCTCGCGCGCGCCGGTCGCGCCGAGGTCGAGGCCGACAGGCGCGCTGATCCTCGCGAGCTCCTCGTCCGTGACGCCGTGCTCCACAAGGCGCTCGCGACGCTCCTTCTGCGCGCGCTTGGAGCCCATGGCGCCGATGTACTTGGCGTCCGAGCGCAGCGCCATGAGCAGGACGGCGTCGTCGAGCTTGGGGTCGTGCGTCAGCACCGCAAGGTACGTCGCGGGGTCGATCGCGCCGAGCTTCTCGAATGCGGCGTCAGGCCAGCCGGCGATGACGTCGACCGCGTCGGGGAAGCGCTCGCGGGTCGCGAAGCGGGCGCGCGGATCCACGACGTAGGCGCGCCAGTCGGCAACCTTGGCGAAGGCCGACAAATGCGTCGCGAACTCGACGGCACCGAAGATGACCAGCCGCGGCTGGGGTGCCGTGATGTCGACGAACAGGTCGCCCCGGTGCTCGGACTTGTCTGACCACATGAGCTCCTCTGCGTGCGCGACGCCCTCGGCGTCGAGCGCGGGGTCGCCGAGCGTGCCGTCCGTCTTACCGTCGACTCCGACGAGCAGGCGCTCGCCCGCGTGCGGACCCTTCAGGACCGTGACGAGGGCGGCGCGGCCGCCCTCACGGGCGATCTTCGCGAACGAGGCCTGGACGCTCATGGCTCGTAGCGCTCCACCCAGACGTCGATCTCGCCGCCGCACGGCAGCCCGACGTCGAAGGCCATGTCGTCCGTGATGCCGAACGTCAGCAGCTGGGGATCGTCGCCGTTGATCACGCCGTCGGCGATCTCGATGACGGCGCCCTCGACGCAGCCGCCGGACACCATCCCGGAGATCTCGCCCTTGTCGTTGATCGCCATCTTCGAGCCGGGCGGGCGGGGCGCTGAGCGCCTGATGCCGACCACCGTGGCGAGCGCGACCTTGTCGCCCCGCGCTACCCAGCGATCGACATCGTCGATCACGTCCTTCATCGCGTTGCTCCCTTCCTCAAGAGACTGGCCCGGGCAGCGCGCCGGCATGCGCCTGCGCTGCCCCTACGGACACCTTACCCGGGGGTACTCGCGGGCTCCCGTCAGCGGATCAGGAAGCTGGCGCGCGCGCGTTGCCAAACGTCGGCGCGCGCGCCTGCGGGCCCTGCGCGCGGACGTGGCGCGCGAGCCCGGCCTGCGGCTAGGCCTTGGCGAGGTTGCCGGCGAACTGCTTGACGAGCTGCGTGAGGACGGCCACGACCGTGCCCTCGCCCATCGAGGCGGCCTTGCCGGACACGTTGGCGTTCGCGTTGATGCTGACCG
Source organism: uncultured Actinomycetes bacterium (assembly GCA_963810605.1). GTDB lineage: Bacteria > Actinomycetota > Thermoleophilia > Solirubrobacterales > Solirubrobacteraceae > CADCVQ01. The sequence continues at coordinate 7,428 of CAWEOF010000008.1, forward strand.
AGTTGCCCGACACGGTGATCGTGACGTCGCCGGCGGCATTGCTCTGGCCGCCCTTCTCGCGGGTGTTCGCCGAGATCTGCGCCGTCTGGCCGCTCGCGGACTTGATCTCGACCGGACCGGTGAACACCATGCCCATCGAGCCCATCTTGACCGTGATCTCGGCCGTGGCCTTCGTGGGGCTCTCCGTCGCGATGACCTTCGCGCCGGGGACGCACGGGATGAGCTTGTTGAGGTCGTTGATGGCGGCCCAGCTCTGGGCACCATTGGGAACCGAGAACGACTCGCTGAGAGTTGGCATGTGCGTTGTCTCCTTGTGTCCGTGTCCGTGTTTGAACGGTGGCGGCAGTGTCCGCCGGCCACGTCACGGGAGCGCGCGGCCAAGGTGCTGCTGACGGGGTCGCGAAAAGCGGACCGCCGTGCAGCGCGTGCAGTATGCCAGGTCGGCCGTTCGCGAGGAGTGCCGGTGCTAGCGCGCCGACTCCATGGGTTTTCTCAAACCATCGGATCGGACCCGCTGCTAGCGCTCGATGGATACAGGCGGCGCCGATCGGGGCCCGCGAGTTCCCGGGGCCGCTCGCGCGAGGGCGTCGCGCGCGCGAGATGAAATGTGGCCGCAGCGCACCCACCGGGCCGCGAGGCGCACGTCGGCGGGACGCTCGGCCCGCGACGCACTGCATACAATCGCGCCATGGCCATTCAGGCAGGGACCTACAAGCTGGGACCGGACAACGCCACTCTCCGAGTGAAGACCGGCCGCCACGGTGCGGCGGCGAAGGCCGGACATGACCTCTCCATCGAGGTCAAGTCGTGGGAGGCGACGCTGACCGTCGCCGATGACCCCGCGAGCTCAAGCGTCGAGCTGTCGGCGGACCCGACCTCGCTGCACGTCCTCGAGGGCGTCGGCGGTCTGCAGGCGCTCGGCGACGACGACAAGGCGGACATCCGCAAGACGATCGACAAGGACGTCCTCAAGAAGAAGGACATCACATTCAGCTCCTCGAGCGTCGCCGCCGAGGGCGACGGCCTCGCGGTCTCCGGCGACCTGGCGATGGGCGGCAAGTCCAAGCCCGTCACGTTCACGCTGACGGAGGACGGAGGGTCGCTCGTCGGCAGCGCGACGGTCAAGCAGGAGGATTGGGGAATCAAGCCGTACTCGGCGCTCTTCGGCGCGCTGAAGGTCAACGACGAGGTGACCGTCGAGGTCAAGGGCACTCTGGCGTGAGGGAGCGGGCGTCCAGGCCCCTCTCGGCCCCCGGTTTTGCGGGTTGCCCCGGGAGTCGGCCGGCCCGCCGTGGTGGTCTCTGCACGCGCCATCTGCCGGGCGCAGCCGCGCGGGAACTGTCATACTCCGCGCGCTGTCAAGCGGCCCGCAGCTAGGCCGCACAGATCCTGGGAAGGAGCGTGATTGTGCAGGTTTCGGCACCATTCGAGTACCGCTCTCCGGGCGCCGCTAACCGGCGCTGCTCGGTCAGCATGAGGGGAGAGTTTCATGGGCGCGTATAGGGCTGTTTTTCTGCGTGTGCACCCGACGGGCAAGTGCGTCCTGAGCTTGACGGGGAGCGCTGACGGACAGGAGCGCCAGCTCGCGCAGATCGTCACGAACGAGCTCGGCGTGCCGCCCGACGACACCGAGGTCGTCCCGCAGGACTACGACCGCTTCGGCGACGGTCACGGGTTCCTCACGACCGGCAGCGCCGGGACGGCCAATGCCGTCGCCAGCGTGTGTCGCAAGATCCGAGACAAGGCGCAGCTTTTGGCCGGCGGCATGCTCGGGACGGCGCCGCAGAGCCTGACGTGGGGCAACGGCGCCTGGTACCCCGGCCGCGACCCGTCGCAGGGCAAGCGGATCGAGGAGATCGCGCTGTACGCGCATGCGGGCGCCATCGAGCTCCCGCCCGGCATGGAGGGCTCGCTCGACGCCCAAACGGCGTATCGCGACTGATGTCGCTGTAGGGGAGGGCTTCAGTCGATCATCGCCGTCGACGACGCGACCTCATCGGGGTCCGTGCTCGTCGGCGGCAGACGATCGCTCGATAGCTCGCGCGGGAACCGGGTGACGCCGCGCAGCGGGCAACCGGACGACCCCGGCACGTAGGAAACGCGAAACCAAGCCGCGCTGACGCGGCTCACGGCTCACGCTGACGCCGCTCAGAAGCGGCGCTGACGCGGCTCATGGCTCACGCTGACGCCGCTCAGAAGCGGCGCTGACGCGGCTCGTGGCTCACGCTGACGCCGCTCAGAGCTCGCGCGGAGGACGCACGGCGGGCACGGGCGCCGAGGGGCGCTCGGAGGACGGCTCAGAGCTTGTCGCTGCGGCGCCACGGCCGCCGGCCGCGGTTGCGCAGCGTGGCCATCAGCGCGGCGCATGTGGCGCCCAGGACGGGCGCCGCCATGGCGAGCGTCTCTTCGATCGGGATCCCGACGATGTGAGCGAGCGGCGGAGTCATCGGTCGGTCGCGTAGCCCTCTTCGTCGACGTCCGACCAGCTGCGACCGGGCATCGTGCGACCCTTCTTCGGGACCATGCCGATCATGTTGCTGGGCATCGCGATCCCCACGGAGCCCGAGCCGGCGACGCCCCAGCTCTGCTCCTCGACCTCGCCGTCGAGCGACGGCGGCCGCCACGTTGCCGTGCGGAGCGCGTCGTCGTCGTGCTCGGCGGCGATCGCCTCCGCGACTTGGTCCAGCGCGTTGAGGCTGTGGCCGCTGACGAGCGCGTTGCAGAACGGCAACGCGGCGACGAGGCCGCCGGCCTTGGGCTGAAACCCCGGTGCGCTGACGCGCGGGTTGACCCAGACGATGCGGTAGGCGAGGCGCGCCAAGCGCTCCATCTCGCGCGCGACCATCTCGGGGTCTCCGCGCTCCCAGCCGTCGGAGAGGATGACGATGACGGAGCCGCGAGCCATGCCGCGACGTCCGTACTTGTCGTTGAAGGACTTCAGCGCGTCGCCGATGCGCGTGCCGCTGGACCAGTCTTCGACGGCCTCCGTGGCGCGCCTGATCGCGCGGTTGGGGTTGCGCCCCGCGAGCTGCTTCGTGAGGCGCGTCAGGCGCGTCGCGAAGACGAAGGCCTCATGGTCGGGGCCGCTCGCCCGCGCGCAGTGCAGGAACTGCAGGTAGGCGCGCGCGTAGGGCTCCATCGAGCCCGAGATGTCGCAGAGCAAGACGAGCCGGCGCTTCTGGACGCGCCTGCGCCGGCGGGCGAGCTTGATCGGGTCGCCGCCCGTCTTCAGGCTGTTGCGCAGCGTGCGGCGCATGTCCATGTGCTCGCCGTGGCGGCCGCGCTTGCGGCGGCGCGTGCGGCGCACGGGCGTCGCGAGATCGAGCCGGACCATGAGCCGGTACAGCGCGGCGAGCTCGTGCGAGGCGAGCGCGGAGAAGTGCTTCTCCGACAGCTCCTCTTCCTCGCTGGCCGAGAGGATCGGGATCTCCTGCTCGTCGGCTTCCTCGTCGTCGTCGCCGCTCCCCTCGCCGGGGGTCATGTCGGCACCGCCCTGGCCCGAGTCAGGAAGATCCTCGTCGTCGTCCTGATCCTCGTCGTTGTCGCTCTCGTCCTTCGGCGGGGCAGGCTCGAGCTCGACCTCGGGGTCGTCTTCTGAGTCGCTCTTCGCGGAGCTTCCGAAGACCTCGCGGAAGACGCGGTCAAAGGTCGGCAACTGGATGAAGCCCGTGACGAAGATCGCCCGCGTCGTCCAGTACAGGCGACGGCGGGAGACCGGCTTCGTCAGGACGAGCGAGCGCGCGTACTGCTGCGTCTGGCTCGGGGTGACGGGCATCCCCGCGTCGTGCAGGCGCTGACTGAACGCCCCCACGACAGCGGGCAGGTCGAGGTGTAGGTCCTCGACCCGGAAGACGCCGTCGTCCTCCACAACCGTGTTGCCGTTGTCGGTCACCCGAGGGTCTCCTCGAGCTCGATGAGGCCCTCGAGCCCCTGAGCGCGGATGACCTCCTGATCCTCGGAGTACTTCAGGACCGATCCGAGCGTGCGGTCCGCGGTCTCGGCGGTGAGGGTCTCGACGCCGAGCAGGTCCAGCGCCGACACCCAATCGATCGCCTCGGCGATTCCGGGCGGCTTCTGGACGTCCGACTTGCGCATGCGCGACACCGCGTTCGCGACCTGGACCGTGAGCACCTGCGAGGCCGTCTTGACGCGCCGACGGACGATCTCGACCTCGCGCTTGGGGCCCGGGTAGTCGATCCACTGATACAGGCAGCGTCGCTTGACGGCGTCGTGCAGGTCGCGCGTGCGGTTGGAGGTCAGGATGACGATCGGCGGGTGTGTCGCCTTGATCGTGCCGATCTCCGGGATCGTCACCGTGGCCTCGGCGAGCAGCTCGAGCAGGAAGGCCTCGAAGTCGTCGTCTGCACGGTCGAGCTCGTCGATGAGCAGGACGGCGGGCCGCGGGCCGGGATGCTCGAGCGCGCGCAGCAGCGGACGGCGGATGAGGTAGTCGGGTCCGAAGAGCTCCTCCTCGCCGAGGTCCGTGCCCTTGGAGTCCGCGACGCGGATGCTCAAGAGCTGCTTGGGATAGTTCCACTCGTACAGCGCTTCGGCGGCGTCGATGCCCTCGTAGCACTGCAACCGGATGAGCGGCGTGTCGAGCACCTCGGCCAGCGCCTTGGCGAGCTCGGTCTTGCCGACGCCGGCCTCGCCTTCGAGCAGCAGCGGCTGCGGCAGGCGCAGCGCGAGGAACGTCGACGTAGCGAGGCCCTCCTCTGCGAGGTAGTCGACGCCGGCCAGCATCTGGCCGAGCTTCTCGACGCTCGGGACCAGCCGCCGCATCTCCTCTTCGAGCTCATCGCTCCGTGTCAGTCGACTCATGCACGTGCCTCCACAAACCCGGCCGCGGCCAGGACTGCCTCGTAGTCTTCGGGGGTGTCCACGTCGAGCGGGACGCGACCGGCGATGCGAATCTCCGCGACCTCGTCGGCGCGCTGATCCAGCAGCCGCCAGACGCCCTTGTCGCCGTGGAGATGCGCCAGCTCTTCGAACATACGGCGATCGAACGCAAACGGATGCCCGCGCTCGTCGTCGTATCGACAAACGGCAAGGGGCGCGTCGCCGCGACCGGCCAGCAGCGCCTCGACGGACGCAACCGTCACGCCCGGCATGTCGCCGAGCATGAGGACGAGCAGCTCCGAACGCTCGGCGATCGCGCCCAGCGCCGCAGCGATCGAGGACGAGCAGCCGGTGCCGAACGCGTCGTTGACGACGACGTCGGCACCGCTGAGGTCGACCTGCTCGCGCACGCCGTCAGCCGCACCGCCCAGCGCGACGATGAGCTGATCGAACGGGCACGCCCTCGCGGTATCGAGCACATGACCGAGCAACGTCTTGTCGCCGTAGGGCAGCAGCTGCTTCGGACGTCCGAGGCGTCGCGAGCCTCCGGCACCAAGCACGAGTCCTGTCACGAAGCCGTCACGTCGCGGCGACGGCATGCTGCTCCTTCTCGAACTTGGTCTTGCATCCGTCACAGCAGAAGTACACGGTCTGCCCGTCGTGCTCGAGATGCGGGGTCTCCGCTACGGCGAGGACGGTCATGCCGCAGATCGGATCGACCGCGGTCGCCGGCGCCTTCTTGGGCGTGCCCGCCGAGGGGCTTGCGCCCATGTGCTCTGCCTCGTAGGTCCGCTTGCACGCCGCGGCGCAGAAGTAGACGGTCTCGCCGTCGTGCTGCACCTGCAGCGCCGATGGCTCGACGGTGACGGTCATGCCGCAGATCGGGTCGACGGCGAACTCCGGCGGCGCCTCGTCGCTCGGTGCAAGCAGCGGCGGCTTGTATTCGCCGCTGTAGCGGCTCTGGATGATCGCGCCGAAGATCGAGAGCGCCACCTCCGGCGGCGTGCGGGCGCCGATGTCCAGGCCGGCGGGGTTGTCCATGCGCGCGAGCCGCTCCTCGGACACGCCGGCCTCGCGCAGCTCCTCGATCAGGGCGCGTCCGCGCTTGGGGCTGGAGACCAAGCCGACGTACGGCAGGTCGGCCTCCAGACCGGCACGCAGCGCCTCGAGCTCGCCCTTGCCGTGAGCGGCGACGATCATCGCGAGGTCGCCTTCGCGCACGTCGGCGGGTGCGTCGCCGACGGCGACGATGTCGAGGTCGAACTCCGGTCCGAGGCGAACGAGCTCGTTCGCGATCGGCTTGGAGCCGACGACGTTGACGCGCGGCGTCGGAAGCGTGGGCTCGAGGAAGACCTCGATCGCGCCGCCCGAGAGGCACGTGTTCAGGACCGTCACCGCACCGTCCTCCTTCTTCGCCGAGCTGCCGTCGTCGACGGGCTTTGGAAGGATGCGCAAGAGGATCGGATCGCCGGACTCCATCGCCGACCACGCGAACATCCGGACGCTGTGCTCGGCGCAGATTCCGCCGACGAAGCCCTGGATCTTCCCGTCGCTGGTAATGAGCGCGACATCGCCCGCCCGCGCGCTCGTCGGCCGTCCTGCACGGACGACGGTGGCGGTGACGTAGGCCGCGCCCTGCGCGGCGAGCTCTTCAGCTCGCCGCGCCAGAGCGGGATGTCTCACTGCGGCGGTGCCGCGTTGCCCTGCATCGCGGCCCAGGTGCGTGCCGGGTTGAACGGGATGTCCCCGTGCCGGACCTTGCCGTTGGTGTGCACGCGGAGGCCGTCGATGACGGCGTTCGCGAGGCACGGCGGCGAACCGACGCACGGCGACTCGCCGACGCCCTTCGCACCGATCGGGTGGTGCGGGCACGGCGTGACGGTCTCGCCGAGCTCCCACTCCGGGCACTCGAGCGCGGTCGGGAGCAGGTAGTCCATGAACGAAGCGTTCATGCAGTTGCCCTGCTCATCGAACGAGATGAGCTCCATCAGCGCCTGGCCGATGCCCTCGGCGAGTCCGCCGTGGATCTGGCCGTCGACGACGAGCGGGTTGATCCGCACGCCGCAGTCGTCCACCGCGATGAAACGGCGGCAGTGCACGTGGCCGGTACCGGGGTCGATGTCGACCACGGAGATGTACGCGCCGTAGGGGTACGTCAGGTTCGGCGGGTCGTACACGGCCTGCGCGTCGAGGCCTCCCTCGAGGCCCTCCGGCATCGGCGAGCCGCTGTAGGCGTACTCGGCGATGTCCTCGATGGCCGCGCCCTTGGAGACGTCGCCGCGGACATACCAGCGGCCCTTCTCCCAGGCGAGGTCCTCGGGACGGGTCTCGAGCATGCGCGCCGCGATCAGGCGAGCCTTGTCGCGCACCTTGCGCGACACGACGGCGACAGCGCCACCGGAGACCGGCGTCGAGCGGGAGCCGTACGTGCCGAGGCCGTACGGGGTCTTGTCGGTGTCGCCGTGGCGGACCGTGATGTCGTTCGGCGAGATGCCGAGCTCCTCGGCGACGATCTGGGCGAACGTCGTCTCATGGCCCTGACCCTGCGTCTGCGCCGAGATCGACACGACGGCCTTGCCGGACGGGTGGACACGCAGGTCCGCGCCGTCGTTCATGGCGAGTCCGAGGATGTCCATGTGCTTGCGCGGACCGGCGCCGACGCCCTCTGTGAAGAAGGAGATGCCGATGCCCATGATCTCACCGCGGGCGTGCTTCTCGGCCTGCTCCTGACGGAGCTGGTCGTAGCCCGCGATCTCCATCGCGACCTTCATCGTCTTGTGGTAGTCGCCGGAGTCATACGTCCAACCGGTGGCGGACTCGTACGGGAACTGCTCGGGCCGGATGAAGCTGCGCATGCGCAGCTCGATCGGATCGACGTTCATCTCCCATGCGAGGGCCTCGACCATCCGCTCGACGAGGTAGACGGCCTCGGTGATGCGGAAGGAGCAGCGGTAGGCGACGCCGCCCGGTGCCTTGTTCGTGTAGACGGCCTTGACCTGGCAGTGCGCCGCGTCGAGGTCGTAGGACCCCGTCACGATGTGGAAGAACCCTGCCGGGAACTTCGTCGCCTGCGCGGTCGAGTCGAACGCGCCGTGGTCGGCGATCACGTCGACGCGCAGGCCCGTGATCTTGCCGCCCTTCGCGCACATCTGCGAGTGCATGATGTAGTCGCGGGCGAAGCCGGTCGTGGCCAGGTTCTCCGAGCGGTCCTCCATCCACTTGACCGGGGCGGCGGCGACGATCGAACCGGCGATCGCGCAGACGTACCCGGGGTAGACCGGCACCTTGTTGCCGAAGCCGCCGCCGATGTCGTTGCACAGGATGCGAATCCGGTGCTCCGGAAGGCCGGCGACCTGCGCGTACACCGTGCGGTGCGCGTGCGGGGCCTGGTTGCCGTTGTAGATGTTCAGCTGACCGGTCGTCGGGTTGAAGTCGGCGACCATGCCGCACGTCTCCATCGGACACGGGTGTGAACGCGTGTCGATGATGTCGCGCGTGACGATCGTGTCGGCCTCGGCGAACACGCGGTCGGTGGCCGCCTTGTCGCCGGCCTCCCACGTCGGGCTCGCCAGGTTGTCGGTCTGACCGACCTTGTCGTCGCGGATCAGCGGTGCGTCGGGATCGAGCGCCTTGCGGGCGTTGACGATCGCGGGAAGCACCTCGTACTCGACGTCGATGAGCGCGAGCGCGTCCTGCGCGGAGTACGCGTCGAGAGCGATGACGAACGCGACCTCCTGCAGGTGGAAGCGAACCTTGTCGCCCGCGAGCACGGCCTGCGTGTCGTAGGAGATGGTCGGCATCCAGGCCAGGCCCAGGGTCTCGAGGTCCTTGGCGATGACGACCGCCGCGACCTTCGGGTGGGCCAGCGCGCGGGACGTGTCGATCGAGATGATGCGAGCGTGGGCGTACGGGCTGCGAAGGATCGCGCCATGGACCATGCCCGGCAGGCGAACGTCGTCGAGGTAGTTGCCCTTACCGCGAATGAAGCGCGCGTCTTCCTTGCGCTTCATCCGCCCGAAGCCGATGGGCGCGTCCGTAACTCCGCCGGTCGCGTCCTCCAGCCATGTCGCCATCTTGCCGGGTGCTGTCTCTGTAGCCATGTATCAGTTACCTCCGGCGGCAGCCGCTTCGTACGCAGCCGCCCACCTGATCGCCTTAACGATGTTCACGTAGCCAGTGCAGCGACACAGGCCTCCCGAGATCGCTTCGCGGATCTCGTAGTCGGTCATCTGGGTGGGGTTCGGGTGCTTGTCGATGAGCCACCGGCCGGTGACCATCATTCCCGGTGTGCAGAAGCCACATTGCAGGGCGTGCATCTCGTGGAAGCCCTGCTGGATCGGATCGAGGACGCCGTTCTTCTCGAGGCCCTCGACGGTCAGGATCTCATGGCCGTCGGCCATGGCGGCGAGCGTCGTGCATGACTTGATGGGCTGACCGTCCATGAGCACCACGCAGATGCCGCAGTTGGACGTGTCGCAGCCCCAGTGGGTGCCATGAAGCTCCGCGAACTCGCGGATGTAGTGCACGAGCAACAGGCGCGGCTCGACGTCATACGAATGCGCCTGGCCGTTGATCGACATCGAAACTTGCATAGTTCAGATCTCCTATCGGCCCGCGCGCTCGGCGGCCTTCACCAGCGCGCGCTTGCTGAGAACGCCAGCGACGTGGCGCTTGTAGTCGACGGGGCCGCGGCCGTCCGCGCTGGGCGAGACGTCCTGCGAGGCGATGGCACCGGCCTGTGCGAAGAGCTGCTCGGACGGCGCCTGGCCGACCATCATCTCTTCGGCACGCGTGATCTGCATGGTCGTCGGCCCGACCGCGCTGCAGGCGAGGCCCGCGTCGGTGATCCGGCCGTTCTGGACCCACAGCGCCGCGGAAGCCGCGACGATCGCGAAATCCCCGGCACGCCGCTCGACCTTCTCGTGCGCGCTGCCGCCACCCGGCTTCAGCTTGAACCGGACCTCGATGAGGAGCTCGGTGGGCTGCACGGCCGTCATGTAGGGGCCGATGTGGAACTCGTGCATGTCGACCATGCGCTCCGCTCCACCGGGTCCGCGCAGGACCGCGATGCCCTTGAGCGCCGTGACGACGCCGGAGAGGTCCTCAGCCGGGTCGGCCTGGCACATCGAACCGCCCATCGTGCCGCGGTTGCGGACGACAGGGTCGGCGAGGACGTGCTCGGCCTCGAAGAAGATCGGGAAGTGCTGCTGCAGCAGCGGGCTCTCCAGCATGTCCCTGTGACGCGTCATTGCGCCGATGCGGATCTCGTCGCCCTCGTGGCGGATGTAGTTGAGCTCGGGCTCGATCGGGTTGAGGTCGATGAGGTGGCCGGGATCGGCCAGCCGCAGCTTCATCATCGGGATCAGGCTGTGCCCGCCGGCGAGGAACCGGGCGTTGCCGCCGAGGTTCGACATCTGCGTGATGGCGTCATCGACACTGGTTGCACGCGAGTACTCAACCGGTGCAGGGGTCTGCATTGCCAAGGTGGAACGCTCCTTCCGAGAGTGGACCGACAGACGATCCTATGCACGCTACGATCGGCCGGTCAAACGAATGAACCATCTGCTTAATTGACCCTATCGCAGCTCCGATCCTTCCTGACGGTCGCCCGACTGGGCTCGGTCAAGGCCGCAGCACGGGCGCTCTCCGTGTCGGAGCCCGCGGTATCCGGCGCAGTCGGCGCGCTGCGCCGCGAGCTCGGCGACGACCTCTACGTGCGCAGCGGCGGCACGCTCGTCCTCACGCCGGGCGGCCACCGGCTGGCGACGTCCGCGGGGGAGATCCTCGCGCTCGCCGACGAGGCCAAGCGCGCGGTCCGCGACTCGGGCGGCGCGCAGTCGACGCTGCGCGTCGCCGCCACCCAGAGCGTCGCGGAGCTCACGGCCGAGCCGCTGCTCGACGCGTTCATCCGGCGCCACCCCGGCATCGACGTCACGCTGCAGATCGCGCGCGGCCAGGACTTCGCCGACCTGCTGGCCAACGGCCACGCCGACGTCGCGCTGGGCCCGAGCGCTGCGCGCGACCAGGCACCCGCGATCGAGTCCGCACCGTTCCTGCGCTACACGCTGGTCGTCGTCGCTCCGCCGGGGCACGCGCTGGCGGGATCGCACGCGGTGTCGCCGGCCGCGCTCGTCGGCACGCCCTGGCTGCTCGGGCCCGCGGGCAGCGACCCGTCCACGGAGACGGGCGCGTTCCTCGCCCGCCAGGCGATCGCGCCGCAGCGGTCGCGGACGTACCCGAACATCGCGGCGGCGATCGCTCAGGTGGCGGCGGGCCGCGGCGTGACGCTCGCGGTCGCACACACGGTGCGCGACGAGCTCGAGCGTGGCGCGCTGGTCGTGCTGGACGTCCGCGGCACGCCGATCGGGGGGCTCTGGCACATGAGCGTGCTGGGCCCGCAGCGGCGTACCGCGCCGGCGGACGCCCTGCGGCGGTTCGTCACGTTGCCGGAGGCGACGCGAGCCATGCTCGCCCGCGCCGGCGGCGTGCCGCACGAGCGCTCCCGGCCGGCGATCCACACGCGCCGGGAGCGGTGAAGCGGGCCTACTCGTCGCCCGCGGCCGGCCCGGTCACGTTCGGCGCGTCGCCATGGGCCTTCAGCGCTTGGAACGTGCTGCCGGCGTTGTGATCCTCGTTGGCGCAGTACCGCGGCGGGGGGCCGCCGTGCTTGTGCTGCGCGACCACGGGCTCCTCGCAGCCGGGATACAGGCAGACGCCCGTCTCCGTCTCGGTCTCGCTCATGTCAGTCTCCTCGCGTTCGAACGTCGGCGGTCACCGACCCGAACTCGTAACGTAGCAACGTCCATTTCGGCCTACCGTCTTGGCGCGCAAGCGCTCGCCGTCGCGTCGCTGGAGCGCGCGGAAGGGATGCTTCGCCGCCCGCGGACGAGCCCGCGCACGCCGGTGGGGCATACTGAACGGCCCGCGCTGTCCGTGGGCGCGCGCCGCAGGCACCCCCGATAGGCCCTCGTCGCCCGCTCCACACGCGTAGAGCGTCGGCGCGCCAACTCTGAACACGATGAACCGCAATGCACCCGATCGCGATACTCCAGCCATGAGCAGCCCCGTGCTGACGCATCTCGACGCCCAAGGCCGGGCCCACATGGTCGACGTCGGCTCCAAGCCGCAGACCGATCGCGTCGCGGTCGCGCGGGCCATCGTGCGGATGACGCCGCAGACGGCCGCGGCGGTGCTCGCCGGCGACGCGCCGAAGGGCGACGTCATCGGAACCGCCCGGCTCGCGGCGATCCAAGCCGCCAAGCGCACCGACGAGTGGATCCCGCTCGCGCACACGCTGCCGCTGAACTCCGTCGACGTCGACGTCGAGGTCGACGCCGACGCGGGAACCGTCAGCGTCACGACGACCGCGCGCGTCCACGCCCGCACCGGCGTGGAGATGGAGGCGATGGTCGGCTGCGCCGCGGGCGCGCTATGCGTGTATGACATGGTGAAGGGTCTGGAGCGGGGAGTCGTGCTCGAGCGCGTCGAACTCTTGGAGAAACACGGTGGACGATCGGGTACGTGGAGGAGATATGACAAAGATTGAGCCGCTGCGCGACGGACACGGCCGCTACATCCGCGACGTACGGGTGTCGGTCACCGATCGCTGCAACTTCCGCTGTCAGTACTGCATGCCCGCCGAGGGCCTGCCCTGGCTCGAGCGCGATCAGGTGCTGAGCTTCGAGGAGACCGAGCGCCTCGTCCGCGTCCTCGCGTCGATGGGCGTGTGCGACATCCGCCTGACCGGGGGCGAGCCGCTCGTGCGCCGCGACTTCCCGCGCCTGGCGGGCATGCTCGCGCAGGTCGAGGGTGTCGCGGACCTCAGCGTCACGACGAACGGCTTCCTGCTCGAGCGCGACGCCGAGGCCCTCGTCAAGGCCGGCATCAACCGCTTCAACGTCTCGGTCGACTCGCTGCAGCGCGACCGCTTCTTCGAGATGACGCGCCGCGATGCGCTCCCGCGCGTGCTGCGTGGCCTCGAGGCGCTCGCCAAGTTCCCCGACGCGCACCCCATCAAGATCAACGCCGTCGGCATGCGCGACTTCACGGAGACGGAGATCCTGCCGTTCGCGAAGTTCGCGCGCGAGCACCCGTACGAGGTGCGCTTCATCGAGTTCATGCCGCTGGACGCCGACCACAACTGGGACCCGAGCCTGGTCCTCACCGGGGACGAGATCCGCGCGGCGATCCACGAGGTGTATCCGCTCGAGCCCGAGGTTCGCGAGCCGAGCGCGACCGCACGCGTCTACCGCTTCGCCGACGGCAAGGGCAAGATCGGCTTCATCAACCCGCTGTCCGAGCCGTTCTGCGGCGACTGCGATCGCATCCGCGTGACGGCCGAGGGCAAGCTGCGCACCTGCTTGTTCAGCCTCCACGAGACCGATCTGCGCACCCCGATGCGCGACGGCGTCACCGACGACGAGCTGCGCGAGATCGTGCGCGACGCCGTCTGGCGCAAGGAGCTCAAGCACGGCGTCAACGAGCCGGGCTTCCGCCAGCCGAAGCGCACGATGTCGCAGATCGGCGGCTGACGCCGGGCCACATGACGCTGGACCCCGGATTCCACGGTCTCTGGCCGACCCCGATCGGGCTGCATCGCTATCCCGACGCCGACAAGCTCAACCCGCTCCTGGTCGAGGTATTCGCCCAAGGGCGCGAGGCGCAGGAGCGTCAGCGCGGCGAGGACCGCCGTGCGTTCTTCGCGAGCGACGACGACCTGCTGCACCGCATCAAGCTCCCGGAGTGGCAGGACTTCGTCCGGTTTCTCGTGGCGAGCCTCGGCGAGACCGTCAAGCTCGCGAACCACGCGGCCTGGGCCGGCCGCGAGATGGAGCTGAAGGTCGGCATCGAGGGCATGTGGTTTCAGTGCAGCCGCAACGGCGCGTTCCACGACGTGCACACGCACGGCAACTGCTCGTGGTCGTCGGCGTACATCGTGCAGATCGACGAATCCGACCGACGCGTCAAGCATCCGGTATACGGCGCGGCGAACGGGGTGACCCGGCTGTATGGCCCGCCGTTTGCAGCCCTCGGCGGCGCCTTCGTGGACATCGGCAACGCGTACCTCCAGCCGCCGTCCGTGGACATCGAGCCGATCGCGGGGCAGCTCGTGCTGTTTCCGTCTTGGCTCGCACATCAGGCCCTGCCCTATGACGGCGACAAGGAGCGGGTCATCGTCTCGTTCAACGCCAGCATCCACGCCACGGGCGGCGATCAGATGCACGACTACAGCGCCGCCTGATCGCTGCGCGCCGGGCCGGAGCGCGCCCGGCGGCTCAGTCCACGTCGAAGAGCGCCGGCCCGGGCTTGGGGGCAGCCGTCCCGGAACCCCAGTCGGCGGCCTGCCCGCGGATGCGCTGGGCGTCCTCGCCGCGCCCCAGGGTCTCGTAGGCGTTGGCGAGGTTGCCCCGGCTGCCCACCGTGTCCGGATGCTCGGCGCCGAGGACGCGCTTCAGGTCGGCGACGAGCGGCTCGAGGATCGCGATGGCGTCGACGGTGCGGCCGGCGTCCTGGTAGACGATCGCGAGGTTGTTGGCCGTGCGCAGCGTGTTGGGGTGCTCGGCACCGAGGGTCCGCTCGCGAGCCGCGAGCAGGGCCTCGAGCGTGACGCTCGCGTCCTGCGCGCGCCCGGCGTCCTGATAGGCGTTGGAGAGGGTGTTGCGGGTGGTGAGCGTGCTTGGGTGGTCCGAGCCGAGCGTCCGCTCGTGTTCGGCGAGCAGCGGCTCGAGGATCGCGATGGCGTCGGCGGTGCGCCCGACCGCCTGATACGCCGTGGCCAGGCTCCCGCGTGTGTTGAGCGTGCCCGGGTGCTCGGGCCCGAGGACGCGCTGCTGGTCGGCAAGCAGCGGCTCGAGGATCGCGATCGCGTCGCCGGTGCGGTCCGCCGTGAGGTAGGCGCCGGCGAGGTTGCCGCGGCTCGCGAGCGTGTCGGGATGCTCCCCGCCGAGGATCCGCTCGCGATCGGCGAGCAGCGGTTCGAAGATCGCAATCGCCTCCTTGACGCGCCCGACGGCGTGATAGGCGTTGGCCAGGTTCCCGCGGCTCGCCAGCGTGTCGGGATGCTCGGCCCCCACGACCCGCTCGAGGTCGGCTCGCAGCGGCTCGAGGATCGCGATCGCGTCCTTGACGCGCCCCGCCGCCTGGTAGGCGTTGGCGAGGTTGCCGCGACTCGCGAGCGTGTCCGGGTGCTCGGCACCGAGGATCCGGGCGAGATCGGCGGCGAGCGGCTCGGCGATCGCGATCGCGTCCTTCGCGCGCCCGGCCACCTGGTAGGCGTTGGCGAGGTTGCCGCGGCTGGCCAGCGTGTCCGGGTGCTCGGCACCGAGGATGCGCTCGAGGTCGACGAGCAGCGGCTCGAAGATCGCGATCGCGTCCGTCGTGCGCCCTGATGCTCGGTAGGCGCTGGCGAGGTTCCCGCGCGTGGTGAGCGTCGTGGGGTGAGCGGCGCCGAGGCTGCTGGCGCGTCCGGCCAAGAGCGGCTCGAGGATGGCGATCGCGTCGTCCGTGCGCCCGACGTCTTGGTAGGCGCTCGCGAGGTTGCCGCGTGTCAGCAGCGTGTTCGGGTGCTCGGATCCAAGGCTGCGCTGGTGGTCGGCAAGCAGCGGCTCGAGGATCGCGATCGCCTCAGGCGTGCGCCCCACCGCGCGGTAGGCGTTCGCGAGGTTGCCCCGCGTGCCGAGGGTGTTGAGGTGCCGGGCGCCGACGGTCCGCTCGAGGTCCGACAGCAGCGGCTCGAGCAGCGCGATCGCGTCGCGGGTGCGCCCGGCGGCCTGATAGGCGTTGGCGAGGTTGCCGCGGCTCGCCAGGGTGTCGGGATGCTCGGCACCGAAGATCCGGTCACGGTCTGCGAGCAGCGGCTCGAGGATCGCGATCGCATCGTCCGTCCGCCCGACGTCCCTATAGGCGTTGGCGAGGTTCCCGCCCGTGAGGAGCGTGTTCGGGTGCTCCGCGCCGAGGATCCGCCCGAGGTCTGACACCAGCGGCTCGAACAGCGCGATCGCGTCGCGCGTGCGCCCGACATCCTGATAGGCGTTGGCGAGGTTGAAACGGCTCGCGAGCGTGTTCGGGTGCTCTGGCCCCAAGGTCCGCTCATGATCGGCGAGCTGCGGCTCGAGGATCGCGATCGCCGCTTGCGTGCGTCCGGCGACCTGCTGTAGAGCGGACGTTCGCCCGCCGTCCTGCGGCTCGTCCATGGTCAGTGGCTGTGGCCGCCGAGCAGCGCCGCGAAGAAGCTCGCGGAGCAGAGCATCATGCCGATGCGGACGCGGTGCACGCCGAGCAGGACGCGAAGGCCGCGCGTAGTCCGGATCGCGGGGCGGACGATGAGGGCGACATACGCCACGAGGATGAGCTGGTCGAGCGTCACCGCGACGTCCATGACGCCGACGGGCTCGGCCGAGCCGCCTTCAGGGCCCAACGGGACCCCGATCGTCCGCGAGAACAGCCACACGCCGACGATGGCCAGGTTGGCCTTGGCGCCGATCGTGAGGGTGCGATCCGACGGCGTCTTGCGTAGCAGCGAGATCCCCCACAGCACCTGTCCGTAGGTCAGCACCAAGAAGAACACGCCGTAGAGCCACCAGTGCGAGAAGTGGTCGATCGCCGCAATGGCATGGATCGCGCCGGCGGTGATCGACAGCCATGCCACGACCTTGGCGCCATCGGCGATCGGGGCCGGCCTGTCGGGCGCAAGCGCGCGCTCCGCGGCCGGCGCCGCCGCGGCCCCGGCCGCGTGCTCCGGCGCGAGCGCCCCGGGCTCAAGCGGCGTCTGGAGCGCGATCACTGCAGGCGTCCCTTGAACGTCGCGGCGATCCGGTCGAACGTGGCGGCGAGTGCGGGCAGCCGCGTCGCGGGCGCGGCTTGGAAGACGAGCTGGATCATCCGCCCGCCCTTGAAGAGGAAGTAGTGGTCATGTGCGCCGCCCGTTTCACCCGAGCCATAGGTATAGCGGTACCGCCACCCCGTCAAACCGCCAAGTACGACCGGGACGGGGTCGACGAGCTGCTGTGCGCGCGGGTCGGCGCCAATAAGCTCATCCGTGAACTTCCTGACGACGGGCAGGGTCTCGCGCGTCACCGGAGCGAGGCCCACGGCGCTGACGCGCATGAGCAGCGAGCTCGACGGGTTGTCGGCGACGACGAGCGCGACCTCCGGGTCGTTCTCGGGCTGCGGGAGCGCCTGCCAGTCCGCCGGGTAGTCAAGCGAGACCTTGGCGACGTCGTCCTTGAACCGCACGACGTCCGCGCGGGCAGCCGACGTGGTCGGCCCCGACGAGGAGAGGAGGTTTCGGCCGACGGCGGCGCCGGCCAGCAGCGCAACGACCGCGGCCACCGCCACGACCAGCAGCAGCTTCCGATTCACAACGTTCACCTGCGGCCATCGAAGAGAGAGCCCGGCCGAAGCCGGGCTCTCAGTTCGATGATCAGCGCTCCCAGGGCCGCTTGCCCTTTACGTTCAGGCGGCCGGGATCAGCCGCGGGCGGCTCCCCGCCCGCAGGCGGAGGCGGCGCGGCCGGAGCCGATGACTGGAACAGCGGCGGCGGCGAGTACTGGACCTGCCCGGTGGGCATGTCCGGTGCTGCCGGCGCCTCGCTGCCGTCGCGGTTGCGGGGACGCACACCAGGCGTGCCCGCAGCCTCGTACTGACGCGGCGAGTTCCCGCCGACGACCGGAGACTTCGGCCGAGCGCGAGGATCTCCACCCGGACGCGGGTAGAGCATTGCCGCTGCCGTCGTGGCGTACTTCGGATCGCGGACCGCGGGACCCTTGGCGTGCGCGGCGCCGATCGGCGCCCCGCGACCGAGGGAGGCCAGGATCTGCGTGCCACGCGTGTACACAATGCCGGTGTTGACCACCGGGTAGTTGCGACCCACGCGCTGGTTGAACTTCTGTCCCTCACCGGGGAACAGCGACTCGACGAGGCCCGCGGTATCCGACCCGGCCTTCTTGATGAACAGGTTCTCGAGCAGGTTGCGGCCCGCCACGAGGTTCCCGTTGATCGCGTCGACCACGCCGTTGACCGGCGCCGTCTTCTGGACGATCTCGCCGACCGAGTTGATGACGCTCGCCAGACCCTTGTTGATCTTGATGAGCTCGGCAATCGTCGCGATCAGGTAGAGCGCGAGCGCCGCGATGATCAGCGTGATCAGCAGGATCATGACTGCCAGTGCTAGTGACATGTCAGTCCGCCTTGTCCGGGAGGGCGACGTCGAGCGAGCCCCCGTAGTTGGCAACAGAGCCGACGATCTGGCTGATGTAGTTCTGCGTCGTCAGCAGGACCACGACTGCGTCGAGGTCCTTCGATCCCGCCTTCGCCACACCGTCGATCGCGTCGATCCGCGGCACGATGCTCTTCGCGGCGCCCAGGATGCCCTTCAGCAGGCCGCCCAGGAGAAGCAGCGAAACGATGAGGACGATGTCCATGACCCAGAGAACGACGGATCCACCAATAGCAGCCATGGTCAACCCCCCGTCGCCTTGCGGACAACGAGCGCCGCCTTCGCGGCGATCCCCGGCAGCACGCCCGCGATGACCTGCAGCGGACCGTTGATGTCGGCGACCCACTTGAACAGGCCCCGGAGATGCTGCGACTCCACCGTCGCGAGCATCCCGCCGAGGTCACCCAAGCCGTTCGAGATGATGATCAGGCGCTTGCGCACCTGGTTCAGCCCGATCGACAGGATGACGACGAGCAGCGCCGCCTCGACGACGCTCACGAGGATCAGGAGTTCTCTGCTCATAGCGACTCACCTGCTCCCGTGTAACCGTCCGTGAGGGCGTTCATGTAGCCGTCCTGGATGATCGCCTCTTCGATGACGAGGTTCAGCACCGCCGGCGTCAGCGCCAGCAGCGGGATCTTCGACGTCGATGCAGCGACGACCGGTGCCGTCTCGAGCAGGATCTCGACGCTCGTCTGGATGTCCTTCACAAAGCTCAGCAGGAGCATGAGGAGGATGACCACGACGATCAGAACGACGGCACCCATGCCGACGGCGATCTGCCAGAGCGCGTGCGTGTCAAATGCCGCGATGGAGTTCATTTGCCCACCGCGACCTTCCTGAGCGCCCGGGCCATGTGAAGGATCCGGACCGCGCAGTCGTTGACGAGCTCAACGCCCCTGTCGAGGCTGGTGATCTGGGCACGGACGGTGTCGACGCCCGCAGCCGCTCCTCTCGCTTGGTCTGCAATCCGCGCCGCCAGCGTGAGGATGATCGAAACGATGATCACCACGACGACGATGACGAAGAACGACAGCGAGAAGCCGATGTACCAATCTGTGTATGTAGCTCCGTGGATCATGTAATTACTTTTGGCAGCTCTGGGAGCCGAGCAGCAGCGTGCTGCAATCGATTCCGTTCGCATGGCCGACGACCGTGTTGGCATGCTGGCTGGCCGGCTCGCCGCTCACGTTCGCGAGAATCCCCTCGAAGTCTACGAGGATCGTGTCCGCGACGCCAGAGATCGTGTTGGCCTGACCCACGATCGTGTTGACCGAGCCGTCGATGTGCTGCACGAGCGACAGGATCGACGAGAGGCTGCCCAGAATCGCTCGGGCGCTGCCGTTGATCTCCTGTGCCGAGCTGTTGATCTGCCTGCCGGCACGGCCGATCGACTGCACCGAATCGCCGATCTCGAGAACGCTCGAGTGGATCTGACCGACTGTCCCGTGGATGCTGACCACGTTCGAGTTGATCTTCCCCGCGACGTCGATGATGTCGAGGACCTTCCCGTTGATCGTGTTCAACCGGGGCTTGATGCCCTTGTCGGCGATCACCAGGGTGCGAGCCAGGTGACCTGAGAGGGGCGCCGCCGCCTTGCGAATCGCGGTCGAGATAGCGACCGTCTTCTTCGCCTCGGCGATGAACTTGCCCTCCTTCCCGATCTCCTCAACCGTGGTGTTGATGTTCTTCTCCGGCTTGCCGTTGTCATCCACCCTGTTGGTCACGCCGCTCACCGACCGGTCGATAGACCGGGCGGCAAGCAGGGTTCCCGTCAGGAAGATCACCGAGAGCAGTGCCCAGGCGATCAGGATCACGAGCACCACCGGAGACATCCCTCGAGCTCCGCTGAGGATGTTACGCATGGCTGCGCTCCCCTCTGGTTGGTGTCGCGGCTCCTAGCATTTCGGCCCAAGCGGGTTCAGGAGCGTCGACTTGCAGATGCTCGTGAGGTGATCGTGGGTGTGGTTCAGGCCCACGTTGATCGGGGTCGTGTCGTCGTTGACCGACTGCAGCGTCGCGTTGATCCTGTTCGCGACCGGCACCACTGCCCCGGTGCCGTTGCTGCTCGCGGCCTGGGCCGAGCGGAGCTCGGCGTTGATCGTCCGACCGCGCGTCGAGATGTTCACCAGAACGCCCTCGGTGCTGACGAGGCTGCGGGAGATCGTCTGGAGGACGGACGTCGTCCCCTTCAACGAATCCGACGTGTCGATCAGCGAGCTCGTGATGGTGCCGAGCTGGCCGGAGGTGTCGACGAGCAGCGACGACGTATCGGTCAGCGAGTTGTCAACCGTCTTCAGGTTCTGGTTGACACGACCCGTGGCGCCCTTGATGGACGTCAGTGAGCCGAGAATCGCGACGCCCTGACCGGGAACGCCCTTCAGCGCCTTGTCGATCGCGGTCAGGTTGCCGTTGATGGTCTTGACGTAGCCCGGCAGCGGGTCGGCGTCGTCGTTGACCTCGACGAGTGTCTCGTCGGTTTCGCCGAGGGCGTTATCGATCGAGCTCAGGGCGCTCGTGATACCGGACAAGAATCCGATGACCACGACAACGACCAGGATCAGGATCGTGGCGAAGATCCATGTCCACCTGGTATCGGACGCTAGGCGGGGCATGTGGACCTCCGGAATGATTCGTCGTTCTTCATAGCCGCGTCGTAGCTCATGGCTTGCCGTTGCACGAGTTGGCGGGCTTGTTCGGGCCAGGCAGCTTGTTGTCGATGCAGCCGGCCGTATCGAGGATGCGGTCGGAGACAACGAGGATGTTCCCCGAGTCCACCTTGATCGACTGGGCGATGCCCAGCGTCTTGTTCAGGGTGGTGATGATCTGGTCCGCATCGTTGTCGATGACGCGTGCGATCCCGAGGATGCCGGACCCCGGCCCCACGATCCCGTTGATCGTCCTCGCCGTGCCGTTGATCTGACCCGCGGTGCGGTTGATCGTCCCGGCGACGCCGTCGATCGACTTGGCCGTCGTGTTGATCTCGGTTGCGACGTTGTTGATCGACGTCGCGGAGCCGTTGATCGCCGAAGCCGTCGTGTTGATCGTGCCGGCGGTCGACGTGATGGACGTTGCGAGTCCGTCGATCGAACGCGCGTCGCTGTTGATCGCGGCCGCGGTGTTGACGATCTTCGTCAGGACGCCGTCCAGCGGCGTGGCCGTCTTGAGGATCGAGCGGGCGATCTTGTTCGTCTGGACGAGCTGGGCGATCGCGTCGGTGGACTCGTTGATCGTCCCGCCGGTCGAGCTGATGCTCTTCGCCTTGCCGTCGATGCTGCGCGCGGTGTTGACGGTCTTGGCGAGAAGACCCGCCGCGATCGTGACCGACGCTGCGACGAGGAGGAGAATGATGAGGTTGACGCCCTGGACGCCTCCTCTACCTCCGGCCGGACGGCCAGCGGTGGTGGTCGGTCCCGAAGTTGCCGTGGGACGCTGGGACTGCGGTGACTGCGACTTGCCTTTTCGGGTTAGCGTCGGCACGGAACGCTCCGCCGATGTGGCGCCGATGCGCCGGGCCATCTAAGCACTGTGGCTCCCCTCTGTTTCGCTTCCAGCCGTCCACGACGCTGCGCGCCACGCACGACCGGCTGCTCGCTCCCTAAATAAATCCCGGACGGGTCCGTTTGTACGGCTCCCTCTGCCCCGACCCGGCCGATCTGCGGCCCGACACTAGTACACCGCGCCCCGGAATGTCCAGCGGTCGATTGCAGAACCCCGGGGCCGTGTTCTCAGCGCGGTGGCAGAGGTCTTCTTTAGGCGGCATTTATAGCGCGTTTCGCCCCGGGAATGTCGTCCGGTCGGCACGCGGACGCTCCGCGAGGGCTTCGCGGCGCGGGTTCGTGCCTCGCGCGTGGAGGCCTCGCGCGTGGCAGCCGGGGCGCTGCAGGAGTACCGTGAGCGCGGATGGTCGTCGATACGGATCTCGCGCGGGTCGTCCTGCCCAAGAACTTCCTTCGACCTTGCCTGCTTCTCCTCCTGCACGAGAGTCCGGCCCATGGCTACGAGCTGCGCGAGCGGCTGCGGCCGCTCGGCTTCAACCGCGACGACCCCGGGCGGCTGTACCGCGCGTTGCGCGCGCTTGAGGAGGCCGAGCTCGTGAGCTCGGCGTGGCAGTCCTCGGCGGGAGGGCCGGACCGGCGCACCTACGAGCTGACGCGCGCTGGCGAAGAGCGCCTGTTCGAGGCCGTCGCGGAGCTGCAGGCCATGCACCATGTCCTCGACCGCTTCCTGTTGCGCTGCGCCGATACGGCCGGGGTCGACGGCCCGCATCGCATGCCGTACGGGTCCAGCTGACGCGGCGAGCCTCGATTGCGGTGAGGGACGCGGGATGAGAGTCGTCGTCGTCGGTGCGGGACTCGGAGGTCTCGGTGCCGCCATGCGGCTGCGGGGCGCGGGCCACGACGTGACGGTGCTCGAGGCGCGCGAGCGCCCCGGCGGGCGGGCGTACCAGCTGCGCGACGCCGGCTACACATGGGACACCGGCCCGTCGCTCGTGACGATGCCGTGGGTGCTTGAGGAGACCTTCGCCGCCGCCGGCATGGATCTGCAAGATCACGTGCAGCTCGATCGGCTGGACCCGTTCTACCGAATCCGCTGGGCGCAGCATCCCGAGCATCTGGACTTCGTCGCCGACCGCGACGGGATGCGCTGCGAGCTCGCGAAGTTCTCCGCCCGCGACGCCGCCGCGTTCGACGGCTTCATGGCCGCCATGAAGCCGATCTACGAGCAGGGGATCCTCGGCGCGGGGCGGCGTCCGTTCGAGCGCGCGAGCGACCTCGCGAGGTTCACGCCGTCGATGCTGCGCCTCGGCGCGGCGCTGCCGCTGTGGCGTGCCGTGTGCGCGCATTTCGAGCACCCGCGGGTGCGCGAGGCGTTCTCGTTTCACTCCCTGTTCATCGGCGGCGACCCCTTCCGCGTACCAGCCATCTATGGAGCGCTCGTCTACCTGCAGTTCCTCGACGAGGTCTGGTACGCCCGCGGTGGGGTCTACGCGATCGTCGAGGCCATGGCTCAGGGGCTGGACGTCCGCTGCTCCGCGCGCGTCGAGCGCATCGAGCACGCCGGGGGCCGCGTGACGGGCGTCGCCCTCGAAGGCGGCGAGCGGATCGCGGCAGACGTCGTCGTCTCGAACGCGGACGTCCTGCGCACGCACGAGCTCGTCGGCAGGCGCGCGCCGCTGCGGCAACTGACGCCGACGATGTCGTGCTTCCTGCTGTACCTCGGCACCGACCGGACCTTCGACTCGCTGCGCCATCACACGCTGCTCGTCGGCGGCGGCTACCGGCGGTTCATCTCCGACGTGACCCGGCGCGGCAAGATCGCGTCGACGTTCTCGACGTACGTGCACGCGCCGGCGCGCTCCGAGCCGGGCATGGCACCGGCGGGCGGCGACTCGCTCTGCGTGCTGCTGCCGGTGCCCAACCAGCGGCGCCGGCGAATCGACTGGGACGTCGAATCCGACCGCCTGCGCGACGCGCTCGTCGAGGATCTCGAGGAGACGTTCGGGCTGCGCGGGCTCGACGCGTCGATCGTCGCCGAGCATCGGATGACGCCTGAGGACTTCGAGCGCGACCTGGGCGCGGCGTGGGGCAACGCGTTCGCGGTCGAGCCGACGCTCCAGCAGTCCGCGTGGCTGCGCCCGCCCAACCGCGACAAGCAGCTGGCCGGGCTGTACTTCGTCGGCGGCGGCACGCACCCGGGCGCCGGCATCCCGGGCGTGCTGCTCGGCGCCGAGGTCACGGCGGGCCTCATCGCCCGCGACCACCCCGCGAGGAGGCGGCCGCGTGCTGTTGCATCGAGCTGACGCGGAAGGGCTCGCGGAGGCGCGCGCGACGACCAAGCGCGTCGCGCGGACGTTCGCGCTCGCCTGCCGGCTGCTGCCGCGCGAGCTGCGCGACGACGTGTACCTCCTGTACCTCGCCTTCCGCACGCTCGACGACCTCGTCGACACCGGCGACCCGGACGCGGCGGCGCGGATCGCGGCGGTCGAAGCGTGGTGCGCGGGCGCGCCGGCGCGCTCGGCCGAGGCCCGGCTGCTCGCCTACCTCGCGGAGCGTCACCCGCTGCCGCGGCCCGCGCTGATCGACTTCTGCCTCGGCATGCGCGACGACCTGCAGGCGACGCCGATCGAGACCGAGGCCGAGCTTGACGTCTACTGCCATCGGGTCGCCGGGACCGTCGGCGTCGTCATGGCGGCGCTCCTCGGCTCGACGGACCCGGCGGCACCGCGCGCCGCCTCCGCGCTCGGCCAGGCGATGCAGCGCACGAACATCCTCCGCGACATCGACGAGGACCTCGGCCACGGGCGCGTGTACCTCGCGCGCGAGACGCTCGAGCGCCTGTGCGGCGGTCGCGTGCCGCCGCCGGCGCAGCGCGAGGCCCTCCTGCGCGACCAGATCGCGCGCGCCGACGCGCTCTACGACGAGGGCATGGCCGGGATCTGCCTGCTCCCGCACGGGCGGCGCGCAATCTCCGCCGCGGGCGCGATGTACCGCGAGATCCTGCGCCAGATCGAGCGCGACGGCTACCACGCGACGGCGAGCCGCGCGATCGTCTCGCGCAAGCGCAAGCTGCTCGTGGCGGCGCGCACGCCGGCCCCGCGGCTGCGCGCATGAAGCGGCTGTTCGAAGGGCTCTTCGGCGCGCTCGTCGTCTCGCAGCTCGCCTACGGCAAGATCGCCCGGCTGCGGACCCCCGCCGGCACGAAGTCGATCGTGGGCTTGCTGCTCGCCGCCTCCACCGCCGACGCCGTCCAGGCGCGCGGCGCGGCGCGCGGATCCGCGCTCGTCGGCAGCGCCGCGGCGCTCGGCTTCGCGACCGAGCTCGCGGGGGTCGCGACCGGCAAGCCGTTCGGTCATTACACGTACTCCGCGATGCTCGGGCGCAAGGTCGGCGGCGTGCCGATCCTCGCCGCGTCGGCGTGGGCGATGATGGCGCGGCCGTCGTGGGTCGTCGCCGGGCTCGTCACGCGCCGGCGCGCTGCGCGCGTGGCGCTCGCGGCGGGCGCGCTCACGGCGTGGGACGTCTTCCTCGACCCGCGAATGGCGCGCGAGGGCTATTGGTCGTGGCCGGGCGGCGGGCGCTACGAGGGCATCCCGGCGTCGAACTTCCTCGGCTGGTTTCTGACCGGCGCGGGCGTGTTCGCGGTCTGGGCCGTCATCGACGGCGACGACGACCCTCTGGAGGACGGCGACGGCGCACTCGCGCTGTACCTCTGGACCTGGGTGGGCGAGGTCGTCGCGAACCTCTTCATCTGGCGCCATCCGCGGGTCGCGGCGGCGGGCGGCCTGGCGATGGGCCTGGTCGCCGTGCCGGCGCTGCGGGCACGGATGCGGACGCGCCCGCCCGCGCCCGCGCCGATCGCCGTGAGGATCGTCGTCGTCGGGGCGGGCATCGGCGGGCTCGCGGCGGCCGCGCGACTGGCGTCCGCCGGGCATGCCGTGACGGTGCTCGAGGCGGGCGCGGCGGCGGGCGGCAAGGCCGGGCGCTGGGAGTCGGGCGGCTTTCGGTTCGACAGCGGGCCGTCGCTGCTGACGATGCCGCGGGTGTTCGAGGAGCTCTTCGAGGACACGGGTGCGCCGCTGGACTCAGAGCTCGTGCGCGTCGAGCCGGTGACGCGCTACAGCTTCGCCGACGGCAGCAACGTCGAGCTGAGCGCGAACCTGCCGGCTGCGATCGAGGCGTTGGAGGCGTGGTCGCCCGGCGCCGGGGCCGACTGGGCGCGCTTCATGCGCACCTGCGCGGCGATGTGGGGCGCGTCGCTGGCGTTCCTCGAGGGTCCGCCGCCATGGCCGCCGCGGATGCCGGTCGCCGGCGCGGCGAGGCCGGACCCCCGCGACTTCCTGCGCGTGCGTCCGTGGCACACGCTTCGCACGCTCGCGCGCGCGCACGCGAGAGACCCGCGGCTGCGGATGATCGTCGAGCGCTTTGCGACCTACGCAGGCGCCGACCCGCGGCGCGCGCCGGCCGCGCTCGCCGTCGCGGGCTGGGTCGAGCACGCGTTCGGTGCGTGGCATGTGCGCGGCGGCATCTACCGGCTCGTCGAAGCGCTCGAGCGCCGCGTTCGGTCGCTTGGCGGGGAGCTGCGGTTCGAGACGCGCGTCGACGCGCTGTTGCTCGACGGCGGCTCGCGGGTGACCGGGGTGACCACGGCGGAGGGCCGCGTCGCGGCGGACGCGGTCGTGTGGGGCGGCGACGCGCTCGTGCTCGAGCGCCTGCTCGGACGCCCGACGCAACCCGAGCGCGAGCGCTCGCTGTCAGGATTCGCCCTGATGCTCGGCCTGCGCGGCAAGACCGACGGGCTCGTGCACCACGCGATCACGTTCCCGGCCGACTACGACGCGGAGTTCGACGACGTCTTCCGTGCGCGGCGGCTCGTCCGCGACCCGACGGTCTACATCAGCGCGTCGTGCGCGACGGATGCGTCGCAGGCGCCGGAGAACTCCGAGAACTGGTTCGTGCTCGTCAACGCGCCGGCCGGCGCGTCGGAGTCCGAGTCCGACTACAAGGCCTACGAAGGACAGCTCGTCGCGCGGCTGGGCGTCGGCTCGCGGGTCGTCGTCCGCGCGCGACGCACGCCGCTTGACCTCGAACGGCAGACGGGCGCGGTCGGCGGCGCGATCTACGGCGCGGCACCGCATGGCCGGCTCGGGACGCTCGGTCGTCCGGGGCCGGTCGTGCGCGGCGTCCGCGGGCTGTATCGCGTGGGCGGCACCGCGCATCCGGGCGGCGGGCTGCCGCTCGTCGCGCTCGGCGGCCGCACCGTCGCCGACCTCATCGGCCCGGCGTGATGCGCGCGCGGCGGCGCCCCTGCCCGGCTGCTTCGCGGCGCGCCGGTGCCGGGGGTTTCGTGGCGCCATGAACCGAACCCGCGCCCTGCTGCTCATCACCGCGGTGCCCCTGCTCATCGTGCTCGGCGTGCTCCTTTCCGCCGCGGTGGGCGGCGACGATCCCAGACCCGAGCGCTCCACGACAAGCACGCCGGCGGCCACCGCGCGCGCGCTCGTCCCGGGCGCGGTGCAGCTACGCGTCGGCGGCGGCGGTCCGCGCGGCGCGACGATCTTCCGCCCCGCGAACCCACGGGCGGACGCGCCCGTCGTCGTCTTCCTGCACGGCTGGCTGGCCGTCGACCCCACGTTCTACGCGCCGTGGATCGCGCACCTCGTCGGGCGTGGCGCGACGGTCATCTACCCGAGCTACCAGGAGGCGCCGTTCCTCGACACGGTCTCGCCGCTTCCGAACACGCTCATCGCGCTGCGCCTGGCGTTCGAGCGGGTGCGGGTCGTGCCGGGCCGGCTGGCCGTCGTCGGGCACTCGGCGGGCGGCGCGCTCGCGGCCGACTACGCGGCGTCGGCGCGCGCGGCGGGCCTGCCCGCGCCGGCGGTCGTCTTCAGCGCGTACCCGGGACGGTCGCTGCGCGGGATCTCACTGCGGATCCCGGCGGTGAGCGCGCGCAACATCGCGGCCGGGACGCGCATGCTCGTCCTCGCCGGCGCGAACGACCGCGTCGTCGGGACGCGCACCGCCCGCACGATCGCGCGGACGGCGACGCGAGCCCGGGTCACGCTGCGCATCGTGCGCGACCCCCGGGCCGACGACCACCGCGCGCCGCAGCGATCGGACGCGGCCGCGCGGAGCACGTTCTGGGCGCCGCTGGACCGGCTCATCGCGGCGATGGCGCCCTGACGCCCGGGTCGGCCCCGAGCGGGTCGGCGCCGTTCCAAGTGCCAGTCGAGTCGTACGGGCGAAAGCGGGCGAAGAGCTCCTCGGAGTACCAGCGCTCGGCGCGCGTGCGTCGCACGACGTCCAGGTGCTGCGGGCTGGCGTAGGCGTACGCGCGGGCGTCCGCGAGCGAGCGCCACAGCGAGAACGTCGCCTGGCGTGCCAGCGGCCACTCGCCGGCACCGAGCGAGGCGAGCAGGCCGGGGCTCTCCCCGAGCCGGGCCGCAGGAGGTTCGATCGCGCGGTAGAAGCGCACGAGACGGGCGGGGCGGATCGTCGCGCGCGTGAGGATCGCGACGGGTCCGTCCGCGGCGTCGCCCTCCGCGATGCGGGCTCCGGCGAGCGGGTCGCTGCCGCCCCAGGCGCCCTTGGAGCGCAGGCACGCGAGCTTCACGTGCCAGCGCTCGCGCGCGAGCTCCTCCCAGCGCGCCGCGACCGGGCTGGATGCGAGGAAGGCGTCAAGCGCCGCCTCCTCCTCCCACACCGCGAACAGAGCCCAGCGGCGCAGGTCGGCGCTCATCGTCATCGTCGCGCCGCGGCCGGTCCCCAGCATGCGCCAGAAGCGCAGGCCCTCCGTGCGCCGCAGCGCGGGACGGTCGAGACCCATCCGCGACAATCCCTCCGGCGCGGTCGAGCGCGGATAGCGGATGAGGTGAAAGGAGGCGAGCTGGGGCATGGACTACGCGGTGGCCTGCATTGTCGGCTACCTGCTCGGCTCGGTCCCGGTGTCGCTGCTCGTGGCACGCCGCCACGGCGTCGACCTGCGGCGCACGGGCGACGGCAACCCCGGCGCGTGGAACGCGCTCGAGCAGCTCGGCTGGGGGCGCGCGTGGCCGGCGTTCATCGGCGACGCGCTGAAGGGCTCGCTCGCCGCGCTCGCGGGGTTCGCGCTGGGGGACGTCTGGGTCGCGTATGCGGCCGTCGCAGCCGCCATGCTGGGCCACGCGTTCCCGGCATTCGCGCGGCTGCGCGGCGGCAAGTCCGTCATGACGTTCGTGGGCGGCGCGATCGTCCTGTCGCCGCTCGCGGGAGCGATCGCGCTCGGATTGCTCGCGGCGCTGTCGTTCACGCGCGGGGGGTTCGCGCTGGGTGCCCGGGTCGGGGTGTTCGCGTTCCCGCTGCTGCAGCTCGCGACGTCGCCGGTCGAGCACGTGGCCGCGACGGGGGGGCTCATGTGCCTCATCGGGGCGCGGTTCGTCCTCGCGGGTAGGTCCGGCCGCGCCATGCCCGCGTCGGGCGAATCGCCGACCACGTGAGCCGCGTCATGACCGCGGTGTCGGCGAGCGGGCCGAGCCAGAACGGGATACCGCGCGGGCGGTAGGTGCGCGCGAGCGCCGCCTGCATGGCGAGCCGGACGGCGACGAGCAGCACGTCGAGCTTGGATCCGCGGCGAGCGAGCAGGCGCGGCAGGGGCAGGGCCATCGTCAGCCAGAGGACCGCGAGGCTCTCGGCCTGACGCAGCGGCGTCGTCGCGTCGGGCGCCATGAGCGAGCGGCTCCAGCCGTGCCAGGTCTCGCGCGCGGACTCGTACATGCGCACCTCCAGCAGGTCGCAGGCATCGACGAAGGCCATCGTCAGGCCGTCGCCGCGCAGCGCGCGTGCGAGCGCGACGTCCTCGGTCATGTTCGCGCTGACGCGTGCCCAGCCGCCGGCGGCGAGCAGCGTGTCGCGGCGCATCGCGATGCACTGGCCGTTGGCGATCGCGCGGCCGGGGTGCGGCTGATAGCCGACCGCGTCGCCGGGGCCGGTGCGGTAGGGGATCGTCACCGCCATCGACGGGTGCAGCAGCCGCTCGCCGTACCCCGCGCAGTGAAAGCGCGGGCCCGCGGTGACGAAGTCGACCTCGCCGAGGAGCGCCGCGAGCTCGCGCACGAGCCCGGGCCGGGGTCGCGCGTCGGCGTCGAGGAAGACGACGACCTCACCCTTCGCCGCTTGCAGGCCCTGCTCGAGCGCCCACGGCTTGCCGCACCAGCCGGGCGGCAGCGGCGCGCCGGCGAGCACGCGCGCGCCGCCCGCGCGAGCGACCTCGGCCGTCGCGTCGGTCGAGCAGTCGTCCACGACGATGAGCTCGCCGACGTCGGGGTCCTCGCGCAGGCCGTCGAGGCAGGGACCCAGCCGCTCGGCCTCGTCGCGGGCGGGGATGACGACGCTGATCTTGACCGTCGGGGGCGGCGATCCGCCGGTCTTCAGCGGCTCCCGGCGCGAGCGCCCGCGCGACAGGCGGGCGAGCACGACGGCCGTCGCGGCGCCCTGGGCCAACGCGAATGGAGACGGGCGCATGCCCTGTATCGTCCCCGATCCCGACTGGCCAGTCAGCCAAAGGAGCGCGACGGTGGACTTGAACGACACTCCGGAGCAGGCTCGCTATCGCGAGAAGGTCCGCGGTTGGCTGGAGGAGCATGCGTCCGAGGCGCCCGATAAGGACGACATCGCGGCACGGCGCGTCTGGCAGGGGCGGCTCGCCAAGGCGGGGCTGGCGGCGGTCACATGGCCCGTCGAGACCGGGGGGCAGGGACTCGGACCCGTCGAGCAGGTGATCGTCAACCAGGAGATCTCGCGCGCGGGCGTCGTCGGCATCCTCGACGGGATCGGCGTCGGGATGCTGGGGCCGACGATCATCGCCCACGGCACCGACGAGCAAAAGCAGCGCTACCTGGGTCCGATGCTGCACGCCGACGAGGTCTGGTGCCAGCTCTTCTCCGAGCCCGCGGCCGGGTCGGACCTCGCGGCGATCCAGTCGCGCGCTGTTCGGCAGGACGACGGGAGCTGGCGCCTGTCGGGGCAGAAGGTGTGGACGACGCAGGCCCACTTCGCAGCGTTCGGGATGCTGCTCGCGCGTACCGATCCGGACGTGCCCAAGCACAAGGGCCTGACGATGTTCCTCGTGCCGATGGATGCGCCGGGCGTGACGATCCGCCCGCTGCGCCAGATCTCCGGCGACCCGGAGTTCAACGAGGTCTTCTTCGACGACGTCGCTTTGGAGGCCGGCGCGGTCTGCGGGCCGGTCGGCGGCGGGTGGGGGACCGCGCTCACGACGCTCATGTTCGAGCGCCTGTCGATCGGGCTCGCGTCCGAGTCGATGGGCTTTCGCGCCGAGCGCTTCGCTCGGGCGATCGCGGACGATGAGGATGCACGGCGCGATCCCGAGGTGCGCCGGCGGATCGGCGAGGTCTGCGTCGAGCTGCTCGCGGTGAGGTTCACCGGCTACCGGACGCTGAGCGCGCTGCAGACGGGGCAGATCCCGGGGCCGGAGTCGGGGCTGGCGAAGATCACGGCGGTGCGCGCGGGGATCGAGGCGGGCGACCTCATCGCCGACGTGCTCGGCCCCGAGGCCTTGGACGCCGACAGCGAGTGGGCGCTGATGACGTCCTACCTGCCGGGGCTGAAGTCTGCCGGCGGGACCGAGGAGATCTTGCGCAACACGGTCGGCGAGCGGGTGCTCGGGCTGCCGCCGGAGCCGCGGCTGGACAAGGGCATCCCGTTCTCCGAGCTGCGCGCGAAGGAGCGCGCGGCGGCGGCGTCATGAACCTCGAGCTGACGGACGAGCAGACCTTCCTGCGGGATGCGGCGCGGGACGCGTTGTCTCGCGTGGCGACCGTGGCGGCCGCGCGGGCGGCTTTGGAGGACCCCGCCGCACTGCCCGACCTGTGGCCGACGGCGTGCGAGGCCGGCTGGTCGGGGCTGCTCGTGCGCGAGTCTCATGGAGGCGCGGGGCTCAGCGCGTTCGACGCGATGCTCATCATGAGCGAAGCCGGGCGCGTGCTGGCGGGCGTCGGGTTGCTCGGCCATCTGCCCGCGTCCGAGCTGCTGGACCTGGGCGCCGATGCGCGCGTGGGCGCCGTGGCGGAGGGCGAGCTGCGCGCGTGCTTCGTGGGCGCGCGCCCGCCGGGCGACGTCCTGGATGGCTGGACGGTCGAGGCGCTGTCAGGCTCGCTGCGCGCCGGCGTGCCGGTGCTCGGCTCGGACGGGTTGCTTCGTGGCCGCGCGTGCTGGGTCGTCGACGCGCCCGGTGCGGGGGTGTTCGTCGTGGCGGCGGTGCGTGCGGACGACGGCGCTGTGGTCGCCGTGGCGGTCGACGGCGGTGCCGGCGGCCTGTCCGTCGAGGAGGTCATGCGCTACGACGCGACCCGCGCGCTGGGCCATGTGTCCTTCGACGGCGTCGCGGGCTCCGTGCTCGAGGGCGTGGGCGCGGACGACCTCGCGCGTGCGTGGTACGTGGGGCAGGCGCTGCTCGCCGCGGAGTCGCTGGGCTCCGTCGAGACCGCGCTCGCGACGAGCGTCGCGTACGCGAAGGAGCGCTTCACGTTCGGCCGCGCGATCGGGTCCTACCAGGCGATCAAGCACAGCCTCGTCGAGGTGCTGCGCTTGCGCGAGAACGCCTACTCGCTGCTGCTCTACGCGGGCTGGGCCTACGAGGACGGGCGCTCGGAGTTCGCGCTCGCCGCGAGCGCGGCGCGGTCGGCCGCGGGCCATGCGCTGGACTACGCGAGCCGCGCGATGATCTCCGTCCACGGCGGCACAGGAGCGACCTGGGAGCACGACGCGCCGCTATTCTTCCGCCGCGCCCAGCTCTCGCGCAGGCTGCTCGGCGGCGTCGGCGACGCAACCGACCGGGTGGCCGGCGAGTTGCTCAGCGCGGCGTAACCGCGCCGGTTCGCGCGTCTACACTGCGCGGTCGAGGGGCCATAGCTCAGATGGGAGAGCGCCTGCTTTGCAAGCAGGAGGTCGCCGGTTCGATCCCGGCTGGCTCCATGAGAGGAAAGCGCTGGAAACGAGCGGGT
>CAWEOF010000009.1:0-19317 GCA_963810605.1 uncultured Actinomycetes bacterium
CGCCTGATGCCGCGGCCGTGGTGCGCGTGCTGTACGGGGGGTCGGTCAACGCCGACAACGCCGACGAGCTGCTCGCGCTGCCGGACATCGACGGCGCTTTGGTGGGCGGTGCATCCCTGAACGCCGAGACGTTCTCCGCGATCGTCGCCGCGGCGGTTGCGTCTTAGTGAGCGGCCTGCCCTCGGTCTGCCTCGTCATCCTCGACGGCTGGGGCTTGGCCGAGCCGGGCCCGGGCAACGCGGTCTCGCTCGCCGCGACGCCGGTCTTCGACGCGCTCTGGGAGCGCTACCCGCACACGACGCTGACGGCCTGCGGCCAGGCGGTCGGCCTGCCGGCCGGCCAGATGGGCAACTCCGAGGTCGGTCACCTGAACCTCGGCGCGGGGGCGATCGTCAAGCAGGACCTCACGCTCATCGACGAGGCGGCCGAGCAGCCGGACTTCGGGGGCAATGCCGTGCTGCTGGCGGCGATGCGGGCCGCGCCGCGCGTGCACCTCGTGGGCCTCGTCTCCGACGGCGGGGTGCACTCGAGCATCGAGCACCTCGGATCGCTCATCCAGATGGCCGCGGGGGTGGGCGTGCCGGATCTCGTCATCCATGCGATCACCGACGGGCGCGACACGCTCCCGACGGGCGGGGCGGGGTACCTCGCGACCGTGTCGCGATGGTGCGAAGCCGCGACCGCGACGGGCCCGACCCGCGCGCGCGTGGCGAGCGTCATCGGCCGCTTCTTCGCGATGGACCGCGACAACCGCTGGGAGCGGGTGCAGACGGCCTACGACCTCTTCGTACACGGGCTCGCCGAGCACGCCGTGCCGGGCGCTGCGGATGCGGCCACCGCGGCCTACGCCCGGGGTGAGACCGACGAGTTCGTGACGGCCACCACGGTCGGCGGCGAGGGCACGATCCGGCGTGGCGACGCAGTTATCGCCTTCAACTTCCGGCCCGACCGGATGCGCGAGCTCAGCGCCGCGCTGGCGGCGCCCGAGTGCCCGGGGATCGACCGTCGCGGCGCGCCGCCGATCGACCGCTACACGACGCTCACCGACTACGGCGGCGCCGCCTCCGCGCACCCGATCGCGTTCGTCTCCCAGCGCCCGAGCGTGACGCTGCCGAGCGTCATCGCGGGCGGCGGCGGCCACCAGCTGCACGTCGCGGAGACCGAGAAGTACCCGCATGTGACGTACTTCTTCGGTGGTGGGAAGGAGCAGCCGCAGGACGGCGAGCGGCGCGAGCTCGTGCCGTCGCCGCGCGACGTCCCGACCTACGACCGCAAGCCGCAGATGAGCGCGGTCGAGGCGACGGACGCGTTCGCCGGCGCGTGGGCCGACGAGGAGTTCCGGTTCGCCGTCATCAACTTCGCCAATCCCGACATGGTCGGCCACACGGGCGTCATCCCGGCTGCTGTCAGCGCGATCGAGACCGTCGACGCGTGTCTTGCGCGGGTCGTCGCGGCCGTGCAGGGGACGGGCGGGGCGTGCATCGTGACCGCCGACCACGGCAACGCCGACCACATGCTCGAGCCCGACGGGTCGCCGAACACCGCGCACTCGCTGAACCCGGTGCCGTTCGTCGTGACCGTCGACGGCGCGAAGCTCGACGCACAGGGCGGCATCCTCGCCGACGTCGCACCGACGGCGCTTGAGCTGCTCGGCATCCCGCAGCCGCCGGAGATGACCGGCCGCTCGCTGCTTCGGTGAGACCCGCCGGCGGGGGGAGACCGGCGGCGGGCGCCGCCGCGAGCGCGGCCCGGACCAGACGCCCATGATCGTCGCCGCCGCGGCGCTCGCGCTTTTCGTCGGCGCCGCACTGCAGTCGGCGACCGGGTTCGGGTTCGCGCTCGTCACCGCCCCGATCCTCTTCGCGCTGTTCGGCCCGCGAGAGGCGGTGACCACCGGGTTCGTCCTCGCGATCATGCTCAACAGCCTCACGCTCGCGACCGAGCGGCGCCGGCCGCAGGTGCTCGTGCGCGACGCGGTCGCCCTTGTCGCCTGGTCGCTGCCGGGGATCGCGCTCGGTGTGCTCGCATTGCGCGAGGTGCCCGAGCAGCCGCTGTCGGTCGCCGTCGCGCTCGCGGTCCTCGCGGGCCTGGCGCTGCGGATTCGCAGCCGTCGCGCCGACGCGGCCCCCACACCGCGGCCGTGGCACGTTCCCGCCGCCGGCGCGGCGACGGGCGCTCTCGGCATCTCGACCTCGCTCAACGGCCCGCCCCTCGTCTTCTGCCTGCTGGCCCGGCGAGCGGAGCCTGCGCAGATGCGAGATACGCTCGCGGCGATCTTCCTCGCGGAGGCGGTGCTCGGACTGCCTGCGCTCCTGGTGAGCGGGACGTTCGCCACGCCGCACGCCGTCGGCGTGCTCCTGCTCGCAGGGCTTGCCGGCCAGCTCGTGGGTCGGCGCGCCTTCAGCTGGTTGCGGGGCGATCGCTACGAGAACGTGGTGCTCGCGGTGCTCGCGTTCACGGCGGTCGTCGCGGTCGCGCTGAGCATCGCGTGACGGGGCCGCGGGAGCATCTCGTTAGCCTGAGGCTCATGAGCGTCGCTGCCCGTCCGCTGCTGCAGTTCGACAACTCCTATGTTCGCGAGCTCGAGGGGCTCTTCGTGGCGTGGACAGGGACTCCGGTGCCCGCGCCCCGCATGCTCGCGCTCAACGACCAGCTCGTCGCCGAGCTCGGTGGCGATGCCGAGGCGCTGAGCGCGCCCGAGGGTGTGGCGGCACTTGCCGGCAACGCCACGCCCGACGGCGCCTCGCCGGTGGCGCAGGCGTATGCCGGCCATCAGTTCGGTCGGTATCAGCCCCGCCTCGGCGATGGCCGCGCACTCCTGCTCGGCGAGGTCATCGACGTCCACGGGTGCCGTCGCGACCTGCACCTCAAGGGCTCGGGTCGCACGCCGTTCGCGCGCGGTGGCGACGGAAAGGCCGCCGTCGGCCCGATGCTGCGCGAGTACGCGATCGGCGAGGCGATGCACGCGCTCGGCATTCCCACGACGCGCGCGCTCGCGGTGGTGGCCACCGGCGAGGACGTCGTGCGCGAGACGCCGCTGCCCGGCGCGGTGCTCGCGCGGGTCGCGGCGAGCCACCTGCGCGTCGGCACCTTCCAGTACGCCGCGGCGCAGTCCGATCCGGCGCTCGTGCGGCGCCTCGCCGACTACGCGATCGCGCGCCACCACCCGCGCGCGGCCACCGCGGACAACCCGTATCTCGCGCTCTTCGAAGCCGTCGTCGACGCGCAAGCCTCGCTCATCGCCCGCTGGATGCACGTCGGCTTCATCCACGGCGTCATGAACACCGACAACATGACGATCTCCGGCGAGACGATCGACTACGGGCCGTGCGCGTTCATGGACGCCTTCGATCCCGGGACCGTGTTCAGCTCGATCGATCACGGCGGGCGCTACGCGTACGCCAACCAGCCGCCGGTCGCGCAGTGGAACCTGACGCGGCTGGCCGAGTCGCTGCTGGCTCTGATCGATGCCGAGGAGGATGCGGCCGTCGCGGCGGCCGGCACCGTGCTGGAGTCGTTCGGAGACCGCTACCACGACTACTGGTTCGAGGGGATGCGCGCCAAGCTGGGGCTGGCAGACGGACACCGAGACAACGCCGCGCTGGTCGACGACCTGCTGGAACTGCTGCGTGCACAGCGCGTCGACTTCACGTCGTGCTTGCGCGCGCTGTCCCGGGCGGTGCGCGGCGATGTCGAGCCCGCACGATCGCTCTTCAGCGAGCCGTTCGCGTTCGACGCCTGGTCTGAGCGCTGGCGCGCGCGGCTGCCCGCCGAGCCCGATCCGGATGTGATCGCCGACGGCATGGACCGCGTGAACCCGATCTACATCCCGCGCAACCACCTCGTCGAGGAAGTGCTCGACGCGGCGACCGCCGGCGACCTCGCGCCGTTTCAGCGCCTGACCGACGTGCTGGCGCACCCGTTCGAAAAGCGGCCGGGCCTGGAGCGCTACGCCGCGCCCGCCCCGACGGGCTTCGGGGAGGACTACCGGACGTTCTGCGGGACGTAGCGATCGGGGCAGCCCGCTGGTCCTCGTGCCCCTGGCCGTCGATGTCGAGAAGTGAGCGGATATCGCTCACAACTCGACATGCACGAGGCGCTGCGTCAGCGTTTGCGGCGCAGCACCCCCAGCAGGACGTCCTTGAAGCCGGGGGCTGGCTCCGGCGGCGCCTGCGCCTGCACGCCCCAGCCGTCGAACACCGCCGGCCCGTGGTCGCGGCCGTGCGCGCTCATGTCGGTCACCCACGCGTCGAGCTTGTCGAGCGACCACGTAGCCGGCGACGTCGAGCCGAGCACGAGCCAGCGCTGCGTGCCGTCCTTCTGGTTGCGCGCCCCGCCCTGGAGCTCGTAGTCCGTCGCCGCGCGCAGGTGGCTCATGAGCGCACGCACCTCGGCCTCGCCCGGCGCGGTGTACTCGAAGTCCAAGCGCAACGGGGTGTCCTCGTCGACGCCGCGAGCCTGCAGCGCCTCCCACGACTGCGGGTTGATGCTCAGGTGCGACTGCAGCAGCCGCTCGTAGTGGTCGGGCTCGGCCATCGGGCGACGAGCTTAGAAGCTCGCGATCCGCGCGCGAGCCCAGGCCTCCATGAGCGGCACCGTGGCCGGATCGATGTGATGGACGCCACCGTGCTCGTGGTAGTCGACGTCCAGGCCGGCCACCTCGAGCCGGTCCCTGGCGTCACGGGCGAACTCGACGGAGATGACGGGGTCGCGGCTGCCGTGCGCGATGAATGCCGGCAGGCCGGCGCGGCCGGCGAGCTCGGGCTCCCAGCGCTCGACGGTCGGGATGAAGCCGCTCATGGCGAGGATCCCGGCGGGGGAGGGGCGGCTCGGCCCGATGCTCACCGCGTAGGACATGACGCAGCCCATCGAGAAGCCGCCGACGATCGTGCGCTCCCACGGGATGTTGCGCTCCTCGAGCCACCCGTCCAGAAAGCCCGTCAGCCGCGCGTACGTCGCGTGGAACGTCGTCGGGTCCGGGAAGCCGACGCGCGGCACGCGATACCACCAGCGCCCGTGGCCGCCCGGCCCGGGCAGCGGCGCGCCCGGTGTGAGGCCGACGAGCCGGCGCTCGGGGTCGAGCAGGTCCAGCACCGGGTGCAGGTCGTGCTCGTCGGCGCCGCGGCCGTGCAGCAGGACGAGGGCGCCCGCGGGCTCGCCGGCGCTTTCGCGCACGACGTGGACGAGGTCGTCGCTCACGCCGTCTGACGCGGATTGGTGATCGGGCGCCCGCGCGCCTCGAACTGCTCGCGCCGCGCCGGCAGCGCGAGCGCCTTGACCGGCTCGTCCACATGCGGGTCTTCGAGTGCCACGCCTTGCAACGGTAACCACCCGGCGCCACACGGGACGGCATCCTCGTCGGCGAGGCGATCACGCTCGGGTTCAAGACCATGGCTACTTCGAGACGCCGAAGCGCTGAGCGAACGCCACGCTCGGCGACCCGTCCGGGGGAACGGGCCGCCGGCGTTACCCTTTCGCGGCGCGAAAGGCACAATTCGCATCGGCACGCTCAACCCGGGTCTTGAACGAGCGGACGGATGGCGGATGTGGCGCGTGCGAACGGCGTGGACGGCCGACCGGGTTTCGTTGTGCGTGCAACCAGCATGTTCTATCGTGGGGGCCATGGCGATCTCCCCGAGCCTCCCGCAGGCGCGGCTGCTGACGGGGCCCGAGCTTCGCGCGTGGCGCGGCATGCTGCGGGCCCACGCCGCGATGGCGAAGGCGCTCGACGCCCAGCTCGAGGCGGCCCACGGCATCCAGCTCAGCTCCTACGAGGTCCTCATGTACCTGGCCGACGCCGAGGACGAGCGCATGCGCATGTGCGACCTCGCCTCGTCGATCCTGCTCAGCCGCAGCGGCCTCACCCGACTCGTCGATCGCCTCGCTCGCGAGGGCCTCATCGAGCGCGTCGCCTGCTCCGACGACGCGCGTGGCCAGTTCGCCAAGCTCACCCCGGCCGGCCGCGAGAAGCTCGCCGCCGCTCGCGTGACGCACCTCGCCGGTGTCCGCGCCCTGTTCTTGGATCGCTTCACGCCCGACGAGCTCGAACTGCTCGGCGGAGCCTGGGACCGCGTCCTCGAGGGCGCCGGCTTCTCCTGCTGCAAGCCCTGATCGCCCGCTGATCGCGGAGAATACGGGCGGCTGCGCGTTCGCGGCGCCTCTACATCTTCAGACTTGACAGACAGGGACTTAGGTTTGGTATCTTCTCGGGGGTAGATATCAGACCGTTGGGAGGTACAGACATGGCACTCGTACGCTGGGATTCGTCAGGTGAGCTGGACGCGCTTCAGGGCGAGATGAATCGCCTCTTCTCCAGCTTCTTCGACACCCCCGCTTCCCGCGGCGGGAACGGGAACGGCACGCGCCGTCGCTGGGTACCCGCGATGGATCTCGTCGAGACGAAGGACGCCTTCGTGCTGAAGGCCGACCTGCCCGGGATCGACGAGAGCGACGTCAACGTCGAGCTCGAGAACAACGTCCTGACGATCGCCGGTGAGCGCAGGACCGAGCACGAGGAGCGCCACGAGGGGTACTACCGGCTCGAGCGCGCGACCGGCGTGTTCGCGCGGTCGCTGAGCTTGCCCGAGGGCATCGACCCCGGCGCGGTCGAGGCGGCGTTCGACACCGGCGTGCTGACGGTACGCATCCCGAAGCCGGCGCAGGCGAAGCCGCGCAAGGTCAAGATCGGCGTCGGCGGCGGGCAGCCGCAGACGATCGACGCCGAGGCGCCGGAGGGGAGCACCAGCTCGTAGCCGACCGCGGACCCACCGTCTCAACGAGACCCCGGAGCGTGCGAGCGAGCCGGGGTCTCGCTCGTCTCCGCCGCTCCGGCCGCCAGGCCCCACAACAGCGCGGCGCCGGAGCTCGCGCCCCATCCGGCCAGCCCGCACGCGCGGCGGGCCGCGGCGCCGGCGTCGCCGGCCGCGATCGCCTCGAGCACGGCGGCCGCCGGCTCGGGCAGCTCGCCGCGCTCGGCGCAGCGCAGGTAGTCGCGGCCGAGCGGCGCGCAGCGCTGCGCCGGGAGGGTGATCGCGGCGCCGCGCGCCCAGCGCCACGCCGC
Organism: uncultured Actinomycetes bacterium; assembly: GCA_963810605.1. Lineage (GTDB taxonomy): Bacteria > Actinomycetota > Thermoleophilia > Solirubrobacterales > Solirubrobacteraceae > CADCVQ01. The sequence goes on from CAWEOF010000009.1 coordinate 7,061, forward strand.
GAAGCCCGCGAGCGCGTCGTCGCCGGCGGGGGTCAGGCCGTCGCCGCGACCGGCGAGCGCCGCTGCGCCGCCGGCGAGGTCGCCTGCGGCCAGTGCGTCGAGCCCCGCGGCGAGCTCGACCGGCGCCGGCCCGACGACGTCGATGGCGGTCGCGAGCGCGGCACGCCAGCCCGGCGCGAGCGAGCTCGCGGCAGGCACCGGCGGCGGCGCGACTCGTGCGCCCGAGAGGTCGATGCGCAGCGCGCCGGCGACGAGCGCGCCGCCTGCGACCGACACCGCGTCCCCGGGTGCGAGATCGCCGCGGGCGAGGCCCGAGACGAGGACCGACAGCGGTCCCAGCGGCGAGCGGGCGGGCGCGAGCAGCACGCGCCGGCCGCCCAGCAGCACGTAGCCGCCAGGCCCGAAGACCAGCTCGACGGTCCCGCTCGCGCCGTCGCGGAGCGCCCGCCGCGCGCCCGGCCCGATGACGACCGCCCGCGTGAAACGGCGGGCGGCCGGCGCGATCGTGGCCGCGCGCTTCGCGCTCGGCGTGGCCGGCGCGATCGTGGCCGCGCGCTTCGCGCTCGGCGCGGCCGGCGCGATCGTGGCCGCGCGCTTCGCGCTCGGCGCGGCCGGCGCGATTGTGGCCGCGCGCTTCGCGCTCGGCGCGGTCGTCGCCGTCACCGAGACCCTCACGCGCCCCTGTCGAGCTCGGCCGCGAGCGCGATCGTCGCGGCCCGAAACGGCTCGATCGGCTGGTGCGCGACACCGGCGCCGATCTGGCCGACGCCGTCGGAGACGTGCAGCACGCCGGTCGTGATCTGCGGTGCGATCTGAAGCTCGCAGACCAGGCGCGCGTCGATGCCGACCGGCGTCGGCGCGGAGTCCATCGACGGGATCGTGAAGCGCGTCGAGCGTCCCGCGCAGATCTCGCGCATGCGCTCGGTGCGCGCGATCGCGTCGGCGGCGTCGCCGCCGAAGAAGGCCGCGACGGCAGGCGCGGCGCCGACGGCCATGCCGCCGAGCCCGATGCACTCGATCACGGCCGAGTCGCCGATGTCCTTCGCCTTGTCGGACTCGTCGTAGCCCTCGCGCAGCAGGGCGTCCGAAACGGGTGGCGACTCGGCGATGAACCAGCGCCCCGGCATCGACGAGAGCTGCACGCCGACGTCCGTGCCGTTGCGCGAGATCAGCGACACGACGCTGGCTCCCCGAACGCCGGAGCCGGCGAGCAGCGTGCACTTCGACGCGGCCATCGTGAGGCTGAGGAAGAAGTGCCAGTTCGTCGACAAGAAGCGCGCGGCGGCCTCGCCGCCGAGCGCCGCGAAGCCGGGCAGCAGGTCGCGGATGAGCAGGTTGCCGGTCGCCTGGCTGCGCATGTGCAGCTCGTCGCCCTGATGCAGTCCCTGCGCGGCGAGCTTGAAGATCTCGATCGGACCCACGCGGTCGATGAGGCGACCCATGAGCGGGCCGAGATCGTCGCGGAAGAAGCGCAGCCGCTCGATCGCCTCGTCGGCGTCGGTTCCGAACCACAGCGTCTTGCCCGCGCCCTCGTTGAACGTCGAATGGGCGCGGACGCCGGAGGCCTCGTCCTCGACCACCCACACCGGCATCGACGGCGAGCAGACACCGGTCATCGCGCCGACGTGGTTGTGCTCGTTGCCGGACGCAAGGCCGATGACGCCCTCCTCGATCATCGCGCGGGCGCGGTCGCGGTCGTCCGCCCAGTCCTCGAACAGGCACGCCGCGACGAGCGCCCGGCGCTGCGGGTCGGCGAGCCGGTGCGGCTCGATCGGCGGGCCTGAGTGGATGAGCGTGCGCCCCTCGGCCAGGACCGGCAGGACGTCGCGGGCGGTCGCGACGCCGACTGCGCGCGGCGTGCATGCCTCCATCCGCTCGACGACCTGCTCGTTGGCCTGCGCGACGGTGGCGCCGTGGACGCCCCAGACTCGCTCGAGCGCGAAGACGGCGTCGGGGTCGCCGGACGCGGGCGGGCGCCAGTCGACGTCGATGACCGGCGCGTCCTGGTCGCGGATCGCCTCACCGAACGCCGCGAGCCCGATGTTGACGACCTCCACCTTCTGCAGCACCGCCTGATCGAGCGTCACGAACGTCCTCCGTTTCGGGTTGGGCGCATCGCCGGGCCACGGCGCCGGTCGCTAGGGTCGCGCCGATGTCCGACGCCGAGAAGCTCGCCGCCGCCGTCCGCGATCTGCCCGCCCTGCGCGCGAAGCGTGATCTGCAGATCGTGCGGCGGCTCGGCCCCGTCGGCGACGGCGACGACGGCGCGCTCATCGCCCGGGGCGACGAGTGGATCGTGCTCTGCGGCGAGGCGATCCTGCCGTCCTACGTGGCGGCGCAGCCGCGTGCGGCAGGCGCCTCGGCGGTCGTCACGAACGTCTCCGACGTGCGCGCCATGGGCGGCACGCCGCTCGCGATCCTCGACATGCTCGTCAGCCCCGACGAGGCTCATGCGAAGCTCGTGCTCGAAGGTCTCGCGTGGGCAGCCGACCTGCTCGGCGTCGAGGTCGTCGGCGGGCACCTGACGATCGGCGGTGCCGCGTCGCTGTCGGCGACCTGCACCGGCGTCGCGCGCCGGCCGCTGCGCGCCGCGGCCGCGCGTCCCGGCGACGTCCTGCTGGCGGCGTTCTGCCTCGAGGGCATGTACCCGAGCGACGACAACGACTTCTTCACGTCCCTGCGCGCCCGCGCGCCGGAGCGCTTGCGCACGGACGGCGACGCGCTCGTCGAGGTCGCCGAGGCGGGCCTCTGCCACGCGGCGCGTGACGTCTCGATGCCCGGCGCGGCGGGCTCGCTTCTGCAGCTGCTGGAGGCGGCGGGCTGCGGTGCGGTGCTCGACGTCGACCGCCTGCCGCGTCCGGACTCCGTCTCGATCGAGCGCTGGCTGCGGACCTTCCCGAGCTTCGGCTTCCTGCTCGCCGCGGCGCCCGGGCACGCCGGCGCGGCGCGCGAGGTCTTCACGCGGCGCGGCCTTGCCTGCGAGGTCTGCGGCGAGTTCGAGGACTCCCGCAGGCTCGACCTCAAGTACGGCGCCGACCGGGCGACGGTCTGGGACTTCGACATCGCCGCGCTCACCGGGCTCGGTAGCGACCGAGGTCGATCGTCATCGGCTGGTGGGTGACGCCGAACATCGGCGCGGCGTCGCCGTCGAAGCTCCAGCCGAGCCGCTCGAAGAAGTGCACGTTCGGCACCTGGATCTGCGCGACCATGCGCCGGCCGCCGAGCTCGCCGGCGGTGCGGACGGCGAAGCGCACGAGCATCGCGCCGAGCTGCGAAGCGCGCTTGGCGGGCACGACGGCGAGCCGGTCGCCCTTCCACAGACCGTCGCGGTCGAGCGGGTAGAAGCGCACTGCGCCGACCACCTCGTCGCCCGCGAGGGCCACGGCGTGCTGCGTCGCGGGAATCTCGTCGCGGCCGTCGCGATCGTCATGCTCGAAGATCCGCTGGGCCTCGACGAACACCCGCCGCCGGATGGCGAAGTGGCCCTCCAGCTCAGCAGGCTCGCGCGCGAGGGCGCAGGCGAGCGCGAGCGTCTCGCGGCGATCAGGAAGCGCTGACGGCGCCGAGGGGGAGATGGCCACCGTTGGCCTCCTTGTCGAAGACGCGCTCCCACGCCGACAGCCCCGAGCAGGCCTGGCAACGCGCGCAGCCGGCGGCCGCGTCGGAGTGGTCGAGCCCGGACTCGGCGAGCATCGCCGACACGCTGCGGTAGATCGCGGCGACGTAGTCGGGATCGGGCGTCGGGGTGTGCTCAAGCAGCGTGCCCGGCACCGGCCGGATGGGCACGACGAACGGATAGACGCCCATCGCGATCGCTCGCCGGCAGCCCTCCTCGATCAGCTCGCGGTCGCTCGCCCATGCCGAGGATCACGTACGTCGTGACCCGCCCGCGGCCGAAGACCTCGACGGCGCGCTCCCAGGTGCGGAAGTAGCCCTCGACGCCGCACTGCGCCTTGCCGGCGGCGACGCGGGCGAGCACGTCGGGATCGAACGTCTCGATGTGGATGCCGACGGCGTCGACGCCCGCGCGGTGCACGTCGTCGAGTACCGACAGCTCGTCGGGCGGCTCGAACTGCACCTGCACCGGGATGCCGCACGCGTCCTTGATGGCCGCGGCGCAGCGCGAGATGTACAGCGCGCCGCGGTCGCGGCGGTTGATCGAGCCCGTCGTCAGCGTCGCGTCGACCGCCCCGTCGAGCTCGTGCGCAGCGCTGCAGACCTCCGCGAGCTGTGCCGGCGTCTTGACCGGGATCGTCTGCTCGCCGCGCGTCAGCTCGATGCCGCAGAAGCCGCACTGCTCCGGCGTGTCCCAGTAGATGCACTTCTGGACGACGGTCGAGGCGATCGAGTCGAGATGCAGCAGCGCGATCTTCCAGTACGGGATCCCGTCCGCCGTCTGCATGTCGTAGATCTTCGGCCGTGGCGGCAGCCCGACGACGCCGACGAGCTGCTCCTCGCGGTACAGCGACGGCTTCGCGCCGTCGAGGCGCAGCGTGTACGGCGACCCGGTGACGTACTCGGCGTGCTGGGGCACGGTCAGCGGCAGGCCGCGGACGTACATGAACAGCGCGTCGGACGGTCCGGCGCCCCCGCGCCGTGAGAGCGCGCCGTCGCCGCCGACGACGCGGACGCCGAAGGACTGCAGCTCGACGAGCAGCCTGCGGTCGTCGAGCGACAGCGTCGCGGCGCCTGCGCGCTCGTCAGCCGCGGTTGTCATAGAGGTTCTCGAAGTTGCGCCAGAAGACGTTGTCCTTGAGCTCCTGGGAGATCCCGCGAACGCCGTTGATCTTCCAGTACTCCGAGTCGAAGTCCGACCACGGCTCGTCGGAGCCGAAGAACACGCGGTCACCGCCCACGCCGGTGCGCTCGATCTCGGTCAGCATCCAGCGCACGCCGAACCCGACGGCCCACGAGGTGTCCGTGTAGACCTTGTAGCCCTCCTCCACCCACTTCAGGAACTTCGGCACGAGCTTGATGTGGCCCGAGACGCCGCCGCCCATGTGGACGAGGTAGATCTTGCAGCGCTTGCCGTACTTCTCGACGAGCGGGATGAAGTTGCCGAAGTCCGAGTTGCCGCCCGGGCTCGTGTGGAAGTGAAAGACGAGGTCGTGCTTCTCGCAGATGTCAAAGCACTCGTCGGCGATCGCAGCCGTCTCCTCGTCCCACGTACCCGGATCGGGGTTCCCGCCGAGCAGGAAGGTCGTCTTCAGCGCGACGACGCTCGACTCCGCGGCGTGCTTCAGCGCCTTGCGGGTCATCTCGGCGTTGCGCGGCAGAAACGACACCCAGATCGCGCCCAGGATGCGGTCGTTGGACGTCGAGGCCTCCAGCACGACCTCGTTGAGATCGAAGGACAGCTCGTGGATCGGCACCCCGTAGTTGGACATGATGAGCGCCCGCTCGACCTTGAACTCGTCCATGTGGTTCTTCACGAACGCCTTCGTGTCCTTGTAGTCGTAGACCGTCGGCTTGACCGGGTGCTCGAGGTCGTAGAACTTCCACGGCGGGATCTCGCCGATATGGCAGTGCGCGTCGATGATCTTCTTCGGGTGGGTCGTCACTACAGGTCACCTCCGAAGGAGGATCGGGCCTGCTTGACGCGCGCCTCCCATTCGTCTTGACGGTCGAATTTCTGGGTCTGAAGCAGCGGGGGCTTGTCCAGCAGCCAGACGCCGTCGCTGGGATCGAGCTGGACGACCTCGATCTCCCACGTCGGATGCGTGCCGTCCAGCGGCAGGTCCGCGCTCGTGTGCAGCGCCCGCCCGCTGCGGACGTGCATCTCCAGGCGCTGGGCGCCGAGCGGCGTGACGTCGTCGAACAACGTCACCCACTCGGCACCGGTGCGCTTGGCGTCCTCGAGCCGCCGGGCGGCGAGCTCCTTGCCCTGCTCGCGCGTGATCTCGCGGTGGCGATGGCAGAACGCCGCGTCGCGCACCGCCTCGCGATCCATGAGCTGAGCCATCGACGGGCCGAGGCGATCGATCACCATCCGAACGAGGTCGCGGCGCTCGTGCCACGCCACGACGAGGTCGTCCTCGCTGCGGACGTCGCCGAGCTCCGCGGCGATCCCTTGCACGACCGCCACGTACTCCTGGTACAGCGTGGCGTTCATCATCACCGCGGGGTAGATGCGCCCCTCGGCACGTCGCCACGCCGCAACCGCTCCGTCCCGGTCCAGCACGAGCATGGTCCTACAGGGTCCAGGTGTTGAGCTGGAAGGACTTCTGGCGGAACGCCGTCAGCGCCGCGTCGAGCACGTCGAGCGGGTGAAACGGCTTGACGCCGGGCATGAAGTTCGCCTCGGGGAAGCCGTACAGCGCGCCGGCCGCGAAGCGGCAGGCGTAGACCTTGCCGCCCTCCTCCATGAACTTCGCGATCTGGTTGTTGATCGCCATGTGGCCGGGGAAGGCCTCGTCGCCGACCTTCGGGAAGCCGCGAGTACCCGAGGCCATGAGGATGCCGGGGCCGTAGAGGATGAGGCTCGTGTCGAATCCCTTGCGCAGGACGCGCGTCGTCGTGAGCAGGTTGACGAGGCCGACGGAGCCCTCGTAGGGCACCGTGTGCATGAACGTGAACGCCGTCTCGCCGGGCTCGGCCTTGATGTCCTCGAACAGCTTCTCCTCGGTGTTGAACAGCTCGGTTCCCGGCTCAGTCAAGTCGGCCATTACGGCCCTCCCCGTAGGTAGATCCGGCATCGCAGCCGGGCGGGCCCAGTGTCCCCGGAACCCTTATCGCATTGTGTACGGATTCCTACCGCGACAGGCGCCGCGCGTCAAGTGCGAACCGCCGAGAACGCGACGAACCCCCAATGTTTCGGGCGCGTTACGGCGAGCTTGCGCCATGCGAGCGGACGTGTACTATCCGACACGTCGTGACCACGAACCCCGATCACCTCTTGGAAGGCCAGCCGGCGCGCAACATCGCTCCGCTGTCGCTCCCGGACATCGAGCGGACCGTTTCCGCGCTCGGCGCGAAGCTCGCGGCGGCCCGCGCCGAGCGCGGCTGGTCGCTCGCCGAGCTGGCCCGCCGCGCCGGCGTGTCGACGGCCTCCGTGCACAAGATCGAGAAGAGCGGCATGACGCCGACGATCGCGACGCTCATGAAGGTCGCCGCCGCGCTCGGCACGAGCGTGAGCTCGTTCATCGACGAGGACGTCGAGGTCCCGTCGGCGATCGTCGTGCGCGGCGACGAGCGCGCTCGGCTGTACACGTCGAAGACCGGGATCGCGCTCGACAACGTCTCCGGGCGCTACGGCCGCTACCGGCTGGCCGGCGCCGAGGCCGTCATCGAGCCGCGGGCCAACAGCGGCCCCGACCCGATGCGCCACCCGGGCGAGGAGCTCATCTACGTGCTCGAGGGCGCCATGTGCTTCACCGTCGACGGCAAGCCGGTCCACCTTGCCAAGGGCGACTCGATCCACTTTCGAACCGACAGGCCACACATGTGGGAAAACCCCTCGGAGCGGCCGGCACGCGCGCTCTGGTTCATGGTGAGAGGAGTTGACTGACAGCGCCATGCGCATCGTGATCGCGGTGGGGGGAAACGCCCTGCTGAAGGAGAACCAGCGCGGTACGTGGGCCGACCAGCTCGACAGCGCGCGGCCGGTGACGGAGGCCGTCGTCGCGCTTCGCCGGGAGGGCCATCAGGTCGTGCTGACGCACGGCAACGGACCGCAGGTCGGCACGCTCATGCTGCAGCACGCGATGGGCGAGCCGCAGGTTCCCGGACTGCCGCTGCACGCGCTCGGCGCGATGACGCAGGGCGAGCTCGGCTACCTGCTGCAGACGAGCATCGCGGAGATCGATCCCACAGCGCAGACCGCGACGATCCTGACCCGCGTGCGCGTCGACGACGACGATCCGGCGTTCGAGCACCCGACCAAGCCGGTCGGCCCGTTCTACAGCGAGGAGGACGCCCGGCGGCTGTCGCGCGAGCGCGGCTGGGTCGTCGGCGAGGACTCCGGGCGCGGCTGGCGCTGCATGGTCGCCAGCCCCAGGCCCGTCGAGATCCTCGAGCTCGACGCGATCCGCGTGCTCGCCGAGAGCGGCGAGATCGTGATCGCGGGCGGCGGCGGAGGCATCCCCGTCTCGACGCGCGGCGGGGCGCTGTCAGGCATGGCCGCGGTCATCGACAAGGACCGCTGCTCGGCGGAGCTCGGCATCGCGCTCGGCTTCGACATCCTCGTGCTGCTGACGGCCGTCCCCTGCGTCGTTGAGGACTTCGGCACGCGCTGGGCGCGTCCGCTGCACCACATGAGCGCGGCCGAGACGCGTCGCCGGCTGGAGGCGGGCGAGTTTCCTCCGGGCAGCATGGGGCCGAAGGTCGAGTCCGCCGAGCGCTTTGCCACGGGCGGCGGGCACGCCGCGATCATCACGGACGCCGAGTCGCTGCTGGCGGCGATCCGCGGCGAGAGCGGCACCTGGATCCAGGCCGAGAAGGAAGCCGTGCTGCTGTGAGCTGGCATGTGAAGGTCATCGCCAACCGCTACGCGGACAGCGTCAAGCTCATGGGTATCGCCCGCGGGCTGCGCGGCCGCGACGGCGTCGACGGCTGCGAGATGGGGATGGGCACCGCCGCCAACCTCGAGGCGCTCGCGGCCCGCGGCGTCCAGGCGCAGGCCGGCCCGTCCGATCTCGTCGTCGCCGTCGACGCCGACAGCGCGCAGACGGCCGCGGCGACCCTGGCGGCAGCCGAGCAGGAGCTGTCCAGCGGCGGCGGTGACGCCTCTGGCCGAGGCGGCGCGAAGACCGACCGCGAGCCACCGCGCTCGCTCGTCTCCGCGCGCCGCCGGCTCGACGATCCCAACGTCGCGCTCATCTCGGTCGCAGGCGAGTACGCGACGCTCGAGGCGCATCGCGCGCTGAGCGCCGGCATGCACGTCTTCCTGTTCTCCGACCACGTCTCGCTGTCGGACGAGGTCGAGCTCAAGCAGCGCGGCGCGCAGCTCGGGCTGCTCGTCATGGGGCCCGGCTGCGGGACGGCGATGCTCGCGAACGTCGGCCTCGGCTTCGCGAACGTCGTCACCGCGGGCTCGGTCGGCATCGTCGCCGCGGCCGGCACAGGTGCGCAGGAGTCGGCCTGCCTGCTGGACGCCGCGGGCGTCGGCGTCTCGCAGATCGTCGGCGTCGGCGGGCGCGACCTGTCGGCCGACGTCGGCGGGATCATGTTCCGCCAGGCGATGCACATGCTCGCCGCCGACGACGAGACCGAGACCCTGCTGCTCGTCTCCAAGCCGCCGGCCCCGGAGGTCGTCGCGTCGCTGGCGGACGACCTGCCCGAGGGCAAGCGGGTCGTCGCCGCGTTCGTCGGCTGGAACGGCGACGAGGCGCCGTTTGAGATCTACGACACGCTCGAGGCCGCGGCGCGCGCCGCGGCCGGCACCGGCGCCGAGGATCTCGCCGAGCTCGAGGCCGCGGTCGACGCCGCGCGCGAGCGCTCCGCGGGAAGGCGCCTGCTCGGCCTGTTCTCCGGCGGCTCGCTGGCGCACGAGGCCGTCACGCTGCTCGAGCCGCAGCTCGGCCCGCTGGAGGGCAACGTCGGGCACGGTCCCGACGAGCGCGACGGCGGCCACGCCGTGCTCGACCTCGGCGAGGAGGAGTACACGCAGGGTCGGCCGCATCCCATGGTCGACCTCGACGTGCGCTTGGGCTTTCTCGAAGATGCCGCGCGCGACGACGGCGTCGGATGCGTGCTGCTGGACGTCGTGCTCGGTCACGGCGGGCACGCAGACCCGGCGTCGGGCCTGTCGGAGGCGATCGCCGCGGTCGCGCGGAACGCGGTCGTGCTCGCCCGCGTCTGCGGGACCAACGGCGATCCCCAGGATGCCGTCCGCCAGACGCAGATCCTGCGCGACGCGGGCGCGATCGTCGCGCCCTCCAACGCCGCCGCCGCGCGGCTGGCCCTGCGGGCCATCGCGCCCGCCGAGGTCGCGGCATGAAGATCGCGATGCTCACGTACTCGGTCAAGCCGCGCGGCGGCGTGGAGCACACGCTCGCGGTGGCGGAGGCGCTCGCGTGTCGCGGGCACGAGGTCTGCGTCTCCGCGCTGGCGAGACCCGGGGAGGCCTTCTTTCGCGAGACGCCGGTGCGGACGCGGCTCGTCGAGCACGTCCCGACCGCGGACGCCTTCGACGAGCGCATCCTCGCGATGGTCGCGGCATACCGCGAGGGTCTGCGACCGCTGCTGTCCTACGGCGGCTTCGACATCGTCCACGCGCAGGACTGCATCTCGGCAAACGCGGCGCTCGACCTGCGCGACGAGGGCGCGATCGAGCATGTCGTCCGCACGGTGCATCACGTCGACGACTTCATCTCGCCGTCGCTCATCGCGTGCCAGGACCACTCGATCCTCGCGCCGGACCTCGTGCTGTGCGTCTCGCACCCGTGGATCGAACGGCTCGAGGACGAGTTCGGCGTCCGGGCTCGCCTCGTGCGAAACGGCGTCGACTGCGACCGCTTCCGCACGCCGCACGACGCCGCCGAGCGCGCGGCCGACCGTGACACGCTGGGGCTCGGCGACCGCCTGTGCGTGCTGACGGTCGGCGGCATCGAGCCGCGCAAGGGATCGCTGACGCTGCTGGAGGGCTTCGCGGACCTGCGCGCGCAGGTCCCGGAGCTCGACCCGCTGCTGCTCATCGTCGGCGGCGCGACCTTGTTTGACTACCGCGACGAGATCGACCGCTTCGCCGCGCGCGCCCGCGAGCTCGCCGTCAGCGAGCACGTGCGCGTCGTCGGCACGGTGACCCCGGCCGAGCTCGAGCGCCACTACCGCGCCGCCGACCTGTTCGCGTTTCCCTCCACGAAGGAGGGCTTCGGCCTCGTCGCGCTCGAGGCGCTCGCCGCCGGGCTGCCCGTGGTCGCCTCGGAGATCGACGTCTTTCTGACCTTCCTGTCCCACGGGGAGAGCGCGTTGCTGTCGCCTGCCGGCGACGGCAACGCGCTGGGCGGGTCGCTCGTGCGCCTCGCGCGCGATCGCGCGCTGCGCGAACGGCTTGTCGCCGGCGGCCGCGCGGTCGTCGACGCCTACGGCTGGGACGCGGCGGCCGCCATCCACGAGGACGCCTACCGCTCGTTTCAGGCCGATCCGATCGGCGCGCTCTGATGGGCGAGTCGCGTCATGTGCAGGCGCGCCTGGACGGCCCGTTGTCGGCCGTCGTGACCGCGCGCCAGCACGAGCTCATCGCCGACGAGCCGCTCGCTGCCGGCGGCCGGGATCGCGGCATGATGCCGACCGAGCTGATCTTCGCGGCGCTGTCGAGCTGCTTCTGCCTCGCCGTCGCCCATGTCGCGTCCAAGCGCGACATCGAGCTCGTGGACCTGCGCGTGAGCGTCGACGCCGAGCGCATCGGCCGCGAGCTGCGCTACGGCCGCGTGCGCGTGCAGGTGGAGGCGGTCGCCGGCGACCACGACCTTGCGGGCCTCGTCGAACGCGCCAAGCCGTTCTGCTGGGTCTCGAACATGCTTGCCCCCGACATCGAGGTGTCCTACGTGCCCGTCGTCCTGAACGCACCCCGCGCCGATGCTTGACAACCGCGACGAGCTGCTCTGGGTGCTCGGAGACGACCCGCGCCGGATCGGGAAGGTCTTCGCGCGCCACGCCTACGGCATGCGCCGCTGGGTCGACCTCTTCTCGGTGCGCGTACCGCTGACCTGCGATCCGCTCGCCAAGCAGCTGCTGGCCGAGCTCGTCGCCTCCAACGCGCGCCACATGAACCTCTTCCGGGCGCGCGCGCTTGCCCATGGCGTCGACCCCGACGCGTACGTCGCTCCGCCGGAGGGCGAGGCGATCTACGAGCGCATCGAGATCATCGACGACTTCGACGAGCTCGTCGCGTACGCGGCCGGGTCGCTGGATCACTTCGGCCAGCTGCTGGAGACCTACGCCGCCGGGGCCGAGGGCGAGGACGCGGAGACGATCGCCACGGTCTCCGCCGACAACGACCTCGCTCGCCAGCGCCTCGCCGCGATCATGTCACAGCCGCACAGCGCGGCGTTCGACGCGCACGAGCTCTACCGGCTGCGCGAGCTGGTCGAGACGGGCCTCTATGTCGGCTAAGCCCGACCTGGCCGCCAGCCGCTTCGAGGCGCTGCGCGCCGAGCTGCCGCGCAGCTCGCCGCGCGCATGGCGCTTCGCCGCGCTTTCGCTCGCGTCGCGGGCGGGCGCCTGCGTATCCGAGGGGACGCGGATCGGCCATCGCCACGGCTTTGACTCCGGCCCGTTCATGGCGCATGTGTACGCCGATCGCGCGGTCGGGCGCA
>CAWEOF010000010.1:0-17012 GCA_963810605.1 uncultured Actinomycetes bacterium
GCCAACGTCACCCTTACCGGTGTTCGCGGACGCTGCGCTGATGCGTGTCGCTACGAGCGAACGTCAGCTCGGCGCTGGCGCTGCGCGGTCGTGGGTCGGAGCGGTGGTCAGAGGCCGTCGGGGCGGTATGTGGAGATCGGCTGCGAGCCGGTCTCGATTGAGCCGCCGCGCATCGGTTGGGTTGTCGGCGGACGCGGACCGAGGCACGCGCAAGACGACCACCTCGGTGCGGCAGCCGCGACTACGATCGCCTCATGGCGCCCGCGGCGGGACACGACGGCCCCGACCTCGACCTCCCCGCGTGGAGCCTTGACCGCGAATCGGCGCTGAGGGCGACCCACCGCTCGCCCTTCCCGCTCACCGACGCGCGCGAGTGGGCGTGGGGCGGGGCGACCGGTGAGGGCGTGCGGGTGTGCGTCATCGACAGCGGGATCGACGGGTCGCATCCGGCGGTCGGGGGGGTGCAGCGCGCCGTGTACTTCGAGCTCGGCGAGGATGGCGAGCCGCGCATGGCCGACGACGAGGAGGGCGACCTGTACGGCCACGGCACCGCGTGTGCCGGCCTCATCCGCACGTTCGCGCCCAAGTGCGAGCTGTGCAGCGTACGGACGCTCGGGCGCAAGCTCACCGGGCGCGGCGCGGTCCTCCTCGCCGGCCTGAGATGGGCGGTGGACGAGGGCTATGACGTCATCAACCTCAGCCTCTCCATCTCGAAGACGAGCTTCGTCGAGCAACTGCGCGAGCTCGCGGACGCCGCGTACTTCCAGAGCTCGCTCATCGTCGCGGCGGCGCACAACATGCCGGTCGTGAGCTACCCGTGGCGCTTCCCCGCCGTCGTGTCGGTCGGCAGCCACTCGGGCACCGACCCGTTCGAGTTCTACGCGAACCCCAAGCCGCCCGTCGAGTTCCTCGCCTGCGGCGTGGAGGTCGAGCTCGCCTGGCTCGGGCATGCGACGATCCGCGCCACCGGCAACAGCTTCGCGACCCCGCACATCGCGGGGCTCGCCGCCCTCATCCTTTCCAAGCACCCCGGCCTGACGCCGTTTGAGGTCAAGAGCCTCCTGCGCGCCACGGCCGGCAACGTCAGGAGCACGCCATGAGCACACCACCGGGGGGGTTCGGCCCGACGGTCGCGGCCGGGATCATCGGTTCCGATGCCGCGTACCGCGCGCTGCTGCAGTCGATCGTCGAGGTGGCGGCGCGGATCTTCGCCGCCCGCGCCGCGTCGATCCTCATCTACGACGTCGACGCGCACGAGCTCGTCTTCGAGGCCGCTGCGGGCGAGGGGCAGGCGCCGCTCGTCGGGCGCCGCGTCTCCGCGGCGAGCGGGATCATGGGCTGGGTCCTCTCCTCGCAGGAGCCGATGATCATCGACGACGTCACGCGCGACCCGCGCTTCGATCGCGAGGGCGCCGAGCGCCTCGGCTACGTCCCGAAGCACATGATGTCCGTCCCGCTGCTGCACGACGAGGAGGCGCTCGGCGTGCTCAACGTCCTCGACCGCCGCGAGCGGTCGTTCTCGAGCGTCGAGGAGATGGACCTGCTCGGGAGCTTCGCGAGCCAGGCGTCGATCGCGATCTCCGTCGTGCGCGCGGGACGGCGGGCGAAGCGGATGCTCGAGGACGGCCACGGCGACGGTGCCGTCGTCGCTCGCCTCGCGGCGACGATCGACGCGCTGCAGGGCGAAAAGCGCGCCGCCGCGACGCAGCTTCTGGAGGCGCTGGACACGCTCATGGCCGGCTGACTGGACGATCGTCCAGGAACGCGGGGGAGGCTGGCCACGGTGCCGGCTGGCTGACTGGTCAATGGTCCAGTGGTACCGCGCAAAGGCGCGTGGAAGACTCCGAAACGCCGGCCGGAGCAGCTCCCCGAAGACCGCTCTCAGGGCCTGCGTGGATCGCGGAAACACCCCATAAGCGAAGGCACAGGAGGTCCCCCTGCACCTCGTCGACTACCTCGCCCTGCGGTCGATTCCCGCCGCAGGCATCTCACTGGCGCTCACGCGTCGCTGCCCGCTGAGCTGCGCGCACTGCGCGACCAACTCGACGTTCACGAGCGAGGAGGCCCCGGCGGACATGTACCGGCGCTTCGTCGACACGTTCACCGTCGAGCACCACCCCGAGGCGCTTGCGATCTCCGGCGGCGAGGCGTTCCTGCGCCCGAAGCTCGTCCTGGAGCTCGCCGAGCGCGCCGCCGACGTCGGCTGCAAGACCGCGGCGCTGTCGGGCATGTTCTGGGCCAAGGACCGCCGCATCCCGCCGCCGATCAAGCGCGCGATCGACGCGCTCGACCACTTCTCGTGCAGCCTCGACACCTTCCACGAGCGCGAGGTCGAGCGCGCCGACGTCTACCGCGCCCTCGACACGCTGCTCGCCGACGGCAAGGACGTGAGCATGCACATCGTCGGCCTGGATGCCGACGACCCGTACCTCGCCGAGCGCACCGAGGAGATCCGCGAGCGCTTCGACGGTCGCGTGCCGATGCTCGTCAACGGCGTCAAGCCGCGCGGCAGGGCGGCCGAGTGGCTCGACGAGGAGGACGCGTCCACGCGAGCGACGCAGGATCCGAACCCCTGCACGCTCGCCGCTTGGCCGCTCGTCGCGTACGACGGCACGGTCGTCGCGTGCGGCAACGACGACGTCGTCGACGGCCCCGCACCGGCGCACCTGCGCCTCGGCCACGTCGATGTCGACGGCTGGGCCGAGATCAAGGCGCGCACGCTGACGTCGAGCCTGCTTCGCGCGATCAGAACGTTCGGCCCCGAATACCTCGAGGCGCGCCACGGCAGCGGGACGATCAGCTGCGACGGGTACTGCCTGACGTGCCGGCAGCTCTCCGACGACCCCGGCCTGACCGACCGCGTCGACGCCTACATGCAGGGCACGGGAGCGTTCGTCGAGGAGCAGGTCTTCGCGCTGCAGCGCCACGCCGGCGGACAGGGGTTCATCCGCCGCTTCGGGATGGCCGAGTACGCCCACCTCATCACGCTCGGCGCACCCGTGGGAGCGGCGTCGTGACGCACCTCGGCTGGCAGGAGATCGAGGACATCCGCCACGAGCGCGGGCGCTCGACGCTGCTGTTCATCACCGACCGCTGCCCGGTCGGCTGCGCGCACTGCTCGGTCGACTCGCGGCGCGACAGCCCGACGATCACGGACTTCGAGCTGTTCGGGGAGATCGTCGAGTGGCTCGTAGCGCAGGACGACGACGTCATCGGCATCTCGGGCGGCGAGCCGTTCGTCGAGCGGCGCGGCCTGTCGCTCGCCGCGCGGCGCATCACCGAGGAGGGCAAGGACCTCGTCGTCTACACGAGCGGGGTCTGGGCGAAGCGGCCCGACCCGCCGGCCTGGATCGCGGACGTCCTTCAGCGCTGCACGACGGTGTTCCTCAGCACCGACGCGTTTCATCAAGCGGGCGTCGGGGACGGGCACTACGTCAACGCGGCTCGCGCGATCCAGCGCGCCGGCGCCTGGATCGTCGTGCAGGTGCTGGACGTCGACGGCATGGTCGACCGTGCTCGCGACCTCCTGCGGGCCGCGTTCGGCGATGGCTGGGAGGACTTCGCGGAGCTGCGCCCGCTCACGCCGCTGACGGCCGGCCGCGGGGCGGACGTCTTCATGCGAACGAAGCACCAGCCGGGTCACAGCTTCGCCCCGTGCACGATGGTCGCCTCGCCGATGCTCCGCTACGACGGCGTCGTCACCGCATGCTGCAACGAGAGCGTGATCATGGGCTGGGGTCCGAAGGCGCTGCGGCGCACGGCGCGCACCCGCGAGGAGCTGACCGCGCAGATGAGCGCGTTTCACAACGACCCGATGCTCCGCGCGATCGGCGGGGTCGGACCCGGCGCGCTCACGCAGCACCCGCGCTTCGCCGACCTCGCCGACGAGCCCTTCACAAGCATCTGCGACCTCTGCTGGAAGCTGTTCGATCGCACCGCGGACGACGCGGCGCCGGACCCGCTCGTCGCGGCGATCAGCGCGGTGCTCGTGGCGCCCGCGGCGAACGCCCGCGTGGCGTCATGACCGCGTCGCACCGGCTGCGGTCAAAGCTCGACCTGGCCTACCCGGCCGTCGCACAGGCCACGGCGGCGATCTGGAGCGACGAGCGCGTCCGCGAGCTGTACCCGATGTACCTCACGATCTGGCACGGCGTCGTCCGCTCGGCGGCGCACCTCATCGACGCCGCCTGCGTCAGCGCGCGCCAGCTCGCGCCCGGCGACGAGGTCGCCGCCGCGCTCGTGGCGTACTTCGAGCACCACGGCCCTGAAGAGGCCGGCCACGACATCTGGCTGCTCGAGGATCTCGAGGCGCTCGGGGGCGATCGTGGCGCGGCGCTGACGCGGACCCCCTCGCCGCGGGTCGCCACGCTGGTCGGCGCGCAGTACTACTGGCTGCGCCACGCGCACCCGGTCTCGCTGCTCGGGCACATGGGCGTCGTCGAGGGCTACTCGCCGCCCGTCGGCTTCGCGGACCGCCTGCAGGAGCTCACCGGACACCCGCGCGAGGCGTTCCGCGCGATCCGCCGCCACGAACGGCTCGACATCAAGCACAAGCGCGAGCTCTACGAGCTCATCGACCGGCTGCCCCTGACCGCGGCGCACGAGCAGCTCATGGGCATCGCCGGGCTGCACACGATCCAGGCCGCCGTCGACGTGTTCGCCGAGATCCGGACGTCGCTGGCGTCCCGCGAGGCGTTGAGCGCGGCGTGAAACGCGGGTCGGGCATGTCGGCTCCGCTGCGACTGCGCGAGTACCGGCTGCTGTTCTCCGGCCAGGTCGTGTCCAACCTCGGCGACTGGCTGGACTTCATCGCGCTGGCGGTCCTCATCGCCTACGTGTGGGAGATGGGCGCGTCCGCGCTCGCGGCGCTGTCGATCGCGCTCGCCGTCCCGTGGATCTTCATCGCGCCGCTCTCGGGCGTGCTCGTCGACCGCTGGCCGAAGAAGCGGGTGCTCATCGGCTCGGATCTGCTGCGCGCCGCGATCGTCGCGTGCCTCATCGTCGTGCCGAACCTCCCCGTCCTGCTCGTCCTCGTCTTCCTGAAGACGTGCGTCGCGACGTTCTTCGGCCCGAGCCAGCAGTCGACGATCCGGATGCTCGTCCCGGAGTCGGAGCTGCACCAGGCCAACGCCCTCTCGCAGCTCGTGACGCAGTCGACGAAGGTCATCGGGCCGGCCATCGGCGGCCTGCTGGTCGCCGTCACGAGCCCGCGCGTCGCCTTCGGCGTGGACGCCGCGACGTTCCTGCTGTCCGCCGCGATCCTGGCTCGGATGCGCCCCATCGACGACCCGCGAGCCGCGCTCAAGGGCCGTGACGCGAGCGACGAGGAGGAGGAGGGCGGCTACTGGGCCGAGCTGCGCGAAGGGTTGCGGTACATCGCCGGGCGGCGGGCCCTGGTGCTGTGCATCGTCGGCTTCGGCGCGACGATCTTCCTGCTCTTCTGCTTCGACACGCTGTCGCCGCTGGCCTTTCAGCAGCTCGGTGTCAGCAAGGCGCTGTTCGGGCTGGCGATCGCCGGCATCGGGGCCGGCGGCGTGCTCGGGACGATCGCCGTCGGGCGCTACGGCGGCGCGGTCAACCCGTTCATCCTGCTCGGCGGCGGCACGCTCGTCGTCGGCTGCTGCGTGGCGGTCGTCGGAGCGGCGCTCGTCGCGGATCTCGCCCCGCCGCCGTGGATCTGGACCCCGCTGCTCATGGTCGTCGGGGTCGCGTCCGCGGGGATCCTCGTCGCGTCCCCGACGATCATCCAGAAGGAGACGCCGCCCGAGCTCATGGGGCGCGTCAGCACATGCGCGAGCTCGCTGCCGACCGGATTTCAGATGTTCGCGCCGATCGCCGGCGCCGCGCTCGCCGAGTGGCAGAGCGTCGGGTTCGTCTTCACCACGGCGGGCTGTGCGCTCGCGCTCCTCGGCGTCGCGCTCGTCGCGGCGCGCGTGCCGGTGGGCATCGGCGTGGACCTTCAGGCCGTCGCCGAGGTGGCCGGCGCGGCGAGCGACCCCGGGGGCCCGTCGCCCCCTCAAGCTTCGTCCGGCAGCGAGCAGGTCGTCGCCGCCGTGCCGGCCGTCAGGGCCGGCGCAACGAAGAGCAATGGCCGGACGCCGATCGTCCGGCCGCAATCCCACAAGGAGGCATGCATGTCCAACCTGGACAAGTTGCGTGGCGCAGGCATGACGATCAGCGACGATCAGGCTGAGGCGGTCGGACTCCTCAGCGACGACGAGGTCGACACGCTCGTCGCCGTGAAGGGCAAGCTGGACGGCACCGACGAGGTGGCCGGACACGCGCGCGCGGCCGACGACACCACGGGCGGTTTCGTCTGGTAGCCACGGGCTATGCGAGGGAGGCGCCGCGGCCAGCCGTCGCGGCGCCGGACCTCACCTTCCTCACAGCGCCGGCGGCTTGGGCGTGCTCCGCGCGCCGCGCCGGTCAGCCTTGTCCTCCAGGGCGCTCGCCGCGACGACGCGCAGCCCGGCGATGCCGGCCCGGCGCTCCATCCGCGGGACGCCGTCCATGATCCGGTCGATGGCCTCGCGCTCGAGCACCTCGCGCGCGAGCAGCTCCTCCGCGAGCTCGTCGAGCTTGCCGCGCTGGCCGCTGATGATCTCCTGCGCCGCGCGCTGCGCCTCGAAGGCGAGGTGCTGCTGCTCCTCGTCGCGCACGCGGCGAAACTGCTCGGAGTCCTCCGCGCCGGGACCCGTCGCAACGGCGCGCTGCGCCGCGGTCGGCGTGCCCATCGCGTACTCGTAGACCATCGCGCGCGCCACGAGCGCGACGCGCTGGAGGTCGTCGGCGGCGCCGGTCGTCACCTCGCCGAAGACGAGCTGCTCCGCGACGCGGCCACCGAGCAGGACCGTCATGTGGTCGATGAGCTCCTCGCGCGTCTTGAGGTAGCGGTCCTCCTCGGGCAGGTTGAGCGTGAACCCGAGCGCCTTGCCGCGCGGGACGATCGAGACCTTGTGGACGCGGTCGACGCCGGGCAAGAGCTCGGCGCACAGCGCGTGGCCGGCCTCGTGGTAGGCGACGACCTGCTTCTCGTGCGCGTTGAGCACCCGCCGCGATTGCACCCCGGCGATGACGCGCTCGAGCGCCTGGTTGAAGTCCTCGTCGGTCAGATCGGTGTCGCCGCGACGCCCGCAGCGGATGGCCGCCTCGTTGCAGAGGTTGGCGAGGTCAGCGCCGGTCAGCCCGCTCGTCTGCGCCGCGATCTGACGCAGGTCGACGCCGACGGTCGGCTTGTCGCGCGTGTGGACCTCGAGGATGCGCTCGCGGCCCTCGACGTTCGGCGGGGACACGAAGACCTGCCGGTCAAAACGCCCCGGCCGCAGCAGCGCCGGGTCGAGCTTCTCGAGCAGGTTCGACGCCGCCATGACGACGAGGTCGCCGCTCGTGTTGAAGCCGTCCATCTCGACGAGCAGCTGGTTGAGCGTCTGCTCGCGGTCGCCCATGTCGTTGCCCATGCGCCGCCCGCCGACGGCGTCGAGCTCGTCGATGAAGATGATCGCCGGAGCGTGCTTGCGCGCCTCGCGAAACAGGCGCCGGATGCGCGCGGCGCCGAGGCCCGCGAACATCTCGACGAACGACGCCGCCGACTGCGAGAAGAACTGCGCGCCGGACTCGTGTGCCACGGCCTTCGCCAGCAGCGTCTTGCCGGTGCCCGGCGGACCGTGCAGGAGCACGCCCTTCGGCACGCGCGCACCGAGCTTGGCGAAGCGCTTGGGGTCGCGCAGGAACTCGACGACCTCGATGAGCTCGTCCTTGGCGTCGTCGACGCCGGCGATCTCGTCCCACCCGATCGCGGACTTGACGTCCGGCTTGATCTGCACGGGCTTCGTCTTGGGCATGAGCTTCATGGTCCTCCACAAGAAGAAGACGATGAGCATCATGAAGACGAGGGTGATGATCCCGTACCACTCGTTCCCGAAGGACTTGACGTGCTCGAGGAGGCTCTGGTTGGGCATCACCACCCCCATCGGCACGCCGCGCCGATCTCTGGAGCCGGGCTGGACAAGGTGGCGCGAGGCCCGCGGACGGCGCCGCGGGGCGACGGCTCGTAGGCTTAGGCGATGTCCGAGACGACGCCCGCAGACGCGGTGACAGCCGCCCCCGCGGGCACGCCGACGTCGCTTCGTCTCGCCGCCGAGGAGCTGCGGGCGCAGGGCTTTGAGTTCTTCCTCGTGTCGCGCAGCACGATCCTCACCCAGCTCGACCACTGTCCGCTGGGCGTGCCGGTCGCACCGCTCGCGTTCCTGCAGCCGGACTCCTACCCCTGGAGCACGGCCGACTTCCTGCGGCTGTTCAACAGCATGAACGCGCTCGCGTTCCGCGCCCGCGGGCTGCCGATGGCCCAATGGGTGATGGTCGATCACGGCCTGCTGTCGTCGGCGTTCATGATCGTCGCCTGCTCGAGCGACGCGCTGGCGAAGCTCACGACGGATCCGTCTTTGACCGCGCGCCAGCGCGAGCTCATCACCGACCTGCTGGGCGAGGCCGAGCAGCTGGGCTTCGAAGGTCCGATCCCGGTGGCGGCCTACTGCGCCGCGCCGACCGCCGACCGCCACCGCTGGACCGGCTGGTCGCTGTGCTCCGTGCTCCCGCGCCGGCGGCTCGGGTTCATCGCGAAGGGGCTCGCGCTCGGCGCGTACGGCACGCGCTTTCTCGACGGCGTGACGCAGTACGACAACGCCGCCCTGCGCATCCACACGCAGTTCGGGCGCCTGCGGATCCGCGCGGCCGTGGTCGACCTGCACACCGCCCCGCACTCGCTGCTCTACGAGACGGACTTCCGGCTGTGGTCATGCGGCGCCGAGGACGACGACGCGCAGCTGGAGCCGTCGTTCGTCATCTCCGCCCACGACGCCGCCAAGCACGCTGAGCTGCACGAGATGATTTACTCGGGATCCCATGTGGTCTACATCCTCTCGCCAGGCTTGATCGTCGACGGTCCTCGGACGCTCGTTCCGATCCTGGCCCGTCCCCGCCCGGGGAACTGACATGGCGAAGCGTTTCGTACTGGCGTTCTCGGGGGGTCTGGACACGTCGTACTGCCTCGTCGCGCTGCGCGAGAGCGGCGTCGAGGTCACGACGGTCACCGTCGACACCGGCGGGATGAGCACGTCCGACCTCGTCGAGATCCGCGAGCGCGCAGAGATGCTCGGCGCGGAGCGCCACGTCGTCATCGACGGCCGCCGGCGCCTGTATGACGAGTTCGCCTCCTATCTGCTGAAGGCCAACTACCTGCGCAACGGCGTGTACCCGTCCTGCGTCGGCGTCGAGCGGATGCTGCAGGCCGAGGAGGTCACGCGCTTCGCGCTGGCGGACGATGCCGACGCGCTCGTGCACGGATCGACCGGCGCCGGCAACGATCACGTCCGCTTCGACGCGGTGGCGATGTCGCTCGCGCCGGACCTCGAGGTCGTGGCGCCGATCCGCGACGACCAAATCACCCGCGAGGTGTCACGCGACTACCTGCGCGAGCGCGGGGTCGCCGTCTCGGACGCCACGGCGAAGTACTCCTTCAACCACGGGATCATGGGCACGTCGATCGGCGGCGGCGAGACCTACGAGTCGTCGGAGTATCTACCGGAGGAGGCCTGGCCGACGACGCGCTCGGTCGCCGATGCGCCCGACGAAGCCGTCGAGCTCACGATCCACTTCGAGCGCGGCTTGCCCGCCCGCTACAGCGCCGGCTCCGATCCCGCGACGCCTGACGCCCGGGCGGGGCACGAGATCCTCATGGAGCTCAACGCCCTGGGGGCCAGGCACGGCGTCGGTCGCGGCATCCACATGGGCCAAGCGATCATGGGCATCAACGCCCGGCTGGGGTTCGAGGCGCCGGGCATGGCGATCCTCATGGCGGCGCACCGCGAGCTCGAGCGGCTCGTCCTGACGAGCCGCCAGCAGTTTCACAAGGCCACCATGGGTGCCGTGCTCGGCGACATGCTGCACGAGGGCATCTACTTCGATCCGCTCCTGCGCGACCTGCGGGCGTTCCTCGACAGCTCCCAGGAGCGCGTGACCGGCCAGGTGCGCGTCCGGCTGCACAAGGCGAACGTCATCGTCCTAGGCTGCGACAGCGAGTTCAGCCTGCTGGCCGGCTCGTCGCGCCTCGGGTCGACCTACGGGCACGGCTCGTCGATGTGGACCGGCGAGGAGGCGCGCGCGTTCGCGCGGATCTATGCGATGTCCGGTCGCGTGGCGACCGAGGCCGGCAGGACGGCGGATGACGCGGGCGCCATCCTCGACGGCGCCGCCGCCGACGCATGATGGCCAACAGCGACTCGTGGATCGCCTCCTCAGAAGCCGAGCGATTTGACATCGAGCTTGCCCAGTACGACTGCTGGGCGACCCAGGCGCATGTGCTCATGCTGCGTCAGCAGGAGATCCTGTCGGCGAGCGACGCGCAGCCGGTCCTGCGGGCGCTCATCGAGATCGAGGGCATCTGCCGGGCGGGCGAGTTTCGCTACGAGCCCGGCCTCGGCGCGCAGCTCACGCTCGAGAAGATGATCGTCGACCGCGTCGGCCCGGCGATCGGCCATCAGGTCCACACGGGCCGTTCGCGCAACGACCAGGTGCTCACCGCCCAGAAGCTCTTCGTGCGCGACGCGGTGCTTCGCGCGCTCGACAGCCTGGCGGCCCTGCTCGACACGCTGGTCGCGCGGGCGCACAGCGGCGCGGGCATCGTCATGCCGGGCTACACGCACATGCAGCCGGCCCGTCCCACGACGGTCGGCCAATGGTGCGCCGCGTACGCGGACATGTACCTGCGCGATCTGAACAGGCTGCGCGACGCCTACGAGCGCCACAACACGAACCCGCTGGGCGCCGCGGAGTCGCACGGGACGTCGTGGTCGCTGGACCGCGCCTACACGCAGGAGCTGCTCGCGTTCACAGGCATCGACGAGATCCCGCTGGACGCCATCAGCTCGCGCGGCGAGAGCGATGCGGACTTCCTGTCGGCCACGAGCTTCGTCGCGCTGCATGTGTCGAAGATCGCGCAGGACCTGCTCCTGTTCAACACCTTCGAGTACGGCTATGTGGAGCTGAGCGAAGAGGTCGCCACGCGCATGGGCAAGCTCACGGGCAGCTCGATCATGCCCCAGAAGCGCAACCCCGACGTGCTCGAGCTGCTGCGCGCGCAATCCAGCGAGATCTACTCGAGCCTGTTTCATGCGCTGGAGCTGCTCAAGGGCCTGCCGTCGGGCTACAACCGCGACTCGCGCGACACGAAGGCGCCCGTCATGCGCGGGCTGCACAGCATCACGAGCAGCCTCACCCAGCTCGAGCGCGTGGTCGCCACGATGATCTTCGACGAGGACGCGATGTACGCAGCCGTGACGAGGAACTACTCGATGGCGACGGACCTGGCCGAGTACCTCGCGCAGCGCCACGCGATCCCGTTTCGGATCATGCACAGGATCGTGGGGCGCTCGGTGGCGCAGGCCATCGCGGCGCAGCGCACCGTTGCCGAGATCCCGCCCGCGACGCTCGCCGCGGAGGCCGCGCAGGAGGGCTATGAGCTCGACGTCGGCGACGCCGAGCTCGCCGACGCGACCGACCCGCGGCTCGCGCTCGAGCGCCGCCGCAACCTCGGCGGCTCGTCGCGCGAGCGCATGGCCGCGTGGCACGCCGACCGCGAGCAGCGCGTCGCCGCCGCGCGGGCCTGGTCGACCGGCGAGACGGCGCGGATCGCGGCCGCCCGCGAGGCGGTGCGCGAGATGGCGTCGCAGTGACGTCGCGCGCGCCCGCGCAGTCCGCGGCCGAGCTGTTTCGCGAGCTCGTGCGCATCCCGTCGCCCAGCCAGCGCGAAGGGGCGATGGCGAGCTTCATCGGCGATCGGCTGACGCGCGGCGGCATCCCGTTCGTCGTCGACCAGTCGGCCGCGGCGACCGGCAGCGAGACGGGCAACGTCATCGCGCGCGTGCGCCACTCGCCCGACCGGCCGACCGTGCTGCTCGTCGCGCACATGGACACGGTGCAGACCGAGGGGTGCGCCATCGAGCCCGTCCTGGGCGCCGACGGCGTGATCCGCAGCGCCGGGGACACGATCCTCGGCGCGGACAACAAGTCCGCGGTGGCGGCGCTCCTCACCGTGCTGGCGGCGCCGCGCGAGGACCACGCGAACGTCGTCGCCGTCTTCACGACCTGCGAGGAGCGCGGCGTGATGGGCGCAAGCCAGCTTGCCGCGCTTGCCTCCGAGGTCGATCTCGCGTTTCCGCTGGACGGCAGCCGCCCCGTCGGCACGGTCTTCGAGGCGGCGTTCGGGCAGACCCCGTTCGACATGCACGTCACCGGTCACGAAGCCCACGCGGCGCGCTATCCCGCCGAGGGCGTCCACGCGCTGCGGGTCGCGTGCGAGGTCGTCGCCGGCCTTGAGCTCGGCAACCGCGGGGACACGGTCGTCAACGTCGGCTCGATCCGGGGAGGAAGCGAGACGAACGTCGTTCCCGGCTTCGTCGAGGTCCTGGGCGAGGTCCGCGGCTATTCGACGCGGGCGATGGACGCGCGCTTCGAGCAGCTCGAAGCGCTGGCGGCCGACATCGCCGCGCGCGCCGGCGCCTCGATTCGCATCGTCCGCCGGCCGCACGACGGAGCGCCGCCGTTCTCGCACACCGGCGACCCGCTGTGTGCCGCCATCGCCGCGGCGGCCGCGGCCGACATGGGCCTACAGCTCGCCACCGTCCGCTGCGCCGAGACGCTGGAGGCGAACTTCCTGCAGGCGCTCGGCATCCCGACGCTGGGCATCGCGTCGGGCGGTCGCCATCCGCACTCGGTGAAGGAGAGCATCCCCGCGGCGGAGATCGACCGCCTCGCAACGTTCGTCGACGCGGTGCTGCGTCGCGCCAATCAGGTCGCGGCGGGCGCGGCTTCCACGCGCAGCAGCTCGGTCAGCGCGGCCCGCCCGACCTGAAGCTGCTCCTCCGACGGCTCGCGCGTCCCGAGCAGGCGCTGCAGCTCGTAGCCGGGCTTGCGCAAGGCGCGGGCGAGGGCGCTGTCGGCGTGGCGCTCGCTCCACACGAAGACCTCGACGGCGATCCCGAGCGACGCGACCCCGACCGCCATCTGCGCGGCCGCGCTGGGCTGCTTGAGCGCGCGGCGCAGCAGCGCGGCGCCCGCGAGGTTGGATGCCAGCAGCGGCGCCATGAGGTGCGAGCCGCAGCGGTCGTGCTCCTTGGCGGCGTCGGCGGCGTCGTCTGCGTCGGTCTCGTACGCGGCGATCGCCTTGTGCTCGACGCCGTGGTACTCCGCGAGCTCGCCGCCGCGCAGCGCCACGAGGCTTGGCAGCAGCGACACGACCGCGACCACCGACTCGCTGCCGATGCCGGCCTTCAGCGTGCCGCGCAGGACCCGTCCGCCGGCCGCCGCGGCCGCCATCGCGCCGAGCACCTTGACGTCCTGAAACGGCAGCTTGGCCTCCGGCAGGGCGCGCTTGACGAGCGGGATGACGAGCATCGCCTCGCCGAGCCGGACGACGCCGCGCACGCCGGCGACCTTGTCGACGCCCTTCAGGCGCGGCTTGTGCCCGGAGGCCGCGCCGATCGTGCCGTCGTCGCGCCGGACGGCCGCAGCCCAGTGCGTCGGCCCGTGGACGAGCAGGCCGTTGCGCAGCGCCATGCCGCCAAGTCGAAGCTTGTCGCTCATCCCAGCATCTCCTGTGTCACGTCGCGGAAGAACGTCGCCGCGAAGCCGAGGTCGCGGACGTCGATGCGCTCGTCGGCGGAGTGGACGAGCGGCGAGGTCTCGTGCAGCGTCATGTGGCGCTGGGGGAAGAAGCCGTACGCGACGCACTCCGGGAAGGCGTCGCGGAACGTGCGCGAGTCGGTGAACCCCGGCAGGACCGTCGGCACGACCTGCGCGCCGGGGTCGTGCTCGTCGATCCACGCCGCGATCGCGTCCATGAGCGGCGACGTGACCGGCGACGAGTTGCCGACCACGCGCTCGGTGAACTCGAGGCGATAGCCATCCTCGCCCAGCACCTCGCGGATGCGCAGAAGCGCCTGCTCCTCGCCGAGCCCCGGCGGGATCCGGCAGTCGACGCTCAGCGTCGCGCTCGACGGGATGACGTTGATCTTCGGCGAGGCAGAGATGATCGTCGGCGCGAGCGTCACGCCGAGCAGCGGCTCGACGAGCAGCGCGAGCCCCGCGTCGCGCTCGCGCAGGTGCTCGAGCGCCGAGCTCACCCCGTCCGCCCCGCCGTTGGGCTTCAGGCCGAGGCCTTCGAGCAGCGCGCGCGGGCCGTCGGTGAGGTCGAAGCCGGGCTGGCGGGCGTCCATCGCCGCGAGCAGCGGTGCCATCTTGACGAGCGCGTTGTCGCCGATCTTCGGGATCGACGCGTGGCCCGCGACGCCCTCCGTCGTGAGGCGGAAGCGAAAGACGCCCTTCTCGGCGACGCAGACGCCGTAGAAGCGCCCGCCGTCGTAGGGGAACGTCGCTCCCGCGCCCTCGTTGAGCAGGTAGTCGCAGCGGACCGCGTCGGGGTGCTGGTCGCAGATCCACATCGCCCCGAGCGAGCCGCCGGTCTCCTCGTCGACGACGACGACGACGAGCAGATCCCCCCGCGCCGGCCGCCACCCACTGCGCGCGAGCGACAGCGCCGCGGCGACCTCGGCCGCGGTCTGCGACTTCATGTCCTGGGCGCCGCGTCCCCACACGCACCCGTCGGCGACGTCCCCCGACCAGGGGTCGTGCGTCCATTCGGCCGGCGTCGCGAGGACGGTGTCGACATGCGAGAGCAGACACAGCGTCGGGCCGTCGGCCGTGCCGCGCAGCCGCGCGACGAGGTTCGGCCGGTCGGGCTCGGCGCCGAGCAGCGCCACCTCGAAGCCGGCGTCGCGCAACTCGCCGGCGAGCATCTCCTGCGCGGGTCGCTCGTTGCCCGGGGGGTTGACGGTGTTCGCGCGGATCAGTCGCTGAAGAAGCTCTGTCGTCTCCTGCTGCAGGTTCGCCACGTGCCTGATGCTACGCCTGCGGGGCCTTGAGCCCGGCGCCCTCGTAGCACGAGCGCGCGTAGCGCCCGGAGACGCTGCGGCATGTCGCGCGCAACGTGTCGCCGGTTTCGAGCGCCGCCATCACCGAGCCGACGCCGGAGAAGCAGCGCGAGCGGAACCGCTTTTCGACCTGCTCGCAGAAGCGCCCGCCACGATCGGGCGCCGCGTCGGAGTTGACGATCTCGCGCGCGACGCCGTACAGGCAGTCGCTCTGGTTCGTGTCGCCGCCGGCCAGGCGGCAGCTTGCCAGCGCCTTCGACGCGCTGCGGCCGGCGATCCCGGAGACGTCGCGCCCGAACGACTCAAAGCACGTGCCGAGCCATTCGGGCTCGGAGCGCTTGCAGCCGGCAGCGGTCTTCTTCTGGTCGTAGCCGGTCGTCCTGAGGAGGTTCGCCGTGACGAGCCCGTAGCACTGGTTCTTGTACGGGTCGGAGATCTTGTCGTTGCAGGGATAGATCGGGTCGTCCTTGCGCAGGTACTTCGAGTTCACGCCGTACGACGAGCTGAAGTTCTCCATGAAGACGCCGCCGCTGCAGGAGACCTTGTCGAAGTCCGTCTGCAGCCCCTTGCAGGTGGTCAGCGAGACGGGCAGGTCGTAGCCCGTGTAGATCATGAGCCCGTGGCCGAGGCCGTGGATGCACTGGTAGAGCAGGAAGGTCTGCCTTGTGATCTGCGAGTCGACGCACATCTGACGTGCGACGACGCCGAGCTTGCTGGTCGGCTGGCCGAGGAACGCCCGCTCGATGATCCCGTGGTAGTAGCCCGACGCGCAGACGGGCGTGCCGGCGATGAACGCCGGGGCGACCTTGTCCTTGTAGCGCGACAGGGACGCCGACCCCATGCGATGCGCGATGCGGTGGCAGTCGCCGGCGACGACGGCGTTCGTCGTCGACATCGTCTGCAGCCGCGCGAGGGCGGGCTTGGGACCCTCGTTGTAGGTGAGGTTGCCGAACGCCTGCTCGAAACACTCGAGGTTGCCGTCGCCGCAGTCGGCGAGGCGCTTGGAGTCGGGCCGAAACGGCGCAGTGACCGCCTTGCCGGACGCGTGGCTCGCGCCGACGAAGGCCGCGAGGTTGCGCTTCTCGTCGTCGGAGAGCTTGTCTGCGAAGCTCGGCATGAGGCCGCCCGGGTTGTCGAGCTGGTGCATGACCGACGCCGTGCTCGGGCCGGCGGCATCGAGGTCCGGGCCGGTGGTGCCCGTCGAGCCGGCCGCCTTGAACGTGTGGCAGCCGCTGCATCCGTTTGCGGAGAACAGCTCCTTGCCCGCGACAGGGTCGCCCTTGGACGCGCCCTGATCGCCGGAGCAGGACGTCAGCAGCAGTGCGGCGAGGATGATGGCGGCGCCGGAGATTGGCAGGCGTCGGCGGGTCATGTCGACCGAAGATAGCGGCGCTCTCAGCGCGCTGCGAAGGTCGCCGCAGGGCGACTTCGTGTGACGGCCGTCACACCCGCGGGCAGGCTCGGGGTGCGCGCGCGGTGCATCGTCGCGGTTCGCGCGCCGTAACCTGCCGCCAGCGCCTCGTCGTGCGGGTTGCCGGCGCCGTCGTCGCGCGGCTGGCCGTCGATGTCGCGGCGGGGCGGATGGTTCACCGCGTGGTCTCGCTCACCCGCCGTTCTGAGCCGCCCCTGAGTCGCCGGCCGACGGGGTGGCGATACTGGGGCGATGGAAGGCCAGCTCTTCGCTCCCGACGACGGTCCGCCGCGCACGCGGACCGGGGTGCCGGCGCGCGAGGCGCCGCTCGCCGTGCGGATGCGGCCAGCATCGGTCGACGAGGTCGTCGGCCAGCAGCACCTGCTCGGCGACGGGACGGCGCTGCGCCGCGCGCTCGCGCAGGGGCGCCCGCATTCGATGATCCTCTACGGGCCGCCGGGGACGGGCAAGACGACGCTCGCGCGCCTCGTCGCCGCGACCGCTCGCGCGGCGTTCGAGGAGCTCTCGGCGGTTGAAGCCGGCCGTCCCGAGGTGCGCAAGGTGCTCGAGCGCGCGGCGCACCGGCGCAAGTCCACGGGCGAGCCGACGATCTTCTT
>CAWEOF010000011.1:0-245176 GCA_963810605.1 uncultured Actinomycetes bacterium
CGCGGCGGAGCCGGCGATGCCGCCCGCCGCGCCGACCGCGGCGCAAGCGACCACGACGATGCCCGCGCGCGTCCTGTTGGAGAACTTCATCTCGATTTGGGCTCCTTGAGATTGGGGTCACAGGCCGGACATCGGTATCCAGCCGTCCAGCACGATGCCCCGGGGATGTAAGAGGAGCCCGGGAGTTCCCCGGGACTTGCAACCTTGCGAGCGGAGGTGTCGAATCCGGACGTACGCGTTCGTCGTCGTTGCAGGAGCCGGAATCCGCCGGCTCCGAAGCCCATGCGAGGTGCCCACATGCCGCAGTACATGCTCCTGATCTACTCGCCGACCGACGTCCAGCGCCCGCCCGAGGAGCTCGAAGCCGAGATGCCGAGGTGGTTCTCCTACACGCAGGAGCTGCAGGAGTCCGGCGCGATGGTCGCCGGCGACGCGCTCCAGCCATCCGAGACAGCCACGACCGTGCGGGTGCGCGACGGCGAGACCGTCATCTCCGACGGCCCGTTCGCGGAGACCAAGGAGGCTCTCGGCGGCTACTACATCGTCGATGTGCCGGACCTCGATGGGGCGCTTGCCTGGGCCGCGAAGGTCCCCAACGTCGGCTACGGCTCGGTCGAGGTTCGCCCGGTCGTCGTCTTCGAGGACACCGGCATGGCCGAAGGGTGACACCGCGCGCGAGCACCGCGGCCGCCGAGGCGGCCTTCCGCGAGGAGCGTGCCGCGGTGCTCGCCACGCTGATCCGCCAGGTCGGCGACTTCCAGCTCGCCGAGGACGCGGTGCAGGACGCGTTCGCCGCCGCGATCGTCGCGTGGGAGCGCGACGGCGTGCCGCAGCGCCCCGGCGCGTGGATCACGACGACCGCGCGCCGCAAGGCGATCGACCGCCTGCGGCGCGACCGCGTGCTCGCCGACCGCGTGCAGCGGCTCGGGCACCTCGCCGAGCTTGAGACGGCGGCGCCGGAGGACGAGTCCGCCGTCGGCGACGACCGCCTGCGTCTCATCTTCACCTGCTGTCATCCGGCGCTGGCGATGCCTGCCCGCGTCGCGCTGACGCTGCGCTCGCTGGGCGGGCTGAGCACCGGCGAGATCGCGCGCGCGTTCCTTGTCGAGGAGGCCGCGATGGCCCAGCGGATCGTCCGTGCGAAGCGCAAGATCGCGGCGGCGCGGATTCCGTATCGGATCCCCGGCGACGAGGAGCTGCCCGACCGGCTGGCGGCGGTGCTCGCCGTCGTCTACCTCGTGTTCAACGAAGGCTGGAGCGCGTCGGGCGGCGACCGCCTCGTCCGCGGCGAGCTGTGCACCGAGGCGATCCGGCTCGGGCGGCTGCTCGTTCGCCTCATGCCCGACGACCCCGAGGTCGCGGGTCTGCTCGCGCTCATGCTCCTGCACGACTCGCGACGAGACGCCCGCGTCGACGAGCACGGCGACCTCGTCGCGCTCGACGACCAGGATCGCTCGGGCTGGGACCGCGGGCGCATCCGCGAGGGCACGACCCTGCTCGACGGCGCGCTGCGCCGGCGCCGGCCCGGCCCCTACCAGCTGCAGGCGGCGATCGCGTCGCTGCACGCCAACGCGCCGTCGCCGGCGCAGACCGACCACGCGCAGATCGCGGCGCTCTACGGCGAGCTCGCGCGGCGCTCGCCGTCGCCCGTCATCGACGTCAACCGCGCCGCGGCGCTCGGCCGCGCGGGACGGGCGAAGGACGGCCTCGCGCTCATCGCCACGCGGCTGGACGACGCGAGCCTGCAGCGCTACGCGCCCCTGCACGCCGCGCACGCCGACCTGCTCGAACGCACCGGGGACGTGGCCGGCGCGGCGCGCGCCTACGAGCGCGCGGCCGGCTGCGCCGACAACGACGTCGCGCGTGCCGAGCTGCTCCGCCGCGCGCACCGCCTGACAGCCGCGAGCTGACCGTGGCGTGCTCGCGCCTGCGAGCGCCGCGCCTCGCTCGCGGCGCGCCCACGGCGGCGCTCGTCGAGGCTCGGCGTGTACCGTGCAGCGCCATGGCCGGCCCCCTCTTTCGCCTCGTATGTGCGCCCGGGATCCTCGACGGCGCGCCCGCGGGCTGGGTGAGCACGATGCTCGAGGCGGGCGAGCTCGCGCTGCTGGTGGACGGTGGAGGCCTCGAAGCGATCTCCGCCGTCGCGCACAACCTCGACCTCGTCACGGTGCCGGTCCTGCGGACCGAGGAGACGGCGGAGCTGCAGGAGTGCACGGTCATGGCATACGCCGGCTCGAAGGCGCTCGTCTGGGTCGCGCCGGGGTTCGGCGAGGCCGCCGCGAAGTGGGCGCACGACCGCGGCCCGATGACGCTGCTCGTCGAGACGGCCGAGCCGCTATCCGACGACGAGCGCAAGCGCGTCGAGCGGTTCGTCGTCATCCTCGGCCGCCAGGCCGAGTAGCGCCCAGCCGCGCCGCGACCCGAACGTCGCGGCGACGGCCACGAGCAGACGGCGGCGCCGGCGAGCAACGCGGCGACGGAGCCAGCCGCATCGGCCCGTCCGCCAAGGACGCGGCGGGTGTTGTCGTTTCCACTTGAGCGAGAAGACGGGCCGCAACCAGCAAGGGCAGAGCGGCGGCCCGCTCGCGCGTACAACGGGGTTCGATCGCATCCCGCCGCTGGGCTGGTGGCACTACCCGTTACGGTGCAACGGCCACGCGAGCAGGACGGTGCCGCCGGCCAGCACGATCCACAGGTTCGCAGCACGACCGCCGCTGCCCGCCGCGTGATCGCCGACGTGCCCCTGCTCCAGCGCGTCGCGTTTACGCCCCAACTCGCCCAGCGAACATCCGTGACCTAGCGGTCACCCGCACCTCACTCACGACCGCCAGGGCCGGCTGCGCCTAATCCCGAGCGCTCCGCGACGGCCAAGAGGGCGACTGCGGCGAGCACCGCGACGATGAAGCCCAGCACGTTGAGCTCCATGATGTCGCCGCTGCCCAGCAGATTCGCCACGACACCGCCGATCACCGACCCGGCCACACCGAGCACAAGCGTCCACAACAGCCCGATCCTCTGCTTTCCGGGCAATGCCACTCGAGCCAGCAAGCCGATGACTAGCCCCGCGACGATGAATCCGATCATGTTGCCTCCCCTGTCTGCGCGCTTGTATGTCGCGGTTCGGCCTGCGTGGCCGCGACCTCGTGGCTGTCGGCGTCAACCGGGTCGGTGTCGCCGGCGTGCGTGACGCTGGGTCTGTCCCCGGGCGCGCCGCGGGGTACGGTACATCCCATGAGCCTCGATCGCTCGAAGCAGACCTCGCCGCTGCCGAAGCTCGCTGCGGCGATGCACGACGGCCGCGAACGCACCGGCAACGTGGCTGGCGCCGCGCCGGACGAGCCGCTCTTCGGCTTGGGCTGCACCGATGGAATGGCCGGGCCGTTTCCGTGCCGCGCAGTCGCGTTGGAGAGCTTCCTTCCGCTCAGCGCCATCGGCGGCGGGGAAGGCAACGACATCTGGGGGTGGACCGATCCCGAGTCCGGCCGCGAGTACGCGCTGATGGGCAAGACGACCGGCACCGCGTTCATCGACGTCAGCGCTCCCCGCGAGCCCGTCTATCTCGGCGATCTACCGTCGCATCAACGGGACCGTCAGTTCGTCGCGTGGCGGGACATCAAGGTGTACGCCGACCACGCGTTCATCGTCGCCGACAAGGCCGCGCACGGCCTGCAGGTGTTCGACCTCACGCGGCTGCGCGGCGTCACGCAGCCGCGGACGTGGACGGAGGACGCGCACTACGCGCGCTTCGGCAACTCGCACAACATTGCAATCAACGAAGAGACCGGCTTCGCCTACGCCGTCGGCTCGGACACCTGCTCGGGCGGACTGCACATGATCGACGTCCGTGCGCCCAAGAACCCGGTGTTCGCCGGGTGTTTCTCCGCCGACGGCTACACGCACGACACGCAGAGCGTGGTCTATCGCGGACCGGACCGGCGCTTCACCGGACGTGAGATCTGCTTCAACTCCAACGAGGACACGCTGACGATTGTCGACGTCACAGACAAGGGTGCGCCGGTGATGCTGTCGCGCACCACCTACGAGGGCGCCGCGTATACCCATCAGGGGTGGCTCGACCGAGGATCAGCACCATTTCCTGCTCAACGACGAACTTGACGAGCAGCGGTCCGGGATCCGCACGTCGACGTACATCTTCGATGTCGCGGACCTCAGGGATCCCACGGTCATCGGCGTCTACCGCGGTGAGACCCACGCGATCGATCACAACCTCTACACCAAGGGCGACCGCGTATACGAGGCCAACTACCGGGCGGGCCTTCGGATCCTCGACTCAAGCCGCGTCGCGGACGGAGAGCTGCGCGAGGTCGCGTTCTTCGACGTCTACCCCGACGGCGACGAGGCGGAGTTCAAAGGGAGCCCAGACGTTGCCGTCGCCTTGCGTCCGCGACAGTGCAGAGTGGTGTGAGGGCAGAGACTGTCGCGGGATCTTGAGCGCGCGGTCGACGCGCGTGGCGTCGAGAGCGCCAGACGCTGGACGCGCGTCACGAACCAGCGATTGTCGCGCCACCAGTCAGTCGACGAATCGGTGACCTTCTTGCGGTCGATGACGTCGACCTTCGGGGCGCCCGCCGTCGCACCGTCGCCGCCGTCGCTGGATCGCTCGACGACCTACTCGCGGAACGAGCCGGCCCAGCGAGGCGCGTTCACATTGAGTGCGGGAAGACTCGAGCATGGCGCCCACGTGCTCGTCGACCTCGATGCGGTCATCACCGACGTGGGCGGAGGCCTGGAGCCCAGAACGTTGCCGTGGTCTTGCGCCCGAGACGGTGCAGATGACCGCCCGCGAGACTGCAGATCGCGGCCTCTTGATGGCAGCGCCGGTTCTTAGACGGCTGCGGCGCGAACGTGCGCACGTCTTCTCGGCCGTGGACGCCGTCCACGGCATGCTCTTCGCGCTGCAGGCATCCACGCAGAAATTTCGATCGTGCTGAACATGTACGGCTGGTTGGGCTGTCCGCTTCGCGAACGGTCTCGGGCGGATGAAAATGCCGTCGATCGGGCACTGGCGAAAGATCCTGAACATTCGCCGTCAGGACGACGACAAGCAGCTCAACGCCATCATCCTCGCCAAGCTCGACAACGAGCACGTCTACGTGCAGGTGAGCGCTGACATGCCAACCAGGTTGTCCGAAATCACTCGATCCGCCGGCCGGCCCGGTCAGGCCGTTGAAGCGCGAGTGGTTGACCCGAGCCCCAGCGCGGTCGGGGCGTCGGTCAGGGCTTGAGCTCCTTGAGGCCCTTGCGCGCTCGATGGGCGGCCTTGACGAGGTCCTTGAATGTGGGCGGGTTGGAGTCGTCGAACACGGGTCCCGGCTCCTCGTCGGGCGCATCGGCGGCGGGCTGGTACCGCGGCGGCGCCGGCATCACGTTCTTCGGGTCGTATGGCATGAGCTACAAGTACCCGCTGTCGCGACGCTCTCACGCAGGAGCACAACATAGGCGATCGGTCGCCGGCCAGCGTCAGGCGATGGCGGAAGCGCTCGCGGCGACGACCTGCTGCCGTCGCCGCGGCCGGGCGGTCATGCGCAGACGTGGCGCAAGGCCAACACGCGGCCGGCAGCGCCGCCGTCGTCGAGGTCGCCGCGCTGGACCGCGCCAGCGAGATCGTCGAACGCAATCGGCTGTCGTACCGCCCACGATCCAGACCCGCCCTGACCTGGACGATCGTGCGGAGTCCGCAGCGGCGCGCCCGCTTGACGCGCGATCCCGACAGCGCGGTCGGCCGCAGCGTCAGCGGTGCGCCGCACCCGGTTCCCACCGAGTCCAGGGACGGCGGGCTCGGTGGGAGACGACAGGTCGCGCTGTCACTTCATCAGGCGGATCACGGCGTCGGTGTAGTGCTGCGAGCAGATCCACGTATACGGATCGCAGGTGGAGGTTGAGAGCTGCGCGTGGGCCTTGCCGGGCTTGAACGCCCCTGAGCCGCCGAAGAATCCGTTTGACGATACGTCGATCGACAACGGCTGCGGCGTACCGTCGCAGGTCGGCGACGCGGACCCGAACCCGCTGGCCCCCTTGGACTGCGTGAGCTGACCGCTGACGGCGCCATAATACGGTGAAAAGTCACCGGGGTCGCACGTCACGCTGCCCGTGAGCGTGGCGTGCAGCATGCCGGGCGAGAGCTGCGCCGTGTCGTTGAGCGTCAGGTCTCTGACCGTCGCAGACGCGGTCGCGCTGAACGCGCCGGCGAGGACGAGAGCGAGGACGGCCGGATGCCAGCCTACGCGGGTAAATGCGTGGAACACCTTCATGAGCACATCTCCTTGGAACGGAGGGATGGGCAACACCCGGCGCCGGGCTACACCCGTGGATGCGAACATCCGCGTTACCAGAAACGAGGCCGCGCGACGAAGGTTGCGCCGGGCGGCGCACAGCGCAGTCCTCCGGCGTTAACGATTTCCGTGGCTTGCGCAGAGATTGTGGTGCCGGCCGAGCGTGCCGACCGCCCATCGGGGTGGCTTCTGAGCCGGGCTACGCACCCCACTTCATACGCATGACATTGTTGTGACCTCGAAATGGGCCGGTGCTATCTTGCGCGACGCCACGCACGCGCCACCGCAGCAGGAGGCCCGCGGCAGTGGTGGGTCCGCTGCCCGTGGCGGCCCACCTAGCGTGTACCTCCAGTAATGGCTCCGGCGCGCCGAGCAGGTTGCAGGAGCGCTTCGGGCAGCTCGCTCGAGACGACGCGCAGCTATGTCCACCAGACCCGGCAAGCTCGAGGCGCAGCATGCGCGCCGACGAGCGCGGTCTCCTCGGCCACGGCGGCCGCGGCACGTCAGCGGAGCAACAGCCGGCGCGTCGTGTAGCGACGGCGGTTTAGCGGACCCACCCCCGGCGCGGAGGCCCAGCAGCTCGCGGGCGCAACTCGTCCTGTCGCGCGGTCCGCCGCCGGCGAGGCCGCCTCGGACCCGACCCCACATGACGGCCGGCACGCGCTCAGGCCGAGCGCACGTTGAAGGTCATCGCGCTGAGGTAGCCGTTGCCGTCGGACTTCGCGGCCACGACGAGCGACGCGTCGAAGATGGCGTCGGAGTCGTTGAACTGGTCGCGCTGGCCGCGGCCCGCGTACGCGGCGGCGTTGTAGACCTTCGTCGAGAGGTCGTCGTCGAAGTACAGCTGCGTCGTCAGGACGGCCGCGCTGTCGAGGTGGACCTTCGCGTGGATGTGCGTCGTGCGGCCCGGATACCAGCCCGGGTAGATCGTCGTGAACTCGGCGACGCCGTCCTTGTTGGTCACCTGCGCGCCGCGCAGGTAGCGCGTCGCGGTCGTCGCGCCGCCACCGCCGCCGCCGCCGCCCGGGCCGCCGCCCGCACCCCCGCCGCCGCCGTCGAAGCCCGAGTAGGCGCCGCCGGCGTCGGCGTGCCAGATGTCGACCACCGCGTCGGGGATCGGCTTGCAGGTCGACGCGTCGAGCACGCGCAGCGCGAGCCGCAGGCGCGTGCCCTTGCGATCCTCGCGGATGTCGCTGCGGATCTTGTCCGCGTCGAAGTAGTACGGACCCTCGGTCTCCTCGACGGTCAGCGTGCAGCTCCCGCCGTCGTCGAAGAGCGCGCTCGTGGCGGCGCTCGTCGTCGTCTTCGGCTCGACGGTCGCCGTGTCGCCGGCCGTCGTAGCGACGGAGGCCGAGCCGCCGGAGGAGTCGGCGCCGCACGCGGCCAGCAGCCCTCCGAGGCTGATGGTCCCGAACGCTCCAAGAGCCTGCCGGCGGTCGATGCGCTTGCTCACGATGCTCCTTCGTCTGTCGTCGGGTAGTGGATGGCGTGCAAGCATCGCTGCCGCGCCCGGGCGCATCCCGGGAGCTTGCCGGGGATCCCGGCTATCGCGTCAAGCAGCGCTCAGCGGTGCTCCGGGTTGGGGTAGTCGAAGCGACAGCCCGCGTCCCACTTCGCCCGCTGGTTGCCGTGCGCGGGGATGCCGCCCGCGTCCTTGAGCATCCGCGCCAGGTGCATGAGGTTCCACGTCATGAACGCCGTGTTGCGGTTCGTGAAGTCGTTCTCCGGTCCGCCTGAGCCCGGATCGGAGTAGCTCGGTCCGGGGCCCGCCTCGCCCATCCACGCCGAATCGGCCTGCGGCGGGATGACGTAGCCGAGGTGCTGCAGCGAGTAGAGGATGTTCATCGCGCAGTGCTTGGCGCCGTCCTCGTTGCCGGTGACGATGCAGCCTCCGACACGGCCGTAGTACGCCCACTGGCCCTCGTCGTTGAGCAGGTGGCTGTTGCCGTACAGCCGCTCGATGACCCGCGTGCACACCGACGACTTCTCGCCAAGCCAGATCGGGGTGAGCAGGACGAGGATGTTCGCCGCCATGACCTGCTCGTAGATCGCGGGCCACTCGTCGACGTCCCAGCCGTGCTCCGTCATGTCGCCGTAGACGCCGGTGGCGATCTCGCGGTCGACGGCTCGCACCACATCGACGTGCACGCCGTTTCGCTCCAAGATCGCGATCGACCGATCGGCGAGGGCCTGCGTGTGCGACGGATCCGGCGAGCGCTTCAGCGTGCAGTTGACGTACACCGCCCGCAGGTCCGAGAAGTCCCAGCGCGACGTCGCGCAGAGCTCCTCGTCGATCTCGGTCAGTTCGGCCATCGTGGTGTTCCTCCTCCTGGGCGTTGGCGCAGTCCTACCACGCTATGTCGCAAACGAGAACAGTTCATGACGAACTCGAACTCGTCGGGCGGAGGGCTCCGTGTCGATCATCCCGTTGCCGAGCGCGATCGAGCAGCTACCGGCCATGGCGGCGAGATACGGTCCGCAATCCCGGACGACGCCCGCGGGTCGTTAGCCTCCTGAGGCGATGTCGACCCAAGCACCCGACGGCCTGGATCCGCTCGCGCTCCTCGCCGAGCCGCCGGAGGACCGGTTCGCGCTCCTCGAGCTGCGCATCGACTGGCGCTACGACCTCGACATCCACCCGCAGAAGATGCAGCTCTGGCTGCGCTTCTTCGTCATGACCGAGGACCCCCTGGGCTGGATCGCCAACCGCGGCGAGGCGTGGGCGGCGACGAACGTCGACGACGAGCACGACGTCCTTGAGCTCGACGTCTACGTCCTGCGCTCCGCGCTCATGCGCGAGCTGGAGGCGCACGACGGCGACCTCGGCGCCGCCGCCGGCCGCTGGGCGGCCCACGCGATGCTCGCCGGCCTGAAGTACGAGCTCGTGCTCGCCTCGGGCGAGTACTTCGACCGCACGGTGGCGGGTGCGCTGCCGCGCCTGCTCGACGGCGTCGGCGGCGACACCGGCCAGTTCGGATCGCCCACGGTCCAGGTGCGCCAGCCGTGGGGGCCCTTCGGGCTCGGCGCGCTGCAGGACCTCGTCCAGGAGGCGTTCGGGTCGGTGGCGCTGGACCGCAGCAAGGTCCGGCTCGATCCCGTGGAGCCCGCGTACGACGACTGCGAGGCGTGCAAGGGCACGCAGTTCACGTTCCCGTCGGGCCTCGAGGACGCGAGCGACGACTTCTGCGGCGCGCACAAGGCAGCGGCGAAGGCCGCCAACGCCGCGCGCCTCGCGCACGCCCTCGAGTCCAACCCGGCGGGCTGGCGGGCGATCGACAAGGCCGCGATGCGGATCAACAAGCTGCGCGAGCCGGCCTTCGCGCCGCAGCCCCCGCGCCGGCGCGGCGACACCCCGTCGCGCAACGACCCGTGCCCCTGCGGCAGCGGCAAGAAGTACAAGCGCTGCCACGGCGCGTAATCGCCGTCGTCGCGGGCACGCCAACCGCATTCCGTGAGAAGGTGCGCGCCATGCGCTCTCTCCCCAAGCTCCCGCTCGCGGGCCTCATCGTGTCGGTTGCGCTCGTCCTCGCCGCGTGCGGGGGCGAAGCCACGAAGGATCTCGCCCCGCTGAAGGGCGACGGCTTCACCGTCGACATGCCCGGCAAGCCGGAGCGCTCGGAGCAGTCGGTCCCGACCGCGAAGGGCACGGTCAAGGCCGT
Source organism: uncultured Actinomycetes bacterium (assembly GCA_963810605.1). GTDB lineage: Bacteria > Actinomycetota > Thermoleophilia > Solirubrobacterales > Solirubrobacteraceae > CADCVQ01. The sequence continues at coordinate 9,953 of CAWEOF010000011.1, forward strand.
CTCATACACGAGCGATTCGAACGAGAGGGCGTTCTCGATCGGCTACACCGACCTGCCGAAGGGCGTCGAGGGCGACCTGCACGGCGCGATCGCGGGCGGCGCCGCGAACGTCGGCGGCACGGTCAAGGACGAGAAGGCGGCGACGTACCAGGGCTTCAAGGCGCGCGACGCCCGCATCACGAACGCGGCGGACAACAAGGGCACGCTGTTCGTGCGGGCGATCCTGGCGGAGGGCCGGCTCTACGTGCTGCAGTACATCGGCGAGGGCAAGGACCTCAAGACGGCCCCCGCGGCCTACACCGAGATCGTCAACTCGCTGAAGATCGGCTGACGTCGGCCGGCGGTTCGCGCGATCCCTGCCGGGCGAACCGCCCGCCGTCAGCTTCAGCGCGAGACCCGGCGCACCGAGCGGACCTTGCCCTTGCGCATGGTCGCCTTCACCTTGGCCTTGGCCTTTGGCCCGGGGTCGAGGGCGTTGGCGAGCGGCACGACGACGCAGCTCAGCGAGGAGCCGAGTCCGTCGGCGGGGTAGCACGCGTCTTGCTGCGAGCTGCCGCTGCCGAGAAGGTGCCCGAGCGTGTTGCCGCCGGTCAACCCCTCGAGGATGCCCTGGAGAAGGGTGTCAAGGCCTCCGAGCGCGCCGCCGCCCGTCGACTGCGCGGATGCGGCCGGAGCGAGCGCGAGCGGCGTGGCCATGAGCGTGACGCCGACGAGAACGCCGAGCCTCCGCCGGGAGCGCGGACGCTGCGGTCCGTCGGTCGAAATGCTGTCGTGCATGTGTGAGTTCCCCCTGCGTGTGGGTTGCCCGCGTCCCCCGACGGCGGCTGTATCGGATGGAGAATACCCGCGGTTGGCACATTCGGCGTCAATCTCCTCCGAACACCGTTCCACGGCGAGGACCATCCCGCGCGCGCCAAGCCGCGACACAACGGTGCACGGCGGGAGCCGCCGAGGGTCCGCAGACCGGACGCGAGCGGGCTCCATCCGCCCCGCGAGCTAGTTTTTGGGTCCCGGGCAGCGAACGCCGCCGCGGATCCGGGGTCTTCCGCTGCGGGACGGGAGGCAGTGAAGCGGCCGGCGCACCGGAGGCGTCGATGAAGCACACACAGCTCCCGCTGATCGCGGTCCTCGCGGGCGGCGCATGTCCATCCGTTCGCGAGCTGCAACCCAGCCGCGACGCGGCGATGCGCGAGATCGCCGCCGCCTACGAGCGCGCGCTCACGTTGCTCGATCCCCGCGACCTCGACGAGCAGGCGTGGTATCACGAGCGTCTGCGGGACGCTCGCCTCGCTGCTGGGCTCGACCCCCCAGGGCCTCTGCCTCGCGCGCACGAGTGACCTCGCGCCCGTCGCGCCGGGCGACCGCGATCGGATACTCGTAGAACGTGCCGGGCTCGACGCCGAGCGTGCGGGCGAGGCTCTCGAGCGTCGACGCGTCGGGCACGCGCCCCGCCTTCGTCTCGAGCGCCTCGATCGTCGACTCCGACACACCCGGGTCGCCCACCGCCACCGTCTGGCGCGACAGCTGCGAGCGGCTCAGCTCCCGCTGCTCGCGAAGCTCGCGCAACGCCTCCCTGATGAGCTTGGGCACCGCAGGCATACAACTCGTCGGGCACCCTCTTGACAACGGCCAGTGCGTCAGCATACGCTTTGTAGGCCGACCAGGTGTGTGGGAAGGTCAGGTGCCGTTGCCAACGGGGAATCAGGCGACGGCGGCGCCTCCGCACCGGGTCGGCTCCGCCGCGTTCCCCTACTCCGGCGGGTCCGTACGCCGACCCAACGACCGTGCGAAAGCGATCCCCCGCGCGGTCCGGTCGGCGTGCGGACGAACCTCCTCGCGATGTCGCGGCCGTAGAGTCCATGGCGATGTCTGCGCAGCAGATCGACGATTCGATCCTCGACGCGGTCGGGCGCACGCCGCTCGTGCGCCTGTCGCGGCTCGCCGCCGGGCTGACGGCGCAGGTCGTGGCGAAGGTCGAGTACCTCAACCCCGGCGGGTCGATCAAGGATCGCGTGGCCGTCGCGATGATCGAGGCAGCCGAACGCGAGGGGCTGCTGAAGCCGGGCGGCACGATCGTCGAGCCGACCTCCGGCAACACCGGCACCGGCCTCGCGATCGCGGCGCGGCTGAAGGGCTACCGCGTCATCGCCGTCATGCCCGACAAGCAGTCCAAGGAGAAGATGGACCTGCTGCGCGCCTACGGCGCCGAGGTCGTCGTCGCGCCGACCGACGTGCCGCCGGACTCGCCGGAGTCCTACTACAAGGTCGCCGAGCGGCTCGCGTCCGAGATCCCCGGCGGCTTCCGGCCCAACCAGTACGCCAACGACGCGAACCCCCGGTCGCACTACGAGACCACGGGGCCCGAGCTGTGGGAGCAGACGGGCGGCAAGCTGACGCACGTCGTCATCGGGATCGGGACCGGCGGGACGATCTCGGGCGTCGGGCGCTACCTCAAGGAGCGCGACCCCGCGATCGAGGTCATCGGCGCCGACCCCGCCGGCTCGATCTACACGGCCGGGCCGGAAGGACCCAAGCAGTACCTCATCGAGGGCGTCGGCGAGGACTTCTGGCCCGAGACGTTCGATCGGTCGGTCGTCGATCGCTACGTCACCGTCTCCGATCGCGACGCGTTCCTCATGACGCGCCGCCTCGCGCAGAAGGAGGGGCTGCTGACGGGCGGCTCGTGCGGGCTGGCGTGCGTCGCGGCGCTCGAGGTCGCGCGCGAGCTCGACGACCCCGCGGCGCTCGTCGTCGTCATCCTCCCGGACGGCGGTCGCTCGTACCTGTCGAAGGTCTACAACGACGCGTGGATGACGCAGTACGGCTTCATCGACCGGACCGAGAACGTCACGATCGCCGACGTGCTCGCGCGCAAGCAGTCCGCGAGCGACATCCCGCACCTCGTGACGGTCGGCGCGCACGACGAGGTGCGCGACGCGGTCGCGCTGCTCAACGCGCACCGCGTGTCGCAGCTACCGGTCGTGTCGGCGCACGACCCGTCGGCGGTCGTCGGCTCGATCTCCGAACGCGGCCTGCTGCGCCACGTCATCGAGGATCCCGCGCTGCTGTCGGCGAAGGTCGTCGACATGATGAGCGCCCCGTTTCCCGCCGTCGCGGCATCCGACCTCATCGAGGAGGCGGTCGGGCTGCTCGCCGGTCAACGCGAAGCGCTGCTCGTCACCGTCAGCGGCCGTCCTTCGGGCATCCTGACCCGCGCCGACCTCCTGGAGGCACTCGCCCGATGAGCAAGCTCCCCGACGACGCCGCGTTCGCGACCCGCGTCGTCCATGCCGGGCTGAACCCCGACCCCCACTACGGCTCGGTCATTCCCGCGATCCACCAGACCTCGACGTACGCCCAGAGCGCGCCGGGGACGTTCGTCGAGGAGTACGACTACTCGCGCTCGGCGAACCCGACGCGCGCCGCGCTGGAGCTCGCTTTGGGTGCCATCGAGGGCGGCTTGGGCAGCGCGTTCTCGAGCGGGATGGCGGCGACGCACGCCCTCATCACCGTGGTCGCCGAGGCGGGCGGGCACATCGTCATCCCATCCGACCTCTACGGCGGGACATACCGGCTCGTCGACAAGGTGCTCACGCGCTGGGGCCTTGAGTACACGATGGTCGACCAGACCGACCTCGACGCGCTCGCCGCCGCCGTGCGCGAGGACACGCGCCTGATCTGGGTCGAGACGCCGACCAACCCGCTGCTGAACGTCGTGGACATCGCGGGCGTCGTGGCCGTCAAGGGCGGCGCTCTGGTGGCCGTCGACAACACGTTCGCGACGCCGTACAACCAGCGCCCCTTGGAGCTCGGCGCCGACGCGGTCGTCCACTCGACGACGAAGTACCTCGGGGGGCATAGCGACACGGTCGGCGGCGCGGTCGTCGTCGCCGATCGCGCGCTGCACGAGCGCGTGCGCTTCGTCCAGAACGCGATCGGCGCCGTGCCCGGGCCGATGGACTGCTTCCTCGTGCACCGCGGCCTGCGGACGCTGCATCTGCGCATGCGCGCCCACGCCGAGAACGCCGCCGCGGTGAGCGCGTTCCTGCGCACCGTCGAGGGCGCCGACGACGTCCGCTGGCCGGGCTTCGGCGGGATGGTCTCCTTCCGCCATCCCGACGCCGTCCGGATCGCGAGCACGACGGAGATCTTCACGCTCGCCGAGTCGCTCGGAGGGGTCGAGTCGCTGATCGAGGTCCCCCAGGCGATGACCCACCAGTCCGTCGAGGACTCCGACGCAGCCGTGCCCGCCGACCTCGTGCGGCTGTCGTGCGGCGTCGAGGCCGCCGAGGACCTCGTCGCCGACCTCGGCCGCGCCATCGGCTCGCGGTAGCGCGGCGCGCGCTACGGCATCGCGCGGGCGCCGCGCCACCAGGCGCTGTCGGCGGCGACGACCTCGTCGTCCATGACGAGGAAGTCCAGGCCAAGGCGACGGAAGGCGGAGGCCGCGTCGGCGCGGCTTGAGACGATCGGCTCGCCCGGGCCGTTGAACGACGTGTTGATGAGCGCGCCGCCGGCGCGATCGCCCCACTCGGCGAGCAAGCCGGCGAGCAGGTCGCCGCATTCCGGGTCGAGCTCTTGCGGGCGCGTCGTGCCGTCGACGTGCACGGCCGACGGGAGCTGCTCGCGCGCGACGTCGGAGACCGGCGTGCCGGCGAGCATGTAGTCCGACAGCCGCGGGCGCGGCTCCCACAGCGCCCCGGCGCGCGTGCTCAGCGCCGCCGCGCCGAACGGGCGCCAGCGCTCGCGGCCCTTGATGTCGTTGAGGCGGCGGTGCATGTCGGGATCGGATGGGTCGGCGACGATCGAGCGGTGGCCGAGCGCGCGCGGCCCGATCTCGCCGGCTCCCTGGACGATCGCGCCGCAGCAGCCGGCTTGCAGCGCCTCGCAGAGGCGCTCGAACGACAGCGACTCGCGGTGCAGGCCGTCGAACGCGCCGTTTGACTCGGCGCCCGGCGCCGGCCCGAGGAACGCGGAGATCCGCGCGGCGCCCGCGCGCCGCGGCGGCGCGACATGCCACGCCGCTCCGAGCGCCGTGCCCGCGTCGTGCGGCGCCGGCGGCGCGAAGACCGGCCCGCGCAGCAGGCCGTTGGCCTTGCAGTTCAGCGCCACGCCGCCCGCCAGGCAGAGGTTGTCGGTGCCGGCGAGCTCGCGGGCGAGCGCCGCGAGGCGCACGACCGCTCGCTCGACGGCCTCTTGCGCGCTCACCGCGACCTGCACGGCCAGCTCGTCGAGCTGCAGCTCCGCGCGCCCGTGCGCCGGGCGCCGGCCGCCGGCGAGCCGATCGAGCTCCGCCGTCCACGCATGGATGTACTTGTTGAAGCCGTCGCCGTCGTCGATGTCGCGCGGCGCGCGCGGGCGCGCGCCGGGCAGCAGGTCCCAGGGCTCGACACCGTTCGCGCGGCCGTACGCCGACAGGCCCATGAGCTTGCCGGCCTCCAGCGGCCCGAAGCCGGCGACGCGGCAGGACGCGTCGTAGAGGTAGCCGAGCGAGTGCGATCGCGGCCACACGCGCATGCGCACGAGCCCGCGCTCGCGGTCGGCGCGGTAGATCGAGATGCTCTCGTCGTCGCCGTTGCCGTCGACGACGAGCACCGCGGCGACGGCGAAGTCCGACGCGTGAAACGCGAGCGTCGCGTGCGCGAGGTGGTGTCCGACGTAGCGCACCTCGGGCATGTCGTCCGCGCAGCAGGGCCAGCCGAGCTGCTCGGACAGCCAGCCCGGCGTCCCTTCGAGCGTCCACTCGTGCCCGTGCAGGCGAGCCGCCTGCGGCATCTCCCAGCCGGTGACGACGAGGTCCACGTCGCCGAGCTGTGCCCCCGCCTGCTCGAGGCAGTAGCGAACCGCCAGCCGCGGTCCGCTGCGCTCCGCGTGCTTCGCGCGGCTGAGGCGCTCCTCCTCGCAGAAGGCGAGCAGCGTTCCGTCGTACGCGACGAGGCACGCCGCAGCATCGTGCCAGCCGGTGGGTGGGGCGTTGACGCCGAGGATCATCGCCGCACGCAACGTACCGGCTTGCGGGGCGTCAGGGCGTGGCGTCCGCGCGGAGCCGCTCCATCCAGCGGTACAGCGTGAGCAGGGCGGCCGCGCCACCGACCAGTCCGGCGAGGTAGGCCCACTGCATGGGCCGGTCGTCGAGGAACGTGTCCCACTCGCGGATCGCGCCGGCGAGCAGCAGCGCGACGGCGATGAGGAACGTCTGCACGAGCACCTTCCAGCTGCTCCAGCGCGCGTCGAACGACAACAGCACAAAGCCCGTGCCGACCTGCGCGGTGAAGCAGCCCATCCCCCGCGCCGTGAGCTCGGTGAGACCCCAGCCCCATGCGTCGATCACGGTGGCCGGCGAGATCAGCGCGACCGCCGCGCCGATGAGCGCGCCGATCGCGACGACCCGCGCCACCAGGCGGACGTTCGCGGGCACGAGCGGCTCGCCGTCCTGCGGCACGCGCGGATCGAGCTGGTGGTTGCGCCACCACAGCCAGCCGACGACACACGGCGACACGATGTAGACGATCGTCCAGCCGTAGTAGGCCATCGTCGCGAGCAGGGGCGGGTCGGGCAGCCCGTCGTGCGCCTTGCCCTGGTTGAACTTGTCGAAGTGCGCCACCGTCGCGATGAGCATGAGCAGCGCGAAGACGGCCGCCGACAGGACGCCGACCGACACCTCGTGCCAGCGTGGCGTGCGGTAGACGCGCAGGAAGAAGTACGCGCCCGCGCCGTAGCCAGCGCCCATGAAGATCGGCGTGAGCGGTGCGGCGATCGTCCACGCCCAGAGGTCGCCGGTCCTCGTCGGAAAGCCCCACAGGATGATGAGCGCCGGCACGAGCACGGCCACCACGACGAGCGCTGCGATGCGCATCGCGGGCAGCACACGGTCGTCGCGCTCGGTCGTCCCCGCCATCGCGAACGCCATTGTCTGCCGGTGCGACGGCCCTGTCCACTACGGCGCGGGGGAGATTCGGATGACGCTTGGCGGCCGGGTGTCCCAGCGCCGCTAGGTGATCCGGATGTCGATGCCGATGAGGATCAGCGGCCACAGCAGGATGGCGATGACCGCGGAGGCGATGCGCTCGATCGTGCCTACGTCCGAGAAGTAGTTGTTCGCGGCAGCGACGAACGCGCCGATGACGATGTATGCGACCGTGAGCAGTCCTCCGCCTTCCATGCGCCAAACGGTACCCCGTCGGTCGGACTGCCACGCATCCGCTCGTTGTGCGACGAGGGCCGTCCCCGCGGCAGCGTGGCGTCCGGGCGCTCCCGCTCCGGCCCCGACGTGCCGATACGCCCCGTGTGCCGGAGATTCGGTCTGCGACCCGCGCTCTCTCGCGCTTCGTCCGCGTGGCGTGCGTCCTCGTCGTGCTGACGAGCGCGGTGGTGCTCGTCGGTGGCTGGATGTTCGGACGCGTAGAGCTGCGCAGCATCGTCCCGGGCAGCGTGGAGATGAAGGCGCTCACCGCGATCGGTCTGCTGTGCGCCGCGCTGTCACTGCTCCCGGCGCTCAGCGAGGCGCCCCGGCGCGGCCGGCGCTGGGCACACGTCGGGCTTGCGTCCGTGACGCTCGTGCTCGGCTTGGTCGTCCTCGCCGAGTACGCCTTGGACTGGAACGCCGGCATCGACGAGCTGCTGTTCGTCGACGCCGCGGGAGCGACGGGCATCGCCCATCCCGGCCGCTTCGCGCCGACGACCGCCGCGAACTTCGTCCTGATCGGCGCCGCGCTGCTCGCGATAGATGCGAGGCCGCGCCGCGGATGGCGACCCGCAGAGCTGCTCGTGCTGCCCGCGATCCTCGTCGCGTGCATGAGCCTCATCGGCTACACGTACGGGATCCCGGCGTTCTACGGGCCGGCGTCGGCCGCGAAGATGGCGCTTCACACCGCCGTCTGCTTCCTCGCGCTCGGCGCGGGGATCGCGCTCGCCCGTCCACACGGCCATCTCCTGCGGCTCGCCACGACCGACGACCCCGGCGGCGTCATGCTGCGCCGGCTCGGCCCGCTCGCCGTCGGCGTCCCGCTGCTGCTCGGCTGGATGCGCTTGGCGGCAGGCGATGCCGGCGTCTTCTCCGACCGCGTGGGGACCTGGTGGCTGACGGCGGCGACGATCGCCTGCTTCGTGGCGCTCATCTGGCGCGTGGCGTCGCGCCTCAGCGCGTCCGACGGCGACCGCCGCGCGCTGCAGCACCAGCTCGTGCTGCTCGCCAACCACGACGGCCTCACGGATCTCTTCAACCGCCATCGCTTCGACCAGGAACTGGCACGAGCGCTGTTTGTCATACGCCGCTACGGGCGCCCGGCGTCGGTGCTCATCATCGACCTCGACCGCATGAAGGCCGTCAACGACGAGCTCGGCCACCGCGTCGGCGACCAGATCCTGCGGGCGGTCGCCGACGTGCTGCGCCGGGAGGCGCGCTCGAGCGACGTCGCGGCGCGCATGGGCGGCGACGAGTTCGCCGTGCTGCTGCCCGAGACGGCGCCCAAGGGGGCGGCGGCCATGGCGGAGCGCATCGCGCGTGAGATCCGCGCGTGCCGGGTCGCCCGCGACGACGGCGGCGAGGCGGCGTGGACGACCGTCAGCATCGGGGTCGCGGCGCTCGACGCCGACACGCCTGCCGATCGCGCGCTCTTGAACGCGGATGCCGCGATGTACGCGGCCAAGCGCGCCGGTGGCGACCGCGTCGCGCTGAGCGCCCCCGGCGCTGGCGCAGCCGTAGCCGCGACCTAGACTTCGCGCCATGACGGCTGACGCCGACGGCATCGATCCCGATGCGCTGAAGACCTGCTTGCGCGTGATCGCCGAGGCCGAGGCGCTGCCCGGCGACCACGCCGACGCGGTCGCCGTGCGGCGCGCGACCGCGTCGCTGTTTCGGACCGTCAAGGAGCGCCGGCGCGTGGAGCGCCGCGCCGCCGTCCTCGCCGCCGACGCTGCGCTGACCGCCGCGACCGCCACCGGGGCACCGGACCGCATCGACGACGAGACGGCGGGCTTGCCGCTGCGCCCGGCCGTCAACGGGTCGAGCGCCGGCACGCTCGTGCAGCCGCGCGCGTGCTACGTCTGCAAGGAGCGTTTCGTCGAGCTCGACGCGTTCTATCACCAGCTCTGTCCAGCCTGCGCGGCGAGCAACCATGCCCGCCGCGACGCGCGGACGGACCTGCGCGGGCGCCGTGCGCTGCTCACCGGCGGGCGCGCGAAGATCGGGATGTACATCGCGCTGCGCCTGCTGCGCGACGGCGCGCGGACGACGATCACGACGCGGTTTCCGCGCGACGCGGCGCGGCGCTTCGCGGCGATGGGCGACAGCTCGGACTGGCTGCACCGGCTGCAGATCGTCGGCATCGACCTGCGCGACCCGGGTCGCGTCGTCGCGCTCGCCGACGAGGTCGCCGCGGAGGGCCCGCTGGACATCCTCATCAACAACGCCTGCCAGACCGTGCGCCGGTCGGCCGCTGGCTACGCGCTGCTCGTGCAGGCCGAAGCGGCGCCGCTGCCGGCCGGGCCGCTGCCGCCGATCCGCGTGTTCGGCCCGGAGCGCGGCTTGGGCGCCGGCGGGGCCGCCGCGATCTCCGAGTGGGTGACCTCCGCCGCCGGGCACGACCTCGCCGAGCCGGGCCGTGCCAACGGGTCACGGCTCGCGCACTGGACGCCGACGCCGGACGCGCTTGCGGCGCTCGCGCTGAGCGCCGGCTCGGCGTCGCCCGAGCGGATCGCGGCCGACCGCGCGATCGACGCCGGCGGGCTCGTGCCCGACCTCGATGCGGCCAACAGCTGGAGCCGGGTCGTCGGGGAGGTCGACCCCGTCGAGCTGCTCGAGGTCCAGCTCTGCAACCAGACCGCGCCGTTCATCCTCGTCGGCCGGCTGCGTGCCGCGCTCGCGGCGTCGAGCGCGCGTCGCACGTACATCGTCAACGTCTCGGCGATCGAAGGGCAGTTCCAGCGCGGCTACAAGGGCCCCGGTCATCCGCACACGAACATGTCCAAGGCCGCGCTGAACATGCTCACCCGCACGAGCGCGCACGAGCTGCTGCGCCGCGACGGGATCCTCATGACGAGCGTCGACACCGGCTGGATCACCGACGAACGTCCGCACCCGACGAAGATGCGGCTCGCCGGGGAGGGCTTCCACGCGCCGCTTGACCTTGTCGACGGCGCGGCCCGCGTCTACGACCCGATCGTCCGCGGCGAGGCGGGCGAGGACGTCCACGGCTGCTTCCTCAAGGACTACGTGCCGGCGCCGTGGTGAGGTCGCGTCAGTAGTAGGCCGGCCCGGCGCGCATCGCCTCGGCCTCCTCGACGCTCACGATCTGGGCGCCCAGCGGCAGGAACGCGACCGGGACGAGCTTGAAGCAGGCCAGGCCGAGCGGGATGCCGATGATCGTCACGCACAGCCAGATCCCGGCGACGATGTGCGCGAGCGCGAGCCACCAGCCGCAGAGCAGCACCCAGAGGACGTTGCCGATCATCGACGGCGCGCCGGCCGCGGGGTCGCGCACGACGGTCGCGCCGAACGGCCACAGCGTGTAGGCCGCGATCCGCAGCGAGGCGATCGCGAACGGGATCGTGATGATCCCGAGGACCATGACGATCGCCGCCAGCACGTAGCCGATCGCCAGCCACAGACCGGCTAAGAGGAGCCACAGGATGTTCAGGACGACGCGCATCGCGTGGCTCGTCAATGCCCGCGCGCGTCCCGCGGCAAACCGGCGCGACGCGCGGTGAAGCGGCTGTGCCGCGGGCGCTGGCTCCTGGCGAAGCCGCCGGCGCCTCCTCGCGAGACGACGAGCGTGCGCCCGCCGGTGAAGGCTGGCCGTCAGTCGCGCTTGGTCGCGTCCTCGAGGCGCGCGCCGATCGCCTCGACGCTCGCCGGGATCCGCAGCCGCTGCGCCTCGGCGGGATACGCCTCCGCGAGCTTGTCGAGCTCGCCGCGCAAGAACCGCAGCCCATCGTCGAGCTGCCGCTCGCCGGCCTCGGCGCGCTTGCCGACGCCCATCGCGCGGTTGACGCGCGCCTGCGCCTGCGGCCATGAGTAGCCCGGGTCGAGCTCTCGCCGCAGCTGCGCCCAGCGCCGCGCGAGGCGATCCAGCGCCTTGCGCTTCTCCTCGACGCGGCGGTGCGCCGGAGCCGCCGACTCATCCGCCGCCGCCGGCGTCGTCGCGGCGCCGACCCGCTCGCGTCTCACGAACTCGAGCACCGAGCGCAGCGCGCGCTCGGGCTGTCCGAGCTCGCGCAGCAGCCGGCGCGCGGCATCGACCTCCTCGCGCGCGTAGTGCGCGCCCGCGACGATCATCCCGCCCGCTTGCACCTCGGCGTCAAGCGCCTGGAAGTCGGCACGCGGGCCGCCGCCCAGCGCCGGCTCCACCTCGAAGGACGCGGCTTCGTCGGCGACCTGCTGGCGCAACTCGACCTCCACGCGCTCCGCGCACGCCGTCAGCGTCGGATCCGACGGCATGAACACCGTCGCGACGAGGTCGTCGGGGTCGTCGGCGCGCCGGCGGACGATCCGGCCGACCGCCTGACGGAAGAACAGGTCCGTCCGCTTGACCGTCGCGTACACGGCGAGCACGAGCCGCGGCACGTCGACGCCCTCGCTGACCATGTTGACCGCCACGAGCCAGCGCGGCGCGCCGGCACCGTCGCGACCGCGCGCGAACCGCTCGATCCGCGCATGGGCACCCGCCTCGTCGCTGACGACCACGACGGGCTTCTCTCCCGCGACGGTGCGCAGCAGCGCGGCCGTCGCGCGCGCATGCGCCCGGTCGTCGCAGAGCACGAGGCCGGCCGCGTCCGGCACGATCTGGCGCGCCTTGACAAGCAGGGCGTCCGCGTCGCGCAGCATGCGCGGCAGCAGCGGGGTCGCGGGGTCGATCGCCGTGCGCAGCCGGCGGGCGTCGTCGCGCGGGTCGAGCTCGTCGGCGAACGCGGCCATGGTCTCCTGCCCGTCCACGCGCCAGCGCAGCGTCGCGTCGAGCAGGCGAAACGCGAGCGGCCGGCACACGTCCTCGGCGACCGCCTCCGCGTAGCCGTAGACGAAGTCGGGCGCGCAGCGGCGGTCGTCGTCGTAGCGGACGAACGGGATCGCGCGGGCGTCCGAGCGAAACGGCGTGCCGGACAGCGCCAGCCGCCGCTGGGCGCCGTCGAACGCCGCCCGCAGCGCCGTTCCCCAGCTCGCCGTCTCGCCGGCATGGTGGACCTCGTCGAGGACGACGAACGTCGAGCGCGAGAGGTGATGCGCGAACAGGTCGGGGGCGAACGCGACCTGCTGATAGGTCACGACGACGCCGTCGATGTCCGCTCGCCAGGCTCCGTCGGCGTTGCGCCAGCGCGGGTCGAGGTGCAGCCCAACCCGGTCGGCCGCGTCGGCCCACTGCGAGCGCAGCGCCGTCGTCGGGCAGACGACGACGATCTGCTCGCAGCCGGCGCTGCGCGCGGCTTCGCAGGCCGCCAGCGTCTTGCCGGCACCCGGGGTGGCGACGAGCAGGTAGTCGGTGCTCGGAGACAGCCCGTGCGCGGCGAGAAACGCCGCCTGCCACGGGCGCGGCACGACGGCGCTCACGCGACGCCACCGCCCTTCGTGAGGTTGCAGCGAGGACACAGCGCCTGGCCGTTTGCCGGCTCCGTCTCGCCACCCGCCCGGCGCGGAACGACGTGGTCGGCATGCCAGCCCTGCGCAAGGCGCACCCCGCAGCGCGCACAGCGTCCGCCGGAGGCGAGGAACAACGCGACGCGCGCGGCGGGTCTGAAGCGGCGAACGGCCATCGCGGCCAGTCTCGCACCGTCCGCGTCGCCGGCGGAGCGCGCGCCGCGCTCGGTCAGCCGTGGGAGCGGCCGGAGATCTGCCCGCGCAGCGACGCCAGCTCCGTGACGGCGAGGCCGACGTAGGCCTCGCGGGCGGCTGCGAGGTCGTCCTCGAGATCGCGCATGTACAGCGCGTTGGCGGCGAGGCCGGCGTCGGCGGCGGCGAGGCGCTCCGCCATGAGACGGCCAAGCTCGAGTTTCAGGTCGCTCGCGGTCATGGTGTCCACCCCAACGGTGCGGGACGGGAGAAGTAGCGCACGCGGTCCATGGGCGAGCCTCCTCCCGCGAGAGCTCACGAATCGCGCGCGGCGTACGTTCCGAAGGCATGACCACAACTTGGACGATCTACGACAGCCCGCTCGGCCCGCTCACGCTCGTGGGCGGGCGCGCCGGGCTGACGGCCCTGCACTTCCCCGGCCACGACGCCCGCCTCGACGCCGACGACCGCTCGGACGCGCCCTTCGCCGGCGCGCTGCGCCAGCTGCACGAGTACTTCGCCGGGCGCCGCGAGCGCTTCGACCTCGCGCTCGACCTCGGCGGCACGCCATTTCAGCGCCAAGTGTGGAACGCGCTGCGACAGATCCCGTCCGGCTCGACGACGACCTACGCCGCGCTGGCCCGCGCGCTCGGCCGGCCGGCGGCGGTGCGCGCGGTCGGCGCGGCCGTCGGGCGCACGCCGGTGCCCGTCGTCGTGCCCTGCCATCGCGTGCTGGGCAGCGACGGCTCGCTGACCGGCTACCTCGGCGGCCTGGAGCGCAAGCGGGCGCTGCTTGACCTCGAGCGCCGCGCATCGACCGGCACGCCGCCCGCCGGCGGGCGAGGTGCGGCCCGGCGCGTGCGCGGCGTGTGTCCACGGACGGAGGTGTAGCGTCGATCTCATGCTCACCCGTCATCGGGTCGGTCCCCGGATCTTTCTGCGCATCGCGAGATCAGCGCGGGGCACCGTCCTGGCCGCCGCCGTCGCGTGCGTGGCCGCGCTCGGCTCCTCGCCGGCGCGGGCCGCCGACGGCGTGCTGTACTGCGACGGGGCGCTTGACCGTGGCGCGACCGCTGCCCTCACGGATGCCGAGCACGCGGTCGGCGTGGGCGATCCCCCGCTGCCGGCAGGGGTGACCGAGCGTCGGCTCGACGTCGACGGGGTCGCGACGAGGCTGCTCGAATCCGGCCCGAGCGCCGCCGACGAGGCCGTCGTGTTCGTCCACGGCAACCCGGGCTCGGCGCGCGACTTCGACGTCCTGGTGGCGAGCGCGGGACGCTACGCCCGCGCGATCGCCTTCGACGTGCCGGGCCTTGGCCACGCCGACGACCAGCGCGGCCTTGACTACTCGACGACCGGCGCCGCGCGCTATGTCGGTCGCGTCATCGCGCAGCTCGGGGTGCAGCGCGTGCACCTCGTGCTCCACGACCTCGGCGGCCTATGGGGCTTGGAGTGGGCGATCGGCCACCTCGCGGCGATCCGCAGCGTGTCGCTCATCAACACGGGCGTGCTGATCGGGTACCTCGGCCATCCGCTCGGGCTGTCGTGGACCTTGCCGATCCTCGGCGAGGCCGAGATGGCCACGATCACCCGCGACCAGTTCAAGACGGCGATCGGCGTGCAGGATCCGGTGCCGGCGCGCTACCTGGACCGGATGTACGACGACTTCGATCGCGCTACCCGCTGCGCGACGCTCGACTACTACCGCTCGACCGGCCTGCCGGACGAGCTCGGCCGCCGCCAGGCCGCGGTCCTCCGGGGGGCCGAGCTGCCGGCGCTCGTCGTCTGGGGTGCGCGCGACAACTTCGTCCCGGTCGCTGTCGCCTACCGCCAGACCGAGGCGTTCCCCGGCGCTCGGATCGAGGTGCTCGCGCGGTCGGGGCATTGGCCCCTGCTCGACGACCCGGCGCGCGTCGACGCGCTCGTCACGGGCTTCTTGCGAGAGCGCGTGCGATCCCCGCGGCTCGTGCTGTCGCAGCCGCGCGTGCGCGCCGGCCGCCGCACGCTGTCGGTGCGCATCAGCGTCGACGGCGCGCCGCGTGCGCCCGGCGTGCGGCTGAGCGTCCTGCGCGGCGGGCGGCTCGCCGGCACCACGTCGAGCGCGCGCACGGTCGATCGCGTGCCGAGGCGGGTTGCGCTCAAGCTGCGCCGGCCGCTTCGTCGCGGCGCCCGCTACACGCTGCGCGCCGAGTCGCCCGAGCTCCGCGTCGTGACTCGCGCGATCCGCATCCCGCGCTGACAGGGCACCCGCGCGACTGCGCGCGAGCGGCGCGGGGCGGGGCCAGATGTTCGTCTCCGACGAGATCCGCCCCACCCCGGTCGCGCGTGCGAGCTAGACCTCGCTGCCGCTCGGGGCGGTCTGCGGTGCGCTGGACTGCGGGGCCGCGGAGCCGGAGGCGCCACCGCTGCCGTCGCGCTCGGGACAGTCCTCCTTGCCGCCGGGCCGGCCGCGACCTTCAGCCCGCGGCGTCGGCGTCGTCTGGGTGTCCTGGATCGGCAGTGACTGCTCCTGCGCCGCGGGCGCTGTGCCCTGCGACGGCGTGGTGCTCGTCGCCGGGCTTGCCGCCCAGCTCGACACCGCCGCGACGAGCGCGACCGCCAGCGCGAGCGCCGGCAGATAGACGAGCCGCGACCAGGGTCTGGTGGTGTGCTCCATGGGGTTGGACCTCCGTGTGAGGGAATCGGGTGCGACGACCCTCGCAAGCCGGCCGTCAAGCCCCGGTAACCAGCGCCGATCCGACGGTCTTGGCGTTTATACCGCCACATAGGCGAACAATTCGACAAGACCGCCCGGTTACGGCCGCGTGACACGCCGGCTGCCACGGTGCTCGGCGATGACCAGCCTCTGGACAGACGACGACCACAGCGCCCACCCGTGGGTGGCGGCGCGCCCGGAGCCTCCGGTGCGCCCGCACGACCCCGACGACGAGCCCTCGTCGTCGCGACCTCTGCGTTTCGTCGCGGTGGCCACCGCATGCGCGATCGCCGCGCTCGCGGGCGCGGTGTTCGAGGTACTGAGATGACCTTCGCCGCGCCCGCCTTCCTGCTGCTCGCGCTCCTGCTCGTGCCGGCCGCCTGGCTGTACGTTCGCAGCGAGCGCGCGGCACGGCGCGGTGCGACCGCGTTCGCGACCGCCCCGCTCATGCCCTCGGTCGCCCCCCGCCGCCCGGGCTGGCGGCGCCACGCCGCGATCGCGGGCTACGGGCTCGCGGCGCTCGTGCTCGCGCTCGCGCTCGCGAAGCCGCAGGCGACCGTCGCCGTCGCGGTGGAGCGGGCCACGGTCGTGGTCGTCACCGACCGCTCGGGCTCGATGCTCGCGACCGACGTGCGCCCGTCGCGCCTGGTTGCCGCCCGCCGAGCGGCGGCGCGGTTCGTCGACGAGCTTCCGGATGGCGTGCGCGCCGGCGCGATCGCGTTCAACCAGGCGGCGCAGGTGCTGCAGAGCCCGACGCGCGACCACGCGGCGGTGAGCGAGGCTCTGCAGTCCGTCGAGGCGGCCGGGACGACGGCGACGGGCGAGGCGCTGAGCGCCGCGCTGGAGCTCATCGAAACCCAGCGCGCGGCCGACAAGCGCCGCTCGCCCGCCGCGATCGTGCTGCTGTCCGACGGCAAGTCCGTGCGCGGCGCCGACCCCCTCGACATCGCCGAGCAGGCGCGCGCCGCCGGCGTCGCCGTCTACACGGTCGCGCTGGGCACCGACACGGCCGGCAACTCGCCACCCGACCCCGCGACGCTCGCACAGATCGCCGAGCGCTCCGGCGGTCGCGCGTTCGCGGCCGAGGACGCGACCGCGCTCGCGCAGGTCTACGACCGGCTCGGGTCGCAGATCGCGACGGAGAAGCGCAAGGAGGAGGTGACGGGCTCGTTCGCCGGGCTCGCGCTCGCGCTCATGGCACTCGCCGCCGCGGCGTCGCTGCGCTGGTTCGGACGTTTCGTCTGACCGCTCTCAGGAACATCCCGGGGAACCCCCGGGACACGCTCGGGTGCTGCGGCTTTCCTGAAGCGCATGCCCACCCGACTTGTGCGCCGCGCCGCCGCGCCCCTCCTCGTCGTCGCCGGCGCTGCGCTGTTCGGGCTCGGTGCCGGCGGCATCGCCCGTGTCGACGCCCAGCTCGACGCCGCGGCCCGGCCGGCCGCGCCCGCAACGCAGCCGCCGGCGATCGGCGCGCACCGCGGCGTCCGCGACGAGCACCGCCAATCGCGCCACAGGGCGTTCTGAGCTCATGCGACTCCTTGTCTGCGAGGACGAGCCGCGCGTCGCCGCCGCACTCGCGCGCGGGCTACGCCGCCATGGCGCCGCCGTCGACGTCGCGGCCGACGGCGCGCAGGCGCTCTACCGCGCCCGCGTGAACCCCTACGACGTCGTCGTGCTCGATCGCGACATGCCGGAGGTCCACGGCGACGACGTCTGCCGCACGCTGCACCGCGAGCAGCCCGAGACGAAGATCCTCATGCTGACCGCCGCGCGCACCGTCGACGACCTCGTCGCGGGGCTCGCGCTCGGCGCCGACGACTACCTGGGCAAGCCCTTCGCGTTCGACGAGCTGCTCGCGCGCATCCACGCGCTCGCCCGCAGAGCCGGCCCGGCGCGCCCCGCGCTGCTGAGCGCCGGCGATCTGGAGCTCGATCCCGCGCGGCGCCGCGTGCACCGCGGCGGGCACGAGCTCGCGCTGTCGCCGAAGGAGTTCGGCGTGCTCGAGACGCTGCTGGCGGCCGACGGCGCGGTCGTCACGCACGAGTCGCTGCTCGAACGCGTGTGGGACGAGAACATCAACCCGTTCACGAACATCGTCCGCATGACGATCATGAAGCTGCGCCGCAAGCTCGGCGAGCCGGCCGTCATCCGCACCGTCGCCGGCGCGGGCTACCGGATCTGAGGCGTCGTGCACGCCCTGCGGCTGCGGCTGACGTGCCTGTACGCCGGCGTGTTGGCCGCGGCGACCGGGATCCTCCTCGCCCTGAGCTGGTGGCTGCTCGATCGCCACCTCCAGCGCACGCTGCCGCCCGTCTACGCCGACGCCGTCACCGGACAGGTCGCGTGGCAGTACGCGCTCGCGACCGCCGGCCTCGTCATGGTCGCCGCGGGCGCCGGCTGGCTGGTCGCGGGGCCGCTGCTGCAGCGCGTCGAGGCGGCGATGGAACGCGAGCGGCGCTTCGTCGCCAACGCGAGCCACGAGCTGCGCACGCCGCTGACGGTGATCCGCACCGAGGCGGACGTGACGCTCAGCGACCCGAACGCGACCGTGGACGAGCTGCGCGCGATGGGCCGCGTGGTCATCGAGGCCGCCGATCGAACGGAGGCGCTGATCGACGGACTGCTGCTGCTCGCGAGGACCGAGCACACGACCCGCGCGGACGAGGAGGTCGACCTGGCCGCGCTCGCGAGACGGGTGAGCGCGTCGTTCGCGGCGGCCGCGACGCAGGCCGGCGTGCGCCTGGACGTCCAGATCGAGCCCGCCCGGGTGCGCGGCGATCGCGCTCTGCTCGAGCGCCTCGTCGCGAACCTGGTCGAGAACGTCCTGCGCCACAGCCCGGGCTGCCGCGCTCGGGTGAGCGTGCGGTCCGGTGGCGTGGTCGAGGTCGCGAACAGCGGCGCGGTGATCGCGCCCGAGCTCGTCGCTCGCCTGAGCGAGCCGTTCCAGCGCCTGGATCGCAGCCGCACCGATCGGGGCGCCGGGCTCGGGCTGTCCATCGTGAGCGCGATCGCACAGGCGCACGGCGGGACGCTCGAGCTCTGCGCGCCGCCGGACGGCGGGCTGCGCGCGCGGGTGACGCTGCCGGGCGCCGCCCGCTCGGTTGCCACCGCGTGACACCCCCGCGGAGCGACGCGCTCGACGCCGCCCGGCGGCCGCCGTCACCGCCGCGCGACGGCGCCCGCGGTGCCACGCTCGACGCCGCCCGGCGGCCCGCCGTCACCGCCGCGCGACGGCGCCCGCGGTGCCACGCTCGACGCCGCCCGGCGGCCGCGGTTACCGCCGCGTGACGGGCCGGTTCGTAGCTTGCGGGGCATATGCACCCGCTACCGCGCCAGGAGCCCCTTGCCATGTCCGTACCCAGCATCGACCACGACCGCGACCTCGCCGACGAAGCGCGCCGCGGCCTGCAGGCCGCGCTGTATGAGGCCAAGCGCGCGATCGTCGGCCAGGACGCGATGCTCGAGCGCGTGTTCGTCGCGCTGCTGGCCGGCGGACATGTGCTGCTCGAAGGCGTGCCGGGTCTCGCCAAGACGCTGACGGTGCGCACGCTCGCGCAGGTCCTCGGCGGCTCGTTCTCACGCGTGCAGTTCACGCCGGACCTCGTCCCATCAGACCTCGTCGGCACGCGCATCTGGCGCCCCGACCACGGCGACTTCCGGACCGAGCTCGGGCCCGTGTTCGCGAACCTGCTGCTCGCCGACGAGATCAACCGCGCGCCCGCGAAGGTGCAGTCCGCGCTGCTCGAGGTCATGCAGGAGCAGCAGGTGACGATCGCCGGCCAGGCCTACGAGGTGCCGCGCCCGTTCCTCGTGCTCGCGACCCAGAACCCGATCGAGTCCGAGGGCACCTACGCGCTGCCCGAAGCCCAGGTCGACCGCTTCCTCTTCAAGCTGGTCGTCGACTACCCGGCGCTCGAGGACGAGGTCCTCGTGCTCGACCTGCTCGACGGCGAGCCCGTCGCGCCACGGACGGTGCTGGCGGTCGACAGCCTGCTCGACTACCGCCGCACGGCACGCGCGGTCTACGTCGACCGGACGGTCAAGCAGTTCGCCGTGCAGCTCGTCGACGCGACCCGCAACCCGGCGCAGCACGGCCTGCCCGAACTGGAGGGGCTCATCGAGTACGGCGCGAGCCCGCGCGCGTCGATCGGGCTCATGCAGGGCGCGAAGGCGCTTGCGCTGCTGCGCGGCCGAACCCACGCCACGACCGCCGACGTCCGCGACCTCGCCGCCGACGTCCTGCGCCACCGCCTCGTGCTCTCCTACGACGCGCTCGCCGACGACGTCTCGCCCGACGCGCTCGTCGACCGCGTACTCGCGCAGGTCGGCGGCGGCCTCGCCGCGGTGCCCGAGGCGGCATGAGCCGCCACGGCCTCGTCAGCCCGCCGGGCCGCCAGGGCCCGGGCCGGATGCCGTCAGGCGCCGTGGCGTCGATCGACGGCGCGATGCGCCGCCGCGTCGCGGGAGTGCTGCCGGGCGAGCATCGCGCGCCCGGCGCCGGCGCCGGCACCGAGCTCGCCCAGCTGCGTCCGTACGAGCCGGGCGACGACGCGCGCACGTTCGACGCCGCCGCGAGCGCCCGCACCGGGGTGCTGCACGTCCGCGAGCACGTACCCGAGCGCGCGCTGACGACATGGCTCGTCTGCGACGTGTCGGCGTCGATGGGCTTCGGCACGGCGCTGCGGCTGAAGAGCGACGTCGGCGAGGGCGCCGGCGACGTCATCTCGCTGCTCGCCGTCCGCCGCGGCGGCCGGATCGGGCTTGTGCGCTGCGGCGCGTCGCGCCTGCTCGTGCTGCGCCCGCGCGGCGGACGCGGCGCGCACGCCCGTGTGCGAGCCGCGCTGCGCGAGGGCGTGGCGCCCGACGGCGCACCGCCTCCTGGCGCGGGCGCGCGACGCCCGGGCTCCCCGCACGACGGCGCCGCACCGCCTCGTCGCGTCGGCACGCGAGGGCCGGCCGCGCCGCACGACGGGGTCGTCGCCGGCCGCGCGCGGGACGAAGACCGCGGCACGGCCTCGCTGGCGCAAGCGCTCGAACGCGTGCGGCGCGTCGCGACGGGTCCCAGCCTCGTGGTCGTCGTCTCGGACTTCCGCGACCCGGCAGGCTGGCAGCGGCCGCTGCGCGCGCTCGGCGCGCGTCATGAGCTCGTCGCGATCGAGGTCTGCGACCCGCGGGAAGGCGCGCTGCCCGACGCGGGCGAGCTCGTCGTCGTCGATCCGGAGACCGGCGCGCTCGTCGAGGTGCACACGTCCGACCCGCGACTGCGCGCGGCGTTCGAGAACGCTGAGCGGGCGCGGCGCGCCGAGGTCTCATCCGCGCTGCGCTCGGCGCGGGGGCTGCTCGTCTCGCTGTCCACGGACGACGACTGGCTGCGCGTGCTCGCCCGGAGGATGCGATGACCGTCCAAGCGCCGCGGCTCGCGTTCGCGCGGAGGATGCGATGAGCTTCCAGGCGCCGATCTACCTCCTGGCCGCGCTCGTGGTGCCGCTGCTCGCGCTCGCCCTCGTCGTGGCCCGCCGTCGCCGGCGACGCTACGCGGTGCGCTTTCCGGCCGCGGTCGTGCTCGCCGGCGTCCGCTCCCCGCTGGCGGCCTGGCGGCGCTGGCTCGCTCCCATCCTGCTCGCCTTGGCGGCGATCGCCTCGGCGCTCGCCGTCGCGCGGCCGGAGGCGGTCGTCGCCGTGCCGATCGAGCGCGCGTCGGTGATGCTCGTGACCGACACGTCGGGCTCGATGGCGGCGACCGATGTCGCACCCACGCGCCTGGATGCCGTGCGCGGCGCCGTGCGCAGCTTCCTCGACGACGTCCCCGACGAGCTGCTCGTCGGCTTTCAGTCCTATGCGACGGGCACGCGTGCGTCGCTCGCGCCGTCCGCCGATCGCGAGCCGGTCCGGTCGGCGCTCGACGCGCTCGTGGCGCAGGGCGGGACGGCGACCGGCGACACGCTGGCGACCGCGCTCGACCAGCTCGCTGCACGCCAAGGACGCGACGGGCGGCGCGCACCTGCCGCGATCGTCCTGCTCTCCGACGGCGCGACGACCGAGGGCGCCGACCCGCTCGAAGCCGCCGCGCGTGCCCGCACGCTCGGCATCCCGATCTACACGGTCGCGCTCGGCACGGCCGGGGGCGTGGTGACCGACGAGCGCTCGGGCCAGACGATCCCCGTCGCGCCCGATCCCGCGACGCTGCGCGAGATCGCGGAGCAGTCGGGCGGTCAGGCGTTCGAGGTCGGCGACGCCGACGGGCTCGACAAGGTCTACGAGCAGCTCGGCTCGCGGATCGGCACGCGCAAGGAGCGCCGCCAGGTCAGCTCCGCGTTCGCCGGGGGCGCGCTCGTCCTGCTCCTCGGCGGCCTGCTGGGCGGCGTGCGCTGGCGCGGCCGGCTGGCCTGACGGGCCGGGTGGGCTCTGTGCTCGCGTTGCGCGGCGCGGACCCGCGGAGCCGGTGACGGTCAGCCCGAGTCGCTGACCTCCGCACGGCGAAGCAGCTCCGAGGTCGTGAGATCCAGCCCGTCCGCCAAGCGGCGCAGGCTCGCGTAGCTGGGGTTGCGCAGCCCGGTCTCGACGTTCGAGATCCACCGCTGATGCAGATCGGCCCGCAGAGACAGCTGCTCCTGCGTCAAGCCGAGCTCCAGGCGGCGTGCCTTCACGGCCGCCCCGAGCGCGCGCTGAGAATCGGGGGCCGCGGGCACCCGGCGAGCCTGGTCCCGGCTTCGTCAGACCACAATGACATCGGAGTAGGGTCGGCTCGCGACTTCGCGGTCACTTCGCCGCATGTCGAACGAGCTCGAGCGACGGCTGGCGTCATCCAGCCAGATCGCCGACCGCATACGGAGTGTAGGTATACTCATCGTCGGTGTGTCACGAGGCGGAGGCGTTGGAGCGCGTGTGGACGTTGAGCGAGAAGCTCGACGCTCACACCGTCCGAGTGATCGACTGGGATCGCGTCGTTGCGGTCGCCGAGGAGCTTCACATGCTCGCCCGCTCGATGCTGTCGGACCCGAACGTGGCCGCGAGAGTCCCGCCAGGCAACGGAGAAACATCGAAGTAGACGTTCCATGACATCGCAGTAGACTCGCGGGCGCGACCGACGCTGTGCATCCAACCGGGCGGCAATCCGCGACATCTGATCGCGCAGCATCCCGGGGCCACGCACAACGAACGGTCGCGCGAGGACTCAACGACGTATCCATGCACTTGATCACGGGGGAGAGAACATGCGGTGCCTGAGGCTGCGCCTGTCGTCCATCGTCCTCGCCGCATTGGCGGCCGGGGCGCTCGTCGCCACGACCCTTGGTCCGCCAGCGCTGGCGGCCGGTAAGCCATCGATTCGCGTCGTCGCGGTGACCGCCAGGGACTTCATCCCGGTCCAAGCGGTCATCTTCGGCGCGAACCGGGTGGTCATCTGCATCAGCCGCCGGTGCAGGGCTGCCACCCGCCAATCGCAGGCCGGTGTGTGGACCACGTTGGGCGGCGGTCTGAACCTGCGCAAGGGACAGACCCGCGAAGCGATCGTGTTCGCGGCGAGCGCCACCGGTGAGGTGTCGTTCCTCGTGCGACAGGTGACCGTGAAATAGGCCGGACCTCCGCGGGCCAGCTCGGCCGTTCGCCATGCTCTGTGCGACACTCGCGCCGTGTCATCCGCGAAGCGTGATCGCGCTGCCGAGACGCCGATCGAGCAAGTGGTCGCCCAGCTCGACACGGCGCAACTGGTCGAGGTGATCAGCGCGGCGACCGAGCGCCACGGCGACGTCGAGCGCGCCGTGCGGCTCATCGCGGCACGCGCCGACGGCGACCTTGCTGCGCTGCGCGCCGCGGTCGACCGAGAGCTTCGCACCCGTCGCTTCCTCGACTACCGCGAGAGCATGGCCTGGGCGCATGCCGCGCGTCCGGTCGTCGCCGAGCTGGACAAGGTCGCCGGCGATGGCCCGTCGCGCGAGCTGGTCGAGCTCGTCCAGCGCGCGGTCGGCCATGTCGTCAAGGTGATCATGCATGCCGACGACTCCTCGGGATTGATCGGCGACGTCGCGCGCGAGTTGCTGCGCGTCCATGCCAAGGCGTGCGATGCCGGGGTCGCCGATCCGGTCAAGCTCGCGCGGTGGATGATCCGCTTCCGGTTCGACGATCAGGACTTCTTCGAGGTCGACCCGGTGCGCTACGCAGATGCGCTGGGCGAGCACGGACTGCGCGCGTACCGCAAGGCCGTCGCCGAGAGCGCCAAACCGCGTTCCTTCGCCGCTCGCTACGCGTGCGAGCGGCTGGCCGTCCTCGACGGTGATATCGACGAGCTCGTGCGGCTCCTGGGCGGCGACCTGTCCGGGGCGCACCAGTTCCAGAGGGTGGCCGAGGCGATGGTGGAGCTCGACCGGCCCGACCTCGCGCTGGACTGGGCGACGCGCGGCATCGCGAAGACGCGCGGCTGGCAGGTCGCCAACCTCTATGACCTCGCCTGCAAGCTCCATGTCGAGGCCGGCGCGCCCAGCGAGGCGCTCCGTCTGCGCCGCGCCCACCATGAGCGCACCCCTTCCGGGTCGACGTACGGTGACCGGCGCTCGATCGGCGAGTGCTACCGCGACGGGCACCTCGGCGCTCGGCGGAAGCACGGCGGCGGCCTTCGCACGTCAGCGCGCCGGCGGCGGCCCGCGGCGCCGAGCCGCGACTCAGCGCGCCGACACCGCCACGCGCGTCCCGCGCGACGGGGCGATCGTGACGAGCTTGCTCTTGACGTCCTGCGCGCGCGGGCTGTCGCGGCGCAGCTCGTAGTTCGTAAAGACCTCGCGCAGGGTGCTCTTCATCTCGAGGTCGGCGATCGCGCGGCCGAGGCAGCGCCGCCGGCCCCCGCCGAACGGGATCCATGTGTACGTCCCCGGCGTCGTGTTGAGGAACCGCTCCGGCCGGAACTCGTACGGGTCCGGGTAGATCGCGGGGTCGTGGTGCAGCAGCCACGGGTTCCCCCACAGGTGCACGCCGGCCTGATACAGCACCCCGCCGATCTCGGTCGGCTTCATCACGAGGCGCGGGATGATGTGCGGCAGCGGCGGCCGCATCCGCAGGATCTCGTGGACCGTCGCCGTGAGGTAGGCGTCGCTCTCGCCGGCGTCGAGTTCCGCCACGAGGCGCTCGCGCACGGCGGGCTCGCGCGTCAGGTGCTCGATGCCCCAGACGATCGACGCGGCCGTCGTCGCGGTGCCGGCGACGAAGTTCGTCATAACCTCGTCGCGGATCTCGAGCCAGGTGAACGGGCTTCCGTCAGGGTGCGTCCCCGACAGCATGACCGAGCAGATGTCCTCGCCGTGGACGCCGGCGCGCCGACGATCCTCCACGACCTCGCGGATGAGCTCATCCGCCCGCGCGCTGTACTTCATGAACCGGTGAAAGCCGAGCGGCCGCATGGCCTTGAGCACACGGATCGTCCGCGGCGACAGGGTCTGGGTCGGCACGACGGACCCGGGCTTCTCGTTGAACTGCATCATCTCGATGACGACGTCGAGCAGCTCGTCGAGGCGCTTGTCGGGCGTGGGCCCGAACATGACGAGGAAGACGACCTTCATCGTCATGCGGTGCACCCGCGGATAGAGGGTGATGAGCTCGTCGCGCGGCCACGACGCGACCTCCGCGCGGGCCATCTCCGCGACCTCCGCCGAGATGCGCGTCACACCCTCGCCGGTCATCCTGCGGTTCATGAGCCGGCGCCGCGCGAGGTGCTCGTCCTCATCCAGGCAGGAGAGGCCGCTCTGGCCGGTGTACTTCTCGATCGAGCTCGAGCCCTCCCCGACATACAGGTGATCGGCCGGGGCGAGGAAGAGCTCCTTGATGTCGTCCGGGCTCGAGAGCACGACGAACGGCGAGGCGGGTGCGCGGATGTGCAGCGTGAACCGGTTGCCGTAGCGGGCGCGGCAGCTCTCGAGCCAGGTGGTCGGGCGGCGCCAGAGGTTGAGCATCTGCAGGCCGGCGGGGATCCGGGGACCGGGCGGAAGTCCGCTCTCGCCATCGGACTTGGCGACCCAGTCCACGACGTTCTCCTGGGTGGGTCGCGCCGCGCGCGCATGGTGCGGGCACGATCCGGCCGCCTCGGGCGCGGGGAGGTCGGTGGTCTCGTCTGTCGTCTCGGCGTTCAACACGGTGTGCTCCCCTGGTCACTTTGGACGTACATAGCCCAGAGCACCGGCGCGACGGCGTCAAGTTCGGGGGTCATACGAGAATGCGGTCATTCACGCGAGAGCGCCGCCGGCCGCTCGGAAGCGCGCCATTTGCGGCCGATCTCACGCATGAGCGGTGGGTACACGACGCGATGGCGAAACGGGGCGATCGCGCTCATATAGCCGGCCCCGAGCCGCCCGTTCTCCTTCACGTAGACGGCCATCTCGCCCCGGTAGCCGCCCGCTCCGTCGTCGACCCAGCCCGCGTGCAGGATCCCGTGGACGGTGCGGTTGACGATCTCCGCGGCCCATTCGTCCTCGAGCTCATACAGCGACGTGAAGGGCAGCGCGGCGAACTGCGGGCCGGTCGGGCCGTCGCGCAGGTCCGCCGGCAGGCGGTCGCGCAGCGTCGGCGTGCCGGACCGCTCGCCATCCCAGCCGAGCAGGTCCCCGACCTTCCAGCGGATCGCGAACAGGGTGCGGACGCTGCCAGACCCTGACTGCGCCGGGTCGGCCGCCGCGATCTGCGCCACGAGGCGAGGGAAGTCGTCCGGCCCGCCCGGCGTCGGCAACGCCCAGACGTCCTCGAGGCGGAAGTCACGCACGAGCTCGTGGATGCGCCATGTCCGAGCGGTGTGCGTCGTGTTCGGAAGCCTCATCTCGGTGGACCTCGATCCTGACGTTGGTGTACCCACGCCAACGTAGCGCCTCACGCCTTGGTGTCCGGTACGCGACTGCAGCACACTGTGTCACTGGACATGTGGGGAGCTCTTCGCCTCTGCGGCCTGCTGGTGGTGGTCGCGACCTTCTCGCCCACGCCGGCGTTCGCGCACGTCATCGCTGCGTCGTCGGGGACCTTCGTACCGGGACGCCTCGCGCCGTCCAGCTTCGATCCCGGCCCGGAGGAGTATCCGAAGACCGTCCGGATGAGCAACCTGCCGATCAAGATGCGCGACGGCACAACGCTGTACGCCGACGCCTACCTCCCCGCCGACGCGAGCGGCAAGCGGGCGCCCGGTCGCTTCCCGGTCGTCCTCAACACGATCCTCTTCAACAAGACGAACGCGGGGCTCGACGGCACGCCGGCCGGCCGCCTCGAGGACAACGCCAGCGGCTACAATCCGCTGTTCGTCAAGCATGGCTACGTGCAGGTGCTCGTCGACGCGCGCGGCACGGGCTCGTCGGACGGCCAGTGGGACTACTTCGGCCTCGAGGAGCAGCGCGACACGCTCGAGATCGCCCGCTGGCTCGACAGACAGCCGTTCTCCAACGGTCGCTTCGCGGCCTACGGACCGTCGTGCATGGCGATCTACCAGTCGTTCATGGCGGCCCAGCGACCCAAGGGCCTGAAGGCGCTGTTTCCGATCGTCCCGATGGACGACTTGTACCGCGACGTCACCTACCACGGTGGCGCGCTCGACGCGCCCTTCCTCGCGATCTGGCACGGGCTGGTCACGGCGTCGAAGCTCATCCCGCCCGGCTACTTGCTCAAGGACCCCGTCGCCGCGGCACGGACGCTGCTGTCGCGCCTCGGACCGGGGCTCCTGCCGGCGACGATCCTCACGCAGCCCTACGACGGCGCTTACTACCGCGAGCGGTCGCCGGGCCGGGTCGTCGGCCAGGTGAACGTGCCGACGTTCGTCGTCGGCGGCTGGTACGACCTGATGCAGCGCGGCACGCCGCGGATCTACAACCAGCTGCGCCTGGCGCCGGGTCGCAAGCAGCTGCTGATGGGGCCCTGGTATCACCTCACGGGCGGTGAGGGCCTCGGGCGGGCCGGTACCCCGCCGCTCATCGACGTGCTGGCCCTGGCCTGGTTCGATCGCTGGCTGAAGGGCAAGCGCAACGGGATCGAGCACTACGGGCCGGTGACCGTCAAGCAGCTCGGCTCGGACCACTGGGAGGTCTACAAGCAGTATCCGCGCCGCGACGTGAAACCCGAGCGCTTCTACCTCGACCGCGGGCGCAGCGGCTCGGCCCTGTCGCTGAACGACGGCACGCTCACGAAGACGCCGCCGCCGGCGGCCGGCTCGGAGACGATGCCGGGGAACCTCGTCAACGGCATCTGCACGCGATCGACGGTCCAGTGGTCGGTGTCGATCGTCCCGCCGGGCCAGCCGTGCGAGACGGACAACCGGCTGCTGGACGCGACGTCGCTGACCTACACGACCGCGCCGCTGACATCACCGCTGCATCTCTCGGGCCCGCTGTCGCTGTCGCTCAACGGCTCGACCACCGCGCGCGACACGACATGGATCGCGACGGTCTCGGACGTCGCGCCCAACGGCCGATCCACGCAGATCACCGCCGGCTGGCTCATCCAGTCGCACCGCGCGCTGGACCGCGCGCGCACGACGTTCGCGGCCAACGGCGACCCGATCGCGCCGTTTCACCCCTTCACCCGCGAGAGCGTGCTGCCGGTCGTGCCGGGCGAGCGGACCGCGATGGCGGTCGAGATCTTCAACACGGACGCGGTCATCGCCACGGACAACCGGCTGCGGCTGACGATCAGCTCCGGCGACATCCCGCACCTCCTCGTGCCGACGCAGTCGCTGCTAGCGAGCGTGGGCGGCCTCAGCACGGTGCACCGCGGTGGCAGCTCGCCGAGCTTCCTGACGGCGAGCGTCGCCCCGCTGGGTGCCGAGCCGGCCCCCGCGGCCGCGTCCGCGCGCTCCTCGCTCAAGCGCTGCCGCGCCCGCGCGAAGCGTGCGAACCGGCCCGGCGCGCGACGGCGGGCCGCCCTGCGGCGGTGCGCGCGCTACGCGCCGACCTGGCGTCGCTGACGGGCGAGCGCGTCAGCCGTGCGGTCGATGAGCGCCGCCGCGGTCGGGAGGACCCTGCCGAGCAGCAGGAAGCCGTGCATCTGATCGGCCGCGTGCACGTGCTCGACCGCGACGCCGGCGTCCTTCAGCCGGCGCGCGTATTCGAGGCCCTCGTCGCGGAGCGGGTCGAACTCCGCCGTGAGGATGAACGTCGGTGGAAGCCCCGAGTGATCCTCTATCGCGAGCGGGACGAAGTACGGCGCGTCCGGGTCCGTGCCGGGCGCCGCGCAGTGACTGAAGTACCACTGCATGAGCGGCCGATCGAGGATGTAACCGCTGCCGCGCCCCGTGTACGACGGCCAGCGATCGAAGCCGTCGGTCACCGGATATGCGAGGACTTGATAGCAGGGCAGCGGCGCGCCGAGGTCTCTGAGCAGCAGCGACAAGCCGGCGGCGATCGTCCCGCCGGAGCTCTCGCCGACGAGCGCGACGGACGCGGTGTCGCACCCGATCGAGTCGGCGTTGTCGAGCAGCCACCGGTAGGCGACATGGGCGTCCTCGAGCGGCGCGGGGTGGGTGTGCTCCGGAGCGCGCCGGTAGTCAAGCGACGCGAGCGCCCAGCCCGAGCGTTTGGCGAGGCGCCGGCACAGCTCGTCGTGCGTGTCGACGTCGTTCACGGTCCAGCCGCCCCCGTGCAGAAACAGCGCGACCGGCAGGCGGCCCTCGACCGGCCGATAGAGGCGCAGGCGGCGCGGACCTCCCGGCGTCGGGAGGCTCAGGTCCACGACGCTGGCGAGCGAAAGCTGGCGCCCCTTCGTGACGAGCGCGGCGCGCACGCGCTCGCGCGCCTCCGCGACCGACAGGGTGGACAGGTGCGGCTCGCCGGAGGCGGCGATCACCTCGAGCAGCATCTGCGCGTCGGGATCGAGCGCCGGCGTCATTCGACGGCGGCCGCGGACGGCCGTCCCGGCGCCTCGGCGACGCGTCCGGGGTGGGCGGGCAGCAGCGCGGCCGCCATGACCGATCCGGCGAGGCACACGCCGGCGGCGACGAGGAAGCCCGCGCTCATGCCGTCGAAGAAGGCGTTGGTCGCGGCGGCCTGGATCTCGGCGGCGACCCTCGGCACGGTGCCCTGCGCGACCTCGAGCGCGGGACCGACGGAGCTCTGGATCGCCAGCGCGTCGCGCGCGGAGAGCGCCGCCGGCAGGGTGCCCTCCAGGCGGCTCACGTACAGCGAGGCGGCGATGCTGCCGATGACGGCGACGCCGAGCGTCGACCCGAGGATCCGCGAGGCGTCGTTGACCGCCGAGCCGATCCCCGCCTTGGCCTTCGGCACGACGCCCATGATCGCCTCGGTCGCCGGCGTGCTCGTGAGGGCCATGCCGGCTCCGCTCAGGGCGCCCTGAGCGGCGAGGATCGCGTACACCGTGCTGGGCTCGTCCGTCGATGCCCAGGCGAAGAAGACCGCGAGGCAGATGAGCCCGGCGGTGACCACGAGCTTCGTTCCGTAGCGCAGCGCGAGCTTCGCGCCGAGCACCGAGAACACCGCCACCGACACCGCGACCGGCAGCATGCGCACGCCGGTCTCGAACGGCCCGTACCCCTTGAAGAACTGGAAGTACTGCGTGACGAGGAAGAGGAACCCGGCGAGCGAGAAGTAGGCGACGGTGACGGAGGCGCTCGCCGCGGTGAAGCGGGGGTTGCGAAAGAGGTCGAGGTCGATCAGCGGCGCCCGCGCGCGCCGCTGCCACGCGACGAACGCGACGAACAGCGATGTCGCGACCGCGAAGCCGAGGACCGTGCGGTCCGCCGCCCAGCCGTGGTCGGGAGCCTCGATGATCGTGAACGTCAGCAGCGCGATCGCGGCCGACGACAGCACCAGTCCGAGCGGGTCGGGCTCGCGTGCCTGCGGGTCGCGCGACGTCGGCACCCCGCGCGCGATGAGCGCTGCCGCGACCGCCGCCACCGGTGCCATCGCGAAGAAGATGCTCGGCCACGAGAACACCTCGAGCAGCCAGCCGCCGACGATCGGGCCGAGCGCGACCGCCGCGCCGGTCGCCGCACCCCACAGCCCGATCGCGCGAGCGCGCTGCTTGCGCTCGACGAAGATGTTCGAGATAAGTGACAGCGTGGCCGGGAAGATCATCGCCGCGCCAAGGCCCATGACCGCGCGTGCGGCGATCAGCTGGCCAGGGGAGCTCGTCAGCCCGCCGGCCGCGCTCGCGGCCCCGAAGACGGCGAGGCCGGTGAGGAGCATCCCCTTGCGGCCCAGGCGGTCGCTGAGGCTGCCGCTGGTGAGCAGCAACGCCGCGAACACGAGGCTGTACGCGCTGACGATCCACTGCAGCTGGCTCGTCGACGCCTCGAGCTCGCGTGCGAGGGTGGGCAGCGCGACGTTGACGATCGTCGTGTCGAGGCTGACCACGAACGAAGCGAGCAGCAGGGCAGGCAGGGTCAGCGGGTGGCCGCGCATACGCGGACTATCAAAGCGGATCCGGCCAAAGTCAAAGGTGCGCCGCCCGAGCGGAAGTTGGGGTTGCCGGCGGCCGTCTGATGTGATGAAGGGGACCCGACCTGGAGGTGATGTCCCGGAGTGTCCCGAGCAAGCAACGATGAGCTGTCGGCGAGCATGGCCATCCTCGGTCTCGTCATCCGAGGTGCCGACGCTGCTCGAGGCGCTGCCGGATGGCGGACAGTGCGGCTGAGAAGCTCGCGTCCTGAGCGCCGATCGGCCGGCGGTGCGGTGCGCCATGCCCAGTGGTGACCGGCCGTCGCTCGTCGCGATCGGTGATCTGCACGTCGAGGCGACCGAGAACCGCCGCTTCGTCGAGCAGCTTCGCCCCGAGCACGAGGGCGACTGGCTGATCGCGTGCGGCGACGTCGGCGAGATCATGGCGGACATCGAATGGGCGCTCGCCACGCTGGCGCGGAGGTTCGCGAAGGTGATCTGGGTGCCCGGCAACCACGAGCTATGGACGTGCCCGGGCGACGACGTGCAGCTGCGCGGCGACGCGCGCTACCGCCATCTCGTGCGCTACTGCCAGGGTCTCGGGATCGCGACGCCCGAGGATCCCTATCCGGTCTTCAGCGGGCGCGACGGGCAGGTCGCGGTCGCGCCGCTCTTCACCCTGTACGACTACAGCTTCGGCGTGAACGTCGCGCCGAGCAAGCGCGAGTCACTGGCCCGCGCGCACCGCGCCGGTGTCGTGTGCTCGGACGAGCTCGTCCTGCATCCGGACCCGTATGCCTCGCGCGAGCAGTGGTGTCAGGCGCGGATCGAGCTCACCGAGGAGCGGCTGACGGCGCTGGCGGCCAGCGGCCTGCCATCGGTGCTCGTCAGCCACTTCCCGCTGCTGGCCGAGCTGACGCGACCATTGCGCCACCCCGAATTCGCGCAGTGGTGCGGCACGGCCGCCACGGCGGGCTGGCACACGCGCTTCAAGCCCAAGGTCGTCGTGTACGGGCACTTGCACATCCCCCGCAGCACCGTGCACGACGACGTGCGCTTCGAAGAGGTCTCGCTGGGCTACCCGCTGCAGCGCAAGCGCTGGGGTGACCGCGGCGTGCTGCCGCGTCCGATCGCGCCGGCCGGCGGCGGGTGGTGATCGACCAACTCGTGCCCGAGGGCGTCGTCGCGGCCTGGGTGCGCGGGGACGTGACGGACGTCGAGCTGTTCGCTGAGGAGGAGCGCTCGGTCGGGCGTGCCGTGGAGAAGCGCCGGCGCGAGTTCGTGACGGGTCGTGCCTGCGCGCGGCGCGCGCTGCGAGGGCTCGGCATCGCGCCCGTGGCGATTCCCAACGGCGAGCGCGGCGAGCCCGTGTGGCCGCCGGGCGTCGTCGGGAGCATCACGCACTGCGCCGGCTACCGCGCGTGCGCGGTAGCGCGGGCCGAGGACGTGCTCGCGCTGGGCGTGGACGCCGAGGTCCACGAACCGCTTCCCGACGGCGTGCTCGAGCAAGTGGTGTTCGGGCGCGAGCTCGCGATCGCGAGGGATCGCGGCGCAGGCGTCTGCTTTGACCGCCTGCTGTTCAGTGCGAAGGAGGCGGTCTACAAGGCCTGGTTCCCACTCGCGCGGCGCTGGCTGGGGTTCGAGGACGCGGATGTGACCATCGACGTCGGTGCCGGCACCTTCCGCGCCCGCCTGCTCGTGGCGGGACCGCTGGTCGGCGACGAGCGGCTGTCGGAGGTGTGCGGGCGCTGGCGCGTCGACGACGGGATCGTGGCGGCCGCGGCCGCCGTCGTGCCGGCGACGCGCGCCGGCACACGGCCGTAGCCGACCCGCGCAGGGTGGGCTGACCGCCGCTTGGACAGGTTCACCCCCTTGCCCGAGGCGACCGGTCGTGAACTCGCGTCGGGCCCGCTCGGCGAGCCCGTGCGATGTGATCCTCAACTTGGTCGGGACATTCGGCCTTCGCCGGCGTCGTCTTTGCGGTGCGACGACGATCAACAGGAGGCTGAACGGTGCCCTGATCAAGCTCGACGAGACGAAACTCGATGGTCACGGCCTGATGGCCCGTGCCGCGGTTGCACGGCCGCAGAGTGTCTGGAGGTTCGCTTCAGCGGTCGGACCTCCGAGCGAGTGTGGCGAGATGTGATCGATCTGCAGGTCGCGATCCGAGCCGTAGCGTAAGCAGCGGTGATCGTCGCCGGCAAGGACGCGGGCGCAGAGCTTCCGCGCGCGAAGCAGAGGGGATCGTTGCGGCGCGCGGTGAGCAGAAGCCAGCGGACGGGGCGGCAGCGCCCCGAAGCGACGATCGGAGTCTGCACGTCTGCGGTCACGCAGCGCGGTCTCGTGCAGGCCGGCGCAGAAGCGTCGGGTTTGTGAGTCGCGGCAGCGTGTGCCTTGGGTGAGCAGGTCGTGGATGTGCTCGCGCGAGTCGTGCAGATCGGCGCGCAGCGCTTGGAGGTCGGCGAGGTCACGGCCCGCGGCGTCGAGCGTCGCGAACACCGCGCCCAGTTCGTAGCTGAGCTTGCGGCCCAAGCGGCCGGGTGCGCCCGCGCGCTCGCCCAGCGCGGTGAAGTCGCGCAGCACGTGAGCCAGGCACAGCTGGCGTTGGCTGTCGTCGATGAACAGGTAGACGGCGTAGCGGTCAGAGACGATCGTGCCGGTGATCTGGTGGCGCACCGGCTCGCCATCACAGACCCGATCACGATCGCTGACCGGTGCGCCGCAACCGCCGCACACAGCAGGCCAGTGCTCAACGAGACGGTCGGGATCGCAGACCATCTCGCGATGCTGACCGGGGTGCCCGGGCTGGCCACCCTGACGGCGCCCAGACTGCTGCTTGGGTCGCGACTGGCGCGCGTCGGACGGAATCCCTGGACGGCGGAAGCGAACTGTTAGGCGAGCTACGCCCCGCCTGGCGCTCAAGCTCCTGCACCCGCGCGACCAACCCGTCGATCCGCGCCGCCCGCGCCGCGATCAGCACAGCGACCGCGTCCGCCCCGCTGGCATACACCAGATCGATGTCCTCTCGCCGCACAACTGCAAGGTTCCCTGCAAACCAGGGAATCCTTCACCCCAGCCCGACGACCCCTGAACGGCTACATCAAAGACGGTGTATTCGGTCCAGAGGCGCTGTGTGCCTAGCCTCACACTCCAGGCAACAGCGGTGCTTGTAGCATCGTGGCCCGCCGGTCTCCCGTTCCACGGAAGGATGTCCCAGATGATCGCTGTCGTCCCTATCGGGGGGTTGTAGTTTTGTCCACTCCGGTTATACATTTAGTACAGCCGCGGCGCGCCAGCTTGGGCGCTAGCCGGAAGCAGGGCCGATGAGTGCCGAGCCCGCAGCGGTCCTGCGCGCCGTGCCGCCACCGCCGTCGGCGCGGCACCCGCCCGGCGGCAGCGCCGGCGCCGACGAGATTCGTCGCGAACCGGTCGCCGTGACGACCATCGCTTGGACGGCGGTCGACGAGCTTCGCTTCGAGGAGTGGGTGCGCAACGGTCGCCGGCTCGGAGCCGTCGGGCGCGGCGTGGGCTGGTGGATCGGAGACTGGCTGCGCTACGGCAACGCTCGCTACGGCGAGAAGTACGCGCAGGCGGCCAAGATCACCGGCTACGACTCCCAGACGCTCATGAACATGGTGTACGTCTCGGGGCAAATTGCCCCGGTACTACGGCGCGAAGGGCTCTCTTGGAGCCACCACGCCGAGGTCGCGGCGCTCGAGCCCGACGAGCAGCAGCGCTGGCTGACGCGTGCCGAGCAGGCGCGGCTGTCGGTCCAAGATCTGCGGCTGATGCTGCGCAAGGCGCGCGGCGTCGAGCGCCCGCTGACGGCGGCGCGCGAGCAGGCGGCTGCCGATCACGCCCTCGTCTGCCCCGAGTGCGGCCATGCGTTCGCGACGGCCGAGCCCGAGGAGGAGCAGCCACCGGCGCACGCCGGTGCGGTGCGGCCCGCCTCGGTGCGCGCCCGGCGCGGGCACGGCGACGTGCCGGCCAAGCGAACCGCCTGACCCGACCCACCGGCCCGCGTCGGCGCGGGCGGCCGGACGCAGCAGCCGTCTCCAGTTATTCACTAGTCGACGGATTTCTTCGCGCATTTTGTTGTCAGTCAGCGGCGGCTGCGTGCGCTCACACGGCACGTCTTATGTGAATGGCGCAATTCACGCGTGAACAGCCCACTATTTGCACCGAAACGCAACCCATGAACCTCAACTTTGCTATGACGCCACTCGAATGCCCGACATCCCGTAGCGCTTCCGGCGGCGACAGCTCGCGCGCCGTCGCGGCCGGCTGTGAGAGGGGCGCTCGGAGATGAGCGAGCCTTCCTCGATCGCCGTCGTCGGCATGGCCTGCCGCTTGCCCGGCGCCGCGAGCCCGGCTGCCTTCTGGCAGCTTTTGCGTGACGGGCGCGACGCGATCGCCGAGACGGCCGGCGATCGCTGGGACGCGGAGCGGCTCGCCGAGGCGGACACGTCGCTGCGGGGCCTGCGGCGCGGCGCGTTCCTGGACGCCGGCGCCGAGTTCGACGCCGCATTCTTCGGCATCTCGCCGCGCGAGGCCGCGGTCATGGATCCCCAGCAGCGCCTGGTGCTCGAGCTGACGTGGGAGGCGCTCGAGGAGGCGGGGATCGTCCCCGAGAACCTGCGCGGGAGCCGCGCAGGAACGTTCGTCGGCGCGAGCTCGTGCGACTACGGCGACCTGCTGCGCCGCCACGGCGCCGCCGACCTCACGCGCCACGCGGCGACCGGCACGAGCCGCGCGATCATCGCCAATCGCGTCTCGTACGTCCTCGGGCTGCGCGGGCCGAGCCTGGCCGTCGACACGGCACAGGCATCCGCGCTCGTCGCCGTTCACCTCGCGTGCGAGAGCCTGCGCCGCGGCGAGTCGACGCTCGCCCTCGCCGGCGGTGTGAACCTGAACCTCGGCATCGAGAGCGCGGTCGCGGCGTCGAAGCTCGGTGCGCTGCCACCCGACGGCCGCTGTTACGCGTTCGACTCGCTCGCCAACGGCTACGTGCGCGGCGAGGGCGGCGGCGTCGTGGTCCTCAAGCGCCTCGACGATGCGCTCGCGGACGGCGACCACATCCACTGCGTCATCCGCGGCACCGCGGTGAACCACGACGGCGGCGGCGACGCGCTCACCGCGCCGGACGCCGAGGCCTTGGAGGAGGTGCTGCGGGTCGCGTACGCGCACGCCGACATCGATCCCGCGGACGTGCAGTACATCGAGGCTCATGGGACCGGAACGCCGCTCGGCGACCGGGCCGAGGCCACGGCGCTGAGCGCGGTGCTCGGCGCCCGCCGCCTGTCCGCCAACGCGCTGCTCGTCGGGTCGGCGACGTCGAACGTCGGCCATCTCGAGGGCGCCGCGGGCATCGTCGGGCTGATCAAGACCATCCTGTGCGTCAAGCACCGCGAGATCCCAGCCAGCCTCAACTTCCACGAGCCGACCGCAGACATCGGGCAGCTCGGGTCGCACCTGGGCGTCCAGGACGCCCGCGGCGCCTGGCCGGACCCCGGCCGTCCGCTGCTGGCCGGCGTGAGTTCGAACGGGATGGGCGGCACGAACTGCCACGTGGTCCTCGCCGAGCCGCCGCCGGCCCCCCTCGAGCCCGCGCCGGCGACCGGCGGGCCGGTGGCGGGCGTGCTCGCCTGGGTGTTGTCGGCTAAGTCGCAGCCCGCGCTGCGAGACCAGGCGCGCAACCTGCTCGAGCACATCGGCGCTCGGCCCGACCTGGACGCGGCCGACGTCGCCTGGTCGCTGGCGACGTCGCGCTCGCGGTTTGCCTGCCGCGCCGTCGTGCTCGGTGCTGATCGCGAGCAGCTCTTGGAGGGCCTCGGCAGTCTCGCGGACGGCGTGCCGTCGGCGCGGGCGATCGAAGGCGTCGCCGACGACGCCGCCCCCGGCGCCGTCTTCATGCTGCCCGGCTTCGGCGCCCAGTGGGAGCAGATGGCGCGCGAGCTGCTGGACGGTTCGCCCGTCTTCGCGCAGCGGATGGCGGAATGCGACGAGGCGCTGTCGGCGTTCGTGCCGTGGTCGGTCCGCGAGGTCATTCGCGGGCTCGACGGCGCGCCCGATCTCGCGAATGTCGACGTGGGCGCGCCGGCGCTGTTCGCGGTCAACGTGTCGCTGGCGGCGCTGTGGCGCGCGTGCGGGGTGCACCCGACCGCCGTCGTTGGCCACTCGCATGGCGAGATCGCCGCCGCGCACGTCGCGGGCGGGCTCTCGCTGCACGACGCCGCCCGGCTCGTCGCGCTGCGCGGCAAGGCGCTGACGAGGATCGCCGGGCGCGGCGCCATGGCGTCGGTGGCGCTCACCCCCGACGATCTGGCAGAGCGCCTCGCGGCTTGGGGCGCCGACGACGTCGTCCTCGCCGCCGTCAACGGCCCGTCGTCGACGGTCGTCGCCGGCGCGGTCGAGGCGGTCGATGCGCTCTTGAGCAGGTGCGAGGCCGAGGGCGTGCGCTCGCGCAAGGTCGCGATCGCCTACGCGTCGCACTCGCCGCAGATCGAGGCCGTCCACGACGAGCTGCTCGCCGCAGCCGGCGGGGTCACGCTGCGCGCGGGCGACGTGCCGTTCTACTCGACGGTGACCGGCCAGCAACTTGACCTCGGCACCGTCGACGCCGAGCACTGGTATCGCGGGGAGCGCCAGCCGGTCCGGTTCGAGGGCGCGGTCCGGACGCTGATCGGCGAGGGGCACCGCACGTTCGTCGAGGTGAGCCCGCATCCCGTGCTGACCGCCGGCGCGCAGGAGACCGTCGAGGCGGTCCTCGGCAGCGCCGACGGCGTCGCCGTCGCGAGCACGCTGCGCCGCGGCCACGGCGGCGCGGAGCGCTTTATGGCGTCGCTCGCCGGGCTGTACGTGCGCGGGCGGACCGTGGACTGGGCAGCGCTCGTCGCGGGCGCCCGGCGGGTGGAGCTGCCGACGTATGCCTTCCAGCGCGAACGCCATTGGCTCCAGAGCCCGGCCAACGGCGATCACGACACGCAGGACGCCTTGGCGCCGGCGTCCAACGGGGCCGACACGGCCGACGCGCACCCGCGCAACGGTGCCGCCAGCAACGGTGCCGCCACCGACGGCCCCGGGGCGTCGATCCTCGCGCGCCGGCTCGGCGGGATGTCGGGGCCGGAGCGCGAGCGGACCGTTCGCGAGCTCGTGCTCACGCAGGTCGCCCTCGTCCTCGGCCACGCCTCGGCAGCGGACGTGGACGCGGGCAGCGCGTTCAAGGACCTCGGCTTCGACTCGGCGGCCGCCGTCGAGCTGCGCGACGCGTTGACGCGCGTGACCGGGCTGCGGTTGGCGGCGAGCCTGCTCTACGACCATCCGACGCCCGCCGCGGTGGCCGGCCTCATGCTGGCGGAGGCGACGGGCGTCCGGCGCGCCGGCGCCATGTCCGCGGCGGCGCTCGGCACGGACGAGCCGATCGCGATCGTGGGGATGAGCTGCCGGTATCCGGGTGCCGTCACGTCGCCCGGCGCGCTGTGGGAGCTCGTCATGGCGGAGCAGGATGCGATCGGCGACTTCCCGGCCGACCGCGGCTGGGCGCTGGACGAGCTGTATCACCCGGATCCGGATCATCCGGGCACGAGCTACACGCGTCACGGCGGCTTCATCGACGGCGCGGGGGAGTTCGATGCCGACTTCTTCGCGATCTCGCCGCGCGAGGCGCTGGCGATGGACCCTCAGCAGCGCCTCCTGATGCAAGGTGCGTGGGAGGCGCTCGAGGACGCGGGAATCGAGCCGCTGAGCCTGGCGGGAAGCCTGACCGGCGTGTTCGTCGGCCTGACGGCAGCGGACTATGGGCCACGCCTGCATGAGGCCGCCGGCGGGTCGGAGGGGTACGCCCTCACCGGCCTGACGCCGAGCGTCGCGTCCGGCCGCATCGCGTACGCCCTCGGCCTCCAGGGCCCGGCGATGTCGATCGACACGGCGTGCTCGGCGTCGCTCGTCGCGCTGCATCTGGCGTGCCAGGCGCTGCGCCGCGGCGAGTGCGAGCTCGCGCTGGCCGGCGGCGCCTCGGTCATGGCCAACCCCGGGATGTTCGTCGAGTTCTCGCGCCAGCGCGGGCTGTCGACGGACGGGCGCTGCAAGGCGTTCGGCGCGGGCGCGGACGGGACGGGCTGGTCCGAAGGCGTCGGGCTCGTCGTCGTGGAGCCGCTGTCGCGGGCGCGGGCGCTCGGCCATGAGGTACTCGCGATCGTGCCCGGCAGCGCAGTCAACCAGGACGGCGCGAGCAACGGGCTGACGGCGCCCAACGGCCCGTCGCAGGAGCGCGTCATCCGCCAAGCGCTGGCGAGCGCCGGGTTGACGGCGGCCGATGTCGACGCCGTCGAGGCGCACGGGACCGGGACGCGGCTCGGCGACCCGATCGAGGCGCAGGCGCTGCTCGCGACCTATGGGCGCGAGCGGGCGGGCGGTCCGCTGCGGCTGGGCTCGATCAAGTCGAACATCGGCCACACGCAGGCCGCCGCGGGCATCGCGGGCGTGATCAAGATGGTCCAGGCGCTGCGCCACGAGCGGCTGCCGCGGTCGCTGCACTGCGAGGAGCCCTCGCCGCACGTGGACTGGTCGGATGGCGACGTGCGGCTGCTGTCGCGGGCGGAGCCGTGGGCGCGCGGCGAGCGGGTGCGGCGCGCCGGGGTGTCGTCGTTCGGCGTGAGCGGTACGAACGCGCACCTGATTGTCGAGGAGGCGCCGCTGGTTTCGGCCCCGGTGGGTGGGGCGGACCCCTCCGGCGGCGGCGAGCCGGGCGAGGTGCTGCCGTACGTCGTGTCGGCGGCGAGTCCGGACGCGCTCGGCGTCGTCGCCGAGCGCGTCGCCGCGTTCGCCGGCGCGCGCCCGGAGTTGGCGGCCGGCGAGTTCGCCGGCGCGCTGGCGCTGCGGCGCGCCGGGTTGACGCACCGCGGCGTCGTGCTCGCATCGAGCCGTGACGAGCTGGTCGCCGGCCTCGGCGCGCTCGCGCAGCGCGAGCCCGCCGGCGGGGTGCTGTCGGGCGTTGCGTCGGCGGCCGGCCAGGTGGCGTTCGTGTTCTCAGGGCAGGGCTCGCAGTGGCCCGGCATGGGCAGCGCGCTCTATGCGCGGTTCGGCGTCTTCCGCACGACGTTCGACGAGGTGTGCGGCGAGCTCGACGGGCTGGTCGGCTGCTCGGTCCGGGAGATCGCGTTCGCCGGCG
Source organism: uncultured Actinomycetes bacterium (assembly GCA_963810605.1). Taxonomy (GTDB): domain Bacteria; phylum Actinomycetota; class Thermoleophilia; order Solirubrobacterales; family Solirubrobacteraceae; genus CADCVQ01. The sequence goes on from CAWEOF010000011.1 coordinate 49,924, forward strand.
AGGGCTCCGAGCAGGCCTTGGCGCTGGGGCAGACGCGGTTGACGCAGGTCGCGCTGTTCGCGCTGGAGGTCGCGCTCGCGCGCCTCGTCGAGAGCTTCGGCGTGCGGCCGGACGTCGTGATCGGCCACTCGGTCGGCGAGTTCGCCGCCGCGCACCTCGCCGGGGTGTTCTCGCTTGCGGACGGGTGCGGGCTGATCGCCGAGCGCGCCCGCCTGATGGGCTCGGTCAATGCGGACGGCGCGATGCTCGCGGTGCAAGCCGGCGAGGCCGAGGCCCGCGACAGCCTCACGGGCTACGAGGATCGCGTCGCGATCGCCGCGGTCAACGGGCCTCGCTCGGTCGTGCTCTCCGGTGAGCGCGACGCGGTCGAGGAGCTCGAGGCCGTATGGCGCGGGCGTGGTCGCAAGACGACCCGGCTTCGGGTCAGCCACGCGTTTCACTCGCCGCAGATGGACTCGATCCTCGAGGACCTGACCGCCGCCGCCGGGCAGATCACCTGCAACGCGCCGCAGATCCCGGTGATCTCGAACCTCACCGGCCGCCCGCTCACCGCCGAGCAGGCGACGTCGCCGGACTACTGGGCGCAGCATGTCCGTCAGGCGGTGCGGTTCGCCGACGGCATCCGCTGGATGCGCGACAACGGCGTCACCCGGCTGCTCGAGCTCGGGCCCGACGGCACGCTGTCGACGCTCGCCGCCCACACGCTCGACGGCGACGACGACGTCCTGATCGCGAGCAGCCTGCGCGGCCACAAGCACCCGCAGCCCGGCGCGCTGCTGAGCATGCTCGGCGCCGCCTGGTGCCACGGCGTGGCTGTCGACTGGCGCGGCCTGTTCGACGACCGCGCGATCCCGCGGGTCGAGCTGCCGACCTACCCCTTCCAGCGCGAGCGCTACTGGCTGACGTCGCCGCGCGGTGCCGGCGATCTCGGCGCCGCCGGGCTCGCCGCCATGGAGCATCCGCTGCTGGGCGCGGTCGTCGACGTCGCCGGCGAGGGATCGACCGAGCGGGTCTTCACCGGCCGCCTGTCGCTGGCGACGGATGCCTGGCTCGCCGACCACGTCGTCGGCGGCGCCGTGCTGCTGGCCGGGGCGGCGTTCGTCGAGCTGGGCGTCGCCGTCGGGCGCCACGTCGGCGCGAGCGTGCTCGAGGAGCTCACGCTGGTCGCGCCGCTCGTGTTCGACGGCGATCGGGCGGTGCAGCTGCAGGTCGTCGTGGCCGGCGACGGCAACGCGCGCGGCCTGCAGATCTACGCGCGGCCGATGCCCGCCGGCGGCGACGACGCGGCCGACTGGGTGCTGCACGCATCCGGCCTGCTCGGCGCCGGCGACCCCGACGCGGGCGCCTGCGAGGCATTCGGACGCGAGAGCTGGCCGCCCGCCGGGGCGCGGCCGCTGGAGGTCGAGGGCGTGTACGACCGGTTGGCGGACGCGGGCTATGCGTACGGGCCCGTGTTCCAGGGACTGCGCGCGGCCTGGGCCGAGGGCGACGTGCTCTACGGAGAGATCGCGCTCGACGACGGCGAGCGCGCGCGGGCGGAGGGGTGCTGCGTGCATCCGGCGCTCCTCGACGGGATCCTCCATGTGCTGCTCGCCGGCGCGCTCGAGCAGGGTCCGCTGGACGCGCCGCTCGTGCCGTTCGCGTTCTCGGGCATTCGCGTGCACGGCGACGGCGCGTCGCGGCTGCGCGTCAGCCTGACGCCGCTCGGCGGCGGGCGGACGCAGCTGCTGGCCGTCGACGAGTCGGGCGTGCCGGTGCTGTCCGTCGACGGGCTCGAGATGCGCGCGATCGATCGCCGCGCGCTGCGAACGCGGGTGGCGGCCGACGGGTCGCTGCACCGCGTCGACTGGACGCCGGTCGCGGCGGGCTCGGGCGAGCACGACGCGCCGCCGCCGCGCGTCGCGCTCCTCGGCGACAGCGCGATCGACGCCGCCGGGCTCGAGATCTCCCTCCATCCCGACCTCGCGGCGCTCGAGGCGCACGTCGAGCGCACGGGTTCCGCGCCGGCGGTCGTCCTCGTCCGGGCGCCGCATGGCGGCGAGGATCTCGCGTCCGCCGTCCTCCAGGTGACACGCGAGATGCTGGCCGTGCTGCAGGCGTGGCTCGCGAGCGCCGGCTTGGCCGACTCGAGGCTCGTCGTGCTCACCGATCGCGCGGCTGCGGTCGCCGAGGGCGAGTCGCCCAACCTCGCGCAGGCCGCGCTCGCGGGTCTGCTGCGCAGCGCGCACTCCGAGCACCCCGGCCGCGTCGGGGTGATCGACCTGGACGGAGGAGAGCCGTCGCTCGGCGCGCTCGCCCGCGTGCTCGCCGGCGAGCCCGAGCTCGCCATCCGCGCCGGCGTCGTGCTCGCCCCGCGCCTGGCGGCCGCGACGCCCGGCGGCGCCGTGTTCTCCGAGCGCGAGGGGACGGTGCTGATCACCGGCGCCACGGGCGGGCTGGGCCCGCTCGTCGCCCGCCATCTCGCGGTCGCCCACGGGCAGCGCCACCTACTGCTCGTAAGCCGGCGCGGGCCCGACGCCGACGGCGCCGGCGAGCTCGTGGCGTCGCTCGAGGAGCTGGGCTGCGACGTCCGCCTCGCGGCGTGCGACGTCGCCGATCCCGGGGCGGTGCGCGAGCTCGTCGCCGCGATCGGGGACGAGTACCCGGTGACCGCGGTCGTGCACGCCGCGGGCGTGCTGGACGACGCGCTCGCCGAGACGCTCGACGACGCACGCCTCGAGCGCGTCATGGCGCCGAAGGTCGCCGGCGCGATCAACCTCCACGAGGCGACCAAGGACGTCGACCTCGAGCAGTTCGTCGTGTTCTCGTCGATCGCGTGCACGCTCGGGAACGCCGGCCAGGGCAACTACGCGGCAGCCAATGCCTTCCTCGAGGCGCTCGCCGGCCACCGCCGGGCCGCCGGGCTGCCCGCGACGGCGCTGGCGTGGGGCCCGTGGGCGCACGCCGCCGGGATGATGGGCGGGCTCAAGGAGCTCGAGCGCGCGCGCTGGACGCAGGCGGGCATCGGCGAGCTGTCGGACGAGCAGGGACTCGCGCTGCTGGACGCCGCGCTGGGCGCCGACCGGGCCGTGCTCGCGCCGGTGCGGCTGAACCGCGACGTCCTGCGCGGCCGGGCCGCGGCCGGCCAGCTGCCCGCGATCTTTGGCGGGCTCGTCCGCGTGCCGGCGCGCCGCGGCGCGGCCGGTAGCGGATCGCTGGCCCGCCGGCTCGCGGCAGCCCCCGCCTCCGAGGCCCGGGAGATCGTGCTCGGGCTCGTCCAGGCCCAGGTCGCGGGCGTGCTCGGGCACGCGTCGAGCGAGGCCGTCGATCCGCAGCGGGCGTTCACGGAGCTCGGGTTCGACTCGCTGAGCGCCGTAGACCTGCGCAACCGCCTGAACCAGGCGACGGGCCTCAAGCTGCCGGCGACGCTCATCTTCGACCATCCGACCCCCGCGGCTGTGGCCGAGCTCTTGCGCTCGCGCGTCGACGGGGCCGAGCGCGTCGCGCGCGCTGCGCGGCCCGTCGCGACCCGGACCGACGAGCCGATCGCGATCGTCGGCATGAGCGCCCGCTACCCCGGCGGCGTGCGATCGCCCGAGGATCTGTGGCGCCTCGTCGAGGAGGGCCGCGACGCGATCGGCGAGTTCCCGGTCGACCGCGGCTGGGACCTCGACCGGCTCTTCGACTCCGATCCCGATCACCCGCACACGAGCTACGCCCGCGAGGCCGGCTTCCTCTACGACGCGGGCGAGTTCGACCCCGAGTTCTTCTCGATCTCGCCGCGTGAGGCGCTCGCGATGGACCCGCAGCAGCGACTGCTGCTCGAGGGCGCCTGGGAGGCGCTCGAGGATGCCCGCATCGATCCGTCCGGCCTGCGCGGCAGCGACACGGGCGTCTTCGCCGGCGTGATGTACGGCGACTACGGCATCGGCGCGGGGATGCCGGCGGACCTCGAGGGCTTCTTCGGCACGAGCGGCAGCCTGCTCTCGGGCCGCCTTTCGTACGCGTTTGGCCTGGAGGGCCCGGCGGTCTCGGTCGACACGGCCTGCTCGTCGTCGCTCGTCGCGCTGCACCTGGCGTGCCAGTCGCTGCGCCAGGGCGAGTGCCGGCTCGCGCTCGCAGGCGGCGTGACGGTCCTCTCGAAGCCGACGGTCTTCGTCCAGTTCTCGCGCCAGCGCGCGCTGTCGCCCGACGGGCGCTGCCGGTCCTTCGGCGCCGGCGCCAACGGCGTCGCGTGGTCGGAGGGCGCCGGCCTGCTCGTGCTCGAGCGGCTGTCCGACGCGCGGCGCGCCGGACATCGGGTGCTGGCACTGCTGCGTGGCAGCGCGGTCAACCAGGACGGTGCCAGCAACGGGCTCACGGCGCCCAACGGCCCGTCGCAGGAGCGCGTGATCCGCCAGGCGCTGGCGAACGCCGGCTTGGCGGCGGCCGACGTCGACGCCGTCGAGGCGCACGGCACCGGGACGACGCTCGGCGACCCCATCGAGGCGCAGGCGCTGCTCGCGACCTACGGGAGCGAGCGGGCCGGCCGGCCGCTGCGGCTCGGGTCGCTGAAGTCGAACATCGGCCACACGCAGGCCGCCGCGGGCGTCGGCGGCGTGATCAAGATGGTGCAGGCGTTGCGCCACGAGGTGCTGCCGCGGTCGCTGTACTGCGAGGAGCCCTCGCCGCATGTGGACTGGTCGGCGGGCGAGGTGCGGTTGCTGGCCGAGGCGGAGCCGTGGGAGCACGGCTCGCGGCCGCGACGGGCGGGCGTGTCGTCGTTCGGGATCAGCGGGACGAACGCGCATGTGATCGTCGAGGAGGCGCCGCGGGCCGAGCCGGCGCTCCCGGCCGGGCGCGCGCCGCGGGCCGGGGCCGCGCCGGCGCCGGACCTCGTGTCGCCGGCCGAGGTCGTGTCGCCGGTCGAGGCAGCGTCGCCGTCCGAGTCCGTCACGCCGGCCGAGGTCGTGTCGCTGGTCGAGGCCGCACAGGACGGTGACGTGCCGGTCGCCGTGGCGGTGTCCGGGCGTGGCGAGGCCGCCGTGCGTGCGCAGGCCGAGCGCCTGCGCGCGTGGCTCGGTGAGCACGAGGACGTGCCGGTGGTGGACGTCGGGTGGTCGTCGCTGACCACGCGGGCGCAACTCGAGCGCCGCGCCGTCGTCGTCGCCTCCGACCGCGCCGGCGTGCTCGCGGGGCTCGGCGCGCTGGCGCGTGGCCAGGACGCCGAGGGCGTCGTCGCGGGCCGGGTGCGACCCGGCAAGACCGCCTTCCTGCTGACGGGCCAGGGCGCGCAGTGGGCGGGGATGGGCCGCGAGCTCGCGGAGCACTTCAGCGTCTTCTCCGACGCGCTGGACGAGGTTTGCGGCGAGCTCGACGAGCACGTCGGCCGGTCTGTGCGGGCGCTCATGTTCGCGGCGCCCGCCTCGCCCGAGGAGGCGATGCTGGGGTTGACGCAGTTCACGCAGCCGGCGCTGTTCGCCCTCGAGGTCGCGCTGTATCGCCTCGTGACGTCGTGGGGCGTGCGCGCCGACGTCCTCGTTGGGCACTCCATCGGCGAGCTCGTCGCGGCGCATGTCGCCGGGGTGCTGTCGCTGCACGACGCGTGCGTGCTGGTCGCCGCCAGGGCGCGGCTCATGGGAGCGCTCGCGCCCGGTGGGGCGATGCTGGCGGTCGAGGCGACTGAGGACGAGGTCGCGGAGTCGCTGGAGGGCGTCGGCGAGGGCGTGTCGGTCGCGGCGGTCAACGGGCCGCGCGCGGTCGTGCTGTCGGGCGAGGTTGCGGCGATCGAGGCGTGCGCGGCGGTATGGGCGCAGCGCGACCGCCGGACGTCCCGGCTACGGGTCAGCCACGCGTTTCACTCGGTGCTGATGGAGCCGATGCTCGACGAGTTCCGCGCCGTCGCCGAGGGCTTGACCTACGGGCCCGCGCACATCGCGGTCGTCTCCAACGTCACCGGCCAGGTCGTGGATGACGAGCTGCGAGATCCGGGCTACTGGGTGCGCCACGTCCGTCACGCGGTGCGGTTCTGCGACGGCGTGCGCGAGCTCGAACGGCTGGGCGTGACGCGGTTCGTCGAGCTCGGGCCGGACGCGGTCCTGGCGACGATGGCGCGCGAGTGCGTCAGCGAGCAGCTCGAGCGCCAAGCGCTGTTCGCCGGCGCGATGCGCCGGCGCCGCGACCAAGCGCGGTCGGTCGCGGAGTGCCTCGCGGCGCTGCACGCAAGCGGCGCGGACGTCAACTGGCAGGCCTGGTACGCCACGCGCCGCCCGCGGGTCGTGGATTTGCCGACGTATGCGTTTCAGCGTGAGCGGTTTTGGCTTGCGGGTGGTGGTGTTGGTGATGTGTCGGGTGCGGGGCTTGGGGTGGTGGAGCATCCGTTGTTGAGTGCGGTGTTGGTGAGTCCGTCTGATGGTGGTGGGGGTGTGGTGACGGGTCGGGTGTCGTTGGGTGGGCAGTCGTGGTTGGCCGATCATGCGGTGTTTGATCGGGTGTTGTTGCCGGGGATGGCGTTTGTGGAGTTGGTGTTGGCGGCTGGTGGGGAGTTTGGGTGTGGTGTTGTTGAGGAGTTGACGTTTGAGGCGCCGCTTGTGTTGGGTGTTGGGGATGCGGTTGCGGTGCAGGTGGTGGTTGGTGAGGGTGATGGTGGTCGTCGGGGTGTTGAGGTCTTCTCGTGTGCTGGTGAGGGTGTGGCGTGGGTGCGTCATGCGCGTGGTGTGCTGGGTGATGGTGTCGGGGTGCCCGGTGCTGGTGTCGTTGCCCTTGGGGTGGGGGTGTGGCCGCCGGTTGGCTCGGAGCGGGTGGATGTGTCGGGGTTGTATGACCGTCTTGCGGTTGCGGGGTTTGGGTATGGCCCGGTGTTTCAGGGTGTCGTGGGGGCGTGGCGGCGTGGCGATGAGGTGTTTTGTGAGGTCGCGCTTGGCGACGGGCAGGATGGTGCGGGGTTCGGGGTGCATCCGGCGTTGTTGGATGCGGCGTTTCATGGGGTGCTTGAGCAGTTGTGTGCGGGTGTTGGCGCTGGGAGCGTGCCGTTGCCGTTTGCGGTCGGTGGGGTGCGGGTGCATCGGCGTGGTGTGGGGGTGTTGCGGGCGTGCTTGACGGTTGATGGGTCTTCGGTGGCGTTGGCGGCCGTCGACGAGGCGGGTCGTGCGGTGCTTGAGGTGCAGTCTTTGGCGGTGCGCTCGGTCGATGCGGCGCGTCTTGGCGCGGCCGGCGATGGGCCGGGAGATGCGTTGTTCGTGCATGAGTGGGCGGAGGTCTCGCTGCCCGACAATGGCGCGTCGGCGCGGTGTGTGGTGCTCGGCGGCGGGCTGGCTGTCGGTGGCGCGCCGCGCTATGGCGATCTGGACGGGTTGCTGGCCGCGATCGACGCTGGCGATCTTGTGGCGGAGGTGCTGCTCGTGGACGCCGACGCGCTGATGGGCACCGCGGTGGATGTTGCCGGGGCGGCGCATGCGGGTGTCGTCGCGGTGCTCGAGCTGCTGCAGACGTGGCTCGCGAGCGAGGCGTGCGCCGACACGCGGCTGGTGTTCGTGACGCGTGGCGCGATGAGCGTCACGCGCGGCGAGGCTCCCGAGCTTGCGGGCGCGGCGGCGTGGGGAATGCTGCGCAGCGCGCAGTCCGAGCATCCCGGCCGCATCTTGCTCGTCGACATCGACCCTGCACAGGACCCGGGCGCCATCGACTGGGCCGCGCTGCTTGACGGCGACGAGCCGCAGCTCGCGATCCGCGACACCACCACCTACGCGCCGCGCCTGGCGCGCGGCGGCGGTGAGCCCGACGCCGACCTCGCGCCGTGGAGCCCCGACGGGACCGTCTTGATCACCGGCGGCACGAGCGGGCTGGGCGCGCTCGTCGCGCGCCACCTCGTCAGCCGCCACGGCGTGCGCGGCCTGCTGCTCGTCAGCCGCAGCGGCCCCGAGGCGCACGGGGCGTGCGAGCTCGAGCGCGAGCTCGCTGCCGCGGGCGCGATAGTTCGCGTCGCGGCCTGCGACGTCGCCGACCGCGCGCAGCTCGCTCGGCTGCTGGACTCGATCTCGCCCGAGCGGCCCTTGACGAGCGTCGTCCACGCGGCCGGGCTGATCGACGACGCGGTCGTCGAGAAGATGACCGCCGAGCAGGTCGACCGCGTCATGCGCCCGAAGGTCGACGGCGCCTGGCATCTGCACGAGCTGACCGCGGACCTCGACCTCGACCGGTTCGTGCTGTTCTCCTCCGCGGTCGCGACGCTGGGCGCGCCCGGCCAGGCCAACTACGCCGCGGCGAACGCGTTCTGCGACGCACTGGCGGCCCTGCGACGCAGCGACGGCCTGGCAGGCATCTCGCTGGCGTGGGGCCTGTGGGAGCAGGCCACCGGCATGGCGAGCGAGCTCGACGGGGCGAGTATCGCGCGCTGGAAGCGCCTCGGCATCGACACGCTGTCCGTCGACACCGGACTCGAGCTGTTCGACCTCGCCGCCGGCTCGCGGGACGCCTTCGCGATGCCCGCCCGCCTCGAGCTCGCCGCGCTGCGGGTGCGCGCACGCGAAGGGCTCCTGCCGAGCGTCCTGCGCAGCATCGTGCGGATCGCCGCGCGCCGGCGGACCGACGCCTCCGGCTCGCTGGCCTCCCGGCTCGCCGGCATGCCCGAGGCCGACCGGGACGCCGCGCTCGTCGAGGTCGTCCGCACCGAGGCGGCCGCGGTGCTCGGCTACGGCTCGGGGTCCGCGATCGAGCCCGACCGCTCGTTCCGCGAGCTCGGCGTCGACTCGCTCGGCGGTGTCGAGCTGCGCAACCGCATCGGCGCCGTGACCGGCCTGCGGCTCCCGGCCACGCTCGTCTTCGATCACCCCACGTGCCTCGCGGTCGCCCGCTACCTGCGCGAGCAGGTCGGCGATGCCGCGCCGTCCGTGGCGGTCGTCCGGCGCTCGCCGTCGCTCACCGACGAGCCGATCGCGATCGTGGGCATGAGCTGCCGGTACCCGGGCGCCATCCAGTCGACCGACGACCTGTGGCGCCTCGTCTCCGCGGGCACCGATGCGATCGGCGGCTTCCCGACAGACCGCGGCTGGGACGTCGAACGCCTCTACGACCCGGATCCCGCGCACCCCGGCACGACCTACGCGCGTGAAGGCGGCTTCCTCTACGACGCCGGGGACTTCGACGCGGAGTTCTTCGGGATCGGCCCGCGCGAGGCGCTGACCATGGACCCGCAGCAGCGCCTGCTGCTCGAGACCGCCTGGGAGGCGCTCGAGGACAGCGGGATCGATCCGGAGTCGCTGCGCGGAAGCGACACGGGCGTGTTCGCAGGCGTCATGTACGGCGACTACTGGCAGGCCGGCGCCGGCAGCGAGCACTCGGAGGGCTACCTCATGATCGGCTCCGCCGGCAGCGTGGCATCGGGTCGCGTCGCGTACACGTTGGGCCTCGAAGGGCCCGCGGTCACGATCGACACGGCGTGCTCGTCGTCGCTCGTCGCGCTGCACCTCGCGTGCCAGTCGCTGCGCCAGGGCGAGTGCCGCATGGCGCTCGCGGGCGGCGTCACCGTGCTCGCCGACCCGACGCTGTTCGTGGAGTTCAGCCGCCAGCGCGGCCTCGCGCCCGACGGGCGCTGCAAGTCCTTCGGCGCGAGCGCGAACGGCGTCGGGTGGGCGGAGGGCGCCGGGCTCGTCGTGCTGGAGCGCCTCTCGGACGCGTCGCGCCTGGGGCACCGCGTGCTCGCCGTCGTGCGCGGCAGCGCCGTCAACCAGGACGGCGCGAGCAACGGGCTGACGGCGCCCAACGGCCCGTCGCAGGAGCGCGTGATTCGCCAGGCCCTGGCGAACTCGGGGCTATCGGCGGCCGACGTCGACGCGGTCGAGGCGCACGGGACCGGGACCTCCTTGGGCGATCCGATCGAAGCGCAGGCGCTGCTCGCGACATATGGGCGCGAGCGCGCCGACGGCCCGTTGCGGCTGGGCTCGATCAAGTCGAACATCGGCCACTCGCAGGCGGCCGCGGGTGTCGCGGGCGTGATCAAGATGGTGCAGGCGCTCCGCCACGAGGTGCTGCCGCGGTCGCTGCACTGCGACGAGCCCTCGCCGCACGTGGACTGGTCGGCTGGTGAGGTGCGGCTGCTCGCCGAGGCCGAGCCGTGGGAGCACGGCGCGCGGACGCGGCGCGCGGGCGTGTCGTCGTTCGGGATCAGCGGGACGAACGCGCATGTGATTCTCGAGGAGGCGCCACAGGTCGAGCCGGTGCCGGCGGTAGGCGCGCCACCCCGGCGGCGCGATCTCGCGCTGGCCGGCACGCCCGAGGTCCCGGTCGCCGTCACCGTGTCGGCGCGTGGCGAGGCGGCGTTGCGTGCGCAGGCACAGCGGCTGGCCGCGTGGCTCGGCGCTCGCGAGGACCTCCCGGTCGCCGATGTCGGCTGGTCGTCGGTGGTGTCGCGCGCGCAGCTCGAGCGCCGCGCCGTCGTCGTCGGATCCGATCGCGACGAGGTGCTGGCAGGGCTGAACGCGGTCGCGCGTGGCGAGCCTCGCGCGGGCGTCGCGGCCGGTCAGGTGCGGCCTGGCAAGACGGTGTTTGTGTTCCCCGGCCAGGGCTCGCAGTGGGCCGGGATGGCGGTCGAGCTGCTCGCGACCTCGACGGTGTTCGCGGAGTCGATCGCGGCGTGCGACGAGGCGCTGTCGCGGTACGTGGAGTGGTCGCTTCAGGACGTCCTGCGCGGCGTCGAGGGCGCGCCCGGGTTCGAGCGCGTGGACGTCGTGCAGCCGGCGCTGTTTGCGGTCATGGTGTCGCTCGCCGCGATGTGGCAATCCTTCGGCGTCGTCCCGGCGGCGGTCGTCGGGCACTCGCAGGGCGAGATCGCGGCCGCGTACGTCGCCGGCGCGCTGTCGCTGGACGACGCGGCGCGCGTCGTGGCGCTGCGCAGCCGCGCGGTGCTGGACGTGCTGGCGGGGCGTGGCGGGATGGCGTCTGTCGCGCTCGCGGTCGACGCGGCCGAGGAGCTGCTCGAGCGCTGGTCGGGGCGGCTGTCGGTGGCGGCGGTCAACGGACCGGCGTCGGTCGTGATCTCGGGCGAGGTCGCGGCGCTCGAGGAGCTGCTCGCGGCGTGCGAGGGCGACGGGGTGTGGGTGCGCCGGATCCCGGTCGACTACCCGTCGCACTCGGCCGTCGTGAACGAGATCGCGGACCGCCTCGCGACCGATCTGGCGGGGATCTCGCCGCGGTCGGGGTCGGTCCCGTTCGTCTCGACCGTGACCGCGCAGCCACTGGACACGGCGGGGTTGGACGCCGGCTACTGGTATCGCAACCTGCGCGAGCGGGTGCGCTTCAGCGAGGTCGTGCTGGCGCTGATCGAGGACGGCGCGAGCGCGTTCGTGGAGATGAGCCCGCACCCCGGCCTGGCGGTCGCGATCACGGCCGCGGCTGACAGCGCCGGCGCGAGCGATCGCGTCGCCGCGGTCGGGTCGCTGCGGCGCGGCGAGGGCGGCATGCGGCGCTTCGTCGGCTCGCTCGCCGAGGCGCACGTCAATGGCGTCCCGGTCGACTGGAACGCCCTGTACGCGGGCAACGGCGTGCGCCGCGTGGATTTGCCGACGTATGCGTTTCAGCGTGAGCGGTTTTGGCTTGCGGGTGGTGGTGTTGGTGATGTGTCGGGTGCGGGGCTTGGGGTGGTGGAGCATCCGTTGTTGAGTGCGGTGTTGGTGAGTCCGTCTGATGGTGGTGGGGGTGTGGTGACGGGTCGGGTGTCGTTGGGTGGGCAGTCGTGGTTGGCCGATCATGCGGTGTTTGATCGGGTGTTGTTGCCGGGGATGGCGTTTGTGGAGTTGGTGTTGGCGGCTGGCGGGGAGTTTGGGTGTGGTGTTGTTGAGGAGTTGACGTTTGAGGCGCCGCTTGTGTTGGGTGTTGGGGATGCGGTTGCGGTGCAGGTGGTGGTTGGTGAGGGTGATGGTGGTCGTCGGGGTGTTGAGGTCTTCTCGTGTGCTGGTGAGGGTGTGGCGTGGGTGCGTCATGCGCGTGGTGTGCTGGGTGATGGTGTCGGGGTGCCCGGTGCTGGTGTCGTTGCCCTTGGGGTGGGGGTGTGGCCGCCGGTTGGCTCGGAGCGGGTGGATGTGTCGGGGTTGTATGACCGTCTTGCGGTTGCGGGGTTTGGGTATGGCCCGGTGTTTCAGGGTGTCGTGGGGGCGTGGCGGCGTGGCGATGAGGTGTTTTGTGAGGTCGCGCTTGGCGACGGGCAGGATGGTGCGGGGTTCGGGGTGCATCCGGCGTTGTTGGATGCGGCGTTTCATGGGGTGCTTGAGCAGTTGTGTGCGGGTGTTGGCGCTGGGAGCGTGCCGTTGCCGTTTGCGGTCGGTGGGGTGCGGGTGCATCGGCGTGGTGTGGGGGTGTTGCGGGCGTGCTTGACGGTTGATGGGTCTTCGGTGGCGTTGGCGGCCGTCGACGAGGCGGGTCGTGCGGTGCTTGAGGTGCAGTCTTTGGCGGTGCGCTCGGTCGATGCGGCGCGTCTTGGCGCGGCCGGCGATGGGCCGGGAGATGCGTTGTTCGTGCATGAGTGGGCGGAGGTCTCGCTGCCCGACAACGGCGCGTCGGCGCGGTGTGTGGTGCTCGGCGGCGGGCTGGCTGTCGGTGGCGCGCCGCGCTATGGCGATCTGGACGGGTTGCTGGCCGCGATCGACGCTGGCGATCTTGTGGCGGAGGTGCTGCTCGTGGACGCCGACGCGCTGATGGGCACCGCGGTGGATGTTGCCGGGGCGGCGCATGCGGGTGTCGTCGCGGTGCTCGAGCTGCTGCAGACGTGGCTCGCGAGCGAGGCGTGCGCCGACACGCGGCTGGTGTTCGTGACGCGTGGCGCGATGAGCGTCACGCGCGGCGAGGCTCCCGAGCTTGCGGGCGCGGCGGCGTGGGGAATGCTGCGCAGCGCGCAGTCCGAGCATCCCGGCCGCATCTTGCTCGTCGACATCGACCCTGCACAGGACCCGGGCGCCATCGACTGGGCCGCGCTGCTTGACGGCGACGAGCCGCAGCTCGCGATCCGCGACACCACCACCTACGCCATGCGCCTCGCCCGCCTCGACGCGAGCGACGCCCTCACGGCGCCCGACGGCGCATGGCACCTCGACGCCCCCAGCCGCGGGACGCTCGAGAACCTCGCGCTCGTCCCTGGGGATCGCGGCGAGCAGCCCCTAAAGCCCGACCAGGTCCGCATCGCCGTGCGCGCCGGCGGCCTGAACTTCCGCGACGTCCTCATCGCGCTCGGCCAGTACCCCGACGACGACCCGATCGGCAGCGAGGGCGCGGGCGTCGTGCTCGAGGTCGGCGAGGCCGTCACCGGCCTCGCCGCCGGCGACCGCGTCATGGGGCTCATCCCCGAGTCGATGGGGCCGGTCGCCGTGACCGACCGCCGGCTCGTCGCCCGTATGCCCCACGACTGGTCGTTCGCCGAGGGCGCATCCGTCCCGATCGTCTACATGACCGCGTACTACGGGCTCATCGACCTCGCGCACCTGGGCAAAGGCGAGACCGTGCTCGTCCACGCGGGCGCCGGCGGCGTCGGCATGGCCGCGATCCAGATCGCCAAGCATCTCGGCGCGGAGGTGTACGCCACGGCGAGTCCCGGCAAGTGGGACGTCCTGCGCGGCTTCGGCCTCGACGACGACCACATCGCGTCCTCGCGCGACCTCGACTTCCGCGACCGCTTCCTGGCCGCAACCCAAGGCAACGGCGTCGACGTCGTGCTCAACGCCCTGGCGCGCGAGTACGTCGACGCGTCGCTCGAGCTGCTCCCGCGGGGCGGACGCTTCGTCGAGATGGGCAAGACCGACCGTCGCGACCCCGCCGTGATCGCGCACGCGCACCCCGGCGTCGAGTACCGCGCGTACGACCTCATGCGCGACGCCGGCCCCGATCGCGTCGCCGGCATGCTCGCGGAGATCCTCGCGCTGTTCGAGGCCAGCGCGCTGCGCCACGCGCCCGTCCGCGCTTGGGACGTCCGCGACGCCGCCACCGCCTTCCGCTTCCTCGGCGACGGGCGCAACGTCGGCAAGGTCGTCCTCACGATCCCGCGACCGCTCGATCCCGCCGGCACGGTCCTGATCACAGGCGGCACCGGCGACCTCGGCGCCCGCGTCGCACGCCACCTCGCCGGCGAGCACGGCGTCCGGGAGCTCTTGCTCGTCGGCCGCCGCGGCCCGCAGTCGCCCGGCGCCGCCGAGCTCGGCGACGAGCTGCGCGCCCTCGGAGCAAAACCGCGCATCGCCAGCTGCGACGTCACCGACCGCGACGACCTGTCGCGCCTGCTCGCCGGGATCGACCCCGAGCACCCGCTCACGGCGGTCATCCACACCGCGGGGGTCCTCGACGACGGCGTCATCGAGTCGCTCACGCCCGCGCAGGTCGACCGCGTGCTGCGGCCGAAGGTCGACGCGGCCGTCCTGCTGCACGAGCTCACCCTCGGCACGGACCTCGCCGAGTTCATCCTGTTCTCCTCGGACTCGGGCACGGTCGGCGTGCCGGGGCAGGCCAGCTACGCGGCGGCCAACGTCTTCCTCGACGCGCTCGCCGAGCGCCGGCGCGCGGCCGGACTGCCCGCCAAGTCGCTCGCGTGGGGCCTGTGGAGCAACGCCACCGGCATGGCCGGCAACCTCGACGAGGTCGACATCGCGCGCCTGACGCGCCTCGGGGTCGCCGCGATGTCCGACGAGCTCGTGCTCTTCGACATCGCCCGCGCGGCCGCCGAGTCGCTCGTGGTGCCGACCCGGCTCGACATGCCCGCCCTGCGCGCCGCGGCGCAGGCCGGCACGCTCGCGCCGCTAATGCGCGGCATCGTCAGCGGGCGGCCGCGGCGCACGCGCGGCACCGGCCGGTCGCTCGAGGAGCAGCTCGCCGGCGTCCCCGAGGACGACCGCGAAGGCGCCGTCCTCGACGTCGTCCGCGCGCAGATCGCCGTCGTCCTCGGCCACAGCTCGCCGGAGGCGATCGACCCGGCGCGCAAGTTCAAGGAGCTCGGCTTCGACTCGCTCAGCGCGGTCGAGCTCCGCAACCGGCTCGCGCAGATCAGCGGGATGCGGCTGCCGTCGACGTTGATCTTCGATCACCCGAGCCCCGCCGCCGTCGCCGTCGCCCTGCTCGAGCAGCTCGCTCCGCAGCCCGCCGCGCAAGCCGACGCGGCCGAGGCCGAGATCCGCCACGTGCTCGCGTCGATCTCGCTGGAGCAGCTGCGTGGCGCCGGCCTGCTGGACAGGCTGCTGCGACTCGCAGACACCAATGGAGACGAGCCACCGCCCGGTGACGGGCCGGCCTCGATCGAGGACCTCGACCTGGACGAGCTCGTCCGGATGGCGGGACCGTGACATGAGCCCTACACACGAAGAGATCGTCGTCGCATTGCGCAGCTCGCTGCGCGAGCGCGAGCACCTGCGCGAAGAGAACCGGCTGCTGCTCGCCAAGGAGAAGGAGCCGATCGCCATCGTCGGCATGGGCTGCCGGTTCCCCGGCGGCGTGCGGTCGCCGGAGGACCTCTGGCGGCTCGTCGCGTCGGAGACCGACGCGATCTCGGAGCTCCCCGCCGACCGGGGCTGGGACGTCGAGCGCATCTTCGACGCCGATCCCGACAGCCGCGGGACCGTCACGACGCGCCACGGCGGCTTCCTCGACGGCGCCGCGCAGTTCGACGCCGGCTTCTTCGAGATGAGCCCCCGCGAGGCGCTCGGGACCGACCCGCAGCAACGGGTGCTGCTCGAGGTCGCGTGGGCCGCGCTGGAGCACGCCGGCATCGATCCCGCCTCGCTCGCGGGGACGGCCACCGGCGTGTACGCCGGCGGCGGCGCGACAGAGTACGCCGGCCGCCTGGCGAGCGAGTTCGAGGGCTACCGCCTGACGGGCTCGCACTCGAGTGTCATCTCGGGCCGCATCGCATACTCGCTCGGCCTCGAGGGGCCGGCGGTCACCGTCGACACGGCGTGCTCGTCGTCGCTCGTCGCGATGCACCTTGCCTGCCAGGCGCTGCGGCGCGGCGAGACCCCCCTCGCGCTCGCGGGCGGCGTCACGATCATGTCGACGCCCTGGATGATCGTGGAGTTCAGCCGCCAGCGCGGCCTCGCGACCGACGGGCGCTGCAAGTCCTTCGCCGACGCGGCGGACGGGACGGGCCTGGCGGAGGGCGCCGGCCTCGTCGTCCTCGAGCGCCTGTCCGACGCGCTGCGCAACGGCCATCGCGTGCTTGCGGTCATCCGCGGCAGCGCGGTGAACCAGGATGGCGCGAGCAACGGGCTGACGGCACCCAACGGCCCGTCGCAGGAGCGGGTCATCCGCGACGCGCTGGCGAGCGCCGACCTCGCGCCCGCCGACGTCGACGCCGTCGAGGCGCACGGCACCGGGACCCGGCTCGGCGACCCGATCGAAGCGCAGGCGCTGCTCGCCACGTACTGCCGCGGCCGCGCGGGCAGCC
This sequence comes from uncultured Actinomycetes bacterium, assembly GCA_963810605.1. Taxonomy (GTDB): domain Bacteria; phylum Actinomycetota; class Thermoleophilia; order Solirubrobacterales; family Solirubrobacteraceae; genus CADCVQ01. The sequence goes on from CAWEOF010000011.1 coordinate 66,290, forward strand.
CGCTGCGTCTCGGCTCGGTGAAGTCGAACATCGGCCACGCGCAGGGCGCGGCCGGCGTCGGCGGCGTCATCAAGATGGTCATGGCGCTGCGCAACGACCTGCTCCCGCGGTCGCTGCACATCGACAAGCCGTCGTCGCACGTCGACTGGACGGCGGGCAACATCGAGCTGCTCGAGCAGGCCGTCCCGTGGCCGCGCGGCGAGCAGCGCCGCCGCGCCGGCGTGTCGTCGTTCGGCATCAGCGGCACGAACGCGCACATGATCCTCGAGGAGGCGCCGGCGATCGAGGAGGAGCCCGCCGCCGCGGTGCCGGCCGGCGCGCGGCAGCCGGTCGTCGCATGGCTGCTGTCGGTCAAGAGCGAGCCCGCCCTGCGCGCGCAGGCGCGCCAGCTCGCCGCCTACGTCCGCGACCGGCCCGACCTCGGCGCCGTCGACATCGCGTACTCGCTGGCCACGACCCGCGGCACGCTCGAGCGCCGGGCGGCCGTCGTCGGATCCGATCGCGACCTCCTGCTCGCCGGGCTCGACGCGCTGGAGCGCGGCGAGCGGCCGGCGAGCGTCCTCGACGGCGCGGCGCGCCCCGGCAAGACCGCGTTCCTGTTCACCGGCCAGGGCGCGCAGCGCGCCCGGATGGGCGGCGAGCTCGCCGCCGCGTTCCCCGGCTTCGAGCGCGCGCTCGGCGAGGTCTGTGCCGAGTTCGGCCGCCACCTGGACCGCCCGCTGCGCGAACTGCTGCTCGCCGAGCCCGGCTCCGCCGACGCGGCGCTGCTGGATCGCACCGAGTACACGCAGCCCGCGCTGTTCGCGGTCGAGGTCGCCCTGTTTGCAGTGCTCGAGACGCTCGGCGTCCGCCCCGACGCGCTCGCCGGCCACTCGGTCGGCGAGCTCGCGGCGGCGCACGTCGCCGGTGTGCTGTCGCTGCCCGACGCCTGCGCGCTCGTCGCGGCCAGGGGCCGGCTGCTCGGCGCGCTGCCCGACGGCGGCGGCATGCTCGCGATCGCAGCCGACGAGGACGAGGTCGCCGAGTCGCTCGCCGGCCTGGAGGACCGCGTGTCGATCGCCGCGGTCAACGCCCCGGGTGCGGTCGTCGTGTCCGGCGACGCCGGCGCGCTCGACGAGCTCGAGCCGCTGTGGGCGCAGCGCGGGCGCGATACGAAGCGCCTGCGCGTCAGCCACGCGTTTCACTCGCCGCTCGTCGCACCGATGCTCGACGAGTTCGAGGCGGTGGCGCGCGGGCTGACGTTCGCGGCGCCGCGCATCCCGATCGTGTCCGGCCTCACCGGCGCGCAGGTCACCGTCGACGAGATCACGTCGCCGGAGTACTGGGTGCGTCACGTGCGCGAGGCGGTCCGCTTCGCCGACGTCGTCGCGACGCTCGACGGCGCGGGCGTCACGCGCTTCCTCGAGCTCGGCCCGGACGGCGTCCTGACGTCGATGGCGGCCGCGTGCCTGGGCGCGGACGCACACGACCGCGCGCTGCTGCATCCGGCGCTGCGCTCCAAGCGCGGCGAGGGCGAGGCCTTCGCCGCCTTCCTCGCGGCGGCGCACATCGCCGGCCTCGCGGTCGACTGGCGCGCGTTCTACGCCGATCGTGGCGCGCGGACAGTCGACCTGCCGACGTACGCGTTCCAGCGCGAGCGCTACTGGCTCGAGGAACGGCGCGGCGACGCCGGCTTGACCGGGCATCCCACGCTGACGGGGATGGCGTCGCTCGCCCGCGACGACGAGTGGCTGTTCACGGGACGCCTGTCGACGCGAACCCACGGGTGGGTCGACAGCCACGTCATCGCCGGCGCCGTCGTCGTGCCCGGCACGGCGTTCGTCGACCTCGCGCTGCGGGCCGCGGCGGAGGTCGGCTGCGACGTCGTCGAGGAGCTCACGCTCGAGGCTGCGCTGCTGCCGCCTGACGGCGCCGACGTCGAGGTGCAGGTGCTCGTCGAGTCCGCGGACGCGTCCACGCGGCGGCGTTTCTCGATTCACTCGCGGGCGGCCGACGGCGGCGAGTGGGTCGCCCACGCGAGCGGGACGATCATGGCCGCGGCCGGCGACGACGCCCTCGTCGGCGAGCTCGCGGGCGAGCCATGGCCGCCGGCCGGCGCCGAGGACGTCGAGCCCGAGTGGATCGTCGAGCGGCTCCGCGACATCGCCGGCTTCGACTACGGCCCCGCCTTCCTCGGCGTCGGCGCGGCCTGGCGGCGCGACGGCGCGATCTACTCGGAGGTCGAGCTCGCGGACGAGTACGTCGCCGAGGCCGCTAACTACGCCGTGCACCCGGTGCTGCTCGACATGGCGCTGCACGCGGGCTTCGCGCAGTACACCGCCGGCGACGACCTCCCGCCGGGCGAGGGCAAGATGCTCTTCCGCTGGGCCGGTACCCGCCTGCACGCGGCTGGCGCCTCGCGCCTGCGGGTTCGCGCGGCCCAAGCCGGCCCCGACGCGATCAGCATCGTCGCGTTCACCGAGGACGGCGTGCCCGTCGTCTCCGTCGAGGCACTGGTCGCGCGGTCCGTCGACGTCGAGCGGCTGCACTCCTCGCTGCGCGCGGCGCGCGAGTCGCTGTACCGCGTCGAGTGGCCCGTGGTCGCGGGGACCGAGCTTGGCACGCAGGCGCGCATCGCGGCGATCGGCGATCTCGCCGCGCCCGGGATCGACGACCGCTACGCCGACCTCGCGACGCTCCTCGCGGATGGCGCGGTCCCCGGTGTCGTGGTCGCCACCGTCGCGACGGGCGCCGGCTCTGTCCCGGAGCAGGCCCGCGCCGCCACGGGCGCGACGCTCGAGCTGCTGCACTCCTGGCTCGCCGTTGACGCGCTCGCCGGCTCACAGCTGCTGATCCTGACCCGCGGCGCCATCGCCGCCGTCGCCGGCGACGTACCCGACCCGGCGCTCGCGGCCGTCTGGGGACTCGTGCGCAGCGCTCAGTCCGAGCATCCCGACCGCTTCCTGCTCGTGGACGCCGGCGACGACGTCCCGTGGGCCCGGGTGCTCGCGGCGGACGAACCGCAGCTTGCCGTGCGCGCCGGCGAGCTGCACGCTCCGCGGCTTGCCGCTGTCGCGCGCGCCGCGGCCGACGCCGCGCCCCTCGGCGCCGATGGCACCGTGCTCGTCACGGGCGCCACGGGCGGGATCGGCCGGCACCTCGCGCGCCATCTCGCCGATCGCGGCGCGCACCACCTGACCCTGGTCAGCCGCCGCGGCCCCGCCGCCGACGGCGCCGACGAGCTCGTTGCGGACCTCCGCGCCCGCGGCTGCGAGGCGCAGGTCGTCGCGTGCGACGTCGGCGACCGGTCCGCGTGCGCGGCGCTCGTCGCGTCGTCGACGGAGCCCATCCGGGCGGTCGTCCACGCTGCCGGCGTGCTCGACGACGCCACGATCGAGTCGCTCACGCCCGCGAAGCTCGCGACCGTCCTGCGCTCGAAGGCCGACGCCGCCTGGCACCTCTACGAGCTCACCGGCGCGGCCGCGTTCATCTCCTTCTCCTCCGTGGCGGCGCTCCTCGGCGCACCCGGCCAGGGCAACTACGCGGCGGCGAACGGGTTCCTCGACGCGCTGGCGCACCGCGGGCGCGCGGCGGGCCGCACGGTCACCACGATCGCGTGGGGACCGTGGGCGCCCGAGCAGGGCATGACGGCGACGCTCGGCGCGGCCGACGTCGCGCGCATGGAGCGCATCGGCATCGGCGCGCTCGATCCCGCGGCGGCCCTCGCGCTCTTCGACGCGGCGCTCGCCGGCGAGGACCCGCTGGCCGTCCCCGTGCGCCTCGACCACAGGACGCTCCGCACGCGGGCCCGCGACGGCGCCCTGCCCGCGATCCTGAGCGGGCTCGCCCCGGTGACGGCCCGGCCCGCGCGCGCCGGCGCCGGCGGCTCGCTCGCGCGGCGGCTCGCCGAGCTGCCCGAGGACGCCCGCGACCAGGCGGTGCTCGAGCTCATCCGCCGCGACGTCGCCGCCGTGCTCGGCCACGACTCGCCCGACGCGGTCGAGGCGGGCCGCTCGTTCAAGGAGCTCGGCTTCGACTCGCTGTCGGCGGTCGAGCTGCGCAACCGGCTGGTCCAGAGCACCGGCCTGCGCCTGGCATCGACGCTCGTGTTCGACCACCCGACGCTCGAGGCCGTCGCGAAGCTCGTGCGCTCGGAGGCGTCGGGCGCCGAACGCGGCCAGGCGGCGCGGCCGCGCGCCCACACGCGCAGCGACGAGCCGGTCGCGATCGTCGGGATGAGCTGTGCGTTCCCCGGCGGCGTGGCCTCGCCCGACGAGCTGTGGGAGCTCCTGTCCTCCGGCACCGACGCGATCTCGCCGTTTCCCGCCGATCGCGGCTGGGACCTGGAGCGGCTCTACGATCCGGACCCCGACCACCCCGGCACGTCGTACGTCCGCGCCGGCGGGTTCGTCGACGCCGCGACGCAGTTCGACGCCAGCTTCTTCGGCATCGGGCGCAGCGAGGCGCTGGCGATGGACCCCCAGCAGCGGCTCATGCTCGAGGCGGGGTGGGACGCGCTTCAGAGCGCGGGCATCGCCCCGGCATCGCTGAACGAGACCGAGACCGGGGTGTTCGTGGGCGCGACGACCTCGGGCTATCGCGACAACGTCGGCCGCGACTACGAGGCCTTCCGCTTGACCGGCACGACGATGAGCGTCCTGTCCGGACGGCTCTCGTACATGTTTGGCCTCCAGGGGCCGTCCGTGACCGTCGATACCGCGTGCTCGTCGTCGCTCGTCGCGCTGCACCTCGCTTGCCAGTCGCTGCGCCAAGCGGAGTGCTCGCTGGCGCTGGCCGGCGGCGTGACGATCATGGCCTCGCCGTACCTGTACGTCGACTTCGCCCGTGCTCGCGGGCTCGCGCCGGACGGGCGCTGCAAGTCGTTCGGCGCGGGTGCCGACGGCGTCGGGTTCTCGGACGGCCTCGGCCTGCTGGTCCTCGAACGGCTGTCGGACGCGCGGCGCAACGGCCACCGCGTGCTCGCGGTCGTCCGCGGCAGCGCGGTCAACCAGGATGGCGCGAGCAACGGGCTGACGGCCCCCAACGGCCCGTCGCAGGAGCGGGTGATCCGTGCGGCGCTGGCGAATGCAGGGCTGTCGACTGCCGACGTGGACGCGGTCGAGGCGCACGGGACGGGGACCTCGCTGGGCGATCCGATCGAGGCGCAGGCGCTGCTCGCGACGTACGGGCGCGAGCGCGCCGGCGAGCCGCTGCGGCTGGGGTCGATCAAGTCGAATCTCGGGCACACGTCCGCGGCCGCTGGCGTGGCCGGCGTCATCAAGATGGTGCTCGCGTTGCGGCACGGGACGCTGCCGCGGTCGCTGCACTGCGAGGAGCCCTCCCCGCACGTGGACTGGTCGGCGGGCGGCGTGCGGCTGCTGGCGGAGGCGGAGCCGTGGCCCGCCAACGGCCGGCCACGCCGGGCGGGCGTGTCCTCGTTCGGGATCAGCGGGACGAACGCGCACGTCATCGTCGAGGAGTCGCCGGTCGAAGAGGCGCCGGTGACGACGGGCTCGGGCGACGCGGGTGTGCTCCCGCTGGTGATCTCGGCGCGCAGCGACGCCGCCCTGCGCGGGCAGGCGCAGCGGCTCGGCGAGTGGCTCGTGGCGCGCCCCGAGCTGTCGCCCGTCGACGCGGCGTGGTCGCTGGCGACGTCGCGCGCGCAGCTCGAGCGGCGCGCGGTCGTGCTCGGCGACGAGCGGCTGGCGGCCTTGCGCTCCCTGGGGCGCGGCGGGCCCAACGGCGACGTCGTCACCGGCCACGCGCGCGCCGGCAAGACCGTGTTCGTCTTCCCCGGCCAGGGCTCGCAGTGGGAGGGCATGGCCGTTGCGCTGCTCGCCAGCGCGCCCGTCTTCGCGCAGTCGATCGCGGCGTGCGACGAAGCGCTCGGACGCTACGTCGACTGGTCGCTTCAGGATGTGCTGCGCAACGTCGAAGGCGCGCCGTCGCTCGAGCGCGTGGACGTGGTGCAGCCGGCGCTGTTCGCCGTGATGGTGTCGCTGGCCGCGCTGTGGCGCTCCTGCGGCGTCGAGCCGTCGGCGGTCGTCGGGCACTCACAGGGCGAGATCGCCGCCGCCTACGTCGCGGGGGCGCTGTCGCTCGACGACGCCGCGCGGGTCGTCGCGCTGCGCAGCCTCGCGGTAGCGGACGGGCTCGCCGGGCGCGGCGGGATGGCGTCGGTCGCCCTGCCCGTCGAGCGTGCCGAGGTGCTGCTCGAGCGGTGGGCGCCGCGGCTGTCGGTGGCGGCGGTCAACGGGCCAGCGTCGGTGGTCGTGTCCGGTGCGGACGCGGCGCTCGACGAGCTGCTCGCCGCCTGCGAGCAGGACGGCGTCTGGGTGCGCCGGATCCCGGTCGACTACCCGTCGCACTCGGTGCTCGTCGAGGAGATCGCCGAGCGCTTGACGCGCGATCTCGCACCGGTCACGCCGCGGACCGGCACGGTGCCGTTCGTCTCGACCGTGACGGCGGAGCCGATCGACACCGCCGGCCTCGACGCCGGCTACTGGTATCGCAACCTGCGCCAGCGCGTGCGCTTCGCCGACGTCCTGGGGACGCTCATCGCCGACGGCGCGACCACCTTCGTCGAGATGAGCCCGCATCCCGGCCTCGCGGTCGCGATCGCCGAGGCGGCGGACGCGGCCGGCGCCGCCGATCGCGTGGCGGCGGTCGGCTCGCTGCGTCGCGGCGAGGGTGACATGGGCCGCTTCGTGCGCTCGCTCGCCGAGGCGCACGTGCACGGCGCCGACATCGACTGGAGCGCGCTGTACGCCGGCACGGGCGCGCGCACCGTCGATCTGCCGACGTACGCGTTCCAGCGCGAGCGCTTCTGGCTCGAGGGCGGGCAGGGCACCGGCGACCTCGGCGCGGCCGGGCACGTCGCGATCGACCACGCGATGCTCTCTACCGGGCAACGCCTTGCCGGCGCGGACGAGTGGCTATTCACCGGGTCGGTGTCGCTCGCGACGCACCCGTGGATCGCCGACCACATCGTCCTCGGCACCGTCGTCCTGCCGGCGACAGGCTTCGTCGAGGTGGCCCTCGCCGTCGCGCGCGCCGTCGAGTGCGACACGATCGAGGAGCTGACCTTCGAGGCGCCGCTCGTCTTCGGCGAGCGCGGGGCCGTCCAGCTGCAGGTGCGCCTCGACGCTCCGGACGACGCGGGCCGCCGTCCGATCGCGCTGTATTCGCGTACCGACGGCGCCGTTTCCAGCGAGGCCGAGTGGACACGTCACGCGAGCGGCGCGATCGCGCCCCCGTCCGGCGCGGATCGCTCCGCGCTCGTTGACCGCCTCATGGCGGAGGCGTGGCCGCCGATCGGCGCCGAGGCGGTCGACGCCGACGCCCTGTACGAGAAGCTCTCGGAGCTGGGCCTCGCGTACGGGCCGTGGTTCACCACGATCGGAGCAGCATGGCGCCGCGGCGACGAGATCTTCGCCGAGGTCGCGCTCGCCGGCGACCTGATCGACGAGGCCGACCGCTACGGCGTGCACCCCGCGCTCCTGGACACGGCGATGCACCCGATCGTCGCGCTCATGCCGCTGGCCGAGGCCGATGGCGATGGCGGGCGGATGCTCTTTCACTGGGCCGGCGTGCGCCATTACGGCGGCGCGACGGCGATGCGGGCCTGCCTGTCGATGGTCGGCGCGGAGTCGTGGAGCCTAGCGGCGCTCGACGAGCTCGGCGAGCCCGTCCTGTCCGCCGAGGCCGTCGTGGCGCGGCCCGTGGAGGCCGCTCAGCTCGCTGCGGCGCGCCGCGGCGGCGGCGCGTCGCTGACCGTGTCGTGGGTCGAGCTCCCGGTGCGGTCGCCCAACGGCCACCGCCCCACCTTCGTCGCGCTGGACGGGGTCCCCGTCGACGGCCTCGGCGACCGGCACGCCGGCCTGCGCGAGCTCGTCGACGCGATCGACAGCGGCACGGCGAGCCCGCCCGACGTCGTCCTCGTCACGCTCCACGAGCCCGACTGCGGGGACCCCGCCGGCGCGGCGCGGGCAGCCGCGTGCGCCGGCCTCGAGCTCGTCCAGACATGGCTTGCGGCCGAACAGCTGTCCGGCGCGCGGCTCGTGTTCGTGACCGACGGGGCGGTCGCCGCGCAGGACGGCGAGGTCCCGGACCTCGCGCAGGCGGCGCTGTGGGGCCTCGTGCGCTCGGCGCAGAGCGAGCATCCGGAGCGCTTCGGGCTGCTGGACACCGACGGCGCCGAGGCGTCGTGGCATGCGGCGATGGTTCTACTCGCGACCGGCGAGACGCAGTTCGCCGTGCGCGACGGCGTCGCCCGGGTCCCGCGTGTCGTGCGCAGCGACGGCGGACCGGCCGCCGCGCCGGCGCCCGACCTCGACGCGGACGGCACCGTGCTCGTCACCGGCGGAACCAGCGGTCTCGGTGCGCTGCTCGCGCGGCACCTCGCCGCCGAGCACGCCGTGCGCCACCTGCTGCTCGCGAGCCGTCGCGGGCCGCTGGCGCCCGAGGCCGCCGACCTCGTGGCCGAGCTCGAGCGGCTCGGCGCGACGCCCGTCCTCGCGGCCTGCGACGTCGGCGACCGCGCCGAGCTCGCAGCGCTCGTCGCGTCGATCCCGGCGGAGCACCCGCTGACCGCGGTCGTCCACGCGGCCGGCGTCATCGAGGACGGCACGGTCGAGTCGCTGACGCCCGAGCAGGTCGAGCGGGTCATGCGGCCGAAGGTCGACGGCGCCCTGCACCTGCACGAGCTCACCGAGCAGCTCGGCCTCGCGCAGTTCGTGCTGTTCTCCTCGTTCGCGGCGACGCTCGGCGCGGCGGGCCAGGCGAACTACGCGGCGGCCAACGCGTTCCTCGACGGCCTCGCGCAGCGGCGCGTCGCGGCCGGCCTGCCGGCGCAGTCCCTCATCTGGGGCGCGTGGTCGGAATCGGGCGGCATGACGCGCGATCGCAGCGCCTCCGACGCGGCGCGCATCCGCCGGCTCGGCGCGTCGATGCTCTCCGACGACGAGGGGCTCGCGCTGTACGAGACGGCCATCGCCGGGGGAGAGGTGCTTCCCGTCCTCGTGCGCCTCGATCAGGCGGCGCTGCACGGCATGGCGCGCGACAGCGCGCTGCCGGCGATCCTCAGCGGGCTCGTGCGCGCCCGGCCCGCGCGCTCGGGCGAGGCGCTGGACTCGCTGCCCAGGCGCCTCGCCGGCGTGCCGGAGCCCGACCGGCCGAAGGTCGTCCTCGAGATCGTGTGCGAGCACGTCGCCTCCGTGATGGGCTTGCAGTCGCACGCGGAGGTGCAGTCCCAGCTCGCGTTCAAGGAGATGGGCTTCGACTCGCTCGCCGCGATCGAGCTGCGCAACCGCCTGACGCGGGCGACCCGCCTCGCCCTCCCGGCGACGCTCGTCTTCGACCATCCCTCGCCGGCCGCCGTGGCCGGGTTCATGCTCGGCCAGCTCGGTGGCGTCGCGGCGGCGCGCCCGCCGATCGACGGCGCCTTCGACCAGGTCGAGCGCCTGCTCGAGCAGATCGTCAAGGACGAGCGGACGCGCGGCCAGGTCGAGGAGCGGGTGCGCGCCTTCAACGCCCGCATCCAGCGGCTGCTGATGACCTCGCAGGACGGCGACGCACCGTCCGCCGAGCCCGATGACGACGACGACCTGGACACGATCAGCGACGAGGAGATGTTCGCCCTGATCGACGAGGAGCTCGCGTGACGCGCCCTGGACACGGAGATCGCATGAAAAGACAAACGCCATGACCGACGACGAACGCCTCCGCGAGTACCTGCGCAAGGCGACCACGGAGCTGCGCACGGTGCGGCGGCGGGTGCGCGACCTCGAGCAGCGCGAGCACGAGCCGATCGCCATCGTCGGGATGAGCTGCCGCTACCCGCAGAAGCTCCACTCGCCCGGCGCGCTGTGGGACGCCGTGGCGCGCGGCGTCGACGCCGTCGACGGGTTCCCGGACGACCGCGGCTGGGACGTCGATCACCTCTATCACCCCGACCCGGCCCACGCCGGCACGGTCTGTGCCAGCGGCGGCGCGTTCCTCGACGACATCGCCGGGTTCGACGCGGGCTTCTTCGGCATCAGCCCGCGCGAGGCGCTCGCCCTCAACCCGCAGCAGCGGATCATGCTCGAGCTCGCGTGGGAGGCGCTCGAGGACGCCGGCATCGACCCGACCTCGCTGGCGGGCAGCCGGACCGGTGTCTTCGCCGGCGTCTTTCACGACGACTACAGCGTCGGAGCCGTGCGCGCGTCGGCTGCGGCGGACGCGGAGGCCTACGCCTACTCGGGCGACGCCTCGTGCATGCTCTCGGGCCGGGTCGCCTACACGCTCGGCCTCGAGGGTCCCGCCGTGTCGATCGACACCGCCTGCTCGTCGTCGCTCGTGGCGATCCATCTCGCGAGCCAGGCGCTGCGCAGCGGCGACTGCACGCTCGCGCTTGCCGGCGGCGTCACGACGATGGCGACGCCGATGTTCCTCGTCGCGTTCAGCCGCCAGAGCGTCATGTCGCCGGACGGCCGCTGCCGCGCGTTTGGCGCCGACGCCGACGGCGTCGGCCTGTCCGAGGGCGCGGGCCTGCTCGCGCTGGAGCGGCTGTCGGACGCGCGCCGCTTGGGCCATCGCGTGCTCGCCGTCGTGCGCGGCAGCGCGGTGAACCAGGACGGGGCGAGCAACGGGATGACCGCGCCCAACGGCCCCTCGCAGGAGCGGGTGATTCGCGCGGCGCTCGCGAACGCCGGGCTCTCCGCAGGCGACGTCGACGCCGTCGAGGCGCACGGAACCGGAACCTCGCTGGGCGACCCGATCGAGGCGCAGGCGCTGCTCGCGACCTACGGCCGGGAGCGTGCGAGCGGCCCGCTGCTGCTCGGGTCGATCAAGTCGAACATCGGCCACACGTCGGCGGCCGCGGGCGTCGCCGGCGTGATGAAGATGGTGCTTGCGCTGCGCCACGAAGTGCTGCCGCGGTCGCTGCACTGCGAGCAGCCGTCGCCGCACGTGGACTGGTCCGCGGGCGAGGTGGAGCTCTTGTCCGAGCCGCAGCCGTGGGCGGCCGGCGAGCGGGTCCGGCGCGCGGGCGTGTCGTCGTTCGGAATGAGCGGGACGAACGCCCACGTCATCGTCGAGGAGGCGCCGGCCGAGCAGGCCGCGCAGCCGGCGCCGTCGGCCGGCGCGCTGCCGGTCGCCGCGCTGGTCGTCTCCGGGCGCAGCGAGACCGGGCTGCGTGAGCAGGCGCGGCGGCTACGCCGGTGGCTGACCGACCGTCCCGAGCTCGCACCGGTGGACGTCGGGTGGTCGCTCGTGTCGGCGCGAGCGCAGCTCGAGCGGCGCGCCGCGGTCGTCGGTGCCGATCGCGCGGCGCTGCTCGCCGGCCTCGACGCGGTCGTACGCGGCGAGAGCGCCGCCGGCGTGAGCACCGGGAGCGCGCGCGGCGGCAAGACCGCGCTGCTGTTCACCGGCCAGGGCGCGCAGTGGGCGGGCATGGGCAGCGAGCTGTACGCGCGCTTCGACGTCTTCGCCACGGCCCTCGACGAGATCTGTGCGGAGCTCGACGGCCACGTCGGACGCTCCGTGAAAGAGCTCATGTTCGCGCCCGCCGGGTCGGTCGAGGCCGAGCTGCTGGGCCGCACGGAGTACACGCAGCCGGCGCTGTTCGCGCTCGAGGTCGCGCTGTACCGGCTCGTGTCGTCCCGGGGCGTCCAAGCGGACGTGCTCATCGGCCATTCGATCGGCGAGCTCGTCGCCGCGCACGTCGCCGGGGTGCTGTCGCTCGAGGACGCGTGCACGCTCGTGGCCGCGCGCGGGCGGCTCATGGGCGCGCTGCCCGAAGGCGGCGCGATGCTCGCGGTGGAGGCGTCCGCGGACGAGGTCGCCGAGTCGCTCGAGTGGGTCGGCGACGGCGTGTCGGTCGCGGCGGTCAACGCGCCGCGCGCGACCGTCCTGTCGGGTGAGCTCGACGCGATCGAGGCGTGCGCCGCGCTGTGGCTCGAGCGCGGCCGCAAGACCACGCGGCTGCGCGTCAGCCACGCGTTTCACTCGCTGCTGATGGAGCCGATGCTCGACGAGTTCCGGGCGGTCGCCGCCGGGCTGCACTACGAGCGCCCGCAGCTCGAGGTCGTATCGAACCTGACCGGCGCCGTCGTCGACGAGGAGCTGTGCGATCCGGGCTACTGGGTGAGCCATGTCCGCTGCGCGGTGCTCTTCGCCGACGGCGTGCGCGAGCTCGAGCGTCTCGGGGTGACGCGGTTCGTCGAGCTCGGCCCGGACACGGTGCTCTCCACGATGGCCCGCGGATGCGCGAGCGAGGACCTCGAGCCGCGCGCGCTGTTCGTCTCGGCGATGCGCGCTCGCCGCCCGCAGCTGGAGCCGCTCGTGGGGTGCCTTGCCGCGCTGCACGTCGCGGGCGTCGGCGTCGACTGGCCGCGCTTCTACGCCGACCAGGGCGCTCGCCTCGTCGACCTGCCCACCTGCGCCTTCGTGCGCGAGCGCCTGTGGCTCGACGCTGGCCGCGGCGCGGGCGACGTGACCGCGGCCGGGCTGGGCGCCGTCGATCACCCGCTGCTCGGCGCCTCGGTGTGCATGGCCGGCTCCGACGAGTGGCGCTTCACCGACAGCTGGTCGCTCGCGGCGCACCCGTGGCTCGCCGATCACGCGGTGGCGGGCGGCGTCCTGCTGCCGGGGACGGCGTTCATGGAGCTTGGCGTCGCGGTCGGGCGGCGCGTCGGCGCGGTGCTCGAAGAGCTGACGCTGGTCGCGCCGCTCGTGCTCCACGGGGACGGCCGGGTGCAGGTGCAGGTCGTCGTCGGCGAGGCGGGCGAGGATGGGTCCCGGGGGCTTGGGATCTACTCGCGGCCGGAGCCCTCCGACGAGCACGGCGACGACGGTGGCGGCTGGCAGCAGCATGCATCCGGTGTGCTCGCGGCCGCGGCCGCCGACGACGTGGAGGACGAGCTCGCGCGCTTCGCGGCGCAGAGCTGGCCGCCCGCGGGTGCCGAGCGCATCGACGTCGACGGCGTGTACGACCGTCTCGCCGACGTGGGGTACACGTACGGGCCTGCGTTCGCGGGCCTGCGCGCGGCGTATCGCGACGGCGACGTCATGTACGGCGAGGTCGCGCTCGACGACGACGAGCGCGCCCGGGCCGAAGGCTTCTGCGTGCACCCGGCGCTCGCCGACGCGGCGCTGCACGTGCTGCTGGCCGGCGCACTCGAGCGCGGCGCGCTCGACGGCGCCGAGGTGCCGTTCGCGTTCTCCGGCGTACGCGTGCACGGCCGCGGCGCAACCCGCCTGCGGGTCTGCGCGACCCCGGTCGGCGAGGGCGACGCGCGGCGTATGCGGATCCTGGCGGTGGACGAGTCGGGAGCGCCGGTGCTTGCCGTCGCGAGGCTCGAAGGCCGGCCGGTCGATCGCGCGGCACTGGGCGCCCGCGGCGCCGCGGGCGACGGCTCGCTGTTCAGCGTCATCTGGACGCCGCTGGCCGACGTCGTGCGCGACGCTTCGCTGCGGGTCGCGGTCCTCGCGCAGCCCGGCGGCCCGCTGGCGTTCGCGCGCAGTGACGTCGAGGTGCATGCCGATCTCGGCGCCCTGGCGTACGCCGTCGAGCACGGCGCGCCGGTGCCGGACGTCGTCGTGGCGCGGGCGCCGCGATCCGACGCGTCGCTGGCGAGCGCGGTCGGCGAGACGACGCAGCGCACGCTTGAGCTCGTGCAGGAGTGGGTCGCGTGCGCCGCGCTGGTGGACGCCCGGCTCGTCGTCGTGACCGACGGAGCGCTGGCCGTCGCCGAGGTCGAGTCGCCGAACCTCGTGCAGGCGGCGTTGCCGGGGCTGCTGCGCAGCGCGCGGTCCGAGCATCCGGGCCGCGTCGCCGTGGTCGACCTCGATGCGGAAGGTGCGTCGCTGGAGGCGCTGAGCAGCGTGCTCGGCGCCGACGAGCCCGAGGTGGCGATCCGTGCGGGCGAGGCGTTCGTGCCGCGGCTGGCCGACGCGCGCGCGTCTGGCCCGCTCATGGCGCCGGCCGCAGGCACCGGATGGTGCCTCGGCATCGACGCGGTGGGGACACTCGAGAACCTCGCGCTCGTCGCGACCGCCACGGCGTTGCGGGCCCTCGAGCCCGGCGAGGTGCGGCTCGCGGTGCGCGCTGCCGGACTGAACTTCCGCGACGTCGTGGTCGCGCTGGGGCTCGTGTCCGAGGTCGGCGAGGCGCGCCTCGGCGGCGAGGGCGCGGGGGTCGTGCTCGAGGTCGGCGCCGGGGTCGTCGGGCTGGCGGTCGACGACCGCGTGACGGGGCTGATGGGCGAGGCGTTCGGGCCCGTCGCGATCGCCGACGCGCGCCACCTCGTGCGGATGCCGGATGGCTGGTCGTTCGAGCAGGCGGCGTCCATGCCGATCGTGTTCCTGACTGCGTACTACGCGCTCTGCGACATGGCGGACCTGGCGCGCGGCGAGGCGCTGCTCGTGCACGGCGCGGCCGGCGGCGTCGGGATGGCGGCGCTGCAGCTCGCGGCGCACGCGGGCGCGGAGGTCTTCGCGACCGCGCATCCGGACAAGTGGGCGACGCTCGAGCGGCTGGGTGTCGCGCCGTCGCGGATCGCGTCGTCGCGCGACCTGGACTTCCGCACGACGTTCCTGGAGCGCACCGAGGGCAATGGCGTCGACGTCGTGCTGGACTCGCTGGCCGGCGAGTACGTGGACGCGTCGCTCGAGCTGCTCGTGCGCGGCGGGCGGTTCGTCGAGATCGGCAAGACCGACATCCGCGATCCCGGCGCGGTCGCCGCCGCGCATCCCGGCGTGCGCTACCGGGCATTCGACCTGCTCGAGGCCGGCTCCGAGCGGATCGGGGAGATGCTCGCCGAGATCGTCGCGCTGTTCGAGCGCGGCGTGCTCCAGCCGCTACCCGTCACGTGCTTCGACGTGCGCGACGCGGTCGACGCGTTCAGGTTCATGCGCGAGGCCAAGCACGTCGGCAAGATCGTGCTGCGCATGCCGAGCGCGCCCGACCCCGAGGGCACGATCCTCGTCACCGGCGCGACCGGCGGGCTGGGCGGGCTCGTCGCGGGCCATCTGGCGGAGCAGGGTGCCCGGCGCCTGCTGCTGGTCAGCCGTCGCGGCGCGGACGCCGCCGGCGCCGGCGAGCTCGTCGCCGCGCTGGCGCAGCGCGGCTGCCACGCGGAGGTCGCGGCGTGCGACGTCGCCGACCGCGCCCGGCTCGCGTCGCTGCTCGCCACGATCCCGGCGCGCCATCCGCTCACCGCGGTCGTCCACGCGGCGGGCGTGCTCGACGACGGCGTGCTGGACTCCCTCGACGCGGACCGGCTGCGGCGGGTGCTGGCACCGAAGGTCGACGGGGCGATCAACCTGCACGAGCTGACGCGCGACTGTGAGCTGTCGCAGTTCGTCGTCTTCTCGTCGATCGCCGGCACGCTCGGCACGCCGGGGCAGGCCAACTACGCCGCCGCCAACGCCTTCCTCGACGCCCTTGGCCGCCACCGCCATGCCGAGGGGCTGCCGGCCAGCGCGCTGGCGTGGGGCGCGTGGCAGCGCGGGATGCTCGACAGCCTCGGCCACGAGGACCGTGCCCGGGGCGCTCGCCAGGGCATGGTCCTGCTGTCCGACGAGGAGGGCCTCGAGCTGTTCGACACCGGCCGCGGCGCCCTGCAGCCGGCGCTTGTGCCCGCTCGCCTGGACCCCCCCGCGCTGCGTGCCCGCGCTCAGGACGGAACGCTCCCCGCGATCCTGCGGGGCCTCGTCCGCGCCCCCGTCCGCCGCGCCGGCGCCGGCAGCCGCGGATCGCTGAGCGGGCAGCTCGCCGGCCGGCCGCAAGCGGAGTGGCCGGCGATCGTGCTGGCGCTCGTCCAGCGCCACGTCGCCAACGTGCTCGGCCATGCCAAGCCGGGCGCCGTGGACCCCGATCGTCCGTTCAAGGACCTCGGCTTGGACTCGCTGAGCGCCGTCGAGCTGAAGAACCGGCTCGGCCAAGCGACCGGGATGCGGCTGCCGACCACGCTCGTCTTCGACCATCCCACGCCTGCCGCGATCTGCAAGCAGCTCATCGCCATGGCGGTGGCGGACGCGCGCGACGACGGCGACTCGGAGGAGGCGCAGCTGCGCGCGCTGCTTGCCTCGATCCCGATCGGTCGGCTGCGCGACGCCGGCCTGCTCGAGCCGCTCGTCGACCTCGCTCGGTCGGACAGCGCGCCCGAGGAGTCCTCGGCGTCGATCGACGACATGGACGCCGACGCGCTCATCGCGATGACGCTGGGCAGCGCCGAGCACCCCGAGGGAAGCGTGATCGCCGATGCCCGATAACCACGACAAGCTCGTCGAGGCGCTGCGCACCTCGCTCAAGGAGACCGAGCGGCTGCGTCAGCAGAACCGGCGGCTCGTCGCGAAGGCCTCCGAGCCGGTGGCGATCGTCGGGATGAGCTGTCGCTACCCCGGCGGCGCCGACTCGCCCGCGCAGCTGTGGGACTTCGTGGCGTCCGGCCGCGACGCTATCGGTGAGTTCCCCGCCGACCGCGGCTGGGACCTCGACGCGCTCTTTGATCCCGATCCCGATCACCAAGGCACGAGCTACGTGCGCCACGGTGCGTTCGTCCGCGACGCGGGCGCGTTCGATGCCTCGTTTTTCTCGATCTCCCCGCGCGAGGCGCTGGCGATGGATCCGCAGCAGCGGATGCTGCTCGAGGCGGCGTGGACCGCCTTCGAAGACGCCGGCCTGGATGCATCGGAGCTGCGCGGAAGCGACACCGGCGTCTACGTCGGCGTCGTGTCGTCGGGCTACGGGATCGGCCTCGCGTCCGAGCGTCAGGTCGAGGGCCTGCGGCTGACGGGCAGCACGTCGAGCGTGGCGTCCGGTCGCGTGGCGTACACCTTCGGGTTGGAGGGGCCTGCGGTGTCGATCGATACGGCGTGTTCGTCGTCGTTGGTGGCGTTGCATTTGGCGTGTCAGGCGTTGCGTCGTGGTGAGTGTGGGTTGGCGCTTGCGGGTGGGGTGACGGTGTTGGCGACGCCGTCGTTGTTTGTGGAGTTCTCGCGTCAGCGTGGGTTGTCTGTGGATGGGCGCTGTCGGGCGTTTGGTGCGGGTGCGGATGGGACGGGCTGGTCGGAGGGTGTTGGCTTGTTGGTGCTTGAGACGTTGTCGCGGGCGCGTGCGTTGGGGCATGAGGTGTTGGCGGTGGTGCGTGGTAGTGCGGTCAATCAGGATGGTGCGAGTAATGGGTTGACGGCGCCCAATGGGCCGTCGCAGGAGCGGGTGATTCGGCAGGCGCTTGCGAGCGCGGGGTTGTCGGCGGCGGATGTGGATCTGGTGGAGGCGCATGGGACGGGGACGCGGTTGGGTGATCCGATCGAGGCGCAGGCGTTGCTTGCGACGTATGGTCAGGGGCGTGTCGATGGCCCGGTGCGTTTGGGTTCGTTGAAGTCGAACATCGGTCATGCGGCGGCTGCGGCTGCTGTCGGCGGCGTGATCAAAGCCGTCCAGGCACTGCGTCACGAGTCGATGCCGCGCACGCTGCACGCGGACGAGCTTTCGCCGCATGTGGACTGGTCGGCGGGTGAGTTGCGGGTGCTGCGCGAGGCCGAGCCGTGGCTTGCGGGCGACCGCGTCCGGCGTGCCGCGGTGTCGTCGTTTGGTGTGTCGGGCACGAACGCGCATGTGATCGTCGAGGAGGCGCCGCGCGTCGAGGTGGCGGCGCGCGTCGAGGTGGCGCCGCGCGTCGAGGTGGCGGCGAGCGGGTCGCTGCGGGCCGCGACGGTCGGGGCGCTGTCGGCCGCGTCGAGCGGGCCTGGCGCCGGCCGCGTCGAGCGGGCCTGCACCGGCCGCGTCGAGCGGGCCTGCGCCGGCCGCGTCGAGCGGGCCTCTGCCGTACCTCGTCTCCGCCGGCGGTGAGCGGTCGCTCGCCGCGCAGGCCGCGCGCTTGGCGATGTTCGTGGAGGCGCAGCCGCAGCTCTGCGGCCACGACGTGGCGTGCGCGCTCGCGTTGCGGCGCGCGCAGCTCAAACAGCGCGCGGTCGTGCTGGCGCAGCAGCCCGCGGAGCTCGTGGCCGGGCTGCGGGCGCTCGACCGCGGCGAGCAGCATCCGGCCGTGCTGCGCGGGGTCGCACGGAGCGGGCCGGTGGCCTTCTTGTTCTCCGGTCAGGGGTCGCAGTGGCCGGGCATGGGCCGCGAGCTCTACGAGCACTTCTCGGTGTTCGGCGCCGCTTTGGACGAGGTGTGCGGTGAGCTTGACGGCTTCATCGGCCGCTCGGTGCGCGACGTGATGTTCGCCGCCGAGGGCTCGCCGGAAGCGCAGCTGCTCGACGACACGCAGTACACCCAGGTCGCGCTGTTCGCGCTGCAGGTCGCGCTGTACCGGCTGGTCGAGAGCTTCGGGATCCGCGCGGACTACCTCGTCGGCCACTCGATCGGGGAGTACGCCGCGGCGCACGTGGCCGGGGTGTTCTCGTTGCGCGACGGCTGCCGGCTTGTGTCCGAGCGGGCGCGTTTGATGGGCGCGCTGCCGGCCGGCGGGGCGATGCTCGCCGTCCAGGCGGACGGGCAGGAAGCCGAGGCGAGTCTTGAGGGCTGCGAGGACCGGGTCGCGCTCGCGGCGGTCAACGCGCCGCGCGCGGTCGTGCTGTCCGGCGATGCGGCCGCGATCGAGCAGCTCGAGACGCTGTGGCGTGAGCGCGGTCGCAAGACGACGCGGCTGCGCGTCAGCCACGCGTTTCACTCGCAGGCGATGGATGCGATGCTCGACGACCTGACCGCGGTCGCGCGGCAGATCGCCTGCTCGCCACCACGGATCCCGATCGTCTCGAATCTCACCGGCGAGCCGCTGACGGCGCAGCAGGCGTGCTCGCCCGAGTACTGGGCGCAGCACGTGCGCCAGACGGTGCGCTTTGCCGACGGGATCACATGGCTGCAGCGGGCCGGCGTGACGCGGATGCTCGAGCTCGGCCCCGACGCGACGCTCAGCGCCCTGACCGCGCAGACCGTCGACGACGACGACGTGCTCGCCGTGAGCACCCTGCGCGGCGCCAAGCACCCGCAGGCCGAGACGTTCATGACGTTCCTCGCCGCGGCACACTGCCACGGCGTCCCGATCGAGTGGCGCTCGACGTTTGACGCGAACGCCGTCGGACGCGTCGAGCTGCCGACCTACGCCTTCGAGCGTGAGCACTACTGGCTTGCGGGCGGCGCCGGCGCGGGCGACGTCTCGGCAGCCGGACTTGGGGTCGTCGAGCATCCGCTGATCGGCGCGTCGATGCACCTGGCCGGCAGCGACGAGTGGCGCTTCACGGGTAGCTGGTCGCTCGCAGCGCACCCGTGGCTCGCCGATCACGCCGTCTTCGACACCGTCATCGCCCCCGGCACCGCGTTCGCCGAGCTCGCGCTGCGCGCTGGCGCGCAGCTCGGCTGCGACGCGATCGACGAGCTCACGCTGCACGCGCCGCTGCTGCTCCCCGAGCACGGCGCGGTGCACCTGCAGATCGCCGTGTCCGCGCCGGACGACCAGGGCCGGCGCGAGATCGAGATCTACTCGCGCCCCGCGACGGCAGCCGAGGACCTCGACGACTGGACGAGCCACGCAAACGGGACCTTGACCGCCGCGCCCCCCGCCGCTCGCGATCCCCTCGCGGACGAGGCCTGGCCCCCGGCGGGCGCCGAGGCGCTGCCGATCGGCGATCTGTACGACCGCCTCGCGGCCAGCGGCTACGCCTACGGTCCGGCGTTTCAGGGCGTGACCGCCGCCTGGCAGCGCGACGACGAGGTCTTCGTCGCGCTCGCCCTCGACGAGCACGAGGCCGAGCAGACCGGCCGCTACGGCATCCACCCGGCGCTCCTGGACGCCGCGTTCCACACCACGCTCGGGCTGCTCGACGACGAACTCGAGCCGGGCAAGGCGCCGCTGCCGTTCTCCTGGTCCGGCGTCCGGCTGCTGCGCGGCGGAGCGCCGTCGCTGCGCGTCGCCGTCCGCCGCTCCGGCGACTCGCTGAGCCTGGCGGCGAGCGACGAGACCGGCCGGCCCGTGCTGACCATCGACACGCTCGCCACGCGCACGATCGACCGCGCGGCGCTCGGCGGCGCTCGCACCACGGCCGACGGCGGGCTGCACGGCGTCGAGTGGGTGCCGTTCGCGGCCACGGAGATCACAGGATCGATCTCCGTCGCCGTGCTCGAGGAGCCCGGCGGCCGGCCCGCGGTCGCCGGTGCGGGCCACGCCGTCGTCGGCTACCGGGACCTGGCGACGCTCGAAGACAACGTGCGCCGCGGCGCGTCGCCGCCGGAGGTCGTCGTGCTGCGCGCGCCGCACGCCGACGGCCCGCTGGTCGAGGCGGTCGGCGAGATCGCGCAGCGCATGCTTGAGCTCCTGCAGTTCTGGATCGCCAGCGCGGCGCTGGAGGACGCGCGGCTCGTCGTGCTCACCGAGCGCGCCCTCGCGGCCGACGACGGCGAGTCGCCGAACCTGCGCCACGCGGCGCTGGTCGGGCTGCTGCGCAGCGCGGAGTCCGAGCATCCGGGGCGCATCGGCCTGGTCGATCTCGATGGCGAGCCGGTGGATGTGTCCGTGCTGGCCGGCGACGAGCCGGTGGTCGCCGTGCGCGACGGAGCGGCCCGCGTGGCGCGCGTCGGCGGGCCGGGCCGGGGTGCGCTCGTGCCGCCGGCCAGGGCGTGGTGTCTTGGCATCGAGCGGGTCGGGACGCTCGAGGAGCTGGAGCTGGTCGACGCGGCGACGGGGCCGCTCGGCGCCGGCGAGGTCCGGGTCGCGGTGAGCGCGGCCGGGTTGAACTTCCGCGACGTCGTCGTCGCGCTGGGGCTCGTCGACCACGCCGGCACGGCGCGCCTCGGCGGCGAGGGCGCCGGCCTCGTGGTCGAGGTCGGTGCCGACGTAACCGGCTTCGAGGTCGGCGATCGCGTGATGGGGTTGATGGAAGGCGCGTTCGGGCCGGTCGCGGTGGCCGACGCGCGCCAGCTCGTGCGGATGCCCGGCGGGTGGTCCTTCGAGCAGGCGGCCTCGGTGCCGGTCGTGTTCCTGACGGCGTACTACGGCTTGTTCGACCAAGCTGGCCTGAGCGCCGGCGAGCGCGTGCTCGTGCACGGCGCGGCGGGCGGCGTGGGGATGGCGGCCGTGCAGCTCGCCAAGCACGCCGGCACCGAGGTGTTCGCGACCGCGCATCCGCGCAAGTGGCCGACCGTCGTGGAGCTCGGGCTCGACCCGTCGCGGATCGCCTCGTCGCGCAGCTTGGAGTTCGAAGCCGCGTTCCTACAAAGCACCGGCGGCCGCGGCGTGGACGTCGTCCTGGACTCGCTCGCGGGCGACTTCGTCGACGCGTCGCTGCGGTTGCTCCCGCGCGGCGGCCGGTTCGTGGAGATCGGCAAGACCGACATCCGTGACCCGGAGGCCGTCGCCAGAACCCATCCCGGCGTGCGCTACGCGGCGTTCGACCTGCTGGACGCGCCTGCGGCGCGCATCGGGCAGATGCTCGAGGAGATCGTCGGGCTGTTCGAGCGCGGGGTGCTGGAGCACCTGCCGCTGTCGTGCTGGGACGTGCGGCGCGCGCAGGACGCGTTTCGCCACATGCGCGAGGCCAAGCACGTCGGCAAGATCGTGCTGCGCATGCCCCGCCGGCCGGACCCCGACGGCACGGTGCTGATCACCGGCGCGACGAGTGGGCTCGGCGCCTTGGTCGCGTCGCATCTGGCCGGGCAGGGCGCGCGGCGGCTCGTCCTTGTCAGCCGAAGCGGGCCGCGCGCCGAGGGCGCCGCGGAGCTGCTCGCCGACTTGGCGCAGCGCGGCTGCGAGGCGCAGGTCGTCGCGTGCGACGTGACCGACCGCGGCGCGCTGGCCGCGGTGATCGACGGGATCCCGAGCGAGCATCCGCTGACGGCGGTCGTGCACGCCGCCGGCGTCCTCGACGACGGCGTCGTCGCGACGCTCGACGAGCACCGGCTGCGGCGGGTCCTCGCGCCGAAGGTGGACGGCGCGCTGCACCTCCACGAGCTGAGCCGCGACCTCGGCCTGTCGCAGTTCGTCATGTTCTCCTCGATCGCTGGGACGCTCGGCACGCCCGGACAGGCCAACTACGCGGCCGCCAACGCGTTCCTCGACGCTCTCGCCCAACACCGCCGAGCCGAGGGCCTGCCCGCGACCTCGCTCGCGTGGGGCGCCTGGCAGCGCGGGATGCTCGACAGCCTCAGCGACGACGATCGCGAGCGCGGCCGGCGCGCCGGCATCGCCGCGCTGACCGACGAGGACGGCCTCGAGCTCTTCGATCGCGCCCGCGGCGCCCTGCAACCCACCCTGATCCCCGCCCGCCTGGATGTCGCCGCGCTCCGCGTGAACGCGTACGCCGGCACGCTCCCCGCGATCCTGCGCGGCCTCGTCCGCGCACCGCTGCGACGCGCCGGCCAGCGTCGCGGATCGCTGAGCGACCAGCTCGCCGGCACCACCGAAGCCGACCGGCCAGCGGCCGTGCTCGAGCTCGTCATGACCCACGTCGCGGCGGTGCTCGGGCACTCCGGGCACGCCGCGATGGACGCCGAGCGCCCCTTCAAGGACCTCGGCTTCGACTCCCTCAGCGCCGTCGAGCTGAAGAACCGCCTGACCCGGGCGAGCGGCCTCAAGCTCCCCACGACGCTCGTGTTCGACCACCCCAGCCCCGCCGCGGTCGCGGAGCTGCTGTGCTCGAAGGTCGACGGAGCCGGGCCGGCGCCCGACCCGATCGACGCGGAGCTCGACAAGATCGACCGGATGCTCGGTGTCGTCGCAAGCGACGACACCGAGCGCGAGCGCGTCGCCCGGCGGCTGCGGTCGCTGCTCGCCAAGCTCGCCGACGACACCCCGGCCAGCGGCAACGGCGTCACCGACGAGATGATCCACGCAGCGACGGCGAGCGACATCCTCGCGCTCATCGACGAGGAGCTGTCCTGATGGGGGCGCCCGCGGACAACGAGCTGCTCCCGCACCTCAAGCGGGTCCTGCTCGAGCTGCGCGACACGCGCAAGCAGCTCCAGGACCTCGAGCAGCGCGGCAGCGAGCCGATTGCGATCGTCGGCATGAGCGCGCGCTACCCGGGCGGCGTGCGCAGCCCCGACGACCTCTGGTGGCTCGTCGACTCCGGCACCGACGCGATCGGCGAGTTCCCGACCAATCGCGGTTGGGACCTGGAGCGGTTGTTCGACGACGATCCCGATCACCCCGGAACGAGCTACGTCCGCCACGGCGGCTTTCTGCACGACGCGGACGAGTTCGACGCCGACTTCTTCTCGATCTCCCCGCGCGAGGCGCTGGCGATGGATCCGCAGCAGCGGATGCTGCTCGAGGGTGCGTGGGCCGCGTTCGAGGATGCGGGGCTGGTGGCGCCGGAGCTGCGGGGCAGCGACACGGGCGTGTTCATGGGCGTGAGCTCGACGAACTACGGCGACGGGCTGCGATCGGCGCAGCAGGTCGAGGGGCTGCGCTTGACGGGCACGATCCCGAGCGTCGCGTCGGGCCGGATCGCGTACACCTTCGGGTTGGAGGGGCCTGCGGTGTCGATCGATACGGCGTGTTCGTCGTCGTTGGTGGCGTTGCATTTGGCGTGTCAGGCGTTGCGTCGTGGTGAGTGTGGGTTGGCGCTTGCGGGTGGGGTGACGGTGTTGGCGACGCCGTCGTTGTTTGTGGAGTTCTCGCGTCAGCGTGGGTTGTCTGTGGATGGGCGCTGTCGGGCGTTTGGTGCGGGTGCGGATGGGACGGGCTGGTCGGAGGGTGTTGGCTTGTTGGTGCTTGAGACGTTGTCGCGGGCGCGTGCGTTGGGGCATGAGGTGTTGGCGGTGGTGCGTGGTAGTGCGGTCAATCAGGATGGTGCGAGTAATGGGTTGACGGCGCCCAATGGGCCGTCGCAGGAGCGGGTGATTCGGCAGGCGCTTGCGAGCGCGGGGTTGTCGGCGGCGGATGTGGATCTGGTGGAGGCGCATGGGACGGGGACGCGGTTGGGTGATCCGATCGAGGCGCAGGCGTTGCTTGCGACGTATGGTCAGGGGCGTGTCGATGGCCCGGTGCGTTTGGGTTCGTTGAAGTCGAACATCGGTCATGCGGCGGCTGCGGCTGCTGTCGGCGGCGTGATCAAAGCCGTCCAGGCACTGCGTCACGAGTCGATGCCGCGCACGCTGCACGCGGACGAGCTTTCGCCGCATGTGGACTGGTCGGCGGGTGAGTTGCGGGTGCTGCGCGAGGCCGAGCCGTGGCTTGCGGGCGACCGCGTCCGGCGTGCCGCGGTGTCGTCGTTTGGTGTGTCGGGCACGAACGCGCATGTGATCGTCGAGGAGGCGCCGCGCGTCGAGGTGGCGGCGCGCGTCGAGGTGGCGCCGCGCGTCGAGGTGGCGGCGAGCGGGTCGCTGCGGGCCGCGACGGTCGGGGCGCTGTCGGCCGCGTCGAGCGGGCTGGCGCCGGCCGCGTCGAGCGGGCCTGCGCCGGCCGCGTCGAGCGGGCCTCTGCCGTACCTCGTCTCCGCCGGCGGTGAGCGGTCGCTCGCCGCGCAGGCCGCGCGCTTGGCGATGTTCGTGGAGGCGCAGCCGCAGCTCTCCGGCCACGACGTGGCGTGCGCGCTCGCGTTGCGGCGCGCGCAGCTCAAACAGCGCGCGGTCGTGCTGGCGCAGCAGCCCGCGGAGCTCGTGGCCGGGCTGCGGGCGCTCGACCGCGGCGAGCAGCATCCGGCCGTGCTGCGCGGGGTCGCACGGAGCGGGCCGGTGGCCTTCTTGTTCTCCGGTCAGGGGTCGCAGTGGCCGGGCATGGGCCGCGAGCTCTACGAGCACTTCTCGGTGTTCGGCGCCGCTTTGGACGAGGTGTGCGGTGAGCTTGACGGCTTCATCGGCCGCTCGGTGCGCGACGTGATGTTCGCCGCCGAGGGCTCGCCGGAAGCGCAGCTGCTCGGCGACACGCAGTACACCCAGGTCGCGCTGTTCGCGCTGCAGGTCGCGCTGTACCGGCTGGTCGAGAGCTTCGGGATCCGCGCGGACTACCTCGTCGGCCACTCGATCGGGGAGTACGCCGCGGCGCACGTGGCCGGGGTGTTCTCGTTGCGCGACGGCTGCCGGCTTGTGTCCGAGCGGGCGCGTTTGATGGGCGCGCTGCCGGCCGGCGGGGCGATGCTCGCCGTCCAGGCGGACGGGCAGGAAGCCGAGGCGAGTCTTGAGGGCTGCGAGGACCGGGTCGCGCTCGCGGCGGTCAACGCGCCGCGCGCGGTCGTGCTGTCCGGCGATGCGGCCGCGATCGAGCAGCTCGAGACGCTGTGGCGTGAGCGCGGTCGCAAGACGACGCGGCTGCGCGTCAGCCACGCGTTTCACTCGCAGGCGATGGATGCGATGCTCGACGACCTGACCGCGGTCGCGCGGCAGATCGCCTGCTCGCCACCACGGATCCCGATCGTCTCGAATCTCACCGGCGAGCCGCTGACGGCGCAGCAGGCGTGCTCGCCCGAGTACTGGGCGCAGCACGTGCGCCAGACGGTGCGCTTTGCCGACGGGATCACATGGCTGCAGCGGGCCGGCGTGACGCGGATGCTCGAGCTCGGCCCCGACGCGACGCTCAGCGCCCTGACCGCGCAGACCGTCGACGACGACGACGTGCTCGCCGTGAGCACCCTGCGCGGCGCCAAGCACCCGCAGGCCGAGACGTTCATGACGTTCCTCGCCGCGGCACACTGCCACGGCGTCCCGATCGAGTGGCGCTCGACGTTTGACACGAACGCCGTCGGACGCGTCGAGCTGCCGACCTACGCCTTCGAGCGTGAGCACTACTGGCTTGCGGGCGGCGCCGGCGCGGGCGACGTCTCGGCAGCCGGACTTGGGGTCGTCGAGCATCCGCTGATCGGCGCGTCGATGCACCTGGCCGGCAGCGACGAGTGGCGCTTCACGGGTAGCTGGTCGCTCGCAGCGCACCCGTGGCTCGCCGATCACGCCGTCTTCGACACCGTCATCGCCCCCGGCACCGCGTTCGCCGAGCTCGCGCTGCGCGCTGGCGCGCAGCTCGGCTGCGACGCGATCGACGAGCTCACGCTGCACGCGCCGCTGCTGCTCCCCGAGCACGGCTCGGTCGCGCTCCAGGTCGCGATCGGCGCCCCGGACGAGGGCGGCCGGCGCTCGATCGAGATCTACTCGCAGTCCGCCGCGCCGGCCGAGGACGGCGACCCGGAGGCATGGACCCTGCACGCCGGCGGCGTCCTCGCCACGGCGGACGCCGGCGAGCCCGCGACCGACCAGCTCGCGGGCGAGAGCTGGCCACCGGCCGGCGCGCAGCCATTTGCGGTCGGCGACCTCTACGACCGCCTCGCCGCCAGCGGTTACGCCTACGGCCCAGCCCTCCAGGGCGTGAGCGCGGCGTGGCGCCGCGGCGAGGAGATCTTCAGCGAGGTGTCGCTCGACGACCGCGAGCTCGACGAGGCCGCCCGCTACGGCGTCCATCCCGCGCTCCTGGACGCTGCGCTGCACACGACGTTGGGTCTGCTGCACGACGAACTCGAGCCCGGTAAAGCGCCACTGCCGTTCTCGTGGTCGGGCGTGCGGATCCTGCGACCCGGCACCACGACCCTGCGCGTCCGGGCTGTCCGTAGCGACCAGGTCCTGCACCTAAGCGCGCTTGACGACAGCGGCCGGCCCGCGCTCGTCGTGGAGGCCCTCACGTCGCGCACGATCGACGCGTCGCGGCTGCGCGTGGGCAGCACGCCCGCCGCCGCAGACTCGCTGTTCGTGGTCGACTGGGCCGAGGTCGCGCTCGCCTCGCCGGACGGCGATGCGGGCCGAGTCGTCGTGCTCGGCGACGACCACGACCTCGGCGCGCGCCTCTCGAACCTCGCCGCGTCCGACGGCGACCCCTCGGGCGCGAACGGCGGCGCGCCCGACGCCCTCGTTGCGTTCGTCCCCGTGGTCGACGGCGATCCCGCCGCCGCGGCGCACGCGGTGACGGGGGCCACCCTCGCGCTGGTGCAGGCCTTCCTCGCCCACGCGCGGCTCGCCGGCACGCGGCTCGTGATCGTCACGCGCGCCGCGGTCGCGCTCCAAGGCGAGAGCCCGGACCTCGCGCAAGCGGCGGTCTGGGGGCTGGTCCGCAGCGCGCAGTCCGAGCACCCCGACCGCTTCGTGCTCGTCGACGTCGACGTCGACGACGACTTCGACGCCGGCTGGCCCGCCGTCGTCGCCACTGGCGAGCCGCAGCTCGCGATCCGCGGCGCCACCGCCTACGCGCCGCGGCTCGCCCGTGCGCGCGGACTGACCCCGCCGTCCGGGTCGGGGGACGGCTGGCGCCTCGGCATCGAGCAGAAGGGGACGCTCGAGAACCTCGCGCTCGTCGCGTCCGACGCCGGCCACAGGCCGCTGAACGAAGGCGAGGTGCGCATCGCCGTCCGCGCCGCGGGCGTGAACTTCCGCGATGTGCTCATCGCGCTCGGCATCTACCCGGGCGAGGCACCGCTCGGCAGCGAGGCGGCGGGGGTGGTCGTCGAGATCGGCGCCGGGGCCGAGGGCCTGGAGGTTGGCGACCGCGTCATGGGCGCCATCGGCGACGGCTTCGGTCCGCTCGCCGTAGCGGAGCGCCACGCCGTCGTCCGGTTCCCCGACGAGTGGTCGTTCGCCGAAGCGGCCTCCGTCCCGGCCGTGTTCCTCACCGCGTACTTCGCGCTCGTCGACCTCGCCAACCTGAAGGCGGGGGAGACCCTGCTCGTGCACGCCGCGGCCGGCGGCGTCGGCATGGCGGCCGTCCAGATCGCCCGCCACCTCGGCGCCGACGTCTACGCCACGGCGAGCCCGGCGAAGTGGGACGCCGTCCGCGCGCTCGGGATCCCGGACGACCACATCGCGTCGTCCCGCGACCTCGCCTTCCGCGAGCGGTTCCTCGTCGCGACCGGCGGCGCCGGCGTCGACGTCGTCCTCGACGCGCTGGCCCGGGAGTTCGTCGATGCCTCGCTCGACCTGCTGCCGCGCGGCGGGCGCTTCGTCGAGATGGGCAAGGCCGACGTCCGCGACGCCGGCGAGGTCGCGCAAGCGCACCCCGGCGTCCGCTACCGGGCGTTCGACCTCGTCGAGGCGGGTCCGCGGCGCATCGAGGAGATGCTTCGGGAGGTCGTCGCGCTGTTCGAGCGCGGCGTCCTGCACCACGCGCCGATCACGACCTGGGACGTCCGGCGGGGCGCGACCGCGTTTCGCCATCTCCGCGAGGCCCGCCACATCGGGAAGGTCGTGCTCACGATCCCGCGGGCGCCGGACCCCGACGGGACGGTCCTCGTCACGGGCGGCGTGTCCGGCCTCGGCGCGCTCGTCGCGCGCCACCTCGCGGCGCGCCACGACGTCCGCCGCCTGCTGCTCGTCAGCCGTCGCGGCCGCGACGCGGAGGGCGCCGAGGCGCTCGTCGGCGAGCTCGCGGCGCTCGGCTGCGAGGCGACGGTCGCGGCCTGCGACGTCGCCGACCGCGACGCGCTCGCCCGGCTGCTCGGCTCGCTCGAGCACCCGCTCACGGCGGTCGTGCACGCCGCGGGCGTGCTCGATGACGGCGTCGTCGCGGCGCTCGATCCCGAGCAGCTCGAGCGGGTGATGCGGCCGAAGGTCGACGCGGCGATGAACCTGCATGAGCTGACCCGCGGCAGCGAGCTGTCGGACTTCGTGCTGTTCTCGTCCGCGGCGGCGGTCCTCGGCAGCCCCGGCCAGGGCAACTACGCGGCCGCGAACGCGTTCCTCGACGCGCTCGCCCAACAGCGGCACGGCCAGGGGCTCGTCGCGAGATCGCTCGCGTGGGGCTTGTGGGCGCAGGCCGGCGGCATGTCCGCCTCACTTGACGAGCAAGAGGTGGCGCGGATCGCGCGCACCGGTATCCAGCCCCTCGCCACGGAGCGCGGCCTCGAGCTGCTCGACCTCGCGCGGCAGCTCGACGAGCCGCTGCTCGTGCCGATCGGCCTCGACCGCGTCGCGCTCGGTGTGGCGGCCGCGGCCGGCATGCTGCCGCCGCTGCTGCGCGGGATCGCGAGCGCGCCGCAGCGCCGGGCGCGGGACGCGGGCGCGTCGCTCGCGAGGCGGCTCGGCGCCGTCGACGAAACGCAGCGCGCGCAGCTCGTCTTGGAGGTCGTGCGCGGGCACGTCGCGGCGGTCCTCGGGCACGCGTCGGCCGATGCGGTCGAGCCGGACCGCTCGTTCAAGGAACTGGGTCTCGACTCGCTGGCGGCGGTCGAGCTGCGCAACCGGCTCGTGCAGGAGACCGGCATGCGGCTGCCGACGACACTCGTGTTCGACCACCCGACGAGCGTCGCGATCGCCGAGCACCTGCGCGCACAGCAGCCCGACCAAGAGCCGGCGACGACCACCGCGCCCGCAGGCACCGGCGCCGCCGCCGCCGGCACGCTCGGCGCGCTGCTGCGCCACGCCCACGCGCACGGCGCGATCGTTGAGGCCGTCTCCGTCCTCACCGAGGCGTCCCGCTTCGCGCCCGGCTTCGGGTCAGCGGACGAGCTCGACGACGCGAGCGGCTACGCCGTTCGGCTGGCGGCGGGCGACGGCGGCCCGGCGCTCGTGTGCATCCCGTCGTTCGTCGTCGGCTCGGGACCGCACCAGTTCGTGCGCTTTGCGAGCCACTTCGACGGCGAGCGCGACGTGTTCGCCTGCGCCCTTCCCGGCTGTCGCGGCAGCGAGCCGGCGCCGGCGTCGTGGCGCGCCGCCGTCGACGTCCTCGCCGAGTCGATCCGGGCAGCGGTCGGCGACGAGCCCTGCGTGCTCGTCGGCTACTCGATCGGCGGCGTGCTCGCCCACGCCGTCGCCGAGCTGCTCGAATCCGACGGCGCGGCACCCGTCGGGCTCGTGCTCGTCGACACCCCGGCGACGAACGCCGGCGAGGACATGCGGCACATCCTGTCGTCGGTGATGACGGTGCTCCTCGACCGTGAGCAGGACACGGGCGCCGTGGACGACGCCGGCTGGATGGCGATGCTCACGTACCTACGGTTGCTGCGCGAGTGGCAGCCCGGCCGCGCCGTCGCGCCCTCGCTGCTCCTGCGGGCCGGCGTGCGCGAGCCAGGGGCCATCTGGCCGTCATGGGACGCTGCGGACGAGGTCGCCGAGCTCGCGAGCGACCACTTCGCGCTCATCGAGGCCGATGCCGGCGCGACCGCCGCGGCGGTCGGACACTGGCTCGAAGTGCACGTCAAGAGAGCAATCGGCGCAAGCTGAGCGTTCAGATCGAGATTGGGAGGCACCATGCCTGATGCTGTGCGACCGCCGGACCGCAGCCGGACCGTGACGTGGGACGACCCCGCCGACGCGCTCCAGAAGATCGTCGGGCTGACCGGGCTCGAGGCGATGCAGAAGGTCATCCGCGGGGAGGTCTCGGCGTCGCCGTTCGTCGACCTGCTCGGGATCCGCGCGATCGAGGCCGAGGAGGGCAGGGTCACGGTCGTCGTGCGGCCCGGCGAGTACCACCTCAACCCGACCGGCACGGCGCACGGCGGGCTCGCGGCCACGCTGCTGGACAGCGCCATGTGGTCCGCGGTGCAGACGACGATGCCCGTCAACGGCTTCACCGCCACGCTGCAGATGAACGTGAACTACCTGCGCCCGATCGCGATGACCGGCGGCGACGTCCGCGCCGAGGGCAAGGTCCTGCACCGCGGACGCCGGACCGCCGCCGCGTCGGGATCGGTCTTCGACAGCGACGGCCGCCTCTGCGCGCACGGCACGATCACCTGCGCCGTCTTCGGCGGGGAGTGACGCCGCGCTCGCGCGGTGCGATCGCCTTGCGTGCCGCTGGGCGCGGCGAGCTCTCGGCGGCGCCGCAGCCTTCGGGGACACCACGGGTCGCGGTGTTGAAATCTCCCAGATTGGCCGGACCTCCCGGATGCCGGACAACCCGCGCCGCCTCGTTCTAGCTTCCGCTGAGATGAAGAAGCCCCGCCAACGGCGGGGCTTGACGAGAGAGCCCTCTTCCGGACTCGAACCGGAGACCCCTTCCTTACCATGGAAGTGCTCTACCAACTGAGCTAAGAGGGCGGGATGCGAAGCGTAGCCCTTCGGCGGCCACGCTACCGTCACGAAGCTCATGGCCAGCCTGAACCCCGCGCTCGAGGACGTGCGCTTCTGCCCGCGCTGCGCGAGCGAGGCGGAGGTCGTGTTCCCTCGGTCGCTCACATGCGACGCGTGCGGGTACCAGGCGCTGTGGAGCCCGGAGCCGGTCGCCGCGACGATCCCGCGCGACGAGGACGGGCGGATCTGGCTGCTGCGCCGCGCGCACCACGAGGGCGCGGGGCGCTGGACGTTCCCCGGCGGCTTCGTCGAGCTCGGTGAGTCCGTCGAGGACGCGGCCCGGCGCGAGACCCGCGAGGAGCTTGAGATCGAGATCGAGCTGGGCGCGCTCGTCGGCGTCTACTCGCGACCCGAGGACCGCGTCGTGCTCGTCGTCTACGCGGCGCGCGCGCTCGGCGTCCCGCGGGAGACCGAGGAAGCCACGGAGGTGCGTGCGTTCGCGCCCGCCGACCTGCCTTGGGACGAGCTGTCGTTCTGGTCGACGACCCGCGCGCTGCGCGACCTACTCGCGGTGAGCTGACCCCCTACGGGCCGCGTCGCGAACGCGAACGGCTTCTACGCGGAGTCTTCGGCCTTGGCATGGCGCTTGGGAATCGGGAGGCTCGTGCCCTGAGCCGTGACCGTGGTCACGGGTAGGCCGAGTCCCGTGAGCTTGCTCGGGAGGTCGGTGTGCAGCCAGCGCGACACGCGCACAGGCAGCGTCGAGATGATGATCTCGTCGAAGCCGCCGTGCATGTGGATCGCGTCCGACACCGCGTCGAAGGGGCTGTGATCGCCGATGACGCCGTCGATGTGCGCACCCGACGCCTCCTCCAGGAGCGGCAGCGCGAGCTCGAGGATCGCGCCTGCCTCCGCGCGGTCGGCGTCCTCGGGGTTGACGACGCGATGCAGGCCGTGCGCCACCTTCGGGACGAGCAGCGTGAAGACGGCAGGGCTCGCTGCGGCACGTTCCCGGACAGCTTGCTGGAGCGCCGGGGTGGCGGCGGTGCGGTGCGCGACGACGAGGACGCGGGCGGGCGCGGAGGACTCCACGGGCATGACTCCTTCGGCTCGGAGGCGGAATCGCGGATCGTGTCAGGTCGCACTACCGACCGCCATCGACCTCGACGGCGGAGCGCGATCCGTCGAGGTGCCGGCGCCTCGTGCCGGGGCGCCGCGACGCATCATGGCGGGGGCAGGATTCGAACCTGCGAAGGCGTAACCATGCGGTTTACAGCCGCACCCCTTTGACCGCTCGGGAACCCCGCCGGGGGTCGGCCAGTCTAGCGATCCGGGGAGCCGCCATGGCCCCGAGCGTGTCGCCCGGCTCGACTTCGTAGTCGTCGTACTTAGGCCCGCCGAGCAGGATTGCGGTCGCGCCGTCGACCGCACCGGACGGAATGAACCAACGTCGACCGTCTCCGCAGTGCACGAAGAGGTAGTCGCATTGCGACGGACAGAAGTTGTTGACCACGCCACTCCAGCTCTGGTTGCCACCACGCGTCGCGAGCGAGACCTCGAAGCGGTTGTCGCGGTAGACCGTCGACGTCTTGACCTGCACGCGGATCAGGCAGCCCGCGAGATCCGCCACGAGGTCGACGTGCGGGCTGTGCTCAAAGGGCAGGAAAACGCTAGCCCCGCGAGTGAGGAGCCAGCCGATCGCGGAGAACTCTCCACAGTCGCCCTGGATGCGAGGCGGGATTCGTTCGGCCATGATACGAACATACGTTCGTTACCGGACGGAACCGCGGAGTCAGCCACGCTCCCGCGGCGAGCAGCTTGCCGGCCGCCGCGGACAGCGTGCGATAGAGCGGGTCGCAGCCGCGTCGTCGGCGTCAGAAGCGAGCAAGCGCGACAGCACGCATGCCACCGAATACGCGCGCGGCAGGCGCGCGGCTCAGGACGCGTCGCGCAGCTTCTGCGCTTCGGGCAGCGACTCGAGCTTCTTCAGCGTGTGGTTCTCGATCTGGCGGATGCGCTCGCGCGTGACGTTGAACGCCCGCCCGACCTCCTCCAGCGTCCGGGGCCGCCCGCCCGTCAGGCCGAAGCGCATCTCGATGACCTCGCGCTCGCGCTGCGGCAGCGCCGCCAGCGCACGGCGCACGTTCTCGCGGCGCAGGTTCTCGGCCGCCAGCTCGAACGGGGAGATCGCGTTCTCGTCCTCGACGAAGTCGCCGAGCTCGGACTCGTCCTCCTCGCCGACCGGCCGCTCCAGCGAGATCGGCTGCTGGGACATGCGCAGGATGTCGCGCACCTCGCGCGGCGTGCAGTCGAGGTTGTCGGCGATCTCCTCGGGGGTCGGCTCGCGACCCAGCGACTGCACGAGCTGGCGCTCGACCTGCACGACCTTGTTGAGCTTCTCGACCATGTGCACCGGGATGCGGATCGTGCGCCCCTTGTCGGCGATCGCGCGCGTGACCGCTTGGCGGATCCACCACGTCGCGTACGTCGAGAACTTGTAGCCGCGGCGATGGTCGAACTTCTCCACCGCGCGAATCAGCCCGAGCGACCCCTCCTGGATGAGATCGAGGAACGTCAGGCCGCGGCCGAGATAGCCCTTGGCGATCGACACGACCAGCCGCAGGTTCGCCTCGACCATGTGCTGCTTGGCGGCCATGTCGCCGCGCTCGATGCGCTTCGCCAGCGAGATCTCGAGGTCCGCGGTCAGCAGCGGGACCCGCCCGATCGAGCGCAGGTACAGCCGCAGCGAGTCCAGCGACGGCTCGACGGTCAGGTCGAGCTCGGGCTTCTTGGACACCTCGGGCGCACCGTTGACCGTGGCCTTGCGCGCCTCGGCGGCGGCCTCGACCTTCGCCGTGTCCGACGTCGCGTTGCGACCGTCGGAGCCGACGACGTCGATGCCCTGCTCCGACAGGTACGCGTGCAGCTCGCGTAGCTGCTCCTTCGTGACGTCGACTTCCTCCAGCGCGGCGGAGATGTCGTCGAATGTCAGGAAGCCACGCTCCTGACCCTCCGCGATCATCGTCCGAAGCTCGTCCAGCTCGTGGATGGGAGCCTCGTCCGCCAGCAGCACTTGGTTTTCGATCGTTCGGCCCCCCTCGGTGCCACATCCGTGCAACCTGCACGACACAGCCGGTCCGTTAGCGTCGCCGTCGCCTGAAATCGACTTCGTGATTGATAGCACAAGAAACCGGTGCCGTCAGCTTCCTTGTGAGGATCCATCAGTACCCTCACAGCCATGCCGCAGGGCGTCAGCGCTCCCGATCA
The DNA here is from genome assembly GCA_963810605.1 of uncultured Actinomycetes bacterium. Lineage (GTDB taxonomy): Bacteria > Actinomycetota > Thermoleophilia > Solirubrobacterales > Solirubrobacteraceae > CADCVQ01. The sequence continues at coordinate 100,443 of CAWEOF010000011.1, forward strand.
CGACGTCCAGGCCCAGCCGCCAGCGCTGCGCGTCAGCCTCTCGCGCGTCGGCGTCACCGAGGTCGAGAAGATCGTCCGCGTCAAGCAGGGCGGCAACGAGCAGCTCTTCTCCGCGCGCCTGCAGTGCTTCGTCGACCTCGGCCGCGACCAGAAGGGCGCGCACATGTCGCGCTTCGAGGAGGTCGTCAACGAGGTCATGGGCGAGGTCGTCCTCGGCGAGGCGGCGTTCAAAGCCGAGGCGCTCGCGCAGCGGATCGCCGAACTCGTCCGCGAGCGCCAGGGCGCCGCGCGCGCCGAGGTGACCGTCGCCGCGCGCTACCCCGAGCACAAGCCCGCCCCCGCGTCGGGCATCCTCACGCAGGAGATCTACACGCTGTTCGGCTCGGCGGTCGCGTCACGCAACGGCACGCGCCGCATGGTCGGCGTCGCCGCGCAGGGCATGACCGCGTGCCCGTGCGCGCAGCAGCTCGTCATGGGCACGTCGCGCGAGCGCCTGCTGGCCGACGGCTTCACCGACGACGAGGTCGCGCGGATCTTCGATCACGTCCCCGTCGCGACCCACAACCAGCGCGGGCTCGGCACGCTGCACATCGGCTTCCCCGAGGGCGTCGACACGGAGATCGAGGCGCGCACGCTGCTCGACATCGTCGAGGGCTCGATGTCGTCTGAGATCTACGAGCTCATGAAGCGCTCCGACGAGGCCGTCGTCGTCGAGAAGGCGCACCGCAGGCCGCGCTTCGTCGAGGACTGCGTGCGCGAGATGATCGGCGGGGTCGTCACGCAGCTCACCGGCCTGTCCGACGCGCACTTCGTCAGCGCGCGCCAAGAGAACCTCGAGACCATCCACCAGCACAACGTCGTCTGCGAGCGCTTCGGGCTGCTCGGCGAGATGCGCCACGAGCTCGCGACGGGCGAGCACCCCGGCCATCACACGTCGATGCGCCAGTGGCTCGACGCCGCGGGGCGCTGAGACACCCGGCCCGGCCCGGCCCGGCGCGAGTTACACCGCGGGCTCCTTCGCGCTCCCCGCCGCCTGCCGCGCCTCGGCCTCGCGCAGCACCCGGCGCAAGCCGAAGAAGTAGTCGATCCCGCTGACGATCGTGATCGCCACGGCGCCGTAGACGAGGCCGTCGACCCACGCCGGCGTCGGATGCCCGGCGACGATCACGCAGAAGATCGCGGCGACCTGGACGATCGTCTTCGCCTTCCCCCACCAGTTCGCGGCGATGACGACGCCCTGTTGCGTCGCCTGCATGCGCGTGATCGTCACCGACAGCTCGCGCGCGATGATGACCATCGCGACCCACGCGGCGAGGCGGTCCTGCGACACCAGGGCGACGAGCGCCGCGATGATGAGCAGCTTGTCGGCGATTGGGTCCATGAGCTTGCCGAACGTCGTGATCGCGTTGCGGGCGCGGGCGAGGTAGCCGTCCATCGCGTCCGTCGCCGACGCGAGCGCGAAGACGATCGCCGCGAGCAGGTCGCCGTTGGAGGTCCCGTCGAGCAGCGCGACGACGAGCACCGGGACGAGCAGGATCCGCAGCAGCGTGAGGACGTTCGGGAGGTTCAGCTCGAACACTGTTTCACCCTACGTGGCGAACGCGACAAGCGCTACGCCTTCAAGCGCTTTCCCGATCGGAACATCGCGGCGCTCCACGCGGCCACCGCGGCGGCGAGGGCGGCCGTCACCGCGAGCGCGATCGCGATCGGCACGTCGCTTGTCCCGAGGAAGCCGTAGCGGACGGCGTTCATGAGGAAGAAGATCGGGTTGATGTGCGAGATCTCGTGCCACGGCGAGGCCAGCAGGTCGACGGAGTAGAAGACGCCGCCGAGGAAGCTCAGCGGCAGGATGACGATGTTGTTGACGAAGCCCGCCTGGTCCCAGGTCTGCGCGTACACGCCGACGAGCACGCCGAGCGACGAGAACAGCACGAGGACGAGCGCGATCGCGACGACGAGCACGAACGGCTCGCGCACCGGCACGCCGGTCACCGGCGCGGCGATCGCGAGCAGGGCGCCGCCGATCGCCAGCGCACGCACGACGCCCCCGAACGACAGACCGACGTTGACCTCCCACGCGCGCATCGGCGCCGACAGGACGTCGTGCAGGTAGCGGTCGCTGCGCGCCTGGAACACCGACGAGGAGTTGTTCGAGTACGCGGCCTGGGCCATCGCCATCGTGATGAGACCCGGCACGATGAACACCTCGTAGTCGACCCCGCCGATCTGCTTGATTCGGCTGCCAAGCGACAGCCCGAAGACGAGGATGAAGAGCATCGACGACAGGACCGGCGCCGCGATCGTCTGCGTCCACAGCTTCAGCACGCGCGCGCTCTCGCGCCCCGACAGGGCGATCAGGCCGCGATGGCGTTCGAGGAGCGCGCTCACCCCTTCGAGGCTAGCCCGGACGCATCCCGGGGCTTGGGCAGGCGCACCGTCGCGAAGACCTGCTGCGCCTGGGCGAGCGTCCTGGCGGACGGCCGACCCGGCGTGATGAGCGTCACGACGTAGGTCCGAAACTCCGAGCTGCCGACGAGCACGAGCGCGCGCACGACCTCGCCGCGCGAGCCGGAGCCGCTGCAGCTCGAAGCTCGTGACCTTGCGCGACCCGAGCTTGGCCGGTCCCTCGCGGAGCACCTTCGCCGGTGCGTAGCGCTCGCGCAGCGCCTGCAGCGTGGCGTCCTTGACGCGCTCGTCGTGGCGGCCCTCCACGGGTGTCGCGAACGTCATGGCCGCGGCGCTTCTCGGCGCGCGCAGGCGGATGACGGTGCCGGACACGTCGCGCGACCATGTCGCGGGGTACGCGAACGTCAGCCCGAGCTGCGGGACCGAGACGATGCGCGCGCGCTGCACCGCGTTGCCCTTGGCGCCACCGTCCCCGCCGTCATCACCGGGCCACAGCACGGCGCCCGCGACGATGAGCCCCGCGAGCACGAACAGGGCGCCGCCGAGGCGGCGCCCTGTCAGCGCGTCTAGGAACCTGTCGAGCATCTACAGGGCGGGATACGCGTCCTCCCGCCGCCGCAGCAGCAGACCGCCGGCGAGCATGAGCAGGCCCGCCAGCGCGACGCCGACGACGTCGGTGCCGGTGAACGGCAGCTCGTCGTTGCCGTCCGTGGACTGGCCACCGGTCGGCGCGTTGCCGGCGCCGCTGCTGCCGCCACCGGCCTCACTGTCGTCGGTGGGGTCGTAGGAGTCGGGGTTGTTCGGGTTGCCGTCGGTGTGGCAGCCCGGGTCCTTCTCGTCGATGAGGCCGTCGCCGTCGTTGTCGCGGTTGTCGGCGCACTCGACGCCGGTCTCGCCACCGGAGCCCGTGGTGTTGCCGCCGCCGCTACGGCGATCGGTCTCGTCGTCGTCGTTGGGGTTGTAGCTCTGGCTGTTCGTTGCGTCGTTGTCGGAGTGACAGCCGGGATCGGCGGCGTCGATGACGCCGTCGCCGTCGTTGTCGATCGTGTCCGAGCACTGCGGCCCGCCGGTCTCACGCGCCACGGGGGGCGCCTCGCTGATGGCCTCCGAGGAGGCCGTCGTCACCTTCGTCAGCGACGTCGAGCCGGACTGCAGCACGTAGACGTCGAGCGCCTCGCGAACCGCGGCCGCGCCGGCGATGTCCTCGGCGTTGCAGACGATCGGCAGGATCGCCGGGATGCCCGTCAGCGTGTCGGGCGTGCCGTTCGCGCACCCGGCTGCCGGGAGCGGCACCTGCGCCCCGGCGAGCCCGATGACCTGCGAGGTGTTCGTGACCTGCAGCGGAGCGTTGTTGCAGGACTTCGACTGGGTCGTCGCGGCGGAGACATCCGCGACGGCGCCGCCGCCGGGGGCTCTGACGTCGGCCACGCGCGAGGAGCCTGTCGACGTCTGGCAGGCCGCATCCTCGGTGATCGTGCCGTGACTCTCCGCGGCGCCGACGCCGAGACCGAGCACCGACGCCCGCGCGACCGCGAAGTCGTTGTCGGAGCCCGCGGCGCTGGTCGTCGAGTTGGCCGTCAGGACGGCAAGGCAGACCTGCTGCGAAGAGTTCGCGCACAGCGGGTCGAGGATGCCGGCCTGGATCGGCTGCAGCGGGCCGTTCTTCGTCTCGCCCTGGGCCGTGTCGACGCCGGCGACCTCCTGGCCGAGCAGCGTGAGGATCGTGATGTGGCCGTGGTACGCACCGCCGGTCTTCTCGCCGCGGGCGCGACCGACGATCGCCTCCTCGCCGGAGTCCGTGCCGTCGGGCTTGGAGCCCAGCGGACGCTCGTTGCTCGGATTGAGATCCACGACGGCGACGCCGCCCTGGCCATGGGGATTGGCGCCGTGCAGCGGTGGCTGCGTGGCAGGCTCGGTCGTCGTCGCGCGCTTATCGGCGCGGGAGCCCTTGTCGAGCGCCGCTGCGGCCTTCTCGCGCGCCTTGCGCAGAGCCTCGTCCGTCTTGGAGACGGTCTCGTCGACGGCACTCCCGAGCTGCGAAGTCGTGTCGCGCAACGCGCTGCCCGCCTTTTGCAGGGCGGCGGGCTTACCCGCAGACGCCGCTGGAATCGCCCAGATCACCGTGGCTGCGGCAATCATCGCGAGCAGTCCGAGTCTCTTCGACGTCATACTGGTCCTCCCCCTGGATAGTCGTCGGCGCACCCTTGGTCCTGCCCACGGCGCACTCCGCTCCGCCTGCTTACCCATTCTGGCGCGTTTCAGTCGTCGAGGTCAACCGCTGCAACGCCGGCCATCGCCTTGACGTAGACGTCGGCGAGCGAATCGGCCCCGTATGCGCGCCGCAAACCGTCCGCCGTGTCGCGCGCGATGACCCTTCCGCCGCGGATGAGCGCGATGTCATCGCACAGCTCGTCGGCCTCTTCGAGGTAGTGCGTCGTCAGCAGCACCGTCGTGCCGTGCTCGTGCAGGCGGCGGATGTACGCCCACAGCTCGATTCGCAGCTCGAAGTCCACCCCGGCCGTCGGCTCGTCGAGGATGACGAGGCGCGGCTCGTGCATGAGCGCGCGCGCGAGCAGCAGCCGGCGACGCATGCCGCCCGACAGCTTGGGTGCGCGCACGCCTGCCTTGGCGCGCAGATCGAAGACGTCCATCATCTCGCGCGCGCGAGTGCGCGCCTGCGCCCGGCTCATGCCGAAGTAGCCGCCGTGGTAGAGCAGCGTCTCCTCGACGTCGAGGAAGCGGTCGAGGTTGACGTCCTGCTCGGCGAGTCCGACCATGCGCCGCGCGGCCAGCGTGTGATGCGGCTCGCCGAAGACCTCGATCTCGCCCGACGTCACGCGGATGATGTTGCAGACGGCGCTGATGAGCGTCGTCTTGCCGGCACCGTTGGGCCCGAGCAGGCCGAAGAAGCGGCCGGCGGGCACCTCGAGGTCGAAGTCCTCCAGCGCGAGGAAGCCGTCGTCGTAGATCTTCGTGAGACCGGTGACGAGCAGGGCGGGTGGCACCCCGTCCAGGCTACCCGGGGCCGGAGGTGGCGATCTGGAAGGATGGCGGGATGCCCCTTGTCCCCACAGTCGTCCAGCGCACCGGTCGCGGCGAGCGCGAGTACGACATCTACTCGCGGCTGCTCAACGAGCGCATCATCTTCCTCGGCACCGCGGTCGACGATCAGATCGCGAACCTCATCGTCGCGCAGATGCTGCACCTCGAGTCCTCGGACCCTGACAAGGACATCTCGCTGTACATCAACTCGCCGGGCGGATCGATCACCGCCGGCCTGGCGATCTACGACACGATGAACTTCATCAAGCCCGACGTCTCGACGATGTGCATGGGCATCGCGATGTCGATGGGCTCGCTGCTGCTGATGGCGGGCGTCAAGGGCAAGCGCTTCTCGCTGCCCAACAGCCGGATCCTCATCCACCAGCCGTCGGCCGGGTTCGAAGGCCAGTCGACGGACATCGAGATCCAGGCGCGCGAGATCCTCAAGACGCGCAAGCGGATGGACGAGATCTACGCCCTGCACACCGGGCGCCCGGAGGAGGAAGTGCACCGCGACATGGAGCGCGACCGCTTCTTCAAGCCGCATGAGGCCGTCGAGTACGGCCTCATCGACCGCGTCCTCGACACGCACTAACACCGCCGCAGGCCCGGCCCCGCCCTGTGGCGGGAACCGGGCCTCGGCGTAGCGCGTGCCCGATCCAGGGGTCTGCGTGGATCGGGCTCGGATGTCTCGGGCTCGAAGCGCTAGCCGGGTTGGACCACGACCGTGCACGGACCCGCCGGTGGCGGCCGCGTATCCGGGCGCTCCGGCATAACTCGACGAGATCTGCCAGTTCGGTTTGGTCGCCGCTGTACGTCGAACGTGCGATGGCGGTCCAGTTGCCGTTCGCGTCGGTCTGGACGACCTTCGTCGTCGGGCGTGATCGGCTGCGAGCCACCGGCGGCGGGCCGCCGGCGTGAACGTACGCCGCCTGAGCATCGCCGGGAACGGCGCGTTGCTGAGCTTGCCGTTGACGGTGATGGTCGAACCCGTTTGCGCTGTACACCACAGGCGTCGCGGGCAGGTCTGCGTGATCGCCGGCGGCGGCGGGGGTGGCGGCGGCGGGGGCGGTGGTGGCGGGGGTGGCGGTGCCGGCGGTGGCGGGGGCGGCGGTGTCGTCCCGCCCTCCACCGGCACCGTCACCGGCGCGGCACCGTCGGCCTCGAACGCGACCGTCAGCTCGCCCGGCTTCGGCGCGCCGTCGTTGAACTCGGCCGCGATCCGCACGGAGCCGTCGCCCGCCAGCGCCTTGCCGATCACCTGGCCGCCGCGCAGCAGGCTGACCGACTGCCCCGCGAGCGCGAGGCCCGCCGGGAACGTCATGTTCACCTCAAACGGCGGCGGGTCGCCCGGCTTCGGGATCGGGAACTCCTTGTAGACGGCCCTGAAGATGACCGGGTTGAACACGATCGGCGGCGAGCCGCCCCCGAACATCTGCATCGTCGGATCGCCGAACCAGTGCCACAGGTACAGCTCGTTGCGGGTGTTGCCGTCGCCGCCGGCGATGCCCGGCCCGGACGGCGGCGCGAGCCCGGCGAGCCGCAGCTTGCCGTGCGTCAGCGCGTCGCCGACGCGCTGCTTGGAGGACGGGCCCTCGCCGGAGAGCACGCTCGGCAACATCGCGTCGATGAAGCCGAGCGCGATCTGCGAGTTGTGCCACGACGGCGAGTTGCGCGTATCGCCGAACACGCCGACGGCGCCGCCGGTCGGCTTGACGAGCGCGTTCTGGACGAACGACGTCTCGTCGGTGTCGTACTGGGCGCTCGCGCAGTTGATGCTCAGCACGACCGGCAGGTTGTCGTTGCTGTTCGTCAGCGCGTCGACCTCGGTCGTCGTGAAGAACGGGTCGCCCCATCCGTCAGACCAGCCGTGGTCGCGGTGCACGACCATGAAACGGCCCTGGTTCCACGCGGCGCTGACGTCGGCGCCGTCGCCGTCCCAGGGGAACGCCGGCTTCTTCAGCGCCGCCGGCAGCGACGTGCCGTCGTTGAACTTCGCCGGGTTGGTCGTCGGGTTGTCGTCGTAGATCCGGTCGACGGCGACGCCGCGGGCCGCGAGGCCGTTGCGCGCGGTCTCGGCGAACTGGATGAACGTCCGGTCCTCCTGGCCGTCGTTGACCTCGCCGACGTCGTCGGTGTCCTGGAACTGCGCGGCCATGATCGCCTTGTTGAGCATCGGCCCGGCCGGAGGCGTCGTCTCGTAGTGGATGATCTTCGCGAGCAGCGCGTCGATCTGCGCGGGCGTGTTGCCGAGCATGCGGCCGACGGCGACGTCGGGCAGCTCGTCGGCGTCGTTCTTCGTCGAGTACGGGTTGTCGGACGGGATCGCGCCGGGCCCGGTCGTGAACGTCGGCACGAGCTCGTCGTCGCCCATGATCGTCACGTAGCTCGGGCGGATGCAGAACGGGTGGTTGACCCGGCCGCGGACGTACGTCTGGATCTGCGTGGCGGTCGTTCCGATCTGGCCCGACAGGGGACCGGTCTGAGCGACCCGCGTCAGGAACCCGGCGCCACGGCGCGCCGTCGCGTACGTGTTCGCCTGCGCGAGCGTCGTCGGGTTCGTGATGACGAGGAGCTCCTCACCGCAGGGCTGGTAGACGATCGGCGGATCGAACCTGCGAACGATGCTTGCGTTCAGCAGGCCGCCGGCCATCCGGTTCTGCGCCGTCTCCCATGGCGAGCCGAGCGCGCGCGAGAACGTGTGCGGCCCGCCCGCGAACGTCACCTTGACGTCGACGTGCGTGAGCACCCGGAGCCTGTCGGTCTTCGGGTTGTACTGCGCGGCCGGGAAGTGCAGGCCGGCGATGTTGAGGTCGCGGGCCTGGCCGAGCACCTTGCCGGATGCCGCCGCGGCGGGGACCAGCGCGTCCGTGCCGTACGCCTTGCCATCGAACCTGAACGGCTGGTCTGAGAACTCGCCGGTGCCGAAGTTCGGCTTCGGGGTGAGGCTGCCCGGCGACTGGTCGACCGGCTCGGGCTGGACCGGGAACACCTCGACGTTGTCGACGGTGTAGGACTCCTTGGACGTCGCGACGACCGACAGCGTCGAGCCGTCCGGGATCGCGATCGTGCTCGACGAGACGGGGATGCCGGGCGTGCCGGGCGCGCCCGACGAGCCGGTGTTCGGCAGCACGAGCTGCGTCCACGACTTCCCGCCTTCGGTCTTCTCGACGAACCCGACGGCAGGCAGGTCCACGCCGATCGTCATGCCGTTCGCGTCGCTCGATACCACCGAGGTCTTGACGGTCTTCGCCGTCGGGGTCACGACGCCGCCGCCGCAGCTCTTCGTCCGCTTGTCGGAGAGCAGCTTGCGGCTCGCCTTCGTCGATGCGGGCCCGAGCGCGGCGAGCCGCTTGGCGAGCCTGTTGCGGGCGGCCTTGCCCTTGACCGCGCGGTTGATCTTGGTCGCGCGCAGCGTCTTGCGGTAGGCCGAGAGGTCCCGAACCGCGGTGCACGGCGTCTTGGAGGCGACCGTGCGCGCATGACGCGCGCGGCGCAGCAGCTTGGCCTTCGCCGCCTTCGAGGCGGCCTGCCGGGGCAGGTTCTTCGTCTGGTTGACGAGCGACGTCAGCGTCGACCTCGCGTTGACGTTCTTCGTCGACTTCGCGGCCTGCGCCTGGCCCCCGAGGGCGAGCAGGACGAGCAGGCTTACGCCCGCGGTGACGACCAGCGCCCTGAAGGCGGCTAGCGGCATGTGGTGATCTCCTTGTCGTGTATGACTGCTCATGGCGTCAGCCCTGCACGGAGACGAGGACCGAGCAGGGGCCGGCCGAGGACGCCAGGAGACCGCTCGCGCCGGCGTACTTCGAGGTCACTTCGAAGGTCCCCTGGTCACCGCGCGCGACCTGTAGCGAGGCGGTCCAGTTGCCGGAGGCGTCCGTCGTCGCGTTGACCGAGACATCGCGGTCGTCGATCGTGTTCGGGTTGCCGTTGAACCGCACCGCTACGGTCGAGCCCGCGGGCGCGACGGTCAGCTTGCCGGCGATGGTCATCGTGCCCGCGAGGTTCGGGATCGGGACCCTCTCCGGGCAGCTCTGCGTCAGGACCGTGGCGGCCGGTGACGGGGGCGGGGGCGGCGGGGGCGGAGGGGGCGGAGGGGGCGGAGCCGGGACGCCCTTGACCGGCACCTTCACCGGCTGCGCGCCGTCGCCCTCGAACGCCACCTCGAGCTCGCCCGGCTTCACCGAGCCGTCGCCGAAGGCCGCCGGGATCGACGCCCTGCCGTCGCCGCCGAGCGACGCCTTGCCGATGACCTCCCCGTTGCGCAGGAGGCTGATCGGCTGGCCGGCGAACTGTCCCGCGAGCTGGCCGAGGTTGACCTCGACAAGGTATGGCGGCGGGTCGGGGGTGCTGATCGGGCCGGGCTTGTAGATCGCTTCGATGAGCACCGGGTTGAAGACGATCGGAGCGCTGCCGCCGCCCCACATCTGCATCGACGGGTCGCCGTAGTAGTGCCAGAGGTAGAACTCGCTGCGCGTCGTGCCGTTGGGCAGCGGCGAGATGCCGTTGAGGCGCAGCTTGCCCCAGTTCAGCGCGTCGCCGGTGCGCTGCTTGGTCGCCGGGCCCTCGGTCGGCAGGACGGACGGCAGCAGCGCGTCGACGAAGCCGAGCGACATCTGCGTGTTCGCCGTCGACGGCGAGTCGCGGGTGTCGCCGAAGACGCCGACCGCGCCGCCGCCCGACTTCACGAGCGCCTCGCTCGCGAACGACGTCTCGTCGTAGTCGTAGGCGCCGCTCGAGCAGTTGATGCTCAGGACGACCGGCAGCCGGTCGCCGTTGGTCAGCGCCTGGACGTCTGCCGTGCCGTAGCCCGGCGTGCCCCAGCCGTCCGACCAGCCGTGGTCGCGGTGGACGACCATGAAGCGGCCCTCGTTCCAGCCTGCGCTCACCTGCGCGCCGGTGCCGTTCCAGGCGAACCCGGGCTTGAGCAGCGCGGCCGGCAGCGGGCTGCCGTCCTGGAAGCGCTGCGGGTTGTTGCCGGGGTGCTCGCCATAGATGCGGTCGACGGCGACGCCGCGGGCGACGAGCCCGCTGCGCGTCGTCTCGGCCATCGTGATGAACGTCCGGTTCTCCTGGCCGTCGTTGTCGTCGTCCTGGAACTGGGCGGCGACGAGCGCCTTGTTGAGCATCCCGTTGCCGGTCGGCGCGACCGTCTCGTAGCCGATGATCTTCGACACCGCCGTGGTGATCGCGGCCTGGTCGTTGCCGAGGATGCGCCCGATCGCGAGGTCGGGCAGCTCGTCGGCGTCGGTCTTCAGCGAGTACTTCAGGTCGGACGGGATCCCGCTCGGACCGTCGGTGAACGTCGGCACGAGGTCGTCGTCGCCCATGATCGTGACGTAGCTCGGATGGATGCACAGCAGCGCGGTGAGCCGCGTGCGGATGAACGCCTGGATCTGCGCAGGGGTCGTGCCGATCTGGCCCGCGCCCGCACCGGTCTGAAAGACGTTCGTGCGCCAGCCCTGGGCGCGCTTGGCCGCGGCGAAGACGTCGGCCACGACCTGCGTCGCCGGGTTCGTGATGACGAGCATCTCCTCGCCGCAGCGGCGGAGGACGAACGGCAGCTTGGACTTGACGATGGCGCTGTTCAGCAGGCTCGACGTCAACGTCGCCTGCGCGCGCTCCCACGGCGAGTTGAGCTCGGGGGTGAACGTCTTCGATCCGCCCTCGAACGTCGCCTTGACCTCGAGCGCGTTGATGACCTTGAGCGTGCGGTCGGCGGCGTTGTACTGCGCCGCCGGGATCGTCAGGCCGCCGATCGTGAGGTCGCGCGCCTGACCGAGGATCTGGCCGGAGGCCGCGGCCGCCGGAACGAACGCGTCGGTCTTGTACGCGTTTGCGTCCATCGCGAACGCTGGCTGCGCGAACTGGTTCTTGAGGAAGTCGGGCTTGGCGGGGTTGTTCGGATCGCCCTTCGGCGGGCCCGGGATCGCGTTGTCGTCGAGCGGCTCGGGCTGCGCGGGGTACACGTCGACGCCCTTGATCGTGTACGACTCGGTGCTGCCCGGCACGACCGTGAGCTTCGCGCCGTCGGGCACGGCGAAGCTGCGGCTGATGACCGGGACGCCGGGCTTGCCATCGGCCGCGGGCGTGTCGGACCTGGGCAGCACGAGCTGGGTGAAGCTCTTGCCGCCGCCCGTCTGCGCCGAGAACTTCAGCTCGGGCATCTGCACGCGCACCGTCATGGCGTTCTCGTCGCTGGCGACGATCGTCGACTTCGCCATCGGCAGCGTCGACGGGACCACCCCGCCGCCGCAGCGCTTCGCGCGCTTGTCGGACAGGAGCTTCTTCGACGCCTTCAGGGCCGCCGGGCCGAGCGCCGCGAGCTTGGCCCGCAGCTTGGCCTTGCCCCTGGCGTTGGGGCGGATCTTCGTGGCGCGCAGCGTCTTGCGGTAGGCAGCGAGGTGGTCGAGCGCGGTACAGGGACGGCTGCGGGCGCTCCTCGCGGCGCGCGCGGCGCGCAGGAGCTTCGCCTTCGCGCTCCTGGAGGCTGCCAGCTTCGGAAGGCTCTTCGTCTGGTTGACGAGCGAGGTCAGGGTCGCGGTCGCGTTGACCGTCTTCGTCGACTTCGCGGCAAGCGCTGCCTGAGCGCCGAACGCCGTCAGCAGCAGCAGCGTCGCGCCCGCCATGACGGCAAGCGCCGTCGAAACGGCCTTCGGCATGTGTGATCCCCTGTCCGTGGTACCGCGCGGATCACGCCGTCGTGGCAAGGTCGCGCGCGGTGGCTCGAATACGCGTGTCGGCATTCGTGTCGTCGCCCGATGTGCCTGCGAGCATACGGCGCGGGATGCCCGCTCGATAGGCCGAAATTCGGCCAGTTTGCTGCGTGTCCTTGCTCACATTCCGTCGCGCGTAGCACCACCAGGAGTTGGGCACAACGGAGTGACCAAGTGCTCGAGTCCCTCCCCCACCACCTCGCTGCCGACGGTCGCCGCGCCCCTCCCTCGGACGTCGCGGTGGAGGTCAGGGACCTCGCCAAGCACTACGGCGACATCCGCGCGCTCGACGGGGTGAGCCTCCAAGCGCACGCTGGGGAGATCTTCGGGCTGCTTGGCCACAACGGCGCCGGCAAGTCGACGATGATCCGCATCCTGACTGGCCGTGCGAAGCCGACGAGCGGCACCGCGACCGTGCTCGGGCACGAGATCCCGCGCGAGCTCGAGGCCGTCCGCGGCGAGATCAACCTCGTCGCGGAGTCGCCCAACGTCTACAACCGCTCGACCGCCAAGGAGAACCTCGAGCTCTTCTGCACGCTGTACGGGCTTCCGAAGAGCCGTGCCGCGGAGGTGCTCGAGCACGTCCGGTTGAGCGACGTCGCCAAGCGCAAGGTCAAGACCTTCTCGACCGGCATGCGCCAGCGCCTGCTGCTCGCCCGCGCGCTGCTCAACAGCCCGCGCGTGCTGTTCATGGACGAGCCGACCCGCGGCCTGGATCCGCAGTCCGCGCGCGACCTTCACAAGACCGTCAAGGCGCTCGCCACCGACGGCGCGACGATCTTCCTTACGACGCACGACATGCATGAGGCCGACGACCTGTGCCAGCGTGTCGCGTTCCTGGCCGATGGCAAGATCGTCGCCCTGGACACGCCGCGGGCGCTGAAGCTCAGCCTCGGTACCTCGGCTCCGGAGGTGGACGTCGTGCTCGAGGATGGCGCCGAGCTGCGGCTCGAGCTCCACGACGGCCGGGACGCCGCGCGGCTCCAGGAGCTCGTCGGCGAGCAGCGCGTGCGCTCGGTGCACTCGCTCGAGCCGACACTCGCCGACGTCTTCATCCATCTCGCCGGCCGCAGCCTCGAAGACGACCACAGCGACGAGGAGCAGAAGACGTGAACCTCCGCCGGATCTTCGCGATCCTCAACAAGGATCTGCGCGACGCCGGCCGCGACGGGCGCATCGTCGTCCTGCTGGCGCTGCCGATCGGGATGGCGGTCTTCTACAACGCGACGCTCGCCGACGAGGACAAGCTGCCGACGACGAAGGTCGCGGTGGTCGAGTCCGGCGGTGCGGTGGCGCGCGAGCTGCGCGAGGCGACCGGCAAGAGCGCCAAGTTGCGGGTGCGCGAGGCGAAGAGCCCGGCGTCCGCGCGCCGGCTCGTCGCCAACGACGACGTGGCACTCGCCGTCGTCGTCCGCGAGCGCGCGTCCACCGAACCGCCGAGCGCGCTCGTGCTCGTCGCGCAGGACGCGTCTCCCGCGGCGCAGTCCGTCGCGGCGCTCGTCCCGGATGCCCTCACGCGCGCGGTTGGGCGCACGCCGGTGGCGCAGACAGAGGTGCGCTCCGTGGCGCCCGCGAGTCAGAAGCCCTATGAGCGCTTCGAGCCGCGCACGCTGGCGGTGCTCATGGTGATCATCCTGCTCGCTGCCTTCGTGGCGATGATGGTCGTGCCGATCCAGACGGCGGAGGAGCTCGAGAGCGGAACGTTCAGCGCGCTGCGGCTCGCGGCGACCGGCCCGGAGGTGCTCTCCGCGAAGGCGCTCGCGGGCTTCATCTACGGCCTGCTCGGGGTGGCCCTGACGATCATGTTCACGAAGCTCGACGTCCACGCCCCGCTGCTGTTCTTCGGCGCCTCGCTCGCGCTGACTGTCAGCCTCGTCGGCTTCGGTCTCCTCATGGGACTGCTGATCCGCAACTCGAACGCGATCAACACCTACGCCGCGTTCTTCTTGATCCCCCTCGTGGGGTTGGGGAGCGCGGTGTTCTTCGTCGACTCGGGAGCGTTCTCCGCGATCCTCGACATCCTGCCGTTCAGCCAGGCGGCGAAGCTCCTCGCGGACGGCCTGTCGGCGGACTCGCCGTTTCAAGCGGGGATCGGCGCGTGGGCCATCATCGCGGCGTGGGCGCTGCTGGGCTACGGCATGCTGGCGCGGATCGCGTCGCGCCGGGAGATCTGAGGATCGTCGCCGCGGCAAAGTCGCTCGATGCGATCCTCGGCCTCCTTGTGCGCCTCGATTGCCTCGCTGCGATAGGGCGACGTCAGCTCGGCAGCGGCCTGTTGGGCGTTGCGGGCGGTCCGGCGACGGTCGCGCTCCTCCCGCCGCTCGCGCAGCGTCGGCTCGCCGTCCGGGCCGCGCTGCGAGCGACGGCGAAGCGCGCGCTGCGCGGGGCTGAGCGCGCCGTCGTCGGTCGGCAGCGGCGGCGGATCCGCCAGCCCTGCCTGCGTCAGCGCATCGCGCAGCTCAGCGGCCCATTCCGCGGCCTGCTCCGACGTGTCCAGCAGCCGCCAAGTGCCCTCCGCCTGGCCGGGCGACTGGCGGCCGAGGAGGTAGTCTCCGATCGCCTGCTGCTCAGGCTCACCGAGATCTCCGGCGAGTTCGCGCAGCGCGTCGCGCTGCGCGGGCGCGAGGTCGCGCAGGCCGGCCTGCGAGCTCAAGCGCCGACGCTAGGGGTTCGTCGCCGCCGAAACGGAGTTCCAATCGTCCTGCCGGCGCTGCTGCTCCTCGGCGGTTTCGCCGGGGCGTCGCTCGTCCTTGGTCACCAGCGACTTCACCTCGTCGCCGGCGCGCTCGTTGGTACCGATGATCGACTGCCAGACCTGCTTGAAGGACATGGTGCACCTCCTGTGCATACGAGGCCCCGTTGTCGGTTACCCCGGTGACCGGTGTCAGGTGAGAAGACCCACACCGAGGCCGAGGGCGAGTGCCACGACGACGATGAAGGCGTACATGAGTGTGCGGTTCTCCATGCCCTCGTGGTGCCCGCACGATCGCGCGGGCTAACCGCGAGATCTCACGTCAGGTCTCGCCTGCGCACCATCAGCGTCCCCGCGATCGCGAAAACAAGCGCGTAGCCGGCGAGCAGGGGGCCTGCGAACTGCGGCGCCAGCACGTCGTCTGTCTCGACGCGCAGCAGCCCCGTCACCGCCCCGCCGGGCAGGAGCCTGCCCGCGCCGGGAGCGACCGCCATCGCCAGGCTGTCGACGAGCAACGCCCAGCCGAGTCCGGCGCCGAGCGCGATGCGCTGGTCGCGCACCACGGCCGCCAGGCCGACGCCGACGACGGCGAACATCGCGGCGGCGAACATCGTGCCCGTGACGACGGCGCGCAGCAGCCCGCTCGAGTACGACACGCCGGCGCCTTCGCTCGCCAGGCCGGGCACGCCCACGGCGAAGGTCGCGACGAGCGCGACGAGGCCGAACGTGAGCCCGGCGAGCCCGTGCGCGATCACCTTGGCGAGCACGACGGGCCAGCGCGCAGGCGCCGCGAGCAGCGCCTGCCCGAGCGTGTCGTCGCGGTACTCGCCGGCCATCCCGAGGATGCCGAGCGCGAGGGTGAACAGGCAGGCGAGGCTCCCGCCGATCGTCAGCACCGCGCGCACCCCACGGTCGCCGGCGAGGGCGCCGGCGTCCAAGCGGCTGAGCGTCAGGGCGACACTAGCTGGAGCCGGCCAGCCGGTACAGCGCGCGGTACTTCGCGGTCAGGTGCTCGAGGAGCGGTGCCGGGTCCAGCGGCCCGCCGACGGCCTGCTCGATGAGCTCGGGCGGCGTCAGCCGGCGGCCGTGGCGGTGGACCTTGTCGACGAGCCAGCCGCGCAGGGCGCTGTTGTCGCCGGCGCGCAGGTCGTCGTCGAGGCCGGGCAGGTCCGCGCGCGCGGCACCCCAGAGCTGCGCGGCGAGCACGTTGCCGATCGCGTACGTCGGGAAGTAGCCGATGATCCCCTCGGACCAGTGGATGTCCTGCAGCACGCCGCGCAGATCGTCGGGCACCTCGATTCCGAGCATCTCGCGCATCTTGTCCGCCCACGCCGCCGGCAGATCGCCGGGGTCGAGCGTGCCCTCGACGAGCTCGAGCTCGAGCTCGAAGCGCAGGATGACGTGCAGCGAGTAGGTCAGCTCGTCCGCCTCGACGCGGATGAGCGTCGGCGCGACGACGTTGATCGCGCGCAGGAAGTCGTCGAGCTCGACCCCATCGAGCGCCTCGGGCATCGCCCGCGCGAGACGCGGGAGCCAGTGGCTCCAGAACGGCTCGCCGCGGCCGACGAGGTTCTCCCACAGGCGGCTCTGGGACTCGTGGACGCCGAGCGAGACGCCGCTGTCGAGCGTCGTGCGCGCGAGCGCGGGGTCGATGTTGTGCTCGTAGAGGCCGTGGCCGACCTCGTGCATGAGCCCGAACAGCCCGGTGAGGCTCTCGTCGTCGAAGCGCGAGGTGACGCGCACGTCTTGCTGGGACGGCGAGGAGGCGAACGGGTGCACGGCGTCGTCCAGCCGCCAGGCGCTGTCGTGAAAGCCCATCGCACGGACGATCTGAAGGCCGACCTCACGCTGCGCCGCGACCCCGAACGAGCCGTGAAGCGGCGCCGGCGCGGGCCGCGCCGCGATCTCCGCGAGCAGCGGCACGAGCCCGTCGCGCAGCGTGGCGAACAGCGTGCGCACCTGCGCGGTCGTCGTGCCCGGCTCGTAGCGGTCCAGCAGCGGGTCATACGGGTGCTCGGCCTCGGGAAAGCAGGCCGAGTACTCGCGGGCGAGCTCGATGTTGCGGCGCAGCGCGGGCTCGAAGGGGGCGAAGTCGTTGGCCTCGCGCGCCGCCAGCCAGACCGCGAAGCCGTGCGAGCCCGCGCGCGCCATCTCGGCCGCGAGCTCGCCGGGGACCTTTCGCGCGACCTCGTGGTCGCGACGCACGACGCGGACGAGCTGCGGATCGTCGCCGTTCTCGGCATCCAGCAGCGCGCCGAGCTCGGGCGCGACGAGCCGCTCGTGCGCGAGGCTCTGCAGCACGCCGAGCGCCTGGCCGCGCGCGGCGCCGCCCGCGGGCGGCATCATGACCTGCTGATCCCACGCGAGGACTTGGCCCGCGTGGCGCAGGTCCGACAGCTCGCCGAGGCGCTTGCGCAACTCAGGCGATGGCATGCTCGATCGCTCCGAGCGTCTCGATCTCGATCCGCACGACGTCGCCTGACGCGAGGAACTGCCGCGGGTCCATCGACATGCCGACCCCGCTCGGCGTGCCCGTGAGGATGAGGTCGCCGGGCTCGAGCGTGCAGGTCTGCGAGATGAAGTCGACGAGCTCCTGCGGGCCGAAGATGAGGTCGGCCGTCGAGGAGTCTTGGCGCAGCTCGCCGTTGACGTGCGTCGTGATGCGCAGGTTCTTCGGGTCGGGGACCTTGTCGGCCGTCGTGATCCACGGCCCCCACGGGCAGAAGCCGTCGGCGCCCTTCGCGCGCGTCCACTGCGGCTCGCGGCGCTGCAGGTCGCGCGCGCTGACGTCGTTGGCGACCGCGTAGCCCGCGATCTTCGCGTCGGCCCCCATGACGACGGCGAGCTCACCCTCGTAGTCCAAGCGCTTGACGACGTCCGGGCACGTGACGGCTCCGAACGGCGGCGCGCTCGAGCTCGGGAGCTTCATGAAGACGATCGGGAACTCGGGCGGGTCCTTGCCCTGCTCGGCGGCGTGCGCGGCGTAGTTCAGGCCGATGCCGAAGATCGCGCGCGGGCGCGGGACCGGCGCGAGCAGCGTGACGTCCTCGAGCTTGTACGGATCGCCGATCGCCGGGTCGTAGTCGGCGGTGCGCAAGCGCTCGAGCACGGTCTCGCGCTTGACGACGAACGACACGACCTCGTCGTCGTGGACCTCCCCCGCGCGGGGCGTCGTCTGGCCGGGCGGCAGGAAGGTGGCTAGGCGCATGGCGCCCAGGCTACGAGCTTTGCGCCGCCGGAGTCCCCTGCTGGATCGACGCGAGCCGGCCCGACCCCGTGGCCGCGGTCCCGGCGCTCAGCCGACGCGCAGGCAGGCGGCCGCTGCGCGGGCCGTCCGCCGCGCCACATCGGCGTCCTCGCCGCGCGCGAGCGCGACGGCCATCCGGCGGTTGGGTCGCGCGTCGGGCTTGGCGAACACGCGGACGTCGACGCTCGGATCGACCGCCATGGCCTCCGCCACGCCGGTGATCGACGGCGCGTCGCCGTACGCGGTGGCCAGGCAGACCGCCGACGCGCCCGCCGACAGCAGCGGAACCTCGCCGACGGGGACCGGCAGGCCGAGGATCGCGCGAACATGCAGCGCGAACTCGCTCAGCGCCTGGGTCGCCATCGTCGTCATGCCCGTGTCGTGGGGGCGCGGGGAGACCTCGCTGAAGAGGATCTCGTCGCCGCGCACGAACAGCTCGACGCCGAAGATCCCGGTCCCGCCGAGCGCGTCGGTCACCTGCCGGGCGAGCTCGCGCGAACCGTCCAGCGCAGCCGCGGACATCGCGTGCGGCTGCCAGCTCTCGCGGTAGTCGCCGTCCTCCTGGAGGTGGCCGATCGGCGCGCAGAACGACGTGCCGCCGGCGTGGCGGATCGTCAGCAGCGTGATCTCGTAGTCGAACTCGACGAACGCCTCGACGATGACGCGGCCCGCGCCCACGCGGCCGGCGGCCTGGGCGTACGTCCACGCCGCGGCGACCTCGCCCTCGTCGCCGATCACCGACTGTCCCTTGCCCGAGGAGGACATCACCGGCTTGATCACGCACGGCGTGCCGAGCGCGGCGACCGCGTCGCGGACCTCCTCCTCCGTGTCGCAGAAGCGGTACGCGGACGTCTTCGCTCCGAGCTCCTCGGCGACGAGCCGGCGGATGCCCTCGCGGTCCATCGTCAAGCGCGCGGCGCGGGCCGTCGGCACGACGTGCAGCCCCTCCCGTTCGAGCGCGACGAGCTCGGACGTCGCGATCGCCTCGAGCTCGGGCACGACCAGCAGCTGCGCGCACGGTCGCGCGCGCTCGGCCTCCAGCACGCCCCGCAGCGCGGCAGGATCGGTCATGTCGATCACGACGTGGCGCTGCGCGACCTGCATCGCGGGCGCGCCCGGGTAGCGGTCGACCGCGAGCACCTCGCACCCGAGCCGCAGCGCCTCGATCGCCACCTCCCGACCCAGCTCGCCGCTGCCCAGCAACACGATGCGCACGGCGGTATCGGTCAGCGGCGGTCCGGGGGCGAAGCTCACGATCGCGCAGCCTACGCGTCAGCCGCGCGCGAGCTTGCCGCCGCGCAGCGCCACGCACCACCTCAGTGCTCAGCCTCCGGCGCCAGCTCGGCCATCTGCTCGCGAATCGCCTGCATCACCTCGCGGTCGGCATCCTCGGCGAGGAGCCGTACCTCTTCGCCCGGGACGAGCGGACGGGGCCGGTGGCGACCTACAGGGCCTTTCGCGCACCGATGAGCCGCTACGTCTGGATTCGTCCTTACGACCCACGGTAGATGCTCTGCTCGTACTCCGACACCATCCGCGTCGCCGAGAACGCGGGGATGAGCGTCTTCATCGAGCGCTTCATGCGCTCGATCCACGCGATCGGCAGACCGGCCGCGTCGCGGTCGTAGAACTCCGGCACGATCTCGTCCTCGAGCAGCCGGTACAGCTCGCCGGCGTGGCGCGCGTCCTGAGCCGCGTGGTCGTCGTCGATCGACCCGTCGAGCGCCCAGCCGTTGGTTCCGTCGTAGCCCTCCGCCCACCAGCCGTCGAGCACGCTCAGCTGCAGGCCGCCGTTGACCGCGACCTTCATGCCGCTCGTCCCGCTGGCCTCAAGCGGCGGGCGCGGCACGTTGATCCACAGGTCGCAGCCGCGCACGAGCCGCGACGCGACGCTGAGGTTGTAGTCCTCGAGGAACACGACGCGCTCGAACGCGCGCTGCTGCGATCGCGCGGCGAACAGCTCCTGCACGAGCCGCTTGCCGCCGTCGTCGCGCGGGTGCGCCTTGCCGGCCAGCAGCAGCTGGATGGGGCGCTCGCCGCGCAGGAGCGCGAAGCTGCGCTGCACGTCGTGCAGCAGCAGGTTCAGGCGCTTGTACGTCGCCAGGCGCCGCGCGAAGCCGATCGTCAGCACCTCCGGATCGAAGGCCTTGGCCGCCGCCTCGACCTGCTCGCGCGGCTCGCCGCGCGCGATCCGCTGGAGCTGGCTGCGGTCGCGGACGTACTCGACGAGCAGGCGCCGCTGCTCGCAGCGCACCGCCCACAGGTCGGCGGGCGGCACGGCATCGAGCGCGTCGAACGTCGCGGGGTCGCCGGCTCGCAGCGGCCAGCCTTCCCCGAGGTGGCGGTCGAGCAGGCGGCAGATCGGCGCGCCCACCCACGACGGCACATGCACGCCGTTGGTGACGTGGCCGATCGGTACGTCGTCGACGTCGCGCTCGGGCCACAGCGAGCGCCACATCCCGCGCGAGACCCCGCCGTGGCGCGCGCTCACGCCGTTGGCGCTACGGCTCGCGCGCAGGGCGAACTGCGTCACGCCGAACGGCTCGCCCTCGTCGTCGGGGCGCGTGCGCCCGAGCCGGATGATCTCGTCCGCGCCGGTGCGAAGCGACGTCGCGAGCGGCCCCAGCACGCGGCGCACCTGATCGGCCGGGTACGTGTCGTTGCCGGCCGGCACGGGCGTGTGCGTCGTGAACACCGTGCGCCGGCGGACCTCGTCGAAGGCGGTGCGAAAGTCCCGTCCCGCCTCGACGACCTCGCGGGTCATCTCGAGCGCCGCGAAGGCGGCATGCCCTTCGTTCATGTGCACGACGCCCGGCGTGATCCCCAGCGCGCGCAGCGCCGCCGCCCCGCCCACGCCCAGCAGGACGTACTGCGCGAGCCGCGTGTCCGCGTCGCTGTCGTACAGGCGAGCGGTGATCCAGCGGGCGACCCGCGTGTTCTCGGCGAGGTCGGTGTCCAGGAGGTACAGCGGTACCCGCCCGACGTCCACGCGCCACACCTGCGCGGTGACGAGGTCCCGGCCGACCGGCACGGTGACGCGCAGCGGAGCGCGCTCGTCGCCGACCGTCACGAGGACCGCCGGCGAGCGCTCCGGATCCGTCGGCACCCAGGTCTCCTGCTGCCAGCCGGTGTGGTCGACGCGCTGGCGGAAGTAGCCGAAGCGGTACATCAGGCCGACCGCGACGAACGGCAGCGCGCGATCGGACGCCTCCTTGAGGATGTCGCCGGCCAGCGCGCCGAGCCCGCCCGCGTAGATCGGCAGCGAGACGTGCACCCCGTGCTCGGCGCAGAAGAAGGCGACCGGGCGCTCCTCGGCCACGACGCCGGTGGCGGCGGGACGGGCGAGGTCCGCGAGCAGCGCGCGCTCGAGCTGCTCGGCGCGCGCGACGAGCGATCCGTCCGCCGCCGCCCGCAGGAGCGCCTCGGCAGAGGTCTCCTGGAGCAGTCGCACGGGGTTGCGCCCGCACGCGCGCCAGCGGTCCGGGTCGACGGCGCGAAAGACGTCCGGCCCGTCCGCGAGCCAGCTCCAGCGGTAGTTGTAGGCGAGCCGGGCGAGCACGCCGAGGGGCCACGGCAGCCGCGAGGCCAGCGCGCTCGCAGCTCTGACGATGTCCTCGGCGCCGGCCGTCATGGCGCGGGATGGTGTCATGCGGCCGCCGGCGAGGCTGTCACTCGCCGCGCGCGGCAAGGCGGCTGAGGCGCTCGAGCACGCGGCGCAGGCGCGCCGGTGGCCGGGCGCCCGTGCTCACCGTCACGCGGTGGCCGGCGTAGCGCACGGTCTGGGCGATCCCGTCGGAGATCGGGACCTCGCTGTCATACAGCGAGCGCAGCCTCGAGAAGCGGGCCGCCCGCAGGTCGCGCTTGAGCGCGTGCAGCTCCGTGCGCGTGAGCTTGAAGCGGCTGATCCCCCGCGAGCGGCTCGTCGTGACGCGCGCGCTGCCACCGATGGTCACCGACAACGACGTCCTGGTCCCGGCGATCCCGCCCGACTCCTCGTAGCTGACGAGCGTCTTCGCCGCCGCGGCGGGCCCTGCCGTCACGAGTCCGGCGAGCAGCGCGCACGCCGCGCACGCGACTACGCCGCGGAACACGGGATCGCCAGGTCGCGGTGGCGGTCGGTGCCGGAGATGCGGACCGTCACGCGGGCGCTCCAGCTTCCGGCGCACCCCGTCGGGTTGCGGATGAGATCGTGGCGCACCCGGCGCTTGACCTTGCGCCGCACCGTCACGCGCTTGCCGTTGCGCGTGATCCGCACCCGCTTGACGACGGTCTGCGTGACCGTGCGCCGCGCGACGATGTCGAGCGCCAGGAAGCGCAGGGAGAAGACGACGCCGGGGAACGTCGGGATCGTCGCCGCGAAGCCCGCGGCGCGCAGTTCGTAGCCGAACCGCCCGGTCGCCCGCTTGACGAGCCGGGCGCTCACGGCGCGCGACTGGCCGGCGGCGTCCACCCGCATGACGACGCTCGCGAGGTCGCGCGCGTTCACCCGATCGGCGAGGAAGATCGCGATGGTCGCCGGGATCTCGGCGTTCAGGAGCCCGCTCGCGTGCGCGAGCGCCTGGCCGCTGCCGATCCGGCTCGCCTTCGGGCAGTCGCCGATCCGCGCGTGGTTGGCGTCGCAGCGCGCGCGGACCGCCATGACGTCGAGCTCAAAGCCGCGCTGCAGGCCGATCGTCAGCGACTCCGGCAGGGCGCCGGCAAGCTCCGGCGCCGCGCCGTCGACGCCCACATGCAGCAGCGTTCCGACGGCCGGCGCGTTGGGCGCAAGGGACGCGGAGATCGTCGTGTCCTGCGCGCGCGCCGAGCCCGCGAGCACGAGCACGAGTACAGCCGTCGCGAAGATGGTCCTGCGCATGTGCTCCTCCAGGTGGGTCGCCGGGCCGGCGCGCTGCCATGGCAAGTATTCTCCCCGCGCATGGACCTCGCGCCGCTCATCGCTCTCAGCCAGGCCTGGACGGACAGCATCGGCCTGCTCTTTACGTTCGCCGTGCTCATGCCGGCGATCGCGACGGTCTGCATCGTCGTCTCGATGGTCTCCGGCCGCGGCGACAAGCACGCCGACGACAAGAGCGCCGGCCGCTGGGGACGCAAGCGCCGCTCCGACGCGGCGGAGTAGCCCGAGCCGCTCAGGCAGGCCGCAGCCGCGCACGGCCGGCATCCGCGCCGGCGCCCGCGAGCTCTTCGTAGACCTCCACCGTCTGCCGGGCCACGTCGTTCCAGTCGAAGCGCAGGACGTGCACCGACGCCTCGGCGACGAGCCGGTCGCGCAGCGCGTCGTCGTCGAGCACGCGGCGCATCATCGTCGCGAGCGCGCGCGGGTTGCGCGAGCGAAAGCGCAGGCCGACGTCGGCGTTCGGGACGACCTCGCGCAGTCCGCCCGTGTCGGCGACGATGCACGGGCAGCCGCTCGCCATCGCCTCCAGCGCGACGAGACCGAACGGCTCGTAGATGCTCGGCACCACGCACAGGTCGGCGATCCGGTACAGCGAGTGCAGGACGTCGTCGCCGATCCAGCCCATGAACGTGCCGTGCTCGTCGAGCCCGAGGCGGCGCGACTGCTCGCGCAGCTCCGCCTCGTGCGTGCCCGACCCCGCGACGAGGAAGCGCACGCGTCCCGAGCGGCGGATGACCTGCGGCAGCGCGTCGAGCGCGAGCTGAAAGCCCTTCTCGTAGACGAGCCGGCCGACGAGCAGGACGAGCCGCTCGTCGGGCGCCGCGAACGTCGCGCGCAGCGCGTCGAGATCGGCGACGGGGTGCAGGTCGCCGCGGTCGATGCCGTTGGGGATGACGGTGACCCGCTCCTCCCCGATCGCGAACACGTCGGCGACGTGGCCGCGCATGTAGTGCGAGCACGTGATGACGCGCTCCGCGCGGCCAGCCATCCACGTCTCGATGCCGTGGATGTAGGACTGCGGATGCTTGTCGACCCAGCCCTGGTGGCGGCCGTACTCGGTGGCGTGGATCGTCGTGACGTATGGGCAGCGCAGCCGGGTCGCGAGCGCAGCCGCCGCGCCCGCGACGAGCCAGTCGTGGCCGTGGACGAGATCGAAGCGCAGCCGCTTGCCGAGCTGGCGGCCCGCCGCGTGCATGTGCGAGTTCATGCCCTCGACCCAGGCGACGAAGGCGTCGAGGTCGAGCGGCATCGGGTCCTCGGGCACGCGGTGCACGACGACCCCCGCGACGGTCTCCGACGACGACGGTGCGCGCTCGCGCGAGCGCCCGCCGCGCGTCAGGACGTGCACCTCGACGCCCGCGCGCACGAGCGCTTCGGACAGCTTGGACACATGCCGCGCGAGCCCGCCCGCGACGATCGGCGGGTACTCCCACGACAGGATCAGGACGCGCGTGCTCAGGGCCGCGCGATCCTATCGTCGCGCGACTTGTCGCCCGCGGCGTACGTTGTGCCATCTGCGGAGCTGCGGCAGCCGCGATCCCATGTCACGACTGCTCACGATCTCCCTCGCCTGCATCGTCCTCGCCGGCTGCGCCGTCGGGCTCGTCGTCGTGCTCGGCGGCGGCGACGACAACGGCCCCGACCGGGGCAGCGCGGCCGAGCGCGCCCTGCGGGAGCTGGGCGCCGGCCCGAACGGCAGCCGCGCGATCGCGCTCACGCGCTGGCGCTACCGCGCCGACCCGGACAACCTCGGCCTCGATCGCGGCTGGGCCGACGGCGACTGGCGCGGGCGCGACGTCACGATCCCGCATGCGGCGAACGCCGGGGCCCACAGCGGCGCCGCGGGCCGGCGCGCGTACGACGGCAGCGTCGGCTGGTACGCCCGCGAGATCGCGGCTCCGCAGGACGGGCGCTACGCGCTGTCGTTCGAGTCCGCCCACCATCGCGCCCGGGTGTACGTCGACGGCGAGCTGCTGCGTCGTCACACCGGCGCGTACGAGCCGTTCTCGGCTCGAGCGGCGCTCTCGAAGGGCCGCCACACCGTCGCGGTGCGCGTCGACTGGCGCGACCCCGAGCGCCAGGCCGACGAGGACTGGCAGCGCGCGTGGTTCAACTACGGCGGGCTGCACCGGCCGGTGACGCTCGCGCGGGTCGGCCCGAGCCAGCTCGGCGCGCTGCATCTGCGCACGCGCCTGGATGACGGCGGCCGGGCTCGCGTCGACGTCAGCGTGCGCCTGCGACGCACCGCGAGCGCGCCGCCGCGGGCGCTGACCGGCGCGCTCAGCCGCGGCGGCGCTCGCCACGCCCTGCGCTTTGGGGACGTGACCGTCCCGGAGGGCGAGTCGCGCACGATCCGCGGCTCGGTCGTCATCGACGACCCCGCCCTGTGGTCGCCCGAGCGACCGGACCGCTACACGCTGCGCGTCGAGGTCCCCGGCGAGGCGGCGATCGAGCAGCGCGTCGGCCTGCGCGAGATCACATGGGACGGCGACGGCCTCTACGTCAACGGCGATCCGCTGCAGCTGCGCGGCGCGGCGCTGCCCGCCGACGCGCGCGGCCACGGCGACGCGATGACGCCATTTCACGAGACGCAGCTCATCGCCGGGCTGCGCGCGATCGCCGCGAACGCCACGCGCTCGCAGATGCCGCTGGCCCAGAGCATGCTCGAGCGCCTCGACGAAGCCGGCATCTTCGTCTGGCAGGAGATCGGCCCGTGGGAGCCCGCGGGCCGCTGGCGGGCGACGACGGAGCGCAAGATCGCCGAGGCGCGCGACCGCGCGCTGCGCGCGGCGGAGCAGAGCTGGACGCACGCGTCGATCCTCGCCTGGACGCTGACGAACGAGGCGCCGGGGCAGGGCCATCCGGGGCAGCAGGTGTACGTCGCGCGGACCGCGCGGCGCCTGCACGAGGCCGATCC
The DNA here is from genome assembly GCA_963810605.1 of uncultured Actinomycetes bacterium. Lineage (GTDB taxonomy): Bacteria > Actinomycetota > Thermoleophilia > Solirubrobacterales > Solirubrobacteraceae > CADCVQ01. Next base: position 126,357 of record CAWEOF010000011.1, read on the forward strand.
CGGCCGCCCCGTCGCGGCCGACCTCTGGGGCTCGGAGCTCCCGCGCTCCGACGGCCTCCTGTTCTCCGAGCTCGACGCGATCGGCGTGACGGACTACATCGGCTGGTACGAGGGCCCGGCGTCGGCGGCCGGCCAGGCGGCGCTCGCTTCCGAGCGCATCGCGAAGCTGCGCGGGCTGTTCGCAGACAAGCCGCTCGTCGTCACCGAGCTCGGGGCGGTCGGCAGCCCGCGGATGGCGGGCGACGCGTTCGGCAGCCTGACGTTCCAAGCGCGGCTGCTCGCGCGCCGCATCCGCCAGCTGAGCCGCGAGCCCGGCCTCAGCGGCACGCTCGTCTGGTCGCTGCGCGACTACGCGCTGCGCCCGGACTTCGTCGGCGGCTCGATCGCCGAGCGCCGGCCGGACCTGCGGCTGACGCCCGGTCTCAACGAGAAGGGCCTCTATGACTTCGACAACAAGCCCAAGCCCGCGCTCGAGGCCGTGCGCAAGGCGTTCGACGCGGGCTAGGCCAGCGCCTACTTCGACCTGGCTTCGATCCGCTCTTCCTGGTTGGGGTCCAGCGTGAGGCCGCCGTTTTGCGGCGAGAAGATCGTCGTGACGCCCTCGTCCCAGAGGATCTCGTAGCGCGGGTTGGGGTCTCCGCGCATGACCTGCTTGACGATGCCGTGGCGCGGCGGGCGCATCGGGGCGCGCGCCGTGCGCTTGCGCCGGCCCGACTTCTCAGCGATGACGCGCTGTCCAACTTCGAATGCCATAGAGCGTTCCTCCGCAGAAGGTCTGGTTGATCTACACGGCCGCGCGGGCGTGGTTTCGCGCCGGGCAGGAGCGCTGATGGTAGTCGGCGGGCGCAGGCCTCGTGGTCGAGGTAGCTGTCCTACGGCGGGGTGTGTCGATCTACTCGGTCCAAGACCGATCAGATCGACACACTTCGGTGCCGTGCGTCATGACGGCCGCACCGCCGCGCGCTCGCGCAGCGCCTCCGCGCGCGCCTCGATCCGCGGCAGCTCGAGCTTGCGCGCGCCGGCGAGCGCCTCGTCAAGCAGCCCACCCGCCAGCTCGAGGTCGCCGTCCGCCCGCGCCACGAGCGCGCCCGCCCAGTCCAGGCGACAGCGCACGAGCCACGATTCGGCGCCGAGCTCCCGGTAGGCGGCCTCGGCCGCGGCGAACTGCGCGTCCGCCTCGCCAGGCCGATCCATCGTCGCGCACATGAGCGCGAGATGATGCGAGACCGCGCCGAACCACGACGAGCCCGTGTTGACGAACTGGCCCTCGTAGGGCTCGAGCAGCTCGTAGATCTGGCCCGCGCGGCGTCCGTCGCCCAGGTGGGCGCAGGCGATGCCGGCCTGCGCGAGGATCGCGAGCGTCGAGTAGTCGTAGGGCAGCTCGCCGAGCTCCGCCATGAGGACGTCGAAGTGCCTGCGCCCCGTCTCCGCGCGCCCGACCTCACAGAAGATCGCGCTCATCGCCGCGCCGACGAGCAGCGGGATCGACCGCGACGGCATGAACTCCGGACCGACGGCCGGCGCCGACCCGGGCGCCTCGAACAACCGCGGCAGGTTGGGCTCGCCCTCGGCGAGCGTGCCCTGCAAGAAGCGCGCGGCGAAGACCTGGCCGAGAAACCAGACGCTCGCGTCGGGCTGGCCGGCGCGGGTGCCGAGCTCGTACGCGGCGAACGCCAGCCGCTCGGCCTCGCGCGGCAAGCCCAGGACCGTGCAGCGCTTGGCCCGCGCGACCGCCTCGTACCACGCGACGATCGGCTGCCCGAGCTGTCCCACGAGCTGCCCGAGGCTGTCCAGGTAGCGATCGGCGAGCGCGAGGTCGCCGGCCTCGAGTGCGGTATGCCAGCCGAAGTACGCCGCGTGCGCGGCGACCAGCGGCTCCCCGACCCGATCCGCGAGCTGCCATGCCTCGAGCATGCTCGCGCTGCGGTCGGGCAGCGTGCGCGGATTCCACTGCGCGATCGCGCGCTGCATGAGCACATGCGCGAGCGTGCGCGGCTCGCCGATGCGCCGCGCCATCGCGAGCGCCTCGTCGCCGAGCTGCGCGCGCGGGCAGGAGTCGGCGTGGGCGACGAGCTCGACCGCGAGCAAGGCGAGCAGGCTCGCGCGCGTCGGGCTGTCGCCATCGCCGAGCTCGTCGAGCGCCACGGTCAGCATCGCGACGCGATCGTGATCGACGCCCTGCGACGAGGCGTTGAAACCGCGGCTGTTGGCCAGCGCCGCGCGCGCGAGCCGCACGACGTCGCCGGCCTGAAGCGCGATGCGCGCGCCCTGAAGCAGCGTGGCCCGGTAGGCCGGATCGCCCGCCATTCGCTCCGCCTCCCCGCGCGCGATCGTCAGGTCGCAGCGCGCCAGGACGCGGTCCGGAGCACCGCGCCGGCCGAGCAGCTCGAGCGCGTGGCGGTAGTGCGCGGCGCCCTGCTCGTAGGCCAGCAGCGCGACCGCGCGCTCGCCCGCGCGCTCGCCGTAGGCGATGGCCTTGTCGAGATCGTCGTCCGAGCTCGCCTGCTCGAAGTGGTGGGCGAGCTCGGAGAGGTGCGGCTCGAGGTTCGCCGCGTCCTCGATCGCGATCGCGGCTCGGCGATGCAGCAGCGCCCGGCGCGTCGGCGCCAGCGCCCCGTAGAGCACCTCGCGGATCAGCGCGTGCGAGAACGCGTAGCGGCCGATGCTCGTCGCCGACTCGTCGAGGATCTGCGCGTGGACCGCGCGCTCGAGCGCATCGACGAGCTCGTCCTGGCCGATGTCGCAGATCGGCTCGAGCAGCTCGAACTCGAACTCGCGCCCGAGGACGGAGGCGACGCCCAGCACGCGGTTGGTCTGCTCGCCCAGCCGCACGAGCCGGCGGCCGATGAGGTCGCGGACGCCTTCGGGCAGCGGCAGCCCGCGGGGCGAGAGCGTCGTCGCGACCTGGCCGTGCGCCTCCGTCTCCGCGAGGTGGCGCAGGATCTCGACGACGAAGAACGCGTTGCCCTCCGTCTCCTCGAACACCATCCGATGCAGCTGCGCCGGTGCCGCGTCGCCGGTGTGGCGCCCGACGAGCTCGGACACCGCGCCTTCGTCGAGACCGCCAAGCGCGATCCGCTCGTAGACCTGCTCGCGGGCGAGGTCCGCGAGGACGCCGTTGAGCGGATGGTCGGGCCCGACGTCCATGTCGCGGTACGTGCCGACGACCATCAGCCGCGCCTCGCGCGGGTAGCGCGCGATGTACTTCAGCAGCAGCAGCGTCGCATCGTCGGCCCAGTGCAGGTCGTCGAGCACGAGCACGAGCGGCCTCTGCCACGCGGCCTCGCAGAGCAGCGCAGCGACCGCTTCGAACAGCCGGTAGCGCGCGCCTTCGGGGTCGCCCGCCAGCGGCTGCGCAAGCCCGGGGATGCGCTCGGCGAGCTCGGGAACGACACGCCGCAGCTCGCCGCTGATGAGCTGGACCTGGCCGGCGATGGACGCCGAGTCCGCGGTGCGGATGTAATGTCGCAGCGCCTCGACGAACGGCTGGTGGGGCAGCAGCAGCTCCTCGTCGCAGCGGCCGTGGAGCACGATCGCGCCGCTGGCGTGCGCATGCAGGCCAAGCTCCGTCGCGAGCCGCGTCTTGCCGATGCCCGGCTCGCCGCTGAGCATGACGATCCGCCGGGTCCCCGATGCGGCATCGTCGAAGATGCGCGTGAGCTTGGCGAAGGCGTCGCCGCGGCCCACGAACGGAGCACCCTCGCTCGCCCGCATGGCAGGCTGCAGCACGAACGCGGGCGCCTCGGACGCGCCGGCCGCACCGAGGCGCAGCGACGGCGACTGCTCGACGATCGCCCGGCGCAGCGCCTGCAGGGCCGGTCCCGGCGCCAGCCCGAGCTCGCCGTTGAGGTGGGCGGCGATGCGCTGGTAGACGTCGAGCGCGTCGCTCGCGCGGTCGGCCCGGTAGAGCGCGAGCATGAGCTGGCCCGACGCCCGCTCGCGCTCGGGATGCTCGGCGCTCAGCTGCTCGAGCTCACCGATGAGGTCCGCGTGGCGCCCGAGCGCGAGGTCGGCCTCGATGCGGCTCTCGAGCGCGCCGAGGCGAAGCTCCTCCAGCCGCCTGATCTCGGGTCGGGCGAAGTCCTCGAAGGCGACCTCGGCGAGCGCCGGCCCGCGCCACAGCGCGAGCGCCGCCTCGAGCGCCTCCGCTGCCCCCGCCGCGTCGCCGGCGCCGAGCCGCGCGCGGCCGTGCGCGACGCCCTCCTCGAACAGGTCGGCGTCGAGCTGGCCCGGCGCGACCGTCAGCAGGTAGCCACCGCTGACGGTCCGCAGCGCCGGCTTCGCGGCGTCGCCGGAGTGCAGCGGCTCGAGGCTCTTGCGCAGCCGAGCGACCGCCATCTGCACGGCTTTCGTCCCGTCCGTTCCGTCGCTGCGCCACAGCGCGTCCTGGAGCTGGTCGTTGGAGACGGCGCGGTTGGCGTGCAGCAGGAAGAAGGCCAGCAGCGCCACCTGCCGCGGTCCCCCCGCGGCGAAGCGCCGATCGCCGGCGCGTAGCTCGATTGGACCGAGGATCCCGAACGTTGCCATGTGCATCTCACCAGTCGTGGCACCGACCCTACACCGCCGCGCGGCCCTGATCCGCCGGCCACACGAGCGATCGCGCCTCATCCGAAGGGTTGGCGCGGACATCCACCGACCGGCCGGTTGCCGAGCGGTTGCCGGATGTTGGCGAGCGGTTACCGCCATCGAGGACCGTGGCCTGGCAACTGACCAGAGGACCGTCATGAGCCCGCTAGCACTCATCCCGACAGACACACGGCCCGCCCCGCGCAGCGACGTCGCCGAGATCGTCAGCGCCGCCGCCGCCGGAAACGACCTTGCCTGGCGCGAGCTTGTCGCGCGCTTCGGCGGCCTCGTGTGGTCGATCGCCCGTAGCCACCGGCTCAGCCACGCCGACGCCGGCGATGTCGTCCAGGGCACATGGCTGAAGCTCGTCCAGCATCTCGGGACGATCAAGAACCCCGACGCCGTCGGCGCATGGCTCGCGACGACGGCACGCCGCGAGTGCCTGCGGATCATCGAGAGCTCGAAGTCCGCGATCCCCTACGGCGACGACCTGCCCGAGCCGCCGGACCACAACGCAGCCCTCGACGACGAGCTTCTGCGCGGCGAGCGCGACTCGCTGCTGTGGCAGGCGGTGTCGCTGCTGCGCCCCGAGGACCAAGCGCTCGTGCGGTTGCTCGCCGCCGACCCGCCCGCGAGCTACGCCGAGATCAGCGACGCGCTGGGCATGCCGATCGGCTCGATCGGGCCGACGCGCGCGCGCTGCCTCGAGCGCCTGCGGGCGCGCTGCGAGCAGCTATGCCTGGTCGCGGCCTGAGCGAAGCGCTGCCCCGGCAACGGCTGCGACGCGGCAGAACGTCGCACGGGACGCGGTCGCGCCGGTCGGGCACGCCCTGAACCCGGCGCGCGCGCCCGTGCCGAGCTGCCGATCAGCTCCACGCGTCCCAGGCGTGCAGCTCCGGCGCCGGGTCGATCGGGACCCCGCGGCGGCGGATCTCGAAGTGCAAGTGGCAGCCGATCGTGCGGGCGTTTCCGGTCGCGCCGATGCGCCCGATCCGCGAGCCGGTGCGCACGCGGTCGCCCACGCGCAGCGCCGACGGGCGTTCGAGGTGCGAGTACCAGTAGTCGCGCTGTGTGCGCTCGCCGCGCACGATGACGACGTTGCCGTAGAGCACCGGGTCGTAGTCCGATCGGACGACCCTGCCTCCCCTCGCCGCGACGAGCTTCGTCCCGCAGGCGGCGTTGACGTCAAAGCCCTGGTGCGTGCGCCCGCCGTTGCGCCCTACGCCGAAGGCGCCGATCGGGCCGCGGTCGTAGTGCGCGCCGCGGATCGGGTAGATGTGGCTGCGCAGGGTGAACGTGCCGGCGTTGCGCGCGGTTCCGTCGGGCGAGCGGATGCGCACGCGGTAGGTCCCGTTCGGCGCGACCTCCCCACCGCCGGTGATCCCGTTCCACTGCAGGCGCTGCGCCACGCCGGGCTCGGCGGGCGCGGCCAGCGCGAGGCGCCGGACGGGCTTGCGGGTGGCCTGGCGGACGATGTCGACCTGGAGGGTTTGCCGGGTGGCCGCCTCGATCGCGAACGCGATCCGCACGGGCGCGCCCGCGACGTACGCCTGCCGCGGGCTCACGCTCGCGTCGATGACCGCGAACGCGGGCGCCTGCGCCCCGGCAGCCGGCGCCGGCACCGCCACGAGCGCGACGAGGACCGCGAGCTGGACGGTCGTTCTCACGGCGCGCAGTATGCCGGGCGCGACCGACGGCCCACCCCGGCACCCATCCCGGGTCAAGGCGCATCGCCCCCCGGTCCGCTGCCCGCGCGGTCCGAACCCGTGGCAGTGGATCGCAGGCCCCGCGTATTGGGGCTATCTGCGCGCATCGCCCCCCGGTCCGCTGCCCGCGCGGTCCGAACCCGTGGCAGTGGATCGCAGGCCCCGCGTATTGGGTCGATATGCACTCGGGATTCGCAGGTATGTAGCCTGTGGGCATGACCTACGTCATCGTCGGCAGCTGCATCAAGGACGACTCGTGCATCGAGGTCTGTCCCGTGGACTGCATCCACCCCAAGCCGGGCGCCCCGGACTTCGAGACGGCGGAGCAGCTCTACATCGACCCCGCCGTCTGCATCGACTGCGATGCGTGCGTCGAGGCGTGCCCCGTCGACGCGATCTACGCCGAGGCGGAGATCCCCGACAAGCACGACTACGCGCTGGAGCTCAACACGCTCTTCTTCGCCGAGCTCAGCACGGCAGGGCGGAGCGCCTGATGGCGCCGAGGGTGGCGATCGTCGGCGCCGGGCCGGCGGGCGCGTTCGCTGCCGCGTGCCTGCTGCGCGCCCGCGGCGACGCGGAGATCGACCTCATCGAGCGGCTGCCCACGCCGTGGGGACTCTTGCGCGGCGGCGTCGCGCCCGATCACCAGGAGATCAAGCGCCTGCAGGACACCTTCCAGCGCCAGACGCTCGCGCGCGGCTGCCGCTTTCTCGGCAACGTCGAGGTCGGCACCGACGTCACCCACGACGAGCTCATGCGCCACTACTCGGCCGTCATCTACGCGACGGGCGCGCAGACCGACAAGACGCTCGGGATCCCCGGCGAGGAGCTGCCCGGATCCCGCGCCGCCACGGAGCTCGTCGCCTGGTACAACGGCCACCCGGACTACCGCGACCTCGACTTCGACCTCTCGTGCACGCGCGCGGTCGTCATCGGCAACGGCAACGTCGCGGCCGACGTCGTGCGCCTCTTGACGCGCAGCGTGGAGGAGCTCGCGCGCACGGACATCGCCGATCACGCGCTCGACGCGCTGCGTGCGAGCAGGATCGAGGAGGTCGTCGTGCTGGGCCGGCGCGGTCCCGCGCAGGCGGCGTTCACCAGCGCGGAGCTGCGCGAGCTCGGGCACCTCGACGGCGTCGACCTGGATGTCGGCGACGTCGAGCTCGACGCGGTCTCCCGCGAGTGGCTTGCCGACCATGCGACGTTCACGGCCCGCACGAACGTCCGTCTGCTGCAGGAGTTCGCGGCGCGGCCCGCGCGCGACCGCGCGGCGCGCAGGATCGCGCTGCGCTTCCTGCGCTCGCCGGTGGCCATTCGCGGCGACGGGCGGGTCGAGGCGATCGACGTCTGCCGCAACGAGCTCGTGCGCTCCGCAGACGGCGCCCTGCGCGCGCGGTCCTGCGACGGCGAGGGCGTCGAGACGATCGAATGCGGGCTCGTCCTGCGTTCGGTCGGCTACCGCGCCGTGCCGCTGCCCGGCGTGCCGTTCGACGATCGCCAGTTTCGTCCTGCCCAACGAGGACGGCCGCGTACACGCGCCTGACGGCTCGTGCGTCCCGGGCGTCTACGCCGTCGGCTGGATCAAGCGCGGCCCGACCGGGATCCTCGGCACGAACAAGCGCGACGCCGAGGAGACCGTGACCTGCCTCGTCGAGGACCTCTCCGACCTGCCCGCGCCGCCCGCGCCCGGTCGCGACGCGATCGACGCCCTGCTCGCCGAGCGCGCGCCGGGCCTCGTCAGCGCCGACGGCTGGCGCGCGATCGACCGCCTGGAGCTGGCAAGCGGCCGCAGCGCACGTCGCCCGCGCGTGAAGCTCGCGTCGCGCGACGAGCTGCTCGCGGCGGCAGCCGCCGGCTGACCCGCGCACCGCGGCCCGGGCTCAGTGGTTCAAAACGGCCCATATAGGGCCGTTTCGAACCACTGAGCGCCGACGGCCGCGCCGGTGGCTACTGGCGCTCGAGCAGCGCGAAGCCGTGCGGCTCGGCGAGCGAGAGCGCCGGCGTCGGGCCGGCGAGGTCGTGCTCCTCGTCCGTCAGGACGTCGCGCCAGCGGCCGGCCGGGACGTCGAGCGTCGCGCCGAGCTCGGGCTCGCGGAGCGCGACGACGACGAGGACCTCGGCCCCCGCTCCGCGGGTGAACGCGACGACGTCGGGGCCGGCTTTGAGCGGCTCGTAGGCGCCGGCGAACGGCTCCGGGCGGCGGGCGCGCAGCGCGAGCGCGTGGGCGATGACGTGGAGCTTCATCGTCGCGCGCGTCGGCGGGTCGCCGGCCCGCAAGCCGGCCAGCGCGGCGCGGCGCGCGTCCCAGTCGACCGGGCGGCGGTTGTCGGGGTCGACCAGCGAGAGGTCGATGAGCTCGTCGCCGTTGTAGACGTCCGGGATCCCGGGGACCGTGAGCTTCAGGAGCAGCTGCCCGAGCGCCGAGCGCTCGCCGGCGACCGCGACCTCGTCCTCGACGAACGGTAGGAAGTCCTCGAGGAACGGCCCGAACGTCAGGAGCCCCACGGCGAACGCCTTCGCGCGCGACTCCCACGAGCGGTTCTGGTCGACCCAGTTCGTGTTGCGCTTCGCCTCGCGCAGCGCCTTCTCGATGTAGCCCTCAAGCCGCTCGGGCGTGATGGGCCACACGGCGACGAGCGTCTGGAAGACGAGGTAGCGCTCGTGGGCGTCCGGCGCGCCGTCGCAGACGAGCGGCTCGGTCAGCTCATACCAGCGGCGCACATGCGACTCCCACTGCGAAGCCATGGCGCTCAGCGCGCCCAGCCGCGCGCGGGCGTCGCCGGAGCGCTTCGTGTCGTGCGTCTGGGTGGTGAGCAGGCCGCGCGGGAAGCGCTCCGCCCGCGCGAGGTTCGCCGCGTGGAACTCGTCGACCGAGATGCCCCAGCGGCCAGGGTCGTTGCCGACGTCGTTCAAGGCGAGCAGGCGCAGGTAGCGGTAGAAGCCCGTGTCCTCGATGCCCTTCGCCGTCACGGGCGGGGAGGTCTGCTGAAAGCGCGAGACGAACTCCTCGGGCGCGCCGTCGAAGAGGTCGGGGCGCCCGGCAGCGTCGAGGGCCGCGAGGTCGTCGGGGTGGACCTCCCCGTCGCGGACGTACGTGCGGTAGACCGGCAACCGCGCCAGCGCCTCCTCCAGCTCACCCGGATCGTGGATCCGCCGCAACCGCGAGACCTCGCGCGAGAACGTGCCGCGCGCCTGCTCGAGCTGCGCCTCCAGCGCGATCTCCGCAAACGAGCGCGCGTCGCCGACGAGCGACGCGTACAGCTCCGTCAGCGGCGCCTCGCCCGCGGGGTCGATGAACACGCCCTGCACGTCGTTGAGGAACTCATAGCCGACGGTCCCCTCGACCGGCCAGTCGCGCAGCGCCTCGCCGGGATGCAGGATCTTCTCGATCCACACCCGCTCCGCACCGGCGTCGCGCAACCGCTCGAGGTAGCCGGCCGGGTCCGCGAGCCCGTCGGGGTGGTCGATCCGCAGGCCGTCGACGACGCCGTCCGCCACGAGCGCCAGCACCTTCGCATGCGTGAGGTCAAACACCGACGGGTCCTCGACGCGCACACCGGCGAGATCGTCGATGTCGAAGAAGCGCCGGTAATGGCCCGTCGAAGGATCGACGTCGAAGACGCGCACGCGCTCGTCCGGGTCGGACCACCAGCGGTTCTCGTCGCCCGTCCCCATGTGGTTGGGGACGATGTCGAGGATGATCCCGAGCCCCTCGCCCGCCAGCGCGCGCAGCGCGGACTCCCCGCCGAGCGACTCGGAGACACGCGTCGGGTCGACGACGTCGTAGCCGTGCGTCGAGCCCGACCGCGCGGTCAGCGACGGCGAGAGGTACAGGTGCGAGACGCCGAGGTCGCGCAGGTACGGCACGAGCGCGCGGACGTCGTCGAAGCGCATCCCCGGCCCCAGCTGCAGGCGATAGGTGGCGCGCAGCTCGGCCAACCTACGTCGCGGGGTCGATGCGCTTGAACACGGTCACCGAGCGCGCGAGCGTCTCGAAGCGCGAGCGCGCGACCCAGGTCTGCGAGCCCGCCACCGCCTGCGGATCGGCGGTCGAGAGCTCGATCGCCCACTTCTGCCCCCAGCGCCGGGCCGGTAGCGTGAACGTGACGTCGTCGTGGTGGGCGTTGATGAGCAGCAGGAACGAGTCGTCGATGATCTGCTCGCCCCGCCGCCCCCGGTACGGGAACTCGTGCCCGTTGAGGAACAGGCCGACGACGTGGCGATCGCCGCTGCCCCAGTCGCGCTGGGTCATCTTGCGCCCGTCGGGGCGAAACCACCACGCGTCGGGCAGCGCGCCGTTGCCGGTCGCCTCGCCGCGCAGGAAGTGGCGCCGGCGGAAGACCGGGTGCGCCTGGCGCAGCGCGATCACGCGCTTGGTGAACTCGAGCATCTCGAGCTGCTCGGCGTCGTGCTCCCACGAGTACCACGAGATCTCGTTGTCCTGGCACCAGGCGTTGTTGTTGCCGCCTTGCGAACGCGAGAACTCGTCGCCGCCGAGCAGCATCGGCACGCCTTGGGACAGCATGAGCGTCGTGAGGATGTTGCGCTGCTGGCGCGCCCGCAGCTCGAGCACCTCGGGGTCGTCCGTCGGCCCCTCGACGCCGCAGTTCCACGAGCGGTTGTCGTCGGTGCCGTCGTTGCCGTCCTCGAGGTTGTCCTCGTTGTGCTTCTCGTTGTACGAGACGAGGTCGGCGAGCGTGAAGCCGTCGTGCGCCGTGACGAAGTTGATCGAGGCCGCGGGCTGGCGACCGTCGCGCGAGTAGAGGTCGCTGGAGCCGGTCAGACGCTGGGCGAACGCCCCGACGTTCTCGTGGCCGCGCCAGAAGTCGCGCATCGAGTCGCGGTAGATCCCGTTCCACTCGGTCCACAGCACCGGGAAGTTGCCGACCTGGTAGCCGCCGGGCCCGACGTCCCACGGCTCGGCGATGAGCTTGACCTGCGACAGGACCGGGTCCTGGTGGATCGTGTCGAAGAACGCGCTCAGGCGGTCGACGTCGTACAGCTCGCGGGCCAGCGCGCTCGCGAGATCGAAGCGAAAGCCGTCGACGTGGCAGTCGATGACCCAGTAGCGCAGCGAGTCCATGATGAGCCGCAGGACGCTCGGGTGGACGGGGTTCAGCGAGTTGCCGGTGCCCGTGAAGTCCATGTAGAAGCGCGGGTCGTCGGGCATGAGCCGGTAGTACGTCGCGTTGTCGATGCCCTTGAACGCGAGCATCGGGCCGAGGTGGTTGCCCTCCGCCGTGTGGTTGTAGACGACGTCGAGGATCACCTCGATGCCGGCCTTGTGCAGCGCCTTCACCATCCCCTTGAACTCGCGCACCTGCTCGCCCGTGGACCCGGTGGCCGCGTAGTCGGAGTGCGGCGAGAGGTAGCCGATCGAGCTGTAGCCCCAGTAGTTCGACAGCCCCCTGTCGATGAGGAAGTGCTCGTCGGCGATGTGATGCACCGGTAGCAGCTCGACCGCCGTGACGCCGAGCTCCTTGAGGTACTTCAGCGCCGGCGGCGAGGCCAGCCCGCCGTACGTGCCCTGGAGATCCTCGCGCACGTCCGGGTGAAGCTTCGTGAAGCCCTTGACGTGGGTCTCGTAGATGACGGTCTGGTTCCAGGGCGTGTCCGGCGCGACGTCGCCCTCCCAGTCAAACCACGGGTCGATGACGAGGCCCTTGGGCATCGCTTCGGCGTCGTCGTCGTCGTCGGGCTCGAGGTCCGCGGTCTCCGAGTCGTCGGGGATGTAGGGCAGCGTGCTGCCGAGCTCCCAGCGCACCTCGCCGTCGATCGCCTTGGCGTAGGGGTCGATGAGGAGCTTGTGGTGGTTGAAGCGGTGGCCGCACTCGGGGTCATACGGCCCGTGGACGCGGTAGCCGTAGCGCTGACCCGGTCCGACGCCCGGCAGGTAGCAATGCCAGTTGAACGCCGTGCGCTCGACGACCTCGACGCACTCCTCCTCCTCGTCGCCGTCGAACAGGCAGAGATGCACGCGCTCGGCGTTCTCGCTGAAGATGCTGAAGTTCGTGCCCTTGCCGTCCCAGGTGGGGCCGAGCGGGAAGGGACTTCCGGGCCAGACCTCGCGGTCGCTCATCGCAGCAGTGCTCCTGACTTGGGTGCGAGCAGCACATGACCCGAGCGCAGTTCGGCGTCGGAGGTCGCGATCACGACCTCCGCATGACCGTCCAGCGGGACCTCGCGCGGCTGCATGGCGAAGTTTGCGCACAACCGAAACCGACCCCGGTCGACGACCAGCCAGCCCGCGTCTTCGTCGTGCCGGGTGGCGGCCTCCGTCCGCGGCATCTCGGCCCGTGCGCGCAGCAGTGAAGCGTAGAGGTCGGCGACCCCCGGGTCGCGCTCGCGCGTGAGCTTCGAGCGCTCGAACGTCGCGCGATCCTGCGGATCGGGGACCTCCTCGCCCGAGAACTGCGCGAACGCGGCGAACTCGCGGCGCCGGCCCTCACGCGTCGCGGTCGCGATCTGGATGTCGATGTGGTCGCAGAAGAACTGAAACGGGGCGGGTTCGCCGTACTCCTCGCCCATGAAGAGCATCGGCGTGAACGGCGACAGCAGCGTGCACAGCGCGGCGAGCGCGCGCTGGTCGTCGGGGAGGCGGTCGCCGAGCGCGCGGTTGCCGACCTGGTCGTGGTTCTGGTCGAAGACGACGAACTGCTCGGGCGGGCGGTCGTCCGCGGGCGCGCCGAAGCGCTTGTGGCGAAACGACGAGTACTGGCCGTCGTGGACGAACGGGCGCTTGAACGCCTTCGCCAGGTCGGCGACGGAGCCGAACTCCGCGTACCAGCCGTCGGTGTCGCCCGTCACGAGGACGCGCAGGGCGTGATGGAAGTCGTCGGCCCAGGCGGCGTCGTGGCCGAAGCCCCCCGCGGAGCGCGGGCGGATGACCTTCGGGTCGTTGAGCCCTGACTCCGCGATGACGAGCGAGCCGTCGCGCGCCGCGTGGACGCGGTCGGCGACGAGCGCCAGCAGCGGGTTCGCGCTCGTGTCGTAGATCGCGTGGATCGCGTCGAGGCGCAGGCCGTCGACATGGAAGTCGCGCGCCCAGCCCTCGGCGGACTGCAGGACCCACTCGCGCACGGGGTCGCAGTGCGCGTCGTCGTAGTTGATCGCCGAGCCCCAGAACGTCGAGTACTTCTCGGTGAAGTACGGGCCGAAGGCGGCGAGCGCGGTGTTGCCCGACGCGCCGACGTGGTTGTAGACGACATCGAGGATGACGCCGAGGCCGTTGCGGTGCGCCCCGTCGACGAAGCGCTGAAAGCCGTCGGGCCCGCCGTAGGTCGACTGCGCGGCGGAGAGGTACACGCCGTCGTAGCCCCAGCCGTGATCGCCCGGGAACTCCGCGACCGGCATGACCTCGAGCGAGGTGATCCCGAGGCGTGCGAGCTCGGGCAGGTGCTCGATCGCGGCGTCGAACGTGCCGGCTTGGGTGAACGTCCCGATGTGCAGCTCGTAGATGACCTGCTCGTGCAGCGGCCGCGGTGCGAAGTCGTCGTCTGTCCAGGCAAACGCGCGCGCGTCGACGATCCGCGACGGCCCGCGCAGCCCCGCGGGCTGGTGGCGCGAAGCGGGGTCGGGCAGCTCGTCATCGCCGATGACGTAGACGTAGTCCTCGCCCGCTTGCGCTCCGACGCGCGCTTCGAACACGCCGCCGCCGGCGCCTGTCAGCGCATGCTCTCGATCCCCGACGCGAACCCACACCTCCTCGGCGTCGTGCGCCCAGACGCGGAACTCGACGGTCGCGTCATCGACCGGCGTGGCGCCGAGCTGTCGCTCCCAGGGCAAAGGCTCGGCGGTGTTGGGCACCGCCCCAAGGTACCCGCCGCCGGACCGATCATGCGCGCGCGGCGCTCAGCCGGGCTTGCGGCAGTCCATAAACAGGGAGCGGTCGCCGAAGATGACGTGGCGCCACGCCCAGCGCCCGATGCGCCGGCAGGCGACGAGCGGGCGCAGCAGCGGATGCCACTGGCCGGGGGCGACGCCGCGCATCCACGGAGCGGCGATCCGAAAGCCCGCGGCGCGCGCGGCGCGCAGGTAGGTGTGGGCGAAGTACACATGCTCGTTGCCCTCGAACTCCGCCACCTCCTCGCCGTGATCGAGCTTCGGGTGCAAGAGGAAGCGCAGGGGCTCGTTGACGACGATGAGCCGGCCGCCGGGGCGCAGGACGCGGTAGCACTCGCGCAGCGTGCGGCGCAGGTTCGCCGCGTCGTTGTGGTGCAGGACCTCGCAGCAGAAGACGTAGTCGAGGCTCTCGCTCGCGATCGCGGGGTCGTACATGACCGACTGCACGCGCTCGAAGTAGACCTCGCCGGTCTCCAGAAACCAGTCTGCGGTCTCGAGTCCCTGCAGCCGCGTGGTCGCGATGTCGAGCGCGATGACCTCAAGGCCCGTGCGCGCCAGCATGTTGCTCGCCCAGCAGGTGTTCGAGCCGACGTCGAGCAGGCGCTCGCCCGGCTTGAAGGGCACGCTCGCGATCACCTCCTGCATCGCCGTGCCCTGCGCCTGCCAGTAGCCGAGCTCCACCCACGGCAGCGCGAGGATCCGCTCGCGATCCCAGCCGTCGTTGCGCATGGCCTCGGCGAAGCGCTCGAGGCCGGCCGCCTCGCGCGCGACGAAGCCGGGCGGGTCGTGGAGGAGCTTCGCGATGCCGCCCGCGATCTCGAACGTCGCGCCGCAGCGCGCGCAGTCCAGGGCGCCCTCGCGCACCTCGCGCTCGTCGGCGACGCTCGCGGTCAGCGCGAGGCTGCGCTCGGCGCGGCAGCGCGGGCAGCGAAGTTGGGCAAGCAGTGACGGGCGCAAGACGTTCGCCAGTATCGCGTTGTCTGCCTCTCGCGGCCCGGGGGCCGAACGATCGTCACGTCGTGGGCCCGCGCCGTCAGCCGGCGACCATCGCGGCCATCCGCTCGGCGAGCAGCTCGACGATGCGCTCGCCGGCCCGCGGGTCGGTGCGCAGCTGCGTCCGGAAGCTCTCGCGGCCGAGCACCATGAGGTCGAGCTCCGTTCGCGCCACGACATCGGCGGTACGCGGGCGCGTCGTGAGCAGCGCCAGCTCTCCGAAGAGGTCGCCGGGACCCAGCTCGCCGAGCAGCTCGCCGTCGTGCCCGAGCACGGAGACGTGGCCGTCGATGATCACGAAGGCGGCGTCGCCCGGGTCGCCGCGACGCACGACGTGCTCGCCCGCGGCGTGGAACTGGCGCTCCGTGGACCGCAGCCAGTGGTCGATGTGCTGGCGGCGCAGGAACGCGAGCGCACGATCGTCGAGCTCGTCGAGGTCGAGGATCATCGGGAGCGTTGGCAGCGCCTTGTGCTCGTCGAGGAACTCGTCGCCCACGATCCGCCAGCCGGTGCGCTGCAACGCCTCGCGGCGCTCGGGATTCGCGGGCGCGATGACGTGGGTCGCGCCGCGCCCGATCGCCCAGTAGTAGCCCATGCCCAGCAGGGCGAAGACCAGGCGCGGCGTGGCGCGATGGGCCCGCTCGAGCACGAGCATCCCGCCTGTGACGTCGCGCGCCGTCGGGGGCAGGAAGGGGCGGAAGTCGAAGTACTCGTCCGCCGAGGTGCCGGCCGGCGTCCGCTCGATCATGCGGACGGCACCGACGATCCGGTCCTCCACGAGCGCGATGATGTTGGCCGTCGTCGGGTACGCGTCGAAGCGATCCGACAGGCGGCCGTCGGGCTCCGCGGGCAGGTAGCCCTCCTCCTCCACCATGACCCGGTGGCGCAGGGCGAAGACCTGGTCGAGCTCGTCGGTCGTCCGTGCGAGGCGGATGCGGACGGTCATCCGGAAGGCCTCCCGGCGCTGAGCGTCCACGTCGCGGGCATGCGCAGCGACCGCTCGGGCGAGCCGTCGACGCGCGCGATCCGGAAGAGCAGCGCGGCGGCGCCGCGCGGGCGATCGAAGACCCGGTACAGGCGCTCGTCGAGCGACCTCAGGGTCGCGGTCTCGGCGGCCGTGTAGTCGGGGGACCGCGGGTCGTCGAGCAGCTCGAGCTGGCCGAGCAGCACCGAGGTCGGCTGAAACGCGAGGCCGCGCGCCGTCGCCGCCAGCCAGGCGCGCTGCATCGCGCGCCCTCCCGCGAGCCGCGCCGGCCGCGTCGCGGTCGCAAGCGTCAGCAAGCCCGCGGCCGACGCAGCCGCGAACGACGTCCGCGCTTGCACCTCAAGCCGGCTGCCGGCGCCGGTCTCGCGCAGGAACGCGGCCACATCGGGGCGCATGACGAGGCGGATCGCCGCCCGCGCGCTCGCCGACCTCACCACGCTCGACACCATGATCCCGTCACGCGTCCGGGCCGCCTCCTGCGCCGTCCAGCGCAGCTCGCCGGCGACCTCGGCGTTCGTCTCGGCGCAGAGCACCCGGATCCGATCGGCGACGCCCACGATCCGGCCGACCTCCGCGAGCGCTGCGGGCTCGGTGCGCAGCTGGATGTCCGCGCCGTGCTCCCGCGCGGCCGCCGCGATGGCGTCCAGGTCGGCCCGGGCGACGGTCTGGCGTGGTCCGAGGCGACGCTCCGTTGCCCGCTCGCGGACGAGCGCGGCCAGCGCGGCGAGCGGTTGGAGCGACGCGGCGTCGCTGCACGCAAAGCTGATCGCGGCGACCACGTCGCTCGCTTCCCCGAGCGCGAACGGCTCGACCGTCGCCGCGTAGCCCTCGGCGGCAGCGGCGATCACCGCGTTCTCGACCGCCGCGCCGAGCGCGAGCAGCGCCGCGCTGCCGCGGCCGTCGAGCACGCTGCGCGCACGCACGGCGTCGAGCGACACCCAGAGCCGTTCGCCATCCCAGTGGAAGTGCCACGGCTGGACGTTGCCGCCCGACGGGGCGAGCACCGCGTGCTCGACGATGCGCGCGATCTCCGCGGGCACGTCGTCGGCGCGATCGGGGTGTGCCTGTCCGCGCGGCGGGTGCGTGGTGGGCGCGTGCGCCGGCGCCGGCCCGGGGCGCGCGCCGTCAGCGGCGGCCGTCGCCGCGTCCTGCAGATCGATGAACCGGCGCCCCGAGTGAAGCGGCTGCCCGAGCACGAGCGTCCGGATGGCGACCGTCGCACTCGCGCCGCCGAGGACGACGTCGCTTGCGAGCTGCGGCCACGACGACAGCGTCGTGTCCATCTCGACCATGCTCGCCGCCATCCGCGTCGAGAGCAGGTCGGCGTCGAGGAGCTGCAACACGATGGCTGTCCGGTACTCCGCGGCCGCGTCCGGCGGGCCCTGCAGCCGCGCCGCCACGTCGTCGTGGGTCAGCCCGTCCATGCGCCCATGCATGAGCGGGCGGTCCGGCTCGAGGTCGAAGCGCTCGACGTCGAGCACGCCGCGGTCGCTCGTCTCCATGACCACCGGCAGGCACAGCTCGCGGGCGCGTTCGCGCAGCAGGACCTTGACGGCGACGCTGTCGCATTCGTCGACGACGACGTCGACGGCGGGTCCGAGCTCGTCGTCGCCCAGCAGGAAGCGCTCCACGTTCTCGGGCGTCACGCCGTCCGCCAGGATCGAGATCTCGAGGTACGGGTCGATCTCCGCGATCTGACGCGCGGCGAGCACGACCTTCGGGAGCCCGATCTCGTGGACTCCGGCACGGACCCGGTTCATGTTCGACAGCTCGAGACGATCGAGGTCCGCGAGGCGAAGGTGTCCGCCGACGCCCTCGAGCGCGAGCGTGAGCGCGATCGCGTTGCCGACCGACAGCCCCACGATGCCGACCGTCGCGGCACCCAGACGCGCCTGCTCGGCCGCCGTGATCTTGTGGCGGTTTCGGTCCAGCCGCAGCTCTCGGAACTCGGCCGGTCCGAGGATGTGGACGAGCCGGCGCGACCACGGGTAGTACACCCAGCGTCCGCACTCGTCGGCTGGACGCCCGCCGAGCAGCGCCTGGACCCGCGCGGCCACGTCGCCGCTCGACAGCTTCGCGTGCGGTGAGCGCGTGGCGGCGAGGTCGCGCAGCTGCGCGTCGATCGTGTCGTGCACGAACGTCGCCGCGCGCCGCAGCTCGTCCAGTTGCGGCGCCTGCCGCGACGCGTCGAGGATGGTGGGACGCCAGGTCTCGGTCAGCGCGAGCGTCATCCGCGCACCCGCTGTCTCGGCGGGGGCCTCACCGCCATCTCCATCTCGAGGGCGCCAACGCCATCGCAGCTCGTCCCGTCGCACGTCCTGGCCCCGTGGGGTGAGCGTCGCCCATCCGCCTCGCCGCGTCAAGACAGTTCAGGGCACACCCCGAGAGCGTGGCAGCGTGGTCCGGCGGCGCCGCGAGCCCTTCGCCCGCCATCGCCTCGCCGCGGAGTTGGCTAGTCTGGCAGATGGTCTGCCATGCGAACGACGCTCGACATCGACGATCGCCTGCTCGACGCTCTGATGGCGCGCAGCCCCGGTCTGTCGAAGACGAAGGCGATCGAGCGCGCGATCGAGCGGTACGTCAAGACCGACGCGTACGAACGGGTGCGGGCGCTGCGCGGTGCCTTCCCCGAGCTGGTCGACCACACCGCTGAGCTCGACCGCCTCGACAGCGAGCGCGAGGAGCAACTCGAGCGCCACCGCCGCGGACGCGCATGATCCTCGCGGATACGTCGATCTGGATCGACTACCTGCGCGGCACCGCGTCGACCGCCGCCGACGAGCTCGACGAGCGACTCGCGGCGCACGAGGTGCTGATGTGCGGCCCCGTGGCCGCGGAGCTGCTGACGGGCATGGGCCCCAAGGAGCGCCTGCGCATGTGGGAGATCCTGTCGGCGATGACCTGGGCCGACGTGACACGGCCGGATTGGTTTCTCGCCGGCGACGTCCGCGCCGAGCTTCGCGAGCGCGGCATCCAGGTGTCGCTTGCGGACGTGCTGATCGCCGGGGCCGCGACGAACCGCGCCACGCTGTGGACGCGCGACCAGCACTTCTCGGCCATCGCCGCCGTCCTTCAGACCCTGGACCTGCGGTTGCTCGACGAGTGACGCTCGCCGCCGACGACGGCACGATGCGCACCGAGCTCGACCCGATCAGCGGGCTGGACTTCGCGTTTGACACCAGCACGGGCAACGCGTCGATCGACGACCTCGCAGAAGGTCACGCGATGGAGCGCTCGCGCCGCCTGCCCAAGGGCGACTACCGCCTGCGCGTCCAGTACTCGGTCTCCGCCGGCAGCACGAAGTTCACCGTCGACGACTGGCACTTCGCGGTCGAGGCGAGCCAGTAGCTCGGACGCGCGCGATCGCGGGAGTCGGCGCGAGGAGGCACCCCGCGATCGGCGACATGGCAGCGCGGAGCGCTACGGCGGCTGTGGGGCGCGCGTGGCAAGGTCCGGCGTCGCGGGATCGTCGCCGGCCGGTACCCGAGTCGCGTCGAGGCGCGCCGCGTCGACGGCACGCCCGGCAGACCGGTACGCGTTCGCGAGGTTGCTGCGCGTGCGCAGCGTGTCGGGATGCTCGGCACCCAACACCCGCTCCCGGACCGCCAGCAACGGCTCATAGATCGCGACCGCCTCACCCACACGCCCCGCAGACTGGTACGCGTTCGCGAGGTTGTTGCGCGTGCGCAGCGTGTCGGGATGCTCGGCACCCAACACCCGCTCCTGGACCGCCAGCAACGGCTCATAGATCGCGACCGCCTCACCCACACGCCCCGCAGACCGGTACGCGCTCGCGAGGTTGTTGCGCGTGCTCAGCGTGTCGGGATGCTCGGCACCCAACACCCGCTCCTGGACCGCCAGCAACGGCTCATAGATCGCGACCGCCTCACCCACACGCCCCGCAGACCGGTACGCGCTCGCGAGGTTGTTGCGCGTGCGCAGCGTGTCGGGATGCTCGGCACCCAACACCCGCTCCTGGACCGCCAGCAACGGCTCATAGATCGCGACCGCCTCACCCACACGCCCCGCAGACTGGTACGCGCTCGCGAGGTTGTTGCGCGTGCGCAGCGTGTCGGGATGCTCGGCACCCAACACCCGCTCCTGGACCGCCAGCAACGGCTCATAGATCGCGACCGCCTCACCCACACGCCCCGCAGACCGGTACGCGCTCGCGAGGTTGTTGCGCGTGCGCAGCGTGTCGGGATGCTCGGCACCCAACACCCGCTCCTGGACCGCCAGCAACGGCTCATAGATCGCGACCGCCTCACCCACACGCCCCGCAGACCAGTACGCGATCGCGAGGTTGTTGCGCGTGCTCAGCGTGTCGGGATGCTCGGCACCCAACACCCGCTCCTGGACCGCCAGCAACGGCTCATAGATCGCGACCGCCTCACCCACACGCCCCGCAGACCGGTACGCGCTCGCGAGGTTGTTGCGCGTGCGCAGCGTGTCGGGATGCTCGGCACCCAACACCCGCTCCTGGACCGCCAGCAACGGCTCATAGATCGCGACCGCCTCACCCACACGCCCCGCAGACCAGTACGCGATCGCGAGGTTGTTGCGCGTGCGCAGCGTGTCGGGATGCTCGGCACCCAACACCCGCTCCTGGACCGCCAGCAACGGCTCATAGATCGCGACCGCCTCACCCACACGCCCCGCAGACCAGTACGCGCTCGCGAGGTTGTTGCGCGTGCCCAGCGTCTCGGGATGCTCGGCACCCAACACCCGCTCCCGGCGTGCCAGCGCCGCCGCCGCGAGCGCGACGGCACCCTCGGTGTCGCCTCGCGTCCGCAGCGCCTCGCCGAGCGTGTCGATCGCGACGAGGCCATCCGCATCGTCGTCGGCGATCGCCGCCACGATCGCGTCGACCCCACCGCGCCAGCGCTCGCGCGCCGCGCCGTGGTCGCTCGCGCCGGCGGCAGCGATCTCGATGGCGGCCGCCAGAACCTCGACACGCACCTGCTCGAGATCGAGGACGGCGAGCGCCCGGGCCGCTGCACCCTCGCGATCACCGCGTTCGAGCGCGACGCCGGCGGCGACCGCCTCCAGCCGCGCGCGATCCCCGAAGCGCGCTTCCAAGAGGAGCCCCTCCGCGCGGATCCCGGCCACCTCCGCGCCGTCCTCGCGCAGCGCGCGCAGGACCGCCGTCGGCGCCAGGCGCCGCCAGAGCTGCGGGCTGCCGGGAGCGCGCGCGAGATCCGCCGGCGTCACCGCACCCGGCGCATGCTCGCGCCCGAGTCGCAGCGCGAACTCGCCCCCGGACCACAGGTCGACGGCACCGCGCGCCAGCGCCGCCTCCGCCCACGCCGGCGCGACGATCACGAGGCCGCCGTGCAGCGCGTTCGACAGCCGCGTGCGGCCGGCGTTGAGCATCGCGAGGCCGCGCTCGACCGCCCCTCGATCCGCGGCCGTCGTGCCCGCCGCCGACCAGTCGACCCAGACCGAGGACTCCGTGCGAGCGTGACCGACGATCGCGCGCGCGATCGTCTCCACCGCCCCGGCGTCTTCGGCCGCGTGCGCCTCGAGCGTCCGCCCGCGCCCGCGCACGACCTCGTCGGCAAGCTCGCGCGCGCGCGCCGCCAGCCGCCTGTCGTCGGCGAAGACGAAGCCCAGCCAGAAGCGCCGCGGCCCGTTGAGCGGCAGCTCGAGCGCCTCTAGCACGGCCGCGTCGACGATCGAGCCTGCCTCCCCGGCGTCCATGGACCGCCGCGCCGGGTCCGACGGGGCGGTTGCCGTCACAGCCGCGGGGTCATCCGTTTTAGACACCTGCCGGCTGCGCGCGCGTGACGCGGTCGCGCATGAGCGGGTGGATCGCGTACCACTTCGTGCCGTTGGCGAACTGCAGCACCACCATCGCCTGGAAGTACGCACCGAGCGAGACCAGCGCCGCTTCGGGAAGCCCGTCGAGGCGGTTGGTCTCCTGGATTCGCGCGAGCCACGGTGCCGCCTCGGAGGTCACCGCGAGGTAGTCCTCTCGGACCGTCGCGATCGCCGACGCCACGATCTCGGCGGCGACGGGCAGCGTCGTCGCCCTACGCGCGCGCCCCGCGACGGTGTGCAGCATGCGAAACAGCACGCGCTGGACCCCACCGCTCATGCGGCACAGCTCCCGTAGCTGGGCGGGCGCGATGAGCTCGTCGATCTCCGGCATGCGCTTGCGCACGACCTCGTCCATGAGCGCGAGCCCGGCCTCGTCGGGTTCGCCCTCGCTGCCGAGCCGCTCGATCCGGACGGCCGGAAACTGGCAGAGCGACATGCGCTCCGCGCCGCCGTCGGACACCGGCAGCCACGGCGGGACGAGGTACACCGTGTGGATCTCCTCGAACGCGAGGTTGTCCCCGTTCTGGACGAAGAGGTTGCGCACGCAGGACTGCATCCGCTCGTGCCCCGACCCGGGCGCCGACAGCTTCTCGGTCGAGTCGACGACGAGCGCCACGCCCTTGCACTCGACATAGCAGTCGGCGATCGCGCTCGCGATCTCCGCGGCGTAGCGCCGGACCTCCGAGATGACCTCGCTGACGCGGCCTTGCATGTGCTCGCGCAGGCGCCTGCGAAACGACTCGTCCTCGCGCAGCAGGTCTTGGACCGTGATCGCGGCGCCGGCGAGCCCGACCTCGATTCCCGGCATCTTCAGGCGCTGGAGGATCTCGAGCATCCGCGCGCCGATGCGCGCCTTGTCCCACGAGTCGGGCAGGAGCCCTTCGCGCGGGCCTCAAGAGCGAAGCCACCGACGACCGACAGGAGGAAATCGGTCACGTCCGGGGCAGACGAGAGCTCGTTGAACTCGCCGTAGTCGACCGTCACGCACGCGATCGCGTGCTCGTCGCCGAGCACGCGCCGCAGGCGGCCGAGCTGCGTCGTCTTGCCGACGCCCGCGCCGCCGAACAGCCCGACCATGACCGCGCGGTCGCTCCACGCGATCTTCTCGGCGATCTCGAGGATCGGGTCGTCCCCGATGTCGCCGCCCTCCGAGGGTCTGAACACGTCGACGTACCAGCCTCGCTTCTCAAGCTCACCGGCAGGCAGGTCCTCGGCGCGAAACGGCGTGACCTTGTACAGCGTGGAGCGCAGGTACTCAAGTCGCTGCGGATCGACCACGGGGGTCAGTCTAACCCCGGCTCGCGCGGACCCTCAGGCCTCGATCTCGTCGACCTTCGCGACCGCGTCGACGGCCGAGGTCTTCTCCGGCACGAGCCAGACGACGCCCAGCGGCGGCAGCGTGACCTCGGCCGAGCACGGCTGGCCGTGCCAGCCCTGCGCCGTCGCGGCGACGCCGCCGAGGTTGCCCGTGTCCGACCCGCCGTAGTACGACGAGTCGGAGTTCAAGCGCTCGACCCAGCGCCCGCCCGACGGCAGGCCCACCCGATAGCCAGGGCGCGGCACCGGCGAGAGGTTGCAGATGCAGACGAGCACGTCGGCCGCCGTGTCCTCGCCGACGCGCGCGAACGCGACAACGTTCGCGTCGGCGTCGTTGGGCTCGATCCAGTAGAAGCCCGCGCCGTCGAAGTCGACCTCCCACAGCGCCGGAGTGTCGCGGTACACGCGGTTGATGTCGCGCACGAGCGACTGCATGCCCGAGTGCTCGGGGTATTCGAGGACGTGCCACTCCAGCGAGCCGTCGTGCTTCCACTCCGGGCCCTGGGCGAACTCCTGGCCCATGAACAACAGCTTCTTGCCGGGGTGCGCCCACATGTACGCGTACAGCGAGCGGAGGTTCGCGAGCTTCTGCCAGCGGTCGCCGGCCATCTTGTCGATGAGCGAGCCCTTGCCGTGCACGACCTCGTCGTGTGACAGCGGCAGGATGAAGTTCTCGGTAAACGCGTACACGAGTGAGAACGTCAGCTCGTGGTGGTGGTAGCGACGATTGATCGGGTCCTGCTCGAAGTACTCAAGCGTGTCGTGCATCCAGCCCATGTTCCACTTGAAGCCGAAGCCGAGGCCGCCGAGGTAGGTCGGCCGCGAGACTCCCGGCCACGCCGTCGACTCCTCCGCCGCCGAGATGACGCCCGGCTCCTCGCGGTGCAGGACCTCGTTGAGCTCCTTGAGGAACGCGACGGCCTCGAGGTCCTCGTTGCCGCCGAAGCGGTTGGGCGTCCACTCTCCGTCCTCGCGCGAGTAGTCGAGGTAGAGCATCGAGGCGACGGCGTCGACGCGGATCCCGTCGGCATGGAACTCGCGCGCCCAGTACAGCGCGTTGGCGACGAGGAAGTTGCGCACCTCGTTGCGCCCGTAGTTGAAGATCAGCGTCCCCCACTCGGGGTGCGACCCGCGCTGCGGGTCGTCGTGCTCATAGAGCGCCGTGCCGTCGAAGCGCGCCAGCGCCCAGTCGTCGCGCGGGAAGTGCGCGGGGACCCAGTCGAGGATCACGCCGATCCCGTGCGCGTGCATCCGGTCGACGAACCGGCGGAAGTCGTCGGGCGAGCCGTAGCGCGGCGTGGGCGCGTAGTACGACGTCACCTGATAGCCCCACGACCCGCTGAACGGGTGGCCCATGACCGGCAGCAGCTCGACGTGCGTGAAGCCGAGGTCTGAGACGTAGGCGGCCAGCTCGTCGGCGAGCTCGTCGTAGTTCAGCGAGCGGTTGCCCTCGAGCGGGTTCAGCCGCCACGACCCGAGATGCACCTCGTAGACCGACATCGGCCGGCCCAGCGGCGGGCCGTGCTTGCGCGCCCCCATGTACTCGCCGTCGGTCCACTCAAACGTCGAGCGGGTCACGATCGACGCCGTCTGCGGCGGGACCTCGGTCTCGAAGGCGAACGGGTCGGCGTTCTGCTTGAAGTCCCCGTTCTGCGTCCGGATCTCGAACTTGTAGTGCGCGCCCTCGATCACGCCGGGGATGAAGATCTCCCAGATGCCCGAGCCGCCGAGCGCGCGCATCGGGTGCAGCGCGCCCTCCCAGAAGTTGAAGTCGCCGACGACGGCGACCGACCGCGCGGCCGGCGCCCAGACGGCGAACGACGTCCCGACGACGCCGTCGATCTCGCGCACGTGCGCGCCCATCTTCGTCCACAGCTGCTCGTGGCGGCCCTCGCGGAAGAGGTGCTCGTCCATGTCCGTCAGTGTCGGCCCGAAGCGGTAGGGGTCCTCGACGGTGAACGTGTTGGCGCCGGGGTAGGAGACCTCGAACTCGTAGGACACCGGGAACGTCGCGCCCTCGATCACGCCCTCGAAGAGGCCCGCGGGATGGACGAGAGCGAGCTGCACGCCGAACGGCTGCACGACGACGGACTCGGCCATCGGCCGCAGCGCGCGGACGACGACGCCGCCGTCTGCGGACGTGTGCGCGCCCAGCAGGGAGTGCGGGTCGTGGTGCTCGCGCGCGACGAGCCGGTCGATGTCGGTAGCGACGCTCACGTCGTGACCTCGCTCTCCAGAAGACGGGCGATCCCGGCGACGGGAATCGGTACCCAGTCAGGTCGGTTGTTGAGCTCGTAGCGCAGTTCGTAGACCGCCTTCTCGAGCTCGAAGATCTGCAGCAGCTTCTCGGTCGCGGGACGCCCGGCGGGTAGGAGCGTCGGCTCGACGGCGTCGAGGTAGGCCTCGAGGAAGTCCTCGCGGGCCTGCGCTTCCCAGCCGACCGGCGCCGGCACGCCGCGCAAGAGCTGCGACGCCGACGCCGCGTAGGCGAACGAGCGCAGCATCCCGGCGACGTCGCGCAGCGGCGAGCGCTTGCGCCTGCGCTCCAGCAGCGACCTCGCCGGCTCGCCCTCGAAGTCGAGGATGATCCAGCGATCGTCCGCCAGCAGGGTCTGGCCGAGGTGGTAGTCGCCGTGGTGGCGGATGAGCCGCCCGCCGACGCCGACGTGCGACATGAGCTGCAACCGCTCGCGCACCTCCTCGCCGCGACCCACGATCGGCTCGAGCGCCGGGCTCTCGGACGGCAGGTCGAGGAACACCCGCTCGATCTGCTCGTCGATCGTGGCGGTCAGCAGGGCCAGCGCCTCGTTGCTCGGCGTCTCCGGCGCGAAGGCGGGGTCGTCGCCGTCGGAGGCGAGCACGCTGTGCATCTCGCCGGTCGCCGTGCCGAGATCGGCGATGCGCGCCGCGAGGGCGTCGGGGTCGTCCATCGCGAGCTCCCAGCCGTCGCGCGCGCCGCCGACGAACTCCTGCAGGATCCCGAGCGTCGCGTGCATGAGCTCGCCCGAGTACTCATACCAGCCCGCCAGCGCCGCGATGTTCGGGAAGTCGCGCGCCGACAGGAAGCGCAGCATCTCAAGCTCCGGGTTGACGCCGGGCTCAAGGCGGCGAAAGACCTTCAGCACGAGCTCCTCGCCGAAGACGACCGACGAGTTGGACTGCTCGGCGCCCATCGCGCGCATGGCGCCGGTCGGCGTGACGCCGCCGTGAAACGAGACGCCGCCGATCGCGACCTCGCCGCCCAAGAGCGACCCGAGCACCTCCACGCCCGCCGGCTCGCCGGGCAGCAGCTGGTAGAGCTCGTGCGTGCCGGCCTGAAAGCGCGCTTGGACGAGCTCGAGCGCGAGCTGCGGACTCTCGGAGAGCTCGATGCGCTCGAGGACGTTCAAGCCGGCGATCTCGCGCGCCTTGGACGCAAACCAGCGCTGCTGGACGATCCAGTCCTCAAGCGGCGGGGTGACGTTGTCCGGAAGGCTCACTGGGCCTCGTCCTCCTCGAGCAAGAACCAGAAGAACCCGCGCGGGGCGAGCGTCAGCAGGTAGGGCAGCTCGCCGATCTTGGGAAACCGCGAGCGGCCGAACATCTCGACCGGCCGGCGGCCGTTGTACCAGGACAGGTCGAGCTCGACGGCCTGCGCCGAGCGCGCGAGGTTGTGGACGCAGAGCACCACGTCGTCCTCGTAGGTCCTGATGCAGGCGAAGATCTTCGGGTTGCCGGGCGTCAGCGCCTCGAACGTGCCGAGGCCGAAGACCGGGTGCTCCTTGCGCAGCGCGATGAAGCGCCGCATCCAGCGCAAGAGCGACGACGGCGCGCGCAGCTGCGCCTCGACGTTGACGGCTTGAAAGCCATACACCGGGTCCATGAGCGGCGGCGCGTAGAGCTGCGCGAAGTCCGCGCGGCTGAAGCCGCCGTTGCGGTCGCCCGTCCACTGCATCGGCGTGCGGACGCCGTCGCGGTCGCCGAGGTAGACGTTGTCGCCCATCGCGATCTCGTCGCCGTAGTAGAGGACCGGCGAGCCCGGCAGGCTGAAGAGCATCGCGTGCAACAGCTCGATCTCGTCGCGGCCGCCGTCCATGAGCGGCGCGAGCCGCCGGCGGATGCCGACGTTGAGCTTCATCCGCGGATCCTTGGCGTACTCGGAGTACATGTAGTCGCGCTCTTCGTCGGTGACCATCTCGAGCGTCAGCTCGTCGTGGTTGCGCAAGAACAGGCCCCACTGGCAGTTCTGCGGGATGTGCGGCGTCTGGGCGAGGATCTCGAGGATCGGCGCGGCCTCCTCGCGGCGCAGCCCCATGAACATCCGCGGCATGACCGGGAAGTGGAAGGCCATGTGGCACTCGTCGCCGTCGCCGAAGTAGTCGACGACGTCCGCGGGCCACTGGTTGGCCTCGGCGAGCAGGACCTTGTCGGGGTACTCCCTGTCGACGACCGTGCGCACCTCGCGCAGGAACGCGTGCGTCTCGGCCAGGTTCTCGCAGTTCGTGCCGTCGCGCTCGTAGAGGTAGGGCACGGCGTCGAGGCGAAAGCCGTCGAGGCCGAGGTCCAGCCAGAAGCGCAGGACGTCGAGCATCGCCTCGCGGACCTCGGCGTTGTCGTAGTTCAGATCGGGCTGGTGGTGAAAGAAGCGGTGCCAGTAGTAGGCGCCGGCCTTCTCGTCCCACGTCCAGTTCGAGGTCTCGGTGTCGACGAAGATGATCCGCGCGCCGCTGTAGCGCGTCGGGTCGTCCGACCAGACATACCAGTCGCGCTTCGGCGAATCCGGGCTCGAGCGCGCCTCCTGAAACCACGCGCAGTCCGATGACGTGTGGTTCATGACGAGGTCGGCGATGACGCGGATCCCGCGCTCGTGCGCGGCGTCGATGAACGCCCGGACGTCGTCGATCGTGCCGTAGTCGGCGTGGACCTTGTAGAAGTCCGCGATGTCGTAGCCGCCGTCGCGGCCGGGCGACTCGTACATCGGCAGCAGCCAGATGCACGTCACGCCGAGCCACTGCAGGTAGTCGAGCTTCTCGGTCAGGCCGCGGAAGTCGCCGTGGCCGTCGCCGGTGCCGTCGAAGAACCCGCGCAGGTGGATCTCGTAGAAGATCGCGGTCTTGAACCACGTCGGGTTGGACTCAAACCAGTTGGCGGCCGCATCGGTCGGTGTGCTCACAGGCGTGCTCACGTGACACGCAACAGGTGCGCGACGCGGTAGGGGTCCAGCCGCACGAAGTTGCGGCCCATGCGCCAGTCGAAGCTCTCCTGGGACAGCATGTCGGTCACCGTGAAGACGGGTGGTAGGCCGAGGCCGTAGGGCACGACGACGACGCCCTCCTGCGCGTTGACGGGGTCCAGCGTGACGACGGCGATGATCGTGTTGTCGCGAGTGCGCTTGGCGTAGGCGATGAGCGCATCGTTCTCCGTCGTGAGGAACTGGATGTTGTCGAGGTGCTGCAGCGCCGGGTTCTCCGAGCGGATGTCGTTCAGGCGCGAGATGAGCGTCAACAGCGGCCCGTCGAGCGCGCGCTCCTTGACCTCGTACTTCTCGGAGCGGTCGTACTCCTCGCTGCCGAGCTTCACCGGCGTGCGCTCGAAGCTCTCAAAGCCCGAGTACACGCCGTAGGTCGGGCTCAGCGTCGCGGCCAGGACGAGCCGGCTCGCGAACTTCGGCGGCCCGCCGACCTGCAGCTCCTCGGTGAGGATGTCGGGCGTGTTGACGAAGAAGTTCGGCCGGTAGTACTCCTGCATCCCGCTTGAGGCGAGCTCGGTGACGTAGTCCGTCAGCTCCCACTTCGAGGTCTTCCATGTGAAGTACGTGTAGGACTGGTTGAAGCCGATCTTCGCGAGCATCTTCATCATCGCCGCGCGGGTGAAGGCCTCCGCGAGGAAGATCGTGTCGGGGTGCTCGGCGCGGACCTCGGCGATGAGCCACTCCCAGAACGCGACGGGCTTCGTGTGCGGGTTGTCGACGCGGAAGACCTTGACGCCGTGGCCGACCCAGAACAGCACGACGTCGCGCAGCGCCTCCCACAGCGCGCGCCAGTCGTCGCAGTCGAAGTTGACGTTGTAGATGTCCTGGTACTTCTTGGGCGGGTTCTCGGCGTACTTCAGCGTCCCGTCGGGGCGGCGGTTGAACCACTCGGGGTGCTCGGTCAGCCACGGGTGGTCCGCCGAGCACTGGATCGCGAAGTCCAGCGCGATGTCCATATCGTGCTCTTGGGCGGTCGCGACGACCGCGTCGAAGTCGTCCATCGTCCCGAGCTCGGGGTGCAGCGCCGTGTGCCCGCCGCTCGCGTCGCCGATCGCCCACGGCGAGCCGGGATCGCCGGGCGCCGCGGTCAGCGCGTTGTTCGCGCCCTTGCGGTTCGTCACCCCGATCGGATGGACCGGCGGCAGGTAGAGGACGTCGAAGCCGAGCTCGGCGAGCTTGGGGATCTGCTTGCAGACGCCCTGCAGGCCGCCCCACGAGCGCGGGAACAGCTCATACCAGGCGCCGCAGCGAGCCCGCTCGCGGTCGACGTCGACGTGCAGCGTGCGCTCCATGCGCGTCGCGCGGCTGCGGTCGGGGTGGCGCTGGACCGCCTTGAGCAGCTCGGGGTCAAGCGCCGCCTGATGCGCCTCGTCGTCCGTTCCGGCGTGCAGGGCGTCGAGCGCGGCGGCGATGAGCGCAGCATCGGCGCCCTTCGCGCGCTGCGCCGCGGCGTCGAGCAGGACGACGCCTTCGGACAGCTCGCCGGAGAGGTCGGCCTGGCCGGCTTCGAGCTTGCGCCGCAGCTCCTCGCGCCAGCCGGCGAAGGGCTCGATCCAGGCTTCCACGGTCCATGTGTAGCGTCCGAGCTGCGTGACCTCGAACTCGCCCGCCCAGCGATCGCCTGCGACGTTGGCGTCGACGCGCTCGAGCGGGCGCTCCTCCCAGCGCTTGGAGCCCGGCTCGCAGAAGCGCACGACCGCGCGCACGACGTCGTGGCCGTCGCTGAAGATCTCCGCACCGACCTGCACGGACTCGCCGGCGGTGCGCTTCGCGGGGAAGCGCCCGCAGTCGATCATCGGCGTCGGCGCCACGATCTGGATCCGCGGGGGGGCGGGCTTGGTGCGGGGTGGTGGTTTCGGGGTCTTGGGCACGGGCATCCCCACTCACTCTCTCCATTCGAGGGGCTTGGAAACGTGAGCCGTCTACAAACCCGAACATCAGGGGTCCAGCTACATCCGACGTCGCTGCACTCGGGGACGCTTGGCGCCGACGCCTACCGCTTCGTGGACTGGCTCGAGCGTGCCGGCCAGTCGTGGTGGCAGATGCTGCCCCTCGGGCCGCCGGATCGCGCGCGGTCCCCGTACAAGTCCTCATCTGCGTTCGCCGCCTGGCGGGGCCTGCTCGCGGAGCCCGCAGCGAAGGTTAGCGACGCGGAGGTCGAGGCCTTTCGCGCGGCGGAGTCGTTCTGGATCGGTGGCTGGGAGCGCGTCGCCGGCGGGCGCCGCGCGGTCGAGGAAGAGAAGAAAAAGAAGGATAAATATGAAGAGAAGAAGAAAAAGAAAGAGTGAAAGAAGAAAAAAAGAGAGAGATAGGAGAGAGAAAAGAGAAGAGAGATGAAAGAATGAATGAAGAGAAAAAAGAGATAGAGAAGAGAAAAAGAATAGAAGAAAGAGAAGATAAGGAGAGAAAAAGAAAAAATGAAGAAAGAGAAGAAGAGAAAATAGAGATAGAGAGAGAAGAAGAGAAGAAAGAGAAAGAGAAGAAAGGAGAAGTAAGAGATAGGATAGATATGAATATACTAGGGATATAGTAAGAAGAGAAAGTAGAGAAAAGGAGACTGAGACAGCAGCAGGTGCGCGCGCGGTAGGATAGATATAGAGGAGAAAAAGCAAAGAGGACTCTAAGATATAAAAAAAGAAGAACGAGTGAAGTAAAAGAAAGAAAAGATATAGAAGAAGGAAGAGAAGACGTTCGTCACGTGGACCGTCAGGAAGCGCTCGGCAATAGCTAGAAAATACGATGAGAAGAGAAAAAAAAAAAAAAAGAGATGAAAAAAGAAGAGAGAGAGAAGAGAGAAAAGAAAGAAGAGACAAAGAGAAAGATCTAGACCCAAGAAGAGTAGGTCTCGGTGAGCTGATAGAAGGGGATGTAAAGATAGGTGAGATAATAAAAAGGAGAGAAGTAGAAAGAGAGAGAGAGGAAAGGAGAGAAGAAGAAGAAGAGATAGAAAAGATGAAGAAAAGAAAGAGAATAGAGAGAGAAGAAGAAAGAAAGATGGTAGAAGAAGAAGAAGATGTGGATGTAGACAAGAGTAAGAAGAGATAAAAAGAGAAATAAAAAAGGATGGATAAAAGAGAGGAGAAGAAGAAGAAGGAAGCTGAGTTGTAGTCTGAGCTCAAGAAAGACTACAGAAGGTAAAATGTAAAGACATAATAAGACAGGAGAGAAAGAGAGAGAAGACTAAGACTAAGGCTAAGGACAGTACTGCACAAGTCGAAGAAAAGAGAAAGAAGAAGATAAAGAAGAACGAGAAGAGAGAAAAGATGAGAGAGAGAAGAAAGAAAAAGAGATAGAAGAAGCTCAGAAGCACATAACAGCACTCGCGATCCGGCCGGCTGAAAAAGCTGCGATCCGTGTCGATGGTGTCACACATAAAAAGAAAAAGGAGAAGGAGAAGATAAAGGAGAGAAGAAAGGAGAAAGAAGAAGAGAAGAAAAGAGATAGATGAGAGAGAGATAGACAGACGTTCGGAAAGCCTAAAAGAGAGACAGGAACTATAGAAAGAAGAGAGTGAGAGAGAAGGAGTCAGACGTGGCCGGCCCATGGAGAGAGACGACGCCACTAGGGAAAAGATGAGGAACGTAAGAAGAGAAGCGAAGTGAGCTAAAAGAAAGGGAAAGACTAGAAAGAAAAGAGCTCTGCCTAGGAGCCGGTAAGCTGAAAAGGCAGCGAGACGCGCTAGAAAAAAGAAAAGGAAAGATAGAAGAGAAGGAGAAAGAGAGAGGAGAGGAAGAAGAAAGAGAAAGAGAAGAGAGAAGAAAAGGAGAAGAAAGGATAGAGATAGAAGAGAAGAGAAAAAAAGAGAGACAAGAAGTAGCTCGGGAGAGAAGACAGGTGCTAGAACATCGCGCGCTCGGCTCGTGTATAAGTAGAAGGAGGGGAAGGCTGCCATGTTAGAGAGAACCCGTATAGGAGAGAAGTCGTCCCGAAATAGTAGCAGACCGTAAGAGCACGAAGAAGAGAGCGACCGCCTGAGCGGGAGCGGTGTCGGATGTCCGCCAGAGAAAGAATGGAAGAAGAAGAAATAGATAGAAGAAAGAGAGAGTAGGGCCGCGCGGAGAAGCTGAGAGAGAACGAGATAGAAGAAAGAGAGAAAGAAGAGAAGAAAGAAGATGAAACGACGCGGCTCGCCGAACGGTCAAGAGAAGAGCAAGATGAAGAGATGCGCAGCAGGAGGCACGGAAGAAGAGAGAGAAGGGAGAAGAGAAGAGATAGAAATGAAGGATAAGAAGAAGAGAAGAGATGAAGGAGAAGAAGAGAGAAGAGAAGCTAGAGAAATAGTGGAACTGCGTCAAGAAGAAGGGGAGGGCGCCGGTCAGTAGCCAAATAGAGAGACTAGTAAGAGAAAGTAGAACTAGCTGAAACAGTAGCTGAAGCCGAACACGCGTCCGTAGTAGTAGTACGATAAGAAGGCGAGAAAGAAGAGAGAGAAAGAGAGATAGAAAGAGATATAAAAAAGATAGAAGAAAGAAGAGGAGAAGAAGAGAAAAAAGAAATGAGAAGAGAAAGACAGAGAGAGATAGACGAGGCGATCGACGTAGAAAGATAGAGACGGCAGGCATAGCTAGAAGAAGAAGAAAAAGGAGAAGAAATAAAAGGAGATATAGAAAGAAAGAGAGATGTTAAAAGGAAAGAGAAAGATAGAATAGAAGAGAAGGATAGGGATAGTCAGAAAGGTGCAGATAGGCGAGATGAAGGCGAAATAGCTGCAGTGCTGGCCGAAGAGGACGATAGACACCCATGTTCCGTGCTCATGGAGCATCTCCAGGGAGAGGGGCTCCGCAGAGACCTGCTCCGCAGAAAAGAAGGAAAAAAGACCTAGATAGAAGAGAAAGAGAAGAAAGAGAGACGCAGATCCGCGAGGCTGTCGATGAGCGCGACGCGAACGACGGCTCCCCCCGCGTCAGCTTCCACAGCTCGGGGGAAACGGGATTGCCGCGAGATCGGGAACCGATCACCTACAGGGAGTGAAAGCAAAAGGCAGCGAAGAGACGAG
The DNA here is from genome assembly GCA_963810605.1 of uncultured Actinomycetes bacterium. Lineage (GTDB taxonomy): Bacteria > Actinomycetota > Thermoleophilia > Solirubrobacterales > Solirubrobacteraceae > CADCVQ01. Next base: position 159,812 of record CAWEOF010000011.1, read on the forward strand.
CATGAGAGAGTAAGAAGGGAGTAGAACGGTGAGAGATCGTTGTAGTTCGCGTAGAAAAGCAGCAGCAGCGCGGCAGCGTTAGCTGCTAGATGTAGCTCGGATCGAAGGGAAGGAAGAACGTCGACGGCAAGACGAGATAAAAGCGCGCGATCGGTGGTGCCTGGTAGGGCATCGGCATGGCTGCTCCTCTCAAGATGTCCAGTCAGCCGGGCTCGGGCCAGCGGAGAGCTCGCAGAGTCGAAAGGGGATGACCTAGATGACATAGACAGAGTAGCGGTACACCTGACGAGCTCTGCGCGAGTTGACTTGATCGAAGAAGCGCATCTTGACGTCTCAGCAGTCGCTGTCCATGCGGAAGAACGGAATCTACTAGACGGCAATCATGTAGAGCGCCTCGTCCTCCTTCAGCATGGTAATGATCGCCGCCGTGTTGAAGATGTACGTCGCGGCGAAGTTCAACGCGCGATCTCGGGATGTAGAGCACAGGTAGCGCAGGTAGTAGTAGACTCTCGTGAGAAACGCTGTCAGCGAGGCCTAGACGACGCTCAGGTTAGCTGGATAGGGCTGCTAGGATACGAGATGCGCGCGCTCGTAATAGAGGAGAAGGAGATAGAAGATATAAAGGAGATAATAGTAGATGGGAGATTACTAAGAAGAGAAGAATGAGTAGTCGGAGGATTACTAGGATGAGATGAGGTAATACTGAGAAAATGATTAGTATTAGATATACTGCTAGATGGCTTTGAGAGACTCATAGAACAGCTCTATGGTAGTACAGCTGTAGATACCCCGCGTGAGATAGAGCTAGACCACCGACACGACTTGGCCGGAGAACAGCCTCACCGTCCGACCCTCTAGCGACGGAATCGAGACGCGTACACGTAAGTGTCCGTGCCCTCGAATTCCGCGCGCAACAGATTGATGAGGATAGTGTAGATGCTTGCGGCGTACGGAATAACGGGCTCGATGAATAGATCGGCGTGAGCTAGAGGTTGAGCGTCCAGATGAGAGTCGTGACAGCCGCCGGGTAGTATAGGAGGAGGTAGCGCCTATATGCGCTTGGTCGTAAGGCTGAGACACGATGTCCGAGTGAACGTAAAAGACTGCTAGAAAGAGTAGAGGAGAGATTAGGTGATGAAGTAGTAGCTCATCGTGCCGAGAGAGAACTAGAGAGAGTTGCTCTCAGACGGGATCATCCTGGAAGACTGGAAGATGAAGAGAGAAGAAGACATATAGGAGAGAGGAGACGGCGAGACCGAAGAGGTATAGGAAGAGAAGAAGACTAGTGATTGGCTGGAAGGTGCTGGCGAAAGATGGAGAACAGTGACTACTAAGATGATAGCATAGGCTAGGAAGAGTACTAGACATCTACGGCCGCGTGCCGACGCATGCACACGGCGTGCCCTCATAGCCGCACGACGTGAAGATCGTGTCGGCCACTTCGGTTGGATTGCTCATGACGGCGCTCACCGCTCTCTCTATGTTGAGTTTCTCACTTGAAATCGCTTACATGCCTGCGCATCGTAGAGTTAGAAAGAGTAAGAGATGGAGAGCAGAGATTAGAGCAAGGCAAGAGGATAGGGCTTCTAGATGAGGCGAAACTGCAGACTGAGAAGCAGAGCTGCGAATAAGAAGACGATAGGCGTCGCGAAGCTAGTGCCGCTAGGAGCGCTGTATCCACACGAGGGAGCGCCGCGAGGAAGTTCTAGAAGGGAGATAGCAGATAGTGATATTGGTAGGTCAGACCCCAGTTACTAGAGAACGACGACTCGCCGTCGTCTCCGAGAGCCCCGACCGCGAGTACGGACTGCAGTGCGGCGGGCACACGGTCGCAAAAGCAACCGTCGTTACCGACTGCCGCGACGATCAGGACGTTTCGTTCGTGGCACAGGTGTACGACACGATAGAGCTGCTCGTAAGCCTCCCCAGTCTGTCAGCTGACCTCCGCTGATGTTGATGATGTGGCCTCGACTAGACCGCAGCCTCGATCGCACGCGACATCTCGAGTGAGACTGAAGTGTCCGGAGATCGGAGAACCCCGGAGAGCTGATGCCGCTGCACCAGGAAGAGATCTCCGGGAATGGTCTCCCCGGATAGATAAAGATCACGCTCGCGACGGAAGTGCCATGACGAGCTAGAGACTTGCCGAAGCATTACTCCGGCCAACCACCCGCCGAGCGCTGTAAGAGCGCGCCTGCGAACGCCGCGTGTCAGAAGTCGATAAGACCATCGAACAAGGAGAAGAAGAAGAGATAGACTATGAGAGTATGAGCTCAGAGCTAGGAAAGCCCGGGAATCGTGAAACGTAGAAAAAAGATGTATGAGATCGAGAAATAAGAGATAAAGAGAGATAAAAAGATAGATGAGAAGAGAAGAAAGAAGATGAGAGTGAAGGATAGGAGCGCTGGTAGGGTCAGAAGACGTAAGACTGATCCTCCCAGCGCTCCGAGTCACTACGGGACCTACTAGGAGTAGTAGTCGGAGAATGAGATAGTGATCGGACTGATGTGATGATAGAAGCTTCAACCTCGAAGACAGCCTAGGCGGCGCTGCGGAAAGACTAGAGGGTCAAGGGCGCTGCGAGCTGCGGGGATACGCTGGATATCAGGTACTCCGACATGGGTACTCCTCTCGTTGAGTTGCTTGTCTGCCTCCCGGACTCGAGACTCACGCAACAGCGAACCTCGGGATGAAGTCACGCCTGACCGAGATGCTGCGAGCTGCGAGCAGCGAGCGACTGTGGGGCTTGCCAACCGTTCTCCGGTAACGAGCACGATTGGCGCGATCGTCCCGACTCCTTACCAAAGCGAGCCTGCTCCGGCTCCCCCCAGTGACACCCTGCGGTGGCGACGCTTGAGTATCGCCAGAGGCTGTCAATCGCTCGATCGACAGGGTGAGCACTCCGCTATAGATCGAGCGAACCCGCTATGCATAGAAATAGCGCAACAATGCGCTAGCAATACCGGCGCGATCCGCCTGACTTGCGCCCATCGAGACACACCTCGCAGCAAGATGCGTAGCTGTGAGCGTGCAGAGAAAGAGGAGACAACTACCAGGTAACGGCCGCTCGGCCGGTGCGACCACGATGTGCGAGGGGCACCTGTCCCAAGTAACCTGAATACTGTCTCACGGTCGCGCGACGCATTGCGCTAAGAGCAACAGACAACGGCGCTCTGCGACGACGACGGGGGGCGACGGCGCCCCCGGGAGCCGAAGAAAAGACACAGAGAAGCAAGATTTAGTAGATATGAGACAAAGGAACTAGTAGACAAAGAAGAGAGGAAATAAGGTGAAAGAAAAAAGAAGAATAGGGGAAAGATAGAGAGATGAAAGAAGAGATGATGAAAGAGGAAAAGTGAGTAATAGAAAAAAAGAGAGAGAAAGAAAAAGAGAAGATAGTGAAAGACAAAGAGGAAGAAGAAAAGAGTAAGAGAAAAGATAAGATAGGAGAAAGATGAAAAAGTAGAAGATAGGAGAGGTGAAGGATGAGCTAAAAAATTCTAAGAGAAATAAAAGAAGCTGGGAGAAGAGGCTAGGCTACAAAAGACAGGCGCGGTCGAAAAGAGAAGGAGACTATAAGAGAAGGAAGAGATAGAGATGCTAGAGGAAGAGCTGAGAAGAGAACTAGGCAACTCTTAAGAGATAAGAAAGAAAAGAGAAGAGAAAGGCTCGTAAGAAGAGATGATAAAGAAGGAAATGGAAAGGATAGAAATATAAGATAGAGAAAAGATGATAGAGAAATAGATAGAGATGTGAGAAGAAAGAAGAGATTAAGAAGAGAAGGTGATAGAGAAAGAAGAGGGGATGAGAAGAGAAGAAGAAGAAAAGGACAACGAGGGCCTTGAGATAGAAAGGGTAAAGGATAGAGTCTGCTGGAGATGGCGCCAAGCCGCGCACCCGATGAGACAGAAAAAAATAGAAGAAGACTGCTAGGAAGAGGACTAAGAAAAAAGAGAAGAAAGATGAAAATAACAGCTACAGCTCACGCTGCGATAAGAGAAAAAGAGAAAGCTAGAAGGAGAGAAAGAAGACAGCTACCGCGCTGTCGCACGCGCTATCGGGGCTGACGCAATCGTACTCGTCGGTCCGCTCCTGAGAGAGAGAAAAAGGGAAGAAGAGATAGAAGAGAAAAACAACATCGAGAAAAGAGAAGAGAAAGAAATGAAAAGGAAAAGAGAGAAAGAGATGAAAGCAACACCGCGCGAAGCCGAAGAACACCTGCTCGCCTCGCACATGAACGGAGCGCACGCGATCGGCTGAAGTGAGTAAGAGATGAGAAAGAGAAGAAAGAGAGAAAAAGGAAGAGAAGAGAGATGGGGTAGATGAGAAAGGAAGTAGGAGTGTAGGTTAGAGAAATAGAGGTAGGTAAAGAAGATAGGGTGGAAAGGAAGAAGGTATTAGAGGGTATAGGTGTAGCGTCCCGCCTGAGTAATATAGAAAAAGATTGCCAAGAGATCGCTTGCCACCTCGGCGTCGTCGCGACCGACCTGCACGGACTCGCCGGCGGTGCGCTTCGCGGGGAAGCGCCCGCAGTCGATCATCGGCGTCGGCGCCACGATCTGGATCCGCGGGGGGGCGGGCTTGGTGCGGGGTGGTGGTTTCGGGGTCTTGGGCACGGGCATCCCCACTCACTCTCTCCATTCGAGGGGCTTGGAAACGTGAGCCGTCTACAAACCCGAACATCAGGGGTCCAGCTACATCCGACGTCGCTGCACTCGGGGACGCTTGGCGCCGACGCCTACCGCTTCGTGGACTGGCTCGAGCGTGCCGGCCAGTCGTGGTGGCAGATGCTGCCCCTCGGGCCGCCGGATCGCGCGCGGTCCCCGTACAAGTCCTCATCTGCGTTCGCCGCCTGGCGGGGCCTGCTCGCGGAGCCCGCAGCGAAGGTTAGCGACGCGGAGGTCGAGGCCTTTCGCGCGGCGGAGTCGTTCTGGATCGGTGGCTGGGAGCGCGTCGCCGGCGGGCGCCGCGCGGTCGCCGACCAGGTGCGCTTCGCGCGCGAGTGGAGCGCGCTGCGCACGTACGCCAACGAGCGCGGAATCGGCCTCATCGGCGACGTGCCGATCTACGTCGCGCCCGGCGGCGCCGACCACCAGGAGTGGCCCTCGCTGTTTCGCGACGGCACCGTCGCCGGGGTTCCGCCCGACGCCTTCACGGACAAGGGCCAGCTCTGGGGCAACCCGCTGTATGACTGGCCGGCGCTGCAGCGCACGCGCTATCGCTGGTGGACCGAGCGGCTGCGGCGCACGTTCGCGCTCTTCGACGTCACGCGGATCGACCACTTCCGCGGGTTCGTCGCGTACTGGGCGGTGCCCGCGGAGGCGAAGGACGCGCGCGGCGGGCGCTGGATGCGCGGCCCCGGCCGTGCGGTCTTCGACGCCGCCGCGCGGGAGCTCGGCGAGCTGCCGGTCATCGCCGAGGACCTCGGCGTCGTCACCCCGGCCGTGACCCGCCTGCGCCGCGCGGTCGGCTTTCCGGGCATGGTCGTCATGCAGTGGGGCTTTGATCCCGACGACCCGCAGGGGCCGCACCGGCTCGAGCACCACGAGGCCGACAGCGTCGTCTACTCGGGCACCCACGACAACGACACGCTGCCCGGCTGGTGGTCGACGCTGCCCGACGCGACACGCCGCGCGGCGCAGGCGCAGATCGCCGACGCGGGGCTGCACGAGGACGAGCCGTGGTGGTCGCTCATCCGCCTGACGTTCAGCTCGCCGGCGCGCCTGGCGATGCTCCAGGCGCAGGACGTCCTCGGGCTCGGCAGCGAGGCGCGGATGAACATCCCCGGCCGGGCTACGGGATCCTGGCGCTGGCGGATGGACCCGGGCGCGCTGACGGACGAGCACGCGCGGCGCCTGCGCGCCGCGACCGAGGAGGCCGGCAGGCTGGCGTAAGGAACTGTCAAGAAACAGGATGCGCCGCCCGTCGCTGCGTTGCCACGCTACACGCACTTTTGAGGCCGATCGGGCGGTTCGCCGACCCCGGGCTCTCAGCGCTCAAACGCCGCCGTCGCGCGGCCCGCTCAGACCTCGCGCAGCTCCGCGACGAGCGCGTCGCCCGCGGCGCCGACGAGCTTGCCGACGATCGGGTGGATGACGATGCCCGTCACGGAGCTCGCGAGCGTCGGCAGGTGGGTGACGAACCATCGTCCGACGCTCCGCATCGTCGAGATGTCCGGCTCGTCGGCCAGGGTCGCCTGCTCGAGCTCGCTGACCTGCGCGATCGCGGCGACGCGCGCGGCGGCCGGCACGTCCGCGAGGATGACCTGCTCCTTGAGGTCGGCGAACATCGCGCGCAGCTCGCCGAGCTCCGCCCGGGTCACCGTCGTGGTCGTGACGTCCTGCGTCTGGACGTTGGCGTTGCCGACCGCGAGCTGGCTGTTCATGATCGTGCCGCCGATCGTGGTGGTGGTCGAGTTGTCGGTCGCGAGCGGCGCGGCAGCCGGCGTGCGGGATCGCAGTCTCATGGGGTGGCCTTCGTTCGTGGTGTCACGTCGTGGTCGCCGAGCAGCGGCGCGAGCAGTCGGGCGAGCAGCTTCGAGCCGTCGGATTCGGAGCAATGCAGACCGTCGATGAGCTCCTCGACGAGCTGCAGCTGCTCGTGGACGATCTCCGCCAGGGCGATCCGTGCAAGCAGCTTGGCCGGCAGGCCGAGCTCCTTCTGGATGAAGGTCCGGACCGCGACGAAGTGGTCGCAGGACGGCGCCGGGTCCGAGCCCTGTGCCTCGCTGCTGCCGTACGTCACTGCGGACAGGAGGTCGTGGATGGGGTCGAGGTCGATCCGCCGGGGGTTGACCGGCGCGGGGTCGGGATCGACCTGGCTGGAGCCCCCCGTCTCGTCGGCGGGGTCCTTCAGGTGCCTGCGCCCGTCGATCGTCCCCGTCTGGAAGCGTGCCGGCGACGGGTATTGGCCGTCCCGGACGCGCTCCCACCTCACGTCAAGCTGTCCGTCCGTCGGGGCAGCGCCGCCCGCATCGGTCAGGCCGTCGCGCCGATCGTCGGGGCCTCTGGGCTCGGGGTCGGGGCCGGGCCCCGGATCGGGGTCGGCGCAGGCGCGCGCGGTGGAGCACGCGACCATCAGGGCGCAGGCCTTGCGGTCTTCGCATTCGGGCGACAGCACCGGCCGGTCGCGCAGCAGGCTGGACGGATCGTGCATGCTCACGTCCTGCGTTCCGGCGACCGCTTGGATGACGGGTGAGGCCGCGACGACGCCGCCGATTACCAGGACGATCGCCGCGAACAGCCCGACCAGCGGCCACGACGCGGGGGCGAGCAGGCTGAAGTCGCCGGCACCACCGGCCGCTGCGCCGCTGGAATCGGTTCCGGATCGAGGCGCGATCGGCGGCCCGCCCTCCGAGCTGCCCGGGCCCGCGGGACCGCCCGGCAGGAAGTGCATGTTGTGCTGCGTGTTCGCCGCGCCGACACGATCGCCGATGGCACGGCGCAGCCGCAGCGCCTCGCGCAGCAGGCGGTTGGCGGCGAGCTCGTCCTCCAAGCAGAGGGCGCGCGTGCCGAGCTGGTGCAGCGCCCACGCCTCGCCGTCGCGATCACCGATCGCCCGCGCGGACTGAAGGCCGATGTCGAGGATCGTGCGCCACGCGTCCCACAAGCCGGCACCGGCGGCGATCGTGTCGCTCGCGCGTGCCAGCCGCAGCACGTCGGCGTGCGGCGCAGCCGTCTGGCCCCAGCGCAGCAGGGCGACGATCGGGTCGAGGTCGTCGCGCGGGCGCTCGCGGTCGATGGCGCCGCGCTCGGCGCGATCGATGAAGTAGGCCAGCATGCGCTGGCGCAGCTGCACCGCCGCAACATCCTGCAGCAGCGGGCTGCTCGGTCCCGTCGCGCTGTAGCGCGGGCTGTGCGACTGCGTCAGGCCGCGGTCCTCCAGGCTTGCGAGCCGCGCTGCCGCGTCCGGCTGGTGGCTGAGCTCGGCGAGCGCCTGCGTGCCGAGCGGAACGCCGCCGAGCGCCGCCGTCAGCGTCAGCAGCTCGCGGTCGTCGGCGGTCAGCTCGGGACCGCCGCCCGCCGCCGCCTGCGACGTCGCCGCGCCCGGCCCGGCGGGCTGCGACGCGCCCGGCGTCGCCGCGCGCAGGGCCTCTGCGTCCTTGACAAGCAGCTGCGGAAGACCCTCGAGCGCGGCCCAGCGCCCGGCGAACGCCGCCCGCGCGCCATCGCTCAGCGGGCGCCGCAGCCGCGCCTCGTAGAGCGCGAGCGCGGCGTCCAGCGGCAGGCCGCGCAGCTCCGCGCCTTCGCCCGCGTTCCACAGCGTGCGCCGCGCGGAGCTGAGCACGAACACCGACATCGGCACGATGTCGAGCAGCGTCTCGAGCTCGTCCTCGTCGAGGCCGAGGTCGTCGAGCACGAACAGCACCTCCCAGCCGGCGAGATCCGAGGCGAGCTGCCCCGGCGTGCGCTTCGTCGGCAGGTCGGTTTCAAAGAGAACGTCAAAGAGCGTCTGCAGCAGGTCGTCGAGCGAGGTGCCGGCAGCGCGGAAGTAGACGATGCCCTCCGGGCAAGTGCCCGTCGAGGCGTGCGCGACGTGGCGCAGCAGCGCGGTCTTGCCGGAGCCGCGCGGGCCGTGGAACTGGACGGGCTCGCGACCGGCGACCGCCGCGCGCGCGAGCGCGACCTCGTCGTCGCGGCCGAGCAGCTGAGGCTGGGGTCGCGGCAAGACGCGGATCGCCTCGCGCGGGCGCGGCGGGCGATGGACGGCCTGGTTGATGATGCAGTCGCCTCCACCCGTCGAGACCTGCGTGTTGCCGTTGCCGACGGCAACCTGCGAGTCGCTGATGGTTCCGCTGAGGTGCGCGCTGACGGCGCTCGCGCGCGGTGGTGGGTCATCGAGTACGGCAGCGGCGGAGTCACGGTGTGCCGAGCGGTGGCCTTTCATAGCAGTACCCTGCCGATGCGCCAATGTGATTGGTATGCCGTTCGTCACATTGCGAATGTGAAGATGTACATGGTGGTCAGCGTCGCCGGAGCCGGCCAAGAGGGGTCGGCGTAGACTGCCGTCGCCATGGCAGCCCCCGCAAGCGCCGAGGCGATCCGCGACGTCAACACGCGCTATCACGACGCCGCCGCCGCGCACTACGACACGAAGTGGGGCGTCGACTACGGCGACGTCGGGCGCAGCCAGGTCCGCGGCAAGCTGCACAAGCTCCTCGGCAAGCCGCTGCCGACCTTCGAGCACTCGCTGGAGATCGGGTCCGGGACGGGCTACTTCACGCTGAACATGCTCCAGGACGAGGTCGTGACCGAAGCGACGGCGACCGACATCTCACCGGGGATGCTCGACGCGCTGCAGGCCAACGCGGAGCGGATCGGGGTGACTGTTCAGACGGTGGCATGCGACGCGGAGCGCCTGCCGTTCGCAGACGCGTCGTTTGACCTCGTGCTCGGGCACGCGGTGCTGCACCACCTCCCCCATCTCGACGACGCCTTCGCCGAGTTCGAGCGGGTGCTCAAGCCGGGCGGGCGCTTCATCTTCGCCGGCGAGCCGTCGCGGACCGGCGATCGCATCGCCGCGTATCCGAAGGGCGCCGGCCTGAAGCTCGCGCCGCTGTGGCGCCAGGTCGTCGGGGCGCGCGCCACTGAGAGCCACATGACCGGGCGAAACGACGCGGTCTGGACCGAGGCCCCGGAAGATCTCGAGGGCGAGTCGCTCGAGCCGTTCGTCGACGTGCACGCGTTCACGCCGGACGAGCTGGGCGCCTGGGCTCGCGGCGCCGGCTTCGAGGACGTCGAGGTCCGCGGCGAGGAGCTGCTCGCGAACTGGTTCGGCTGGATGAACCGCACGCTCGAAGCGACCGCTCGGCCCGAGGACGTGCCCTGGCTGTGGCGCCAGTACGCGTTTCGCGGCTACCTGCTGCTGCAGCGCCTGGACGTCGCGCTGCTCGAGGGCAGGCTGCCGGCGGCGGTCTTCTACAACCTCATGATCGCGGGCCGCAAGCGCGGCTGAGACGATGAGCCGTCCGCCGAACAAGCGCATGCAGCAGCGGCGGCCATGAGCTCCGCGACCCGGCGGGCGCGCGCCACGTCGGCCGTGAGCGCCGCCTCCGCGCGCGGCGGCGCCTCCACCGCGGCCCGGCGGCTCGGGCTCGTCGCGCTCGGCGACAGCATCACCGTCGGCGAGGGATCGATGACGCTCGGCGTCACACCGCTGTCGTGGGCGCAGTGGCTCGCCCGCGCGCTCGACCTGCCGTTCACCTCCTACGCCTTCAACGGCGCGAGCACCGCCTGCGTCCTGCGCGAGCAGCTGCCGCGCGTGCGTGCCGACTACGACCTCGCCGCGCTCTACGCAGGGGTCAACGACGTCCGCGACCCGGGCTTCGACCTCACCGCCTACGAACGCGACCTCGATGCCGTCGCGGCCGCGCTCGCGGCGCGCGCCACGCGGCTGCTCATGCTGACGCTGCCGCACGACCTCGGGCGGCCGACGTCCGCGCCCAAGCCGCTGCAGGCGAGCGCGGCCGTGAGGCGCGTCGCCGAGCGCCATCGCGCCGCGGTCGTCGACCTGTCGGACTTCGGTGGCTGGACGCTGGTCTTGCCCGACGTCGTGCATCCGACGGCGCTCGGCCAGCTCGAGATCGCCGACCGCGCCGCGCGCGCACTGGGCGCGTCGCTGCTGCCGTCGGCGCTCGCCGGCGAGCGGCGCGGCTCGGACGCGCGCTACGCACCGGCCCACGCGCGCGCCCTCGCCCGCGACCTGGCGCGTCGCGCGCGCGAGCGCGCTCGCCCACCCGGCTGAGCGGTGCGCCGGCTCGCCCGACCACCGGCGCCGGCCGGCGCCGCGCGGGGGGTCTGGGCCGGCCCGCCCGACCACCGGCGCCGGCCGCCCGCGCGGCGGGTCTGGGCCGGCCCGCCCGACCACCGGCGCCGGCCGCCCGCGCGGGGGGTCTGGGCCGGCCCGCCCGACCACCGGCGCCGGCCGCCCGCGCGGGGGGGTCTGGCGAAAAACGACGACATGGTGGACGTTTGTCGCCACACCCCCTAGCGACGCGACCCGCCCGCCCGCGCCGCGCGCCGCCCGCAGATCCCGCGACGTGGATCGCGCGCGTAGCATCGGGCCATGCCCCTGCTCCCCGCGCGCCTGCGCCGCGACCGTCAGCCCGGCGTCCAGCGCGGACGCGACGTGCACGTCGCGCGCGACGTGCGCTTCGAGGTCGCGCCGGGCGGCCGGCTCGCGCTCGGCGATGACTGCCGGATTCTCGCGGCCACGCGGATCGTCGTCGCGCCCGGGTCGAGCGTCGAGCTCGGCGCCGCTGCCGTGCTCGGCGAGCGCTGCACGATCGTCGCCCACAGCGGCGTCACGATCGGCGCCGGCGCGACGCTCGGCCACGGCACGGTGATCGTCGACTTCGGCCACGTCTTCGAGGACGTCGAGCGCCCGATCCGCGAGCAGCCGCTCGAGTCGACGGCGGTGACGATCGGCGACGGGGCGCAGATCGGGCTCGGCGCGAGCATCCTGCGCGGCGTCGAGGTCGGCGCCCGCGCGACCGTCGACCCGCGCGCCGTCGTGACGCGCGACGTCGCGCCCGGCGGGCACGTCGCGGGCGTGCCCGCGAAGCCCGTCGCGTCAGCGTCGCCCCCGCGCTGACGCCCGGCCAGCGTGTCGCTCCCGCGACGGCGCGCCGGGCCGTCGCTCCCGCGACGGCGCGGCGCCCGCGCCCGCCGCCGTTCAGGCCACCGCTGGATCGGCCCGCTCGACGACGCGGAAGTCGCCGAACGTCCAATGGACGTTGTAGTGGCCGCCGGTGCTCGCGGGTCCCGCGCGCAGCGCCGGCAGCACCTCGCCGAGCATGAGCTCGCGGATGAGCGCGGAGCGCAGCGTCTCGTCCTCGATCTCCGGCAGGTACTCGCGCTGGTTTGACAGCACGAGCAGCGTGTCGAGCGTCTCGCTCTGAACGATCTCGTGCGTCTGGGTCGTGACGGTGCCGGTGAAGTGCTCGCTCAGCGCGGCGGCGACGTCGGGGGCGTCGTGCGGGCGGCGCAGGATCCGCTTGTCCGCGCGCTCGTCGTCGACGAGCGGCAGCCCGCGCGCGGCGCGCTCGCGAGCGGCCCGCAGCGCCGCCGCCTGCAGCGCCGTGGCGGGCTCGGCGGTGCCCTGAAGCAGCCGCTTCCAGCGCTCGCGCACCATGCGGTTGGGCTCGTGGAACGGGACGGCCCACGGGCCGGGCGGACCGAGGTCCGGCGCGTTCCACAGCAGCCGGCCGCCGGGCGCGGTGACGGCGGCGAGGCTGGCGGCCACCCGCTCCAGCGCCCGCGGCGGGATGAGGTGAAAGACCATGCTCGAGATCACGACGTCCATCTGCACCCCGTCCGTGACGTCGAGCATCGTCCGGAAGCGCCCGTCGGCACCGATGAGCGGATGGCAGCGCGTCCACGGAAGGTCCTGCACGAGCGCGTGGCCCTGCGCGAACCACGCCGACGGGATGTCGACGAGGTGCAGCTCGAAGTCCACCCCGCGCCGGCGCAGCCGCTCGCCGAAGCCGCGCTCGCGGCAGGCCTTGAGCAGCTCGATCGCCGCGAGCGCCGTTCCCGTGCCGTAGTCCAGGACGCGCAGCACCTCGCCGCGCGGGAGCGCTTCGACGCGCGCCTCGAGCGTCGCCATCGTCTGGGTGACGAGCACCTGCGTCGGCGCCGACGCCCACAGCCGCGGATGGCGCAGGTCGCCCTCGTCGTAGAGGAGCTCGTGAAGGTCGCGGCCGTCGCGCAGGTCGATGTCGGGATCCGGCTGCCAGGTGTCCGCGCGCGCCGTCGCCGGATCGCGCGCCGGCAGCAGCGCACTGGTCGCGCTGTTGAGCAGGTGGTTGAGGCTGACCGCGACGAACGGCCGCGACGTCGGGTAGGTGCGCGTCCCGGTCGCCGCCTCGCGCAGCCCCGCGCGACGGCAGGCGTGGATGAACGCCGGTCGCTCGACGTTGTGCGCCGCGGCATAGCCCTGGTAGGCGTCGTAGGCGAGGCTGTGCAGGGCGCCGAGGTGGCGCGCGGTGACCCGCGGCGCGACGCAATGCGCCTCGAGCACGACGAGCCCGTGGCGTGCGACGTGCGGCGCCCAGCGCGCGAGATGCGACGCAAGGCTCGCTTCGACGTCCGCCGCGTCGATCGCTTCGCCGCGCTCGTCGATGTATGCGCCGCTCGACATGCCGGTGCCGGTGCTCGGCACGACGCTTGCACCCAGGTCGTGCGCGACGAACGCGTGCAGGTGCAGCCCGTCCTCGATCCGCAGGCCGTCGGCGGCGAGCTGGTCGCGCAGCGCGTCCGGGTCGTGGGGGTGGCCGCGCAGGACGAGCGCGTCGGCGCCCGCCCAAGACAGCGTCCGGCGCGCGCGCTGCAGCGCCGCCTCGCCGCGATCGACGCCGATCATGAGCAGCGGGTGCTCGTCGAGGTGGCGCCCGCGCAGCGTCCGCGTGCGGACGAGCTCGTGGATCCGCGCGAGCCAGTTGCCGTCACCGCAATCGGAGTGCAGGACGAAGCGCGGCTGCGCGGGCAGCGGCTCGCGATCGAAGATGCTCGCGACGAGCGGGTCGGAGTCCGCGAAGTAGCGGGCGAACGCGGCACCGTTGGCGCGCGCGTTGAGCTCGACGTGCATCTGCGGCTCGCTGCCGTCGGTCGGCGCCCAGCCGCCGGCGTAGAGCTCGGGCAACCGCTCGAACAGCGGCAGGTAGGAACCGACCAGGCCGAGGTGCGAGACGAACCCGAGGCCATGGACGCCGTCCTCCGTCCACGAGCGGTCGGGGGCGATCCAGCCCATCGCCTCGAGCAGCCTCGCGGGGCCCTCGTGGTGTTCGCCGGGCGTCAGCGCGGGGCCGTCGTCGCGCAGGCTGCCCGTCGCGTCCAGCCACAGGAGGGTCGGCACGGCGAGGGCGCCGTCGAGGTGCGCGGTGACCTGCTCGCGTAGCGTCGGCTCGAGGTCGCCGAGCTCCCAGCGTGCGACCGCGAGGTCGACGAGCGCGGCGTAGCGCTCGGCGCGCTCGCCCTCCCATGGTTGGGTCCACGCGTCCGCAGCCCGGCTGGAGAACGTTGCGAGGAACGCGCCGAGCTCGAGGTACGTGCGGCGATGGCGCGCGATCTCGCGGCCGGTCCAGGTCCATGCGACAGCGGTGTCGTCGGGCGTCATGGCCGGACCCGACTGCAGCCAGCCGGCCTGAGCGAGCGTCCGCAGCCCGACGCGCAGGTGGGCGAAGGCTGTCGGCTCGATGTCCGCCCGCAGCTTCGCGAGGGTGCTGTCGGCCTGAAGCGACGGCTCGAGCAGACCGACGGCGTCGATGCCCCGCAGCGTCGCGCACAGCGCCACGCCGTCCTGAAACAGGAAGCTTGCTCTCCGTAGCGCGCCTCGGCCGGCACCGCGAACTGACACGGGCATTCGGTGGATCCTGGCGGATCGGCGGCCTGCGCGCGAGTTTCTTCTACTGGCGGCCGGCGCGCGCGCCGAACTCTGCGCCGAGCGGGCGGATCGAGCGCGCCGGAATGCCGGCGTAGAGGAAGCCGCCGGGGTACTCGCCGGGGCGCATCAGCGCCGACGCGGCGATCATCGCGTGGCTGCCGACCCGCACGCCGCGCAGCAGCACCGCGTTGAGCCCGACGAAGGTGTTCTCACCGAGGATGACCGGCGAGATCGCGAGCTCCTGGTCGAAGCTCGCGACGTCGCCGCCGTCGTGGCGGTGGTCGGAGTCGAAGATGCTGACGCGCTCGCCGGCGGCGCAGTTGGCGCCGAGCTGCACGCGCTCGACCGCGTGCAGCGCGACCTGCGAGCCGAACTGCACGCGGTCGCCCAGGGCGATCTCGCCGCCCTGCGACGCGTCGAAGTAGCAGTAGTCGCGAATGCCGACGTCGCGCCCGAGCCGGACCGCGCCACCCCGAAGGTGCACGCGCGTGCCGGCCTTCAACCACGCGCCGTCGCCGAGCTCGAGCAGGTTGTCAGCGCCCGCCCAGAGGTCGAGGATCAAGCCGCGGCCGAGGCGCACGTGCTCGCCGAAGCGCAGCGTCGTCGTGCCGCCGCCGGGGCCGTGCGGATGGATCTCGATCTCCGGCAGCTCGTAGAAATGGGCGCCGTGGGGAGCGTCGAGCTCGAGGCGCCCGCCCGCGCGCCGCAGCGCCGCGTCCAAGCGCCGCGCCCAGAGCTCGAAGCGAGAGCGTTCAGCGGCGAGGCGGACGGCGCGCGCGCCCGATCGGACCTGTGCTTTCACGCGACGGCATGATCGCAGAGCCCTCGCTGTGCGAGGCTGCGGCGCATGGACGCGGGCACGGTGCTCCTGCTGGCCGCGGCGGGGTTCGGTGCCGGCGCTGTGAACGCCGTCGGCGGCGGCGGCTCGCTGCTCTCGTTTCCGGCGCTGCTCGCCGCCGGCTATCCGAGCATCGCCGCGAACGTGACGAACGCGGTGGCGCTGCTGCCCGGCTACCTCGGTGGTTCGCTCGCCTACCGACCCGAGCTCGAGCGCCAGCGTGCGCGGATCCGCGCGCTCGCGCCGACGAGCGCGCTGGGCGCCGCGGCCGGCACGGCGCTTTTGCTCGTCAGCCCGGCGGCGCTGTTCGAGGCGATCGTGCCGTGGCTCATCCTCGCGGCGTGCGCGCTGCTTGCGCTGGGACCGCGGGCGGCGGCGATCGCGCGGCGCCACCACGACCGCGGCGGCTCGACCGTCGCGCTGCACGCCGGGCTCTTCGTCGCGACGCTCTACGGCGGCTATTTCGGCGCGGGCCTCGGGATCGTGCTCCTCGCCCTGCTCGGGGCGCTGCTACCCGACGACCTGCAGCGCCTCAACGCGCTCAAGGGGTTGCTGTCGCTGCTCGTCGCGGGCATCAGCGCCGCGGGCTTCGCGCTGCTCGGCCCGGTCGCGTGGGACGCGGCGGTCGTCGTCGGTGTCGCGTGCCTGCCAGGCGCGGTCGTCGGTGTGCGCGTCGCGCGTCGCCTGTCGCCGGCCGTCCTGCGTGGCGTCGTCATCGCGTTCGGCGTCGCGGTGGCGACGGTGCTGCTCCTATAGGCGGGCGATCCGGTAGAAAGCGCAGATGGACTCGCTGCGCGGACAGCTCCTGATCGCCGGCGCGACGCTGCCGGACCCGAACTTCGCACGGACCGTCGTGCTGGTCTGCGAGCACAGCGAGGAGGGCGCGCTCGGGCTCGTCCTCAACCGCGCGGGGGACCTGCTCGTGGTCGAGTCGGCGCCCGAGCTCTGCGACCTCATCGGCGACGACGGCACGATCGACGAGGGCGGACCGGTGCAGCCCGAGGCGCTGCTCGTGCTGGCCGAGTTCGACGACGTCTCGCAGGCCGCGATCCCGGTGCTCGGGACCGTCGGGCTCATGGGCGACGGCAGCGAGATCGACGACATCGCGGCCGTCACCAGGCGCGCGCGGGTGTTCCACGGCTACGCGGGCTGGGGTCCCGGCCAGCTCGACGCCGAGCTCGCCCGCGACGACTGGTTCGTCGCGCCCGCCGGGATCGACGACATCTTCGACCCCGACGCCGAGGAGCTCTGGCAGCGCGTGCTGGCACGCAAGGGCGGCCACTTCGCGGTCGTCGCGCGGATGCCGATCGACCCGTCGGTCAACTGAACGGCGGCGACCGGCTAGGGTCGCCGGCATGGCCGAGACGACGAAGTTCCTCCTCTCGGAGGACGCGATCCCGACCCACTGGGTGAACCTCCTCCCCGACCTCCCCGGCGAGCCGCTGCCGCCGCTGAACCCGCGCACCTTCGACCCCGCGGGACCGACCGACCTCACGCCGATCTTCCCGGTCGAGCTCATCATGCAGGAGGTCTCGGGCGAGCCGGAGATCGAGATCCCCGAGGCCGTGCGCGACGTCTACAAGCTCTGGCGTCCGTCTCCGCTGTTTCGCGCCCGGCGCCTGGAGCGCGCGCTTGGCACGCCCGCGCACATCTACTACAAGTACGAAGGTGTCTCGCCGGCGGGCTCGCACAAGCCCAACACGGCCGTGCCGCAGGCGTATGCCAACGCGCAGGCGGGCGTCAAGCGCTTGACCACCGAGACGGGCGCCGGGCAGTGGGGCTCGTCGCTCGCGTTCGCGTGCTCGCTGTTCGGCCTGGAGTGCGAGGTCTTCATGGTCGGCTCGTCGTACGACCAGAAGCCCTACCGCCGCTCGATGATGCAGACGTGGGGCGCGACCGTGCACCGCTCGCCGTCAGATCGCACGGAGTCCGGTCGCGCGAACGCGTCGCACCCGACCGGCTCGCTGGGGATCGCGATCTCGGAGGCCGTCGAGGTCGCGGCCGCGGATCCGGATGCGAACTACGCGCTCGGCTCCGTGCTCAACCACGTCCTGCTGCACCAGACGGTCATCGGCCAGGAGACCATCGGACAGATGCAGATGGCGGGCGAGGAGCCCGACGTCATCATCGGCTGCGTCGGCGGCGGTTCGAACTTCGCCGGCCTGACGTTCCCGTGGATCCGGCGCAAGCTGCGCGCCGGCGGCTGCGGCCCGCGCTTTCTCGCCGTCGAGCCGGCCGCCTGCCCGACGCTGACGAAGGGCGTCTACGCCTACGACTTCGGCGACACCGCCGGCCTGACGCCGCTCATGCCGATGTACACGCTCGGCCACGGCTTCGTCCCGCCGCCCGTGCACGCCGGCGGCCTGCGCTACCACGGCGACGCGCCGATGGTCTGCGCGCTGCTGAAGGCCGGCATGCTCGAGGCCCGCGCGTACCGCCAGAACGAGACGTTCGAAGCGGCGCTCCAATTCGCCCGCCACGAGGGGATCATCCCGGCGCCCGAGCCCGCTCACGCGATCCGCGCGGCGATCGACGAGGCGCTGGAGGCGAAGGAGGCCGGCGAGGAGCGCGTCATCCTGTTCGGCCTCTGCGGCCACGGTCACTTCGACCTCGCGGCCTACGACGCCTACCTCGCCGGCACGCTCGAAGACCCGGAGTTCTCCCAGGACGACATGGACGCCGCCGTCGCCGCGCTCCCGGCGGGCGCACCGAGCGTCGCGTAGCGGCTGCCGACAGCTTCGTAGGTCCTCGGACGGCTGCACCGCGAACGCTCGGAAATCTCTCGCCGGAGCGCCCGGTTGCTCGTGGCCTACATGGCCGCCCTGCGCCCGACAGCGGACTGGCCGCGTGCGCCGCGTGCGCCGATCTGGGTCCGGATGGGCTCGCCCGAGGACGCGTCGGACATGCCTTGGCGCTCGAAAGCGCCTGGGGGCGGGCAGCAACCGACCATCGAGATGGACCATCGCCATCTAACTAATGGCGCCGCCTGAAACCAGATACGCCAGCGGATGTATTAGTAGAGCCAAGCGAAGTCCTAGGAGCTCTATCGTTAGCACCCTCGAACAGCGTTACCGCCTCACGGCTCGTGAGGCAGTCGCCGATAAGACGCTTGATGGCCTCAACGATCAACATCCCCGCCACCTTCCAGCCGCACCGGGAACCGCCCGCGGACTCGACCGGTGTCGTGGTCGTCATCACCGCCGAGGAACTGGACGCGGCCAGGCGTGATTCCCGCGTGGGCGCGTTTCTCGCGGAGGCCGACGCCTACCTCGACTCACTTGAGTCGCAGAATCGCAACCGCTAATTACTCGCATCCAGCGGCAGCCATAGGCGACGCTTGTCGCCTGAGGGCTTGAAGCCGAAACGCTCGCGCCACATCATCGCGGTGTCGTCATCGAACGCGTCGACCACCAGCACGGTCGCCGCCTGCAACGCCGCGGCCCTGCGCGCCGTACCTGCGGCATGACGCACCAGCTGAACCCCGTCGATTGCCGAGCGCGAGTCTCTGGCGATCCAAGTCACGAGCGCTGCGGGAACGCTGACGACGCTCTGTTTGATGCCAAGCGACCGACGGTGTGATTGGCGAAGCGCAACCTGCGCAGAGGCGAGCGAGTAGAAGCCGGCGATGCGGTGCTCGGCGATCAGCACACGCGTTCGTGAGATTCCGTGGGCATCGACGGCCTCCGTCTTCAACCACTGCGTGGCTGCCTGTGCCGCGGGTCGCGGTCCCGCGCTAAACGCCTCGATGGCCGCCCGGAGCTCACTCGGCACACCAGCGGCCGGCGGCGGAAGGGTGATCCAACTGGGCTGCGAATCCGCGATCGCGGCGATGATCGACTGCATCGTCGCTTCACGATCGAGCCGTGAGTCAGTCATGGCGTCACCGTCTCGCTTACCTCGGTGACCTCGAGCGGTGCCCGGGCGAACGTCCCTCGCAAGGCGTAGTGATTTTCCATCGTGTAGCCGTAACGCGTGCGAGGTGCCTTCTTGGCGCGACTCCAAGCCTTGAGCAGCCCAAGGTCACGAAGCTCGTCCAGGCCGCGCTGTAGCGTGTCGGCGGACATGCCGTACCACGCCGCCGCAGGTTCCGTCGGGAGCGTGAAGGTCGGTGCTTGGGCAAGGCAGATGAGCAGTGTCGCCTTCCCCGCGAGCTTGAGCTCGAGGTGCCAGCGATCCGAGAAGTATCCGTATGGGAGCTTGAAGTAGCCGCGGCCTTGGCCTGTTGCGCGTTCGAACTTCTGGCCCGAGCCGTCCTCCATCAGAAGGATCGCCTTGCGGACCCGCCGGTCGCGCTCGGTCCGGACGAGCTTCTGCCCCTCGAGCCACGTCCAGTTGCGCCCGATCGTCGTTTCCGAACTCAATGTCTGTGGCATCTTCAGCATGCGCGCCCAGCTCATGGCCGGCTGGCGCACATCCCACGACGGACCCGAGGCAGCGCCCGCGTGGAGCAGGAGCCACAGGTCGAGTGCGATCGGGCGACGGCCCTCGACGAAAGCCGCGAGCGGCCCCGGCTGCTTTGGAGGTCCGGCCTCCTGCAGGAAGGTGCGCCGGATCGGGACGTGGCGGCGCCCGGACCGATCGAGCAGGTCCAATAGGGTCTCTTCCGGGGTCGCGGCGATGTCCATGTCCACGCGAGCAGCATGACATACGTCCACTTCCTCCTTAGGGCCTTGCAGGTCTGAGACCCGACGTCACAGCGGGTGTATTAGTACGTCCGTATAGCTCCGAGAGTAGAGCTCCGAGGAGTACCACGATTTAGGCCCCAGAGGCAGCCCGCTCCGGCGGCACGCGATAGTGCGTCCTGTCGGCGCGCGACGCGGGAGCCGAATCGACCATTCGTGCTCGCCTGGACCCGTCGATCTGCGCTGCCCCAGTCCGTACAGCGCAGACACCAGCGACTTCGATGCCAAGGTGCCGAAGCCTGAGTCGTAGTTGGCGACCTACCAGCCATGGCGACGAGCAACGCGGGGACGATTGGTGTATATACACTCTATGGCTGATCTAGAGGACCGAGAGCTGGAGCTGTGCCGCGATGTGCGGGCGATGTGCGCGTGCAATCAGCTGCGGCGCGCGACGCGCTCCATCACCCGGCTGTACGACGCGACGGTCGCGCCCAGCGGGTTGAAGGTCACCCAGCTGCCGATCCTGGTGGGACTGGGTAGCGCCGGCGATCTACCGGTCACCGCCCTCGCCGAGGCGCTTGGGCTCGAGCGCACGACGCTGACGCGCAACCTCGGGGTGCTCGAAGAGCGCGGGCTCGTGAGCGTCGTCGAAGCGCACGAGGACGCACGCGTGCGACTCGTGTCGCTCACGGTCGAGGGGTCGCGGGTCCTGGCTGGCGCGCTCGCGTCTTGGGAGGACGTGCAGGAAACCGTGGAGGCCCGGTTCGGCGCCGAGCGGCTGCGGGCCCTCTACGGCGAGCTGGACGCGCTGACGACCGCCGTGAGCGCATAGATAGGGACCTGTCGTGGTGCCTCGAGTACCTGCCGGGCTTCGCCGTATACGTGTAGTTACACTCAATATCGACATGAGGATGGTTCGATGACCAAGCCGCGCGTCGCATCGCTGAGCTCGGTGCCCCTGCTGGCCGCGATCGCGATCGGCGCCTGCGGTGGCACATCGTCAGGCACGTCGCAACGCCCCACCGCCTCGTCGAAGGACGCCGACGCGCTCGTGGAACAAGCCGCGGGCCGCAACCCCGCGGCACGATCTGGCCGCATCAGCGCTGAGATCCAGATCTCTCTCAAGGGCGCGCCGGAGTTCGCGGAGCCGTTCTCGACGATGCTCAGCGGTGCATTCCGGGTTCGCGAGGGCAGCGCACTGCCGGACTACGAGATCGAGATGGGCGTGCGCGACAACGGCGTCGAGCTCTCGTCGGTGGGCGGCCGGTCGTACGTGAGCCTCGGCTCCACGGGCTACGCGCTGCCAGCACGCGTGCGAAACCGGCTGGTGCGAGCGTCGGCGCGCGGCGCCAACGGCCTGACCCGGACGCTCGAGCAGTTCGGCATCGCGCCGGCGCGCTGGGAGACCGACCGCCGCGTCGCCGGCACGGAGCGCATCGACGGCGTCGAGGTCACGCACGTCACGACGGGCTTCACCGCCGGGCGCATCCTCAAGGACGCGAACACGCTGCTCGGACTGATGGCCTCGCTGAGCATCTCGCGCGCCACCGGCCTGCCGCGGTCGATCACCCCGGCCGCCCGCCGGGTCATCGTCCGCGGCGTGAGGATCAAGCAGGGCGCTTCCTGGATCGGGACGCGCGACAAGGTCCTACGCAAGGCCGGCTTCACGATGACGTTCGCCATCCCGAAGGCCGATCGGGCGAAGGTCGGCGGCATCTCCTCCGGCAAGATCGTGGCCGAGCTCAACGTCACCGACGTCGGCCAGCCTCAGCGGATCCGCGCGCCGGAGACGCTGCGGCCATTCTCCGAGTTCGAGCTCGGGCTCGACGCCCTCGGCGACGCGCGCCGGTCCCGCACCGACGCGGGCGGCGGTTGACGCGGACGGGCACGGGTTGGAACCCGCGCTAAGCCGCGCGCTCGATCGCCGCGCGGCCGACCGCCCAGCGCGGCGAGGGGTTCTTGCCCCAGCGCGCCTCGCGGGCGTAGTTCATGAGCGCGGGGAAGTACTCCTCGAGCGGCGGTGCCGGCTTGGTCTCGAGCGCGCGGTGGCCCCATAGCGCGTCGAACTTGTAGCGCACGCGGAAGTAGGACATGAACACGCCGGCGCGCACCTCTGCCGACGGGTCCACGCCCGGGCCGACGAAGCGCGGCGGCGACGTGTTGAAGAACTCGGCGGCCATCGTCGCGAGGCGGCCGTTCGTGACGGCCTTGTCGCTCGCGACGACGTGAAACCGGTGGCAGCGGACCGGGCCGCGCACGAGCTCGAGCAGCACGTCGGCCACGACGTTCACGGGGACGATGTCGATCGGGGCGTCGGGATCGCCGGGAATCGGATCAAACAGGCCGCGAGCGAACGCCTGCAAGGGCCAGTAGATGACGTTGAAGCACGGCGTCCAGCCCGTCTTGGAGTCGCCGACGATGACGCTCGGTCGCACGATCGCGGCCGGCAGCCCGCTGTCGTGGACGACCTGCTCCGCCTCGAGCTTCGTGCGCTCGTACGTGTTGCGGAACTCCTGGCCGACGTCGCCCTGGCTCTCCTTCGCGCGCCCTTCGCGCTCGCCCGCGACGTACGCCGTCGAAACATGCACGACGCGATCGAGCACGCCGTAGTCCTGTGCCTCGCGCGCCAGCTGCATGACCTCGCGCGTGCCGCCGACGTTGATGCGCCGGGCGTCCTCGAGCTCGAGGTTGAAGCTCACCGACGCGGCGCAGTGCACGACCGCGCCGATGCGCGCGGTCAGGCCGTCGCGCGTGGACTCGCTCAGGCCGAGACCGGGCGACTCGAGATCCGCGGCGACGGCGTGCACGCGGCGGCGCGCGGCGCTGCGGTGCTCCGGGGCGAGCAGCGTCTGAAGCAGCGCGTCGATCCGCCCCGCGGCCGCATCGTCGTCGGCTGCGCGGACGAGCGCGACGACATCGCGATCCGTGTGCTCGAGCAGTCGCACAAGCAGTTCCATACCGACGAATCCGGTCGCCCCGGTGAGGAGAACCGGACCTTCGTCGTGCGTTCGGCGGGTCATGGTGAGCGTCATAGCTGGATGTTCCTTGCCGGCCGTACGGGCCTTTCGGGGGTCGACAGGGTCCGCAGCGCAGCCATCAGGCGCGCACGCGTCGCCGATGGCGCGACGATCTCGTCGATCACGCCTTCGGCGGCTGCGGCCGAAGCGGTGAGGTGCTCGGCGGTGTAGCGATCCGCGAAGCGATCGCGCGCTCGCGCCGGGTCGTCCGAGGCGGCGATCTCGCGGCGGTGCACGAGGTCGACGGCCTGCTTGGGACCCATGACGCCGAGCTGCGCGCGCGGCCACGCGAGGACGAGGTCGGCGCCGAGCTCGCGCGAGTTCATCGCGATGAACGCGCCGCCGAACGCCTTGCGCAGGACGACGGTCACCCGTGGCACGGATGCCGCGGCAAACGCGTGCACGAGCTTGGAGCCGTGGCGGATGATGCCGCCGGCCTCCTGCGCGCGGCCCGGCAGGAAGCCCGGCGTGTCGACGAGGACCACGAGCGGCAAGCCGAAGGCGTCGCACGAGTTCACGAAGCGCGCCGCCTTGCTCGCGGCCTCGGAGTTCAGCGCGCCGCCGAGGAACTTCGGCTGGTTGGCGACGACGCCGACCGAGCGGCCGTCGATGCGGGCGTACGCGGTCACGACGTTGCGCGCCCAGCGCGCGTTGAGCTCGAGCACCCGCCCGCCGTCGACGAGCGTGCGCAGCACGCCGCGGACGTCGTAGACCTTGCGCTGCTCGTCAGGGACCGACGGCAGCCCGCCCGACGGCTCGACCGTGGGCCAGCGCGACGGCCGCACCCCCGCGTGCTGGGGCAGGTAGTCGAGCAGGTCGCGCACGAGCCAGGCCGCGTCGAGGTCGGAGTCGGCGACGATCTGGCAGACGCCGTTTCGCTCGTGGACCTTCGGACCGCCGAGCGCGGTGCCGTCGACCTGCTCGCCTGTGACCTCGCGCACGACGCCGGGGCCGGTGAGGAACATCGACGCCTCCTTCGTCATGACGACGACGTCCGTCAGCGCGGGGGCGTAGCTGCCGCCGCCCGCCGACGCGCCGCAGATGACGGAGATCTGGGGAACGACACCCGAAAGCTGCGTGTGCGCGCGGAAGATGCGGCCGTAGCCGCTCAGCGCCGCGACGCCCTCCTGCAGCCGCGCGCCCGCGGACTCGATGAAGCCGACGACCGGGACGCGCGCGCGGCCGGCCTGCTCGAGGACGCGGCAGATCGTGTCGGCCTGCGCCTCGCCGAGCGAGCCGCCGAGATACGACGGGTCCTGGGCGAAGCACGCGACCGAGCGGCCGTCGACGCGGCCCATCGCGCCGACGACGCCGTCGCCGTCGCGGATCTTCTCGCCCATCCGGCGCGAGACCACGGCGCTGCGGACGAGCTGCAGCGAGTCGGGATCGCAGAGCGCCTCCAGCCGCTCGAGCGGCTGGAGCTTCTCGTCGCTGCGGGGAACGAGTGCGAGCGGCGTCATGCGAGCCACTCAGCACGGGCGCCGGCACCGCGCGGCGACACGGCGCCGGCACCCGTGGTCAGGGACCTACGCGGCGGCACGTTCGTCTCCGATCAGCATGTCGAGCGAGGCCGCGCCGACGCCGGGCACGCAGCGTGGCGCGAGCTTCGCGAGCACGCGGCCGGGACCGGCGTCGGCGAAGGCCTGGACGCCGCCGGCGGCGAGTGCGGTCATCGTCTCGCGCCAGCGGACGGGCCGCACGAGCGCCGCGGCGAGCTCCTCGCGCGGGTCGACGAACGGCAGCGCGGTCGCGCACGAGATGACAGGGGCCGCGGGCTCGCGGAACTCGATCTCGGCGAGCGCCTCGCGGAAGGGGATGACGGCGTCCTGCATCTGCGGCGAGTGAAACGCGCCGGCGACGTCGAGCGCCACCGTGCGCAGGCCCTCGCCGGAGGCGTCGCCACCCGCCGCGGCGAGCGCTTCGGGCGCGCCGGACAGGACGACCTGGCCGGGAGCGTTGTCGTTGGCGACGCTGACGTCGTGGCGCGAGGCGATCGTCGCGGCCTGTGCCGGCGTCGCGCCGAGCACAACGAGCATCGTGCCGCCGCCGGCGTCCTCGCCGGAGATCGCCATGAGCAGGCCGCGCAGGACGACGAGCCGCAACCCATCGCGCTCGTCGAGCGCGCCGGCCGCGACGAGCGCGGTCAGCTCGCCGAGCGAGTGCCCGGCGAACGCGACGGGGTCGACATGCTCGCGCGCTCGCTCCCAGCCGGCGAGCGACGCACAGAAGATGGCCGGCTGCGCGAAGCGCGTCGACGCGTCGACCTTTGCGAACGGGTCCTCGCCGACGAGCGACGTGACCTCCGCGACGAGGTCCGGCCGGACGGCGGCGACGAGCTCGCCCATCGCGGGCTGCTGGCTGCCCTGCCCGGGGAACAGGACTGCGGTGGGTGTGGGTGAGAGCACACCATCACCGTCGCGGTCGCATCGACTAATCACAAACCTTTCCCCCCGACCGGGGGGGTGGACCCTATGTCCAGCGCGCGTGGCCCGTCGGGACAGAGGGCCGCGCCCGCAAGGCTTCGCCCGTCAGGTCAGCAGGCCCAGACGCTGCGCCCGCTGGACCGCCTCGGTCCGGTTGCGCACGTCGAGCTTGCGATAGACCGCGCTCGTGTGCTCCTTGACGGTGTGCGGCGAGAGGTGCAGCTCGGCGGCGATCTCGCGGTTCGTCGCACCGCCGGCGACGCGCTCGAGGACGTCGCGCTCGCGGCCGGTGAGCTGGATCTCCGTGCCCGACGGCGCGGCCTCCTCGAACAGCGGGATCCCGAGCGCGACCATCTGCACGGCGCGCGCGACATCCGCGGCAGGCCAGTCCTTCGGGATGAACCCGCTCGCGCCGCACGCCGCCGCCGTCGCCGCCGAGATCCGCCCGGCGCCCGAGATGAGCAGCACGCGCAGCTGCGGGCGCTCGGTCAGGAGGCGCTCGCAGACGTCCGGGCCCGACTCGCCGCCGAGGAAGAGGTCGACGAGCGCCACGTCGGGCGCGTAGCGGCGCGTGAGGTCGAGCGCCTCGTCGCCGGTGCGCGCCGACAGGCAGCGCTCGACCCACGCAAGCTCGCCGAGCATGAGCCGAAAGCCCCAGTGCACGACGTCGTGGTCGTCGACGACGAGCACGCGCAGGCGGTCGGCCGTGCCGTCGGTCTGCGGCGGGTCGCCGGGGTTCGCCGGCTGCGCGCTCACGTCGGCGCGCCGGCCGGGATCGGAACGACGAGCCGCACCTGCCAGGTGCCGGGCTCACGCTCGCCGAACTCGACGAGCCCCCCGGCCTGCAGCGCCTCGAGCGCCGCGAGCCGCAGGCCCACGCCCGTGCTCGCGCTGCGCAGCGCCGGCACGCCGTCGTTCTCGATCTCGAGGACGAACGTGCTCTCGTCGGAGTGCGTGCGGACGCGCAGGCTCGTCGGGTCGGCGTGCTTGCGCGCGTTGCGCACGGCCTCGGTGAGGACGGACTGGGCGAGCGGCTCGAGCGCCGCCGGGACCCCGCTCACCTCCCCTTCGACGCCGAGGCCGAGGTCGGGGTGCTCGGCGCTGAGCCGATCGAGCTCGTCGGCGAGCGTCGTGCCGGTCGGGGGCGACGAGCGCCCGAGCGGACGCTGCAGCGCCGAGCGCAGCTCGCCGAGCGCGGCACGCACCTCGGCCGCGCAGCGTGCGCGCGCCTCGGCCGTCAGCGGCTGCTCGGACGACAGCGCGAGCGAGACGCCGAACAGCCGCTGCACGACGCCGTCGTGGATGTCGCGGGCGAAGTCGATGCGCTCCTCGAGCTCGCGCGCGCGCTCGGTCTCGTACGTCGCGATCCGCGAGGACGAGGCGAGCGCGACGGTCTTGCCGAGCATCCACAGCAGGTCGCGCTGCTGCTCGTCGATCGGGGAGGTGCCCGGTGCGGGCTCGGCGAGGATGACCCCGATCCAGCGGCCCGCCGCGACGATCGGGACGTAGACGAGCGCGTGATCGCCGACGAGCTCGGCGAAGTCCTGGGAGATGTCGTGGCCGTCGTGCGGGAGCACCTCGATGACGCGGTCCTCGGTCAGCGCCTGGCGCGCGGTGGGCGCCGACTCGACCGTGACGTGCCCGTCGGTGAAGCCCTCGAGCGCGACCCCGTGCGAGCCGGCGGCGTGCACGCGGCGGCGCGCGTCGTCGTAGCTGAAGATCACCGCGCGGTCCATGTGGGCCAGGCGGCAGACGGCCTCGGCGAGGCGCGAGAAGAACCGATCGGAGCCGTGCTCCTCGTCGACGCCCGCGAGGACGTCGCTCAGCAGCTCAAGCGCCGCGATCGAGTGCGGACCGGCCGATGCGCTGCTGGCAGGCATACGTTCATGGTGACGGACGCACGCGGCGGCGGCGTGAACGGCCGGTATCACGCGCCGCCGGCGACGGTGCCCGGGATCGTGCGCGTTCCGGCGAGATACGGCTCGGGATCGCGCGCCCTTCCCGCCACGCGCGTCTCGAAATGCAGGTGCGGTCCGGACGTGCGCCCGGTCATCCCGACCGCGCCGATGGGCTGCCCCGGCACGACGACCATGCCCTTGGAGACCCGCATCGAGGAGAGGTGGGCGTAGCACGTGACGAACGCCGTGCTGTGGCGGATGCAGACCATCGTGCCGTAGCCGTCTTCCCGGCTCGCGGCGACGTTGACGATCCCGCACGCGACAGCCTTCACGGTCGTGCCGACGCGCGCCGCGAGGTCGACCCCGGCGTGGTTGCGCCCGTCGCGAAAGCCGCTCGTCATCGTCCCCCGGCTCAGCGGCGCGGTGAGGGTCGTCGCGCAGGTGCCGGGCGCGGGCACGGCAGCGGATCCGGGTGCGGGCTCCGTGGCCGCGACGGGCGGGGCGCCGCCCGCCGCGCCAGGCTCGCCGCCGGTCCCGGCGGAGTCCACCGGCCCGCGGAAGAGCGCGCGCCACGTGCTGCGGTCGACGCGGCCACTGCGATGGAGCTTCGCGAGCGCCTGGAAGGCATCCACCGCGCGCGCGGTGCGGATGCCGTAGACCCCGTCGGCCTTCAAGCGCAGCGCGCGCTGGACCCGCTCGACCAGGCGGCCGGCGTCGCCGCGTCTCACGATCGCGCCGTCGGCGTGGCGTGCGCGGGGCACGCCAGAGAACGCCGAGGACGCGCCGCTCGCCGCGCGCTTCTTGACGGCGGCTGTCGCAGGCTGGGCCGGCAGCATCGGGGCGGCTGCGGCCACGGCCGCGATGGCGATGGCGATGCGAACGACGTACGACTGAAGCACGGCGGCGGTCCTCCCCCATCTGGCGATCTCTTTGTGTCGCCTACGGGGTTAGCTGCCGGGCTCGCGCGCAAAGACCGCGCTACACCGCATGTTCGCGGCGATTCGCCCCAGTGACCCGGGTCCCCCGCTCCGCCGGCGCATGGCGCCACCGGATTCGGCTCGGGGTTATGAAAACACCGTCGCCGGCAGAGTTGCGGAGGGGTCTGGCGAGAAACGTCCACTATTTCGTCGTTTTTCGCCAGACCCCCCCCGCGCAGGGGCGGCAGTGCGGCGGCAGCGGTTAGGACGCACCGGCGCGGCCGGCGCGGCGGCGGCGCAGGCGCGCGCCGCGTGGGACCGCGCGAGCGCTGGCCGCGCACAGCTGCTCGGCGCGCAACGCCAGCAGTCCGGCCGCCTCGGCGCTCGGGCGAAACGGGTCGGCGATCGCGCGGTCCTCGTCGAGGCCGCGGGCGGCCCAGACCGCGCCGTCGACGATGGCGACGAGCGCGGGGCCGCGCAGCGGCGCGGCCGAGTCGAGCGCGGCGAGGTCTCCCAGCAGGGGTCCGTCGGCTTCGCGCGCCGGCCGGATGACGACAGCGTGGCCGGCAGAGGCGCCCGCCGTCGTCGTGCGGGCCACATCCCGCATCGCAAACCGCTCGATCATGCTTCCCAGTGCGTACGACATACAGATCCCCTTTGACGAACTTGTATGACCACTGTACGATCCAACACCGCGATGTCAATGTCATACAACTTCGGCGTGTTGGACCTCGAACGCGAGGGCGAGACCTCGATGACGCAGCAGCTCGTCGACCACGTCGCCCAGCTCATCGACAGCGGCGAGATCGCGCCCGGCGCGAAGCTGCCGGCGACGCGCGTGCTCGCCGCCCAAGCCTCCATCAACCACCTCACCGCCGTGCGCGTGTACCGCCGGCTCGCAGAGCTGGGCTACGTCGCCGCGGCCGTCGGGCGCGGCACGTTCGTGCGCCGCAACGTCCCGCATGCGACGACCGCCCCCGGCGGCCACGGCCGGGCGGCCGGTCGCGGCCCGGGCGGGCCGGGCGGGCCATGGCGGGCCCGGCGGGCCCGGCGGGCCCGGCGGGCCCGGGCGCGAGGTACATGATTGGCAGCTCGGCATGCTCGCGCCGCGCACGCTGTCCTACGCCGACGAGATGCTGCGCGACTCGCTCCGCGCGCCGCACGCGAGCAACACGATCGCGCTCGGCTCGGGCTTCCCGGACCCGGATCTGTGTCCCTCCGAGGAGCTCGCGCAGATCGCCGCCGAGATCGCGCGCGACGAACCGAGCGCCGTCACGGGCTACCTCGAGGTCGAGGGGCTCCCGGCGCTGCGCGAGCGCCTCGCCGAGCTCGGCCGCGACGCCGGCTACGCGCGCGGCGCCGACGAGATCCTCGTCACCTCCGGCGCGCGCCAGGGGCTCGACATCGTCGCGCGCGCGATCCTCGCCCCCGGCGACGTGGCG
Organism: uncultured Actinomycetes bacterium; assembly: GCA_963810605.1. Taxonomy (GTDB): domain Bacteria; phylum Actinomycetota; class Thermoleophilia; order Solirubrobacterales; family Solirubrobacteraceae; genus CADCVQ01. The sequence continues at coordinate 189,351 of CAWEOF010000011.1, forward strand.
GTGATCGAGTCGCCGACGTTCGCGGGCAGCCTCGCGTCGCTGAAGGCGACCGGTGCCCGCGTGCTGCCGCTGCCCGTCGACGACGAGGGCCCCGACATCGACACGCTCGAGCGCATCCTCGCTCGTCACGAGATCAAGCTCGTCGTCGTGCAGGCGTCGTGCGCGAACCCGACCGGCGCCGACCTCTCGCCGCCTCGCCGCGAGCGACTCCTGGAGCTCGCGCGCACGCGCGGGTTCTTCGTCCTCGACGACGGCGTCTACGCGACGATCCGCTACGAGGGCTCGCCGCTCAAGCGCCTGCGCGAGGACGCGCCGTCGCACGTCATCTACGTCGACTCGCTCTCCAAGACGATCGGCGGCGGCCTGCGCGTCGGCTGGATCGCAGCGAGCGGGCCGGTCTTCAGCCGGCTCGTGCAGCTCAAGCTCGACTCCGACATCCACACGGCCGCGCTCCCGCAGCACCTCGGCGCGCGGTACCTGCAGGGCGACCGCCACGACGAGCTGCTCGCTCGCGCGATCCCCGTGTACCGCCGCCGGCGCGACGCCCTCCTCGACGCGCTCGATCGCCACCTGCGCCACGACGCGACATGGACGGTTCCGGCAGGCGGCCACAACACCTGGGTGACGCTCCACGACCCGGTCGACGAGCGGGCGCTCTACGTCGAGGCGCTGCGCGAAGGCGTGTCGTTCTTGCCGGGCGGCGCCATCCAGGCCGAGCAGTCGAGCCGCACGAGCATGCGGCTGTCGTTCGGGCTCGTCGCGCCCGAACACCACGACGAAGCCGTGCGCCGCATCGCCGTCGCGCTGCGCACGGTGCGCCGCCGCGGGCGCGCGAGCGCGACCGGCGCGCTGTCCTGACGCGGCCCGGCCGCGAGCGCAACCGGCGCGCTGTCCTGACGCGGCCCGGCCGCGGGCGCGCGAGCGCGACCGGCGCGCTGTCCTGACGCGGCCCGGCCGCGGGCGCGAGCGCACGGACGGCGCGCCGAGACCGTTCGATGCGCGCCGAACGGGCATAGTGCTCGCGTGCGCCGCCACGAGCTTCGGAAGATCGCCGTGCGCACCGTCCGCACCACCAAGCGGGCGAGCCTGGAGTTCGTCGAGGACCGCGGCCACCGCTCCGCCGCGCAGATCAGCTTCTTCGCGATCCTCTCCTTCATCCCGCTCGTGCTGCTGCTCGCGGCCGCATTCGGCGTGTTCTTCGACGACGCCGCGATCCGCGAGCGGATCATCCAGACGGTGTTCGACAACGTCCCGCTCGCCTCGAGCGGCGACCGGCCGAAGCTCGAGCGCTCCGTGCAGGACGCCCTCGAGCAGGCGGGCAACCTCGGGGTCGTCACGACGATCCTGCTACTCGTCGCGGCGAGCGGGGTCATGGGCGCGCTGCGCCACTCGATCAACGAGGCCTGGGACATCGAAACGCGCCCGCCGCTGCTCAAGCGCAAGGCGCTGGACTTCGCGCTCATCCTCGGCGGCACGTCGATCCTCGCGCTCAGCATCTCGCTGACCGCGACGCACCGGCTCGTCGCCGTGCTCGACGACGAGGAGAACGGCGGCTGGCTCCTCGCCGCCCTGATCGACATCGCGGACGACGCGCTGCCGCTCATCTTCGTCGCGCTCGGGCTCCTGTTCCTCTACCGCGTGCTGCCGATGCACGGCGAGCCGCTGCGCAACATCTGGCCGGGGGCGGTCGTCGCCGCCTTGGGGCTCGCCGTCGTCAAGTCGGGGCTCGAGCTGTACTTCGAGCAGCTCGCGGACTTCGGCGCGATCTATGGCTCGCTGGGCGCCGCCATGGCGCTGCTGATCTTCGTCTACTCGTCGGCCAACGTCGTCGTGTTCGGTGCCGAGTTCGCGTCTGAGTGGTCGCGCGACCCTGACACTCGGGCCAGCGCCCCGGACTGATCTTTGTACGGCCGGGCCAGCGCGACGACCAGAACTTTGTCCAATGGGACAAAGCAGCGCCCCGCCCCCGCGGCGAGCCTCCAGCGAGCACTCACACCACCGAGGGAGACCCGCAGACGCCATGAAGCTCGTGATCGGCATCGTCCGCCCGGACAAGGTCAACGACGTGCTCGAAGCGCTGTACCGCGCCGAGGTGCGCGGTATATCGCTGAGCCGCGTCCAAGGCCACGGCGGCGAGCTCGATCACGTCGAGAACTACCGCGGCATGCGCGTGCAGATGGGGCTCTCCGAGAAGGTCCGCTTCGAGATCGCGGTCTCCGAGGAGTTCGTCGACCCGACGGTCGACGCGATCTGCGAAGGCGGGCAGACGGGCGAGCTCGGTGACGGCAAGGTCTTCGTCGTGCCACTGGAGCGGGTCGTCCGGATCCGCACCGGCGAGACGGACAACGTCGCCGTCACCCCGACGACATGACGACGCTCACGGCCGCGGCCAGCGCGGTCGACTCGGGCGACACGGCGTGGATGCTCGCCTGCACCGCGCTCGTCTTGCTGATGACCCCGGCGCTCGGGCTGTTCTACGCGGGCCTCGTACGCTCGAAGAACACGCTGAACACGTTCATGATGTGCGTCGCGGCGATCGCCATCGCGACGGTGACCTGGGCGCTCGTCGGCTACTCGCTCGCGTTCGACGGAACCGGCAAGCTCCTCGGCGGCCTGCACTACGCGCTGCTGAACAACGTCGGCTTCGAGCCGAGCACGAGGGCGCCGACGATCCCGCACCTCGTCTTCTTCGCCTTCCAGGCGACGTTCTGCATCATCACGACGGCGCTCGTCTCCGGCGCGGTCGTCGAGCGGATGCGGTTCGTGCCGTTCCTCGTCTTCGCCACGCTGTGGTCGGTCCTCGTCTACGCGGTGCTCGCGCACTGGGCGTTCGGTGGCGGCTGGCTGGCCCAGCAGGGCACGCTCGACTTCGCCGGCGGCGTGCCTGTCGAGATGGGTTCCGGGTTCTCGGCGCTGGCGGCGGCGCTCGTCGTCGGCTCGCGCAAGGACTACGGCCGCCAGGCCCTGCTGCCGCACAACGCCATGTTCGTGCTGCTCGGTGCCGGGCTGCTGTGGTTCGGCTGGTTCGGCTTCAACGGCGGCAGCGGGTTCTCGACGGGCAACGCGGGCGTGCTCGCCTTCACGAACACGCTGTTGACCCCGGCGTGCACGCTTGCCGTGTGGGCCATCTGCGACGCGATCCGCGGACGCCAGGTGACGGCGGTCGGAGCGGCGACCGCGATCGTCGTCGGCTGCGTCGCGATCACGCCCGCGGGCGGGTTCATCAGCCCTGCGTGGGCGATGGTGCTCGGCGCGTTCGCCGCGGTCCCGAGCTACATGGTCCTCGTCTGGCGGACGCGCACGCACGTCGACGAGACGCTTGACGTCCTCGCGGCGCACGGCATCGCGGGCTTCACGGGCATCATCTTCGTCGGCTTCTTCGCCGAGATGCAGTGGAACGGCGTCGCCGACGGCCTGTTCTACGGCGACGCGGGGCAGCTCGTCTCGCAGCTCGTCGCCGCGCTCGCGGCGCCCGTGTACGCGTTCACCGCGACGTACGCGCTCCTGCGGCTCATCGGCGCCTTCATGCCGCTGCGCGGACCGGACGACCACGAGGCCGTCGGGATGGACATCATCCATCACGGCGAGGAGGCGTACGCGACGGGCGAGGGCGCGCTGCTCATCGGCGCCGACTTCACGCCGCCGGAGAAGGTCCCGGCCGGCGCTCGCGAGTGAGCGCCGCAGCCGCGTTGTCGCGGGTGGGATACGGTGCGCTCGCAGCGCCAACCGGCACGTCGTCCGACCGAGGTGAACCGCATGAAGATGGTGATCGCGTACATCCGCCACGAGGCCTTCGAGCCGATCCGCGCGGAGCTGCTCGTGCTCGGCTTTCCGTCGCTGTCGGTGAGCGAGGTCAAGGGGTCCGGGCGCCAGAAGGGCATCACGGAGCGCTACCGCGGCGCCGAGCTGACGAACTACCTGCGCCCGAAGGTGAAGATCGAGTGCGCCGTGGCGGGCCGCGACGTCCGCACGGTCGTCGACACGATCCTCAAGCACGCGCGCACGGGCGGCGTCGGCGATGGCAAGGTCTTCGTCCTGCCGGTCGACGAGGCCTACCGCGTGCGCACGGGCGAGTCCGGCGAGGAGATCCTCCAGCTGCACCCGGAGGCCTCCAAGCAGGTCTGAGTCAGTACCCGGAGGCGCGGGCGGTCCCGAACGCGTCGGCGAGCGACTCAGCAACTCCTCGGGGTGGGCAAACGTTGCGCGCGTGCGGGTAGGATCGCGGCCATGTGGCTCGATCGCCCCGCAGCGCCTGACCCCCATGACCTGATGGCCGAGGTTCCGTCGTTCACCGTGGAGAGCGACGACATGCGAGACGGACAGGAGCTCGACGGGACCTACGTCCACTCAAGCTACGAGGGCGAGAACACGTCGCCGCACCTGAGCTGGTCCGGCTTTCCAGAGGACACGAAGAGCTTCGCGGTGACCTGCTTCGATCCGGATGCACCGACGGGCTCGGGCTTCTGGCACTGGGTGGCGTTCAACATCCCCGCGTCGGTGACCGAACTGCCCCGCGGCGCGAGCTCGGACGGGCTGCCCGACGGCGCGGTGCAGGCTCGCAACGACTACGGCGCGCTCGGCTACGGCGGCCCTGCGCCGCCCGGCGGCGACCGCCCGCACCGCTACGTCTTCACGATCCACGCGCTCGGCACGGACGCACTCGAGCTCGACTCGAGCGCGTCGCCGGCGTACGTCGGCTTCAACCTCTCCGCGAACGCGATCGCGCGCGGGGCGATCCGCCCGACGTTCACCGCCCCCGGCTGAGCCCCACTCTCAGGAAGTTCCCAGCGTTCATGACGACAATGTCGGCATGAACGCCACGCAGACCGCGGAGCAGCACCGCGTCCTCGTCGTCGACGACGAGCCGAACATCGTCGACGTCGTCTCGATGGCGCTGCGCTTCCAGGGCTTCGCGGTCGAGTCGGCCGGGTCCGGGCGCGACGCGCTCGCGGCGGTGCGATCGTTCGACCCGCACCTCATGGTGCTCGACATCATGCTGCCCGACATGGAGGGCTTCGAGGTCGCCGAGCGCCTCGGCGCCCAGCGGGCGACCCTGCCGATCATCTTCCTGACCGCGCGCGACGCGACGCAGGACAAGATCCGCGGCCTGACGAGCGGCGGCGACGACTACGTCACGAAGCCGTTCAGCCTCGAGGAGCTCGTCGCGCGCATCCGCGTCATCCTGCGCCGCACGGGCGCGGCGTCGCCGTCGTCGTCGCGGCTGACGTTCGAGGACCTCGAGCTCGACGAGGACACGCGCGAGGTCACCCGCGGCGGCCAGCCGATCGAGCTGACCGCCACCGAGTACCGCCTGCTGCGCTACCTGCTGCTCAACCCGCGCCGCGTCCTCACGCGCGCGCAGCTCCTCGACCACGTCTGGGAGTACGACTTCGACGGCGACTCGCGGATCCTCGAGACCTACGTGAGCTACCTGCGCAAGAAGCTCGACCCGCACGGCCCGTCGCTCATCCAGACCGTTCGCGGCGTCGGCTACGCGCTGCGACTGCCGAGGGGCTGAGCCGCGATGTCGCTGCGCGCACGGCTCATCATCGGGCTCGTCGCGCTGGCTGCCGCGGGGCTCGTCATGGCCGCCGCGATCACGTACGCCGAGCAGCGCAGCCTCATCTACGAGCAGGCCGACGACCAGGCGACCGCGGCGGTGCAAGACGTGCGCCGCCAGCTCGACATCCGCAACGGCAGGACGCCCTCTCGGCGGCCGCGCGGGGGCATCGGGATCGACGTGGCACCCGGGGTCCTCGCGACCCCCGGGGGCGGCGGTCTTGGCAGACCACGCGACGGCCTCGGGGGCCGCGACGACAAGCTCGCCCCGGCCGGGACGTACGGCGAGGACCGCGAAGCCGACGGCCGGCAGGTCGGCCAGCCCGTCGTGCTCGGGCTCGCCGACGACACCTTGGCGCCCGCACCACCCGACCTGCCCTCGACGATTGAGCCCGGCGAGCGGCTGACGGTCGGCTCGACGCCGTCGGGCGCCAACTACCGCGTCTACGCCGGCTTCCGCGCCGGGGGAGGCACGACGATCGTCGCGGTGCCGTTCACCCGCGCGGACGAGACGCTCGACCAGCTGCTGGTCGTCCAAGCGCTCGTCATCGCCGGCGTCCTGCTCGCGCTCGCGATGGCGGCATGGTGGATCGTGCGCCTGGGGCTCAGGCCGCTTGACCGCATCGGCGAGACCGCCGGCGCGATCGCCGCGGGCGACCTCTCGCGCCGCGTCGAGCCGGCCGAGCCGCGCACCGAGGTCGGACGGCTGGGGCTCTCGCTCAACGCGATGCTCTCCCGCCTGGAGGAGGCGTTCGCCGAGCGGCGCGCGAGCGAGGAGCGGCTGCGGCGCTTTCTCGCCGACGCGTCGCACGAGCTGCGCACCCCGCTCGCGTCGATCAGGGGATACGCCGAGCTGTTTCGGATCGGCGCCGCGCGCGAGGGCCCGGACGTCGAGAAGGCCATGACCCGCATCGAGGACGAGTCCGCTCGCATGGGCGTGCTCGTCGAGGACCTGCTGGCGCTCGCCCGGCTCGACGAGGTCCGCGACCGCCACCGCGAGCCCGTCGACATGGCCGCGCTCGCTGGCGACGCCGTCGACGACGCGCGCGCGGTGGCGCCCGATCGCAAGATCGAGCTGCACACGAGCGCGCGCAACGGCTCGGTCGTCCTCGACGGCGACCCGGGCCAGCTGCGCCAGGTGCTCGCGAACCTCATGCGCAACGCGCTCGTGCACACGCCTGCGGGCACGCCGATCGAGGTGTCGGTGGACTCGGTGGCGGACGCCGACGCCCGGGAGGCGCGGCTTGAGGTGCGCGACCACGGGCCGGGGCTGCCGGCGGGCGACCCCGCCGAGCTCTTCGAGCGCTTCTGGCGCGCGGATCCCGCCCGCGGGCGCGGGCGAGCGGGTGCCGGGCTGGGCCTGTCGATCGTCGCGGCGATCGTCGCCGCGCACGGCGGTCGCGCCGAGGCGGCCGACGCGCTCGACGGCGGCGCGCGCTTCACGGTCACGCTGCCGCTGCGCGCGGCCGAGAGCGGCGAGTAGCTCACATGCGCATTTGACTCGCCAGCCCCGGGAGATCCGCGTAGGGTCCTGCCGTGCTCGCGTTCCTGCGGACGGCCGGCCCGGCTCGCCGCTTCCTGCTGGCCGCGCTGCAGTCCGCGACCGGCAACGCGATCGGCTACGTCGCGCTGCTGCTGCTGGCCTACGAGAAGTTTCGCTCGCCCTGGGCCGTCAGCCTCGTGCTGCTCGCCGACTTCCTGCCGGCGATCGTCCTGGGGCCGATGTTCGGCGCGCTCGCCGATCGCCTCTCGCGGCGCAAGCTCGTCGTCGGGGCGGACCTCCTGCGCGCGGCGGCGTTCATCGGCCTCGCGTACGCGGACTCGTTCGCGGTGGTCCTCGCGCTGGCGCTCGTCGCCGGGATGGGCACGGCGCTCTACCAGCCGGCCTCGAAGGCCGCGCTGGCGGGGCTTGCCGGAAAGCGCGCCGAGGAGGCGATGGGCGCGCTCGTGACGATCTGGTCGGCCGCGAGCGTCGCCGGCCCGGCGCTCGGCGCGGCGCTGCTGCTCGGCGTGTCGACGTCCGAGCTCCTGCTGATCAACGCCGCGTCGTTCCTCGTGTCGGCGCTCGTGCTGAACCGCCTGCCGCTCGATCGCGAGGAGACGGTGGCCGGGGCGGTCGCCACGAGCGACAACGTGAACCTCGCGATCGCGGCGGGTGAGCTCGTCACCGCGCATGAGCCCGACGTGGCGATCGGTCACGGGGTGCGCGCCGGCTTGCGAGCCGCGCACGCCGTCGGCGGGCTGAGCGCCGTCGTCGGCGCCGGCGCGGCGGCGACGCTCGCCTTCTCGCTCATGAACGTCGCCGAGCCGCTGCTGGCCACCGACGATCTCGACGCCGGCGACGCAGGCTTCGCGCTGCTCGTCTGCGTCTTCGGGGTCGGGGCGACGCTCGGCGCGCTGCGCGGCCGGGCCGACGTGCGGGTCCTCGTCGTCGGCCTCGGCGGAGGCGGGCTCGCGCTGTGCGCGTCCGCGATGGCGCCGTCGCTGCCCGTCGCCGCGCTGACGTTCCTCGCGACCGGGCTGTTCGCCGGGGCCGTCATGTCGACGGACCACCAGCTCGTCGCGCGGATGGCGCCCGACGCGATCCGGGGCCGCGTGTTCGGCCTGAAGGACTCGCTGGACTCCATGGCCTTCTGCGCCGCATTCGCGGGCGGCGGGGCCATCGCGACGCTCGGCGGCGCGCGAGCGGTGTTCGCCGTCTCCGGCGTCGGCGCGCTGCTTGTCGCCGTGCTGGCCGCGCTGGTCCTGCGCCAAGCGCGCTTGCCCGCCGCGGATCCCGCCTGAGGCTGCCCCGCAGCGCGATCAGCGCGCCGGCGCGGGCGTCGAGTCGCGCGCGCGAACGGCCGGGCTCGTGACCCCGCCCCCCTGCGAGCCGGGCCTGCGGGCTCAGGCGACCGCGGTCAGTCGCGAGGCCGCCGAGGCCGCAGCCAGGCGGTGGCTCGTGCGACGCGTGCCACCGCCGGCTCCTCGCGGCGGCCGGCCTCGATCGACTGGGCGAGCAGCTGCATCGGGTGCAGGAGCGGCAGCTCCTTGCCCCGGCGCTTGAGGTGCGCGGCGATCTGCAGCGTGCAGCCCGGGTTGGCGGCGGCGATGACCTCGGCGCCCGTCGCGAGGAGGTTGTCGGCCTTGCGCTCACCGAGCTGCGCCGCCGCCGCCGGCCGGGTGACGTTGTAGATCCCCGCCGATCCGCAGCACAGCTCCCACTCCTTCGGCTCGACGAGCTCGATCCCGGGGATCGTGCGCAGTAGCTGGCGCGGCTGGGAGCGCACGCCCTGCGCGTGGGCCAGGTGGCAGGCGTCGTGGTAGGCGACCTTGAGCTCGACCGGCCCGCGGCGCGCGCGCGGCGCGACGGATGCGAGCAACTCGTGGACGTCGCGGGCACGCGAAGCGAGCACCTGTGCGCGCTCGCTCCAGTCCGGGTCGTCGCGCAGCAGGTGGCCGTAGTCCTTGATCGCCGAGCCACAGCCAGCGGCGTTGACGACGACGTGGTCGAAGCGCTCGAAGGCCTCGATCGTCGCCTTGGCGAGCGGCAGCGAGTCCTCCTCCTGGCCGGCGTGCAGGCCGAGGGCGCCGCAGCAGCGCGGCGAGCGCGGCGCGTGGACCTCGAAGCCCTCGGCGGCGAGCACCTGCACCGTGGCACCGTTGACGTCGCCGAAGTACGCGCGCTGGACGCAGCCCTGCAAGAAGCCGACCGTGCCGCGCTTCTCGCCCTGTGCGCGAGTGCGGGCGGGCAGACGCCTGACGGCGTCGCGCAGCGTGACGGGCGGGGCGAGTTCGGCCAGCGACTTCAGCGCCGGCGCGCGGTCGAGCAGGCGCGAGCGCTGCGCGATCGCGGTGAGGCCGGTGCGGCGCGCCGCCACGATGAGCGGGACCGTCGCGCGCAACCGCCCCGGGTGCGGGAACGTCGCGAACAGGCCGGCGCGCAGGAGACGCTCGCGGCCCGTGCGCGGGTGCAACCGCTCGACCTGCTGGCGCGTGTCCTCGATGAGCAGGTCGTAGCGCACGCCCGACGGGCAGGCCGTGACGCACGCCATGCAGCCCAGGCAGTTGTCGAAGTGGCCGACCATCGTGTCCGACAGCTCGCTGCCGTCCTTCAGGCCCGCCCCCATGAGCACGATCCGCCCGCGCGGCGAGTCCATCTCCTCGTTCCACAACACGTAGGTCGGGCATGTCGGCAGGCAGAAGCCGCAGTGCACGCAGTCCTCGACGAGCTCCTGCTGCGGCGGCTTGTGGTCGTCGAAGGCGCGCTTGACCGTGCCGGGGAGCTCGGGGGCGCCCTCGTCGACGGCGTCGATGGGGCTCACCGGGTCACCTAGATGCCGCCGACGAAGATCGCCGGGTTGCAGGTCGCGGTGGGGTCGAAGCGCTGCTTGACGCGGCGCATGAGGCCCAGCGCCGCGTCCTCGGGCTGATCCCACGGATCGAGGTGCGTGCGGACGTGGGCGGGCGCGTCGAGCACGACGCATGGCGACGGCGCGAGCACCTTGCGCACGCGCGCGATCGCGGTGACGAGCTCGCCGGGCACGGCCGGGGGTAGCGCGATCCACCAGACGCCGAGCGCGGCGCGGCCGACGAGGGTGCCGCCCGCGACCTGCGCCGCGACGCACGCGTCGGCGAGCTGCGACGGCCGACCCGAGACGCGCACGACGGCGCCACCGTCCGCGCTGCGCTGCGCCGCGCGCTGCGAGGTCCAGAGCGGCTCGTCGTCGTCGGCGACGTCGGCCCGCACGCCCGCCGATCGTAGGAGCGCGCGGGCGGCCTCGGCCTGCTGCGCCGCGGCCACGCCGCCCGCGCGCGCGTACACCGCGCCCTGGGCGGCGGAGGCGGCCGCACCCCACCTGACGTCGAGCGACTGCAGCTCGAGCGTGCTGTGCGCCAACAGGCTGGCCGCGGCGGCAAGGTGCTCGGGATCGTCGGTCGTGCCGATGGCCGTCGCCTGAGCCCGCGGGCGCGGATGGAGTCGGACGGCGACCTCGCAGATGAGGCCGAGCGTGCCGAACGAGCCGCTGAAGAGCTTCGCGAGGTCGTAGCCGGCGACGTTCTTGATGACCTTGCCGCCCGCTTTGGCGACCGAGCCATCCGACAGGGCGACCGACACCCCGAGGACGAGATCGCGCGGCGCGCCGTAGCGATGGCGCAGCGGCCCGGTGTCGCCGGCGGCGATCGCCCCGCCCACGGTCGCACCGTCGCCGGCACCGAGCGCCGGGTCGAGCGCGAGCATCTGCCCCGCGCCGGCGAGCTGCTCGTCGAGCTCGCGCAGCGTGACGCCGGGCTGCAGGACCGCCGTGAAGTCGCCCTCGTTGTGCTCGACGATCGCGTCGAGCGCGGCCGTCCGCAGCCGCAGCCCGCAGCCCGCGCCCGGCTGGCCCCAGGGCTTCGTGCCGTTGCCCTCGATCCGCACGCCGACGCCGTCCTGCGCGCAGCCATGCAAGAGCTCGGCGGCGGCGGCGGCCGACTGGGGCGTCTCGCTGCGGATCGTCTCGACGCGCGTGCCCATCGCTAGAACCGCTCCGCGACGCCGTCGCGCTCGAGCGGGTGGCGGCGGTAGGGGCCGGGGACCTCGCCGCACAGGCGCGGCGTCGGCATGACCTTGCCGGGATTCGCGAGCCCGCGCGGGTCGAACGCGCAGCGCAGCATCTGAAACGCGGCGAGATCGGGCTCGTCGAACATCTTCGGCATGTAGCGCTTCTTGTCGACGCCGACGCCGTGCTCGCCGGTGATCGAGCCGCCGGCGTCGACGCACGCCTCGACGATCCGCCCGGCAAGCTCCTCGGCGCCTTCGGCCTGCTCCTCGCCGTCGTAGAGGACGAGCGGGTGCAGGTTGCCGTCGCCGGCATGGAAGACGTTCGCGACGCGCAGTCCGTACTCGTCGGCGAGCTCCGCGATCCGCGTCAGGACCTCGGGCAGCTTCGTGCGCGGGATGACGCCGTCCTGGACGTAGTAGTTCGGCGCGAGCCGGCCCATCGCCGCGAAGGCGGCCTTGCGGGTGCGCCAGATCTGCGCGCGGTCGTCGGCGTCTTTCGCGATCCGGATGCTCAGCGAGCCGTTGCGCTCGCAGATCGCGACGACGTCGTCGAAGCACGCCTCGCACTCGGCGAGCGAGCCGTCGAGCTCGATGACGAGCGCCGCGCCCACATCGGTCGGAAAGCCCGCGCCGACGGCCTTCTCGGCCGCCTGGATCGTGAGGTTGTCCATCATCTCGATCGCGCCGGGGATGACGCCGCCGGAGACGATCTCCGAGACCGCCTCGCCGGCCGCGTTCGTCGTGTCGAAAGAACGCGACCATGGTCTTGATCGCCTCCGGCACCGGGATGACGCGCAGCGTGACGGCGGTGCAGATCCCGAGCGTGCCCTCCGAGCCGACGAACGTCCCGAGCAGGTCGTAGCCGGGGTGGTCGAGCTCCTTGCCGCCGAGGATGACGACCTCGCCGTCGGCGAGCACGACCTCCAGGCCCGTGACGTAGTTCGTCGTGAAGCCGTACTTGAAGCAGTGCGCGCCGCCCGAGTTCTCGGCGACGTTGCCGCCGATCGAGCAGACGATCTGCGACGACGGGTCGGGCGGGTAGAAGTGCGTCGGCGAGACGGCGAGCGAGACCTCGACGTTCGTCACGCCCGGCTGGACGACGATGCGCTGGTTGGGCAGGTCGACGTCGAGCACCGCGCGCATCCGCGAAAGTCCGATGAGCACCCCCTGCTCGACGGGCAGCGCGCCGCCCGACAGGCCCGATCCGGCGCCGCGCGCGACCCACGGCACGCCGGCGTCCGCGCAGGCCTTGACGACGTCGCGAACCTCGCTCGTCGTCGCCGGCAGGACGACCACGCCGGGCGTCGACTTGTACTGCAGCAGCCCATCGGACTCGTAGGTGCGCAGCTGGTCGGCGTCGGTGTAGACGTGCTCGCGGCCGCAGGCCTTGCGCAGGCGATCGACGAGCGCCGGGGACAGCGGGGCTCGAGGGGCCTCGGGCGTGGTGGCTTGCGGCGGGTTCATGGACGGCGGCCGGCGCTGGCACGGCGACGACGATGCGATCGCCGGGCGCGGGCTGAGGGAGGGTAGTGGCCGAACGTGGCGCGTGTCTAAAGACCGCTCACCCGCCGGGCACGCTCCCGCGTGGCGGCCGCGTGCAGTAAACCACCCCGATCGTGTTGAGCGTCGGTAACGTGCGCCGTGTACGGGTGTACGCCAGTCATTCCGTCGGGTGCAGCGCGTAGCGTCGTGCTTTGCCCGTTGTTCGAGAGGAGCGAGATGCTGCGGCAGGAGTTGGTGTTCGACGCAGAGCTGGTCGGATGTAGGGACGTACGGCGTGTGATCGCGATGCGCGACGACCTGACCCTTGTCGACCTGCACTACGCGCTTCAGTCGGCGTTCGGCTGGGATGACGATCACCTGTACGCGTTCTGGCTGTGCGACCAGTTCTGGACCAACGCGACCGAGCACTTCACGCACCCGTGCGGCGACGAGCCGCTCGATCCGGCCGAGCGCAGCGCCGCGATCCGCCTCGACAGCCTCGGCCTCGCCGCGGGCCAGCAGCTCACGTACGTCTTCGACTTCGGCGACGAGTGGCGGGTGCGCTTGCGCGTCGACGAGATCGTCAGCGACGACGGGCACCCCTCGCCGCGGCTGCTCGAGACCGTCGGGACCGCCCCGCCGCAGTACGCGCCCAGCGCCGCCTGAGACTGGGCGCGACCCGCGGCGGCTGGAGTGCGCCGCGAAGCCTCCTAAAGAAACCCGGCGGTCCTGCCGACTACGAGACCGATGACGGATTCGCGTTTCGCCGCGCCGGAAGAGCTGCTCGGGTTGCCGGACCGGCGCCTCATGCGCCACGCGATCGACACGGCGCGCGAGGAGCTCGCCGCCGGCGGGCGTTCGTCCGCGGTGGTGCTCGTCGAGGTCGCGGGACTGTCCGGCGGCGGGGAGCGGTCGGCGGCTGAGCTCGCGGGGCGACTCGCGGCGGCGCTGCATCCGGACGACCTCCTGGGTCGCTTCGGCGGTGACGTGCTCGTCGTGGTCGCGCACGGCGTCCCGGACGAGAGCGCCGCCCACGCGCTCTCCGACCGGCTCGCGGACGAGAGCTCGCGCTCGGACGACGGCCGCTCGCGGCTGGCGACGGCCGGCTTCACGGTCGTGCGCGACGAGGACTCCTCGGTGGCCGTCGTCGTCGCCCGCGCCGATGCGGCGCTGTACGCGGCGAAGAACAAGGCCAGCCGCGACGCGCGCGGCGGCGTGCATCCCCGCGAAGGCAGCCGCGACCTGCTCGTGGAAGCCGCCTTCGAGCGCTCCACGGTCGAGGACTTCGACGTCTACTACCAGCCGATCGTCGATCTGCGCGACGGGTCGATCGTCGCCGTGGAGGCCATCCTGCGCTGGGAGCACCCCGACCTCGGGACGATCGCGCCCAGCGAGTTCCTCGGGCTCGTCGACCGGCGCGGCCAGATGGTGACGCTGGGGCGCTGGACGATCGAGAAGGCATGCGCGCAGACCGTCCGCTGGGGCGCGACGCGCGACGGCCTGCCGATGCGCACCTGCGTCAACGTGACCGCGGCACAGGTCGCGGACCCGGCCTTCATCGAGGACGTGGCGTCGGCGCTCGCGCGCCACGGCGCGACGACCCACCAGCTTGCGCTCGAGCTCACGGAGGAGGAGCTCGCCCGCATCTCGGGCGAGCTGCAGTCAGCGCTCGCGGGCGCGCGGCTTGCGCTGGTCCTCGACCACGCGGGCACGCGCCCGCCGGCGCAGGCCGGCCTCGAGCGGGTGCCGGTCGCGATGATCAAACTCGACCGCTCGCTCGTGGCCGAGGACGGGCTCGACGACCCGTCGTCGGCGCTGCACGACGCGGCGCGGCTCGCGCGGAGCCTCGGCGTGTCGTGCGTGGCGAAGGGCGTCGAGACGCGCGCGCAGCTGCGGGCCGTGCGCGACTGCGGCGTGCCGCTGGCGCAGGGCTACATCTTCACGCGACCTCAGAGCGCGGCGGCGATCGAGGAGCTCGTGTTCCGCGAGCGCCCGTTCGGGTCGCGGCTGGCGCCGCCGCCGATGCTGCTCGGCCTCGAGTTCGCCGGCGCGGAGCCGGCGATCGAGCTCGGCGCGCCGGCGGTTCCCTAGCTGCCGGCCGCTGCCTCGCCCTCGCCCTCGGCCTCGGGGGCCGCGAGCGCCTCGGGCGGCAGCACGTAGTACTGCGCGCCGCCACCGCCGGCCGGCGTCTTGCCGCCGTGGACGACGATGAGCGGCTCCTCCTCGATCCGCCCGTCGTGAGCCTCGACCCACGAGTCCACCATCGGGCGGTACTCCTCGGGGACGTCCTGGCGGCGGATGGCGATCATGCCCTCCGGCCGGTTGGTCATGTTGCTCAACGGCATGTCGAGCAGGCACTCGCGGATGAGATCAGTCATAGAAGCCGACGCGCGGACTCGAACCGCGGACCCCTTCATTACGAGTGAAGTGCTCTACCAGCTGAGCTACGTCGGCGAAGACCGCCATGCTAGCTAGCCGTGCACCGCAGGCCGCTGCGGGGCGGGCCGAGCCGCTGGCCTACCCGCCCGCGGCCGCGCGGCCGAGCGCCTCGCCCGCGGCCTCGATCTCGTCGAGCGTCGATGCGATCCAGACGCGCGCGAGGCCCACCTCGGCGGCCCGCGCCGGCGACAGCCGGCTGCACCCGACGACCGCGTGGACGGGCACGCAGGCGACCCGCGCTCGACCGGCGAGCTCGCCGACGATCTTGCCGCCGAGGCTCTGCTCGTCGAGGCAGCCCTCGCCCACGACGACGAGCTGCGCCGCGCGCAGGCGCTCGTCGACGCCGAGCGCGTCGAGGACCGTCGCGGCGCCCGGGCGAAGCTCGGCGTCAAACGCTGCCCACAGCCCGCCCGAGAGGCCTCCGGCGGCGCCCGTCGCGGGCACGCCGCGCGGATCGCGCGGCAGCTCGAGCGCGAGCCGCTGCAAGCGCTGCTCGAGCCAGGCCACCGCCGCGGCGTCGGCGCCCTTCTGCGGGCCGAAGATGCGCGGGGCGTCCTCGAACGCGGTCCGCACGTCGCACAGCACCTTCAGGCGCGCGCCGCGCAGGCCGCCGCCCGCCCGGATCGCGTCGATCGCGCCGCGTCCGCCGTCGGTCGTCGCGCTGCCGCCGACCCCGACGAGGATCTCGCGCGCGCCCGCGGCGACGGCGGCGAGGATGAGCTCGCCGGTCCCGCGCGTCGAGGCCGCGCGGGCGTCGCGCTCGTGCTCGCCGACCCGCGCAAGGCCCGACGCCTGCGCCATCTCGACGATCGCGACGACGGGGGGTGGAGTGGTCTGCGCTGCGCTGCGGACCGTAGACGACTCCACCCCTGTGCAGATCGCGAAGCGGCAGGCGACCGGGCGGCCGAGCGGGTCGCTCGCGATCACCGTCTCGAGACGCGCGCCGAGCGCTTCGGCGAGGAGCTCCATCGTGCCCTCGCCGCCGTCGGCGACCGGGCACAGGTCGACGCCGGCGCCCGCTCGCTCGAGCCCGCGGCCGAGCGCGGCGGCGACGGCGGGCGCGTCGAACGTGCCCTTGAAGGCGTCGGGGGCGACCAGAACCCGCACGAGCGCCCAGGCTACCGGCGCCGGCCCCCGCGACGCACGCGCAGCCGCCGTCGGACAAGCTCCCGTCCGGTGACCACGGCCCCGACGTTCGACCTGCAGTGCCATTCGACGTGCTCCGACGGGGCGCTGGCGCCGGCCGCGGTCGTGGCCGCGGCGGCCGCGGCGGGCGTCACCCTGCTGGCGCTGACCGACCACGACACGGTCGACGGCGTCGAGGAGGCGCTGGCGGCAGCGCACGAGCACGGGATCGTCCTCGTACCCGCGGTCGAGCTGTCGACCGTCGACGAGCTCGGCGAGGACTTCCATGTGCTCGGCTACGACATCGACCACACGGATGGCGCACTGGAGGCGCTGCTGACGACGTGGCGCGCCGATCGAGCGGACCGCATCGAGCGCATGGCGCAGCGCCTGTGCGACGCCGGCCTGCCCCCCGATCGCGACGCGCTCGACGCGCGCCTGGCCGCGGGTCAGCCGCTCGGTCGACCGCACCTCGCGGCTGCCGCGGTGGCCGCGCATCACGAGCGCCTGGAGCCGCTGGGGCTCGCCGAGCCGTCGGCGTTCCTCGAGGCCTACCTCATCCCCGGCTGCCCGGCGTACTGCCGCCGCGCGTCGCCGACAGTTGCGGAAGCGATCGACGCGATCCACGCGGCCGGCGGCGTCGCGGTGTGGGCGCACCCGTTCTGGGACCTCTGGCAGGCGAGCGAGGTCCGCGAGGCGCTCACCCGCTTCGCCGCCGCCGGCATGGACGGCGTCGAGGCGTTCTACGCGACCCACGACACGCAGCAGACCCTGCTGCTCGCAACGCTCGCCGACGAGCTCGGCCTCCTGACGACCGGCTCCGCGGACTTCCACGGCCCCGAGCACCGCCACTTCTCCCGCTTCCGCGCCTTCGAGCTGCACGGCTGCGAGCCGAACCTCGGCCCGATCGCGCGCTGAGCCGGAGGGCGGGCACCGGTCCGGGTCCCGCGAGGAACCGCGCTGAGGCTCCTACGGCGCGAGCGTGCGCGCCAGCCGCGAGCCCAGCGCGTCGAGCGCGAGCTCCTCGTTGGGGTTCAGCTCAAACGACGCCCGCGCGTCCTCGACGAGGTCCTGGCCGGCGCGCAGCGCGGAGGCCGGGACGCCGGACGCCGCGTCCTCGCGCAGCTCGGCGACGCGATCGGAGTGATACACGAGCTCCGGCACGCCGTCGGCGATGCACGCGATGTCGCGCAGCCAGAGGCCGACCAGAGCGAGCCCGCGGTCAAGCGCCGCCGTCTGCGCACGCCGCGCCGCTCGCTTCGCGCGCTCGCCGGCCTCGCGGCGCATCCGCCCATGGTCCTTGCGGATCGCGAACGCAAGCTCGCTCTCCAGCGCCGCCTCGACGGACGCGCCCGCGCCCGCGCCCGCCGCGCGCGCCCGCTCGATGAGCGCCATCCACGGACGTGGCGCCGTGTCGCCCCGCAGCGCGCAGCGGGCGACCGCCTCGGCGCCAGCGCGCAGCGCCGGCCCGTCGCCCAGCGCGAGTGACAGCGCGCGCGATGCGTCGCCGAGCCCGAGCCGCGCGCACGCGTCCGCGAGCGGAGCGCCAACGCCGCGCCCCACCAAGCGAGCGGCGATCTCCTGCACCGACGGCGCGGCGAAACGCACCTCCTGGCAGCGCGACGCGATCGTCGGCAGGACCTCCCCCGGCCGGCTCGTCAGCAGAATGAGGTGCGCGAAGGACGGCGGCTCCTCGAGCGTCTTGAGCATCCGGTTCGCGGCCTGGTCGTTGAGCTCGTCGGCGTCCTCGATGACGAACACGCGCCGCGGCGCCTCGAACGGCGTGCGCGCCGCGCCCGCGACGACCGCCTCGTCGACGTCGCCGACGAGGATGCCCGCCGCGCTGCCCGGCGCGACCCATGTGAGATCCGGGTGCACGCCGTGCTCGACGCGTACCGCGGCGCCCGCGACATCCGGCACGCCGTCCGTCAGCAGCGCCGCCGCGAATGCCCGTGCCACGGCAGCCTTGCCACTGCCGGCCGGACCGCTGAAGAGGTACGCGTGGCTGGGCGCGCCGTCCGGCGGCAGCGCCGCGGCGAGGACGGCGCGGGCATGGGGGTGGCGCTCGGTGCCGGGCAGCATCGCCGCGAACGGTACCGTCGCGGGGGTGCGCGGCCGGCTCATCACGATCGAGGGGATCGACGGCGCGGGCAAGTCGACGCTGGCCATCGCGCTGCGGGCCGCGCTCGAGCGCGACCGGCCGGTGACGCTGCTGCGCGAGCCGGGCGGTGTCGCGCTGTCCGAGCGCATCCGCGACCTCGTGAAGGATCCCGAGCTGCGTTGCGATCCGCGCGCCGAGGCGCTGCTGTACGCGGCGGCCCGCGCGCAGCTCGTCGACGAGCAGCTCGAGCCGCTCCTGGCCGACGGCACGTGGGTGCTGCTCGACCGGTTCGTCGACTCGTCGCTGGCATACCAGGGCGCCGGCCGCGGCCTCGGCGTCCAGGAGGTCGCCGCGCTCAACGCCTTCGCGACCGGCGGCATCACGCCCGACCGCACGCTCCTGCTGCGGATCTCGCCGGCGACCGGCCGCGCGCGCCAGCACAACCGCGCCGAGACCCCGGACCGCCTCGAACGCGAAGCCGAGTCCTTCTTCGCCACGATCGCGGCGGCCTACGACCATCTCGCCGCAGCCGATCCGCAGCGAATTCGCGTGCTCGACGCACACTCCCCGCCTGACCAGGTTCTTTCACTAGCCCTCAACGCGCTCGCCGACCTAGACTCCCGGGCGTCTTGAGCGCGCCACCCGAATTCGAGGTCGAGCGCTTCGAGCGCGTCGTGGCCGGCTCCGGCACGGTCCTGCTGCGCATCTCGGGGCGCTGGAGGTCCGCGAGCCGTGAGCGGATGGCGCCTCCGATGCTGCTGCTCGACGACGGTCGCCGTACCCGGCGCCTCGCACCGCTGCCCGGTCCCGACGACTCGGCGCCGCTCGCGGGCCCCGATCCGCCGCCGTGGCGCGCGGCGTTCACGGTCCCGGCCTCGCAGCTCGAGGATCGCCGCCTCGCGTTCGCCTTCGAGACGACGCGCGGCATCGTCGACCTGCCGCGACCCAAGGAGGCTGCGGCCCGCAGCCCGAAGCCGGCCGCCCCCGAGAAGCTCGTCGACGCGGGAGCGCTGCGCGAGGAGCGCAAGCGCCGCGAGAACGCCGAGCGCGCGGTGGAGGAGCGCCGCCAGGCGATGACCACGCTCGAGGCGCGGTTGGCGACCGAGCGCACGGCCCGCGGCGCCGCCGAGGCCGCCGCACGCCAGGCGCGTGACGAGCTCGCCAGCCTGCGCGTGAAGACGGACTCCGCCGTGCGCGGGGGGGAGCGCCACACGCGCGAGCTGGCCGACCGCGTCACGTTCCTCGAACAGGCGCGCGCGGAGGCCGAGGAGACGGCTCGCCTCGCGCGCGTGGAGATCGCCGCGGCACGCGAGCGCCTCGACGAGCGCATCGCCGCAGAGCGCGGCGCCCGCCAGCAGCTCGACGCGGCCGTCAGCGCGCGCGAGCGCGAGGTCGCCGCGCTGCGCGCCGAGGCCGAGCAGGTCGCGCGCGACGCCGAGCGCGAGATCGAGCAGGCGCGCGAGGAGGCTCGCGTCGCGACCGCGCGCGGGGAAGCCGACGCGAAGGCCGCGCGCGTCGAAGCCGAGAAAGCCGCCGTGCGCGCCGCCGCCGCGAGCCAGGCCGCGGCGCAGGACACGAAGCTCGCGGCGCGGCGCGCCGACGCGGCGGTCCAGGCCGCGCGCGACGAGGCGCGTCGCCAGCTCGAGCGCGAGCAGGCGGCCGTCCGCGAGCAGCTCGAGCGCGACCGCGAGGAGGCTGCTCGCGAGCGCGAGCGCGCGACCGCCGACGCCCGCGCCGCCGGCGAGCGCGCGGCTGCGGAGGCTCGCGCCCGCGCCGAGCGCGCGGCCGCCGACGCGCAGGGCGCGAAGTCCGAGCTCGACGCGCTGCGCACCCGGGCGGACGCCGACGCTGCCGCGCTCGAGGCCGCTCAAGCCGAGTCCGCCCGGGTCGCGTCCGAGCTCGCGCGCACGCAGGCCCAGGCCCGCGCGCTCGAGGACGCGCGCGCCGACGCCGAGGCGCTCGCGCTCGCGCGCGCCGACGAGCTCGCCGAAGCCCGGGCGCGCGCCGAGGAGGCCGACGCCGCCCGCGCCGAGGCGACCGGCGGTGCCGCCGAAGCGGCGCGCGAGCTGCAGTCGGCGCGGCGCATCCAGCGCGAGCGCGACGACGCCGTCGTCACGGGCCGCGAGGCCGAGGATCGCGCCGACCGCGCGCTCGCGCAGGTTCGCAAGCTCGAGCGCGAGCTGGAGCTCGAACGGCGCTCGCAAGCCGAGCGCGGCGAATCGGTCGACGAGCGGGTCGGCGAGCTGAGCGCGCGACTCGCCGAGGTCGACGAGGCGCGCGCGGCCGCGGCGGCTCGTGCCGCCGAGCTGGAGCGCGAGCGCGCCGCGGCGGCGGCCAGCGTGCCGGAGCTCGAACGCGCGCTCGACGCGGCACGCGAGGAGCACGACAGCGCGCAGGCCCGCGCCGAGCAGGCGCTCGGCGAGCTCACAGCGCTACGCGCCGACCACGAGCGCGCGCTGGCACGGGCCGCCGCGCTCGACGACGCCCGCGCCGAGTCCGAGCGGCTCGTCGCGCGCATCGCCGACCTCGAGCAGGCGGCGCAGGCGCGCGGGCGCGCGGCGAACGACGCGGCCGTCGCCCACGAGCGAGCGCTGCGCGACGAGCGCGCGCGTGCGGAGGAGGCGCTCGCCGCCGCGACCAAGCAACTGCACGCCGAGGCCCGGCGAGCGGCGGCGCTTCAGGCCAACGCCACCGACGCCTCGCGCGACCACACCGCGCGTGAGCGCGAGCTCGACACCCGGGCCGAGGCGCTGAGCCTCGCCGTCGAGGAGCACGCCGAGCGCGAACGCGAGCTCGACGCCCGCGCCACGCAAGCCGAGCAGCGCCTGGCGGAGCTCGAGGCGGCGACTGCCGCGGCGCGCGAGCGTCAAGTCGCCGAGACCCGCGAGCGAGCCGCCCGCATGCAGGCGGCCACGGCGCGCGTCGCGGCCCTCGAAGCGGAGCTCGAGCAGGTCGCGACGCAGCACGGTGCCGCCAGCGCGGACGCGACGAGCGCAGCCGAGCAGCTCGCCGCCGCCCGTGCGGAGCTGCGCGACGTCGAGACGCTGTACGAGGAGGAGGCGACCGCGCGCGAGCGCGCCGAGCGGCGGGCCGCCGACGCCGAGGCGCAGCGCGAGCAGCTCACCGCGATCGGCGACGAGGCCGCCGCGCAGGCGCGCGCGGCCGAGGTCGAGGCCGGGGAGCTGCGCGCGGCGCTCGAGGCCGCGCAGCGCGCGGTCGCCGACGAACGCGAGCAGCGCGAGGCCGCGCTGCGGTCCGCCGAGCAGGCAGGCGAGCTGCACGCACGCCTACAGCGGCGCGTCGCCGAGCTCGAGCCTCTCACTGGGAGCCTCGACGAGCTCCAGCAGCGCCTGGAAACGACGCTGGCGACCGCCGCGCGGATCCCGGAGCTCGAAGCCGAGCTCGGCGAGCTGCGTCGCAGCGAGTCGCAGCTGCGCGAGGGCCAGGGCGCACGCGCCGCCACGATCCAGCGCGAGCTCGAGACGCTGCGCGCGCAGGCCGCTCGCGCGACGAAGCTCGAGGTCGAGCTGCACAGCGCGCGCGAGCAGGCGCGGCGCGCCGCCGAGCTTGACGCGAAGGTCGCCGAGCTGACGGCGCGGGTGACGACGGTCGACGAGCTGGAGGGGCAGCTCGAGGCCGTGTCGTTCAAGGCAGCGGCGCGCACCAAGGCGCTGCAGGCCGCGCGCGAGGAGGCCGTCGCACACGCTGCCGAGGCCGAGGCCGCGCGGGCCCGAGCCGCGGCGACCGAGGCCGAGCTCGACGCCGCGATGGAGCAATCCGTAGCACGCGCCGCAGATCTGGCGGCAGCTCGCGAGCAGACCGCCGAGCAGGAAGCCCTGGTCGCGACGATGCGCGAACGCGCCGAGGCCGCCGCGGCCGAGCTGCGCGCGCAGGCGAGTGCCCGCGAGGCCGAGCTGCGCCAATCGGCGTCGGCGCGCGAGGCGCAGCTCACGCGAGCGGCGACAGCACGCGAGACCGAGCTCCGCGAGGCTGCGGCCGAGCTCGAACGCCGCGCGGCGGCCCGCGAGGCCGAGCTGCTCGCGGCGACGCGCGAGCGGGCGACCGATCTCGAGCGAACAGCGACGACGCGCGAAGCCGACCTACACGCCCGCGTGACCGAGCTGCAGGCTGCCGCCAACGTCCGCGAGTCAGAGCTGAAAGCCGCCGCGGAGGCCAGCGCAGCGCAGCTGGAAGCGGCCGCGGAGGCCAGCGAAGCCGAGCTGCGGGCAGCCACGGAGGCCCGCGAAGCCGAGCTGCTTGCGATCGCGGAGACCCGCGAAGCCGAGCTGCTCGCGGCTGCGGAGACCCGCGAAGCCGAGCTGCTCGCGATCGCGGAGACCCGCGAAGCCGAGCTGCGGGCGGCCGCGGAGGCCCGCGAAGCCGAGCTGCTGAACGCCGCCGAGGCTCGCCAAGCGGAGCTGCAAGCGCAGGCGCAAGCCCGCCAAGCCGAGCTGCAGGCGCAAGCGCGCAACCGCGAGGCCGACCTGCAGGCACGGGCCGGCGCGCAGTCCAGCGAGCTCGAGCAACGCGCCGCCGCGCGCGAGGCCGAGCTCGACGCCGTCCGCGCGGACGCTGCGGCCGAGCTCGACGAGGTACGCGCGGCGATGACCGCCGAGCTGGAGGAGGCGCGCTCGAGCGCCTCCGCAGAGCTCGACGTCATCCAGTCCGCCTTCGCGGCCGAGCTCGAGGCCCTGCGCGCCGACGCGACCACGGAGCGCGACACCCTCAAAGCCCGCTCCGAGACCCAGCTCCAGGAAGCCCGCGCAACCGCGGCAGAGGAGCTCGAAACCTTGCACGCCGAGCTGCGGGAAGCCCGCGCAACCGCGGCAGCACAGCTCAAAGCGCTTGAGGCCAGCTCGGCGGCAAAGCTCGAGGCCGCGCAAGCCGAGGCCCTCGAGCTGCGCGCCGCCAGCGTCGCCGCCGAGCAGCAGCTCGAGTCGGCCCGCCGGGAGTCCGACCGGCGCGCCGAGGAGCTGCGCCTCGCCCGCACCGATCTCGCCGAGCGCGAGGCGGAGCTCG
The DNA here is from genome assembly GCA_963810605.1 of uncultured Actinomycetes bacterium. Lineage (GTDB taxonomy): Bacteria > Actinomycetota > Thermoleophilia > Solirubrobacterales > Solirubrobacteraceae > CADCVQ01. Next base: position 212,600 of record CAWEOF010000011.1, read on the forward strand.
ACACAGCCCGCAGCGAGGCGTCCAGGCGCGCCAACGACGGCGAGTCGGCCGGCGCCGCGGTGGCCGCCGCGGCAGCGGGTCTCGCGCAGCTTCGCACCGAGCGCGGCGAGCTGTCCGAGCAGCTCGGCGCACTGACGAGCGAGCACGCCGACGTGAAAGGTCGCCTGCAAGTTGCCGAGGGTCGCGCCGCGGAGCTCGCCGGCGAGCTCGCGCGCGCCGAGCGCGAGACCGGCGTCCTGCACAACGAGCTCGACGAGGTCCGCGCCGCCGCGCGCGCCAGCAAGCAGGCCGTCGACGAGCTCGAGCACCAGCTGCAGACGACGCACGCGCAGCTCACCGCCGGCGAGCAGCAGCTCGCCGCCGCGACCGCGAGCCGCCAGGCGCTCGAGCAGCGGTTGGCCGACGTCGGCGGCGACGCCGAGGCGCGCTCCGCCGCGCTCGACCGCCAGCAGACCGAGACGGCAGCCGTCGCCGCGCAGCTCGCCACCGCGCGCACCGAGATCGTCGAGCTCAAGACCCAGCTCACCGGCGAGTCGGAGGCGCGTTCGGAGATCGCGCTGCTGCTCGACCGCACGCGCGAGCAGGCGCAGGCGCGGGCCGCCGAGCTACAGGAGGCGCAGGAGCGCGAGCGGCGCACGGCCTCCGAGCTCGGCGCGTCGATCGCCGAGCGCGCCACCGTCGAGGCGGCGCTCGAGCAGGCGACGGCCGACGCGCGGCGCGCCGAGGACGAGCGCCGCGCCGCCGCCGGGCACAGCGCCGAGCTGACCGCCGAGCTGCGCCTCGCCCGTGACGAGCTCGAGACGGCCGAGCAGCGCGCGCTGGCGCTCGTCGACGAAGCGCGCGCGGCCGGCGAGCACACCGCCACGGCACTCGCAGCCGAGCTCGACGAAGCGCGCGCGGCCGGCGAGCACACCGCCACGGCACTCGCAGCCGAGCTCGACGAAGCGCGCGCGGCCGGCGAGCACACCGCGACGGCACTCGCGGCCGAGCTCGACGAGGCGCGCGCGGCACGCGAGCAGACGGCAGCCGAGCTCGACGAAGCGCGCGCGGCCGGCGAGCGCACGGCGACCGAGCTCGCTCAGCTGCGCGCGATGGGCGGCGAGAGCGCGGCCGCGCTGCAAGCCGTGCAGGCGGAGTCCGCCGAAGCGCGGGCGCAGGCCGCCGCGCTGCGCGCCGAGGTCGCGGACGCCGGCGCCGAGATCGACCGCTTGACCGCCGACCTCGAGGCGACCCGCGATGACGCCGAGGCCAGCCGCACCGCGCTCGCGGCGCTGGCCGCCGAGCAGGAGGCCGCCGAAGCCGAGATCGAAGCGCTCACCGCGCGCCAGGAGCGCGCCGACGCCGAGATCGCGACGCTCACCGCCGCGGCCGAGGCGGCCACCGCGCAGGCCGCCCGTCTCGAGTCCGCGCGCGACGCGACCCAAGCCGAGCTCGTCGCGGGGCACGAGGCGCAGATCGCCGAGCTCGAGGCAGCCCGCGACGCACGGATCACCGAGCTTGAGAGCGCGCGCGACGCGCAGATCGCCGAGCTCGAGACGGCGCGCGACGCGCAGCATCGCCGAACTCGAGACGGCGCGCGACGCGAGCATCGCCGAACTCGAGACGGCCCGCGACGCGAGCATCGCCGGCCTGGAGTCCGACCACCGCGCGCAGATCGAGGAGCTCGAGTCCGAACGCGACGCAGCCAGCGCGCAGATCGCGCAGCTCACGGCCCGCGGCACGGAGACCGACGCGCGCGTCGACACGCTGACAGCCGAGCTCGACAGCGCGCGCGGCGAGCTCGCGATGCTCCAGCGCGAGCGCGCGGACACGCAGGCGCGCATCGAGAAGCTCAGCGCCGAGCGAACCCTCATCCGCGGCCAGATCAAGACGCTGACAGAGGAGCGCGACGACGCGCTCGCGCAGATCGACCTGCTCGACGCGCAGCGCGCGAGCGCGGAGGACGACATCGACGCCCTGGCAGGCGAGCGCGACGCCGCGCAGGCGCAGGTCGCCTCACTCAGCTCGACCCTCGACGACCTGCGCCGCGAGCGCAAGTCGCTGTTCGCCGACCGCGACGAAGCGCTCGCCGAGCTCGAGCGGATCGCCGACGAGCTCGGTGCCGCGCGCTCGGAAGCCGCGCAACGCGGCGACGAGGACGCCGAGGTCCAGCGCGAACTCGAGGAGGCGCTGGCCAAGGCCGTCGCGGACGTCGACCGGCTCGCCTCGCTCGAAGCCGCGCTCGGCAGCGACCTCGAGGACGCGCTCGAGGACGTGCGCCGGGCCAACGAGCGCGTCGCGCAGGACGAGAAGGAGCGCGCGGACCTGCACCGCCGCCTCGAAGCCGCGATCGCGGCGGCGACGCGGGCCGAGGAGCAGGCGCGCGCCGAGGAGGCCGCGCGCGCGATGCTCGAGTCCCGCATCGACGAGCTGTCGGAGACGAGCGAGGAGACCGCCGAGCAGGCGCAGGAGGCGCGCGAGGCCGCCCTCGCCGCGGCCGCGGAAGCCGCGGCGACTGCCAAGCAGCGCGCCAAGGAGGAGGCCGACGAGCGGGCCGCCCAGCGCGCGGCCGAGGACCAGGAGCGTGCGGCGGAGCGTGAGCGCGAGGCGCGCGAGGCCCAGGATCGCGTCGCCCGGCGGCGCGCCGAGGAGGAGCAGCGGCGGGCCGCCGCGGAGGCCGAGCGCCACGCGGAGGAGGCCGCGATGCGCGCGGCCGTCGAGTCGCGTCGCCAGGAGCGCGAGGCGCGCCGCGAGAAGGAGAAGCGGCTTGCCGCGCTTGAGCGCGCGGTCGCCGCAGAGCGCGGCCCCGAAGCCGAACGCGGGCCGGGCGCGGGTCACGGCGCACCGCCGGCGCGCCGTCAGCGCGAGGCGGGCCGTCCGGCCGCGCGGCCGGCGTCCACGCGCGTCGCGACGCTCCCGCGCGAGCGCCCCGTTCGGATGCGCGCGCGTTCGCGCTGGCTGCCGTCGGAGCTCGTCGTCGGGGTCATGCTCGTCCTCATCGCCGCCGCTGCAGCGACGCTCCTCGTCCTCGGCGTCCTGCGCGTCGCCGTCACGTAACCGCCCGGGACCTCAGCCCGGCTTCGCGTCCTTCGCGGCCGGCGGAGGCGGAGGCGGCGGCGCCACGGCTCCGGGGATCGCTTCGCCGGTGGTGCCGGTCGCGCCCGCCGCCCCGGGTACCGCGGTCTGCGGGATGCCCGCCGCCGGGCCGCCGGCCTGCGGGGTCGGCGTCGTCGTGGCCGGCGCAGAGGTGTAGGCGGGCGTCAGCGGCGTCCCGGTAGCGGTCGGCGAGCCGTTCGCCGGGACGCTGAAGAGGACGAGCTGGCCGACGAGCGCAAGCGTCCCCTTGCCGATCGGGTCGAGCTCGAGCAGGCGCTCGGCGGCCGCCTTCGCGCCACGCCTGTCGGCCGTGACGAGCGCAAGCTGCATGAGGCGCCGCCACGCCACGACGCTGTACGGCTGGCGCTCGACGGCCTGCAGGAGGTAGCGGCGCGCATCGACGAGCCGGCCGCGGTTCTGCGCGAGGTCGGCGGCAGCGAGCAGCGACGCGACCGAGGTGGGATCGAGCCGAGCGCCGGTCTCCGCCTCCGCGGCGGCGCGCTGCAACTCGGGCTCGGCCGCCTGCGTCGTGACCGCGAGCGACGAGGTCGCCTTCGAGTCCGCCAGCACGGGCAGCAGCGCCGACACGATGACGAGCCCGAGCGCGAGGCACACGACGACGAGCGCCGCCACGCGCGGCGCGGCCGAGGCCGCGGCGGGCGACAGCGCCGAGGGCGTCTCGCGGCGCGCCGGAATCGCCGCGAGCACGCCCATGAACACGAGCGCCGGGATCGTCACGCCGGGGATGTCCCAGTCGAAGTCGACGACCCCGTGGACGAGCCACGCGACAGCCGCCGCGAACAGCGCGACCGCGATGTCGCGCTCCCTCCCCTCCGCCATCCCCCGAACGCGCGCGAGCGCGGCGAACAGCAGGAACGCAAGCGCGCCCATGCCGAGCACGGCCCCGACGATCCCCGTCTCGGCGAGGAACTGCAGCGGCACGTTGTGCGGCTGCTGGACGTCGAGCTCGACCTCGCGGTACAGGAGGTGCGTCACGCCGAACGAGCCCGCACCCCAGCCGCCGACGGGCTTGTCGGTCCACGCGCCCGCGGCCTCCTTCCACCACACCCAGCGATTGCCGGAGTTCGACGAGATGATCCGGTTCGGGTCGGAGTCCTTGTCCTGGCTCGTCTTCGTGAACTCGTGCCACGCGTCGTCGAAGAACTGCCCGGGCCCGCCCTTCGAGGTGGCGATCCCGAGGACGATGACCAGCGCGAAGACGCCGACCGTCGTCGCGAGGCCCCGCCACACGAGGCGCGTGCTCTCCTCGCTCCACTTCGCGCGCTCCTCCAGGCGCAGCAGCCCCCACGCCGCGATGAGCAGCCCGACGAGGCTGCCCGCCATGACGAGGCAGAGGATGATCCCGTCGGGCGTGCGATCGTCGAGCGGGACGTTGATGCCCTTCAGCGCCGGGCGGCTGAACGCGAGCGCGAGCACCGGGATGAGGAAGACCAGCGTCGTGGCGAACACGGCGAGACCGCGCAGCCGCTGCCCGCCGAGCAGCGTCATGACGAAGACCGCGACCATGAGCGCGAGGATCCCGCCGCGCGAGTACGTCATGCCGAGGCACGTGAGCAAGGCGAACAGCGCGGCCAGCGCCGCGCAGCGCACGGCCGGCCGGCGCGCGACGTCCGTCGTCATCCGCAGCGCGATCGGCACGGCGAGCACGCACACGAGCCCGAGCGCGTTCCAGTACTGCAGCGGCTCGCGCAGGCGCGACGCGAACGCGGTGTGGTCGAAGCTCACGCCGAGGATCTCCGCGCCGGGGATGAGCTTGCCTCCGAGCGCATAGAGCGCGCACACGACGGCGACGACGAGCCAGCCGGTGGCAACGCGCTCGATCGCCTTCGGCGCACTCGATCCGACGGCGATCGCCAGCACGGCGACGAGCGCGTACGCGATGGAGCGGTTGGCCTGCGCCCAGGTGTTGTCGGGGGCGACCGACCACAGCAGCGTGACGCCGCACCAGACGGCGAACCCGAGCAAGAGGCCGACCCCGATCCACGCCTCCGCCGGCGCCCGCAGCGACAGCGCGCGCGAGGACAGCCAGCCGATGGCCGCGCCGATCGAGACGAGCGCGATCCCGATCTGCAGACGCGGCTCCTCGGGCAGCCCCACGCCCCCGTGAGCGAAGACGGCGTACATGCAAGCGGCCACCAGCGCGCCGAGGAGTGCGGTGCCCGGCTGCGGTCTGAGGGCGTGGCGCACGCCCACGCGCGTGGCGCCCCGTGCGCTGGCGGGGGTCGTAACGGCCATGGGCAAGGGCAGTCGATGCTAGCGTGAGGACCCGTGAGACGCCGCACTCTGCCGATCCTGGTCGGCCTTGGCTTGTGCCTGTGCCAGGCGGTCGCCCCCGTGTCCGCCGCGGAGCTCAACGTCTACGAGCGGATGGTCGTCGAGCTCATCGAGACGCAGCGCCTCGATCCGTGCCGCTACTCGACGAAGGAGCTCGAGACCGCCAAGGCGTTCGTCCCGGTGGACCAGCGCCAGTACAACGCCGCGCTCGTCGGCGTCATCGACGACGCGATCGCCGCGCGCGCGCAAGGCGTGTGCAACAAGAAGTCCGGCGGGAGCGGCGGCACGGGCACGCCAGCCCCACCGCCCAGCGGCGGCCAGACGCCGGCGGCGCCCGCGGCGCCCGGCGCGACCGCACAGCAGCCGGGCACGCAGACGCCCTCCGCGCCAGGCCAGCCGCTGCCCGCGCAGGCGCCGCCGACGCCGAAGGCCGCGCCGACGCCCGCGCCGGCCATCGCCGTCGGCAACGAGATCGCGCTCGCGTCGAGCACGACCGACATCGTCCCCGAGACACCGTTCCCGATGCTCGCGCTCGCGATCCTCCTGGGCGTGCTCGCACTCTGCACGATCGCGTTCGGCGTCGTGCGCTTCTTCGCCTGGGAGCCGGCGTGGGCCGTGCGCATGCGCCACGCGACGGGCGAGGCCGGCTGGCGCGCGTCCTCGACGTGGTCGGACTTCACCGATTACGTCCGGCTGGGACGCTGACGGACGACATGCTCCTCGAAGGCCGCCGGCTGCTCATCACGGGCGTCCTCACCGAGGGCTCGATCGCGTACGCGGTCGCCAAGCGCGCGCAGGAGGAAGGCGCGCAGATCGTCCTCACGGGCTTCGGCCGCGGGCTGCGCATCACGACGCGGATCGCCAAGCGCCTGCCCGATCCGCCCGACGTCCTCGAGCTCGACGTCAACGATCCCGAGCACATCGCCGCGGTCGTCGCGGACATCGAGGAGCGCTGGGGCGCGCTCGACGGGATCCTCCACGCGATCGCCTTCGCGCCGCCCGACGCGCTCGGCGGCGCGTTCATGGACACGCCCCCCGAGAGCGCGCAGACGGCGTTCCTCACGAGCGCGTACAGCCTCAAGGCGCTCGTCGCGCCCTTCACCGACTTGCTGCAACACGGCGAGCACGGCTCGATCGTCGGCCTGGACTTCGACGCCACGGTCGCCTGGCCCGCGTACGACTGGATGGGCGTCGCGAAGGCCGCGCTGGAGTCCGTCAACCGCTACCTCGCGCGCGACCTCGGCGCGCTCGGCCTGCGCTCGAACCTCGTCTCCGCGGGCCCGATCAAGACGATCGCATCCGGGTCGATCCCCGGCTTCGAGATCCTCGCCGGCGCATGGGACGCGCAGGCGCCGCTGCCATGGAACCCCAAGGACGCCGGCCCCGTCGCCGACGCCTGCCTCTTCTTGCTCTCAGGCCTCGCGCGCGGCGTGACCGGCGAGATCGTCCATGTGGACGGCGGCTATCACGCCTTGGGGGCGCCGCTGGCGCCGCCCCCGCCCGCCGACGACGGCACGACGCCGCCCGACGGCGACGTGCCGGCGCAGTAGACGGCGCGCCACCACAGCTCCGCGAGCACGCGGATCGCCTCGTTGATGTCGCGCCCGCCGCGCAGCACCTCGACGGTCAGATGGCGCTCGACCATCGCGCACAGCGCCTGCGCCGCGATCCGCGCCGAGATGTCGTCGGGCGCGATGCGGCGATCCTGGTCGCGCTTGATCCGCGCCTCCGCGCCCGCCACGAACCGCGAGACGTAGGGCTCCCACTCCGACGGCAGGTGCTCGTGCTCGCCGTGCAGGCTCGCCGCGAGCATGAGGATCCGGCCGTTGCGGTTGACGACCGCGACGAACCGCCCGATCGCGAGGCGCAACTCCAGGCGCGGCTCGCCGGCGCCCTCGAAGTAGACGGCGCCCGCCTCGTACATGTCCGTGAACGCCTGCTGGATCAGGCGGTCCATGACCGCCCGCTTGTTCGCGAAGTAGAAGTAGACCGTCGTGCGGCTGACGAACGCGCGCCGCGCGATGCGGTCGATCGTCACCTGCTCGTGGGAGCCCTCGCCGAGCAGCTCGCGCGCGGCCGCGAGGATCGCGTCCTCGGTGGCGTTGCGCGGAGCCAGCGTCTCGGCGGGCGGGGGTGTCATCGATGCGCCCCGAAATGCGCGGCGATGCGCTCGCGGGTTTGCGTCGGCTCGACGATCTCGTCGACGAAGCCGGCCGCGGCCGCAACGCCGACCGGCAGATGCTCGGCCTCGTAGGCCGCCGCCAGCGCGGCCGGGTCGCCGCCGGCCGCGAGCTCGCGGCGCGCGGTGATCTCGATCGCCTGCGTCGCACCCATGATCCCGATCCTGGCGCTTGGCCAGGCGAAGGTGAGGTCGTGTCCGAGGTCGCGGCAGTTCATGACGATGTACGCACCACCATACGCCTGCCTCAGGGTAATGGTCACGCGCGGCACCGTCGAGACGGCGAACGCACGGAGCAGGTTGGCCCCGCGGCGCAGCACGGCGTCGCGCTCCTGGCGCACCCCGGGCCGGAACCCGGGCGTGTCGGAGAGCACGAGGAGCGGGAGCCCGAAGCGGTTGGCGAAGTCGACGAACCACGAGCCCTTGTCGGCGGCGTTGGCGTCGAGCGTGCCGCCGAGGTAGCGCGGCTGGTTGGCGATGACGCCGACGGGCCGCCCGTCGATCCGCCCGAGCCCGACGACCATGTTGCGCGCCCAGCGCGGGGCCAGCTCGAGCAAGAAGCCGCCGTCGACGAGGTGCTTGATGACGTCGCGCACGTCGTAGACCTTGCGCTGGTTGGCGGGGACGTAGCGCGACGGATCGCCCGCGGGCGGCTCGCGCGGCGGCGCCAGCGGCAGCGCGCCGCCGGCCCTGCCGGGCAGGTGGGCGAGGACGTTGCGCACGAGGTCGCCCGCGGCGACGTCGTCGACCGCGTCCATGTGCGAGACGCCGTTGCGGGCGTGGACCTTCGCGCCGCCCAGCTCGAGCGCCGTGACGACCTCGCGCGTGACGCGCTCGATGATCTTCGGCCCGGTGAGGAACATCTGCGCGTCCGGCCCGGCCATCATCACGAGGTCGCCGAGCGCCGGCGCGTACGCGGCGCCGCCCGCGCACGGCCCGCCGATGACGGAGATCTGCAGGGCGGTCGACCGCGCCAGCGCGCGGAAGATCGACGCGTAGGCGCCGAGGGCGTAGACGCCCTCCTGCATGCGGGCGCCGCCGGAGTGCGGGAAGCCGACGACCGGCGCCCAAGCGCGCTCCGCCATCTCGATCGTGCGGACGATCGTCTCGCCGCCCTTGGAACCCAGCGAGCCGCCCTTGAACGTCCCGTCCTGCGCCCAGATGTAGACGGCGCGCCCGGCGACCTTGCCCGAGCCCGCGATGACGCCGTCGCCGACGGCCGAGCGGTGCGGGTGAAACGTGCCGGGGTCGCACAGCAGCTCAGCGCGCGCACGCGCGAGCTTGACCGGCTCGACGATGACCTTGACGTCCGTGCGCGGCGGCTGCGACGCCCGCTCGGCGGCCGGGGCCGCGCCGTTCGCAGCCGCGTTGGGCGCCTGCGCCTCAGACGCGGCGGCGGCGTTGCCCTTCACGTCGGCTGGTGTGGGGTTCATTCACGCCTTCCTGATCGCGAGGCACGCGTTCTGCCCGCCGAAGCCGAACGAGTTGCTCAGCGCCAGCTCGAGCCCGGGCGCCTCGCGCGGACCGTCGGGGACGTAGTCTAGATCGCAATCGGGGTCCGGCTCCTCAAAGTTCAAGGTCGGCGGCAGGATCCCTCGCTCGAGCGCTCCCAGCACCGCGACCGCCTCGACCGCTCCGGCTGCCCCGAGCAGGTGCCCGATGGCCGACTTCGTGCTCGACACCGGCGGCGATCCGCCGTTGAACACGTTGTGGATCGCGAGCGTCTCGATCTTGTCGTTGAACGGCGTGGACGTGCCGTGCGCGTTGATGTAGCCGACGTCCGACGGGTCCACTCCGGCGTCCGCGAGCGCGAAGCGCATCGCCTTCGTCGCGCCCATCCCGGTCTCGTCGGGCTGGGTCATGTGGAACGCGTCGTTGGATGCGCCGTAGCCGACGACGTAGCCATAGATCTTCGCGCCGCGAGCCCGTGCGAGATCGCCGCGCTCAAGCACGAGACAGCCCGCGCCCTCGCCCATGACGAACCCGTCGCGCTGCTTGTCGAACGGGCGCGAGACGCCCTTGCGCGAGAGCGCCCCCATGCGCTCGAACGCCGCCATGCACAGCGGCGTCATCGCGGCCTCCGTACCGCCCGCGACGACGACGTCGGCCTCGCCGCGCTCGATCATGCGCTTGGCCTCGCCGATCGCGTGGCTGCCCGTCGCGCACGCCGAGGACAGGCTGAAGCCCGGTCCATGCGCGCCGAGGCTGATCGCGATCATCCCCGCCGCGGCGTTCGGCATCATCATCGGCACGAACAGCGGCGAGACGGCGCGCACGCCGCCGTCGATGAACGCGCGACACTCGTCCTCGAGCGTCTTCAGCCCGCCGACGCCTGTGCCCATGAGCACCGCGAGGCGCTCCGGGTCGGCGGTGCCGGGCAGCCCGGCTTCCTCCGTCGCCTGCGCCGCGGCGGCCACCGCGAGCTGCGTGTAGCGATCCGACCGCCGGGCGGCCTTCGGCGTCATCGCCGACGTCGGATCGAAGTCCGAGCAGGGAGCGCCACCCTCGACGATGCCCGACTGACGGTCGATCAGAGCATCGAAGAACGCGTCCGCCCCCTCCGCGATCGAGGTGACGACACCGCGGCCAACGATGGCGATGTCGACGTGCTCGCCGGGATGTGTGGACGCGCGCGGGGTCACGCCGGCGAGCCCTCCTTGGCATCGGCGAGGCGCATCGTCAGCTCGATCGCCGCACCGACGGACTCGATCGGCTTGAGGTCGTCGTCGGAGATCTCGATGTCGAAGCGGTCCTCCAGCGCCTTGACGAGCTCGACGAGGTCGAGCGAGTCGACGTCGAGCTCTGACCACGTGTTGCCCGGCGTCGCATCGCGAGCGCCCGGCACCTTGATCGACTCGAGCTGGTCGCGAATCTCCTCGAGGACTTCGTTCTCGGTTACAGCCATTGGGGTTCTCCTCTCATGCGGCCATCGCGCCGTCTACTGCCAGCGTGGCCCCGTTGACATACGCCGCGCCATCCGAACACAAGAAGGACACGGCGTGGGCGACCTCTTCGGGCTGCCCTACGCGACCGGCGGGAACGCCGGCCACAAGCTTGTCGACGACGTCGGTCGTCATGTCGGTCTCGATGACGCCCGGCGTCACCGCGTTGCAGGTGATGCCCTTGCGGGCCATCTCGCGAGCGACCGTGCGCGTCAGCGCGAGCATCCCGGCCTTCGCGGCCCCATAGTTGGACTGGCCCGGGTTGGCACGGACGCCGACGACGGACGAGATGTTCACGATCCGGCCCCAGCGCGCCTTGAGCATGTCGTCCAGCGCGCGGCGCGTGCAGTGAAAGGCGCCGTTGAGGTTCGTGTTGACGACGGCCTCCCAGTCCTCGGCGCTCATCCGGATCGTGAGGCCGTCGCGGCGCTCGCCGGCGTTGTTGACGAGTACGCAGATCGGGCCGTGTTCGGCGCGGACCTTTTCGAAGGCTTCTTGCACCGAGTCGGCATCGCCGATGTCGGCCTGGACGTCACCGCTCGTGCGGCCGAGCGTGACGACCTTGTAGCCGTCGTCGGTGAGGCGCGATGCGATCGCGGCGCCGATGCCGCGCGAGCCCCCGGTGACGAGGGCGACAGCGTTCTCAGGCGGTGGCATGGACGCGCTCCCTCCACGACATGACGCCGGCACCCCAGGCGAAGCCGGCGCCGAACGTCGCCATCGCGACGACGTCGCCGGGCTTGAGCTTGCCCTCCTTCTCGGCTTGCCACAGCGCGATCGGGATCGAGGCGCTCGAGGTGTTGGCGACGGTGTCGACGTTGATGATGACCTTCTCCTCGGGCACGCCGAGGCGGCGAGCGGCGGCCTCGATGATGCGGGCGTTGGCCTGGTGGGCGACGAAGACGTCGACGTCGTCGACGCCGATCCCGGCGTTGGCGAGCGCGACGGTCGTCGCTTCGACCATCCGCGCGACCGCGTGGCGGTAGACCTCGCGACCCTCCATCCGCAGCAGGCGCTCGTCGGTGTCGACGTACAAGAGGTCGGAGTGGCGGCCGTCGGAGCGCAGCTCGAAGCGCGACATCCCGCGGTCGAGGTCGCCGCCGGCGACGACGACGGCGCCGGCGCCGTCGGCGAAGAGGATCGCGGTGCCGCGGTCGGTGTGGTCGGTGATGCGGCTCAGCGCCTCGGCGCCGCAGACGACGACGAGCTTCGCGCGACCGGACTCGACGAGGCCGGCAGCGTGGTCGAGCGCGTAGAGGAAGCCGGCGCAGGCGGCGTTGAGGTCGACGGCGCCGGCGAGGTCGCAGCCGATCTGCTGGGCGACCGCGGGCGCGAGGCCCGGCATCATGCGGTCCGGCGTCAGGCTGCAGACCATGACGCGATCGACGTCGGCCGCGTCGCGGCCCGCGTCGGTCAGGGCCATCGTGCAGGCCTCGGCCGCGAGGTCGGCGAGCGTGCGCGACCCGTTGAGGTGGCGGCGCTCGCGGATCCCCGTGCGGCGGACGATCCACTCGTCCGTCGTGTCGAGGTTCTGCGTGAGATCGGCGTTCGTGACGATCTCCTCGGGGAGCGCCGCCCCGATGCCGAAGATGCCAGCCTTCACGCGGCCGCCCGCAGCGTGCGCTTGACGAGGCCGCGCAAGACGGCCCCGGGGCCGCACTCGACGAAGTCCGTCGCGCCCATCGTCTGCAGGGCGAGCAGTGTCTCGCGCCAGCGCACGGGCTTGAGGAGGTTCTCCGCAAGCTCGCGCCGGATGTCGACGAACGGCTCGGTGCTGCCGTTGGAGAGCACCGGGAAGGCGGTGTCGTGGATGGCGGTCGCGTCGAGCGCGCGCTTGAGACGGTCCGCGGCGGGGGCCATGAGCGGCGAGTGGAAGGCGCCGCCGACGTCGAGCTTGCGCCCGCGGCAGCCGATGGCGTCGGCCCTGGCTGCGGCCTCGTCGACGGCCTCCATCGGGCCGGACAGGACGATCTGGCCGGGAGCGTTGTCGTTCGCGAGCGAGAGGCCGAGCTCGGCGGCGAGCTCGTAGACGTCCTCGCGCTCGCCCTTGAGCATCGCGACCATGCCGCCCGGCTGCTGCTCGGCGGCGTCGGACATCGCGTGCGCGCGCTCGCCGACGAGGCGGACGGCGTCGTCGAAGTCGATCGCGCCGGCGGCGGTCAGCGCGGCGTACTCGCCGAGCGAGTGTCCCGCGGCGGCGATCGGCGTCGCGCGGTCGCCGGAGGCCCACTGGCACATCGAGCACAGAAAGAGGGCCGGCTGGTGCGAGCGCGTGCCGTCGGCGAGGCGCTCGAACGGGTCGAAGCCCAGCAGCTCGATCCCGCGCGTGAGCAGCGGGTGGTCGCGGTGTGGCTCTTCCATGCCTGCGGCATGGCTTCCCTGTCCGGGAAAGAGCAGGGCGGTGCTTGTCTCATTCGAGGACATGTCCTAGAGCTATCCCATCGGGCGCGCCTCGTTACGGATCGGAGCGGATCTTCGACAGACCCGGCGCTTGTGTCGAAATGCAACGAGCTCCGTCGATGAGTCGCCGAAACTGCTAAGGGGGACCCGAGTTCGGCCCGTCCGGCGGGCTCGGCGGAGTACCATCTGCTGAAGGAATCCTCGCAGTTTCGGCATCCGATCGGTGCCCGAACAGTTTTGCCGCCGGACGGCTCGATACCTTCATCCGTCCCGCTCGCAAGCCGAGCAAAAGTGCCGCAAACAGCGAGAATCCCAGCGGTGACCAGGAGAGGAGCAGGTCGATGGAAGGCAGCTCGCAGACCCCCTTTTTCAATGACGTGACGGTCGGCGAGGCCCTTTCCGTCAAGCGGTTCTTCACGTCAGCAGGCCAGCACGCCTTCGACACCGTCGAGTGGGAGACGCGCGACGCGCGCATCGCGCACGGCGACCGCGTCGCGTTCGAGCAGCACGACGTCGAGTTCCCGAAGACCTGGTCGCAGAACGCCACGAACATCGTCGCCCAGAAGTACTTCCGCGGCCAGCTCGGCTCGCCGACCCGCGAGCACTCCGTCAAGCAGATGGTGGGCCGCGTGGCCGGCACGATCGCCGACTGGGGCCGCTCGCGCGGGTACTTCGCGTCGATCGAGGACGGCGACACGTTCGAATCCGAGCTCGCGTACATCCTCGTCCACCAGATGGCGGCGTTCAACTCGCCCGTCTGGTTCAACGTGGGATTCGAAGAGAGCCCGCAGTGTTCAGCCTGTTTCATCCTCAGCGTTCAGGACTCGATGGACTCGATCCTCGACTGGAACACGAAGGAGGGCAAGATCTTCCTCGGCGGCTCCGGCTCGGGGATCAACCTCTCGAACATCCGCGGCTCGATGGAGCCCTTGTCCAAGGGCGGGACCGCGTCGGGCCCGGTCTCCTTCATGCGCGGCGCCGACTCATGGGCCGGCACGATCAAGTCCGGCGGCAAGACGCGCCGCGCGGCGAAGATGGTCGTGCTCGACATCGACCACCCGGACATTCGCGAGTTCATCTGGTGCAAGGCCAAGGAGGAGAAGAAGGCCAACGCGCTGCGCGACGCCGGGTTTGACATGTCGATCGACGGCGAGGGCTTCACGTCGATCCAGTACCAGAACGCCAACAACTCCGTGCGACTGTCGGATGACTTCATGCGCGCCGTCGAGCGCGACGCCGACTGGCACCTCACCGCCCGCGCGACCGGCCAGCCGGTCGGCGACGCGATCCCCGCGCGCGAGCTCATGCGCGAGATCGCCGAGGCCGCCTGGCAGTGCGCCGATCCGGGCGTCCAGTACGACACGACGATCAACCAGTGGCACACCTGCCCCGTGTCGGGTCGGATCAACGCGTCCAACCCCTGCTCGGAATATATGCACGTCGACGACTCGGCCTGCAACCTCGCGTCGCTGAACCTCATGAAGTTCCGCCGCGCCGACGGCACCTTCGACGTGCCGTCCTTCGAGCACGCGGTCGACATCATGTTCCTCGCGCAGGAGATCGTCGTCGGCCCGTCGAGCTACCCGACCGAGCAGATCGGCGTCAACGCGCGGGCATTTCGCCAGCTCGGCCTCGGCTACGCGAACCTCGGCGCCTACCTCATGTCCAACGGCATGGCGTACGACTCGGACGCCGGTCGCGGAACTGCCGCCGCGATCACGTCGCTGATGACCGGCCGGGCGTACCTCGAGTCGGCACGCGTCGCGGCGGCGATCGGCCCGTACGAGCGCTACGAGGTAAACCGCGACGCGCACAACGCCGTCATGCGGATGCACCGCGACGCGTCGGGCTCGATCCCGGACGCGGCTTGCGCCGACAAGCCCCTGCTCACGGCCGCCCGCGACGTGTGGGAGAAAGCGGTCGACGCGGGTGAGAATCACGGTTACCGCAACGCGCAGGCGACGGTGCTCGCGCCGACGGGCACGATCTCGTTCCTCATGGACTGCGACACGACGGGCGTCGAGCCGGACTTCTCGCTCGTGAAGTTCAAGGAGCTCGTCGGCGGCGGCCAGATGACGATCGTCAATCAGACGATCCCGATGGCGCTGCGCACGCTCGGCTACTCCGAGCCGGAGATCGAGCAGATCGAGGCGCACATCGACGAGCACGCGACGATCGTGGGCGCGCCCGGCCTGGCCGGCGAGCACCTGTCGATCTTCGACGTCGCGGTCGGCGAGCGCGCGATCTCGCACATGGGCCACATCAAGATGATGGGCGCGGTCCAGCCGTTCATCTCGGGTGCCATCTCGAAGACCGTGAACCTGCCCTACGAGGCGACGGTCGAGGACATCGCCGACGCGTACGTGCAGGCGTGGCACTGCGGCGTCAAGGCGCTCGCGATCTACCGCGACGGCTCGAAGACCGCGCAGGCGCTGCGGACCGATGCGCACCAGGGCAAGGACGTCGGCGCCGACGTCGCCGCGGAGAGCTATTCCCCCGAGCAGGTCGACGAGCTCGTCGCCGAGGCCGTCGCGGCCGCGCGGACGCAGGCGCTCGCCTCGGTCGGCCCGAAGCGCAACCGCATGCCGCGCGAGCGCCAGTCGATCACGCACAAGTTCTCGATCGCCGGCCACGAGGGCTACATCACGGCCGGCATGTACAAGGACGGCACCCTCGGCGAGATCTTCCTCACCGACATCGGCAAGGAGGGCTCGACGCTGCGCGGGTTGCTGAACTCGTTCGCGACGTCGATCTCGATGGCGCTCCAGTACGGCGTGCCGCTCGAGAAGCTCGTCGAGAAGTTCTCCTACATGCGCTTCGAGCCGGAGGGCATCACGCAGAACCCGGAGATCCCGTTCGCCAAGTCGATGCCCGACTACATCATGCGCTGGCTGGCGTCGCGCTTTTTGGACACCGACATCCAGGAGGAGCTCGGGATCATGACCCCCGAGGTCCGCGCCCGGAAGATGGCCGAGGACTCGGGCACGTCGTTTCACTCCTCGGACACCTCGGGCCCCGCGAACGGCGGCGGCAACGGCGGCGCGCACCGCAAGCCGTCCGGCCCGTCCGCAGTCGCCCGCACCCAGCCGGCGACGACCCGCGCCGCCGCCGAGGCGATGACCGACACCCCACCGGTCGTCCCGGCCCGCATGCGCGGCCTGGATCTCGGCCCGGCATGCGCCCAGTGCGGCGGCATGATGCAGCGCACGGGCTCCTGCTACACCTGCTCGAGCTGCGGCAACAACACCGGCTGCGGGTGATGTGAACGCTCACGATTCTGTCAGCGGATCGCTCACCCGTTGGCACGAATCGCTCGCAGAATGTCAGGGCGCGCCCATCCGGTGTCTGCGCGTGCTCACCCTCTGACAGAGGAACTGCTCACGGAGCTGACAGGTCATCGAGCGCCGCCAGCCGATCGATGTCGGCGGAGTCGGACGGGCCGGTCGGTGCCGCTCGCAGCGTCGGGTAGCAGGGCTGGCCGCGGGGGGGCGCGAGCTACTGGCAGCCGACGCCGTTTCCGTCGCGGTCGAGGTCGTACAAGTCGGTTCCTACGACGGTGACGGTGCCGGTGTATTGCGGGCCGTCGCCCGTCCCCCCTGCGCAGTCGTAGTCGCCCGCGGCTGGGTCGAGGCAGGCACCCTCGTAGTTTGGGTCGCACGCTCCGTCCCGGTCGGGCGAGGCGGACTCGGACGGGTCGCTGTTCCAGCCGGCGGGATCCCAGCCGGTGATACCCATCATGCCGCCGTACGCGACCGCGACGACGATGAGCAGCATGACGCCGAGCGAGAACACGCCCACGAGGGCGGTGCCGATCAGGTGGATCGCGGACACGCCGTGGCGCATCCACGCCCACGATTCGAGGCCGACGAGCGAGCCGATGCCGCCAGCAGCTATCAGCCAGAGCCACGCTGGCACGGCTATCGGACTCCGCCGTGATGCGAACATGCGCCGGACTGTCCGATGCTGTCGCTCAGTGTCCCATCAGCGCACAATCCGACGCTGCCGTTGCCGTGGCCGAAGTTCTCGGTTGTCGGTGCGGCCTCCGGCAGGGTGTAGCGGGGAGCCGTGTACCGCGGGATCGGAATGCGGATCGGCGTTGTCAGCTTCTGATAGCGGTCGTAGCTCGCTTGCGTGCTCTTGACGCGGACTCTCCAGTATTTGACCGAGCGGTGGGCGCTGTCCCGGCGACCGCGCGCGTTGGCGGCGACGGCAGCGATCCGGTCTCGGTCCTCCTCGGCGCGGGTTGCGCGCCGCGCGGCTGTCGCGGCACGCTCCGACAGCCACTCCGCACGCTGGCGCTCGTGTTGCACCGCGGCCGGCATCGGAGCGTCAGCGGTCGCCTCGACCGCCGATCGGAGAGTCTCGCTCGACAACTGCGCGACCTGCGGAGGCGCGGTGGCGGTAGCGACGGCGGACGCCGGAATCAGGGCAGCGCCGATAAGGATCAACGCCGCTATGAGCGCTAGGCGGCTTTGCGAGCGGGGAACGAGCGAAGCGGGCTGGCGCCATCCAACCGCTGTTCCTCCAGCGAGCGCGATGATTCCGATGGTCGCGCATGCCGCAGGAGCCCACGACAGGCTCAACGCATCCGCCCACCACAGCACGCCCTCCAGTAAGACCAGGTACGAGGTGACGGCAACCGCGAGCGTGATCGCGGTCCGCGCCGCCGCAGCAGCGAGAGCGGCCTCATCGCGGTTTCTGCGTGCCGTGAGCGCGACCAGTCCGATGCTGCCGACGAGCGCCAACAGCCCTGCGGTGAGGGAGATCCACAGCCCGCGGCGCTGGCGCCAATCGTGGGTAGTTGCGGCAATGTGCGTATCCCGTTCTGTGACGTCGCGCGCCGCGTCCTCACGCGTAGCGCGGACTGCTCCCTCAGCGCTATCAGCGTTGGCCACGGCGGTGGTTGCCGCGCGCTGGCGGCGACCGGCGAGCGAGCGAAGGCGCGCAGCCTCGTTGTGCACAGTCCGAAGGCCCGCCTTCGCGCGCCCCATGTCGGAGGTCGCCTGGTCCAGGCGGCTGTGCGCGTCCTCCAGGGCGCGCTTCGCCGAGATGAGCTCTTGCGAGTAGAAGTTGCCGGCAGCGACCGCGTCGGTGGACATGCCCCACGTCGTAACGCCGATGAGGAGCATGACGACCAACAGCATGCGCGAGGTCACTAGACCGTGATCGGCATCGCGGGTTCTGCGCTTGAGATCCTCGCGGCCTCGTTTGACACCCGTTGATCGGAGTGGGCCAGGCTCGACGAGCGAGCGCTGCATGTGGATCTGCGGATCGACGCCTCGCCGGACGCGGCGAGGCGAGGCGCTACCGCTTGAGCACTTCCCACGGCTCTCGCGTACGCGATGTCACGCGGGCTGCGTGCTCCTCTTGCATTGACGGTGCTACCCGGAAAGCGCCGGCACTTCGAGCACGACGCGGCTTGCGTCCGGTACGACGTTCGACACCCGCACGCCCGCGAAGCGCTCGCGGATGCGACCGCCGACCTCCGACCACAGCTCGCGGCGCATGAACACGGCGAACGGCGGCTCGGCTGCGAACTCGGCGAGCGCGCCGGGCGCGATGACCTCGCCGACGCGCGCCGCGTCGCCGGCGAAGACCCGCAGCCGCTCGGTCCAGATCTGCGGGTAGCCCCAGTCGTAGTACTTGTACGGGTCCGTGTCGGCGGTCGCGATGTAGAACGTCTTGCGGGGGTCGTCGCGATGGCGCTCGATGTAGCGCCCCGTGCTGCCGATGGGGTCGCCGCGGTCGCGCCCCACGTCGATGAAGTCGCGCGCGATCGACAGGTTGGCCGCGGCGACGAGCAGCAGCAGCGCGACCGCGAGCGCACCCCCGGCTGCGCGCATCCGCGGGACGCGCAGCCTGCCGGCGAGACGGGCGGTGAGTTGCGCGAGAAAGCGGATCGCGACCGTGGCGAGCAACGCGACGAACGGAAGCGTCACGAGCAGCCGCGTGTAGTTGGGCGCCTTGTTGACGAGCAGGGCGTACACGAGCCACAGCACGGCGAAGCCGACAAGCGCCAGCAGCGCCCACGGATCACCGCGCTTGCGCACGAGGGCGACGAGCGTGAGCGCCACGCCGATCCACAGCAGGACGCCGGTGACCGGGTCGACGAAGCCGTGCCCGTCGTTGACGTACAGCCACGAATGGTCGACGACGCGGTTGTTGAACGCGCCGAGGCCGTACTCGACGTTCGTGCGGACGCCCTCCCACTCGCTGTCGGCGAAGACCCAGTCCTGCTGGAGCTCGCGCGCCTCCGGATAGATCATGAGGGCGTAGCGCTGCAGCGAGACCTGCTCCGGTGGCGCGCCGTGCTCGGCGACGAGGATCGGCGTCGCGACGAGAACGAACCCGATCGCCGTCGCGGCCGCCGCGCGCCCGACCCGGGCCAGGCTCACGGCCGGTCGCCCCACCACGGCGAGGACGACGACGAAGACCCCCCACAGCACGATCGTGAAGCGCGCGGGGTAGTAGACGTAGAAGCCGAGGCCGGCCACGACGCCGCCGAGGAAGCTCGACAGGCGCTGGTCGTGGCGGCAGCCGCGCACGAGCAGCGCGAGCGCGACGACCTCCATGAGGACCGACGTGTTCTCGCGCAGCGCCATCCTGCTGATCATCAGCAGCGAGTGGCTGACGCCGACGATGCACGCCGCGGCGATCGCCCAGCGGCGCGCCAGCAGCTGGGCGAACAGCAGGTACGACGCCGCGATGACCGCGAGGCCGATCGCCCCGTGCACGAGCCGCATGTGCTCGAGGTCGACGCCGCCGAGCAGGCCGCCGAGCCTGCCGAACGCGATGAGCAGCGCGGCCGGGTGCCCGAGGTAGTCGCTGACGCCGAACGGGTCCACGCCGTCCATCCCGGCCCAGCGCTCGGCGTTCGTCATGACCGAGACCTCGTCGGAGTTGACCTGGACGGGCCAGCGGTAGACCCGGCCGAGGTACAGCGGCGCGAAGGCGACCACGAGCCCGGCGGCGCCGAGGAGGTCCCCGCGGGTCGGGCGCGGGGCGCGCTCGTCGGTCGTGGCGAATGCGGCGCAGAGGAGCGCGAGCCCGGCCAGCCAGAGAACGAGCATGGCGGACCCGTAGCCGCCGGCGGCGTAGACGACGAGCGACAGGAGGCCCAGCGCACATCCGCCCGCGAGCGCCGCCATGTGAGCCGCGCGGCGACGCACGGTGAAGTTCATGACACGAGTGTGACTTGTCGTCCTTGCTCTTCACGCCGCGACGTCGCGTCGCGCGAACACGAGCCCGGCGGCGGTGACGGCCGCGGCGACGTAGAGGCCCACGAGCACGAGCGCCCGTACCAGCGAGACCTCATCGGTGCCGCCGGCCGCCAGCGATTCGAGCAGCAGGCCCGGGAACCAGTGGCTCGAGGTCGCCCACGCGTCCTCGAGGAGGTGCTCGAACGGGCCCGACCAGACGATCCCGATGGCGAGCGCGACCGGGATCGAGCGCACGAAGATCGCGAGCGCCATGCCGAGACAGGCCCATGCCGACACGCCGACGAGCGCGGTCGCGTAGTCGCCCGCCGCTTCGGCCAAGCCGTCGAGCGTGAACCAGGATGCCATCGAGATGTCCTGAGACGGCGCGATCGCCGCCGAGGCGAGGACGGTCAGGATCTCCGCGACGAGCAGGACGATCGCGACGAACGCCAGCAGCGCGGTCATCTTCCCGGCGAGCAGCGCGATGCGGCGCGGCTGGCGCATGAGCAGCGTGCGGAACGTCCCCTGGGAGAACTCGCCCGCGACGTTCGCGATGAACAGGACGAGCACGAGGATCCCGGCGAACGACGCCCCGATCGCGAACGCCGCCGTGGCGCCGCCCGCGTGCGAGAGCGACTCGACCGTCGCTCCGCGCTGAGGTGCGCCCGGCGCGCCGGCCTCGGTCGCCGACAGCAACACGCCCGCGGCGGCGATCGCCGCGAACGCGACCGTCGCCAGGGCCACGGCCGCCGCGACACGGCGGCGGCGCAGCTTCAGCAGCTCGGCTTTGAACATGGCGGTCATCGGTCTCCTCCTTGCACCATCGTCAGGTAGCGGTCTTCGAGGCTCGTGCGGGCGATCCGCAGCTCGGCGAGGACGATGCCCTCGGCCGCGGCCGCGCGGTTGATCGCGGCCGCGAGGCCCCGCTGGTCGGCGTCGCCGGCGGCGACGTGCAGGTGGCTCGCGCGGGCACGCGGGTCGCCGCCGGCCCAGGCCGCGCCCGGCACGAGGTTGGCGCCCGCGGAAGGCGCGCCCGCCGACAGCTCGCTGCCGCCGGCCGTCACGTCGTGGCCCGCCGCGACGAGCACGCCGCGCAGGCGCTCGACGTCCGCCGGATGCTCGGGTGCGACGACGAGCGTCGTTCCCGAGCGGTGAAGCAGCTCGGCCGCCGGGCCCTGGAACACGAGCCGGCCGTCGTCGATGACGATGAGCCAGTCGCAGACCTGCTCGAGCTCGGCCAGGACGTGGGAGGACACGAGCACCGTTCGATCGCCGCTCGCGAGCCGGCCGACGAGGCCGCGCATCTCATGCACGCCGGCCGGGTCCAGCCCGTTGATCGGCTCGTCGAGGATGAGCAGGTCCGGGTCGCCGAGCAGCGCCGAGGCGATCCCGAGGCGCTGCTTCATCCCGAACGAGTAGCGGCGCACGGCGTCCTCGGCGCGCGCGCTCAGCCCGACGAGGTCGAGCAGCCCGGGGATCTGCGCCGGGTCGTGCCCGGCCGCCGTGGCGAGCACCGCGAGGTTGCGGGCGCCGCTGAGCGCGGGGTAGAACGCGGGTCCCTCGATGAGCGCACCGACGCGCCCGAGATACGCGCCGGGCTGCGACAGCGACGAGCCGAGCACGGTCCCCTCGCCCTCGCTCGGCGTCACGAGGCCGAGCAGCATCGCCATCGTGGTCGTCTTGCCGGCCCCGTTCGGGCCCACGAACCCGGCGACGACGCCGGCGGGCACGTCGATCGTCAGGCCGTCGACGGCCGTGCGCTCGCCGTAGCGCTTGGTCAGGCCGCGCAGGCTCATGGCGGGCGGCCGGGCCGGTGCGGGTGCCGGCGGGCGGGTCACCAGGCTGTCGCCGGCGATCGTCGATGTGGTCATCGGTGATACCTCCTTCTGTGCGGTTGGGCGCCCGTCTTGCAGCGCACCGAGACCATCGCCGCGCGGGGCCCGCGCGTCGTCCGCCGCTGCGACGGACGCGCGTGGCCCCGAGGACGATCCTCGGGCCGGCGATGTCCTCCTCGGGGACGACGCGCCTCCTCCGCGCGGACGATGCCGGGCTCGGCGCCGGGCGCTACGGTCGGTCGCGTGCAACGGCTGCGCGACACCCGCCTCGTCGACGCGCTCATCGCGCTCGCCCTGGCGACCGTGCTCCAGCTCCAGCTCGCACTCGGCGAGCACGAGGGCCACGCGGTCCTCAACGTCGTGGGCGCCCTGCTCCTCACCCTGCCGCTCTTCGTGCGCCGCCGGCACGCCCTCCCTGTCGCGTGCACCTTCAGCGCGACGGCCGCGCTGACCTCGATCGCCGGCGGCGGGCTGTTCGTCGGCGAGCCGCCGCCGTTCGCGTGCCTCGTCGCGGGCGCGGTCACGTTCTACTCGCTCGGCGCCCATGCCACGGACCGCGGGGCGCAGGCGGGCGCCGCGATCGGCGTCGCCGGGCTCTGGATCAGCGTCGTCGGCAGCGATCACGCGGACGTCGCGAGCTTCCTGTTCTCCGGCGGCCTGATCGTCGCGACGCCGTGGCTCGTGGGCCGCAGCGGCCGGGCGCGCGCGCAGCGCCTCGCGCTGGTCGAGCTCCAGGCGCTGCAGCGCGAGCGGGTCGCCGTCGGCGAGGAGCGGGCGCGTATCGCGCGCGAGCTGCACGACGTCGTCGCGCACTCGGTCGGCGGGATGGTCGCGCAGGCCCAAGGGGCGCGCCGGATGCTCGACCGCGACCCCGAGCGGGCGCGGGCGGCGCTCGAGGCGATCGAGCTCACCGGCCGCAACGCGCTCGACGAGATGCGCCGCTCGCTCGGTGTGTTGCGCCGCACGGACGCCGACGCCCCGCTGTCTCCGCAGCCCCGCATGAACGAGCTCGGCCGGCTCGTCGAAGAGGCCCGCGCGGCCGGCCTGAAGGTCGAGCTGACGACGGAAGGCGAGCCGGCGCCGCTGCCGGCCGGCGTCGACCTGTCGGCCTATCGCATCGTCCAGGAAGCGCTGACGAACGCGCGCAAGCACGCCGGTCCGGTGCGCGCCCGTGTCGTCGTGCGCTACGGCGCCGACGCGATCGAGGTCGAGGTGGCCAACGACGAGGCGCCCGGCGCAGCCCCGAACGGGGTCGTCGTCGGCGACGGGCAGGGGCTCGTCGGCATGCGCGAGCGGGTCGCGCTGTACGGCGGCGAGCTGCACGCCGGACAGCGTCCGGAGGGCGGCTTCGTCGTGCGGGCGTCGCTGCCACTCGGGTCCTCCCCCGAGGTCCAGCGGTGATCGGCGTCCTCATCGCAGACGACCAGGCCCTCGTGCGGGCCGGCTTTCGCATGGTGCTCGAGGCCGAGGACGACATCGCGGTCGTCGGCGAGGCCGCCAACGGCGAGCAGGCGGTCCACGGCGCGCAGCGCCTGAAGCCTGACGTCGTGCTCATGGACATCCGGATGCCCGAGCTCGACGGCATCGCGGCGACGCGGCAGATCGCCAAAGACCCCGGGACCCTCGCGCCCCGGGCACGCGTCCTCATCCTCACGACGTTCGACCTCGACGAGTACGTCTACGACGCGCTCGGCGCCGGGGCGAGCGGCTTCCTACTCAAGGACAGCCCGCCCGAGCAGCTCGTCGCAGCGATCCGGATCGTCGCGGATGGCGAGGCGCTGCTCGCACCGTCCATCACGAGCCGCCTCATCGAGCAGTTCGCCCGCAGCCGCCCCGCCGACCATGCCAAGCCGCCGGGCCTCGACGAGCTCACCGCACGTGAGCTCGAGGTCTTCAAGCTCCTGGCCGGCGGGCTGTCCAATGCCGAGATCGCAGCGCGGCTCGTCGTCGGCGACACGACCGTCAAGACCCACGTCGCGCGCCTGCTCGCGAAGCTCGGCCTGCGCGACCGCGTCCAAGCGGTCGTGCTCGCCTACGAGTCGGGCCTCGTCAGGCCCGGCGACGGCTGACGGCTACGGCCAGTCGATCTGCTCGGCGAGCTCGGAGGGACCGAGCTCGATCAGCCCGCTGCGCTGCACCGGCGCGTACTCGCCGTCGCGCAGGGCGAGCCAGGTGACGGTTCGCTCGGCGGGATCGACGAGGAGGGCCTCATCGACGCCGTGCGCGGCGTAGAACGACAACTTCTGACGGCTCTCGTCGTCCGGCGACGTGATCTCCACGACCATGGCGGCCGTCGAATGCCACACGCCGGTCGCTCCCGGCCGGTGGAGTCCTCCGTCCGGCACGCGAAAGTCGTGCTCTGACTTACCAAGGTTGAACTCGCTCAACGTGGGTCGCAGTCCGGCGGCGCGCGCGAGCGGACCGAGCAGCTCGGCGAGCTGCTGGGCGATGTCGGCATGCTCGATGCTCGGCCCGGGAACCATGTGGAGAACGCCCTCCCAGACCTCGTCGAGTCGATCCACGCCCGCTCGCCGGCGTCGCTCGAGCAGCGCTTCGAGCTCGGGTGGCGGGGGGCCGAGCACAACCGTTGCCATGAGCCAATCCTACTCCCGGGCGGACGACCGCCGCACCCAGTGGGCGCGGCACGGGCCGGCCCGCAACCGGCACAACGGCCTAAGTTCGCACAAACTCCGACCTAGCACCCCAGTCTTTTTGCCCAACTCTTGACAAAACCCCCGGCGGGTTGGCACAGTCGCGCCGATGCCCGCCGCAGGTTCAGGCTCGCTCGAGTCGCTCAGGGAGCGCAACCGCCGCCAGCTCGTCGACACCCTGCGCCGCCGCGGCAGTGCGAGCCGCGCCGAGCTCGCCCGCCTCACGGGCCTCTCGCGCTCCACCGTCTCGACGCTCGTCGCCGACCTCCAGACCGGCGGCTTGGTCGTCGAGCACGCGGATGCTCGCCCCCCGGGCCGGGACCGGCCCCCCCAGCAAGGCCGCCCGCCGACGCTGCTGGCGCTCGATCGCTCCGCGGGCCTCGTGCTCGGGATCGACTTCGGCCACGAGCACGTCCGCGTCGCGATCGCGGACCTCTCGCGCACGATCCTTGCCGAGCGCGTGCGCGAGCTCGACGTCGACCGCTCGGCGCAGCGCGCGCTCGACGTCGCGGTGAAGCTCGCCGGCGAGGTCGTCGTGGCCGCCGGCGTCGAGGGCGATCGGATCCTCGGGGCCGGGGTCGGGCTGTCGGGGCCGATCGACGTCGACGCGGGCACCGTCCACGCGGGCAAGATCCTGCCGAGCTGGGCGGGCGTGCGACCCGTCGACGAGCTTGGCGAACGGCTCGGCTTGCGCGTGCATCTCGACAACGACGCCAACGTCGGCGCGCTCGCCGAGGTCACGCTCGGCGCGGGGATCGGCGCGCGCGACGCGATCTACCTCATGGTGTCGGGGGGCGTCGGCGCCGGGCTCATCCTCGGCGGCGAGCTGTACCGCGGCAGCCGCGGCACGGCGGGCGAGCTCGGGCACGTCCTCGTCGACGAGTCCGGTCCGATCTGCCGCTGCGGCAACCGCGGCTGCCTGGAGATGATGGCCGGTGGCAACGCGATCATCGGCCTCCTGCGGCCAAGCCACGGCGACGACCTCACCCTCGACGAGGTCATGGCCCTCGTGGCCGGCGGCGACTCGGGCGCGCGCCGCGCGATCGCCGACGCCGGCCGCATCCTCGGCCGCTCCGTGGCCGCCATCGTCAACGCCTTCAACCCAGAGCTCGTGATCGTCGGCGGCGCGGTCAGCGCCGCCGGGGACGTCCTGCTCGATCCCATGCGGGAAGCCGTCGATCGCTACGCCATCTTGTCGGCGGCGGCGGACGTCCGCATCGCAAGCGGCGTGCTGGGCGACCGTGCCGAGGTGCTCGGCGCGCTCGAGCTCGCGGCGCGCCAATCCGACGTCGCCGTCCCGGCGCCGTCAACCCGGTCATAAGGACCACGACGAGAGAGGCAGCAGACATGAGGGTCACGGGTTCAACGCGCCGGCGGGGCATGCCGATCGCGCTCACCGCCGGTGTTACGGCACTGGCACTGGTCGCCGCGGGATGCGGCGACGACAACGACTCGAGCTCGACCGGCGCGTCCGGCGGTGGCGAGGCGAAGGCCGGCAAGGTCGCGGTGCTGCTGCCCGACTCGAAGTCGTCCGTGCGCTGGGAGACGCTCGACCGGCCGCTGCTGAAGGCCGCGTTCGACAAGGCCGGCGTGGAGTCGGAGATCCAGAACGCCGAGGGCGACAAGTCCGCCCAGCAGCAGCAGGCCGAGCAGGCGATCACGAACGGCGCGAAGGTCCTGCTGCTCGTGAACCTCGACTCCGGCTCGGGCGCCGCGATCGCCGCGAACGCCAAGGCGCAGGGCGTCAAGGTCATCGACTACGACCGCCTGACGCTCAACGGCGACTCCGACTACTACGTCTCGTTCGACAACGAGCAGGTCGGCAAGCTCCAGGGCGAGGGCATCGTCAGCTGCCTCGAGGGCGCGACCAAGCCGGCCGTGGCCGTGCTCAACGGCTCGCCGACGGACAACAACGCGACGCTCTTCAAGAAGGGCTACGACGGGGTCATCGATCCGAAGTTCAAGTCCGGCGAGTGGACCGAGGTCGCCGATCAGTCCGTGCCCGACTGGGACAACCAGAAGGCGCTGACGATCTTCGAGCAGATGCTCCAGAAGGCATCGAACAAGATCGACGGCGTCGTCGCCGCCAACGACGGCCTCGGCAACGCCGCGATCTCGGCGCTCAAGGCCCGCAAGCTCAAGCAGATCCCGGTCACCGGCCAGGACGCGACGCTGCAGGGCATCCAGAACATCGTCGCGGGCGATCAGTGCATGACCGTCTACAAGGCGATCAAGAAGGAGGCCGACGCGGCCGCCGAGCTCGCCACGACGCTCGCCAAGGGCGAGGCGCCGACCAACGTCACCGAGACGGTCAACAACGAGAAGACCGACGTACCGGCCGTCCTGCTCGATCCGGTCGCCGTCACGAAGGACAACATCAAGGAGTACCTCGGCGCGCCCGACTTCCCGAAGCTCGCGGAGATCTGCGCCGGCAAGCTGGCCGACAAATGCAAGGCGGTCGGGTTGTCATGACCGAGCCCACCGATGCCGGGGGGTCGCGCAAGCGGTCCTCCGGCGCGGTGCCGATCCTGGAGCTCAAGTCGGTCTCCAAGCGCTTCGGTGCCGTTTGCGCACTGCACGAAGTCAACTTCGACCTGCGCGAGGGCGAGGTCACCGCGCTCGTCGGCGACAACGGCGCCGGCAAGTCCGTGACGATCAAGTGCATCGCCGGGACCTATCCGATCGACGCCGGCGAGATCCTCTGGGAGGGCAAGCCCGTCTCGATCAGCGGCCCGAAGGACGCCGCGGCGCTGGGGATCGAGGTCGTCTACCAGGACCTCGCGCTGGCCGACAACCTCGACGTCGTGCAGAACATGTACCTCGGCCGCGAGGAGGTCACGCGACTGCGCGCGCTCGACGAGACGCGGATGGAGCAGCGCTGCTCGGAGACCCTCAGCTCGCTCTCGGTGACGACGATCCGCTCCGTGCGTCAGACCGTCGCGGGCCTGTCGGGCGGGCAGCGCCAGTCGATCGCGGTCGCCAAGGCCGTCATGTGGAACTCGCGCCTCGTGATCCTCGACGAGCCGACCGCGGCGCTCGGCGTCGCGCAGACGCGCCAGGTGCTCGACCTCGTACGCCGCCTCGCCGACCAAGGCCTCGCGGTCATGCTGGTCTCGCACAACCTCCACGACATCTTCGAGGTCGCCGACCGCATCACGGTCCTGCGCCTCGGCCAGGACGTGGCGCGCTTCACCACCGACTCGACCACCCAGCGCGAGGTCGTCGAGGCGATCACGGCCGGCACGCTGTCGGTCGTCCCGGGCCAGGAGGAGGCGACGGTATGAACGCCATCACCCCGCCCCTGCCGACCCCCGCCACGGCCCCGGCGGCCACGCTCGGCGCCTACGCCAAGCGCTGGGTCCAGAACGTCCGCGGCGGCGAGCTCGGCTCGCTGCCGATCATCCTCGGGCTGCTCGTCATCTGCGTCGTCTTCCAGGTCCAGAACGACCGCTTCCTGACGGCCGGCAACATGGTCAACCTCATGGTGCAGGGCGCCGCGTTCGCGATCATCGCGATGGGCATCGTCTTCGTCCTGCTGCTCGGTGAGATCGACCTGTCGGTCGGCTTCGTCTCGGGCGTCGCGGGCGTGCTGACCGCGCTGCTGCTGCTCCCCGACGGGTCGACCGTCGCGACGCCGGTCGCGCTCGCCGCGGGGCTCGCCGCGGGCGCGGCGATCGGCGCGCTGCACGGCGTCCTCATCACGAAGCTCGGCATCCCGTCGTTCGTCGTGACGCTCGCCGGCCTGCTGGGCTGGAACGGCGTGGTGCTGCTCTTGATCGGGTCGCGCGGGACCGTCGTGCTC
Organism: uncultured Actinomycetes bacterium; assembly: GCA_963810605.1. Taxonomy (GTDB): domain Bacteria; phylum Actinomycetota; class Thermoleophilia; order Solirubrobacterales; family Solirubrobacteraceae; genus CADCVQ01. Next base: position 240,978 of record CAWEOF010000011.1, read on the forward strand.
CAGGACGACTTCGTCATCGGCTTCGCGAACGACTTCGTGGCCAAGAGCGCCGCGTGGGTGCTCATGGTCGCGACCGTCGGCGCGTACGCGGCCGTGCAGATCTGGGGGCTGCGCAAGCGCGCCGCCGCCGGGCTGAGCAACGACCCGCTGCTCATCGTCGCGCTGCGGATCGCCGGGCTCTTCGTCGCGCTCGCGTTCGTCGTCTACGTCGTCAACCAGGATCGCGGCCTGCCGTACGTCGCGGTGCTCGTCGGCGCGCTGCTCGTCTTCTGGACCTACGTCCTGCGGCGCACGCGCTTCGGCCGCCACGTCTACGCCGTCGGCGGCAACGCGGAGGCGGCACGGCGGGCGGGCATCGACGTCGACCGCATCAAGATCGTCTGCTTCGCGATCTGCTCGCTCATGGCCGCGGTCGGGGGCATCGTGCTCGCGTCGCGGCTGCGGTCGGTCGACACGAACGCGGGCGGCGGCTCGATCCTGCTCTACTCGATCGCGGCCGCCGTCATCGGCGGCACGTCGCTGTTCGGCGGGCGCGGGCACATCAAGTCGGCGCTCCTCGGGGCGCTCGTCATCGCGAGCATCGACAACGGGCTCGGCCTGCTCGGCCTGAGCTCGGGGACGAAGTTCGTCGTCACGGGCTGTGTGTTGTTGCTCGCCGTCGCCGTCGACTCGATCTCCCGCCGAGGTCGGGAGCAGTCCGGGAGGGCGTGAGCATGGCCATGGAAGATCTCACAGGAAAGGTGGCGCTCGTCACCGGCGCGAGCCGCGGCATCGGTGCCGCGGTCGCGCGGGCGCTGGCGGACGCCGGCGTCGCACTCGGGCTCGGATCGCGCAGCGGCGACGACCTCGGTCTGCCGGGCGCGGTCGCACCGCCCACGGACGTGCGCGACCCCGCGGCGCTCGACGCGCTCGTGGCGGCGACGGTCGCCGCCCACGGGCGGCTGGACATCGTCGTCGCGAACGCGGGGGTCGGCGCGTACGGGCCGTTCCTCGAACTCGATCCCGAGCAGCTCGAGCTCATGATCGACGTGAACCTCAAGGGCGTGCTGTACACGGCGCGCGCGGCGCTGCCGCACCTCATCGCGGGCGGCGGCGGGGACTTCGTGTCGCTGGCGTCGGTCGCCGGGGTCAACGCGTTCCCGGGCGAGGCGGTCTACAACGCGTCGAAGTTCGGGCAGGTGGGCTTCGTGCGCTCGCTCGACATCGAGCTGCGCGAGCGCGGCGTGCGCTGCTCGAACATCTGCCCCGGCGGGGTCGCGACGGACTTCGCGATCGGCACGGGCCGGGTCGACGGGATGCCCGAGCTCGACGGGATGCTGAGCCCCGACGACGTCGCCGAGGTCGTGCTGTTCGCGCTGACGCGGCCGCGTTCGATGCGACTCATGACGACGACGTTCCGGCCGATGAGCGAGGGCTCATGGGGGTGAGCTGGGGCATCTTGTCGACGGCGCGCATCGGTGCGGCGCTGGTCGGCGGGTCGCGGGCGACCGACCTTGCCGAGGTGGTCGCCGTGGCGAGCCGCAGCGCCGCGTCCGCGCAGGCCTTCGCGCAGCTGCACGGGATTCCGCGCGCGCATGGCTCCTACGAGGCGCTCCTCGCAGACCCGGAGGTGCAGGCCGTCTACATCCCGCTGCCCAACGGCATGCACGTCGACTGGGCCGTTCGCGCGCTGGAGGCCGGCAAGCACGTGCTCTGCGAGAAGCCGCTCGACCGGCGCGTGGAGCGCGTGGAGCACGCGTTCGACGTCGCCGAGCGCGCGGGACTCGTGCTCAGCGAGGCGTTCATGTGGCGCTACAGCCCGCAGACCCGCCGGCTGCGAGCGCTGCTTGACGACGGCGCGATCGGCGAGGTCCGGCTCGTGCGCGCGAGCTTCTCGTTCCTGCTCGCCGCGGACGGCGACGTGAGGCTCGACCCGGCCCTCGACGGCGGGGCGCTCATGGACGTCGGCTGCTACTGCGTCAGCGGCGCGCGGATGGTCGCGGGCGAGCCTGTGTCCGTGTCCGCGCAGGCCGTGACGAGCGGGGTCGATCTGCGCCTTGCCGCGCTCCTGCGCTTCCCCGGCGACGTGCTGGCGACGATCGACTGCGGCCTCGACGTGGCGGGGCGCCACGAGCTCGAGGTCGCGGGGACCGCGGGCCGTCTCGTCCTCGCCGACCCCTGGCACGGCCGCGAGCCGCGGATCGTCGTCGAGCGCGGCGGCGAGCGCGAGGTTGTCGAGATGCAGGCGGCCGACAGCTACGCCCTCGAGCTCGAGGACGTCAGCGAGGCGATCCGCGACGGCCGCGAGCCGCTGCTCGGACGCGCGGACGCGGTCGGCCAGGCGCGGGCGATCGCGGCGCTGTACCGGTCGGCGGCGGAGGGTCGCGAGGTGGCGCTCGGATGAGGGGCTCGCCGCGAGAGACCACCGCGCCCGGGGGGTGTGGCGAGAAACGACGACATGCTGGACGTTATTCGCCAGACCCCCCTGCCCGGACGCGCGGTCGGCGCACGCGGCGACGCGCTGGAGACTCGGCATGAGGGTCGCCATCGCGGGCTACGGGCTGGCGGGCGAGGTCTTCCACGCACCGCTCGTCGCGGCGACGGACGGCCTCGAGGTCGTCGCGGTCACGACGTCTGACCCGGCGCGCGCGGCGCGAGCGCGGGCCGCGTACCCCGGCGTGCACGTCGCGGCCGACGCCGACGCGCTCCTGCGCGACGTGCCCGACCTCGACCTGCTCGTCGTCGCGACGCCGAACCGCTTCCACGTCGCGGTGGCGCGCGCGGCGCTCGACCGGCGGGTCGCCGTCGTCATGGACAAGCCGATCGCCGCCGGCGCCGGCGCCGCCGCGGCCCTCGTCGAGGACTTCGCGGCGGCCGGCGTCCCGTTCACGGTGTTTCAGAACCGTCGCTGGGACGGCGACTTCCTCACGGTCCGGCGCTCCGTCGAATCCGGCGAGCTCGGCGAGATCACGCGCTTCGAGTCGCGCTACGAGCGCTTCCGGCCGCAGGTCGCCGAGCGGTGGCGCGAGTCGGCGGATCCCGAGGAGGGAGGCGGCCTGCTGCTCGACCTCGGCGCGCATCTCGTCGACCAGGCGCTCGTCCTCTTCGCCTTCCCGCGGAGGGTCTACGCGGAGGTCGATGTGCGACGCCGCGACGCGCGCGTCGACGACGACGTCTTCGTCGCGCTCGAGCACGACGGCGGGGTGCGCTCGCACCTATGGATGAGCGCGGTCGCCCCGCTCGGCGGGCGGTCGCTGCGGGCGAGCGGGACGCGCGCCGCCATCCACACGCCGGGCCTTGACCCGCAGGAGGCTCAGCTCGCCGCCGGGCTGCGGCCCGGCGACCCGGGCTGGGGCGCGGGCGATCCAGCTCGCTTCGTCGATGGCGGCGTCGAGCGCTCGATGCCGATCGAGCGCGGCGCCTACGAACGCTTCTACGCGGGCGTGCGCGACGCGCTGCGCGGCGACGGACCCCTGCCCGTCGACCCGCGCGACAGCGTCGCCGCGCTGCGCGTCATCGACGCGGCGCGGCGCAGCGCTCGCGCCGGCACGGTTATCGACACATCCGAGGGGGTGGAGTCGTCTACGCCCCGCAGCGGAGCGCAGACGACTCCACCCCCGCGGGAGGCGGGGACATGAACACGGCACACGGAGGTTGCGACATGAAGACGAGCCTTGGAATCTGGGCTATGGGTCCGATGGTCACGCGCTTCAACCCCGGCGGCTACAAGCCCGAGCTCGCCGCGCGCAGCACCGCCGACCACGTGCGCGTCGCGGTTGCCGGCCTGGACGGCCTCATCGACGACTACGAGTTCCACTATCCGCAGGAGCTCTCCGACGACAACCTCGACGAGGTGCGCGACGCGCTCGCCGGTCATGGCATCTACGCGATCGCGAGCGGCATGCACCTCGACAACCGCTTCGCGCGCGGCGGCCTGTCCTCGCCCGACGACGCGATCCGCGACGAGGCCGTGCGCCAGACCGTCGCGTGCGCCGACTTCGCCGGCCGGCTCGGCGCGCGGATGATCATCTGGCCCGGGATCGAGGGCTACAACTACCCCTTCCAGACCCCGTACGCGACGAGCTGGGCGCGCCTCATCGACGGCATCGGCGAGGCGGCGTCCAAGCTCGCCGAGTACGACCAGATCCTCTTCCTCGAGCACAAGAACTCCGAGCCGGCGATGAAGATCCACATGGGCAACGTCGGCATGACGCTGCACG
>CAWEOF010000012.1:0-181845 GCA_963810605.1 uncultured Actinomycetes bacterium
CTCGAGGTGCGGGTCCTCACGGCGTCGGGCCGCGTCGTGCCCAATGCGCAGGTCACGCTGGCCTCCGAGGGCGCCGGAGGGCTGCGGACGAAGATCAACACCGGCGACGACGGCGTCGCAAAGCCGTCGTTCACGCCCACCGACGCGCAGGGTGACGTGCGGGTCACCGCGACGAGCGGTCAGTTCGCCGCGAGCCGGCCGAAGATCTACGTCCCCGCGCGCCGCGATGCCGCTCGCAACGGGCAGCGCCTCGCCGTCCCCGTGTCGGCGTCCGCGAGCGCCACGGTGACCGCCGACGTCCGCCCCGCGCAGCTGACCGTCACGACGACCGCGACGCCCGCGACGCTGCTCGCCGGCCAGATCACGCGCGACAGCGTCACGATCGGCGGCGCGTACGGCGGCTGGCGCGGACAGGTCGAGGTCCGGCTGTACGGCCCGTTTCGCTCGCAAGCGGCGATCTCGTGCGCGGGCGTGCCGTTCGCCGCGGTGACATACGACACGGGGGCCGGCCCGTCGATGACGCCGCCGCTCGCGCCCGGGCGGCCGGGCTGGTACGGCTATCAGCTCACGATCGCGAGCACGGACGACGTCCTCGGCCTGACGACGCCGTGCGGAGTGCCCGCCGAGACGTTCAAGGTCGATGCCCAGCCGGCGGTCGTGACGCGCGTGAGCTCGCAGACGACGCTCGCCGGCAGCGCCGTGACCGACACCGTCGAGGTGACGGGCCTGGTCGGCGAGAGCGTGACGGTCGCGGCGGACCTCTTCGGGCCGTATCCCGCCGCCGACAAGATGACCTGCGCCAACCCGCCGTTCTGGACGGGCAGCTTCGTCGCGCCCGCCGACGGCACGTACGTGACCGACCCCGTGACGCTGACCGTGCCCGGCTACTACACCTACCGCGAGTCGATCCCGGCGGGCGACTTCATCCGCGCCGTCGAAACGCCGTGTGCGGCCGAGCCCGAGACGACGATCGTCCGCGGCATGCCGGAGATCCGCACGCAGGTCTCCGCGCAGGAGGCGGCGCCCGGCACGGCGATCACCGACGCGGTCGTCGTCACCGGCCTCGGTGCGCTGAGCGCGACGGTCAACGTCGCGCTCTACGGGCCGTTCCCGTCGCGCGCCGAGATCCGCTGCGACGGCACGCCGGTCGCGACGTCCGCGCTCGCCGTGATCGGCGACGGCACGTACACGTCGGCGCCGACGACGCTGACTGCCGCCGGCTACTACACCTACCAGGAGTCGATCGCCGCGACCAACGCGTACGACGGCACGACGACCGCGTGCGGCGACGTCACCGAGACGACGTTCGTGCAGGCGAAGCCGGCGGTCACGACGGTCGTCTCCGACCAGGTCGTGCGCCCCGGCTCGTCGATCTCCGACAGGATCGCGGTCACCGGGCTGGGCCAGACCCCGGCGACGATCGAGGTGCGGCTGTTCGGCCCGTTCGCCTCGCGGGCGGCGATGGACTGCGACGGCGCGCCGTACTGGAAGGGCACCGTCGACGTCACGGGCGACGGCGAGGTGGACTCCGCGAAGGTCAAGCTCACGCGGGCGGGCTTCTACACCTACCGCGAGCGGATCGTCGGGACCGCCAGCGTGGCGGCGACGGAGACGGCGTGCGGCGAGGAGATAGAGACGTCGCTCGCCTTGCCCCTGATCCTCACAGGTCGCGGCGACCCGGTCGTGCAGGCGGCCACCGCGACGCGCGCGGCACAGACGACCTCGGCGAAGCCCACGCGCGTGCGGCTCGCCGCGCGCGGGATCGACGCCCCTGTCTACGACGTCGACATCGACACGCGCAGCGGGGCGCTGGCGATTCCCAAGGACATCGACCGCGTCGGCTGGTGGCGCGACGGCGCGGCGCCGGGGTCGTCGAACGGCGCGATCCTGCTCGCCGGCCACATCGACAGCGCCAAACGCGGCGCCGGCGCGTTCTACGGCCTGAGGAAGGCCCGCCGCGGCGACACGGTGACGGTCACGACCGACGACGGCAAGTCGCGCAGGTACCGCGTCTCGACGATGCAGCGCGTGCGCAAGGCGGCGCTGCCGGAGAGCATCTACTCGCGCACCGGACGGCGCCGGCTCGTGCTCGTCACCTGCGGTGGGCCATTCAACGCGTCGACGGGCCACTACCGCGACAACCTCATCGTGACCGCGTACCCGCGCTGAACCGGCTGCCGCGCCCGGGTAGGGACCGGGTCCAGCGCTGAACGCCGGCCGCGCGGGGGGGAGGCGCGGCCGGCGCCCGCTGGGCTGCCGGGTGATCTCGCCCAGGCTCAGGCCGCGGGCCGCGCGGCCTCGAGGTTCGAGCGCGCGCGGATGAGCAGCGACTTGGTCGCCGGGACGGTCGTGTGCAGCAGGCGGGCGGTCTCCTCGTGCGAGCGGCCGTCGAACTCGCGCATCACGAGGGCCATGCGCTGGCGCTCGGGGAGCCGCGCGATCTCCGCGACGAGCTGGCGCATCTCGTCGCGCTCGTCCATGCAGCTGGCCGGATCGCGGTCGACGGCCCCGAGCGGCTTGGCGTCGTCGTCGAGCTGGCCGAGGTTGTGGATCGTCCGCAGCACGTCGATCGTCTGATTGCGAACGATCATGTACAGCCACGGGCGCAGGGCCATCGGCCGGCTCGTCACGCGCAGGCCGCGGTGGGCGCGGATGAACGCGTCCTGCACGACGTCGTCCGCATCGTGGCTCGTGCCCGACAGCATTCGACCGGCAAACGATCGCAGCGGGCTGCGGTAGCGGCGGTAGATCTCGGAGAAGGCGTCGTCGTATCCGCAGCGGAAGCGGGCGACGAGCTCGTCGTCGGTGAGCAGCGTGAGGGGGGTGGCGATCATGCGTGCGCCGATCCTTGCCCGGGGCGGTCACGTAGCGGTCACGCGCCGGTCACGACGCGCCCGTCAACGCTCGCCGGCGTTCACTGCGGGCAGTTGCAACTGGTGTAATCAGTTGTCGTGCGGTACGCGATCCTGGGTCCGGTCGAGTTGCGCGACGGTGAGCGCGCACTGGCGGTGGAGGGTCGGAGGCAGTCGGGGTTGCTCGTGCTGATGCTGCTGCACGCCAACCGGGCGATGTCCGCCGAGGAGCTCATCGAGGGCGTCTGGAGCGACCTGCCCGCCAAGGGCGCGCGCAAGCGCGTGCGGATGGCGATCGTGCGCCTGCGCGAGACGCTCGCGAGCTGCGCCGGCGCGCAGCCGCAGCCGCTGCGCACGGTTCCCACGGGCTACGTCCTCGACGTGCGACCGGGCGACCTGGATGCCGACGTGTTCGAGGCGCGCGTCGCGGATGGCCGCCGCGCGCTGGAGCGCGGCGACGCCGGGCAGGCGACCGTGCGGCTGGCCGAGGCGCTCGCGTTGTGGCGCGGCCCGGCGCTGGCCGACGTCACCTACGAGGATTGGGCGCAGCCGGAGATCCGGCGCCTCGAGGACCTGCGGCTGGCCGCGCTCGAATGGCGCATCGACGCCGACCTGCGGCTCGGCCGCCAGGACGCGCTCGTCGGCGAGCTCGAGGCGCTGGTCGAGCGCCATGCGACGCGCGAGCGGTTCGTCGAGCAGCTCATGGTCGCGCTGTATCGCTGCGGTCGCCAGACCGATGCGCTCGAGGTGTACCGGCGCACCCGCGAGCGCCTGCTCGCGCAGCTCGGCCTCGAGCCCGGGCCGGGCCTGCGCGCGCTGCAACGCGACGTGCTCGTCCAAGCGCCGTCGCTCGACCTCGAGGGACCCGTCGCGGACGGCGCGCGTCGCCCGCCCCCGATCGACCTGCCCGCGCGCCGCCTGGACGTGCTGGGCCGCGACGACGACGCGCTCGCCGTGATCGACCTGCTGCGCCGCCCGGACGTGCGGCTCGTCACGGTCATGGGACCCGGCGGCGTGGGCAAGACGACGCTCGCGCTCGAGGTCGCCCACCGGCTCGCGGCGGAGCACGTCGACGGCGCCGCGTTCGTCAACCTGGCGGCGGTCGCCGATCCCGACGCCGTCGCCGACACCGTGCTGCACGCGCTCGGCTGCGCGCCGGAGCCGGGCAGGACCGCGAAGGACACGCTGTGTCGCCTGGAGAGCTGTCGCGAGCAGCTCCTCGTGCTGGACAACTTCGAGCAGCTCCTGGCCGCGGGCGCGCTGCTCGTCGAGCTGCTGGCCTCGGCCCCGCGGCTGAAGCTGCTGACGACGAGCCGGGCGGCGCTCGACCTGCGCGCCGAGCATCGCTACTCGCTCAGCCCGCTCGCGCTGCCCGACTCAAGCCACCCCGCGACCGTGACCGCCGCGCCCGCGACGGCGCTCTTTATCGCGCGCGCGGCGGCGCGCGACCCGGCGTTCCGGCTGACCGCGGACAACGCCGCGGCGATCGCGGCGGTGTGCTCGCGCGTCGACGGCCTGCCGCTGGCGATCGAGCTGGCGGCCGCGCGGGCAGGCACGCTGTCGCCGCAGGAGATCGTCAGCCGTCTGGACAGCGTCCTGGCGAGCCTCGGCCCGGCGGCCCGCGACACGCCCGATCGCCAGCGAACGATGCGCGCGACGCTGGACTGGAGCTACGACCTCCTCGACGCGCCACAGCGTGCCGCGTTCGCCGAGCTCAGCGTGTTCGCGGGCGGCTGCACGCTGGACGCGGCGGTCGGCGTGACGTCGGCGACGGTGGAGATCCTCGAGGGGCTCGTCGACCACAGCATGCTGCGGCGCCGCGCCACGGCGGACGGCACGACGCGGCTGGCGATGCTCGAGCCCGTCCGCGAGTACGCCGCCGAGCGCCTTGCCGCGCGCCCCGATGCCGTGGCGGTCGGCGAGCGCCATAGCCGCTTCTACGTCGAGCTGGCCGAGACCGTCGCGCCCAGGCTGCTTGGGGCCGAGCAGCTCGCGTGGCAGCGGCGGCTGGACGCGGAGGCCGACAACTTCGTCGAGGCGCTCGAGCACTCGCACCGCGCGGGCGAGGTCGAGCTCGTCGTGCGGTTGGCGACCGCGCTGCGCGAGTGGTGGAGGCGCGGGCGCGCGTCGCCCGGGCGCGCCTGGAACGAGCGGGGGCTCGCTGCCGCGACGGACTTGCCGGCGACGTTGCGCGCCGACGCGCTGACGACGGTCAGCCAGCTCAGTGCGCAGCAGGGCGACATCGCCCATGCGCTGGGCTGCGCGCGCTCGGCGCTTGAGCTCTGCGAAGGCACGGGGGATGCGCGCGCCGGGACGATCGCGCTGGTCGCGATCGCCGTGTGCCACATGCTGATGGACGACCGGCGCGCCGCCGCAGCGGCCGCCGCCGATGCCGTGACGGCCTCGCGGGATCTCGGACCGTGGCCGCGCGGATACGCGCTCATCGCGCAGGCGCTGACAGCGCCCGACCCCGTGTCCGCCAAGCCGATCGCCGAACGCGCGGCGCGGCTGCTGTCCGAGGCCGGCGACGCGCGCGCGCAGGCGTGGCTGTACGGCGATCTCGGCTACAAGGCGCTGGAGCACGGGGCGTTTGACGACGCGCGCGAGCACATCGAGCGCTCGATGGCGCTCGCGGTGCAGCTCGACGATCAGGTCCACTACACCTTCGACGTCGAGCACCTCGCGCTGTGGGCGCTTGAGACCGGCGACCACGCCGGCTCCGCGGCAGGTCTCGGCGACGCGCTGGCGCGCTACTTCCGCTACGGGATCCGGCGGCCGATCCTCGAGGTGCTCATCGCGCTGGCGACGATCGCCGCGCACGCCGGACGCTCCGCGCGCGCCGCCGAGCTGCTCGGCGCGGGGATGACGCTTCGCGCGGGGGAGCCGCTGACCCGCGTCGAACAGCGACTGCACAGCGAGGCGCTGCGGCTCCTCGGCGACATGCACGCCTGGGAGGGCGCGTACGACGACGGCTGCCGGCGCAGCCTGGAGTCGGCGGTGGCGCTGGGACTTCAGACCGCCGACGCATGCCGGGCCGCGGCCCGCGACAAGACACTCCCTGGTCTTGTCGCGGGCGCGGGGACGGCGGTCGATCAGGTGCGGCCGTAGGTGTACTTGTGGACGAGCTTGGCGGTGCCGTGGCGCTTGATCTGCTTCGTCGTGCTGACGTGTGACTTGGCGGCGCCGGCGCGCGCCTCCTGGCGATGGCTGACGGTCGACTTGGCTTGGGCGGGCCCTGCGGCGACGAGCAGCGACGAGACGAGCACGAGCGTGGTGCAGATACGGGGCATGGGGAACCTCCTGTGGGGTGGACTTGCGTCGGACCGGCTCATGCCGGCCAAATGACGCTGGCCCACACGAAGACGATCGATCGCGAACGTCCTCGGGCCACCAAAGGCTCGAATAGGAGACCCCGGGGGGAGGCGATCTCACCCCGGGGTGGGGCATCGCGTGCTGCCAGGCGTTGAGCGCCGCCGGCCGGGTGAGCAGCTCGACCGCTAGGGTCGAAGCGCGGGTTGCCGCTGGATCGTTGCCTGAATCCGTGGCTCGGCGACGGACCCGACGGCTTGCCGTGGCAGGCGCCTGGCATGCTAGCGTCATGCCATGAGCATCATCCAGGTCAAGAACGTCCCACCCGCGATGTACGAGGAGCTGCGGCATCGCTGCGCTCAGGAGGGGATGACGATCCGCGACTACGTGCTGAGGCTCGTCGAGCGCGATCAGCGGCTCCCGTCGAAGCGCGACTGGCTGGATCGCGTCGGCGCTCTGGAGCCGGTGACCGTGTCGCAGTCCGGTGCGGAGATCGTCCGCGAGGCTCGCGACGAACGCGATCGAGAGCTGATGGCTCGGACCGTCGACGCCGCCTCACCGCGGGCCGGGGGAAGCGTTGGCGCACGCGGTCGTTGACGCGTCCGTGGTCGTCGATCTCCTCGTCGCGCATCCGCGTGCTGCCGCCGGGAGGGCTGCGCTGGACGGGGTCGACGGCGTGGCGCCGGCGCTCCTGGATGCCGAGGTGTTGCACGCGGTCACCCGGTACGTCAGGCGCGGAGACATGACCGAGGAGCGGGCACGACAAGCGCTCGGTCTGCTGGCCAAGGCCCCCATCGACCGGTTTCCGATTGCCCCGCTTGTGCTCGACGCGTGGGCGCTGCGCGACAACGTCAGTTCCTACGACGGGTTCTACGTCGCGCTGGCGCGGATCCTCGGATGCCCGCTCATCACCTGCGACCGCTCCCTCGCCGGTGCTCCCGAGCTCGGGATCACCGTGACCGTGATCGGGTCATAGGTCGACCGAGCGGTCGCGACCAGGCCGAGCGAGCCGTCCCGTGGTCTCGACGAGGCTGCGAAGCCCGGACCTCCGTGAGCTTCCGTTACACCACTCCGACCGCCATGACCCGCATGGTCGACGCGACACGCACCATGGGTGTGGGGCGCAACGGGTGTGCTGGGAGTCCTGAGCGTGTGGTTCTCGGTGCGTGCCGCGCGCAGCGCCGACAGCGGTCAGCGAGATGGCTCCGAGAGTGCCATGCGGATCGATGCGGCGGTAAACGCTGACGTTGTCGGTGCGGGCGCAAACGTGGATCGATCGGTGCGCGGCGGCGACGGCTCGGGGCACACCGTTGTCGCCCGACCCGGAGCGCGCGTGAGCATCGGCCGGGCAGGTAGCGCGCCGTCGTCGCGTCCGCTGGACGGGCCCGTGGTGTATGTGAGCTCGAGCGTCGAGGACGAGGACTGGCGCAGGCGGTATGCGAGCGTGCTTGAGCCGTCGCTGAGTCTTCGTGGTGTGCGGGTGTGGAGTGAGCAGCGTGAAGCGCCGCCAGCGGATGTTGGGGAGCGTGCTTCGGCGGTTGGGCGCGCGGTGGCGGGCCTGGTGGTCGTCAGCGAGAGCTATTTGGCCTCCGGGCGCGGGCGTGAGGAGCTTTCTGTTTTAGACGAACGTGTCAGTTCGGGTCGTCAGCGGGACGCGCCGCCACCGCATATCCCGCCCTGCGCAAGCCACGCAGGGCTAGGGCGAGCGCTGCACCGGCCCGGTGCAGCGCTCGCACAGCGGCCTTGTAGCGCAGCGGCCTGTCGTCGCGCGCCGCTCTCGCAAGCATCCGGTAGCTCGTGACGTGGCGCCGCAGCGCGTCGACGAGATCCCGATTGACGCCGCGGTCGCGAGGGCCGAGATCGAGCGGCGCCAGGATCTGCCGCGCCGTCCCGTAGTCCTTGGCGAGGTCCTCCGCGGCACCCGCCTGCGACCTCGCCCGCCTGGCAGCCGCGAGTGCGCGGCCGCCGATGCGGCGTGCGCGGTCGACGACGCTCAGCGCGGCGCCGACCGAGCGCGCGTAGGCGTCGCTCGGACCGATGTTCTCGGCGCGCGCGTCAAGCAGCTCGAGCGTCTCAGCGGTCCGTTCGCATCGTACCGCGAACGCGGCGGGCACGACCGGGCACGCGACGATCGCGACGCCGACGTTCGTGGCCACGGCATACAGCGTGAAACGCTGCCGCGATCCTCGGATCTCGACGCCGGTGTAGCGCAGCGCTCGCAACTCGCCGAACATCACGACATTGGGCCGCGCTGCCGCCACCCGCACACGCCCCGCCGGCAAGAGCGACGGGTCGTCGCTGTCGACGATTCCCGCGGTGAGCGCGGGGCCGCGGCTGCTGGGCGCGACGTGCAGCGATTCCGTGAACCCGAGCTGCGCTGCCGCGGGCGTCGGCGGCACGCGCCCCCACCCCGCCGGTAGCGCGATTTGCAGTCGTGCCGTGGAAGCAGTTCCCCGCAAGCTCATCGACAGCTCGGCCGCAGGAACGAGGCTGCGCGCGCCGGCGTAGCCCGCGAGAGCCAGCGCGAGCGCGATGACGCCGACCGCGAGCCCGCCCCGGTCAGTCGCGGCCGCGACGATTGCGCGAGCGCGTCGCCTGGACTTGGACGCCGAGCCGCCACGTCTGCCGGGCTGGCTCAGCGTACGGTCGGCGTCGATGTCGTCGGCGTCGCGCAAGAGGTCCACGGTCCGCGCGATCCGCACGAGCGGGTCACGGTGGCGCCAGCCGTCGGGCAGGATCTCTCGAGCGCACGCCTCCAGATCTCGCCACGCGTCGGCCGCGCTCGGAAAGCGACGCGCTGGATCGGCTTCGAGCATGCGTCCGAGCCAACGGGCAAACCGCGCCGCCGGTTGCTGTCGCGGCGGCAGCAACGGGCGCCGGCCGATGTGCCCGTACGCGAGCGTCACGAGCGCGGTTGGCGTGAGATCGTGCGGCGTGGGCAGCCGCTGAGCGAGCATCTCGTGAGCCACCAGCCCGACCGCGTAAAGGTCCGTCCACGCGCCCACGTCCCCGCCGTTGCACTGTTCCGGCGCCATGTACCTCGGGCTGCCCGGGGCGCTGTCGGTCGATGTGTCGGCAAGGATGCGGGCGATGCCGAAGTCAGTGATCTTCACTGCTCCCGCGGCATTGACCATGATGTTCTCCGGCTTGATGTCGCGATGCACGATCGCGTCCTTGGCCAGGTGCTCCAACCCAGCCAGCACCGCCTCGAGCACCCCGACGATCTCTGCGAAGTCCATCGCGCCGAAGTAGCGCCGCAGCGAACCACCGTCGGCGAGCTCCATCGAGATGAACGGCACGCCCTCGTGGACGAAGGAGTCGTAGACCGTGACGATGTTCGGGTGCGCGATCGAGCCCACCTCGCGCTCGCGTTCGAACCGTCTCACCGCATCGGGGTCGTCGCGGCGCACCGTCTGCAGAGCCTTCAAGGCCACCAGCCGTTTCGGGAAACTCTGCCGTGCGAGGTACACAATGCCCATCCCGCCCTTGCCGAGCGTCGCCAGCACCTCGTAACCACCCACGGCGGTGCCAGGCTCGATCGTCGATGGCGGGTTCGCGGACACGTCAGGCGCAGGCTAGACCGCGACTCCGCTTGACGGTGTACGTTGCCCCGTAATGGGCCTGTCAACACCCGGTCGCGGTTTGCCGCGCCGCACGATCGCGCTGCTCGCCGCCGCGGGCGCGATGACGCTCGCCGCCACGGGAAGCTATGCGGCACTCGACGACATCCAGCTGGTTACACGTGCCACCGGCGCGCAGGGCGTGAAGAGCACGGCGAGTCGTTCAATCCGGTGATCAACAACAACGGTCGATATGTCGCCTATCACACGGCTGCCACGAACATCGACGCGGCTGACACCGACGCAGCCGACGACGTCTACATGCGCGACACGCAGACGGGTGCCACGGTCCTCGTCAGCCGAGCGACCGGGGCGTCGGGCGCGAAAGGCAACGCGGCATCGGGCCACGCGTCGTTCTCCGGCGACGGGCGGTACATCGCGTTCAACTCGGCCGCGACAAACCTCGATCCGGCCGATTCCGACTCGACCAACGACGTCTACGTCCGCGACCTGCAGAACTCCACGACGACGCTCGTCAGCCGCGCGACGACGGTCACCGGCGCGAAGGAAGGGCTTCGAGTACACCATCAAACCCGATCGCCGGGGCGACATCGGGCCGAAGCGGCAGTTCTGCATCCGCCCCGGCACCATACGAGAGGGCGCTTGCTCAACGCGGCGATAGTCGCCCGCAGCTACTTCGGCCGCGGCGGCGCCACCGGCTGAATCGGGGGCGGAGGCGCCGCCGGCCTCACCGGCGGCGGAGGCGCCGGCGGCGCCACCGGCGACTCAAACCCCGGAGGCGGGGGCGGCGGCGGCGCGGCGACAGGCGGCGGAGGGGGCGGGCGACGCAGCGCGGGGACGGTGGACGCCTGACGAGGCTCGTAGATGGCGACCGACGACGCCGGGACGGTTTCACCGGGCATCAGCGCCGGATCGTCGCTATCGGACCGGCTGGCGATCGCGCCGGCAGCAGCCCCGAGCGCGAGCGCGACGATGCCTGCCATCACCAGACGCAGCGGCCGGAGGCCCGACCTGGCTGCGCCGACGGGCCGAGGCCTGGGATCACGCGCGTTCACACCACCTCAGAGTAGGCGAAGCGGAGCCCCGCGCACTGCTGCAGGAGCGGACCATCACGAGACTTGACAGCAGTACTAGTAATATGTGATGCTACGCTCCGACGCGGACCGCAGCTCATCCATTGCATCGGTGACGTTGACCGGTGCCGTGGCGGGGGGCCCCATCCCCGTGAGCCCCCCGCCACGACGTCCCGAACCCCGCCCAGGCGGGCCTTTCGCCGACCGCACCGCCGCTATCATGAATGTAGGGATCTTCCATGAGAACATGTGATACAGCGCTCTCGGCCGGCCGGCTGCCGCTGCTGGTCTTCGACTTCGACGGCGTCCTGTGCGACTCACTGCAGGAGTGCATGATGGTCGCGTGGTACGCGCACGAGGACGAACCGATCGAGCGGTTCCTCGATCCGGGAATCGGAGGCATCCCGAAGGATGTCGTACAGCGATTCGAGGCCTGCCGGCCGTTCATGCGGCACCTGGGGCACTTCCTCGTCCCGCTCGTCGACGTCGAGGTACCCACGACGCATGCCGAGTTCGCCGCGCGCTTCGCCGCTCTGCCTTGCGATCAGGTGGACGGCTTCGTGTCGGCCGCAGAGGACTACCGTTCGCGGCTGCGATCTGCGCATCCCGCAACTTGGCGCGCACGGCACACCGTCGACGTCCGACTCGGGGCCCTCGTCCGGGACGGCTACATCGCCACCGCACGCGACCGCGACTCCGTCGGGCAGATCCTACGCTCGTACGACATCGACGTCCCCGACGAGCGCGTGTTCGGCTCGCTGCGCGACAAGCCGCGCGCGCTCGAGACGATCACGGCACGCGAAAACCGCGCGCCGCTCGACGTTGTGCTCGTCGACGACAGCGTCGAGAACTGCATCGCCGCGCGCGACGCCGGCTTTGCGGCATATTGGGCTTCCTGGGGCTATCACGCCGACGCCGACGGACAAGCGGCGATCGGACACGGGATTCCGGTCGTGACCGTCAAAGCATTGCTGCGCGTGCGTGGCGTCTCCCCCTCCTAGAGCATGGCCATCGAACCCTCCCCGAAGCTCGCCCACCTGCGCAGCTTTCTCTACGTCTCGCGCCACCGGTCTATCAGCAAGGCCGCCGCCGAGCTCGGCGTCAGCCAGCCGACCGTCACCGAGCACATCCAGCGCCTCGAGGAGGGCTACGCCCGCGCCCTGTTCACGCGCGGCCCGAACGGCGTGGAGCTCACGATCGCCGGCGAGGCGCTGAAGCGCACGATCCAGACGTCGATCGAGCAGCTCGATCGCCTGACCTTCGCCGACGCGCCGATGAATGCGCACGTCGGGCTAGGAGGCCCCCCGGATCTCCTGTCGATGAAGGTCCTCCCGGCACTGAGGCCGCTCTATGCCGCGCACGTATTCATCCGCATCCGACCCGGCAAAGCCGAGGAGCTGCTTGAGCAACTCGAGGACCATACGCTCGACATGTTCGTCGCGACGCGCCAGATCAACAGCGCGACCACGCCGGTCGTCTACAAGCCGCTGTTCGACGAGGAGTACGTGCTCGTCGGTGACAGCAGCTGGCACGCGCGCATCGAGGACGCGCTCGATCCCGGCGACACGCCCGAGGAGATCGAGCACAAGACAGTGCAGGTGCTCGCGGGCGCGCCGTTTCTGGCGTTCGACGACTCGCTGCCGGTCGTCCGCGACCACCCGCTGGTGGCCAAGCATCGTGCGGCGATCTTCGCCGACGACAGCCTCAAGCAGGTGCCCCTGATCGTCCCGGACTTCAGAGCATTGCGCGAGGTGGCAACGACCGGCTCGGGCGTCACCGTCATCCCGCGGTACATCGTCCATGACGCGCTGCGCGAGAAGCTCCTGTTCGAGCTCTACGCGCCGGTCAACCGCAAGTACAACACGCTCTTCATCGCCTACCGAGACGAGCCGCGCAGCGACGCGGCGAACATGCTGATCGAGACACTGCTGCAGAGCGCGCCGTTCTGGGAGGAGCGCGCGAGCGTCGTCGCCTGAGTCGGCAGCCGGATACGCCGCCGGCGCCCCCACAGGGGGAGACGCCGGTGCCCGCCGCGTGTCAGATGCGCTCAGGCCGGGATCATCAGCCGGCGCTCGTCGCACAGCGCGATCACCGTCTTCATGAACGCGCCGACGGCGCCGTAGTACGAGCACGTCACCATGTTGCGATCGACGATGACGTCTGCTTCGACGACGTCGGCGCCGGCGTTGATCATGTCGTCGCGCATGCCGATGTAGGCGCAAGCCCGGCGACCACGCATGATGTTCGCCGAGATCATGATCCACGGGCCGTGGCAGAGACCGGCGACGACCTTCCCGGCGGCGTCCATGTCGCGGACGAACTCCAGCACGCGGCGGTCCTGGCGCACCCGGTCAGGTGCCTCGTGCCCGCCGGTCAGCAGCACGAGATCGAAGTCGCTCACATCGAGGTCGTCGAACGAGATCGGCGGCTTCGCGCGCTTGTCGAGCGGGACGGTGACACCGTACTTACCGGTAACGGACATCCTGCCCGCCGTCGCAACCTCGACGTCGTACTCTGCCTCCAGTGAGCGGTAATAGGTGTAGATCACGTCATGATCCTGAAATCCCGGTCCCGTCACGATCACTGCCCGAGTCATGGTGATACCTCCTTGTCGTTGCTGCGGATGGTCAAGTGGATGTGGCCGTCGACCGCCTCACGGAGGTCGCGTGGGCCGGTGATCTCCAGCGAGCGGCGCAGAATCGACGCGGGATCCAGGTCGATGGCGAAGACGAGGTCGTCACGCTCCGACGCCAGCCCCGAGCTCGGCTCGAGGCCGAAGCGCAGGCGACCGTGCATGGAGCGCGCGCGCAGCCGGGCGTGCGCGGGTCCGGCGACGGGCTCGAGCGCCACGAGCCGCGGATCGCGGTACCAGGCCTTCTCATAGCCGCGTCCCGCGCGCCCGTTGTCGTCCTTGATGCGGACGACATCGAGCTTGTCGCGCGGCGTCTCGATTTCGACGAGAACGAGCTCGGTCGCAGCCGTTGTCGCGTGCACCGCGCCCTGGTCGATGTGCACCGTCGTGCCAGGCTCGATCGGCTGCCTGCGCCCGTCGCCCGCCATGATCTCGCCGTGGCCGGAGAGGCACAGCAGGTCGGTGACCTTGCGTGCGTGCGCATGCTCGGACGTCCGCCAGCCGGGGCGCAACCACAACAGCCACGCGTCGAGGAACACGTCGTCGTAGATGCGATATTCCTCGCCCCACGGCTTGCGGATGAGATAGTCCAAGCCCCTGTGCTTGCGCTTCCCAGGGATCTCGCGCCGCACCCGCGTGATGCGAAGCATGCGGGTGACAGCGTCTGCGTCCTGCGGCAGGCAGTTCAGGATGTAGTGCTGCGCACCCGCAACGTCCTCGCCGGCGTCCCGATCTGTCGGGTAATGTGGTGTGAGGGACGCCGGAGGCAGACCGTGCGGTGAACGGCGCCGTCCGCTCCCTGCGTCATGCGTGTGTGAGGTGATCGACATGCGCCGATCCTTGCGGCGCGCCCAGGGCCTGTCATCGGCCTCAGCGCCGCCGAGGCATACCCTCGGGGACGGGTGACATCCGTCAAAGTAGGGGTTGCGCGTTCAGCGTGTGACCGCTACGCGGCGGCCTGTCAGATGTAGTCGGCGGGACCCACGAGGCGATGGCGAAGGGCAAGCTCGACGAGCTCGAGGCGATTCTGGACGTTCGTGCCATTGAGGTCGTACTTCAGGTACATCGCGCTCATCAGGTCGCTCACGCGCGCCGACGTGATCACCGGGCTCAGGCGCGCGCCGATCTCCGCGTTGCTCGGGCTCGCGACGCGCCGGCCGGAGGTCTCGAACTGCGGCCGGCAGAGTTCGACGAGCACGTCGCGCTCGCGCGGCGTCGGCTGGGGTAGCTCGTCGTCCCGTGAGCTCGTCACACCGAGATCCTCCGGCACGCCGCCGACGTAGATCCACACCTCGCCGGCCAGTAGCACGTCGTGATCGCCGCACTCCAGTCCCGATCTGCCCGCCGGCCGCGCCCGCGCGACCTGCATCGGGGCAGGCGTGAGGGCGTCGTCGCCGGCGGTGGGCACGCGGCGGTGCTTCGTACCATGCTTGGAGCGCCCGTCGTGCAGATGAACCCTCGTGCTGTCCGGATCGCGTCGCACGACGATCTCGAGGTCGGCGTGCTCGCGCGAGACGAGCAGGTGGTCGAAGACGACGTCGTTGCTCGCCCCGCGGCCGATGTTCAGACGGGTGCCCGGCTCGAGGTGACGCATGCACAACTCGCCCGGCCCATCCCGCCAGGCGACGAACGGGCCGAGGCGGCGAGCCTCCTCAAGGCGCCTCGTCTCCTCCCGTCCGCTTGGACGCAGCGGCTGCGTGTGCGCAGGGCTCATCCCGCGCGGGGGAGTCGGCGTCACGCGGTCACCATATCGGCGCTGTGTCGGCTCATCAGATCGCCGCCGCCGAGCAGCGTAGGGCGAGGTCGCGGTCGGGCCGCGGCGCTCGTGGCGATGGCTCTCACATGGACAGCACCGGCCGGCGAGGACGTCGCAACGGCTGCCAGACGCGTCACGTCGGTGACCGGACGGCGCGTTCGCAGCGGCGCGAAGCGCACGCGCGCTCCGCTCGGCGACGCCGAGATCGCGACGTCCTCCACGCGCCCCGCCAACTGGTTCTGGAGCGCCAGCATGAGCGTCGGGAGCGCGCGGCTCCCAACCGAGTGGCGGCGATCGGGCCGTACCGACAGCGTCACCGCGGCGCCATCGCGGCGCCTCGCGGTGACGGTCACCCAGTCGGACATCCCCCGCGCGGCCATGCAGTCGATTACCGCTTGCGCCTCGTACTCGGCGACCGCCTCGCGGCCGCTGAGAACGAGATCGCCGAGCGGGCGCGGCAGGGAGGCGGAGACGGCGTGCATGCTCGAGGCAGGCCATGTCGCCTGTCGCGGGAGCACGACGGCGCACAGCGCCAGCCACGCTACGCCAGCGATCACGGCGGCCGTCAGCCCCGTCTCCGACAGCCCAGACGCGCTGTCGCGCAGCCATTTCTGCGCTGCGGGCTTCGACAGCGCGCGCTTGGCGGTCAGGAAGCACGCCAGGAACGCGAACAGCGCATACCCGTGACCGATCGCGCCCGCCCGCGCGGCGGCCGCAAGCCCCACCGATCCCTCGGTCACGAGCCACGGCACGGCACCGGCGGCGGCCGAGATCCCGACGGCAAGCAGCAGCCACAAGAGGACGTGCGCGAGCGCCTT
Organism: uncultured Actinomycetes bacterium; assembly: GCA_963810605.1. GTDB lineage: Bacteria > Actinomycetota > Thermoleophilia > Solirubrobacterales > Solirubrobacteraceae > CADCVQ01. Next base: position 16,022 of record CAWEOF010000012.1, read on the forward strand.
CAGCAGTGGGCCGACTTTCAGGATCGCGACACCGAGCCGGCGTGCCGCGTTGGCGATGACCCGCGCCGGGATCACAACGAAGTCGGCCGGACCGCCGGCGGTGCCAGCCGGTCGGACCCCGCTGAATCCGAGGCGGAGGAACCCGGCGATCGCCGCCATCACGAGCCACGCCGTCGGGCAGACGAGTGCGCCAGCGGCCGCGACCGCCGCGACGGCCGCGGCGGCATGCGCGACGACGTACTGTGCCGACCCGCTCTGCGTGGGTCGTGCGGCGTCCGGCGCGGGCTTGCCGCCGAGGTCGGCTGCGGCTGCGGCGGGACCGGGACCGGGGCCGGGTTCGGGATCGCGGGCGGGGCCGCCGCCCTCGCCGGCTGGCCGCCGACCGGGCCTGGCGCCCGGCGCGGCTCCGCGCGCGCGGCCAGCCCTCGGTCGCGCCGGTGTCGTCTCGACCTCGGCGAGCAGCGCTCCGGGCCTGACGATCGCACCCTCCGTGGCCAGCAGCCTGACGAGCGTTCCCGCCACCGGCGACAGTACCTCGGCGTCGAGGCTGCGCGTCGCGATCTCGACGATGAGCTGGTCGGTCGCGACCGCGTCGCCCTCAGCGAGCGGGCATGCGACGACGGTGCCGCCCGTAGCCGATTCCGCAATCGCCCGCGGGACGAAGAGCCGAGTGGTCGTACTCCCCCGCATGCTGGCGCATCGTAGACGATCCGCTCCAACAGCATCAGTGTTTCTAGCTGGTGTCCCCTAGCAAGCTGATGGCTCGACAGATACGCTGGTGGAGTCGAACGTCTCGGCGAACATGCGACGCGGGACGCATACTGGCCACGGCAAGGGACATGGCGGTACTTGGCATTCACAACCCCGGCGAAGCGACCTCCTACGAGCTGGTCAAGGAGTTGCATCGCGGTGGGGAGGGGCGGACGTGGAAGGCGCGCCAGATCGGGCCGGGTGGCCCGCCGCTGACCGTCGCGGTCAAGATCCTCACACCCGACACCTACCTCGGTTCCGCGGTCGATCCGGCCGTCGTGCTGCGCAGATGGAGAGGTCAGATGCAGGTCATGCGCAACTTCGGGCACGAGGGCTTCGCCTCGGTCCAGGTGGCATTTGCGGTGTCGGCGTCACCGCTGAAGGGGTTCGAGACCCCCGACTGGATGCTGGGGCGTCCGGCGTTCGTCATGGAATGGGTGGATGGAGTCGCGCTGTCGGAGTGGTCGCGGCGGATCTCCGATCCCACCGACCGACTTGAGGTGCTGGCGCCGTGTGCTAGCGGACTCGATGCGTTTCACCATCAGACGAAGCACGTTCACCGTGACCTCAAGCCGTCCAACGTTGTCGTCGCCGGCGGCCGCGGGCGCATCATCGACTTCGGCCTCGTGCGCAGCGTGGCGCAGCTGCGCAGCCGTTCGGGCGCCGCCGGATCACCTGGATATCTCGCACCGGAACTGGCCGAGGGCGCGGAGTACACGCCCCAGACAGACCTCTATGCGTTCGCGGGCATCCTCTTTCACCAGCTGCTGCTGCGCCATCCTCCGGACGGCGACGAGCCGGCGGGACACGTGTGGGCGCTGCTGCGAGCTGCCGGCTTCCACCACGCCGGCGAGGTGCTCGGCGAAGCCCTGCATCGCGATCCGGCGATGCGTCCGGCCGGCCTGACCGCGACGGCGCTGCTCGAGCGGACGATGCGATTCGAGCAGCGAGCGCCGGTCAGCATCCCGATCGGCGAACTCGAGACGCGGTCGGTGCAGCCGCCGCGCGCGCCGCCGAGTGAGGCCTCGACCGTCGTCCATCGCCTTCGGAGACCCGGGCCGGCGACGACGCGCGTCGCGCCGACGGAGGTCGTGCCGACTCGCGCCGTCGTGATAAGGATCCTTTCGGTGATTGCGCTCAGCACCACCATTACGACGCTGATCTTCCTGCTGCTCCGAACCCTGGCCGCGTAGTGATGACCCCGCCGAGAAAGGCCAATGGTGCCCAGATCCTCCGACAGTGAGACACGCGCCCGTCAAGGCGTCGACGAGCTCGTTCGCAACGTCGCGGACTGGCTCGTCACGATCCTGTACAACAAGATCGGCATCATCCTGATCGCGGCGATCGCAGCGGGGATCACCGTGATCTCGTTCACCGTCGGTCGCGGCGAGGGGATCCGCGCGATCATCTTCTTCCTCATCCCGGCAGCGTGGGGGGCGTTCGCCCTCTCGTCGCTCGACGGTCAGCCCAAGGCCTTCGCGAAGCTCAGCAAGAACGCGCTTCCCGGTCTCGGTGTCGTGGCGGGATGCCTGATCAGCAGCGTGATCGTCTTCGACGCGCCCGTCGCCAGCACGAACCTCGCGCTTGGTGCGATGGAGGCCTTCTTCTTCATGATGTACGTCTCCAGCCAGCCGAGCGGGCGGTCGCGCGCGATACCGAAGGACCAGCACGCGTGGGCGCTGGCGTTGCTGCTGATGGTGACGGTCGTCTCGGTGACAGTCGCCGCGACAGCATGAGCACGCAGGGCTTCACCTCGCCGCCGTACACCGCAGAGCGCTTCTGCCCCTACCACGGAGGCTTCATCCGACTCGCCGATTGCTTCGTCGTCGCAACAAACGACACGTACGCTGGAGCGCCGCCCCGGCGCGAGTCCGCGCGATCGGGACCTGGCATGGCCGGCAACTCGTTCGACGAGGATCTCGGCGCACCGGCCGCCGGCGACGACGAGGACGACGAGGCGGAGGCGGCCGGGCGCAGGAGCGCACCCGCGGGCGGCCAGGCGCGCACACGACAGCGCATGAGGGCCGACCTCGCGCCGAGCGTCGGTGACGTCGTGACGTCCGACATCGACGGCAGGGACCGCCACGTCCTCGCTCAGGCGCCCCCGCCACCACCGACTCTCAAGCGCCGCCGCTTTCAGCCGGCTGAGGCTCACGTGCTGAAGTCGCCGGCGGAACTCGCCGTGAGCGGCGGCGGAGCACGTGCCGCACGGGCACGTCCGGCCCGGGCGTGCCCGATTTGCCTGCATCCGCTGCCCGCGACGATCGACTACCGCGACCCGTATCCCATCGCGATGGTCGGGCACACGCAGGCGTCGAAGACATCCACGGTCCTGGCGCTGATCGAGGGCGTCGGCAACGAGGGGCCGGAGTCGCTCGGCGTCGAGTCGTTCTCCGCGACCGAACTGACGTCGCAGTACCTGCGCAGCCTCAACCCGAGGATCTTCGAGCAATTTCGCCGCGGTCATGGACCCCCCCGCACGCAGCGCCGGCACCACCCGCCGCTGGAGTTCGTCACGACGCTCGGCGACGGGAGCCCGGCAACAGTTCTGCTGCATGACGTCGCCGGCGAGGACCTGATGGATCCCAATACGCGGCTCGAACGAGCGCCGACGGTGTTGTGGGCAGACGTGATCGTGTTCGTCTACAACCCCGAGGACTCGCCGCGACACAAGCGCACGACGGACTCCGACCGGATGGATCAGGCGGTGATCCTCAACGGCGTGCGGGACGATCTCGAGGCGCGCGGACCGCACGACCCGTCCAACCGTCGCTACACCGACCCGCCGCTCATCATCGCGGTGTCCAAGGCGGACCTGCTGCAGCCGACGCCCGACGTCCGCGACGGACCGGCCCCCGATAGTGAGGTCAAGGGCGCACTACGCAAGCTTGGCGACGGCGCGATCGTCAGCGCGGCGAGCCGCTGGCCGGAGGTCCACTGGCGCTTCATCGCACCCCAGCCGCCGAGCGACGAGCCGCAAGGGGTGATCGAGCTATTCCGGCTGCTGCTGTCGCTGCTGGGCCGTTGATCGTCGGTCAGCTCTGGTACGGCTGGGGGCGCCGAGGCGCCGAGGGGACAGACCAGGAGCAGATCATCGCCGGCTCCGGGAACCTCGGCGATCGCAGCACCCGGCTGACCCAGTTCGTGCTGCGCTGGTGCTACAACTCCGAACGTCCGGCCTGCGGATGGATCGAGCGCGACGGGGTGCTCGTCGCGTTCCGGCGCACGCCGACAGGCAAGGACGTGCTTGGCAGATCCGGTGCCTTTTTCGTTCACGCGCTCGTCTGGCGAGCCGGTCTGCTGCCCGCCGACCGGCTCGCGGGCCTGTGGGACGCGCAGGTCTGGCTGACCGCCCCGCCCGACGATCCTCCGTCGCGTCTCGAGCCGTTTGAGGGCATCGATGCTCTGGGTCTCCGGCCGCCGCGCCCACCCGGCGGCGAGCAGCTCGTCGCGCTGCTCGGCGGCCACATCGCCAACGTCGCCGCGGGACACCGATCGTCGATCGGCCATCCTCCGGAAACCGCCCTCGCGCTGGCGGCGCAGCTCGCTGCGGCGCTGCCCGCGGCGTACGGGCTGCCGGCGTTCTCGACATACGAGTCTATCGCGACGGCCACCGACTACGACATCGTCGCGGAGCCTGCGCCTGAGGAGATGTTCGTCTCACTCGACGCGCAGCGCGAGCCCGATCGCCAGTCTGCGAAGGCTGCGCAGATCCTCGTCGAGTCGTCCAACGGCGACCGGCTGGCGCGCGACGTGGTCGAGGCGATCACCGACCGCAACGAGTCGCTGCAGGGCTTCGCCGAGGACCTGCGGCGCTGGGCTGTGCTCGACGGGCCGGCTAGGGCCCTCACGGCGGAGCACTTCGACAGCCTCGACCTCGTCGCAGCCGACCTGCGTCTCGTGCGCGCGCTGATCCAGCGCGACGGCACCGCGACGCTCGCGCGCGGCATCCTCGACGGCGACCGCCCGCGCGAGCTCATGGCCGCCGCCGAGAGCGGCGGCTGCGCCGATGCGCTCGTGACCGGCGTCGGATCCGAGCTGCTGAGCCGACCGCGGCTCCATGCCTGGGAAGGGTTGCAACGGCTGCGGGCCACACTGCCGGGCCATGCGCCGCGGTTCGCGTCGAGCGTCGCCGGCGCCTGGCTCGAGCGCGGGCAACTCGCCGCGCTCGGCGCCGACGACGCGATCACGCTCGCGCGGCTGCTCTCCAAGTGCCCGCCGAGCGGCCGCACCGACGAGGCCGCCTACGGACTGTTGACCGCGCCCGAGTACACGCTCGCGCTCGTCGGCGATGAGGAGCTTCCGTCCCACTGGCGCGGGCGGGCGGCGTCCGCCAATCCGGATGCCGTACCGGGAGAGATGCTCGTCGGGTTGGTACTGCGGGACCCGCCCTTCGCATCGGCGCTGCTGCGCGGCGCGGGCACCCGGCTGCTCGGCGTACTCGCCGATGCCGTGATGCGCGCTCCCACAGCCGTCGCCGTCGCATGCGCCGAGACCGCCGCGACATATCTGCCGGCGCCGGCGAGGGCAGAGCTGCTGCTGCCCGCGCTGGTGCGCCTGCCCGCACCGCAGCGCTACATGGCCCTCGATCGCAACGTCTTGTCGATCGACGACGACGGCGGTCCTTGGGCCGAGGCTGCCATCGACGCGTTCGTCGAGATGGTCATTGCCGAGCGCGACTGCGACGAGGTGCTCCCCTCGTTGCTGCGCGCGCCGCTGAAGTTCGCGGCGAGCGAGCGAGCGAGGGCATGGGACGACCTGGCCAGGCAGCTGACCGGCTGGAGATATCGGGGCCGTTCGCGCGCATTGGATCTCGACTCTGCCACTGCTGCAATCTCGCTCATGGCCGACCCCCGCGACGTACAGGCCGCTGTCGAGGCGCTGGTCAACGCGGCGACGGAGGACGCCGCGACGCATTACTCGATCTGGCTCGCCGCGATGGGCAAGATCCTGTCGGGCAGCGCGGAGCGCGACCACGACTTCGCGTGCCGTCTCGCACGTGCGGCTACGCGCGCCGGCCTGCGCCGCCGCTCCGCGGTCAGCCTCTGGACGATCGTCTGGATCGCCGATCGGCTCGACACGCAGCGTCTCGGGACGGAGGTGCTGGACGACGAGCACGTCGGCCTGCTGCACGCGCAGCTGCTCCCCGTGCAGCTCGGCGAACTCGCCCGGCGCGCGAAGAGCGAAGGGACCCGGAAGGCCACGAGCCGCTGGTTGCGGGCGAACGAGAAGGCTGCCCGCAGCCTGCTGCGCGAGCAGGGCCTGGTCTGATCTGCCGGCGTTCGCGGCCACTTCTACCGACATGACGCCTTCAAGGCGACGAGCCGCTTCGGAGTGCTCTGTCAGGCCAGGTAGACGATGCCCACCCCGCCACTTCCCAGCGTCGCGAGCACTTCGTAGCCACCGACGACGACGCCGGGCTCGAGCGGTGTTGGATTGGAGTCGGACAAACGCAGGCGCAGGTTAACCTTGAAACGCAGTACCGATGAGGTGCGCGGCATTCGACCGATCGATCCTCGCCGTGTACGTTTGCGCGTCATGCGCCGGATACGCACGCGGGCACTCGCCAGCGCCGCTATCGTGCTGGCGCTCGCGGCCGCGGTGAGCTACGCGGCGCTCGACGACCTGCAACTCGTGTCGCGCTCGACGGCGGGTGTCAAGGGCAATGCCACGTCGTGGAACCCGGTGATCTCCGGTGACGGGCGCATCGTCGGGTACCACAGCGAAGCGACGAACCTCGACGCCGACGATACGGACGCGAGCGAGGACGTCTACGTCCACGACACGCAGACATCGACGAACACGCTCGTCAGCCGCACCTCGGGCGCCGGCGGCGCCAAGGGCAACGGCGCGTCGACGATCCCGTCGATCTCCGACGACGGGCGCCATGTCGCGTTCACCTCGGCCGCGACAAACCTTCACGCCGACGACACCGACACAACCGAAGACGTCTACATCCGCGACCTGCAGACGTCGACGACGACGCTCGTCAGCCGCGCGAGCGGCACGGCCGGCGCGAAGGCGAATGCCAGTGCGCGCTTCCCCGTCGTCTCAGCTGACGGCCGCTACGTGATCTTCATCTCTGAGGCGACGAACCTCGATCCGGCGGACACAGACGCGACGACCGACGCGTACGTCCGCGACCTGCAGACCTCGACGACGACGCTCGTCAGCCGCGCCAGCGGGGCGGCAGGAGCGAAGGGCAACGGCAACTCGTTCAACGCCGTCATCTCGACGGACGGCACCCGTGTCGCGTTTCACTCATACGCGACGAACCTCGACGCAGCGGACGGCGATGTGACCGTCGACGTCTACGTCCGCAACCTGCAGACCACAACGACGACGCTCGTCAGTCGCCGCACGGGCACGACGGGAACGAAGGGCAACGCCAACTCCTACGTGCCGGCGTTATCAGGCGACGGGCGCATCGTCGTGTTCGCCTCGGTGGCGACGAACCTCGATGCCGCCGACAGCGATGCCGTCCAGGACATCTATGTGCGCGATCTGCTGACCTCGACAACGACGCTCATCAGTCGCCGGACGGGGGCCTCAGGCACGAAGAGCGCCGGCACGTCGTGGTTTCCCGAGATCTCGAACGACGGGCGTTACGTCGCGTACTACTCCAGCGGGATGCTCGACCCAGCCGACGGCGACACGAGCCACGACGTGTACATGCGCGACCTGCAGACGGCGACGACGATCCTCGTCAGCCGCGCCGAGGGCGCCGGCGGCGCCAAGGGCGACAGCGGTTCGACGTTCCCGGAGATCTCGGCGGACGGGCGCTTCGTGGCCTTCGAGTCGGGCGCAGCGAACTTCGACCCGACCGACACGGACGCCGTGATGGACATCTACGTCCGCCAGATGCTGGCCCCACCACCACCACCACCGCCACCACCGCCGCCGCCACCGCCGCCACCGCCGCCCGCTGTGACGCCGCCGTCAGCACCGTCGCCGCCGCCCGCCGTGACGCCGCCAGCCCCGCCGTCAGCGCCCGGCGGCGCCGACTCGTCGCGCTCCGACGCGGACGCCGACGGCCTTGTGGACAGCGCCGACGCGTGCCCGCGGCAATCGCCACGCGAGCCCGACGCAGATCGCAACGGCTGCCGTGACTACCGGCGCGTCGGTGGACGCTTCACGTTGTATCCAGCGAAGTTCGTGCGCGTCGTGAACTTCCGCGAGGTGCCCGTCGGCATCCGCGTGAGGTCGCTCGTCGGCGCGGGACTCGCCAAGGGGGCGACCGTGACGCTGACGTGCACGCGCGGGGCGTGCCGCCGTCAGAGCGTGAAGGTCGGGGCCGGTGGAGGCGTGTCGTTCAAGCGCCTCAAGGGTGCGCGGCTCCGAACCGGCACGCGGTTGCTGCTGCGCGCAACGCTGGCGGGCGCCGTCGGAACCGGCGTGGAGTACACGATCAAGCCAGACCGCAAGGGAGATCTCGGCCGCAAGCGCACGTTCTGCATGCGCCCTGGGACGCTGCGCGAGGGGAGCTGTTCGACGCGGCGCTAGCGCGCACCGGCCGGACGTCGCTCACTCGGGCCTGGGGGGATCCACGGGCACGATCGGCGGTGGTGGTGGTGGTGGCACCGGGGCAGGAGGCACCGGCGGTGGCACTCGAGGCCCGCGCGCGTCGGCGCGATCCGGTCTGCGGTGGTGGCGGCTGCGGTGCAGCCGTCGTCGTCGTCTCAGGCGAGCGGCGCAACCGCGGGACCGTGGACGCCGGACGCGGTTCGTGAATGTCGATCGTGGACGTCGGGCGCGGATCTCCCGGCATCGGTCCGGGCTCCCCTACCCGCTGGTCCGTTGGCGACCGCGCCGGCTCCCGCACCCGCCAAGAGGGCGACGAAGGGACGATCAATGCGCGCCGAGACGGACCGCCAGAGCGGCCGCCGCCGCGTCGTCGGACGCTGCGCTGGTGCGGGGGTACGGCCTCGCAGAGTAGTGCCCTGGCGCGCGGCTGCGCGGCACGACGCAGCACGTATTCGCGGCTCGCGAAGTCGCGCGCTCGCCTCGCGCGACGACCTCGGAACTATTGAAAGACTTGACATGCGTTCTATGATTCTGCGATAGAAGACGCCGTCGGGAGACCCGAACCGCGACGCGGTTTGCGTGCCCGCCGGCTGCTGCCGTGTGCCTGCAACAAGCGATAGGGAACGCGATGACGCCCAGTACCTCTCATGATCACGTGCGCTTCGTGCGCCGGGCCGCCGGGTGTCTGTCAGCAGTTCGTCCGCGGAGATGGCAGCTCCCCGCGATCGTCGTGCTGGCCCTCTTCGCCATCCAGGTGGTGGCGCCGTCGGCCATCGCTGCGGACGCGCCGAAGGTCGTGCTCGACCCCGACGACGACTTCGCCAGAGGTCTCCACGACGGCATCGAGTACCACGGGTTGCCGATCCAGCATGACATCGCGCTGGCCGTGCAGGCCAAGCTGCCGTCGGTCTGCGCCGCTGACATCGTCATTACTCGCGACACCTTTCCGCCGTTCGTGATCAACTCTCAGCGGGCTGCGCAGATGCAGGACGCCGACGTGTCGGTGACGCTCTCTCTCAACGCGAACGAGGGCGTGGAGTGGGGGAGTCCGGCTGACGGCGGCAGCTCTGCGTTTGCGACCAGCGTGGCCGGCAACCTTGCTTTCGGCACCGAGCTCACGAACCAGATGGGCGCTTTCACGGGCCGGCCGACGACTCCGGTCAACGAGGAGCAGACCGGTGGACGGGTCTACCCGTACCCGGAGTTCGCCGCGCTGCCGAAGACGTACGCGCAGTTCTTCATGATGTTTCTCGATCATTCGTTTGACTGGGAGGTCATCACCCGCGGTCGAGCGGAGATGGTGGACGCGATCGTCACCGCGATCGGCAGGACGTTGGAAAGCAAGGGCTTCAAGTGTCTCGGCAAGTTCCCCGCGCGCCCCAGCGCCGCACGGCTCAAGCAGCTGCGCAACCTCGGCTATCAGCGCTTCCTGCGCTACAACGCCGAGCCGATCTCGATGTCGACCGGCAACTTCTCGACAGCACAAGAAATCTTCTCGCTGCCCGGCGTCGGCAGCCAAGCCATCGATCTCACGCTGAACTACAACGCGCAGTCAGCCCAGGACTCGCCGACCGGCTACGGCTGGCAGTTCGCCTACGGATCCTACCTGCAGCAGTACAACGACGGCACGGTCGTGGTGTACCTGCCCGACGGCCGCGCGCTGCCATACGACTCGGACGGCAATGGCGGCTTCACAAGCCCCGCGGGCGCGTTTGCCACGCTCGATCAGGTTGGCGACTCGACCTTCAGGTGGTCCACGACGACCGGCTCGAGCATGACGTTTGAGCAGGATGCAGCCGGGCGCGGCATGCTGACCTCCACCAGTGATCGCCAAGGCAACGCCGCGACGCTCAGCTACAGCGGGACCGGCGCGCTGTTCCCGAAGCTGACGAGCATCGCCGACGACGCCGGTCAGACGGTTGATGTCGCGACAGACGCGGACGGGCGCATCACGCGCTTCACGCGGCCAGGTGGCTCCGCGTGGACGCTCGTCTACTCCGCAGCCGGCGACCTGGTCTCCGTGACGTCCCCACTGGGGACCGAGCGTCGACACGTGTACGACGGCGAACACCGCATCACGTCTCAGGTCGGCCAAGACGGCGTCGCATTCCTGCGCAACGCGTACGACGACCGGTCGCGTGTCGTGGAGCAGAAGAACGCCTTCGGGCAGACGCGGGTCCTGGCATACGACGACGACGCCGAGACCACCACCTACACGGACACGACGGGTGCCGTGAACGTGTATCACTGGAACGCGCTCGGGCAGGTCACGCAGATCCGCGACGCGCTGTCGGGCTCGAGAAAGACGAGCTACAACGCCGACACGCTGCCGACGATAGAGACCGACCCGCTGGGCCACACGACGACGATGACGTACGACCCGTCGGGGCAGCCTGCGTCGCAGACCGATCCGCTGGGCAACGTCGTGTCCTCTACGTACAACGCCTTCGGCGATCGCACATCGACGACCGATGGCGGTGGCGCAGCGGGCGCAACCCGCACCGTCGCCCTGGACGTCAACTCCGACGGCCTCCCGGTGACCGTAACGAATCCCGACGGGACCCAACAGCACCGGACCTACAACGCGGCCGGCGACCTGAAATCGAGCACCGACGAGAACGGCGCCGTCACCACCTACGAATACGACAGCCGCGGCAACACGCGGCGCGTCAGCGACCCGCTTGGCCGTGCCACGACGTTCACCTACGACAGCGCGAACCGGCGAACGGCGATGACCGACGCGCTCGGGCGCACGACCTCCTACACGTATGACGTCGCCGGCAGGCTGACCCGCACGACGTACGCGGACGGCTCGACCGAACGCCGGACCTACGACGTCAACGACCAGCTGGCGAGCTTGACCGATCGGCGCGGCGGCGTGACGCGCTACGAGCGCGACGCGGAGCTCAACGTCACGCGGATCACCCTTCCGAACGGCGGTGTCGTGCGCAACACGTTTGACGGCGAGGGCCGCCAGACCTCGCAGACCGACCCGCTCGGGCACACGACGGCCTACGAGCTGGACGCGCTCGGGCGCCCCGTCGCGACGACCGATGCGCGTGGCAACACGAGCAAGACGCGCTACGACGCGAACGGGCGCGTCGTGGCGGCCGAGGATCCGACGGGGGCGACGACGAGCTACGCGCTCGACGCCAACGGGCGCCCGACCAAGGTCGCCGATCCGGCCGGCGGTGAGACAAAGCTCGCGTGGGACGCGGTGGGTCGTCCCGTCGGCGTCACCGACCAGCTGGGGCATGTCTCGAGCCGCACCTACGACGTTCGCGATCGCGTGGTCGCGGAGACCGATGCCGCGGGCGGCGTCACCAGGCACGCCTACGATGCGGTCGGCCGGCGCGTCGCCACGACCGACCCGTCCGGCGGCGTGACGCGCTACCGCTACGACGCCGCGGGCCAGCTGCTTTCCGTCACCGACGCGCTCGGCGGCGTGACGACGTTCGGCTACGACGCCGCCGGCAATCGCACGCGGGTGACGGACCCGAACGGACACGCGGTGATCACGACCTTCGACGTGATGAACGCTGCGACGCGCACGACCGACGCCAACGGGAACGCCACGACGCTCGTTCGCGACGACGGCGGCTTGGTCACCGAGCGCCGCGATCCACTCGGCCACAGCACCCGCTTCAGCTACGACGCGATGGGCGACAGGACCGCGACCACGGATCCGCTCGGCCGGACCGTCGACGTTCGCTACGACCTCAACCAGCGCCCAACCGCGGAGGTTGCCGCCGACGGGATCGTCACGGAGCGCAGCTACGACGCGGTGGGCAACCTCAGCGCCGTCGTGCGCAACCGTCGCGCCGGCCAGGCGCCGGGCGCGGCGATCAACGTCGCCAGCCGGTACGCCTACGACGCGCGGAACCTGCTGACGGCGTCAACCGATCCGAACGGTCGCGACACGACGTTCGGCTACGACGCTCGCGGCCTCTTGACGTCGGAGACCGACCCGCTCGGCAGGGCCATGCGCTACCGCTACGACGGGGCGGGCAACCTCGCTTCGCGAAGCGATGCCCGCAATGTGGTCACGTCCTTCGACTACGACGCGCGGAACCTCGTCCTTCGGCGCTCCTACTCGGACGACACGCCCGACGAGGCGTTCTCCTACGACTCGGTCGGCCGCCCTGTGTCGGCGGTCAACAGCGTCGGCAGCGTGAGCACCGCGTTCGACGCCCTCGGACGGATCGTGTCGCGTGCGGACGCGACCGGGCGCACGCTCGGCTATCGCTACGACGCGGCGGGCAACCGCACGCGGATGACGCTGCCGGGCGGCCACGTCGTGGACTACGAATACGACGCCGGCGATCGGCTGACGCGACTGAACAGCTCACTCGGCGCGGTCCAGATGACCTACGACGAGGACGATCGCCTGCGGCAGGTCACCCGCCCGAACGGCACGCGGACGGTCGCGACGTTCGACGCGGCAGACCACGTCACCGGGCTGACCACGGCGGCGGGCTCCGCCACGCTTGCGTCCTTCGGCTACGCCTATGACGCGGTCGGCAGCGTGGCTCGCCGGGTGCAGAACGTGGGTGACACAACGACGACCGACTACACCTACGACGCCCTGCGCCGGCTCACGCGCAGCGCCGGGGGCCCGCTGCCGAGCAGCTATTCGTACGATGCCGCCGGCAACCGCCTGAGCTGGTCGGCGACCGACGACCCGCTGACGCCCAAGCCGCGCGATCCGTTCGTGCAGACGAACGCCTTCGACGCGGCCGGCCAGCTCCTCACGAGCACGAAGGTGCGCGAGAACGGCGGCGCCGCCTTCACCGACGTCACGACCTACCAGTACGACCGCAACGGCAATCGCCTGCGCAGCGATACGGTCGCGCAGGCGCCCGGACAGTCGAGCGGGACGAGCTACGACTACGACGCCGAGAACCGGCTCATCGCGCAGTCGCCGGTCGGCGACAGGCCCGCCCGCGGAAACGGCAACGGCCAGCGCGAGAGCACCCGCAGCTACGACGCCCTCGGGCAGCTCGTGACCGAGGCGACCGGCACGACCACGAAGACGTGGACCTCCGACGGACTTCGGCCCGTTCTGGCAGGGTCGAGCGCCGGCGCGAGCTTCTACCTGCGCGACGGCGCGGGCGGCCTGCTCGCGGAGCGCACGCCGAGCGCGGGCACGGCGTGGTTTGTGACGGACGCGCTCGGGTCAGTTCTGGGTGCGACAGACGGTAAGCCCTCGCTGAAGCGGCCCACCGCGTACAGCGACTACGGCTTCAACCTCGAGACGAGCGGGTCCGCGTTCGGCTTCGGCGGCGAGCTCACGGACTCACTGCTACCACCCGGCAACGGGATCGGCAACGACACCCCGGTGCTCAACCACTACTACGCCCGCAGCTACGACCCGATCCAGGGCACCTGGCTGCAGCGCGACCCGATTGGCCTTGACCCGGCGGCGCCGGCGACCGGTGCCGAGTACCAGTTCGTGAACGGCAACCCGAGCAGCAAGACGGACCTGCTCGGCTACCTGACGGTGTCGAATGCGAGCCCGCAGCAGACGCTCACCGTGGGCGTCAGCAATGGCGGCTGGAACGGCGGCTCACTGCAGGGCGGCGGATCGACGGCACAGGTGCTCCAGCCGACGTACAACCCGCAGGTGACGGTGGATGGCCGGTATCTCCAGAACACCTTCGACCCATTCACGCTGAGCGGCTGGGGGCGGCGGAACCTCGCCGCCTACGGCCAGCTCGAGGCCAGCGGTGCCGGGGGATCGCTGCTGACAGGTCTGTCGGTCACCCAAGATCTGTTCGACTTCTCTTCGCTCCTCGGTCCCGCCCTCGACGGGGTCATCCAGTTCTCGCAGCGCCGGGCGTCGAACTTCGGGCGCAGGTTCCCTAGTGGGCAGGTCAGCGGAGCTGTATTTCGCGATGCGAGCCGTCTCGCCATCGTCCTCCGGCGCGCCGGCCCCGTTCTCTCGGTACTCGGAGGTGTCGGCGATTACTTCGGCTACGTCTCCGAAGGTCAGTCCCAGCCGGAGGCCATTACTCGCGCAGGCCTTGAGACGGGTGGCTCCGTGGGCGGCGCATACCTAGGCGCCGCGGGGTGCGGGGCGCTGGGAATCGCGACGGTAGGCTGGGGCCTCCTCGCGTGTGCGCCGCTAGTGGTCGCCGGGTCCTGGGGCGGCGGTTGGGTGGGCGAGCAGGCCGGCAACATCACTGTCGACGCTGCGCAGCACGTTAGCGAAGAGCTCGTGAAACATGAGAGCGAGCTCAACCGCGGAATCAGATGTTGGAACGCGCTGCCCGGTTCGCCGTTCTGTTGATCGCACACGTCCGATCGCGCCGCGGGCGTACGACCGCGTCACCTTCCAGCTCAGCGGGGTCGCGTGTTCTGGTCACTTGCAACGTGATCGCGCGAACAATTCGCTGGTGTTCCTCCGGGGGCGCTCAGCCGCCGAGGCCCTCACTCAGCAAGACTCGGATGAGGTCGCCGCGGAGCACCCGCCCACGCGCAGCCGCATCGGCCTCGTCGACGCGCGCCAGCAGCTCGAGCGGCAGCCGAACCGCGACCTCGACGCCCGCTTGGACCTCGAGCACCGCCGTTCGTGGCGGCTCGGCGAGCCGCGTCGCGCCCTGCAGTGCCGCAGCGAGGGCGGCGACCAAGCGATCGACGAACGGCCGGCTGAGCACCGTCGCGCGGGCCCACCGTGACGTCTGCGTGCGCGCGCGGGCGGCGAGCGTCGCGGCGAGGTCCTCGTCGCCGGCGGCGATCGCCGTAGCGACCCGTTCGTCGACACGGTGACGGTCGATCTGGCCGTGCTCGTCCATCAGCGCGAACACCCGGCGACGCGCGGCGCCGCGGATCGCTCGCATCAGCGTCTCATAGCCGCTGCGTGACGAGCAGCATTGACGCGCGGCACCCGCGAGCCGTATCGACGCAACTTAAAGCGGCTGCGTGACAAGGCGCTCGCCGAATGGCCGCCGGTCTCGGTATTCCGTTCGCTCGCGCAAGTCTCCAACCGGCGTGGTCGCCTCGTCGACGCCGTCGTGGACACCCGCTGGCGCGCGGAGGTCGACGCTCACGAACCATGCCGCTTTCGGCTTCGCGCGGTCGCAAGCACCGGCCCGGAATCGGGCCGCGACGACGTGGCGCGGGCTCTGTGCAAGGTCGCCGTCGAGACCGCTGGCTGCACGACCCCGACGACGCCCGCAGCGATCGCTGGGACGCCGTGTCCGAGGCCGCGATCGGCGGCGCGTTGCCGCCGGGGCTCGTCATGGGGGGAGCCTTCCGAGCGATGTCGCCGACATCGATCTGACCCCCGACTGCGACGTCCTCGTGGACGCCCGCTCGACCCAGCCAAGGATGGTCTGTGGACTATGGGTTGTCGGGCTGCGGCTGCTTTTTGCTCCCCGACAGTCCGGTACCGGCGGTCCCGAGGACGGGCTGGTGGACGGTCGATCCAGAGACCGGCTCGCTGCGCGGACCGGGGTCGATGTGGGCGTCGGTCGATTGTCGCGCTCAGGCGGCGACGCGCCTGACCACCGATGTCGGCGAGCCGCAAGCCGCGCGCAGCACGCGACTCCAACTGGGGACGCGGCGACCCGGATGTACCTTCTGTCGAGCCACCGAAACCCGCAGTAGCAGCAATCGAGGATCACCTTGTGTCGTCGCCAGGATCACGCGCTGTCGTTTTGAGGATCACGACGTGTCGCAATCCCCGGTTCTCCAGGATCACGCTGGTGTCGCCTGACAGTCTCGGTCGGCGTCACGCGCGATACCGCGAGCTTCGCCGTCAACAGCATCATCAGCTGGTGGCGGCACCTGGGCAAGACGCGCTACCCGGACGCCACGACGCTGACGATCACCGCCGACTCCGGGGGCTCTAACAGTCCCCGCACCCGGCTGTGGCGTGTCGAGTGCCAGCGCTTGGCCGATGAGATCGGCCTGCGGATCGTCGTCTGCCACTTCCCGCCCGGCACGAGCAAGTGGAACAAAGTCGAGCACCGGATGTTCAGCTTCGTGAGCCTCAACTGGCGCGGCAAGCCGCTGGAGAGCCTTGAGGTCATCATCAACCTGATCAGCGCCACCACGACGAACACCGGGCTGAAGGTCTACGCCCAACTCGACGACCGCGTCTACGAGAAGGGCGTCGAGGTCAGCGACGAACAACTCGATGCCGTCAACATCGCCCGCAACGCGTTTCACGGCGAATGGAACTACGAGATAACCCCGCACTAATCTAGTCGTGAGCTCTAATCCTAATCGGGTGCGGCCTGCGCAGCAGCGAGCTATGCGAGATCGACATTCGGCACGTCATTTCGCGCATCGTCACATCAGCGTCGAGGACGCCAAGGCCGACGACGAGATACGCAGGGTCGATCTGAGCCTTATGCTGCTGGACGACCTGCTTGCCTGGAGGGCATCGCTGCGCGACCCGAGCCTGACCCCCCGTTCTTCCCGATCCGAACGGGCAAACGGACAACGGGAGACAACCGTCAACGCCCTTAATCAGACCAGCCGTTCGGCGCGCTAACGAGCGCCGGGCGTGTCGCGAGTTCCCCGCGCTGCCCGAGCGCGTCACCGCGCACGCGCTGCGGAGAACGTACATCTCGATGGTTCGCCGCGGGCGCCGAGGTCCCGTACGTCATGGCACCGGGTCGGCGACGGGGACTCACGGTCACCTTGGAGATCTCTGCCCGCGTGCTCAAGCGCGGTGATCGCGACGACATCGGGAGCGCATTCGACGATCTCCTGCTCGTGCGAGTGGGGCCGCACGTAGGCCGCCGACGCGGACCCAGGGACGCAGACGTTCGAGCGTCGCGACGCAGCGTACGCGCCGAGCATCGCGCCTGACGCGGCTGGTTTTCGCGCAGATCGGGCCAAGGACCGGGCCAAAGCCGCTACCGCGAGTATCCGGCGAGCCTGTCGGCTTCGACCGAACCCGGAGAAATCCCCGTGGATGCTGGGACTCTCCGAATGGACCTAGCCGGCGCATGTTCCAACCAGCCCACCTGCCAGGCGCTTGCTCGCGCGAACCGCCTTCGGCGAGAACTCATGACCCTGAATGGTCATTCAGCTCCGAGGGCCAAGGTCGCGCCTCGTCCCGCGCCGGCCACCGCGGCCATCGCCGCAGTGCTCCGGGTGAGTAACGAACCGCTCAGCATCGTCGAGATCGTGTCGCAAGTAGAGCGGATGCTCGGGCGACCCGTCAAATGCGCGTCCGTGAAAGCGACGCTTGCGGAGATGGCGGTCGGACGCGAGTCGGCACCGAGGCCGATCCGCTCATGCGTTGCTGATCTCGAGTCGTTCCGCCGGGACAGAGACGGTATCGAGCGTCTCGCCGTCGCGGCCGACGATCTCGATCAGCACGGCTTCGTCGTACACGCTGATGACAGCGCCGCATGTGCCAGCAGGCCATGTGCCGACCGGCTTTCGGAGCACGACCGTGTCGTGCTCCGAGATCGCGTGCTTGACGAAGGCCATCGTGCTGTCCAGGTTAGCCGTCGACGTAAGCCGTGACGAGTCGCGGGCGATCCTGGTCGTGCCTCAACTCCCATGCCGTGACCACGATGGCGAGGCGATCCCGCTGTTCGCGAAGTCCGTTGACGAGGAGTCGGACCTCGCAGAGCGCGCCGTATGGCGCGTTGTCGCGAACGTTGCTGATCCTGGCCTTGAGGATGCCGTCAAGCAGCGAACTGGCGAGGTATTCGATGTCCGCAAGTCCGATCCCGAGGACTTGCTGGAATCCCCTCGCCTTCGCGCCACCGATCTTGTGCTCTGGGTTCAGGCAGTAGGCGATGAGCTTCTCGTCGATCCCAAATGCCGCATGTGGGCGGGGTAGCTGCTCGCCGACGATCGGTGGCCAGGACACTCCTCGTATCGTGGCAGCCGACGCTCTCACCCGGACACGGGCCATGCTGAACGTTGCGGGTGGCGGGCTGGATGTCGCCATCTTGATTCCCCTCGGGTAGCGCTGGCGCGCCCTCGTGCGCCGAACCGGAGAGATCGGATGTCGACCTCTCCCGCTCTGTGCTCGGCTGGTCTGCAAGCCGGTCGGGGATCTTCAAGCGCAGAGCAATCGTTTCGCGGCACCGCCAGACCCGACGGCAAGTCTTCCGCGACCCTCCGGGCGGGTGGCCGTCTCATAAACGGGCCACCGTTGTTCCGGATGCTGCTTTCCGCCTCGATGGTAGCAGGCAAACCGAGCCGGATTCGCGGCGCGAATGGACTGCCCGACCTACCATTCCAGCCAGTATGTGGGCGAACCTGGCCGGGTTCGAACATCGCCGTTTGGGTTCCTTCGAGATGGAGCTGAGGGGGCTCGAACCCCTGACCTTCGCGCTGCCAGCGCGACGCTCTCCCAGCTGAGCTACAGCCCCAAGCGGTGTGCGGTCGCCATCTTAACAGCCGCTTCGCCGCACCGCCGCCGGATGGCGCTACGAGAGGTTCGCGGGGGTCGTGGCGTAGCGAGCCACGGCCGAGGGGCACCGCCCGACGTCCGGAGCGTCACGGCCGGGCGGGGCAGCTTTGCCGAGGACGCCGTCATTCAGCGCGTCGGCGAGGTGGTCGTGCTCGAGGTAGCTCGGCGCAGGCGGTCGGCGGGCTTCTCGTGCGTCGCTGCCACGAGCGCGCGCGGGTCAGCGACGCCCGCGCGAACGTGCCCGCGGGATGAACTCGGGCACGTCGAGCTCGGGCGTACCGCCGCCGTCGTCCTTTTCGGGACCCGGCGCGGCGGCGAGTGGCGTGCTCCTCGCGCTCACGCCTCCCCAGCGCGCGGGGTCGGCGCGGTCCAGGCGCGACGTGAGCTCGGCGTGGGCGAGCCGGACGTCGCGCAGCAGCCGCTCGGCGTTCGCGCGCAGCGACTCTGAGAGCTCGTGCAGGTTGCCGCTGATCTCCTCGCCGTCGTGGAGGACCCCGCGCGCCGCGGCGCGGGCTTCGGCGAGCAGCTCGCGAGCGGTCGCGGCAGCCTTGTCGCGAGCCTCCTGCGCGTGCGCCGCGGCTTCGTCGCGCAGCTCGCTGGCGTCGCGCGCGCCCTCGGCGCGCAGCTGCGCGGCCTCGGTGCCCGCTTGCGCTCGGACCTGGAGCGCCTCGTCGTCGGCGGCTTGGACGCGCATCTCGGCGGCCCGGTCGGCCTCGGCGATCCGGTCGGCGGCGCGCTGCTCGGCCTCGTGGCGCAGCTCCTCGGCCGCGCGCTCGGCGGCGGCGACGATCTCGGCGACGCGCATGGCCGCGGAGGTCAGATCGCCGGCGGAGCGGCTCGTGGGTGAGGGCTCGTCGCTCATCCTTGCGAGCGATGGTAAGCCGGGCCGCGAGGCGGGACGGCAAGAACCGGCCCACGCCGGGGCGTGAGGCATCCTCTGGGGCGTGCCGCCGGTCGCGAAGGTCGAGCCGATCACGACGGCTCGCGCGCTGCGCGGGCCGTTTGACTACCTGCGCCCGGAGGGGGTGGGCATCGGGTCGGTGCTCGTCGTGCCCTTCGGTCACCGGGACGTCGTCGGCGTCGTCGTAGGGCTCGCCGAGGGCTCGGACATCGCCGACGAGCGGCTCGTCGCGCCGCGTCGCGTGCTCGACCACGACCTGCCGCCGGAGCTTGTCGAGCTCGCGATCTGGATGGCCGCCGAGTACTGCTCGACGCCGGCCCGCGCGCTGGCGCTCGTCTCGCCGCCACCAGGCGCCCGCGCGAAGCTGGCGTGGTGGGCGGCTCTGGGGGCGGACACCGCCGAATCCGCGGGCGATGCGCAGGCTGCGGCCGGCGGCCGGGCGTCCGCGGCCCGCCCGCTCAGCGAGCGCCAGCGGGCGCTGCTCGACGACCTGCGCGAGCGCGGCCCGCGTCCCGCCGGCGGCGACCTGCAAGCGCTCCGCCGGCTCGAGGCTCGGGGGCTCGTCACGCTCGAGCGGCGCACCGTGCGCCGGTACGTCACGCACGACGCGGTCGGCGCGCGGCGCGCGCATCCGCCGCCGCTGACCGCCGACCAGACCCGCGCGCTCGCCGAGGTCGAGGTCCAGCTCGCCCGGGATGACCCGGAGCCGCTGCTGCTGCACGGCGTCACCGGCTCCGGCAAGACCGAGATCTACCTGCGCGCCGCCGCCACGGCGCTCGAGCGCGGCGACGGCGTCATCGTGCTCGTGCCCGAGATCGGCCTGACGCCGCAGATCGTCAGCCGCTTCGCCGACCGCTTCGGCGACACCGTCGCGGTCCTGCACTCCAAGCTCTCCGCCGGCGAGCGCCACGACGAGTGGTCGCGCCTGCGCAGCGGCCAGGCGCGCGTGTGCATCGGCCCGCGGTCGGCCGTCTTCGCGCCGATCGAGCGGCTCGGCCTCGTCGTCCTCGACGAGGAGCACGACGCCTCCTACAAGCACGAGGGCGACCCGCGCTACGACGCGCGCCATGTCGCCGCGCGCCGGGCGTCGAGAGCGGGCGCCCTGCTGCTCGCCGGCAGCGCCACGCCGCGCCCGGAGTCGGTCAAAGCGCTGCGCCGCGTGCGGCTCCCGACCCGCGTCGACGGCCAGCGCCTGCCGCAGGTGAAGATCGTCGACATGCGCCAGACGGCGGGCGCGCTGCACCCCGAGACGAGCCACGCGCTCGTCGATGCGCCGAAGTCGATCGTCCTGCTCAACCGCCGCGGGTGGTCGAACTTCGTCGACTGCCGCTCCTGCGGGCACGCCTGGTCCTGCCCGCACTGCGACGTCTCGCTCGTCCTGCACCGCTCCCGGGCCACGCTCGCCTGCCATCACTGCGGCCATCGCGAGCGCATGCCGCAGCGCTGCACCGCCTGCGGGTCGATGAACGTCGCACGCCACGGCGCCGGCACCGAGCGCCTCGAGCACGACCTCCAGCAGATCGGCCACGAGGTCTTCCGGCTCGACGCCGACGTCCCCGACGCAGGCAAGCTGCTGCGGCGCTTCGAAGCGGCACCGCGCGGGATCCTCGTCGGCACGCAGATGGTCGCCAAGGGGCACGACTTCCCCGACGTCACGCTCGGCGTCGTCGTCGACGCCGACGGGACCCTGCGCTTCCCCGACTTCCGCGCCGAGGAGCGGACGTTCGCGCTCGTCACGCAGCTCGCCGGCCGGGCGGGTCGCGGGGCGCAGGGTGGGCGCGTGCTCGTCCAGACGCTGTCGCCGGACGCGCCGTCGATCGCCGCCGCCGCGCACCACGACGCCGACGGCTTCCTGCACGGCGAGCTCGCGCGCCGCGAAGCGCTGCGCTACCCGCCGTTCTCGCACCTCATCCGGATCGTGTGCTCGGCGCCCGAGCCCGCCGCCGTGCGCGAGGCGGCGCAGGCGGTGCGCGCCGAGCTCGGCGAGATCGCAGGCGCGCAAGTGCTCGGACCCGCGCCGCTGTTTCGGCTGCGCGGCCGCGAGCGCTCGCAGCTCGTCGTCAAGGCGAGCGATCGCGCGGCCGCCGTTCGAGCCGCCGGCGGCGCAGTGGACAGAGTGGCCGCCGACCGCAGCCGCCGCGGCGTCGCGTACTCCGTCGACGTCGACCCGCAGTAGCCGCGCCCGCCGGCTGCGCCCCGTGGCCGAGCGATCCTGCGGCCGAGGGGCGCCGATCCTCCACGCCCGCCGGCGCTGCGCCCCGTGGCCGAGCGATCCTGCGGCCGAGGGGCGCCGATCCTCCACGCCCGCCGGCGCTGCGCCCCGTGGCCGAGCGATCCTGCGGCCGAGGGGCGCCGATCCTCCACGCCCGCCGGCGCTGCGCCCCGCGGCCGAGCGATCCCTGGCGCGCTCCGGCGTCGCGACCCGCGGCGCGGCCTATCTAGACTTGTGCCATGGCCGTCACCGAGGAGGAACCACCCGAGGGGATCGGCGAGGAGGAGCGCGAGGCGCCGCCGCCGATCGACCCCGAGGTCCTCGAACGGCGCAGGGCGGCGCTCGCGCACGTGCGCCAGCTCGGCGACCCGATCCTGCGAACCAAGGCGCGCCCCGTCGAGCGCTTCGACGGCGCGCTGCGCGACGAGGTCAGTCAGATGCGGGTGCTCATGCACGACGCGATGGGGATCGGGCTCGCGGCCCCGCAGGTCGGCATCTCGCACCGGCTGCTCGTCTACCGCGTCGAGCCCGACAGCCCGATCGTCGCGCTCGTCAACCCCGAGATCGAGTGGTCCAGCCGCGACGAGGAGATCGCCGAGGAGGGCTGCCTCAGCCTGCCGCTGGTCCACGTCGACGTCGAGCGCCCGATCGGGGTGCTCGTGCGCGCGAAGGACGAGCACGGGGAGGACCTCGTCATCGAGGCGAGCGGGCTCGAGGCGCGCGTCATCCAGCACGAGGTCGACCATCTCGACGGCGTCCTGATCCTCGATCGCACGAGCCGCGAGCAGCGCAAGGCGGCGATGCGCGCGCTGCGCGAAGCCGAGCAGGCCGCGAGCGTCGCATAGCGTGCGGACCGTCTTCCTCGGGACGTCGGCGTTCGCCGCCGAGGTGCTGAACCGCCTCGCGGCCACCGACCACCGGCCGCAGCTCGTCGTCACCCGCCCGGACCGCAAGGCCGGCCGCGGCCAGAAGCTCTCCGCGCCGCCCGTCGCGCGCAGAGCCCGCGAGCTCGGCATCGAGGTCTTCCAGCCGCCGAACGTCAACGAGCCCGAGGCCTGCGCGACGATCGCCGCCGCGCAACCCGAGGTCGTCGCCGTCTGCGCGTTCGGCGCGCTGATCAAGGAGCCGCTGCTGTCTGACCACGAGCTCATCAACGTCCACCCGTCGCTGCTGCCGCGCTGGCGCGGGGCGGCCCCGGTCGAGCGGGCGATGATGGAGGGCGACGCCGAGACCGGCGTCTCCACGATGCTCACCGAGGCCGGCTTCGACACCGGCCCCGTCTACCTCGCGGGGTCAGAGCCCATCCGCGACGACGACACGTACGGCACGCTGGCCGCCCGCCTGGAGCAGCTCGGCGCCGACCTGCTCATCCGCACGCTCGACGAGCGCCCGGCCTCCGTCCAGCAATCCGAGGAAGGCATCACGTACGCCGCGAAGATCGGCCCCGACGACCGCACGCTGGACCCGGCGGCGACGGCCACCGTCAACGACCGCAAGGTACGCGCGCTGACGCCCCACATCGGCACGCGGGTCGTGCTCAGGGACGGCGCCTTCCTCGGCATCCTGCGCGCGGCGCCGCGAGACCCCGACGCGACCGGCCCGCTGCACGCCGAGGACGGCCGCCTGTTCCTGGGCGGCCTCGAGCTGCTCGAGGTCCAGCCCGCCGGTGGCCGCCCGATGGACGCCGCCGCCTACCTGCGCGGCCACGGCATTGTCCCATAGCGACGGCCTGCGCGGCGCGCGGTTCTAGCTAACTTAGCTAGGACTGCTACCCTTGCCCGCATGAGCCAGGTGGGCATGCATGAGGCGAAGACGAAGCTGTCGCAGCTCGTCGAGCGCGCGCAGGCGGGCGAGGACGTCGTCATCACGCGTCGCGGCACGCCCGTCGCCCGGCTCGTGCCGGTCGAGGAGGACAAGCCCTCGTTGTCGTCGGTCCGCGGGATCTGGCGCGGTCAGGTGCACATGGCAGACGACTTCGACGAGCTGCCGGACGACATCGCCGAAGCGTTCGGCGCGCGTTGAAGCTCCTGCTCGATACCCACGCCGCGATCTGGTGGCTCAGCGACGACGACCGTTTGGGCGCCCTTGCCGCGCAGCATCTACGAGACGATTCGAACCATGTGCTGCTCAGTGCCGCGGTGATCTGGGAGGTCGCGCTCAAGCGCGCGATCGGCAAGCTCGACACGCCCGGCGACCTCGCCGGCCCACTGCTGGCAGCGGGGGTGCTCGCGCTCCCGATCGAGCTCGATCACGCCGCCGCCGCAGGCGAGCTGCCAGATCATCACCGCGATCCGTTCGATCGGATGCTCATCGCGCAGGCCATGGTCGAGGGTGCGACGCTCGTGTCCGGCGACCGCGCGCTCCGCGCGTACGACGTGCCGATCCTTTGGTAGTCGCGAGCGCGCGGGTCACGCCTGCGCGCCAAGCCGCCTTCGCGGTTCTGCGCAGGGTGTTCGAGCAGGGGGCGTACGCGGACCGGGCCTTGCATGCCGAGGCCAAGGGACTCGATCCGCGCGAGCGCGCGTTCGCGATGCAGCTCGCCTTCGGGACGGTCCAGCGCAAGCTCAGCCTCGACCACATGATCGAGCAGCTCGCGCGCCCCGTCGCCGACCTCGACGGCGCGACGCTGGCCGCGCTGCGCCTCGGGCTCTACCAGCTCGCGTTCCTCGACGGCGGCGGCGCCCACGCGGTGGTGGGCGAATCGGTCGAGCTCGCCAAGCAGGGGCACGGCGGCGGGCACAAGCTCGTCAACGCCGTCCTGCGCCGGGCCACGCGCGAGCTCCCGCGGCTGCCGGCGGACGACACGCCCGCGGGCGCGGCGGTCGCGCACTCCTATCCGCTGTGGCTCGTCCACCTCTGGTTTGAGACGTTCGGCAAAGACGACGCGCGCGCACTGCTGCGCCGCGGCAACGAGCCGGCCGAGACCGTGCTGCGCGCCAACGCGCTCGTCACGACGCGCGACGAGCTCGCGGCGGCCCTGCCCGTGGCGACACACACCGACGACGAGCTCCCCGAGGCGCTCGTCGTCGAGGGCCCGTTCGACGCGCACGGCCACGAGCTGTGGCGCGCCGGTGCCTACGCCACGCAGTCGCGCGCCGCGATGCTCGTCGCGCGCACGCTGGCCCCCGAGCCCGGCGAGCGCGTGCTCGACCTCTGCGCCGCGCCCGGCGGCAAGACGACGCACCTCAGCGCGCTCATGCGCGGCGAGGGCGCGATCGTCGCGGTCGAGCGCCATCAGGGCCGTGCGAGCGCGCTGCGGCGCACCGCCGAGCGCATGCGCGCGACCAACGTCACCGTGGAGGTCGGCGATGCGGCGCGCTACACCACGAGCGAGCCCTTCGATCGCGTCCTCGTCGACCCCCCGTGCAGCGGCCTCGGCACGCTGCAAAGCCACCCCGACCTGCGCTGGCGCGCGTCGCCCGAGTCGATCGAGTCGCTGGCGAAGGCGCAGCGCGAGATCCTCGACGCGGGCGCGCGCGCGCTGCGCCTCGGCGGCACGCTCGTCTACTCGACCTGCACGCTGTCTTCGCGCGAGAACGAGCAGCAGGCCGCGGCGACGAGCCTGCGGCTAGAGTCTGACCGTCTCGTGCTGCCCCATCGCGATCGCACCGACGGCTTCTACATCGCCCGATTGACGGCGTGAGATGGCAGTGAAATCCGATCTGGGCCCCGTATGCCCGAACTGCAAGGAGCCCTGGTTGCGCCCGACGAACCTCGCTGGCCGCTATCGCTGCGTGTACTGCCTGCACCGCTTCGAGCTGTGCTCGGTCTGCCCGGACTGCGGCGAGCACTCGACGATCGTGCGCATGTCCAAGTCGTCGATCCTGTCTTGCAACGCCTGCTCGGCCTCGATGCTCAAGGAGATCTAAGTACGTGCCCCTGTCCGAACGCCATGTCACGCCGTCGATCCTGTCCGCCGACTTCGCGAAGCTCGGCGAGCACGTGAAGATGATCATGGACGAGGGCTGCCGGGTCATCCATTGCGACGTCATGGACGGCCACTTCGTCCCGCCCATCACGTTCGGCCCGATGGTCGTCTCGGCGCTGCGCGACGCGCTCCCCGACGAGGCCTACCTCGACGTCCACCTCATGATCGAGAGCCCCGAGAAGCACGTCGCGGAGTTCGCCAAGGCCGGCGCGGACGGGATCACGATCCACGTCGAGTCCACGCCGCACATCGACTACACCCTGGCGGCGATCCGCGAGCTCGGCTGCAAGGCCGGGCTCGTCGTCTGTCCCGGCACGCCGCCCGACCACTTCGCGCAGGCCGACGCGCTGGACCTCGCGCTGATCATGACCGTCAACCCCGGCTGGGGCGGCCAGCCGTTCTTGCGCAGCCAGCTCGAGAAGATCCGCCGCGTGCGCGAGATGCTCGGCCCGGACGTCGCGATCGAGGTCGACGGCGGCGTGAACCCGAAGACCGGCGCCGAGTGCGCCGAGGCGGGCGCGACGTGGTTCGTCGCGGGCTCGGCGATCTTCAACGCACCGGATCCCGTTGCGGCCTACCACGAGATCGCCAAGGCGGTCGGCGCCGAATAGGGACACGCCGGTGCGAGATAGGAAGCATCCTTAGGGGCGATCCCCGATGGTCAGGTGGCGCGCGGCAGTGCATCCTGCACGCATGACCACGATCGTCTCCACGACCGACCTGCATCGCCGCTACGGCGAAGGACCCGCCGCCGTCGACGCTCTTGCTCGCGTCAGCGTCGAGATCGCCCGCGGGGCCTTCACCGCGATCATGGGAGCCTCGGGCTCCGGCAAGTCGACGCTCATGCACCTCATGGCCGGGCTCGACAAGCCGACGAGCGGCTCGGTCGAGCTGGACGGCGTCGACCTCGGCACCCTCGACGACAAGCGCCTCACCGAGCTGCGCCGCGACCGCGTCGGCTTCGTCTTTCAGGCCTTCAACCTCCTGCCGGTGCTGACGGCCGAGGAGAACCTCGTCCTGCCGCTGACGATCGCCGGCCGCAAGCCCGACGCGGCGTGGCTTCAGTCGCTCGTCGAGGCCGTCGGCCTGGGCGACCGCCGCACCCACCGGCCGTCGGAGCTGTCGGGCGGCCAGCAGCAGCGCGTCGCGATCGCCCGCGCGCTCGTCTCCAAGCCCGCGGTGGTCTTCGCCGACGAGCCGACCGGCAACCTCGACTCAAACGCCTCCGCCGAGGTGCTGGCCCTCCTGCGACGCGCGGTCGACGAGTTCGGCCAGACCGTCGTCATGGTGACCCACGACGCGGCCGCCGCGGCCTACGCGGACCGGCTCATCGTGCTCGCCGACGGGCGCATCGCGCACGACGTCGCCGCCGGCTCGGCCGACGACATCCTCGACGTCATGAAGGCCGTCGCGTCATGAGACAGGTCGCGCTGCGGGGCCTGCGCGCGCGACCGCTGCGCACCGCGCTGACCGCCCTCGCGGTCGTGCTCGGCGTGGCGATGATCGCCGGCACCTACATCTTCACCGACACGATCAACCGCTCGTTCACCGAGGTCTTCGCGCAGGCGAACACGGGCACGGACGTCGCGGTCGCGCCGAAGAAGGTCGACGACGACTTCTTCGCCGAGCCGCCGCCGCTTCACGACGGCCTCGTCGCGCGCGTGCGCGCGGTCGACGGCGTCAAGTCCGCGGCCGGGGCGATCTTCAGCCAAGCCTCGGTTCGCAAGCGCGACGGCGATCCCGTCAGCAACTCAAGCGCCGTCTACGCGCTGCAGCCGGCGCCGTTCGAGCAGTTCACGTTCACGTCCGGCCGCGCGCCGCGCTCGAGCTCGGAGATCGGCCTCGACGCGAAGACCTACGCGGACGAGGGCTTTGAGCTCGGCGACCGCGTCACGATCGTCGGCGACGAGGGCGCGCGCCGCTTCACCCTGACCGGGGCGGCGAAGTTCGGCGAGCAGGCATCGGTCGCGGGGCTGGCGGTCGCGATCGCGACGCTGCCGACCGCGCAGGCGCTCGGCGGCCTGCAGGGCAAGCTCAACGGGATCTCCGTGGCCGGCGACCGCGGCGTGAAGCCGAGCCAGCTGCGCAGCCGCCTGCAGATCGCGCTCGCCGGCGAGCCCGTGACCGTCCGCACGGGCGCCGACGACGCCAAGGCCCAGGCCGCCGACCTCGAGGACGAGTTCGGCTTCTTTCGCACGGCGCTGCTCGTCTTCGGCGGGATCGCGCTGTTCGTCGGCGCGTTCGTCATCTACAACACGTTCTCGATCACGGTCGCGCAGCGCACGCGCGAGCTCGCGCTGCTGCGGATGCTCGGCGCGACCCGCCGCCAGGTGCTGCGGTCCGTCGTGCTCGAAGCGGCCGTCATCGGCCTGACCGCGTCGCTGCTCGGCCTGCTCGGCGGCCTGCTGCTCGTCCCGGGCCTGCGCGCGCTCTTCGGAGCGGTCGGGGCCGACCTGCCGGCGACCGACTCGGTCATCGCGACGCGCACGATCGTCGTCTCGCTGCTCGTCGGCGTCGTCGTGACCGTCGTCGCGAGCATCGTCCCCGCGCTGCGGGCGACCCGCATCGCCCCGATCGCCGCGCTGCGCGACGGCCTCACCGCCGCGACGAAGGCGGGCCGCGGCCGGCTCAGCGCCGCGTCGCTGCTGTGCCTTGCGGGCGCGGGCATCGTCGCGTACGGCCTGTTCGGCGGCTCCGGTGGCAGCGGTGCCGCGGCGACGCTGGGCGGCGGCTCGGTCGCGATCTTCCTCGGCGTCGCGCTCTTCAGCCCGCAGCTCGTGCGGCCGATCGCGGCGATCGTCGGCGCGCCGCTGCAGCGCCTCGCCGGGGTCAGCGGCCGGCTGGCGCGCGAGAACGCGACCCGCAACCCGGCGCGCACGGCGGTCACGGCGGCGGCGCTCATGATCGGCGTCGCGCTCGTCGCGTTCGTCTCGATCTTCGCCGCCGGGCTGCAGGGCTCGATCGATCGCGCGGTCGACCGCGCCTTCGCGGGCGATCTCACCGTCGGCTCGAAGAACGGCTTCGGCGAGACGCCGCCGGCGGTCTCGGCCGCGCTGCGCTCGACGCCCGGCGTGGGCGCGGTCAGCGGGGTGCGCTTCACCGAGGCCAAGGTGACGGGCAAGTCCAAGACGACGTCGGTCATCGGGATCGACCCCGCGACGCTGCGCGAGACGTACTCGCTGAAGTGGAAGGACGGGTCGGATGCGACGCTCGCTCGGCTCGGGCGCGACGGGATCCTCGCCGACGTCGGCTATTCGAAGACCGCGAAGATCGGCGACCGCGTGAGCGCGCTGACGCCGGCCGGCAAGCGCGTGAGCTACGTCATCCGCGGGATCCTCGACGAGGGCTCGGACTTCGGGCTGCTCGGCGGCGGGCTCGTCATCCCCAACGTCCACCTCACCGCCGACTTCGACGCGCGCGACGACGCGTTCGTCTTCCTGCGCTACGCCGAGGGCGCCGACCCGAAGACGACGCGAGCCGCGATCGATCGCACGCTGGCGGCGAGCTTCCCCGACATCCAGACGCGCGACCGCGAGGAGGTCAAGGAGCAGCAGGCGGGCCAGATCAACCAGCTCCTCTACCTCATCTACGCGCTGCTCGCGCTCTCGGTCATCGTGTCGCTCTTCGGGATCGTCAACACGCTCGCGCTGTCGATCTTCGAGCGCACGCGCGAGCTCGGCCTGCTGCGGGCGGTCGGCATGTCGCGCCGCCAGGTCAAGCGGATCGTGCGCCTGGAGGCCGTCATCACCTCGCTCATCGGCGCGCTGCTCGGGCTCGTCCTCGGGGTCGTCTTCGCGCTGGCGATCAGCCGGCCGCTCGAGGAGGAGGGATTCCGGCTCACGTTCCCCGTCGGGACGCTCCTGCTGCTCGTCGCGGGAGCCGCGCTCGCGGGCGCGCTCGCGTCGCTGTGGCCGGCCCGCCGAGCCGCGCGGCTGGACGTATTGAAGGCCCTCGCATACGAGTGAGGTAACAATCACGAGATGCACCTGCGATCGACAGCCCTGCGGCGCGGCCCGCGCCCCCGTGCTCGCTGCGCCGTAGCGGCCGCTCTCGTGGCCGTCGCGGCGCTGCTCGCCGGCGGCGCGGCGAGCGCGCAGGCAGGGCCGGGCATCACGCTCAAGCAGGGCGTCAACAGCCCGACGAAGCTCATCTCCGGCGGGCAGATCGCCGCGTCCGCCGACTCGATCGGGACGTACACCGTGCGCGACGGACCCGGCGATCCCGGCAAGCAGGTCAGGCTGAGCGGCCTGTCGATCCGCCGCCTGCTCGGGCTCGCCGGCTACAACGCCGGTGCGGTGCGGTTCGTCCAGGTCCTCGGCGGCGACGGCAGCGTCATCACCGTGACGGCGCCCGAGATCAACGGGTCCACGAGTCCCCCGCCGATCGTCAGCGACGACGGGGCGACGACGCGCTTCGCGAAGGCGGGCGGGCAGAGCGTGTCCAGCGTGCCGGGCACGCCGCTTGAGATGACCGTCGAGGGCGGCTCGCTGCTGTCGATTCGCGCGAGCGCCTCACCGACGACGGTCAAGGTCGGTCAGACCGTGACGTTTCGCGCGAGCATCAAGTTTCAGCCTGAGGGCGCCTCGTACACCTACACCTGGGACTTCAACGACGGCCAGAGCGCGACCGGCGCCTCGGTGACCCACAAGTACACGTCCTCGGCCGACTTCATCCCGCGGGTCACGGTGCGCGGGACCGGCGGGTCGACGGCAGCGTGCTCGTCGGTCTGCGAGGGCACGGCGACGGTCGAGGTGAAGGTCACCGGCTCCGAGCGCGAGGGCGCCCTCGGCACGCCCGAGGGCGGCGGCGCGGGACCCGGCACGGGCGGCACCGGCACGGGCGGCACCGGGTCGGGCAGCGGCAGCGGCGGCGACGGGACCGACAACAGCGCGTTCGGCGGCTACAAGCCCCAGCCGAAGCTCGAGCAGCGCCCGCAGAGGGCCGAGCGGCCCGAGCCCAGCTCGAAGTTCTCGGCGGATCCGAACTCGGGCGCGGGCAAGGTGGTCGTGCAGGGCGTGCTGCTGGCGGGCGCCGGCCAGACGATCGACGGGCCGCTGTCGGAGGGCGCGCCGGCGGGCAACCCGAAGCCGCAGCAGGGCACCGCGGGCATCGCCTCCGAGCCGTCGCGGCTGGGCGCCGGCTTGGCCGTCGCCCTCGGGGTCATGACGATGGGAGCGCTTCGAGAGCGACGACGCGTCAGACTGCGCGTCGCATGATGGCTGCGGGAGGCATCGAGGAGCTGATCTTTCAGATCGCGGACGTGCTGCGCGTCCCGGTCTTGATCGGCGCGCTGGCGGCGCTCGCCATCACGCTGTTCGATCTCGGCGCGTTCTTCGTCGAGCTGGGGCGGCGCAACCGCCGCGACGCGCCGACGCTCCTCAAGCAGGCGTCGGCTGACGCGCGCCAGGCGCTCGGGGGCGGCGACACGACCGGCGCGGCGCAGTCGCTGCTGCCGCGAGCGACGAGCGCCGCGATGGCCGACGCGCTGACGGAGATCGTCGAGGAGGTCGGCGAGCGCAACCAGGCCGACAAGATGGCGAAGATCCTCGCGGACTTCGACCTGCAGTCGCTGCGCAAGCTCGAGCGCACGCGGCTGATGGTCCGCTTCGGCCCGGCGCTCGGCCTCATGGGCACGCTGATCCCGCTGTCGCCCGCGCTCGAGGGCCTCGCGAACGGCAACGTCAAGCTCTTGTCGGAGAACCTGCGGGTCGCGTTCAGCGTCACGGTCCTCGGGCTCTTGATCGGCGCGATCGCCTTCGCGATATCGCTCGTGCGCGACCGCCTGTACGCGCAGGACCTGTCGGACCTCGAGTACGTCGCCTCGGCGCTCACGCCGGAGCAGCGATGATCGACTCCCGCGTTCGCATCCACCACCGCGGCCGCAGCGACCGCGCCGGCGATCCGCTCGACGGGCTCGTCAACCTCTTCGACCTCGGGATCGTGCTCGCGGTGGCGTTCCTCATCGCGGCGCTGCAGTCCGTCAACCTCACGGACCTCCTGACGAAGACGAACGTCACGGTGCTGCGCACGGACGCAAGCGGCCAGACCGTGATCGTCAAGGAGGGCGACGAGGTCAAGACCGTCCGCCTCAGCGACAAGACCGTCACCGGCACCGGCACGCGCCTCGGCGAGGTCTACCGCCTCGCCGACGGGCGCCTCGTGTACGTCAAGGGCAAGACGCCCTGACGGGGGCTGCGCCGCGCCGGTATACGACGGCGAGCAAAGCGCACAGCAGGGCCGTGGCCCCGAAGTAGCCGGCCTCCGCGCGCAGGAGCTGGTCGTCGACGATCGGGCTGAGCATGAAGACGAGGAAGAGCGCGGCGCTCGACAGCCAGGCCGCGGCGGCCAAGCCGGCCTGCCCGCGCGCGAGCGCGGACTGGTTGAGCGTGCCCGCCATGAGGTGGCAGCCCATCCCGAGCCCGACGAGCGCAAGGCCCGCGCGCCCGAGGTCGCGGTCGATGCTGAACATCGTCTCGACGACCGGCGGCCCGACCGCGAACAGGCCGACCGCGACCGCCAGTCCGAAGCCCGCGATCGCCAGCACCGTCACGCGGATCGCGCGCCGGAACTCGTCGCGCCCCGCGGTCGCCTCGAGCCCGGCGAGGTGCGGCAGCAGCGAGCCCTGCACCGCCTGAAAGAGCTGCAGCGGCGCGCGCGCGATGAGCAGCACGCTGAAGACGACGCCCGCGAGCTCGGGATCCGGCGACGTCCCCTCGACCGTCAGGACCGAGGCGTTCAGCAACGTCTGCTCGGCGACCATCACCGCGAAGACCGCGGCGGCGAAGCCCGCGCCGCGTCGCAGCGTCAGCCCGCCCTCGGTCTCCTTGACGGCGACGACGTCCGGCGGGGGATCGCGCGTGCGGCGCAAGAAGAACCACGGCACGACCAGCAGCGACGCGAGCGGCCCGGCGGCCATGCCGAGGGCGACGGTCTTCTCGCCCGAGGCGATCCCGAGCACGACGGCGATCGGGAAGCAGACCCGTGCGACAGCCTCGAAGAACACGAGCGCGCCGTAGAGCTCGAAGCGCTGGTGGCCGGCGAGAAAGCCGCGCGCGAAGTAGCTCGCGGCATAGGCGAGCACGCCCGCGACGAGCACGTAGTACAGCGCCGCCGAGCCGTCGAAGAGGTCGTTCTGCAGCACGTCGCGCAGCGCCAGCGCGAGCCCGAGGAACGTCACCGCGAACGCGCCCTGGATCCCCAGCGCGATGCGCAGATGCGCGCCGCCCGAGTCCTGCCCGCGCGCCCGCCGGTCGGCGATCGTGCGTGACAGCAGCTGCTCGATCGGCCGATAGATCACCGATGCGACGGTGAACATGATCGACCAGACGAGCGCGATGCGCTTGTACTCGACGCTGTCGCCGCCGAGGATCTGCGCCGCGAGTACGAAGTACGCGAGCGTGACGATGCCCGTCGTCGCGATCCCGACCGCGAGTATCCGAGCGCCGCGACCGTACCCCGAGCGCGGCGCGCCTGCCCCTACGCTCGCCGCCACGAGCGGCCTACAGCCGGACGAGCAGCATGGTCCACGGGAACGGCGAGCGTGCGTGCACGACCTCCCCGTGTCGCGACAGCAGCTTCACGAAGCTGCGCTTGGACCAGTGGTTCAGGTGCCCGGGGGTGTTGCCGAGGTCCTTGATGTACGCGCCGCGCGCCATGTTCAGCCCGCGCCACAGCGGCTCGCGCGGCACCGACACGAGCAGCCAGCCGCTCGCGACGCGCGCCATCTCGGCCACGGTATGCGCGGGATCGGGCACATGCTCGAGCACCTCGATCGCCGTCGCGACGTCGAACTCGCCGTCGCCGAACGGCAGGTTCTCGGCCTTCATGACCTGGTAGGTGAGGTTCGGCGCCTGGCGCTTGGCCCACTCCGCATGCAGGAGCGGGTCGTCGAGGTCGATGCCGACGATCCGCCGCTCGCCGAGGCGCTTGGCCCACTCGTGCGTGAGCACGGCCTCGCCGCAGCCGACGTCCAGCAGCGACTCGGGGTCGGCCTCGGTGAACAGCTCGTCGAGCGTCCGCTCGAACGCGCCCATGAGCCGCCGGACGACCGGGTTCGTGGAGCCGTACTTGTCGTAGGTGTTGCCGGTGACCGTGCCCTCGGCATCGACGGTCACGGCGGGGGAGGGAGGGCTCACAGCCGCAACGCCTCGCGCTCCTCGGTCTTGCCGGTGGCACCGCCGGCGTCGGCGCCCGTCGTCTTCGCGTGGCCGGTCGGCTTCGCGCCGGGCTCGTAGTGCGACGGCTCGACGCCGAGCTGCAGCTCGATGCGCCGCACGCGCTCGAACGTGCGCTGGGCGATCGTGCGCTGCGCGGCGAGCAGGTCGCCCATGACGCCCAGCGCCGCGAGCACCATCGCCGCGTTGAAGAGGACGGCACCGAGGATCAGCGACTGGACGTGGCCCTTGCCCTCGGCCTCGAAGATGTAGAAGTAGGCGAAGCGCGCCCACACGACGATCGCGATCGTGCCGACGAGCAGCGCCGCGCTCATGAAGACCTTCAGCGGCTCGTACTGCGAGTAGATGCGGAAGATCGAGACGCTGTTGCGCCGCACATAGGACCACATCGACGGGAACAGCCGCGACTCGCGCGTCTTGGGGTTCGTCCGGATCGCGACGTGGTCGACGGCGACGAGCAGCTTGCCGGCCTGGATGATCGTCTCGAGCGTGTACGTGAACTTCGACACGACGATGAGCTGGATCGCGGCCTCGCGGTTGTAGGCGCGAAAGCCGGACGTCGTGTCGGGGACGGCGGTCTCCGAGGCCTGGCGCACGACCCACGAGCCGAGCTTCTGCAGCATCTTCTTCAGCGGCGAGAAGTGCTCGATGTTGTGGACCTCGCGGTCGCCGACGACCATGTCGGCGCGCCCCTCCATGATCGGACCGACGAGCTTGGGGATGTCGTGGCCGGAGTACTGATTGTCGCCGTCGGTGTTGACGATGACGTCGGCGCCGAGCTTCAGGCATGCGTCGAGGCCCGCCTGGAACCCCGCCGCCAGGCCCTTGTTGTTCGTCAGCCGGATGATGTGGTTGACGCCGCCGGCGCGCGCGACCTCGATCGTCTTGTCGCTGGATCCGTCGTCGATGATCAGCCATTCGACCACGTCGAATCCCTCGATCTCCCGCGGGAGGTCGGCAAGGACGAGCGGGAGTGTCTGCTCCTCGTCGAAGCAGGGGATCTGGATGATCAGCTTCATGCGGCGGGTCGGCATGGGATCCTAACGGCCATCGCCTCGTCACCCGTTTCCAGCGCCTCGGGCGCCGCTGCTGTCGCGTCGCCGCCGCCCACCGAGGCTCCGGCTGCGCGACGCCGCACGGCTGCCCTGACCACTGCCGTCATGGAGCGGGCCGGCCTTGGCGTGCTCATGCTCGCTGCGGTCGTCGGCTTCGTCGTCTACCCGACCTATCCGAACTACGACTCGTACTACTCGCTGCTGTGGGGGCGCGAGCTCGTCAACTTCGACGCGCTGTCCTTCCAGGCCTACCGGGCGCCGACCGAGCATCCGCTCGCGATCGCGTTCGGGGCGCTGCTGCAGCCGCTCGGCGACATCGCCGACCGCGTCATGGTCGCGTTCGCGGTGCTGTCGTTCATCGTGCTCGTGGCCGGGCTGTACGCCCTCGGCAAGACGGCCTTCACGCCGCTCGTCGGGTTTGCGGCCGCCGCGCTGCTGGTGACGCGCTTTGACTTCCCGTTCCTCGCGGCACGCGGCTACATCGACATCCCGTACCTCGCGGTCGTCATCTGGGCGGCGGTGATCGAGGCGCGCGCGCCGCGGCGACGACCCGTCGTCGTGCTGGCACTGCTCGGCGCCGCCGGGCTCATGCGCCCGGAGGCGTGGCTGCTCGCCGGCCTGTACTGGCTGTGGATCGCGCCGCGGGCGAGCTGGTCGCAGCGCGCGAGGAACGCGGCGCTCGCGGCGATCGGCCCGCTCGTGTGGGCGGCCGTGGACTTCGCGGTGACCGGACAGCCGCTGTACTCGCTCACCGCCACGGGCGACCTCGCCAACGAGCTCGGACGCAACAAGGGCGTGGCCGCGGTGCCCGGGGCGCTCTACGCGTTTCTCATCAAGCTCGTCAAGTTCCCGGTCTTCGTGGGCGGCCTGATCGGCCTGGCGCTGGCACTTCTGCTGACCCCGCGACGCGCCGCGATGCCGCTCGCGCTCTTCGCGGCCGGTGTCGGGACGTTCACGATCGTCGGGGTCGCCGGGCTGTCGGTCATCGACCGCTACCTGCTCGTGCCGTCGCTGTGCGTGATGGTCTTCGCCGCGGTCTTCATCGCGGGCTGGACGATGCTCGAGGAGGGCACATGGTGGCGGCGGATCTGGATGGGCGGGGCGGTCGCGCTCCTGGTGTTCGGCATCGTCTTCACGGCCACGCGCGTTAACCTCAACCAGCTCGGCAACGAGCTTCGCTTCCGCGGCGACGCGCACCAGGCGCTCGAGGATGTCCTGAGCGCTCCGGCCGTCGCCTCGGCACTGCGCTGCGGCCCTGTCTACGTGCCAAACCACAAGCTCATCCCGGACGTTCGCTGGATCCTCGGCCGATCGAAGTCGGGCGTCCTGGCGCGCTCGAGCGCCCAGGTCGGCGAGCCGCGCCGTGGCGTCGTGATCCTCGTGCACACCCGTATCGCACTGTTCAAGCAAGCGCTCGTCACCGCCAAGGACGACCCCGTCGACAACCTCCCGCCGGCCGGCTTTGACCGCGCCGCGACGAGCAAGCACTACGCCGCCTATGTCCGCTGTTGAGAGCCCACCCGCCCATGGAGCCGACCCCGAGGTCGACGGGTTCGGTCGCGGCGTGATGGCGCCGATGCTCGGCGAGCGGGCGCTCACGCCCGAGCGGCTGTGGTGGGGGCTGGCGGTCGGCGTCCTGCTCGTGTTCGCGTTCTGCCTGCGGATCTGGGGCGTCGACCACGGGCTGCCCTACGCGTACAACTCCGACGAGAACGCGCACTTCGTCACGCGGGCGATCGGGCTGTTCGGCCACGGCTGGGACCCGCAGTACTACGTCAACCCGCCCGCCTACACATACCTCGCCCATCTGCTCCTGGGCGTCTGGTACGGCGGGCGCTCGGGCGTCTCGAACGCGTTCGCCGCCGACCCAACGCAGATCTGGGTGCTGACGCGCGTCCTCGCCGCGGTCCTCGGGACGCTCGCGATCTGGCTGACCTACCTCGCCGGCTCGCGCCTCGTCGATCGCCGCGTCGGCCTGCTCTCCGCGGGGATCTTCACGGTCGCGTTCCTGCCGGTGTTCTACTCCAAGCTCGCGCTCAACGACGTACCCACGCTCGCGCCGCTGTGCCTGGCGCTGTGGGGGACGGCGGGGGTCCTGCGCTTCGGTCGCCAGCGCGACTACGTCATCGCGGGCATCGGCCTCGGCCTGGCGTGCGCGACGAAGTTCACCGGAGGCATCGTCCTGCTGCCCCTCGTCGCGGCGGCGATCGTTCAGTTCACCGCGCCGGGCGGGCGCTCGGGCGCCGCGCGCGGCATCGCGATCGCGGGCGGGGTCGCGCTGCTCGCGTTCCTCGCCGCCAACCCCTACGCGATCCTCAACTGGGACGCGTTCGTCAACGGCCTGACGCACCAGTCCGACGCCTCGGGCGACGCGGCCGGCAAGCTCGGGCTCACGCAGGACAACGGCTACCTGTACTACCTGTGGTCGTTCGGCTGGGGGCTCGGCTGGGTGCCGCTCGTCTTCGCCGCCGGCGGTGCGGTGCGGCTGTGGTTCGACGAGCGGCGCCTGTTCTGGGTGATGGTCCCGGCGGTCATCTTGTTCGTGCTGTTCATGGGCTCGCAGGAGCGCTACTTCGGCCGCTGGCTCATGCCCGTCTTCCCGTTCGTCTGCATCCTCGCCGCGTACGCGGCGTTCGAGCTCGTCGACCGCAGCGAGCGCTACTCGTCGGCGCTGAAGCCGACGTTCATCGTGGCGGCGGTCGTCGCGCTGTGCGGGCAGGGCTTCGTCTACTCGCTGCACTCCGGCCTCGTGCTGTCGAAGGAGGACACCCGCAACCTCGCCCGCGAGTGGATGGTCGCGAACATCCCGCTGGGCGAGAAGATCGTCGTCGAGCCGGTGGTGCCGGACCTCTGGGCGCAGGACATCGGCAATCCCACGCCGCTGACGACCAACGGCTATCGCTGGCTGAAGTTCCCGCTGAGCAAGTCGGTCATCGACCCGAAGACCGGCCTGCCGTTCGCCGACGGCCTGGAGCAGCCCGTCAACATCGAGGACTTCGAGAAGGTGCTGACGCCCGACCTCGTGTCGAAGTTCGAGCAGCAGAAGTACTGCTGGGTGGTCGTGGGGTCGACGCAGCGCGGGCGCGCCGAGGCGCAGCCGGATGTCGTGCCGAAGGCGCTCGACTACTACCGCGAGCTCGAGTCGCGCTCGAAGGTCGCACACGAGGTCTCGCCGTACGCGAAGGGCGAGGGACCCGTGAAGTTCAACTTCGACTGGACGTTCGACTACTACCCGCTCGCCTACACGCGGCCCGGTCCGGAGATGACGATCTACCGGCTCCAGGGCGGGCAATGCGCGCCGACGTAGCCGGACGTATGCTGACGCGGTGACCCTGCTGACCGCGGCAGACCACGAGCACTTGGCGCGAGCGATCGAGCTCGCCGAGTTCGGGCTCGGGCGCGTGCATCCGAACCCGATGGTGGGCGCGCTGCTGGTCCGCGACGGGACGGTGCTCGGCGAGGGCTGGCACGAGGAGCACGGCGGGCCGCACGCCGAGGTCAACGCGATCGCCAGCGCGGAGGGGGCCTCGCTTCAGGGAGCGACGCTCTACGTCTCGATGGAGCCGTGCTGCCATCAGGGCAAGACGCCGCCGTGCACCGACGCGATCCTCGCGGCGGGCGTCGCGCGCGTCGTCGTGGGCTCCGACGACCCGAGCGCGAAGGCGTCCGGCCGCGGCTTGGGGATCCTGCGCGACGAGGGCGTCGAGGTCGAGGTGGCCGACGGCGAGATCGCGCGCCGCGCGCGGCTCATCAACCAGGCGTTTCGCAAGCACGCGCGTACCGGCCGGCCGTGGGTGCTCTTCAAGTCGGCGATGACGCTCGACGGCAAGGTCGCGACGCGCACGGGCGACTCGCGGTGGATCTCCGACGAGTCGTCGCGCGCGCGGGCGCACCGCTGGCGGGCTTCGGTCGATGCCGTCGCGGTCGGGATCGGGACCGCGCTGGCCGACGATCCCGCGCTGACGGCCCGCGTCGAGGGCGTCCACCACCAGCCGCGGCACGTCGTCTTCGACGCGACGGCGCGGCTGCCGCTGGACTCGCAGCTCATCACCTCGGCGCCGGCGCTGCCGCTGACGGTCGTCGTCTCGCGCGCGGCGCGCCGGTCGGCGACGGATGCGCTAGAGCTGTCGGGCGCGGACGTCGTCGTCGCGACGGGTGAGAACGAGCCGGCTCGCGTTCGCTCCGCGCTGGATCAGCTCGGTTTTGCCGGGGTGACGTCGATCCTGCTGGAGGGCGGCCCGAAGCTCGCGGGGGCGTTTCTGGACGCGGGCGAGATCGACGAGGTCAGGCTGTTCTTGGCGCCGCTGCTCTTGGGCGGCCGCGCCGCGCGCGACCCGCTGGAGGGCGAGGGCGTCGAGCGCATCTCGGATGCCCTGCGGGCGCTGACGCTGGACTGCGAGCGCGTCGCCGACGACCTGCTGATCTCGGCGCGCCTGCGCGAGTGGTAGCCACCGGGCCGCGGTCTTGTCGAATTGTTCGCCTATATAGCGGCATAGACGACAAGACCCCGAGATCGGCCTGCGGGAGGGAGCGCGATGTTCACCGGCCTGGTCGCTGACCTCGGCGCCGTCGCCGCGCTGGACGCCACGGACGACGGCGTCCGGCTGACGGTCTCGACACGCCTCGCCTCGGAGATCTCCGCCGGAGACTCGGTCGCGGTCAACGGCGTCTGCCTGACGGCGGTGACCGTCGAAGGCGACCTTGTCAGCACCGAGGTCATGCACGAGACGCTCGAGCGCTCGTCGCTCGCGGGGATCTCGGCGGGCACCCGCGTGAACCTCGAGCTCGCGTTGCGCCTGGCGGACCGCCTGGGGGGCCACCTCATGCAAGGCCATGTCGACGGCGTGGGGGCGATCACGAGCGTCCGCGACGACGGCTTCGCCCGCATCGTCACGATCGACGCCGGCCCCCGGGTCCTGCGCTACATCGTCGAGAAGGGCTCGATCGCGGTCGACGGCGTCTCGCTGACGGTGGCCCGCCTGGACGCCGACGGCTTCGACGTCTCGCTCATCCCCGAGACCCTTGAGCGCACGACCCTCGGCGACGCCGCACCGGGCCGCCGCGTCAATCTGGAGGTCGACGTGCTCGCGAAGTACGTCGAGAAGCTGCTGGGCACCGCGGTCAAGGACGCCTACGAGCCGCGTGACCTGCAGAACCTGCGCCGCGACTGGACGGTCTAGGCCGGCCGGATCGCCGGTGTGCGTGTATGCGACCGACCATCTCCGTGCTCAGATCAAGCGAGCAAACACGAGGGCGAACCGCTGCGCGTGCCCGCCCGGACGCCGGGTTTGCGAAGCTGACCGATATGAGCTCCACGAAGCACAGCCCGTTCGCCACGATCGACGAGGCGCTCGAGGACATCCGCGAGGGCAAGATGGTCGTCGTCTGCGACGACGAGGATCGCGAGAACGAGGGCGATCTCACGATGGCCGCGCAGTTCGCGACCCCCGAGGCCGTGAACTTCATGGCGACCCACGGCCGCGGGCTCATCTGCCTGAGCCTCACCCCGCAGCGCTGCGACGAGCTCGGCCTCGACCTCATGGCGGCCAAGAACGAGTCGCCCTTCGAGACGCCGTTCACGGTCAGCATCGAAGCGCGCGAAGGGGTCACCACAGGCATCTCCGCCCACGACCGCGCCCGCACGATCCAGGTCGCGGTCGACCCCGAGAGCTCGCCTCGCGACCTCGTCCAGCCCGGCCACATCTTCCCGCTCAAGAGCCGCGCCGGCGGCGTGCTCGAGCGCATCGGCCAGACCGAGGCCGCGGTCGACCTCGCGAGACTCGCCGGCCTGAACCCCGCCGGCGTCATCTGCGAGGTCATGAACGACGACGGGACGATGGCCCGCGTCGGCGACCTCGTCGAGTACTGCAAGCGCCACGACCTGAAGATGGTCACCGTCGCCGACCTCATCGCCTACCGCCGCCGCCACGACAAGCTCGTCGAGCGCGTCGTCTCGACCAAGCTGCCGACGGGCTTCGGTGACTTCGAGGCCGTCGGCTACCGCGAGCTCGTCGGCGGCAAGCACCACGTCGCCCTCGTCAAGGGCGAGGTGGACGGACAAGCCGACGTCCTCGTCCGAGTCCACTCCGAGTGCCTCACCGGCGACGTCTTCCACTCGCTGCGCTGCGACTGCGGCGAGCAGCTCGAGTCCGCGCTGGCGATGATCGAGGAGGAGGGCCAGGGCGTGCTGCTCTACCTCGCCCAGGAGGGACGCGGCATCGGCCTGCTCAACAAGCTCAAGGCCTACAAGCTCCAAGAGGGCGGGATGGACACCGTCCAGGCGAACCTCGAGCTCGGCCTGCCCGCCGACCTGCGCGACTACGGGATCGGCGCCCAGATCCTCGTCGACCTCGGACTCAGCTCGATCCGGATCCTCACGAACAACCCGAAGAAGATCCGCGGGCTCGAGGGCTACGGGCTGTCCGTGACCGAGCAGGTGCCGATCGAGCACATCTCAAACCCGCACAACGAGAGCTACCTGCGCGCCAAGCGCGACCGCATGGGCCACACGCTGCACCACCAGGGCCTCGACGTCGACAAGGAGATGCTCCACGACGAGGAGGAGCGCGACCAGCGCGCGAGCGAGGACGCGACGTGAGGTTCGCGATCGTCGTAGCG
The DNA here is from genome assembly GCA_963810605.1 of uncultured Actinomycetes bacterium. Taxonomy (GTDB): domain Bacteria; phylum Actinomycetota; class Thermoleophilia; order Solirubrobacterales; family Solirubrobacteraceae; genus CADCVQ01. The sequence continues at coordinate 57,571 of CAWEOF010000012.1, forward strand.
CGCTTCTACGACGAACTCGCCGAGCGGCTCGTCAAGGGCGCGACCGAGCTCTTCGAGCAGGCCGAGGCGGAGGCCGTCGACGTCTTCGACGTGCCGGGCGCGTTCGAGCTGCCGCTGGCCGCGCTCATGGCCGCCGAGTCCGGCCGCTACGACGGCATCGCGTGCCTCGGCGCCGTCATCCGCGGCGAGACGAGCCACTACGACCACGTCTGCGAGGAGGCCGCGCGCGGCATCCAGGAGGTCGCGCTGCGTACCGGGATCCCGTGCGGATTCGGGCTGCTGACGGTGGAGAACCTAGACCAGGCCATGGCGCGCTCGGGCGGCGGCAAGCGCGACGAGGGCGCCGACGCGGCCGAGGCCGTCCTGGCCCTGGTGCGCCTGCGCGCCGGGCTCGCTGACTAACCCCCAGCGGCGGGGTAGGCTGGTCGACATGCCTGGCAACGAGGCATCGGAGATCCTGGCGCTCTCGCTGATCTTCGTCGTGCATGTCGCCGGCGGCCTCGCCCTCATGTGGGGGATGCTCGAAGGCGACGCCCGGCCCGGCCCGTGGTGGCGCCGGCGCGGTGGCGGCGGTCCCGACGGCCCGCCGAGCGACCCGCCGCCGCCGACCCCGCGGTACGACGAGCGCTCGCCGCTGCCGCTACCCGGCGCCGACCGGAGCCGGGTTCGGCTGCGCGACCACGCGCCGCTGCGCGACGGCTACGAGCGCCCGGCGCGACGGCCGCAGCGCGCGCCGGACCGCTCGCCCTCGCGGCGCTGACGACTCCTGCCGCGGAGCGAACGCCGAGCGCACCGCTGCGTAGGCGGCCTTCGGGCGATACGAGCGGTCGAAGAGCAGGCCCGACTCGGCGGCGGGCAGCCAGGTCACCGCGTCCGTGAAGCCCCAGGTCGTGAAGCGCGTGCACGCGGCGACGGCGTTGCAGGCCCGCGCGGCCGCGCCGTATGTAGCGGCCTGGCGCGCCATCCGGTCGGCGCGGGGGATGCCGAGCAGCGACGCTCCCACGTCCATCTCGGTGAACTGCACCTCGAGGCCGAGCCGCTCGAAGGCGCGGAGCGTCTCGACGAGGGTCGCCTCGTCCGGGCTCTGCGCGATGTGGAAGTGCGCCTGCAGCCCGACGCCGTCGAGAGGCACCCCGCGCGCCTTGAGATCGCGCACGAGGGCGAGCAGCCCGTCGAGCTTGCGGCCGGGCGACTCGACGGCGTAGTCGTTGATGAAGAGCTTCGCGCGCGGATCGGCGGTGCGCGCGGCGCGCAGCGCCTGGGCGACGTAGTCCGGGCCGATGAACCGCCGCCAGACGGTCGGGGCGAGCGTCCCGTCCGCCGCGATCGGCTCGTTGACGACGTCCCACTCGGTGACGTCACCCGCGAAGTGGCGCATGACCCTGCGGATGTGGTCCTTCATGACCGCCATGAGCTCGTCGCGGGTCCAGCCGGTCAGCAGCGTCATCGTGTCGTCGAGCGCCCTGCCCAGCGGATCGAGCAGCTTGCCCAGCGGATCGGGCAGCGGCGGCAGCGCGATCGGCGGCAGCCGCAGCCCGAGCTTGTCGGCCGTGCCGTGGTCGACGAGCCACAGCGGCAGCGCCTGGCCCCAGATCAGCGTGTGCCCGCGCACCTCCTTGCCGTTGCGCCGCGCGAACCGCACGAGCTCGTCGGCGGCCTCGAAGTCAAACTGCCCCCGGCGCGGCTGCACGGCGACCATCTTCAGCTCGTTCTCCGGCGTCAGCGAGTCGAACTCGCGCAGGAACGTGCTGCGATAGCGCTCGCTTGAGCTCAGCGCGTCCAGCCGGACCGCGGATCCGACCGGCACGCTGCGAAGCGGCGCCTGTGCGTGAGCGAGCGGCGGCACTGCCAGCGCCGTGAGTACGCCGAGCAGCCCGAGCCGACGAACAGATCCCCTGACCCCCATCGGACAGGCGACACTAGCGCGTGCGATCAGCCGTCGTCGCGGTCGTCGTTGCGCTCTTTGTCCTTCTGCTTGTCCGGTTTCTTGCTCTTTGCCGGCGACGTCTCGCCGAGCTTGGAGAGGGCGTCGTCGAGCTCGGCCTGGACCGTGTCGCGCTGGTTGTCGAACGTCAGCCGCTCGCGGAGCAGCGGCACCGCCTCGGCGGGGTTGCCCGAGCGATTCAGCGCGACGGCGAGGTTGTACAGCGCGAAGGCGTATGGCAGCCCGTCCTCGCCGGCGGCCTTATGGCCGGCGACGGCGGCTCGCAGCGGCTCGATGGCCTCACCGAAGCGGCCTTGGCCGAGAAGTGCGTGGCCGCGCTCGTTGAGCGCGGACGGGCTTGAGTCGGCGGCCGCGCTCTGCGCGGGGGGCGGCGGCTGCGGCGCCTCGGCGGCGGTCGTGGGGGTGCCCGAGGACGCCGAGCGGGACGACGTCTGCCCGGCGCTCGCGGCCGTCTCGCGGCTCGGCTCGGCGCCGCCGCCGCTGAGCGCGAGCACGAGCCCGACCGCGGTGGCCGTCACGAGCGCGACACCGAGCAGGGCTGGCCAGGGGACGCGGCCGCGCCCGTGCGGGACGGATCCTCCGCCGGCGGCGAGGGGCGCCCCGGCCGGCGCTGACGCGCCGGTGGCGCCGGACCGCACCAACCCTCCGCGGGCGGTGCGGGGCGGCCCGGCCGGCGCTGACGCGCCGGCGGCGCCGGACCGCACCAGCCCGGCGGGAGCGGCCGCGGGTTCCGCGCGATCTCCGCCGCGCGCGGGCGCGACGGCCTCGACCGGCGCGGGCGCAGCCGGTGTCGGAACCAGGGGTATCGCGCGTCGGCGCCCGCTCACCGGCACGGCGCCGACGGGGCGCGTCGGCTCGATCCGCGGGCTCGCGCCGAGCGCGGACTCGATCGCGCCGACGAGCTCGGCCGCCGTCCGGGGGCGGTGCTCGGGGTCCTTCGCGAGGCCGCGCGCGAGGACGCTGTCGAGCGCCGGCGGCAGGCCGGGCGCGCTGGCCGAGGCCGGCGCCGGCTGCGCCTCGGCGTGCTGGCGGGCCTGTGCGGACGGCGAGCCACCGGCGAACGGGCGCGAGCCGGTGAGCAGCTCGTGCGCGACAACCGCCAGCGCGTAACGGTCGCTGGCGGGACCGGCGGGCTGGCCCAGGGCCTGCTCGGGGGAGATGTAGGCGGCGGTCCCGAGCACCATGCCGGTCTGGGTCATCTGGGTGTCGTCGGCGAGCCGCGCGATGCCGAAGTCGGCCACGGCGAGGCGATCGGCAGCGTCCAGCAGCAGGTTCGCGGGCTTGACGTCGCGGTGCACGATCCCCGCCGCGTGGGCGACGTCGAGCCCCGCCGCGGCCTCGCGCAGCCAGCGCAGCGCCGTCGCGCGCGGGACGAGCTCGCCACCGTCGCGCGCGGCGCGCAGGCGGTCGGCGACCGTCCCGCCCGCGAAGTGCTCCATGACGATGAACGCGTCGTCGCCGTGCTCGCCGATGTCGTAGATCGTCACGACATGCGTCTGGTCGGAGACCTGCGCCGCCGTCCGCGCCTCGCGCTGGAAGCGCTCGCGGGCGCCGGGGTCGGCGGCGTACTGCGCGCCGAGCACCTTGACGGCCACGATGCGGCCGAGCAGGAGGTCCTCCGCCTCCCACACCGAGGCCATCCCGCCGCTGGCGATGTGCCGCACGACGCGATAGCGGTCCGGCAGGTCGATCTTCGAAGCGAGCCCCATGTCCCGGCATGACGGTACCCGGCCGACCGGCTCCCAACCCTTCGCGCGAGCCGACCGTCTACACTGCTCGACGCGATGGCCAAGGTATGTCACAGCTGCGGGAAGAAGCCGGCGTTCGGCCAAAGCCGCAGCCACTCGATGGTCGCGACCAAGCGGCGCTTCAACCCGAACCTCCAGAAGGTCAGGGTCCTGATCGCCGGCGCGCCGCGTCGCGTCTACGTCTGCACCCGCTGCTTGAAGGCCGGCAAGGTCACCAAGGCCGCGTAGACGGGATGTCCCGTCGCTCGCCGTGTAACGGCGAGCATCGGTCGGCGTAACACGCTTCGTGTCCGACCCGAGCCTTGTTCGTTTCCGCGTCGTCGTCCACGGCGCGCTCGCGCACCTCGAGTCGCGCCGCCGCGAGATCAACGATCTCAACGTCTTCCCCGTCGCCGACGGCGACACCGGCGACAACATGGCGCTCACGCTGCAGGCCGTGCTCACGGAGCTCGACCGACTCGGCGCCGGCGGGACCGCCTCATCGACGAGATCGGCCGCGACGAGATCGTCGAATCCGTCGCTCGCGCGGCCCTGCTGGGCGCCCGCGGCAACAGCGGCGTCATCCTCTCGCAGCTCATCCGCGGCGCGGCGGAGGAGCTCGTCAGCCGCCCTGGCGAGCTCGTCGACCCCGTCCTCATCGGCGCCGCGATGGCGCGCGCCGCGCAGCGAGCGTACGGCTCGGTGCGCCAGCCCGCCGAGGGCACGATCCTCACGGTGCTGCGCGACATGGCGACGAGCGTGGCCACCGAGATCGCGCACATGGGCGACACCCGGCTGGGCTCCGAGGGCGACCCGAACGTGCAGAACGCGCTCATCGCCGACGTCCTCGAGCGCGCCCTGCACGCCGGCGAGGCCTCGGTCCAGCGCGGCCCGGACCTGCTGCCGATCCTGCGCGAGAGCGGCGTCGTCGATGCCGGCGGCCACGCGCTGACGGTCATCGTCGCCGGCATGATCGCCGCGCTGCGCGGCACCGACGCGCCCGCGGTCGCGATCCAGGCGCCGGCGCGCATCAGCTACCCCCAGCACGACTCCCCGACGTACCGCTACTGCACGAACTTCGCCGTCACGGGTCGCGACCTCGACCCGCGCGGCTGGATCGCACCGCTGGAGGCGCTGGGCGACTCGGTGCTCGTCGTCGGCGACGCCGCGACGCTGAAGATCCACGTCCACACCGACGAGCCGGCCACGGCCACCGCGCTGTTTTCCGGCGTGGGGGAGGTCTCGCATCTGGACGTCGCCGACATGCACGAGCAGGTCCTCGCGCACTCGGATCGGCTCGCCGCCGCCGCCGCCGAGCTCCGGGAGCAGCGCTGCGGGGCGCTCGCGGTCGTAGCCGGAGCCGGCCTGCGCAGGCTCTACGAGAGCCTCGGCGTCTGGGTGCTCGACGGCGGCCAGACCCTGAACCCCTCGACCTACGAGCTGCTCGCGGCGATCCACGACGTCCCCGCGACCGAGGTCGTCGTCCTGCCGAACTCGCCGAACGTCGTCATGGCCGCCGAGCACGCGGCCGAGCTGTCGGAGAAGGTCGTGCGCGTCAGCGCCGTCCGCTCGCAGCAGGCGGGCCTGAGCGCGGCGCTCGCGCTCGATCCGGATCGAAACGCGGAGCGCAACGCGGCCGCGATCGACCGGGCGCTCGAGCAGTTGCGCACGGGCGCGGTCGCCCCGGCGGCGCGCGCGGACGGCGACGGGCGCTTCGCGGTCGGCGAGGCCGTCGGGTTCGTCGACGACGCGATCGTCGCGTGGGGGGAGCCCGAGGCAACGCTGCGCGCCGTCCTCGACGCGCTCGGCGACGGCGCCGAGCTCTTGACGTGCATCGCCGGCGAGGGCGCCCCGCTCGACGAGGCCGGCGTGCGCGCGCTCGGCCCCGGCGGCGTCGAGATGGAGTGCGAGGTGGGCGGCCAGCCGAGCTACTGGTGGCTCGTCGCCGCGGAATAGCGTTCGGGCGACGGCGCCGCCATAGGGCATGCTGAACGCGTGCGCGCGTTCTCCTGCCCGGTCTGCGGGCGCCTGGTCAGCTTCGAGAGCGAGCGCTGCCTGCAGTGCGGGCACGAGCTCGGCTTCGACTGGGGCTCGCTGCAGATCGTCGCGCTGCACGCGCGGCCGCGCTGCGCCGGCCACGAGCACGCCGGCTGCAACGGGCTGGTCGGCCAGGACGGCGACTGGTGCGCGAGCTGCGCGCTCACCCGCACGCGACCCGCCGACGGCGACCGCGCAGGCATGCAGGGGCTCCTGCGCGCCGAGGCCGCCAAGCGCAGGCTCGTGTTCGAGCTGCTCGAGCTCGATCTGCCGGTCGTGGGCTGGCGCGAGCGCGAGGGCGGCCTCGCGTTTGACCTGCTGTCCAGCCACGCCGAGCCGGTGACGACGGGGCATGCCGACGGCGTCATCACGCTCGACCTCGACGAGACCGATCACGCGCAGCGCGAGCAGCGCCGCGAGGCGCTGGGGGAGCCGTATCGCACGGTCCTCGGGCACATGCGCCACGAGGTCGCGCACTACTACCAGGACATCCTCGCCCCGGAGGGATCGGCCGCGCGCGACGAGTGCCGTGCGATCTTCGGCGACGATCGCGACGACTACTGCAGCGCGATGGCCCGCCACTACGACGCGGGGCCGCCCGCCGGCTGGGAGCAGCGCTACGTCAGCGCCTACGCGACGATGCACCCGTGGGAGGACTGGGCCGAGACGTTCGCCCACTACCTCCACATCCGCGACACGCTGCAGACCGCCGAGGCGTATGGCGTGCGCGTCGACGGACCGCAGGTCGCGACGACCGACAGCGCGCCGCTGCATTGCGACCCCGACGACGACGCGCCCGACGTGGCCGCGCTGATCGACGCCTGGCTGCCGCTGACCTATGCCCTCAACGCCATCAACCGCAGCATGGGCGCGGCCGACGTGTACCCGTTCGTCATCACCGCGGAGATCCAGCGCAAGCTCGCCCTCGTCGACCGCTGCGTGCGCGCCGCGCCGCGCGCGCTGTGACGGTCCGCCGCGCCGATCATCATTGACCGCGTGCCGACCGCGTTCGCGACCCCCGACGAGCTCGACCACGAGCAGCTGCTCGGCGCGCCGCTGCGCTGGGCGCGGCCGTCCGCGCTCACACGGCCGCTGAAGGTGTCGCCGCCGAAGGCCGCCGAGGCGGCGGCGACGCTTGGACTCCAGACGGTGGGCGACCTCCTCGAGCACCTGCCGCGCGACCGGCGCGAGGCGCGGACGATCGCGACGCTGACGCCGGGGGAGGGCGCGACGGTCGTCGTCGAGGTGCGCTCGATCGCGAGCCGGCCCGTGCGCCGGGCGGGGATGAAGCCGCTCGTCGAGGCGGTCGTCGCCGACGAGACCGGCATGATGAAGGCGACGTTCTTCAATCAGCCGTGGCTCGCCCGCAAGTACCCGAAGGGCACGCGGCTGGTGCTGCACGGCAAGCTCGCCGCCCGCGACGCGTTTCGCGTCGAGGGGCACGCGCCGACCTCCGAGAGCACCGGCGGCGGCCAGGAGGTCGCGCACTACCCGGCGACGATCGGCCTGTCCTCGACGCAGATCCTCGCGCTCGTGCGCGCCCATCTCGATGCCGCGCACGATGCCGTCGACCCGCTCCCCGCGCGCGCTCGCCGGCTCGCCGGCCTGCCCGACCGCGCCGCCGCGTTCGTCGCCGCCCATGCCGGCGACCTCGAGGGCGGCCGCCGCCGGCTCGCCTTCGACGAGCTGCTGCTGGCGCAGCTCTCGCTCCTGGGCCGGCGCGCGCAGCGCCGCGCGGGCGGGACCGCCCGCGTGCTCGACCGGCCGCCGTCGCTGACGACGCGCTGGCGCGAGGAGCTCTTGCCGTTCGCGCTGACGGGCGACCAGCGCGCGGCGATTGCGGTCCTCGACGACGAGCTCGCCCGGGCGCGCCCCATGCAGCGCCTGCTCATGGGCGAGGTCGGCTCGGGCAAGACCGTCGTCGCGCTGCACGCGATCCTCCGCGCGGTGGAGCACGATGCGCAGGCCGTCTTCATGGCGCCGACCGAGGTGCTCGCCGAGCAGCACTTCGCGACGCTCCAGGCGCTCCTGCCGGGCGAGGCCGTGCGCACCGCGCTGCTGACCGGATCGACGACCGCCAAGCGGCGCGCCGACACGCTGAGCAAGCTCGCGACAGGCGAGCTGTCGTTCATCGTCGGCACGCACGCGCTGCTTGAGCCGGACGTCGCCTTCGATCGCCTCGCGGTCGTCGTCGTCGACGAGCAGCACCGCTTCGGCGTGCGCCAGCGCGCGACGCTCGACGCGAAGGCGGGGGCGGATTTCGTGCCGCACGTCCTGCACATGACCGCGACGCCGATCCCGCGCACGATGGCGCTGCTGCGCTACGGCGACCTCGACGTCACCGCGCTGCGCGAGCTGCCCAGGGGCCGGCGTCCGATCACGACGCACGTCGCGTCGAGCGATGGCGAGCGCGCGCGGGCGTACGAGCGCATCCGCGAGGAGCTCGACGCCGGGCGCCAGGCGTTCGTCGTCTGCCCGCTCGTCGAGGAGTCCGAGGCGCTGGCGGCGCGGGCGGCGACCGTCGAGTTCGAGCGGCTGCGCGGCGGCGAGCTCGCGAACTATCGCGTCGCGCTCCTGCACGGCCAGATGCGCCCGCGCGAGAAGCAGGAGGCCATGGCCGCGTTCGCCGCGGGCGGCGTGGACGTGCTCGTCGCGACGACGGTCGTCGAGGTCGGCGTCGACGTCCCCAACGCGACGGTCATGCTCGTCGAGGGCGCCGAGCGCTTCGGGATCAGCCAGCTACACCAGCTGCGCGGGCGCATCGGCCGCGGCGAGCACGCGTCGGTCTGCCTGCTCTTCGGACCCAAGCAGTCGCCCCGCCTGCGCGCCGTCGAGGCGACCGCCGACGGCTTCGAGCTCGCGCGCGTCGACCTCGAGCTGCGCGGCGAGGGCGAGATCGCCGGCACGCGCCAGTCCGGCCTCGCCCAGTTCAGGTTCGCGCGACTGCCCGAGGACGTCGAGCTTGTCGAGGCCGCGCGCGTGTACGCCGAGGAGCTCTTCGAGACGGACCCCGAGCTCACCGAGCCCGAGCACGTCCTGCTCGCCGACGCGCTGGCTGCGGCATACGGCGACATCCAGCTGCAGCCGCTGCCGGCATGAGGGGGGTGGATCCATCTGCGCTCCCCACAGGAGCGTGGATGGATCCACCCCCTGCTTGGAGCGGGCCGTGAGAGTCGTCGCCGGGGCCTACCGGGGGCGGCGCCTCGTGGCGCCGCCGGGCGATGCGACCCGGCCGACCAGCGATCGGGTGCGCGAGGCGCTGTTCAGCGTGCTCGGGGTGTCCGTCGACGGCGCGCGGGTGCTCGACTTGTTCGCCGGCTCCGGCGCGCTCGGGATCGAGTCGCTGTCGCGGGGCGCGGCAGAGGCGGTGTTCGTCGACCGCGCTCCGGAGGCGATCAAGGCGATCCGGGCGAACCTCGGGGCGCTCGGGATCGAGGCCGAGGTGCGGCGGTGCGAGGCCCGCGCAGCAGTTCGTGCAGCGTTCGCGCGCGGCGAGGCATACGATCTCGTCTTCCTGGACCCTCCCTACCGGCGTGCCGCCGAGCTGGGGCGGGAGCTCTCCGAGGCGCTTCCCGCGGTGCTCGCGCCGGGGGCCCGCGTCGTCAGCGAGAGCGACCGCCGCGAACCGCTGGAGCTGGCGCTCGCCCTGACCGACGAGCGACGCTACGGCGACACCCTCATCCGCATCCATGACACCTGACCATCGCATCGCCGTCTGCCCGGGCTCCTACGACCCGATCACCAACGGCCACCTCGACGTCATCACGCGTGCGTCCGAGCTCTTCGACGAGGTGATCGTCGGCGTCGTGAACATGCCGATCCGCAAGGGGTCGACGCTGTTTGACGTCGACGAGCGGCTGGGGTTCATCCGCGAGGCCACGAAGCACCTGAAAGGGGTGCGCGCGGAGTCCTTCTCGACGCTCGTCGTGAACTTCGCGCGCGCGCAGGGATCGATGGTCATCGTCAAGGGACTGCGCGCGATCTCGGACTTCGAGTACGAGTTCGAGATGCACCAGCTCAACCGCTTGCAGGCGTCCGACATCGACACGCTCTACCTCATGGCCAGCCCCCAGTACAGTTTCCTCAGCTCCAGCGGCATCAAGGAGCTGGCCATGTTCGGCGGCGCGATCGACGAACTGGTCCCAAAGCGGGTCGCGGCACGGTTGAAGGAAGAGCTGAGCCGCTAGCGAACTGAAGGGTTGCTATGGACGTCCTCGTACTCATCGACAAGCTTGATGACTTGGTGCACAACGCCAAGCTCGTCCCGATGACCGGACAGGTTCGCGTCGACAAGGACGAGATCTACGACATCCTCGACCAGATGCGAGCGACGATCCCGGAGGAGATCAAGCAGGCGCGCTGGATCGTCAAGGAGCGCCAGGAGATGCTCGCCGAGGCCAAGCGCGAGGCCGAGCGGATCGTCAAGGAGGCGCGCGAGCGCCAGAACCAGCTCGTCGGCGAGGAAGAGGTCACCAAGCAAGCCGAGCGCGCCGCCGAGGACATCATCGAGGACGCCCGCGCCCGCGAGCGCGAGATCCGCCTCGGCGCCGAGGACTACGCCGACGAGATCCTCAACACCCTCGAGGTCAACCTCTCGAAGTTCATCGCCGCCGTCCAGCGCGGCCGCGAGCGGCTGCAGGGCAAGGACGAACCGGCCGAAGTCCGCTAGACCGTCCGGGTCCGGCGTCGAGTCCGCTTCGCCTCGCGTCACGCTGACGGAGCGCCTGCTGCGAGCTGAGCTAGCGGCTACATCGGTCAGCGGATCGCGAAGCGGTCGTGACCTTCGGGCTCGGCTTCTGAGACCCGCACGTCGTCGACCGTCGCGTGTCGCGGGCCGTCGGCGCACCAGCGCACGAGCCGGGCGACCGCCTCGGGCGGGCCTTCGAGCCAGGCCTCGACACGGCCGTCGGAGCGGTTGCGAACCCAGCCCGCGACGCCGAGGCGGTTCGCCTCCCGGCGCGTGGAGTCGCGGAAGAAGACGCCCTGGACGTCGCCGGACACGACGACGCACCGTGCGATCCGCTCGGTGGTCATGCCTCCAGGAGCGCCGGCAGCTCCGCCATGTCGTCAAACGGCTCGCCGCCCGCCGCGGCCAGCTCCTCGCGAGGCGAGTGGCGGGTGAACGCGAGTGCGCGCATGCCCGCGGCGACGGCCGCCTCGATGCCGGGGACGCTGTCCTCGACGACCGCCGTGGTCGCCGGGTCAAAGCCCATGCGCTGCGCCGCGTGCAGGAACAGGTCCGGCGCGGGCTTGCCGTTGGCGACCTCGCTCGCGCTGAAGATGCGTCCGTCGAAGCGCTCCCACAGGCCGGTGGTGCGCAGCGTCACCGCCATCTTGTGGTGCGGACCGCTCGACGCGACGCACGACGGCAGCGCGATCCGGTCGAGCGCGTCGACGACGCCGGGTACGGGCTCGAGCTCGTGCGCGAAGACGGCCGCGACCTCCGCGTAGTAGCGCGCGGCCACGTCGAACGGCAGCGGGCCGCCGAAGCGCTGCTCCGCGATCGCCAGGCACGATGCGATCGACCGCCCGCGGAAGTCGCGCATGCAGCCCTCGAGCGTCGTGGGCAGACCGGCCTCCGTCAGCAGGTCCGCGAGCACGGTGTTCGAGATGAGCTCGGTGTCGACGAGCACGCCGTCGCAGTCGAAGATCACCGATCGCGTCACGACGATGAGGCTAGCCGGGCAGCGGAAGGCCCTGCGTTCGGAGCGCGTCCGCGGCGCTCAGCGCGTGTTGTCGGGGGCTGCCCCTGCGCCCGCCGCGGCCAGCAGCTGCTCGATCGCGCCGAGACGCTCGCGCACGCCGGCCGCCATCGAGTCGAGGATCTGGCGCGCCGAATCGATCCCGCCGCTGGCGTTCGTGAGCTGCGTCTTGATCCGGCGGACGTCCTCCATCGCCGCGAGCGCGCGCTCGACCTCGGCGCGGACCGCGCCGCCGTCGACCGCATCCTCCTCGCCGCGGTTCATCAGCACGCGCGCCCGGGCCAGCGCGTACGCGACCTCCAGCGCCAGCCGCGCATCCTCGCCGGCGTCGTAGACGACGAACATCTTGTCGCCGTTGAACTCGCGCAGCGGGCGGGTGCGGGCCGGGAGCTTGTCCTCGGAGGGCACGACGAAGATCGCGAAGTCCGCGCCGCGCGTCTCCAGCGCCTCGTCGAGCTCGGCCAAGGCGCGGTTGCGCGAGAGCTGCGAGTTCTTGGCCTCGAAGACGATCCGCCCGCGCGCCGGCCCGGCGCAGGCGTCGATCGCGACGACGACGTCCCCCTTGCGGCCGCCTTCGCCGCGGACGTCGCCGACGGCCTCGCAGTCGTCGCCCTGCACGCTGGCGATGGCGTCGATCGCCAGCGCGACGGCCTCCTCGTACGTCCGCCCCTTGGCTGTGCCCTTCGCCGTCACGGCCGCGATCTCCGCGAGCCTGACCTTCTCGGAGCGCAGCTCGGCGATCTCGAGCTTCATCGACTCGAGCTTCTCGACCATCGCGCGCAGCGTGTTCGCTTGCTGATCGGCCATCTGCTTCGTCGCGGCGAGATGCGCGTTCTGAAAGCCCGCGAGCGGGTTCGCGTCGCCGTCGGCGGAGAACTGGCGGCGCAGGTCGTCGCGTAGCTGGACGGCCGCCTCGCCGAGTAACGCCCGCACCTGGTGCTGGACCGCGACGGACGACTCGTCGCCGAAGTGGCGCTCGAGCGCCTTGGTCACGTGGCCGTGCTCGGGCCCGAACACCTCGTCGACCTTCTCGTCGAGGCGCTCGGCGACGCGCCGCGCGCGCTCGACGAACGTCGCGTCGAGCTCACGCGCGGTCTTCTCGAACTCCGCGCGCACGAACTCGGCGTTGACGCCGGTGAGCTCGCGGTCCAGGACGCGCGCGCCGATCTCGATCGCCTCGGTCACGAAGCGCACGGGGTCGTCGCGATCGGCGGCAAGGCGCGCCGCCGTCTCGTCCTCGACGGTCAGCTGCTCGACGTAGAGCCGGCCGTTTCGGACATAGACCTGCGTGAGGGGGAGACGGATCGCGGCTTCCATGACCAACGACCCACCGTACGCCCCGCGCCCGACGGAACCGCGGTCAGGCCGCGCGCAGCTCCCACCAGCGAAACAGGTCCGCGCGCTGGTGGGCGAGCGGGTTCGCCGTGGGCTTGCGCTCGCGCAGAACCTCGAGCGCCTCGTGCGGCGAGACGTCCTCGCGCAGCGCGAGGATCGCGGCGACGACCGTCGCCGAGCGCTGCCAGCCCGCGCGGCAGTGCACGTAGACGCGCTCGCCCTCGTCGAGCCACGCGAGCACGGCCTGCGCGGACTCCTCGATCTGCGCCGGCGTCAGGCTGCCGTAGTCGACGAGCTCGACACGGCGCTCCTCGATGCCGGCCCCGGCGAACGCCGTGACGCAGGCCTCGCGCGCCCCCGGGTCGTACTCGAGATCCTGGACGAGGTTGAAGACCCGCGTCACCCCGGCGGCACCGATCGCCGCGACGTCGTCGGCGTCCTGCGGATAGGCCCCCATGACGAGGCCGTCGCCGACGTCTGCGAAGCCGAAGTGCTCAAACCAGCCGGACATGCCCTGGACCCTAGCCATCAGTCGAGAATCGCCGCCTCGCGACCGATTCGGCGGCGCGATCGGCCGGGGTCCATATACGCTATGGCCATGGCGCGGCAAGCGGCATGGACTCGGGTGCAGGGGCTCGTGCTGGCGCTCGCCGTCAGCGTCCCCGCGGTGGCCGTCGCGGCGGTGCACCCTGACGCCGCCGACGTCCCAGCCGGAGCGCAGTCCATCGAGGCGCTGCCCGCGAAGGCGACCGAGCTCCTCGAACGCCCCGGCGACCAGGACTGGCACTCGATCCTGGCCCGCAACCCCGACGAGTCGATCAACGCGGTGTTCGTGCGGGTGCTGGAGGGCAGCGCGACGTGCACGCAGCCGCTGCGGGTGGCGCTCTTTAACCCCGAGCGGCGCTGGATGCGCACGACCGGGGCCAGCCCGGGCCACGTCGGGGCGGTCCTCCTCCCGCGCCTGCCGAGCCGCTACCTGCTCAACATCAGCTCGCTCGAGCCGGGGTGTTCGGGCGTCGAGTACGAGGTCACGTACGTCGCGACGGATCCGCCGAAGTCCGACCGCTCGGCGAGCAGGTGCATCGTGGCCCGCGCCAGGCGCATCGACGCGCAGGACCGCTTGAAGCTGCTGCGGACCGTCAAGCCGAAGTACGCGCCGGACGCGCAACCCCGCTACGACCGCTACATCGCCAGGGCCGAGGCGACGCTGTCGGCGGCGCGCCGCTCCGTGACCCGCACCTGCTGAACGCGGCAGCGCCGCGGCGCTCCGCCCGGGCTCACGCCGCGGTGCTCCGCCCGGGCTCACGCCGCGGTGCTCCGCCCGGGCTCACGCCGCGGTCGCCGGCTCTACGCTCCAAGCAATGCACCCGCTCGCCACGGCGCTCGAGGACGCGGGCGGCACCGCCGCGCCCCGCGAGCGAGTCTCCCAGCTGCGCGCGCTGCTGCGAGACGAGCTCGCCCGCTCTGAACGCGAGCTCGCACTCCCGCGCTCGGGCCGCGAGCAGCCGGTGACCGTCGTCTTCGCGGCGCGCGACGACGCGATCGTGGCAGTCGCACCGGTCGCGGCGGTCCTGCGGGCGGACTCAAACGCCGTCGGGGAGCGCTCGTGGCTGCTCAGCGCCGCGACGATCGGGGCGCTCGTGGAGATCGCACAGCCGCCGGCGCCGCTCGGCGCCGCCGATCTGCTCCTGCGTGCCGGGTCGCTCGAGGGCCACCTCGCGCTGTCGCTCGCGACGCACGAGGCCGAGGATGCCGACCTCGCGGTGGTCGCCTTCGAGGAGCAGGTCGCCGGGGTCGCGCGGCTGCGGGCGGCTGCGCTGGCGCTGCCACCGGAGGTCGTCGCCGACGCGGGCGACTGGCGCGCGCCCGTCGCCCGCGCGCTGCACTTCGCCGAGGCGATCGCGCGGCTCGGCGGCCGCCCGGCCGACCCGGCGTCGGTCGCCGAGCACGAGGACGCGGTGCTCGCCCTGCTCGAGACGTCCGGCGAAGCCGCGGCGCGACCCCACGACGACCCGCAGCCCGCCAGGCGTATCGCCCGCAGGATCCTCCAGCGACTCAACGGGATGGGCAAATGGGGCGGCTACCACACGGACTTCCGCCATCTCTCGCGCGGCTTCGCGGGCAACGACCGCGCGCTCGCCGACAACGTCGGCGAGGCGCTGCTGGAAGCCGGCCTGCTCGAGGAGAAGCCGAGCGTGGGCCAGCGCCATGTGTACCTCAACCCGCGGCGCGCGGCCGACATCCACGGGTTGATCGAGCGCGGCACGATGCCCCCCGGCCTGCACCTGCCGTGAGCGCGCGCCGCGACAAGCTCGCCACGAAGGCGTTCACCGCGCGCATGCTCGTCGCGTCGGGGATCGTGCGACCGGTGGGGCCGCGCAAGATCGCCGGGACCGCGACGACGCTGCGGCGCTGGGGGCCCGGCGTCGCGTCCGGGTACGCCGTGGCGGCGATCCAGCAGCCTGCGGGCATCGCGATCGTCGACGAGCGCGGGTCGCTGACGTTCGCCGACATGCACCGGCGCACGAACGCGCTGGCTCGCGCGTGGGGCGAGGCCGGCATCGGCCCGGGCGACGGCGTCGCGATCCTGTGCCGCAACCACCGCGCCATCGTCGAGGCGACCGTCGCGTGCGCGAAGCTCGGTGCCGGCGCGCTGTTTCTCAACACGGCCTCCGCCGGGCCGGAGATCGCCGCCGTCTGCGCGCGCGAGCAGCCGCGCGCGATCCTCTACGACGAGGACCTCGCCGGCGCCGCACGCGAGGCTGCCCGAGGCAGGCTGAGCTACGTCGGCTGGTCGGACGGCGGCGGGCGCACGGACGCGACGCGGATCGAGCGGCTCATCGAGACCGGCGACCCCGCGGACCTGCCGGTGCCCGACTCGCGCGGCCGCGTCGTCATCCTCACGAGCGGCACGACCGGCGCGCCGAAGGGCGCGAAGCGCCACCAGCCCGCCTCGCTGGACCCGGCCGCCGCGCTGCTCGCGTCGATCCCGCTGCGCGCCCGCGAGCGCACGCTCGTCGCGGCCCCGATGTTCCACTCGTGGGGCTTTGCGCACCTCGTCCTCGGGATCGCGCTCGGCTCGACGCTCATCCTGCGCCGCACGTTCGATGCGGAAGCGACCCTGCAGGCGATCGACGACCACGGCGCGACCGCGCTCGTCGTCGTCCCGGTGATGCTGCAGCGGATGCTCGAGCTGGGGGAGAAGGCGATCGCGCGCCACGACCTCGGCGCGCTGCGCGTCATCGCCGCCAGCGGCTCCTCCCTTCCCGGCGGTCTGGCGACGCGCGTCATGGACGTCTTCGGCGACGTCCTCTACAACCTCTACGGCTCGACGGAGGTCGCGTGGGCGACGGTCGCCACGCCGGAGGATCTGCGCGCGGCGCCGGGCACGGCGGGGCGTCCCGTGCGCGGCACGGTCGTGCGCCTGTACGACGGCGACGGCCGCGAGGTCGCGCCCGGCGACCCCGGCCGCATCTTCGTCGGCAACGAGATGGTGTTCGAGGGCTACACCGGAGGCGCCAACAAGCCGATGCGCGACGGGCTGCTGGCCTCGGGCGACGTCGGGCACTTCGACGACGACGGGCGCCTGTTCGTCGACGGCCGCGTCGACGAGATGATCGTCTCGGGTGGCGAGAACGTCTTCCCGCGCGAGGTCGAGGACCAAGTCGCGCGGCTGGACGGCGTCGAGGACGTCGCGGTGATCGGCATCGACGACGCGCGGTTCGGGCAGCGGCTGAAGGCGTTCGTCGTCCTGGCGGAGGGCGCGACGCTGAGCGAGCGCGACGTGAAGGACCATGTACGGGGCGGCCTGGCCGCGTTCAAGGTCCCGCGCGACATCGCCTTCGTGGCCGCGCTGCCGCGCACCGCGACGGGCAAGGTGCTCAAACGCGAGCTGGCCGGGTACCCGACGCTTCCCGAGGACGCCAAACCGACCCACTAGCCTTGGAGGCGCGCCATGCCTGCTCGGACCGACAGCTTCGATCTGGGGCGCCTGCGGCTGACCTCCGGCGAGGGCCGGCGGCTGGAGTTCGATGTCGCGCTCGACGCGCTGCAGTTCGGCGGCGAGCGCTACGCAGTCGAGCCGTCCGTCGTCACCGCGGTGCTCGACATCTCGGCCATGACGCGCGGCGGCTACGCGTTGCGGCTGCGCTTCGACGCGTCGCTGCGCGGGCCGTGCATGCGCTGCCTGGAGCCGGCGGAGCCCGCGATCGCGGTCGACTCGCGCGAGATCGACCAGCCCGGCGGCGGCGACGAGCTGTCGAGCCCGTACGTGAAGGACGTGGTGCTCGACCTCCACGCGTGGGCGCGCGACGCGCTCGTGCTCGCGCTGCCCGCGCAGCTGCTCTGCAAGGAGGACTGCCTCGGCCTGTGTCCGGTCTGCGGGGTCGACCTCAACACGGCCGGCGACGGTCACGCGCACGAGCGCGAGCCCGATCCGCGCTGGGCGAAGCTCTCCGAGCTCAAGCTCGACTGAGCACATTCACACCCCGGAAATAGGAGCGATCTCGGGTCGGGTAGGGGCCACGCGAGTCCGCGCCGTCGGGAAGGAAGGCTCGGCGGCACCCGGCAGGGATGCCACTCCGTTGAAGGGGTCTGACATGCAGAGATCTCGCTGGTTGCTCGTCGCGTCCGCGGCGGGCCTGCGCGCGCCCGCGTCCGCGAGCGCCGACGTCTACTCCGTCTTCTCCTGCCGCGACCCGATCGGGCCGGCCAACGAGGCGGTGGGATGGGTCGGATCGAGGTCGGGGACGGGCCTGGTGAGCAACGGCTGCGCTGCCGGCGGCGCGCTGACCGCGCTCCTCGGCCAGCCGCGACCGGAGGGCGACGCGAGCGCGAGCTGGACGTTCGCCGCGCCCGCCGGCACGCGCATCGTCCGCTTTGCCACGCTGATCCTGCCCAACAACGTCGACACGCGCTCGATCCAGTACGCCTACCGCGCCGTGCGTCCCGGCCCGATCACGAGCCGCCGGACGTTGCGGTTGAACGTGCGCAAGCGCAACGGGAAGCTGTATCACCGCCGCTGAGTCATCGCCTCGGTCAGCTCGGCGATCGTCCGGCTGCCGCGCTCGAACACGTCCCCCCAGGTGAACGCGACGTGGTTCGAGCGCCGGCGCCGCGCGACATCGGTCTCGAATGCCTGCCGGGATGCGTGGAAGCGGTAGCTCAACAGCTCCACGGTGAGTCCGAGCTCGGGCCAGTGGCAGTCGACCTTGTCGCCGCGGCGGTCGACGTTGGTCCGCGGCATCGGTAGTCGGTGCCGGCGTAGGAGCTCGATGAACCCGTCCTCGAGTGCGCTCAGCGTGGCATCCGAGCCGAGCGCGGCGCGAAGCTTCGCGGCACCCGGCTTGGTCGGGTTTCGCAAGATGCACTCCTCGATCCTCGCGGGCGGTGTCCGGTGGTGGACCCACGCTTCGTGGCACGCCCGAGCGAGCTTCGCCGGCGTGAGACGTGGCGCGAGGTCCAGCAGCGTTCGCGGCGCGGTCGTGACGGGGATGCCTTCGAACTCTGAGAGGTCGAGCCGATGCAGCGAGCTGACGCGGTGGACGACGATGCCCGGCCGTCGCAGTCCGTTGAGGGTGGGCACCGTGACCTCGGGTGGCGGCGGGTCGCCCCGCACGAGCCGAAGGACGTGTGCGTTCGCGAGGTGGCTGAGGGCCGAGCCGCCGGCGCATGCGAGCACTGCCGCCATGTAGTCGCCGAGCACGGACGGCGCCTCGTGGCCGACGGCGTAGACCCCGCGATGCAGGCGGTGAAGGCGTCCCTCGACGACCCACCGCCGTGTGCGCTGCGCGTCGATCCCGGCTGCCCGGAGCTGCCGCGTCGTGATTCGGCCATGCTGCGTGGACGCCTTGGCGGCGACGATGGCGAAAAGGTGTCGCATACAGACACATAGGCGCCAGCCTCGCGAAGTTCGCCCCCCTGTCGCGTGGTCTTGGCGAGTAGGTGCCGCTGGGCGACATGTTCTCGCCAGAGGCCGGCCGCGAGCGCGGCTACCCTGGATCGCCGTGCCGGCGTTCAAGCTCGACGACATCTTCACCCCCGCCGCCGACCAGCCGAAGGCGATTCGCGAGATCTCCGAGTCGGTTCGCGCCGGCGATCGCTTCACGACGCTGCTCGGCGCGACAGGCACCGGCAAGACGATGACGATGGCCGGCGTCATCCAGGAGCTGCAGCGCCCGACGCTCGTGCTCGCGCACAACAAGACGCTCGCCGCGCAGCTGTGCAACGAGTTCCGCACGTTCTTCCCCGACAACGCCGTCGAGTACTTCGTCAGCTACTACGACTACTACCAGCCGGAGGCGTACGTCCCGAGCCGCGACCTCTACATCGAGAAGGACTCGGCGATCAACGAGGAGGTCGACCGGCTGCGGCACGCCGCCACGGCCGCGCTGTTCGCCCGCCGCGACGTGATCATCGTGGCTTCGGTCAGCGCGATCTTCGGCCTCGGCTCGCCCGAGACCTACGAGATGAACATGCAGGTGCTGCGCAAGGGCGACATCATCGACCGCGACGCACTGCTGCGAAAGCTCGTCAGCATCCAGTACACGCGCAACGACACCGCCCTCGGCCGCGGCTCGTTCCGGGTCCGCGGCGAGACGCTCGAGGTCTTCCCGGCCTACGAGGAGACGGCGTTTCGCGCGACGCTCTTCGGCGACGAGGTCGAGCGGTTGCAGCACTTCGACCCGCTGACCGGCGAGCTCATCGCCGACGATCTCGAGCACGTCGCCGTCTGGCCCGCCACGCACTACAACGTGAAGGAAGGCTCGGTCGAGGCGGCCGTGACCGAGATCGCGCGCGAGCTCAACGCGCGCTGCGCGGAGCTCGAGGCCGAGGGCAAGCAGCTCGAATCGCACAGGCTCAGGCAGCGCACGCAGTACGACATGGAGATGCTGCGCGAGATGGGCTTCTGCAACGGCATCGAGAACTACTCGCGGATCCTCGACGGCCGCCAGCCCGGCGCGCGTCCCTACTGCCTGATCGACTACTTCCCGAGCGACTTCGTCACGTTCCTCGACGAGTCGCACCAGACGGTGCCGCAGATCGGCGGGATGTTCGAGGGCGATCGCAGCCGCAAGCAGACGCTCGTCGACTACGGCTTCCGGCTGCCTTCGGCGCTCGACAACCGCCCGCAGAAGTTCGACGAGTTCCTCACGATCACGCCGACGCTCGTCTTCGTGAGCGCGACGCCCGGCAAGTACGAGAAGGCGCACTCGGGGCGCGTCGTCGAGCAGATCGTCCGGCCGACCGGGATCGTCGACCCCGCCGTCGAGGTGCGCGAGACGCGCAACCAGATCGACGACCTCATGAACGAGATCCGCGTCGTCGTGGACCGCGGCGAGCGCACGCTCGTCACGACGCTCACGAAGAAGATGAGCGAGGACCTCACGGACTACCTGCTCGAGATGGGCTTCAAGGTCCGCTACCTGCACTCGGAGATCGACACGCTCGAGCGCATCCAGATCATCCGCGACCTGAGACTGGGCGAGTACGACGTGCTCGTCGGCGTCAACCTCCTCAGAGAAGGGCTCGACCTGCCCGAGGTCTCGCTCGTCGCGATCCTCGACGCCGACAAGGAGGGCTTCCTCAGAGGGGAGACCTCGCTCATCCAGACCATCGGCCGCGCGGCGCGCAACATCGAGGGCAAGGTCATCATGTACGCCGACAAGGAGACTGACGCGATGCGCACGGCGCTGCGGGAGACCGACCGCCGCCGCGCGATCCAGGTCGCCTACAACGAGGAGCACGGCATCACCGCCGCCACGATCGTCAAGGGCATCTCGGACATCGCGGAGTTCCTGCAGTCGGAGTCAAAGCTCCCCGGCAAGGGCAAGCGCAAGCGCAAGCGGGCCGCCACCGAGGCGATGACGCTGCCAGAGCTCGAGCAGACGATCGTGGAGCTCGAGGAGGAGATGCTCGTCGCGGCCGAGGAGCTGCGCTTCGAGTACGCGGCCCGCGTGCGCGACGAGATCCGCGACCTGCGCCGCGAGCTGACGACCGCGCAGGCCAACGAAGCTCCCGCCTGAGCTCCGCGGCGGCGGCCGGACCCTCGCCCGCGGCCGCCACGGCGTCGCGGCGATACGCTCGCCGTCCGTGAGCTACGCGCCGCTGCAGCACGCCGTTCTCGCCTGGTATGACGCACACGGGCGCGACCTCCCGTGGCGGCGCACGCGCGACCCCTACGCGATCCTCGTCTCGGAGGTCATGGCCCAGCAGACGCAGGTGGGGCGGGTCGTCGCGTACTACGAGCGCTGGCTTGACCGGTGGCCGACGGCGGGCGCGCTCGCCGCCGCATCGCCGGCGGACGTGCTGGGCGCCTGGGTCGGGCTCGGCTACAACCGCCGCGCGCTGCGCCTGCGCGAGGCTGCCGCGATCGTGGCTCGCGACGGCTGGCCGCCGGATGCCGCGGGCTTGCGCGCGCTGCCGGGCGTCGGCCCGTACACCGCCGCCGCCGTGGCGTCGTTCGCGTTCGGCGAGCCCGTGGCGGCGGTCGACACGAACGTGCGCCGGGTCGCCGCCCGCCTCGGCGCCGATCCGCAGGCGCTGGTGGCGCGCGAGCGCGTGGCCGACTGGAACCAGGCGGCGATGGAGCTCGGCGCGGTCTTCTGCACCGCCCGCCGGCCGCGCTGCGACGGCTGCCCGGCGGCGCAGTGGTGCCCGTCGCGGGGTCGCGTGCCGGCGGCACCGCGCCACGCGGCGCGGCCGGGCAGAGCGCTTCGAGGACTCCGACCGCTGGGCGCGCGGTCGCGTCATCGCCGCGCTGGCGAGCGGTGAGTCCATCCCGAGCGCGATCGCGCCCGCGCGCCTGGAGCGCGTGCTGGCCGCGCTCGAGCGCGACGGACTCGTCGAGCGCGACGGCTCGGAGTCCGGAGCCGCCCGCTTACCGCGCTAGCAGCCTCGAACCCCGGCGCTCGCGGGCTGTAACGCCCCCGGTCGATCCACTAGTCTGCGGCCTCCGCCCGCGAAGATCCACGGAGGTCCAGTTGGCCCTCGACCGTCAGTCCATCGAGAAGAGAGACTTCCCCATCGGCCGCCGCGGCTACGAGCCCGCGAGCGTCGACGCGCACCTCGCCAAGATCGCGCGCGAGGTCGAGGGGCTGCAGCGCTCGTCGCGTTCCGCGCCGGCTTCGGCCTCCGCCCCCGCGAGCGCTCCGGCCGCAGGCGCCTCGCTGGCGTCGATCGCGAGCTCTCAGGTGCAGGCGATCGTCGAGGCCGCCGAGTCGAGCGCCGCTTCGATCGAGCGCGAGGCACGCGAGCACGCCGCCCAGGTCGAGCACGACGCCGGGCGCGAGTCGCAGCGGATCCGCGACGAGGCCATCGCACGCTCGCAGGATCACGTCGGGAAGGTGCACGAGGCGACCGCGCTCATGCTCCAGCGCGTCGACGCGATGGAGTCCGAGCTCGGCGCGCTCGTCGAGTCGCTGCGCACCGGCGCCAACCGGTTGAGCGCCGACCTGTCGCTGCTGTCGGGCAACATGGGCGAGCTCTACGGGGCAGCCGGCGACACGACCGCCGCGCCCGTCTCCTACGAGCCCGACGAGATCGTCGTGGTGGAGGAGGAGGAGATCGTCGTGGTCGAGGAGGCGCCCGACGACGAGCCTGCGCCGGCGGTCGTCGACGGCGACCTGGCCTCGGACCCCGACGAGGGCGGCGAGGACGACGTCGAGGGCGCGCGCCTGATCGCGCTCAACATGGCGCTCAACGGCCAGACGCGCGAGGAGACCGACACGTACCTCGCGGAGAACTTCGACCTCGCCGACCGCGGCGCGCTGCTCGACGAGGTCTACGCCACGCTCGAGGGGTAGCCGTTTCCCGCAAGGAGCGGCTTGCGGGCGATAGAACGTCTGTTCGCCTCTCTACAATGGCCGGGTGGCCAAGCACGATCGTCTCGTCGTCTCCGGCGCGCGGGAGCACAACCTCAAGGACGTCACGGTCTCGATCCCACGGGACGCGCTGACGGTCATCACCGGGCTCTCGGGCTCCGGCAAGTCGTCGCTGGCGTTCGACACGATCTACGCCGAGGGCCAGCGCCGGTACGTCGAGTCGCTGAGCGCGTATGCGCGCCAGTTCCTGGGGCAGATGGACAAGCCCGACGTCGACTCGATCGAGGGCCTGTCGCCGGCGATCTCGATCGACCAGAAGACGACGTCGCGCAACCCGCGCTCGACGGTGGGCACCGTCACGGAGATCTACGACTACCTGCGGCTGCTGTGGGCGCGCGTCGGGCAGCCGCACTGCCACGTCTGCGGCGCGGTCATCGCCGGGCAGTCGGTCGAGCAGATCGTCGACCAGGTCATGGAGCTCGACGAGGGCACGCGCTTCATGGTCATGGCGCCGATCGTGCGCGGACGCAAGGGCGAGTACGGCAAGGTCTTCGACGAGCTGCGCACGGACGGCTACGCGCGGGTGAAGGTCGACGGCGAGCTGCGGATGCTCGAGGATCCGATCGAGCTCGACAAGAAGTTCAAGCACGACATCGCCGTGGTCGTCGACAGGCTCGTGTTGCGCCACGACGTGCGCAAGCGGCTCGTGGACTCCGTCGAGACCGCGGTCGCGCTGGCAGACGGGATCATCGAGATCGAGTTGCTGCCGCGCGACGGGTCGGCCGGCGAGACGCTGCAGTTCTCAGAACGGTTCGCGTGCCTGAAGTGCGGGACCTCGATGCCGGAGCTCGAGCCACGGATCTTCTCCTTCAACTCGCCGCACGGCGCGTGCGAGCGCTGCACGGGCCTTGGCTCGCAGCGCGAGATCGATCCGGAGCTCATCGTCCCCGACCCGGCGCTGTCGATCGCCGAGGGCGCGCTCGCGCCGTGGGCGAACAGCTCCTCGAGCTACTACGAGCAGATCATGGAGGCGATCGCCGAGCGCTACGGGGCCGATCTCGAGGTGGCGTGGGACGACCTCTCAGAGGAGCACCGCGATCTCTTCTTGTTCGGCACGAACGGCGAGCCGGTCAACGTCTCCTATCGCAACCGCTACGGGCGCCAGCGCAACTACCAGACGCGCTTCGAGGGGATCATCCCCAACCTGCAACGGCGCTACAAGGAGACCGACTCGGAGTTCTCGCGCGAGAAGATCGAGGAGTACATGAGCGTGCGGCCGTGCCCGGCGTGCAAGGGCTCGCGGCTGCGGCCCGAGTCGCGCGCGGTGCTCGTCGGCGGGCTCGGGATCCACGAGTTCGTGCGGTTGTCGGTCGTCGCCGCGCTGCGCTGGCTGCACGAGGTGCAGCTCTCGGAGACCGAGCGCCACATCGCGCGGCTGATCCTGCGCGAGATCGAGGAGCGGCTGCGCTTTTTGGAGAACGTCGGGATCGGCTACCTGTCGATGGACCGCGCCGCGGCGACGCTGTCGGGCGGCGAGGCGCAGCGGATCCGGCTGGCGACGCAGATCGGGTCGTCGCTCGTCGGCGTCCTGTACATCCTCGACGAGCCGTCGATCGGCTTGCACCAGCGCGACAACTCCAAGCTCATCCGGACGCTGGAGCGGCTGCGCGACCTCGGCAACACCGTGATCGTCGTCGAACACGACGAGCAGACGATGCGCGCCGCCGACCACGTCATCGACATGGGCCCCGGCGCCGGCGAGCACGGCGGCGAGGTCGTGGCGGAGGGGACCGCCGCGGAGATCGAGCTCGTCGAGCGCTCGCTGACGGGGCAGTTCCTCGCGCGGACGCGGGTCATCGACGTGCCATCCAAGCGACGCAAGCCGTCCGGCCACGTGGAGATCCGCGGCGCCGCGCAGAACAACCTCAAGTCGATCGACGTGCGGGTGCCGCTCGGCGTGCTCACCGCGGTGACGGGCGTGTCGGGCTCGGGCAAGTCGACGCTCGTCAACGAGGTGCTCTACAAGTCCGTCGCCAACCGCCTGCATCGCGCGCGCTCGCGCGCCGGCAAGCACACGGCGATCCTCGGCCTGGACCAGCTCGACAAGATCATCGCGGTCGACCAGTCGCCGATCGGGCGCACGCCGCGCTCGAACCCGGCGACGTACACGGGCCTGTTCGACGTCATGCGCGACCTGTTCTCTAAGACGCAGGAGGCGCGTGCTCGCGGCTACAAGCCGGGGCGCTTCTCGTTCAACGTCAAGGGCGGGCGCTGCGAGGTCTGCCGCGGCGACGGCCAGATCAAGATCGAGATGCACTTCCTGCCCGACGTCTACGTGCCGTGCGAGCAGTGCCACGGCAAGCGCTACAACCGCGAGACGCTCGACGTGCGCTTCAAGGGCAAGACGATCGCCGACGTGCTCGCGATGCCCGTCGAGGAGGCGCTCGAGTTCTTCCAGCACATCCCGAAGATCCGGCGGCGGCTGGAGACGCTCAATGCCGTGGGGCTCGGCTACATCCGGCTCGGGCAGCCGGCGACGACGCTGTCGGGCGGCGAGGCGCAGCGCGTGAAGCTCGCGACCGAGCTGTCGAAGGTCGCGACGGGGCGCACGCTGTACATCCTCGACGAGCCGACGACGGGCCTGCACTTCGCGGACGTGCAGCGCCTGCTCGAGGTCCTGCACCGCCTCGTCGACCAGGGCAACAGCGTCGTCGTCATCGAGCACAACCTCGACGTCATCAAGACGGCCGATCGGATCATCGACATGGGCCCCGAGGGCGGCGAGGCCGGGGGAGAGGTCGTCGCCGGTGGCACGCCCGAGGAGGTGGCCGGCACCCCCGGCTCGCACACCGGCGAGTACCTCGCCGAGGTCGGCGTGAGCGGCGCGGCGCCGAAGGCGCGCCGCGGGCGGGCGAAGAAGGTCGCAGCCGCGGTCTGAGATCGGCGGCGCGCGGGCGCCGACGAGGGGTACCCACGAGGGGGTCTTGTCGAAGAGTTCGCCATATCGGCGAACAATTCGACAAGACCGCGCTTGGGAGGGTGTCGTAGCCTCCTCGCCGCATGGACGAGCTCGCGCGCCAGGCCAAGCTGTGGGTCCAGAAGTGGCGCTGGTATCAGCGCGACGAGCTCCCGTGGCGGCGCGCGCGGATCCACTGGCACCTCATGCGTCGCGAGGCGTTCGCCCGCTGGCCGCTGCACGGGGAGGTGCTCGAGATGCTCGACGACGGCCGCCTTGAGATCGGCGCCGGGACGCAGTTCGAGCCGGACGTCTGGCTCACCTCGCCCGCGCCGGGCCGCATCAGGATCGGCGAGGGGACGTTCCTGAACATCGCCGTCATGGTCGCGGCCGTCGAACTCGTCGAGATCGGCTCGCACTGCATGCTCGCCAACGGCTGCATGGTCACCGACGCCAACCACCGCTTCGACGATCCCGACAAGCCCATCACCTGGCAGGGCTTCAGCTCGAAGGGCCCGACGCGCATCGGCGACAACGTCTGGCTGGGTGCGAACGTCGTCGTCACGAGCGGCGTGACGATCGGCGAGCGCAGCGTGATCGGTGCCAACAGCGTCGTCACGCAGGACATCCCGCCGTACTCGATCGCCGCCGGCGCGCCCGCGAAGGTCCTGCGGACCGTCACGTACGGCGACGCCGAGGAGTAGCCACGCCAGCGGCGCCGGGGGGCGACGGCAGCGGCGCCCCCCGGCGAAGCGACCTGCCTACCTCGTCACCTTCACGGTCAGCGGCGCGGTGCCCGCTCCGTTGCGTCCGCTGTCGCCGGCCCACTGGGCGACGAACACGGCCGCCTTGGCGATGGTGAACGTCGCCGAGAACGAGCCGCCGTTCGCGCCCGCGGTCACCGTCCGGCTCGTCCAGTCGACGCCGTCGATGGCGCGCGCCGAGATCGTGACCCGCTCACCGCCGATCGCGCCCGCGAGCGTGCCCGAGATCGTCACCTTGCCCTTCGACGACCTCAGCGTCCTCTTCGTGAACTTCGACGGCGCTGCCTTGATCTTCAGCGGCGAGGCCACGCCGGCGTCGCCGCCGCTTGCCGTCGCGAAGAGCTGGCGCGAGGCCGGCGCGCCGCCGCGCGCCTTGACGAGCGCGAACGCCTTGCTCGCGTCCGTAGCGACGATGCCCGCGGCAGCGACGACGCCGGGCGAGATCGCCTGCGGTCGCCACGACCTGCCTCCGTCGCCGGTACGCAGGACGTACGCGTTGACGGGATCGCCGCCGAAGCCGTCGACGCTCAGGTAGCCGCTCGCGGACGAGCCGAACGTGATCCCGGAGATGGCCGACGTACCCGCCGACAGCGACTGCTTCCACGTCCGACCGCCGTTGCGCGTGCTCCACACGCGACCTGCCGTGTCGAGCAAGAAGCCGGCCTGCGAGGCGGTGAACGCGACCTGCCGGATGCGCGTCTTCTTGCTCGGCAGCCGCAGCGCCTTCCAGCTCTGCCCCTTGTTCGTCGACGAGAGCAGGACCTTCGCGCCCCACGCGAAGACGGCCGTGCCGCCGAGGTCGGCGCTCTCAAGCGACGCCCGCGTGACGAGCTTGCCGGGCACGGGGTTGAACTCGCCGCCGCCCGTCGCGCGCTTGATGGCCTTCGGTCCGAAGAGCAGGACGCTGTCGGAGCCCGGCACGGCGATGACTGCCCGCGGCGCCGCGCCCGCGCCGGCGTTGAGCGTCTGCCACGTCACGCCGCCGTTGAGGGTGCGAAAGAGCCCGCCGCGGACGTCGAGGGCATAGCCGGTCTTGGCGTCCGACCACGACGTGTCGAGGATGTCCGCCGACGTCGAGACGTTGGCGACCTTCCATGTCGCGCCTGCATCCGCCGTGAGGGCGATCTGGCCCTTGGCCCCCGGCGCGAACGCCGCGGTCGGGACGGGCCCGCGACGCAGCGTGAAGAACGCCCCGCCGAGGTCGCCGCCGATCGCCGTGTAGTTGGTCCCGCCGTCGTCGGAGACGACCGTCTGGCCGGCGGCACCCACGGCGACCGCCCGGGTCGCGCTCGCGAACGCGGCGCCGGCGAGCGGCACGCTCGACGCGGTGATGGGCGTCACCGTCGCGCCGCCATCGGTCGTGCGGTTCAGCGCGCCCTGAGCGGTGGTGATGAGGCAGAGGTTCGGATCCGCGCAGCCGATCGACGTCAGCGTCTGCCCGGCGCCGAACGCCTGCTTGGCGAACGTCAGGCCCGCGTCGTCGGAGCGCAGCAGGGTGCCGGCGCCGATGCCGTAGATCGTGTTGGCATCCAGGCGATAGAGCCGGTCGACGCTGCCGGCCGGGATCGTGAGCGGCTTCCAGGACACGCCTGCGTCGGTCGTGAAGAACGCGGCGCTGCTGCCGCCGCCAGACGGCGAGACGAACGCGATGCCCCTGTCCGGGCTTGTGAAGAGGATCTCCTTGGCGACCGCGCCGCCGGGCGTCGCGCTGGCCGCGGTGCCGGGGATGGCGGTCTGCTTGGCGAACGACTCACCGGCGTCGGTCGTCCTGAGCACGGCTCCGTCGGCGAGCAGCAGGTAGCCGGTCGTCTTGTCGACGAACTGCGCTGCCTGCACGCGGTCGGGGCAGTTGACCTCCGCGACGATGAAGATCTTCCTGAAGGTCTTGCCGCCGTCATCGGTGCGCCGCAGGACGCAGCCACCGCCGCCGAGGACGACCACGGTCGCGGGGTCGATGATCTGCAGGCGCGTGAGGTCGCCGGCGGTGCCGGTCGCGAGGCCGGTCCAGGTGAGGCCGCCGTCGTCGCTGCGCAGCGCGGTGCCGGCCGTACCGACCGCGTAGCCGAGGCCGCCGGTGAAGTCGACGGCCTTCAGGGCGTTGCCCTGCGGAGCGGGGTTGCCCCAGAACCAGCCCGACAGCGGAACGCGGACCGCACCCGCCGCTGCGGACGCGATGACCGCGACCAGCGTTGCCGCAACGACTCCTGAGCGCAGCCCAAGACGCTTGAATGACATGCCGTACCCCTCCTGAAGATGTATGGCGGGCACGTCGTGCACCCGCGATGGCACGTCTTGAACGAGCGCGCGGCGAAGGTAGTTGCGTTGCGTCGCTGCGTGTGCGCCCTCGCGCGCGGATCCGCGGCGTAGAAAGGTCCGAAGCGCCCTCTAGGAGATCATGATCAGCAGCCCGGTGACGAGCACCGACGTGAAGAGCGTGCCGCCGGCCACCGCCACGAGCGCATGCAGCGTCGCCGCCACCGACCGCCCGTCGCGCCGCGCCTCGAGCGCAAGCGCCGTGCCGCGGATGACGAGCCCCCACGCGATCGTGACGGTGAGAACCGTCAGCGGTGCCGCCCAGGTGAGCTCGAGCAGCGCGTCGGTGTTGATCGCGGAGATCACCCGTCGACCGCCGTCGTCAGGGCCGGCCCGCGCTGCAGGCGCTTGCCGAACACGACCGCCATGAGCGCGAGCAGCGAGACGGACACGACCAGCGGGCCGAGCGCGCCCGTGCCGAAGATCTGCGTGATGCCGAATGTGAGCGCGCCGACCGCGGCCGCGCACGGCAGCGTCAGCACCCAGGCGAGGAAGATGTTCCCGGCCAGCCCCCAGCGCACCGCCGACAGCCGCTTGGCGGCGCCCGCGCCGAGGACGGCGCCGGTGATCGAGTGCGTCGTCGACAGCGGGAAGCCGAGGTGCGCCGCGGTCAGGATCACTGCCGCGCCGCCGGTCTGCGCGGAGAACCCCTGCGCCGGGTCCATCTTGATGATCCGGCTGCCCATCGTGCGGATGATGCGCCAGCCGCCGGAGTAGGTCCCCAGCGCGATCGCGCTCGCCGCCGAGACGATGACCCACATCGGCGGATCGGGGTTCGCGCCGGTGAGGTCGCCGTGGGCGATGAGCGCGAGCGTGATGATGCCCATCGTCTTCTGCGCGTCGTTGGTCCCGTGCGACAGCGAGAGCAGGCTGAGGCTCACGATCTGCCCGAGGCGGTAGCCGCGGTTGACCGGCCCGGGGCGCAGGCGCCCGACCATCCGGTAGGCGATGAGGATCGCCGCGCCTGCCGCGAGGAACGCGACCACGGGGGCGACGAGCGCCGGCACGATGACCTTCTCGAGCAGGCCCGCGCCCTTGATCGCGTCGGCGCCGGCGGCCGCGAACGCAGCGCCGACGACGCCGCCGATGAGCGCGTGCGACGAGCTCGACGGCAGCCCGAAGTACCACGTCGCGAGGTTCCAGAAGATCGCCCCGATGAGCCCGGCGAAGATGATCGTGGTCGTCACGATCTCGGCGTCGACGATCCCGCTGGCGATCGTCGCGGCGACCTTCAGCGAGATGAACGCGCCGGCGAAGTTCAGGATCGCGGCGAGCGTGACGGCCGTGCGAGGCGCGAGCGCCCGCGTGGAGATCGACGTCGCGACCGAGTTCGCGGTGTCGTGGAAGCCGTTCGTGAAATCGAACGCCAGCGCCGTGGCCACGACGATGACGAGGATGATGTCCGAGTCCACGCGACCGCGGGCGTCTACGCGTTCTTGACGACGATGTTCGCGAGCAGGTTGGCGACGAGCTCGGTTGCGTCGATCGCGTCCTCGAGGCGCTCGAAGATGTCCTTCCAGCGGATGACGACCATCGGGTCGATCCCCGTGTCGAACAGCGACGCCACCGCCTCGCGGGTGACCCGGTCGCCGTCGGTCTCCAGCCGGTGGATCTCGGTCGTGTAGTGCGAGACGTCCTTGAAGCCGCGCAGGCGGGGCATCGCCTCGTGGATCTGCCGGCAGGACTCCTTGAGGATGTGCGCGAGACGCTGGGCCTGCTCCATCGGAGCCTCGATCCGGTACAGGACGAGGTAGTCGGCCGCTTCCTCCGTGAGATCGACGATGTCGTCGAGGCCCGAGGCGAGCGCGATGATGTCCTCGCGGTCGATCGGCGTGACGAACGTCGCGTTGAGGCGCTGGACGATGTCGTACGTGATCCGGTCGCCCTCCTGCTCGCAGAGCAAGATCGAGCGCGCGAGGTCGGCGTGCTCGGGGAACGTGTCGAGCATCTCGTCGAGCAGGGCCGCCGCACGCAGCGCGTTGGTGGCGGACTCCTCGAAGAGGTCGAAGAACCAGCGGTCCTTCGGCGCGAAGACCTGTGAGAGCCGGGCCATGTGGCCCGGACTCTACGTCAGGTGCGCGCGGAAGGCTTGTAGCTCGCCGGCATCGATGGAGTAGCCGTGCTGCGGCTCGGGGTAGCGGCGGCTGCGCACGTCGCCGGCGAACGCCGCGACGCCGGCGATCATCTCGTCCTGAATGTCCGCGTAGCGCTTGACGAAGCGCGCGCCGAGCCCCTCGCGGATCCCGAGCAGGTCGTGGAAGACGAGTACCTGGCCGTCGGTCGCGGGTCCGGCGCCGATGCCGATGACCGGGATCTCGAGCCTGGCCATGAGCTCCTCGGCGACCTGCGACGGGATCGCTTCGAACACGAGCGAGAAGCAGCCGGCCGCCTGGAGCGCGAGCGCTTCGCGGGCGACGCGCGCGGCGTCGGGCGCGTTGCGACCCTGCGCGCGGTAGCCGCCGAGGGCGGTCGCGGTCTGCGGCGTGAGGCCGACGTGGCCCATGACCGGGATCCCCGCCCGCACGATCGCCAGCGCCCGCGCGGCCGGGGTCGGGCCGCCGCCCTCGAGCTTGACGGCGTCGCAGCCGGCCTCCTTGACGAAGCGCAGCGCCGTGCGCACGGCCTGCTCGTCTGAGACCTCGTAGGAGCCGAACGGCAGGTCGCCGACGAGAAACGGGGTGCGCAGGCCGCGGCGAACGGCCTTGGCGAGCACGAGCAGCTCGTCGGTCTCGACGGCCACGGTCGACGGATAGCCCAGCACGGTCATCGCGCCCGAGTCCCCGACGAGCACGAGGTCGACGCCCGCCGCCTCGACGGCGCGCGCACTCGGGAAGTCGTACGCGGTGACCATGACGATCGGCTCGCCGAGGCGCTTCATCTCCACGAGGCGCGGGAGCGTGACGGGTAGGCGATCGGTGGTCGCGGCGGCGGCGATCTGGCTGGGATGCGTAGACATCAGCGCGCCTCTACGAGCAGGGTGGACACCGCGCTGTCGACGTCGACGATCGCGTTGGTCTGCGCCTGGACGTGCACGACGCGCGGCTCGTACGCGGCGAGCTCGGCGCGGTCGTACTGCGCGTAGGAGATGACGATGATCGTGTCGCCGCGGTGCACGAGCCGCGCGGCCGCGCCGTTGACCTGCATCGCGCCCGACCCGCGCTCGCCGGCGATCGTGTACGTCTCGAAGCGGGCGCCGTTGTCGACGTCGACGACGTGGACCTGCTCGTGCTCGAGGATGTCGGCGGCCTCGAGCAGGTCGGGGTCGATCGTGATCGACCCGACGTAGTGCAGATCGCAGCCGGTCACGGTCGCCCGGTGGATCTTGGACTTGAGCATCGTTCGCTGCACGTTCAGTGACTCCCGGTCGGAGGGGCAAGCAGCTCGTTGTCGATGAGTCGGACATCCCCGATGCGCGCGGCGACGGCGAGCAGCACGCGCTCGTCGTCGATGTGCCGGACTGCGACGAAGGTGTCGGGGGTCACGAGCTCGAGGTACTCGGGCTCGACGCCGAGCTCTCGCATCGCGGCCCGCGCGGCGGCCGCGATGCCCGCGGCGTCGCGCTCGCCGCCGGCGACGGCGCGGCGCCCCGCGGCCAGCGCTCGCGCGAGCGCGGCGGCGCGCTCGCGCTCGCCGTTGCGAAGGCGCGCGTTGCGGCTCGACAGCGCGAGGCCGTCGGGCTCGCGGACGGTCTCGCCGACCTCGACCCGCACGGGGATGTCGAGGTCGCGCACGAGCTGCCGGATCACCGCGACCTGCTGGGCGTCCTTCTGGCCGAAGAACGCGACGTCGGGCTGGGCCATGTTGAAGAGCTTGGCCACGACGGTCGCGACGCCGGCGAAGTGCTCCTCGCCGCGCGACTCGCCCTCCAGCGGAGCGCTGATGCCGGCGATGCGGACGCTTGTGGCGAAGCCCTGCGGATAGACCTCGGCGGCCGGGGGCGCGAACAGCAGGTCGGCGCCGGCGTCGGCCGCGAGGCGGGCGTCGCGCGTCTCGTCGCGGGGGTAGGCGCCGAGGTCTTCGGCGTCGTCGAACTGCGTCGGGTTCACGAACAGCGACACGACGACGACGTCGGTCGCCGCTCGCGCCTTGGAGATGAGCGAGAGGTGGCCGTCGTGCAACGCGCCCATCGTGGGCACGAGGCCGATGGTCTTGCCGTCGCGGCGCGCGGGAGCGAGCGCGGCGCGCAGCTCGGCGACGGTCCGAAGCGTCTTCATGCCGGTGCCTGCGCGTGCGCACGCGGGGGGGTCTGGTTCAAAACGTCCACCATGTGGACGTTTTGAACCAGACCCCCGCCGGGGGAGGGCGCGGAGGTCGTGCGCTCGGCGGCGAGACGGCGCGTCGCGTCGGCGAGCGCGTCGAAGAGGTCGAGATCCTCGGGCGCGCGCTCGGCGACCGCCGCGCGCTGGCGCCGCACCGTCGCCTCGTCGCCGCGCGCGATGGGCCCGGTCAGAGCGGCCGGCGCGCCGCCGGCTGCCCAGTTCTCGACGCTTGCGCGGACGAGCGCGACGAGCGGCTCGCGGCCGACGCCAGCGGACGCCGCGAGGCGCTCCGCGAGGCCCTCGATGGTGACGAGGAAGTTCGAGGCGATGCACGCGGCGGCGTGGTAGGCGGCGCGGTCCTCGTCGGCGACGTGCACAGGTCGCATCCCGAGTGCGAGCGCGAGCGCCTCGGCGGCGGCCAGCGCGCGGGGTGTCGCGCCCGCGATGGCGGCCGTGGCGCCGCGCAAGCACGCGCCGCCGACGGGCACGGTCATGAGCGGGTGCAGGCTGAACGCTTCGTGGTCGGCGAGCGGGGCGAGGGTCGTCGCGGCCGAGCAATGCCCGACGAGCAGGCCGGCCCGCGGCGCGATCGCCGTCGCG
Source organism: uncultured Actinomycetes bacterium (assembly GCA_963810605.1). Lineage (GTDB taxonomy): Bacteria > Actinomycetota > Thermoleophilia > Solirubrobacterales > Solirubrobacteraceae > CADCVQ01. The sequence continues at coordinate 91,030 of CAWEOF010000012.1, forward strand.
GCGGCGCCGATCTGCGCGTCCGGGACGCAGAGCAGGACGGCGTCGAGGTCGCCGGCGAGGTCGAATTGGCGACCGAGCGGGCCGTCGACGGACACGCCCGCGTCCGCGAGCGAGGCGGCGAGCGCCGTGCCGAGCCGGCCGGCACCGACGACCGCGACGCGGCCTACGCGCGTCGTCCCGGCAGCAAGCCTCGGGTGTGAGTCGAAGTCCATGTCGGTCCAGTCCTCGGTGAGGTACCGGTCGCGTTGTGTGGAAGTCAGCGTCGCCCGCGGCGGCGCCAGCGAGCACGATAGCGGGTCACTACGCTTGCGCCGTGCCCACGAGCGAAGAGCGCCGCGAGGAGCTCACGACCGTCTTCCGGGAGGCGCGCGGATGCACCCGTTGCCCGGAGCTCGCGCGCACCCGCAACCAGGTCGTCTTCGGCGCCGGCAGCGCCGATGCCGACCTCATGTTCGTCGGCGAGGCGCCCGGCGCCAAGGAGGACGAGCTCGGCGTCCCGTTCGTCGGAGCGGCCGGCAAGCTGCTCGACGAGCTGCTCTGCGAGGTCGGCCTCACCCGTTCGGACGTCTTTATCGCGAACGTCCTGAAATGCCGCCCTCCCGGCAACCGCGACCCGCTTCCGGCGGAGATCGACAACTGCCGGGACTACCTCATGCGCCAGGTCGAGCTCATCGCCCCGCGGGTGATCTGCACGCTCGGGAACTTCGCGACGAAGCTGCTGCGCGGCGAGCCGGTCGGCATCTCGCGGCTGCACGGGCAGGCCGAGATCATCACGATCGGCCAGCGCGCGGTGCGGCTGTATCCGCTCTACCACCCCGCCGCCGCGCTCTACACGCGCTCGCTCCTGGACACGTTGCGCGCCGACGTCGCGCGCTTGCCGGCGCTGCTCGCGATGGATCCTCCGAGCCAGCCCGAGCAGGTCGAATGGGGGCCGCCGGACCCGGAGCCCGCCGTACCGGAGCCCGAGCCGCTCGCACCCGAGCAGGACGTCGCCGCGAGCGAGCCGGGACGGCCGGACTGGGCGCCCGACCGCGACGCCGACGACGAGGGTCGCCAGCTCGGGCTGTTCTGACGTGGCGAGCGTGTCGATGGTCAGCACGGGCCAGCCGGCCGACGACGAGGGTCGCCAGCTCGGGCTGTTCTGACGGCTGCGACGCGGGGAGGCTTCGCCTTCCCTGCGTCCGAGTGCGGCTCGACGAACAGCAAGGCGGGGTTCAGCGACCCACCACGGCTCCGCGCAGCGCCGGCAGGACGCGCTCGCCGTAGGTGCGGATCGAGCCGAGGGGGTCGGCGCGCCCGATGAGCTGCAGGCAGACGGCGGTCGCGCCCGCGCGCTCCATCTCGCGGATGCGCTCGACGTGCTCACCCGGATCCGAGCCGATGAGGAAGCCCTCCTTCGCGAACTGCTCGTCGCTCATCTGCGCGTCCGCGCGGCGCTGCATGTCGTCCTGGTCGGAGATGTCGTCGAGGTAGAGCTCGGGCAGTTGCGTCGGCTTCCAGTGGCGCGCGCCGTCGATCGCGGCCTGCTCGTCGTCGGCCCACGCGAAGCCGGCCTGGAAGATGATCTCGCCGGGCTCGCGGCCGTGCTCACGGCAGGACTCGCGGTAGGCGTCGATGACCGCGGGCGCCTGCTCGGGGTCGCCGAGCGTCCAGAGGCCGTCGCCGTAGCGGCCGGCGAGCTCGGCCGAGCGCGGCCCGAACGCCGAGACGTAGAGCTTGGGCCGCGTCTGCGCCCGCGTGAAGAGCTTCGCGTTCTCAAGGCGAAACCAGCCGCCGTCCATCGTCACGGTCTCCCCGTCCCATAGCCGGGTGATCGCCTCGAGCCCCGATTCCAGGCGCCGGCGCTGCTCCTCGTACGGCGGCCAGTCCAGGCCGAGCGGCGTCTCGTTGACCGCCTCGCCCGAGCCGGCGCCCAGGAAGACGCGGCCGGGATAGAGCTCCTCGAGCGACATGAACGCCTGCGCCACCACGCCCGGGTGGTAGTGGTGAACGATCGGCGTGACGCCCGTCCCGATCGGCTTCGCGGTCACCTGCCCGAGCGCGCCGAGGTAGACCCACGCGTTCGCGGCCTGCCCGCCGGGGAACCAGGGCGCGAAGTGGTCGGAGGTGCCGATGGCGTCGAAGCCCGCGCGGTCGGCGGCCTTGGCCTGCTCGAGCATCTCCGACGGGGTGAACTCCTCTGTCGACGTCGCGAACCAGTACTGCATCGGGCGCGCTCCTTCTATGGGGAACGCCCCCGGTATACCCGCGCCGGCGCCTACTCGCTCGCGGGTTGCAGCGTCAGCGCGCAGCCGTTGATGCAGTAGCGCTCGCCGCTTGAGCCGGGACCGTCCGGGAAGACGTGCCCGAGGTGGCCGCCGCACCGCTTGCAGGTGACCTCCGTGCGGACCATGCCGAACTTGCGGTCCTCGTGCAGGTCGACGGCGTCGGCCACGGCGGGATCCGTGAAGCTGGGCCAGCCGGTGCCGGAGTCGAACTTCGTGTCCGAGCCGAACAGCTCGGCGCCGCAGCCCGCGCAGTGGTACATGCCCGGCGTCTTCTCGTTGACGTACGGGCCGGTGAAGGCGCGCTCGGTGCCGGCCTTGCGCAGGATCTCGTACTGCTCGGGCGTCAGCGACGCGCGCCATTCCGCGTCGGTCTTCGTGATGGGGGTGCTCTCGGTCTTTGCCATACCGATGAGGCTAGCTCGCAGGTGTTACGAAGCTCTGTACTTCGCGGCCCGCCGACGCGCCAACGTGCGGGCGAAGTAGGGCATCTGCGAGGCCTGGGCGATGGCGTCGAGGACCCGCTCGCCGGTGGACAGCTCGGCGTGGACGTACTCGGCCAGCGCGCCCTCGCGCCCGAAGTAGCGCCACGCGCGCGAGGAGCCGATGGTCCGCAGCAGCGCGGTCGTCAGCGCCGGCGATGCGAACGCGCCGTAGATGAACAGCGTCCCGCCGGGAACGACCCGCCCCGGCCAGCGCTGGAAGAGGTCGAGCGCGTCGCTGTAGCGCATCGTCGGCCCGATGAAGAGCACGTCGATCGAGCCGTCGACGCGCTTGGCCTCGGTCTGCTCGACGACGAGGATCTCGACGCCCGGGCCAGCGCCGCCGGTGACGGCGTCGCGTGCGGCCTCGCTGACCGCGCCCGTCATGACGATCCGCGCCGGCGCGTCGAGCACCCGCGCGCACGCCTCCAATCGCTCGGACTGGGCGGGGGTGAGCACCGCCGCGACGGTAGCGCAGCGCGAGCGTCGGGGTACCGCCCGCGCCAGCCTCTAGAGTCCCGGTCGTGCAGATCTCTCGCCGCGTCGTCGTCGTGCTCGTAGCGCTCATGCTGGGCGCGCCGACGGCCGCGATCGCGCAGACCGAGACGATCCCGGACGGCGGCTCGGGGGTTTCGCCGCAGCCGCCGGTGTCGCTCGCCGGCGACAAGCCGGAGGAGCCCGCGACGAAGCCGCAGGCCGCGAGGAAGCCGCGGGCCGCGTCGGAGACCGTCGAGCTTCCGAACACAGGCTCCGATCCTCGGCTGCTGTTCCTCGTGGGGGTCGCGCTGACGCTCTTCGGCGTGGGGCTGCGGCTCCGCACCGCCGATGCCGACGACTACTGACACGGCCGCCCCTGCCGAGACCGAGGCCGTCGCGGCCGAGCTGGCGCGGCGGTTGCGGCCCGGAGACATCGTGCTCGTCTCGGGCGAGCTCGGCGCCGGCAAGACGACGTTCGTGCGCGGCGCCTGCCGCGCGCTGGGGGTGAAGGGCGCGGTCACGAGCCCGAGCTTCACGATCGCGCGCCGCTACGACGGCAGCGTGCCCGTGTCGCACCTCGACCTCTACCGCCTCGGCGCGCTCGACGACGAGGACCCGTCGCTGCTCGCCGACGAGCTCGGCCCCGACCGCGTGGCGTTCGTCGAATGGCCCGAGGTCGGCAGCCCGGTCGGCCTGGATCCCGAGCGCGTCGCCGCGCGGGTGCGGCTCGAGCACCGCGGCGGCGACCGCCGGAGCGTGTTCATAGAGCCGTGATCCTCCTCGGGTTCGACACGGCCACGGCCGCGACGGTCGTCGGCCTGCTGGACGACCGCGCGCCCGGAGGGGGTGGCGCGCGGGCGGGCGCGCGTGCAGGGGGCGGTGCGCAGGCGGGCGCGCGTGGAGGGGGTGGTGCGCGGGCGGGCGCGCGTGCAGGGGGCGGTGCGCGGGCGGGCGCGGGCGGCACCCTCGCCGCGGAGCTTCGCCACGATCCGCTGCCCGGCGAGCGACCCGGCCACGGGCCACAGCTGCTCGGGCTCGCGCACGAGCTGCTGCACGACGCCGGGCTGACGTTCGCCGACGTCGACCGGGTCGCCGTCGGGCTCGGGCCGGGCGGCTTCACCGGCCTGCGCATCGGCGTCGCGACGGCGCGCGCGCTCGCGCAGGCGGCTCAAGCCGAGCTTGTCGGGGTCTCGACGCTCGAAGCGCTCGCCTCGGCGGTGCGACCGGAGCCCGGCCAGGGCGTGCTGGCGGTCGTCGACGCGCGCCGCGGGGAGGTCTTCGCGGGCGGCTGGCGCGACGGGGAGCAGGTGCTCGGCCCGCTCGCGATCGCGCCGTCGGACATCGCCAAGGTGGCCGGTGAAGGCTGGCTGGCGGTCGGGGATGGCGCGCTACGATTTCGCGACGACCTCGAAGCTGCCGGCTGCCTCGTCCCGGCGGACGGATCGGACTCACACGGCGTCAGCGCCCTGGCGGTCTGCCGGCTCGCACGGCGCGCCCCGGCGGGCTCGGCGCGCGACCTGGTCGTCCCCGACTACCTGCGCAAGCCCGACGCAGTCCGAAGCAAGCCGTGACCGAGGACGCGCTCCACATCCGTCGCCTGACCTTTGCGGACCTGCCGCAGATCATCGCGATCGAGCGCCGCGCGTTCCCCACGCCGTGGTCGCTGGCGATGTTCGTGCTCGAGCTGTCCAAGTCGACGGGCTGGTGTCTTGCCGCGCTGCGCGGCGAGACGATGGTCGGCTACCTCGTGTGCTCGCGCTACGACACCGTCTGGCACGTCATGAACGTCGCCGTCGACCCGATCCATCGCCGCCAGGGGATCGCGACCGCCCTGCTGACGGGGCTGATCGAGCGCATCAACGACACCCGCGCGCGCTTCACGCTCGAGGTGCGCGAGTCGAACACCGGTGCGATCGCGCTGTACGAGCGCTACGGCTTCCGCGCCGCCGGCCGGCGCCGGCGCTACTACCAGGACAACGGCGAGGACGCCGTCATCATGTGGCGCACGCCGATGACGCTCTCCGGCCGGTTCGACGACGTCCCCAACCCGGCCCCCGCCTGATGGATCTCATCCTCGCGATCGAGACGAGCTGTGACGACACATGCGCGGCGGTCGTCAGCGGCGACGGCGACGTGCTGTCGAACGTCATCTCGTCGCAGGGCATCCACGACGCCTACGGCGGGGTCGTGCCGGAGATCGCCTCGCGCCATCACCTCGAGCTCGCGAACGCCGCGGTCGACGACGCGCTGCGCCGAGCATCCGTCACGCTCGACGAGATCACCCTCGTCGGCGTCACGCAAGGACCGGGCCTGGTCGGCGCGCTGCTCGTCGGGGTCGCGACGGCGAAGGCGATCGCCGCCGCGCGCGGGCTGCCGCTCGCGCCGGTCGACCACCTGCAGGGCCATGTCGCCGCGAACTTCGTGAGGGTTGGGGGCTCGGCCGACGTGATCCTCGAGCCGCCGTTCATCTGCCTGCTCGCCAGCGGCGGGCACACGCTGGTCGCCCGCGTGGAGGACCGCGCGTCGTTTCACGTCCTCGGGCGCACGCTCGACGACGCGGCCGGCGAGGCGTTCGACAAGGGCGCGCGTTTGCTCGGGCTGCCGTTCCCCGGCGGCCCGGCGCTTGAGAAGCTCGCCCGCGGCGGCGACCCGGCGGCGTTCGCGTTTCCGATCGCGCGGGGCCTCGACGGGCTGGACTTCTCGTTCGCCGGGGTGAAGACCTCGCTGCTGTACAAGGTGCGCGACCTCGGGGAGCAGCGCACGCACGAGCGCGCGGCCGACCTCGCGGCGAGCTACCAGCACGCGATCGTCGAGGCGCTGGCCGAGCGCTGCGAGCTGGCGCTTCAGCGCAGCGGCTCGCGTCGCCTCGCGATCGGCGGCGGCGTCGCGGCCAACGGGCCCCTGCGCGAGCGCTTGCGGCAGCTCGGCGTGACGCTCGGCATCCCGCCGCGCGAGCTGTGCACCGACAACGCGGCGATGATCGCGTCGGCCGCCCGCTACGCCGGCGCGCTGGCCTTCCCGGACTACCTCGCGCTCGACGCCTACGCCTCGGGCGAGCGCGCGCTCGCGTGAAGCTCGTCCTCTACAGCCGCCCCGGCTGCCACCTCTGCGACGACGCCCGCGCGGTCATCGAGCGCGTCGGCGCGCCGTTCGAGGAGATCGACATCGAGACCGACGACGCGCTGCACGCGGCGTACCTCGAGCGCATACCTGTCGTCGTGCTCGACGGCCGGGAGGTGTTCGAGCACTTCGTCGGGGAGGGCGCCCTGAGGGAGCATCTGGGTAGAGTGACGCGTTCGATGCCGCCCGGCGACCGCGTCCTTTCCAAGCCCCCGCGGCCGCCCGACCCGACGGCGCCCGAGGACGCTCTCGCCGGTGGCGAGCGTCTCTCGCTCGGCGTCGCCGCGCGTCTGTCGCGCTACCTGCAGGTGCTCTCACAGGCCAAGAAGATGGGCAAGGAGACGATCTCCTCGCGCGAGCTCAGCGAGTACACGCATGTGAACTCGACGCAGATCAGGCGCGACTTCTCGGGCTTCGGGAAGTTCGGCAAGCGCGGTGTCGGCTACAACGTCGACGCGCTCGTCTCGCAGATCCGCAAGATCCTGCGCACCTCCGGCCAGCACAACATCGCGCTGTTCGGGGCCGGTCACCTCGGTCAGGCGATCGCCTCGTCGGACATCTTCGCCGACCACGGCTTCCGGCTCGTCGCGATCTTCGACACCGACAAGCGCAAGGTCGGCCAGATGGTCGGCTCGACGAAGGTCCGCCACAACTCCGAGCTGCGCTCGATCGTCGAGGAGGAGGACATCGTCGTCGGGGTGCTGGCGGTGCCGGCCGCCGCGGCGCAGGTGATCGCCGACGACCTCGTCGAGGCGGGCGTGAAGATCATCTTCAACTACGCCGAGGCGCTGCTGTCGGTGCCGCCGGACGTCACGGTCCACACGTCCTCGCCGGCGGTCGACCTGCTGTACGCGCTGTACTTCTACCTCACGTAGCCGCTCGGCCTCCTGGCAAGATGCCCATCGACCTCAGGCGCACCGAGGAGATCTTCGCGACGTCCACGGATCTCACCGTGGGGCTCGAGGAGGAGTTCGCGCTGCTGGACCCGCAGACGCTCGATCTCGTGCCCCGATTCGAGGAGCTGCGCGACCTCGGCGCCGCGGACCCCGTCCTGCGGGAGGCCATCACGGGCGAGCTCATCTCCTCGGAGATCGAGATCGTGTCGGGGCGCGGCGAGGACATCCACGACGCGCTCTCAAACCAGCGCGACCGGCGCCGGCGGCTGTTCGCGCTCGCGGCGCAGCGCGGCGTCGCGATGGGATCGACGGGCACGCACCCGTGGGCGGACTACCGCGAGCAGCCGAACATCGACACCGAGCACTACCGCCGCGTCGTCGACGGGCTCGGCTACGTCGCGCGGCGCAACAACACGTTCTCGCTGCACGTCCACGTCGGCGTGCGCGACGCCGATCGCGCCGTGCGCGCGTGCGACCGCCTGCGCGCAGTGCTGCCGCTGCTGCTCGCCGCCAGCGCGAGCTCGCCGTTTCTCGAGGGCCACGACACGCTGCTGCACTCGGTGCGCACGCAGACCTTCACGAAGTCCTTCCCGCGCTGCGGCGTCCCGGACGCGTACGGCAGCTGGGACGCCTTCCGCGAGTACCTCGAGCTCTTGATCGCGACGGGCTCGATCGTCGAGTACACGCAGGTGTGGTGGTCCGTGCGCCCGCACGCGACCTACGGGACGATCGAGGTGCGGATCGCCGACGCGCAGATCACGGCGGCGGAGTCCGACGGGCTCGCGTCGCTGATCGTCGCGTGCGTCGGCCAGACGCTGCGCGACATCGACGAGGGCGTGCCGTTCGTCGATCCGCCGCCACGGCTGATCGAGGAGAACATGTGGCGCGCGATCCGCTACGGGATGGACGGCCGCATGATCGACCTGGCCCGCGGCGTCGAGATCCCGACGCGTGGCGCCGTGGAGGGCCTGTGGACGTGGAGCGCTCCGGTGCGCTCGGAGCTGCGGATCGACGCCGCGCTCGACGGCCCGAACGGCGCGCAGCGCCAGCGCGCGGCGCTGCTCGGCGGAGCGGACCTGCGGGAGGTCTACGCTGACGCGGTGCGCGAGACAACGACGACCTATGCACAGGAGGTTCCCGCATGAGCACCGAATCGGACCCCCGCCCACCTGCGCCGCCGCCCGACCCGAACGATCCCGACGCCTACAGCGACGAGGAGATGCGCGCGGCCTACGAGGCCGAGCTCGCGCGCATCCGCGTCGACGACGTCCTCATCCAGACCGTCATCTCGCTGCTGAACCTGGGTGCGCGACGCGCCGGGCTGACCGGCGCGGCCGACGGCGAGGAGCCCGACTTCGAGCAGGTCCGCCTCGCGATCGAGGGCACGCGGGCGCTCGTGCCGCTCGTCGAGCCGACGCTCGGACCCGACGCCAAGCAGGTGCGCGACGCGCTGTCGCAGCTGCAGGTCGCGTACGCCCGCTCGGGCTCAAAGCCCCCGGCCGGGGCGCCGTCGGCGGCGCCCGCGGACGCGCCAGCAGACGCGCCGGCGTCGCCGCCGAAGCCCGGCGACCCGGACTCGGCCGTGTCCAGCGGCCGCCTTTGGGTGCCGGGCCGCTGACGCCCCGCTAACGGCGCACCGCGCGACGGCCGCCGCTGCGGTTACACTGCGCGCGCGTTACTCGCGGCCGGGGGGGTCGCTGGCTGCTGCCGTGCGGCAGACAGCTCCCTGGCGCAACAAGACTTCTGGAGGCCGTTTCCCTTGAGTGATTTCCTGGTGGACCATGGGGTCGTCGTCGCATTGCTGTGCGCCGGCCTTGCAGTGCTCTACGGAGTGCTGACGACGCGCTCGCTGCTTGCCCTTTCACCTGGCAACGAGCGGATGGTGGCGATCTCGAAGGCTGTCCAGGAAGGCGCCTCCGCATACCTGCGCCGGCAGTACACGACGATCGGGATCGTCGGCGCCGTGCTCTTCGTCGTGCTCATCCCGCTGCAGTCCGTCGCGGTCGCGGTCGGCTTCGCGATCGGCGGCTTGCTGTCGGCCGCCGCCGGCTTCATCGGCATGAACGTCTCGGTGCGCGCGAACTGCCGCGTCGCCGAGGCCGCTCGCGGCGGCATCCCGCCCGCGCTGAACGCCGCGTTCCGCGGTGGCGCGATCACCGGCATGCTCGTCGTCGGCCTCGCGCTGTTCGGCGTCGCGGGCTACTACGGGATCCTGACGTGGCTGTTTGACCAGAGCCAGAAGGAAGCGGTCGACGCGCTCATCGGCCTCGGCTTCGGCGGCTCGCTCATCTCCGTCTTCGCCCGGCTGGGCGGCGGCATCTTCACGAAGGGCGCCGACGTCGGCGCCGACCTCGTCGGCAAGGTCGAGGCGGGCATCCCGGAGGACGACCCGCGCAACCCGGCCGTCATCGCCGACAACGTCGGCGACAACGTCGGCGACTGCGCCGGCATGGCCGCCGACCTCTTCGAGACGTACGTCGTCACCGCTGTCGCGGTGATGCTGCTCGGCGTCCTGACGTTCCAGAACCTCACCGAGGTCGCGCTCTACCCGCTCGTGCTCGGCGCCGTCGCGATCGTCGCCTCGATCATCGGCACGTTCGCCGTGAAGTCGGCGGCCGGCAACGTCGAGCGCGCGCTGTACCAGGGCCTCGTGCTCTCCGGCATCATCGCGGCGATCCTCTTCTACCCGGTCACGAAGTGGCTGATGGACGGGATCGCGTTCCCCGGCGGGATCGTCACGAACGACACGCTGCCGTCGGTCGGCGACCTCTACCTCTGCTCGCTGATCGGGCTCGGCGTCACCGCGCTGCTGTTCTTCATCACGGACTTCTACACGTCGACGCGCTTCAGCCCGGTCAAGAAGACGGCCGAGGCGTCGCAGACCGGCCACGCGACGAACATCATCTCGGGTCTCTCGCAGGGCATGCAGGCGACCGCCCTGCCGTCGATCGTCCTCGCGCTCGGCATCTACGGCTCCTACGAGCTCGGCGGGATCTACGGGATCGGCGTCGCGGTCATGGCGCAGCTCGGGCTCTGCGGGCTCATCGTCGCGCTCGACGCGTTCGGGCCGATCACCGACAACGCCGGCGGCATCGCCGAGATGGCGGACATGCCCGAGGACGTCCGCAACGTCACGGACCCGCTCGACGCGGTCGGCAACACGACGAAGGCCGTCACGAAGGGCTACGCGATCGGCTCCGCCGTGCTCGCGGCGCTCGTGCTCTTCGCGGCGTTCAAGATCGAGCTGAACGTCGAGCTCGAGGAGGCCGGCAAGGAGCCGGTCCAGTTCCTCATCGACGCGCCGCTCGTGCTCATCGGCCTGCTGATCGGCGGCATGATGGTCTACCTCTTCGCCGCGCTGTCGATGGAGGCCGTCGGCCGTGCCGGCGGCGCCGTCGTCGAGGAGGTTCGCCGCCAGTTCAAGGAGAAGCCGGGGATCATGGACGGCTCCGAGCAGCCGGACTACGCGACCTGCGTCGACATCGTCACGAAGACCGCGCAGCGCGAGATGATCATCCCGTCGCTGATCCCGATCGTCTTCACGCTCATCGTCGGCGTGCTCAGCGTCGAGATGCTGGGCGGGCTGCTCATCGGCGTCATCGTCGTGGGCCTCTTCATGGCCGTCTCGATGACCGCCGGCGGCGGCGCCTGGGACAACGCCAAGAAGCTCATCGAGGAGGGTGCGTTCGGCGGCAAGGGCACGCTCGCCCACGAGGCCTCGATCACGGGTGACACGGTCGGCGATCCCTACAAGGACACCTCCGGCCCGGCGATCAACCCGATGATCAAGGTCGCGAACATCGTCGCGATCCTCATCATCCCGCTCATCGCGTAGACGCCTGAGAGACCTCGGCTCGGCCGGCGCGAGAGTTCGTCCCTCGCGCCGCCGAGGTGGGTGGGTCCATCAACGCCGACTGGATCGCGGTCGGAGAAGCGCGACCATCTAGAGTGCGGCGGGTGTCCACGCCGCCCGAGCCCACCGCGAGCTTCCTCGCCGATCACCTCGGCGGCGGCGTCTGGCACGCCGACCGCTACTTCTCGTCGGTGACGTTCAAAGTCCGCCATCTCGGTGCGCGCGACTACCGCGCCGGCTTCCGGGAGATCGACGCCACGCTCGACGCCGCCGCCGGAACCCTCGTCGCGAGCGTCCCCGTCGCGACGCTGGATCTCAACAACCCCGTCATCCGCGAGCGAATGCTGTCGGCGGAGTTTCTCGACGCCGCGCGCTTCCCGCAGGTGACCTGGGACGTGTCCGAGATCGGAGGCGACGGGACGCGCGCGCTCACGGCGACGGGCGAGCTGACGATCCACGGCCACACGCAGACGGTCGAGGCGACTGGCAGGATCGGCCTCCCCGGCCCGGGCCTGCTGAGCCCCGAGAACCGCGTGGGGATCGAGCTGACCGCGGTCGTCGACCGCCGCGGCTTCGGCCTGGACTGGCAGGAGCGCCTGCCGACCGGCGGCGACACGCTCGGCTGGGACGTCACGCTCGAGGCGATCCTCGAGTTCGTCGAGCAGGAGTAGCGCTCACAGGCCGGCTCGATGTCGAGTATTGAGCGGTATCCGCTCAATACTCGACACGCTCGAGGCGCTGTCGGAGGACTCGGCCGCCGTCGGGCGCGACCTTGTCCTGCGCCACGAGACGGCTGGGCGGAGCTGCGGAGCGAGGGCGCCCGGGCGCGCGTAGACTGGCGCCGCGGATGGCTGAACGCCGACTCCACGGACTGCAGCGCGTGCTCGGGGTCAACGCGCTCTTCTCGACCGCGTACGGCAACGTCGGATCGTCGATCTACTACGCGCTCGGCCTGGTCGCGGCGCTCGCCGCGGGCCTGACGCCGCTCGTGTTCCTGCTCACCGGCGCGCTGTTCTACTGCACCGCGACGACCTACGCCGAAGCGACCTCGATGTACCCCGAGGCCGGCGGCTCGTCGCTGTTCGCCCGCCGCGCGTTCAACGAGAAGTGGTCGTTCTTCACGGCCTGGGCGCAGATGCTCAACTACATCATCACGATCGCGATCTCGGCGTTCTTCGCGGCCCACTACGCCGGGCGCGTGACCTGGGACGGGTTCAAGAGCGCGCCCTGGGACATCGGCGGCGCGGCCGTCATCATCGCGCTGCTCGCGCTCGTCAACGTCCGCGGGGTCAAGGACGCCGTGACGGTCAACCTCGTGCTGGCGGTCGTCGACTTCCTCAGCCAGCTCGCGATCGTCGCACTCGGCTTCTGGCTCGTCGTCAACCCCGAGATCCTGCTCGACAACCTGTCGTTCTTCGGCGAAACGCCGACGCTGAGCCAGTTCCTCCTCGCGATCCCGATCGGCACGGTGGCCTACACCGGCATCGAGACGATCTCGAACATGGCCGGCGAGGCGCGCGACCACGAGACGACGATCCCCGCGGCGATCAAGCGCGTGATGATCGCCGTCTTCGCGATCTACTTCACGCTGCCGCTCGTCGCGCTCTCGGCGCTCCCCGTCGAGTGCGTCGACGGCGACTGCAGGACGCTGCTCGGGGTCGCGCCGGAGGACGGCGGCTACGCCAACGATCCGATCATCGGCGTCGTGTCCGGCATGGACCTCGGGGCGTTTCAGGGCTTCGCGGAGGCGTACGTGGCCGTGCTGGCCGTCACGATCCTCATCGCCGCCACGAACGCCGGCGTGCTCGGCGTCTCGCGGCTCGTGTACTCGATGGGCATGTATCGCCAGCTGCCGGACACGATGCGGCGCCTGCACCATCGCTACCAGACGCCCTACGTCGGGATCCTCGTCTTCTCCGCAATCGCCTGCATCGCCCTCGCGCCCGGCCAGGCGGACTTCCTGGGCAAGATCTACGCGTTCGGGGCGATGCTGTCGTTCTCGATGGCGCACCTCTCGCTCATCGCGCTGCGCGTCAGCGCGCCGGACGTTCGGCGCCCGTACCGAAGCCCCGGCACGCTGCGCTGGCGCGGACACGCGCTCCCGCCGCTGGCGATCGTCGGCCTGACCGGGACCGCGCTGTCGTTCGTCGTCGTCAGCACGCTGGACCTGACGGTCGGGCTCGCCGGCGTCACATGGATGGTCCTGGGGATGACCGGCTACGTGGTCTTCCGCCGCAGCCAGGGCCTGGACCTCGTGACGACGCACCAGGTCGTCGAGCCGCAGCCGGTCATCGACACCGAGGCCGAGTACGAGTCGGTGCTCGTCGCGTTCGACGTCGGCCGCTACCGCTCGCAGACGCTCGCGACCGCGACGAAGCTCGCCTCGGACCGGCGCCGCGGGATCCACGTCCTCGTGATCGTCACGGTCCCGCAGTCAAACCCGATCGACGCACCGCTGCCTCCCGATCAGGAGTCGGCGGCGTGGTCGATCATCGAGACCGCCAAGCAGCAGGGCGGCCGGCGGGTGACCGGGCACGTCGAGAAGGTGCGACCCGGCCAGGCGGGGCGGCTCATCGTCGACGAGGCCCGCGAGCTGCGCGCGCACGCGATCGTCATGCCGCTTCCGGCGCGCAGCGGCACGACGCTGTTCGGCAAGACGATGGAGACCGTGCTCGCGGAGCGCCCGTGTCGCGTCATCATCGAGGCGGACGGAGCCACCGATGAATGACAAGCCCAGCCTCCACCGCCTTGCCACGCTCGTCATGTCCGCGGCGATGGCGGTGCTCGGCGTGGCGATCGTGGCCGTCACGCTCTCAAACGGCGGCGGGCCGCTGACGCTCGGCTTCCTGCTCGGCGTCCTGTTCATCGCGGCCGGCGGCGGGCGCTTCTACATCACCTGGCGCCACCTCTGATGCGCTTCGGCCGCGCCCTCGGCTCGCCGGCGCTGTTTGCGATCGTCTGGACGTCGCTCGCCAGCGCGATCTACTTCTCGCTCGGGATCGTCGCGGAGAACGCGCTCGGGCTCACCCCGATCGTGTTCCTCGGGTCCGGCGTGTTCTTCGTCCTGACCGCGATGACGTACGTCGAAGGGTCCTCGCTGCACCCCGACCGCGCGGGCGCGACGGTCTTCGCGCGCTACGCCTTCAACGAGCTGTGGAGCTTCATCGCGGGCTGGGCGATCCTGCTCGACTTCCTCATCCTCATCGCGGTCACGGCGTTCGTCGCGACGAACTACATGGCCGCGTTCTGGGCGCCGCTGGGGACGGGCGCCCCCGAGCTCGCGATCGCCATCGTGATCATCGGCTACGTCGCGGCGCGCAACGTCCTCGGCGGCGGCGCGGGTTCGCGTCGCGAGCGCGTGGCGGCGCTCGCGGTGGCGGACATCGTGCTCCAGGCGCTGATCATCGCCGTGGGCGTGGCGCTCGTCGTGGACGTCGACGCGCTGACGGCGACCATCGAGCTCGGCACGGCGCCGACCTGGGAGAACTTCATCTTCGCGCTGACCGTGAGCACGATCGCGTTCACCTGCCTGGAGTCGGCGGCCGGTCTTGCCGGCGAGGTGCGCGTGGGTCGCCGCGGCCTGCGGCGCCTCGTCGCGTCGGCGGCCGCGTCGGTCATCGTCATCTACGTCGGGATCTCGCTCGTCGCCGTGGCGGCGCTGCCGATCACGCCGGGGGAGAGTCCGCTGACCGGCGACGCGCTTGAGGCGCCGGTGCTCGCGATCGTCGAGCGCTTCGATCCGCGATGGCTCGCCGACGTGTTCCGCTACGCCATCGGGGCGCTCGCGACGGTGACGCTCGTCGTCGCCTGTCATGCAGCGATGCTCGGGCTATCGCGGCTCGCGTACTCGCTCGCGACCAACCGCCAGATCCCGAACGTGGTCGGGCGGCTGCACGCGAAGCACTCGACGCCGTACGTCGTGATCGCGCTGGCGGCGCTGCTCGCAACCGCGTTCGTCGTGCCGATGGACCTCGACTTCCTCGTGGGCATCTACGCGGTCGGCGCGATGCTCGCCTTCACGATCGCGCATGTCTCGATCTGCGTGCTGCGCTACCGCGAGCCCGAGCGCGAGCGGCCGTACCGGATCCCGTGGTCCGTGCGGGTCGGTGGCGGCGACCTGCCGCTGCCGGCCGTGCTCGGTGCGGGGATGGCCCTCTTCGGCTTTGTGAGCCTGCTCGTCTTCCACGAGGGCGCGCGCTACGTCGCGCTCGTGTGGATGTCCGCGGGGATCGCGCTCTACGTCGCGCATCGCCGCGCTTCGGACCTGCCGCTGCTGCGCCGCGTCGTCGTCTCGCCCGAGGCGTTGCGCGCCGAGCCCGTGCGCGTCGAATACGGCTCGATCCTCGTGCCGATCCTCGGAACGCCGCTCGACGACGACATCGTGCAGACGGCCGGCCGGCTCGCGGCGGCCGACAACCCCGACGACCCTGACGGCGTGGCGACGATCGAGGCGATCTGGGTGCTGGAGGTCCCGCTTTCGCTGCCGCTGGACGCGCGCTTGCCCGACGGCCAGCTCAAGCGCGCCCGGGCCGCGCTGGCGCGCGCAAAGCTCGTCGGCGAGGAGTACGACGGGGTCGAGGTCGCGACGGCGACGGTCCGCGCGCGGCGCGCGGGCGAGGGGATCGTGTCGGAGGCGACCCGTCGCGGCGTGGAGCTCATCGTGATGGCCGCCGAGGAGCCGTCGCGGATTCGCGGCGGCGCGCGGCTCGGCGGGATCGGCGGCCCGCTCGACAACTTCGTCGGCGACGCGACGAAGTACGTCGTGCGCAAGGCGCCCTGCCGCGTCTTGCTGACGGCTCCGGCGAGCGAGGACGCTGAGACGGAGCGGGCTCAGGAAACCGTCTAGCATCCGGCACATGATGGTTCTCGTCGTCGGGGCCGGTCGCGTGGGTGCGGCCGTCGCCAAATCCGCGCTCGCGGCGGGGCACGAGGTCTCGGTGCTCGACGAGGATCCGCTGTCGCACGAGCGGTTGGACGCCGGCCAGAAGACCTCGTGGGAGGACGCCGGGGGGCGCTTCACCGTCGGCACCGCGATCGAGATCGACGCGCTCCTGGCCGCAGGCATCGCGGAGGCGGACATCTTCATCGCCGCGACGCGCGGCGACAACACGAACATCCTCGTCGCGCAGATCGCGCAGCGGCGCTTTCACGTGAGCCACGTCATCGTCCGCGTGCTCGACCCGGCGCGCTCGGACTGGTATGCCGAGCAGGGCCTGCACACCGTCTGCGCGGTCAAGCTCGGCATCGCGATGTTCGAGGAAGCGATCACCGAGATCGCGGGGCCGTGATGTACGTCATCGTCGTCGGCGGCGGCAAGGTCGGGCTCAACCTCGCGCGCGAGCTCATCCGCAACGGGCAGGAGGTCACGCTCATCGAGCAGGAGCGCCGCGCCTACCTGCGCATCGAGCAGGAGCTCGAGCACGCCATCCAGTACGGCGATGGCACGGAGCTGTGGGTCCTCGAGCGCGCCGGCATCCAGCGCGCGGATCTGGTCGTGGCGGTCACCGGCGACGACGAGGACAACATCCTCATCTGCCAGGTCGCCAAGGAGAAGTATCTCTGCGAGCGGATCATCGCCCGCTGCAACAACCCCCGCAACCTGCAGCATTTCAAGCTGCTGGGCATCCAGCCGGCGGTCTCCGCGACGGACCTCATCCTCAACCTCATCGAGCACGAGGTGCCCGGCCACGGGCTCGTGCACCTGCTCGACCTGCCCGACGAGGAGCTCGAGATCATCGAGGTCGAGGTCGCCGAAGACGCGCCCGCCGCCGGTCGCCGGATCTCCGAGATCCAGCTGCCCGAGGGCGCCCTCGTCATCTCGGTGCTCCCGCGCGGCCGGTCGGGCTTCGTGCCCAAGCCGGACACCGTCCTCGACGCGGGTAGCGAGGTGCTCGTCGTGCTCGATCCCGGCCTCGAGCCGCAGATCATGGCCCAGTTCGCCCCGAACGGGCAGTCCTCCTCGCACTGACGTGATCACGGGCGCGCACGCGGTGCTCCACAGCCGCGACGCCGACGGCCTGCGGGCCTTCCTGCGCGACGTGCGTGCCAGGTGCGGCGCGCGACGAGCCTCGGCACCTGCGGCGGGCACCGCCGATGGAGCTTTCCCGCGCCCGCGCGGCGAAGGGGAGGAGGGCTGTAGCGAGGCTATACTCGCCCACTGCCTTGCCGGGTGGAGTAATCGGCAACTCGCCAGGTTCTGGCCCTGGAATTCAAGGTTCGAGTCCTTGCCCGGCAGTATGGAGGGCCGATGAGGCTGGCCGCGGTGGCGCTGATGCTGGCGTCGCCGTTTCAGTCCTCGATCGCGCCGCTGCCGGCCGACGTTCGCGTCCAGCTTCGCAAGGCGGAGGTGTGGCAGCCCGGCTGCCCGGTGGCGCTATCGGACCTGCGGCTGCTGACGGTCACGCACCGCGACTTCGACGGCCGGCCGCAAACGGGCCAGCTCGTCGTCAACAAGAGCGCCGCGCGACCGCTGCAGCGGGTCTTTCGCCAGCTCTACCGGCTGTACTTCCCGATTCGCCACCTCCAGCTCGACGACGCCTACGGTCCCGCCACCAAGCGTCCGGCCGACGGCGACGTCAGCGGCTCGTTCGAATGCCGCCGGGCGGCCGCGTCGCCATGCACGCGCGCCGCCACCACGCAGGCGTGGTCCAATCACGCCTACGGCTTGGCGGTCGACCTCAACCCGGTCGAGAACCCCTACGTCGGCTGCGGCCAGAGCCGCGATCCGAGAGCGCGGCGCTATCGCGACCGCAGCCGCCATCGCCGCGGGATGGTGACGCGCCAGGCGATCGCGGCGTTCGCCTCGATTGGCTGGGGCTGGGGCGGCTCGTGGAGCGGGAACACGAAGGACTACATGCACTTCTCGACGACCGGCCACTGATCCTCCTAGAGCCCCTCCTTGAGGACGATGATCAGCACGATCAGGGCAAAGACGCCGAAGATCGCGGCGACGATCGTGACGCCGAGCAGGTAGAAGGCGACCGCGATCGCGATGACCGTGCTCAGGAAAATGCGTGCGTACGACACAGCGGCTCCTCAGGTTTGGGTTGCGGCGCATCGTTCTACGGAAGTAGCTCGAACGCGTCGGCGTGGCGGGGTTTGACGGCGCCGAAATGGCGGCGATCGAGCGTGATCACGATGGTGGCCTCGAGGCGCTCGGCGAGCGCCACGACCGAGGCGTCGGTTCCGCCGAGGGGGAAGTCGGCGTACTGCTCGACGAGCTCGGCCATCCGGGGGAAGTCGTCGCGGGCGGGACCTTCGACGTCGAGCGTTCCCACTCCGGTCAGGAAGGCGGCTTCGGCTGCCGCGCCGAGGCGGCGGCCGACGAAGTACGTGGCCTCGGCCACGACGAGGGCGGGGATGACGAGGCGCAAGTCGCCGCGCGAGAGCACGCGGCGGCAGGCTTCGTGGTGGTCGTCGTCGGCGTCTGCGGTTGCGTAGAGGGGGCCGGCGTCAACGACTGCCAGCATCCGCCGTCCACTCCTGCTCGAGGAGCTCTTCCATCTCGCTGGCGGTGTCGGAGTGCCCGCTGCGACCGAGCGCCGCGAACGGAAGATCGCGCCGATCGTCGGGGCCGCTGATGCCAAGGTAGGCGGTCAGCGCGTCGCGTGCGATCGCTGAGGCCGGCATCGCGCGACGTCGTGCCTCGCGCTTGAGCGCGGCGGCCACGTCGTCGGGGAGGGAGATGGTGGTGCGCCGCATACGCGCATACTACGGCGCCGCCGCGTGCGACCCGCCCGGAGATCTCCATCTTCGAGCGTCCGCATCTCGCGACCCCCGCGAGGTCGTCGCCGTCGGCGCGTCCGACGTGCGCTATGCCGCCGCCTGCTCCATCCAGTCGCGATACAGCCGCCAGTAGGCGCCCTCGGCGTCCAGCAGCTCGTCGTGCGTGCCCTGCTCGACGATCTCACCGCCGTCGAGCACGACGATCCGGCCTGCCTGGCGGATCGTCGAGAGGCGGTGGGCGATGACGATCGACGTGCGGCCCGCGAGCAGACGTCGCAGGCCGGACTCGATGCGGCTCTCGGTGTGCAGGTCGACGTTCGACGTCGCCTCGTCGAGGATGAGGATCCGCGGGTCCGCGACGAGCGCTCTGGCGAACGCGACGAGCTGGCGCTGGCCGGCCGAGAGCTGCGTGCCGCGCTCGCCGACAGGCGTGTCGTAGGCGCGCTCGAGGCCCTCGATGAAGTCGTCGGCACCGACCGCGCGTGCGGCGGCGCGCACCTCGTCGTCGGTCGCGCCGGGGCGCCCGAAGGCGATGTTCTCGCCGATCGTGCCGCTGAAGAGAAAGCCCTCCTGCGGGACGATGCCGAGCTGGCGCCGCAGCGATGCCTGCGTGACCGAGCGCAGGTCCTGGCCGTCGACGAGGACGGCGCCCTCCGTGGGGTCGTAGAAGCGGGCCACGAGCTTCGCGATCGTCGACTTGCCGGCCCCGGTCGACCCGACAAGCGCGACCGTCTGACCGGGCGGCACCTTCAGCGACACGCCCGCGACAGCGGGCGCCGTTGGGCCGTCCGCCCCCGCATAGTTGAACGTCACGTCGCGCAGCTCGATCTCCCCGCGCAGGACGCCGAGCTCGGACGCGTCGGGCGCGTCGACGAGGTCGGGCTCGACCTCAAGCAGCTCGAAGATCTTGTCCAGCGCGGCCATCCCGGACTGGTAGGTCGTGTAGACCTGCGAGAGCTGCTGGATCGGGTCGAAGAAGCCGTTCAGCGCGAGGACGAACGCGATGACGACGCCCGCGCTCATCTCGCCGTCGATCACCTGAAAGCCGCCGTACAGCAGGATGCCGACGGTCGCGATCGCGCTCAGCAGCTCGACCGCGGGGAAGTACGCGGCATTGAGGTGCACGGTGGACATGTTCGCGCCGCGGTTTGCGTCGTTGAGCTCCCGGAAGCGCTGCATGTGCTGCGGCTCCTGCCCGAACGAGCGCACGATGCGGATGCCCGACAGGGACTCCTGCAGGTAGGACGTGATCGAGCCGATCGTCTCGCGCGTGCGCTTGTAGGCGTCCGCCGAGACCACCCGGAACGCGAGCGAGCCGACCGCCATGACCGGGAAGATGAGGAACGTCAGCAGCGCGAGCTCGAGGTCCAGCCACGCGAGGATCGCGATCGTGCCGATCAACGTCAGCGAGCTCGAGAAGAGCGTCACGACGCTTTCGGTAACGAGCTGGTCGAGCGCCTGCACGTCGTTGGTCATGCGGGAGATGAGCGCGCCGGCGCGGCGGCGCTCGTAGAAGCCGATCGGCTGAGCCTGCAGGTGCTTGAAGATCCGCAGGCGCAGGTCCTGCAGCGCGCGCTGGCCGACCCAGCCGACGAGGTAGGTCTCCAGGTAGGTCGCCCCCCAGAAGACCAGCGCGCTCACGACGAACGCGATCGCGACGAGGTTCAGCGTGCCGATGTCGCCTTGCTTGATGCCGTCGTCGATCGCGAACTTCGCAAGCGGTGCGGGCGCCAGGGCGGCGGCGGTCGCCGCGACGAGCGAGACGAGCATCCAGATGACGCGCGCGCGGTAGGGCCTCAGCAGCGAGAGCAGGCCGCGCAGCTTGCGCCCGCGCCCACCGGTCTGGCGCAGGCGGCGCAGGACGTCGAGGCGCAGGGCTCCGGCGCGGGTCATAGCCCCGCGACCTCCGGCTCGAGCGCCTTGCGCGTGAGGAAGACCTGGTCGGGCAGCCCCTTCTCGACGATCTCGCCGTAGAACTCCGAGCGCTCGAGCAGCTCGGCGTGGGTGCCGTGGTCGACGAGGCGGCCGCCCTCGAGCACCGCGATCTCGTCGGCGAGCGCGATCGTCGACAGCCGGTGCGCGATGACGAACGTCGTGCGACCCGCCATGACCTCCTGCAGCGCGCGCTTGATCTGCTGCTCGGTCGACGCGTCGACGGACGAGGTCGCGTCGTCGAGGACGAGGATGCGCGGGTCCGCCAGCAGCGCGCGGGCGATCGCGATCCGCTGGCGCTGGCCGCCGCTGAGCGTCAGCCCGCGCTCGCCGACGCGCGTGTCGTAGCCCTCCGGCAGCGCCGCGATGAAGTCGTGCGCCTGCGCGCGCTTGGCGGCCGCGACGACCTCCTCGCGCGTGGCCTCGTCGCGCCGCGCGTACGCGATGTTCTCGTGCACGGTGGCACTGAAGAGGAACGGGTCGTCGGTGACGACGGCGACCTCGCGGCGCAGCGCGCGCGGGTCGGCGTCGCGGACGTCGACGCCGTCGACGAGCACCGCGCCGGCCGTGACGTCATAGAGGCGAGAGATGAGCCCGACGAGCGTCGTCTTGCCTGATCCGGTCGCGCCCACGAGCGCGAGCGTCGTGCCGGCGTCGACAGTCAGCGTGACGTCGCGCAGCGCGGGCTCCGCGCCTCCCTCGTAGGCGAGCGTCGCGCCGCGCAGCTCGACGCGACCCGAGCCGGAGGGCAGCGGCCCCGCGCCGGGCTTCGCCACGATCGCCGGCTCGCGGTCGAGGATCTCGAAGATCCGCGCGCCCGAGGCGGTCGCGCGCTGGGAGAGCCCGAGCAGCATGCCGACCGTGCGCATCGGCCCGAGCAGCGCGAGCATGTACGTGTAGAAGGCGGTGAACTCACCGAGGTCCAACCGCCCGTCGATGACCGCGCGCCCGCCGAGGAACAGCAGGCCGGCGAGGCCGATCTGCGGGAGGAACGCGATGAACGGGTTGTAGAACGCGCGCAGGCGCGTCGAGATCATCGACTGGTCGAACACGCGGCTGACGCTCCTGCCGAAGCGCTCGCGCTGCAGGTCCTCGCGCGCGAAGGCCTTGACGACCCGCACGCCGCCGACGTTCTCCTCGACGTCGGCCGTCAGCTCGGCGATCCGCTGCTGGACCTCCTGCAGCGCCGGCCGCGACCGGCGCCCGTAGCGGTGCGCGATCCAGATGACGAACGGCACGGGGGACAGCGCCACGAGGGCGAGCCCGGGGTCGATGACGATCATCGCGACCGCCGCGAAGAGGATCGTGAGTCCCGCCTGGGCGATGATCACGAGGCCGTAGCCGAGGAAGAAGCGCACCGCTTGCAGGTCGACGGTCGCGCGCGACATGAGCTGCCCGGTCTGCTGGCGGTCAAAGAAGCCGAGCTCGAGCGCGAGCAGGTGCTCGTAGACGTGGTTGCGCAGGTCGTACTCGACGCCGAGCGACACCTTGCCCGCGACGAGCCGGCGCAGGACGGTCAGGCCGAGGCGCACGAGCCCGGCGAGCGCGATGAACGCTGCGAGCAGCTTGAGCTTCTCGCCGTCGCCGTCGTCGACGGCGTTGATCGCCGCGCCGGTCAGCGCGGGGATCGCGACCGTGGCCCCCATCGCCAGCGCGGCGAGCACGCCGGACAGCCAGACGCCCCGCCGGTAGGGGCGCAGGAAGGTCAGCAGGCGAAGGAACGTGGCCACGGTCCGGGCATTGTAGTTGCTTGGGCAACCATTCCCGGGAGGGTCGCCCACAGGTGTTCACATTAACCGTGTCGTGTCATACTCGGATGTGAATGCGACGTCCATTTCAGTCCCAGATCACCGTGGTGCTGTGCTGGTTGTTCGTGGTCGCGCTGGCGCTGGGCCTCGCGGCCTGTTCGAGCGACGACGCAGAGCCCGTCGCCTCCGACGTTTGCGGCACGAAGGTCGCCGCGATCGACTCGCCGACGCGGCTGACCTATCTCGGAGCAGGCGGCGTGGTCGAGGACGTGGCGATCCTGTGCCAGCGGCTGCGGGCGGCCAAGCTCCAGGCCAACGTGCTGGGCGCCGGTCGCGATCGCATCGTCATCGAGGTGCCCGCCAAGGACGTCGTGGGCGCGACCGCCCTCGCGCGCGCCGGAGCGCTCGCGTTCTATGACTGGGAGCCCAACGTCATCGGCCCGTCCGGCAAGCCCGCGCCGACCGACCCCGAGGTCACCGGTGGGATGGCCGCCGGCGCCGACGGTTCGCTTGAGTTCTACGAGGCGGTGACGCGGGCAGCCAAGCGGCCGGCGAGCGTCGAGGAGAACAACGGGCGCACGGGTAGCCGCTTCTACGCCGTCGACGCGCAGGCGAAGACGGTCTTCGGATCGGGCTCCGCGACGCGGGCGGGCGCGCTGCAAGCCGCGCCGGCAACCCAGCGCGACGACGCGGAGGTCCGCGAGGTCAAGCCGGGCACGGTGGTCCTGCGCGGCGAGCAGGCCCGGGACGTCGCCGACGTGAACGACCGCCGGTACTTCGTCCTGCGCGACGACGTCGCCCTGCGCCGCGACGCCGTGCGCAACCCCCGGCAGAACGTCGAGAAGGGTCCCGGCGCCAGCGGCGAGCCGATCGTGACGTTCGACTTCACGGCGGAGGGCGCGAAGACCTGGCAGCGGTTCACGCGCGCGATCGCCGAGCGCGGCAGCCGAACCGCCAGCGTGGTGCCGGGCGGGTATGGCGCCGACACGAACCAGCACTTCGCGATCGTCGTCGACGACCAGATCGTCTCGGTCCCGTACATCGACCACCGCATGAATCCGGATGGCATCGACGGCCGCACCGGCTCGCAGATCTCGGGCGGCTTTACGATCGCGTCCGCGCGCCAGCTCGCAAGCATCCTGGGCAGCGGCCCGCTGCCGGTCGCGCTCGAGCTCGTCGCCACGGCGAAGCCGTAGCCGGCCCCGGCGATTAGGCTCGGAGGCGATGTTGCCGCCCGCCGGCCTGTGCGACGCCTGCCGCCACCAGAAGATCATCCGCAACACGCGCGGCTCGTCGTTCTCGATGTGCCTGCGAGCGCGCGAGGACGACCGCTACCCGAAGTACCCGCCGCTGCCGGTGCGAAGCTGCCCGGGCTACGAGCCGCGCGAGGTCGCGCGTGGCTGATCGGCCTGACGGACGAGCCGCCGCGAGATCCTATGGCCGGAGGCCGGCTCGAAGCGGCCGTAGAGGACGTCCGGGTCGAGGTCGATCTGGCCCGGCCACTCGATCGTGCGCGTGTTCTCGTTCACCCGAACACGCTCGAACATCGCCCGGTCCGACGCGATGGGCGCGAACACGCCACCGCTCGCCAGCAACTCGCCGAGGTCGACATCCTTGACCGCTCCGTCGCTGAACGTAATCCGCAGCCAGTGGCCATCGAGCGGTGCGACGTCGTCGACCTTGATCAGCTCAGTCATGGCAGCGGCCTGACGGCAGCAGGCTGCTCGTGGCGCCGAGCACGAGCCCAATTCGCTTCGAGCTCGGCACGATGCTCATCGGGTCCATTCTCGCACGAGCCGCAGCGCGCGGCCGGGCAGCGCGCCAGCCAGCGGTTCGCCGGTAGCGATCAAGATCGTGGCCTCGTCGCCGCTGTAGCGGGCGTGAACATGCGGTGGCAGATGGTCCGCGAAGTACATCTCGATAACGATCCCGTAGAACTCGCCGATACGTGGCACCGATTGCAGCATGCGGTCGTCGGGGGCGGGTTGAACGGATCGCGTCTGAATCGTTGCGCTCGCTGCGCAGGTGCTACGCAGAACGAGCGAAACCGACGCAGGCTGAAGGGAACGCGTGACCATCGAGCCGCAACGCTGCTGGCCGACGACCGACCCGCTGTACATCGCCTACCACGACGAGGAGTGGGGCAGGCCGGTGCGCGACGACCGGCTGCTGCTCGAGCGGCTGTGCCTCGAGGGCTTTCAGTCGGGGCTGTCGTGGATCACGATCCTGCGCAAGCGCCCGCGCTTTCGCGAGGTCTTCCGCGGCTTTGACCCGGCCGCGGTCGCCGCGTTCGGCGAGGAGGACGTGCAGCGGCTGCTCGGCGATGCCGGGATCATCCGCCATCGCGGCAAGATCGAGGCGACGATCGCCAACGCGCGCGCGACGGTCGCCCTGAAGGACGGCGGCGAGACGCTGACCGAGCTGCTCTGGTCCTTCGCGCCGCCGGCCGACCCGCCGCCACCCGTGCCAGCCGCGCTCTCGGACATGCCGGCGTCGACCCCCGAGTCCAAGGCGCTCGCGCGCGAGCTCAAGCGCCGCGGATTTCGGTTCGTCGGCCCGACGACCGCCTATGCGCTCATGCAGGCGACGGGCATGGTCAACGACCACGTCGCCGGCTGCTTCGTGCGCGACGCCGTCGAAGCCGAGCGCGCGGCGGCGCGGAGGTAGCGCGCAGCGGCGCCGGCCGGCGGAGCCGGGTGTGCGGCGAGCAAGCCGAGCGCGCGGCGGCGCGGAGGTAGCGCGCAGCGGCGCCGGCCGGCGGAGCCGGGTGTGCGGCGAGCAAGCCGCGCGCTCGCGGACGCCAGAGCTCGGCTCAGCGGCGTCGGCGGCGGTCGCCGCGGGCGCGCGCGACCGCGCCGCTGAGGAACGCCAGCACGCGCTCCTTCGCCGCGAGCGCCGGCTTGACGTACGGTGAGATGTTCGTGAGCGTCGACTCCGATGGCTTCGGCGGGTCGCCCGCCACCATGCTCGTGTAGACGTCGTAGCGCTTCAGCGGATCGAGGACGACCTCCGTCGTCACCTTGCCGTGGCCGCTGACGTGCACTGGCACGTTGTGCGTCCGCGGCGGCCGCGTGTCGTCGATCGAGTTGACGGTCACGACGAAGGTGTCCGCGCGCGGGCTACGCGTGGTCAGGTCGTACTCGATGCGCAGCCTGCCGCCCAGGCGCTTGACGAGCACGTCGGGCGGTGCCGACGCCTTGCCGTGCTTGGGCACGACCCTGTTGTCGAGCAGGCGATCGGGGTCGGTCCACTGCTTCTTCGCGCCGGGCCCCGTCGGGCTGTTGGACTCCACGACCTTCGTCGCGCGCTTCGAGGGCAGCGTGTCACCCCAGCGCCCGGGCCAGCGCGTCCAAGCCGGCTCGTCGGTGCCGAGGATCTCAAGCACGGGCCGGTGCTTCATGCGGCGCTTGCCGTCGGCGAGGTCATACCACGCCTCGGTCTGGTGATAGCCCGCTTCGAAGTACGACGCGTGCGAGCCGCGCGCGACGTAGACGACAGGCCGCAGGTCGTCGGGCTGGAAGCGCTCGACGCGCTCCCACGGGCGCAGCTCGGCGTAGCTGTGCTGCGCGTAGACGGCGATGTCCGGATGGCCCGCCTCGTCGTCCATCCGAAACTGGACCATCTCCCAGTCGCCCTCGTGCGTGCCGGCACCGAACGACAGCTGGTAGTCGTTGTAGAAGTACCACAGCCAGTACTGCAGCCAGACGCGCTCGTTGACCTCGATCGCATGGCCGTAGACGACGTTCGTCAGCTCGGGCCGATTCATGCGCAGCTTGCGGTACTGCTCGCGGTAGTTTCGGCCCGCGACCCCGATGACGTCGCCCTCCTGCACGGGGCTGCCGTCGGCGTACTGCGTCGCCGCGAGGAACCCCAGCGCGAGCTCGCCGCCAGCGCGGGCGAGGACGGCGCCGCTGCCGGTGGGTGTGGGCTTGCGGCGCAGCTCGTTGCCGGGGTTGACCATGAACTGCTCGGCGCTGTCGGCGAAGAACTGCTCGTTGGAGTCATAGCGCAGGACCGGCTGGAAGCGCTTGAGGAGATCGTCGTGGTCGGGCATCGACCTAAGCAGACCGCTCGCACCCACCCGCGTCAAGCGCGTGGAGCGACGTCACACATCCACGACGGCGGGATCTGCGACGAGGATCGGGTCGGCCTCGCGCAGGCGCAGCGTGAAGTAGTCCTCGGGCGCGAGCTCGCCGAGGGCGACGAGCACGATCCGCAGGATTCCCTGGTGGCCGACGATCACCGGCCGGTGGGCGGCGGCGAGCGCGTCGGCGGTCGCGGCGCGGGCACGGTCAAGCGCGTCGCCCAGCGGCTCCATGCCGGGGACGGGCGAGCCGAACGGGTCCGCGCGCCAGTCCTCGAACGGCTGGCCGACGAGCTCGCGGGCGCCCGCCCGATCGACCCCTTCGAAGCGGCCGTAGTCGACCTCCGTAAGGCGCTCGTCGACGATCAGCGGCGCGCCGGTGGCGTCGGCGATCGCCTGCGCGGTGTCGCGCGCGCGGCTCAGCGGGCTCGAGAAGATGGCGTCGATGCGGACGTCCGCGAGCTGCTTCGCGGCGCGTCGTGCCTGCTCGCGGCCGGCGGGCGTGAGCGCGACGTCCGAGCGCCCGGAGTACGCGAGGCGCGCCGAGCTCTCCGTCTGCCCGTGGCGGACGAGGTAGACCGCCTCCGCCATCAGACGGGCTGCGGCGCGACCCAGCGGCGCTCGTCGTCCGCGAGGTGGATCGCGTCGAGCAGCGCCTGCACGCGCAGCCCCTCCTGCAACGAGGGGTCGGGGGCGGCGCCCTCGCGGATCGCGGCGTGGAAGCTGCGCGCGACGATCGCGAACGCGTCCTTCGAGCTCGCCTTCAGCGGTCCCTCGGTCTGAAGCTCCTCGCCGGCGCGGCCCCAGGAGAGCACCTTGTCGGCGTCGAGTCGCACGGACCCGCGGTCGCCGTGGAACTCGAGGACGTCGCCGCGGGCGTGGCGGGCGGTCGAGGTCAGGCTGACCTGTGCCAGTCCCCCGCCCGCAAAGCGGATGAGGATCGCGTAGGCGTCCTCGGCGGTGACGGTGTGCGGCGTGCCGTCCTTCGCCCGGCGCTCGCCGACGCCGACCTCGGTCGCGGCCGCGACCTCCGCGACCTCGCCGAACGCCTCGAGCAGCAAGTCGAGGTCGTGGACGCCGTAGCCCTGCAGCCGCCCGCCGGCCATCGACTTGTCCTGCACCCATGTGAACGGGCGCGAGCCGGGCTCGGCGTGGTCTGAATGCACGAGCGAGATCGACACCATCCGCGGCTTGCCGACGACCTCGCGCACGCGCTGAAGCAGCCGCGCCCGCGTCTCCTGCAACCGCCGGCCGTAGTTCACGGCGCCGACGACGCCGGCTTCCCGCACGGCGGCGACGACCGCGCGGGCCTCGTCGAGGCTCGCCGCGAGCGGCTTCTCGCACAGGACGTGCAGCCCGCCCCGCGCCGCGGCGATCGCGACCTCCGCGTGCTGGGACACCGGACCCGCGACGTGCACGGCTTCGAGCCCGTCGAGGCCGAGCAGCTCGTCGAGGTCGGCGGTGCCGAGCGGCACGTCGTGCTTGTCCGCGAGCTCGGCAGCGCGCTCGGGCCGGCGCGACCACACGGCGACGGGCTCGAACTCGTCGAGCTCGGCGTAGGCCGGCAGCGGGATCTTCGCGCCGTAGCCGCCTCCGACGACGGCGATCTTGATCGGGTCGGACATGCGCGGCGACAGGATACGCGCGCGGGCCGTCACACCGGGCAGGCGAACCGCAATCCTCGGTGATCGCGTCGCGCTTGCGGGCGAGGGCCAGGGCGCGGTCGGCTCGCTCGGGCATCGCTCGCAACCCGCTCGCTTGCACCGGGACGCTGCGCATCGGCCACCGGGAGACATTCGCGCCTTGATGCGGTCCGCGCGCACTAGAGTCCCGCGCGATGAGCACGCTCAGCACGATCCTCGCGGCGATCCTCGGCGTCGTCTTCGTCGGGGCCGGCATCCCGAAGCTCACAGGGCAGGAGAAGATGGTCGCGGACTTCCGGCGCTGGGGCTACGCGGACGTCGTGCGCACGGCGACGGGCTGGCTTGAGATCCTCACCGGAACGCTGCTGCTCGTCGGGATCGCCGTGCCGTCGCTCGCGGTCACGGGCTCGCTGCTCGTGCTGATGATCATGCTCGGAGCGCTGATCACCCATCAGCGCGCGCACGACCCGATCGCGCTGTGGATCGCGCCGGCGGCGCTGCTCGCGCTCGACGTCGTGCTCGCCTACAGCCTGCTGCCGTAGGGGTGTGTCGATCTACTCGGTCCTGGACCGATCAGATCGACACACCTGCGCTGCTACGCGAGCGCGCTCGCTGACCGCAGGGCCGGTCACGCGCCGTTGCTCGCGGCCGAGAGCAGGACCGGGGCGACCTGCTTCTTGCGGCTCATGACGCCCGGCAGGTCGATCGCGCCGTCGACGACGGGCTTGCCGAACGCGCGCTCGGCGAGCTGCTCGGGGCCCGCGACGATGAGCTTCGTCGAGCGGTCGAGGATGTCCGTGACCATGAGCGCGGCCAGAAGCTGGCTGTGGCGGTCGCGGTGCGCGCGCACCGCTTCGAGCAGCTCGCCGGTGCGGCCGGCGAGCGCGCCGCCGACGGTCTCGATCTGCGCGATGCTCAGCGTCCGGTCGCCCTCGAGCTCGTACTCCTTGAGGTCGCGCACGACGAGATCGGACGCCGACACCCGCGACACGTCGGAGCTGCGCTCGAACATCTCGCGGCCGAAGGCGATCGCGTCGAGCGACAGGAGCGTCTCGAGCCAGCTCGTCGCGGCGCGGTCGCGCTCGGTCGTCGTCGGCGACGTGAGCAGGACGGTGTCCGAGCAGATCGCGCCGAGCAGCATCGTCGCGGTCGGCCGGGTGGGCTCGATGGTCGCTTGCCGGAAGCGCTCGGTCACGAGCGTCGCCGTCGAGCCCACCGGGTCGAAGATCGCCGTCACGGGGTGGCGCGTCTCGATCGAGCCGATGTGGTGGTGGTCGAGGATCTCCATGATCTCGGCCTCCTCGACGCCGGGCACGCTCTGCGCGCGCTCGGCGTGGTCGACGAGCAGCACCCGCCGCGGCGCCGGGTTGACGAGGTCCGAACGGGTGACGAGCCCGATCGGCCGCCCGCCGCGATCCAGCGCGACCGCCGCGCGGTAGTGGACGGTCTTGATCTGCTCGGCGATGTCGCTGACGAGGTCGTCGAGCGCGACCGTCAGCGGGTCGCCCTCGACGAACGCATGCACGGGCTCTGACAGCGTGATCATCCGGCTCGTGACGTAGGAGTCAAGCGGCGACGAGACGATCGCCGTCCCGGCCTCGGCCGCCAGCGCGAGGATCTCCTCGGTGGGCTGCACGCCGTTGGACAGCACGAGCAGCGACACGCCGGTCTCGAGCGCGCGCCGCTGCGAGCGCGCGCGGTCGCCGACGACGACGACGTCACCGCGCTCGACGTTGCTCGCCGCCTCGGAGTCCATCGCCTGCACCCACACCCGTCCCTGCACCTCCTGCTCGGGCGAGCCGCACGCGAGCGTCCCCTCGAGCACCGACACGATCGAGCCGATCGGCGTCGGCGCGTCCAGCCGCGACGCCTCGCGCGACTCGCGGATGTAGCGCCGCGCCAGGGCGCGCTCGGTCAGCACGCCGGTCAGCACGCCGTCGTCGTCGACGATCGGCACGACGTCCTTGGGCGCCATGAGCAGGCCGACGGTCCGCACGGGATCGCGCCGGTTGGCGATCGCGAAGCGGTTGCGCATGACGTCGCGGACGCGCAGCTTGGCGTGCGGCAGGAAGACGGGCAGCGGCGCGCCGGCGCGCTCGAGCAGCCACGACGTCTGCGCGTTGGCGATCCCCAGGCGCACCGGCTTGTACTCGTGGTCGGAGTCGATGTGGTTCTTCAGCTCGGCGTAGGCGATCGCCGACGCGATCGAGTCGGTGTCGGGATTGCGGTGGCCGCAGACGTAGACGCGCCTGCGCTCAGGCTTCGGATCGGAGGAGGTCATCGGGACGCAGGCAGGATAGGTGCTCGCCGCGGCGGCGCGGCGAGCGTCAGCCCGTGTTGCGCAGCCCGCCGGCGATGCCGTTGATCGTCAGCAGGCTCGCCCGCACGAGATCCGGGTCGTCCGGATCGCCTCCCTGCGCGCGCAGGCGGCGCAGGAGCTCGAGCTGGACGAACGACAGCGGGTCGATGAACGGGTTGCGCCGCGCGATCGTGCGCTGCAAGACCGGCTCGCGATCCAGCGGGTGCTCCTCGCCGCGCACGTGCTGCAGCTCGCGCACGGTGCGCTCGAGCTCGTCGGAGATCGCGTTCCAGATCCGCTCGCGCGCGACCTCGTCCTCGTAGAGCTCCGAGTAGCGCCGCGCGATGTCGAGATCGGCCTTCGCGCACGCCATCTCGGCATTGGAGATCAGTGCGGAGAAGAACGGCCAGTCGCGCTCCATCTCGCGCAGGACGGCGGTGCCGTGGCGCTCCCGGGCGGCTTCGAGCGCGGTCCCGAGCCCGTACCAGGCGGGCAGCACCGCGCGCGTCTGCGTCCACGAGAAGACCCACGGGATGGCGCGGTAGTCCTCGATCCGCGCGGACTCGCGCCGCCGCGACGGCCGCGAGCCGAGCTGCAGGCGCTGGATCTCGCGCACGGGCGTGGTCGCGTGGAAGTAGTCGGCGAAGTCCGGGTCGCCGTAGACGAGGCCGCGGTAGACCTTGGTCGAGCGCTCTGCCATCTCGGCGACGATCGCCTCGAAGCGCGCGACACCGGGCGCCGCGATCTCGCGGTTGAGCGTCGTCTGCAGCACCGCGCTCGTCGTCAGCTCGAGCTCGCGATGGGCGATCTCCGTCACGGAGAACTTCGCCGAGAGCATCTCGCCCTGCTCGGTGACCTTCAACCGCCCGGCGACGGTGCCTGGCGGCTGGGCGAGGATCGCGACGTTCGACGGCCCGCCGCCGCGCCCCACGGCGCCACCGCGGCCGTGGAAGAACTGCCACCGCACGCCGTGCTCGCGCATGACGCTCGAGACCTCGATCTGCGCCCGGTAGATCCCCCAGCCCGACGCGACGTAGCCGACGTCCTTGTTGGAGTCCGAGTAGCCGACCATGATCTCCTGCTCGCCGACGGCGTCGACGGCCGCGCGGTAGACCGGCGTCTGCAGCAGCGTGCGCATCGTTTCGGCGGCGGCGGCCAGCGTGTCGCCGGACTCGAACAACGGGACGATTCGCAAGACCGCGCCGGAGCCTCCGGCGCGGGCGAGCCCGACCTCCTTCATGAGCAGCAGGATCTCGAGCAGGTCCGCGGGGCCGGTCGTATTGGAGATGATGTACGCCCCGAGCGCGCCCGCATGCGCGCCGTCGAGCAGCTCGCGCATCGTGCGGAAGGTCTCTACGACCTCGCGGGTCGAGGCGCTGAAGCCGGAGATGTCGCCGGGGATGAGCGGCCGGCGGTCGGCGATCTCGCGCTCGAGCACCGCCATGCGCTCGTCCTCGGGCAGCGAGGCGTAGCCCTCCTGCACGCCGAGCGCGCCGAGGATCTCGTCGATCGCGTGGCGGTGGATGTCGGCGTGCTCGCGCACGTCCAGGCGCGCGAAGTGAAAGCCGAAGACCTCGACCTGGCGGATGACGTCGCGCAGGGCGTCCTCGGCCACGAAGCCCGCCTGCTGTTCGCGCAGGGCGCGCTCGGCGACGCGCAGGTCGGCGACGAGCTCGTCCGAGCGGTGGTAGCCGCCCTCCTCGCCCTTGCGCGTGAAGCGGACGCGCTCGGCGAGGAGCTTGAAGAGCTGGCGGTAGGGCTCCTCGGGGTTGCGCTCGCGGACGAACTCGGCCATCGCCGGCGCGTGCGAGCCCGAGTTGACCAGCAGCTCGCGCAACGCCTCGGACTCGCCCGCGACGCGCGCGGACAGCGTCACGCGCCCGGCGAGCTCGCCGATGACCCGCTCGAGGTGCGTCAGGCAGGCTTCCTTCATCTGCTCCAGCGCGATCGCGGTCAGGTCGGGCGTGACGTTCGGGTTGCCGTCGCGGTCGCCGCCCATCCACGAGCCGAACGTCAGCAGCGGCGGGACGACGACGTCGTCGTCCGGGTAGCTCTCGCGCACCGCGGCGTCGAGGTCGCGGTACAGCGCCGGCACGACCCGAGACAGCGTGGAGGTGAAGTAGATGAGCCCGGCGCGAACCTCGTCGAGGACGGTGGGGGAGACCGCGCGCAGCTCGTCCGAGGCCCACAGCTCCTGCACCGCCGCGGCGATCCGGCGGCGCATCTCCTCCTGCTCGCCCGGGACCGGCAGCCGCTCGTCGAGCGAGCGCAGCATCGAGAAGATCCGGGCGAGCTTGTTGACGGTCGTGCGTCTGCGCGCCTCGGTCGGATGGGCGGTCATGACGAGCTGCACCTCGGCGCTTGCGAGGGCGTCGTGCAGGTCGCTCGCGCTGATGCCGCTCGCCGCGAGGTTCGTGATCGCATGGCGTAGCGAGCCGCGTCGCGGCGCGGGTGCCTCCTCGAGCTCACGGGCACGCAGGCGGCGGACGCGGTCGTTGTCCTCGGCGAGGTTCATGAGCTGGTGCCAGCAGGTCAGCATGCGCACGAGCAGCTCGAGCTCGCGCACCTCCAGCGTGGCCACGAGGCCGGCGAGCTCGTCCGCCGCGGCGCCGTCACCGCCGCGCGAGCGCTGGCCGAGCGCGACCGCCCGGCGGTGCAGCTCGAGCGCGGGCTTGCCCTCGCTGGCGCAGATGACGTCCTCCAGCACGCCGCTCAGCAGCGCCTCGTCGGCGACGAAGCCCTCGCTGGGCGCGGCGTCGATGGTGGTGGTCGTGATCACATCGACCTACGGTACTGGCGCGAGGACGCCATCCCGGGTCGCACGCGGCGATCTTCACAGGCCTGAAACGTGCGTCTATCCGAACTCGGCCGGCCCGCGCGCTCGGGACGCGGGCGGCGGGCCGTCAGTCACACAAAGACTGCGGGAAGTCCGCGGCCTTGCGGCGGACCTCCGCGCACGGCAGCCCGTCGGCGTAGGCGATGAGCCGCCAGCGCTTCTCGCCGAGGCGCCACGCGGCGACCTTCGCGCCGTCGCAGGCGACGCCCTGCTGCGCGGCGCAGCCCGCGTTGACGAAGCGCGAGCGCCCGAAGTCGCCCGCGCAGCGGACCTCGTCGACCTTGAACGGCTGCGGATCGACGTCGGCGAGCAGCGCGGCGAGGAACGCCGCGCGCGTGCAGCGCCGCGCGCCGCGATCGGAGGTGCCCGCGGGCTTGGGCTTCGCGGTCGTCGCCGTCGCGGTCGGTGCCGGGCTCGTCGTCTGCGCGGCGTCGTCGCCGCCCCCGCAGCCTGCGACCAAGGCGGCGGCGAGCACGAGCGCGAGTCCGAAGCGGCGAGAGATCACGGCCGGCACCCTAGCTTCGCGTCCGCGCGGGCGCGTCGCATCGGCTGCGGCGCTCCGGGCGAGCTGGCGCGGTTCGACGACGTCAGGCGGCCGATGGCGCTGAGCTGCTCGGGCTGCCGGCCTCGGGCGATGTCGGGAACGTGCTGCGATAGCGCTCGGCTACACCCGACCCTGGCGCCGATCGTTCGCGGGTGACGCGTTGCGCGCTTTGCCGCCGCGGCGGGCGTCGAGGATCATGCGCGCATGACTCTGGTCGTCGAGGGGCTCGGTGCACATCCAGCCGAGCTGCTGCGTCGCGTCGGCCTGCACACGGGCGTGGCCCGTCCGGTCGTCGTCGTCTGCGGCGGAGCGGACGACTTGACGGGCGCCGCGCACGCCGCGGCGCGAGCGGTGCTCGGTCCCGCCGTGCGCGCGGCGGTCGCCCGCACCGGCGCCGCGGTCGTCGACGGCGGCACGGACGCCGGCGTCATGAAGCTCGTCGGAGACGAGCGCGCGCGCAAGCCGGAGTCCATGCCGGTCCTGCTTGGCGTCGCGCCCGCGGGCAAGGTGCAGCGCGCCGGCGCCACGGGAGACGACCTGGCCCCGCTCGCGCGCGACCACACGCATTTCGTGCTCGCCGACAGCGCGCAGTGGGGTGGCGAGACCGCGCTCCTGGCGGCGCTCGCCGCAGAGCTCGCGGCCGGCGCGCCCATCGCCATGGTGCTGGCCGGCGGCGGCGACGGTGCGCGCGGGGAGGTGCGCGAAGCCGTCGCTCGGAGATGGCCGGTGTTCGCGATCGCCGGGACCGGCGGCCTTGCCGACGAGATCGCCCCCGCGCCGCGAAATGGCGGCGTGCGATCCACGCTGCGCGCGATCGTCGCTCGTGTTCGCAGGCCAGCGCCTCGGGGTGAGTTCGAGCGCGGCGACATCCGGCGCGCAGCGGCCGCTGACCCGGTCGGGCTCGCGCGCAGCCTCGCCTGGGAGCTGCAGGCCGAGCCGATCCTCAAGAGCGCCTGGACGTCGTTCGCGACCTATGACGCGCTCGCGGGGCGCTCGCGCAAGTCCTTCGAGAGGCTCCAGCGCGCGACGCTCGCCCTCGGCGTCGTCGGGACCGTCATCGCGCTCTGGCACACCGAGGTCGGCAACGGGGGGTTCAAGAACCTGCTGCACTGGGGCGCCGTCGTCACGCCGATCGTGGTCGCGACCCTCATCGCGATCGCCAATCGGGGCGGAGCCGGAAAGCGCTGGATCCTGCTGCGGGCGGCGGCCGAGGCCGTGAAGTCGGAGATCTATCGCTTCAGGACGCGGACGGGGGTCTACTCGCAGGCCGCGCTGGACAGCGCCACGGCGCCGCTGACCCGGGACGCCCGGCTGGCGGAGCGCCTCAACGACATCGATCGCGGGCTCATCCAGACCGCGGCCAGCGGCGGCGCGCTCACGCCGTACGCCGGCGCGCTCCCGCCGGCCATGTACGGCGCCGCGGCGCCAGACGACGGGCTCAGCGCTCTGGACGCGAAGGGCTACATGGCGATGCGCGTCGACGACCAGCTGGGGTACTACCGCGGGAAGGTCGACGAGCTCGCCCGCAAGCGCGCGTGGATGCAGGTCGTCACGCTCGCCGCCGGCGGCTTCGGAGCCGTGCTCGCCGCGGCCGGGGCGGAGATCTGGGTGGGGGCGACCACGGCGCTGGCCGGCGCGTTCCTCGCACACCTCGGCTACCTGCAGGTCGACAACACGATCGTCGCGTACAACCAGACCGCGGCGTCGCTCGACGCCCTGCAGCGCGACATGGCGGCCAAGAGTCCGGCGGCGGCGGACGTCGAGACGATCGTCGAGCGCGGCGAGACGGTGCTGACAACCGAGCTCGGCGGGTGGGTGGCGCAGATGCACGAGGCGCTCGCCGAGCAGGAGGCCAAGCAGTCCAAGGCGGCCGACGAGATGGCCTCCGAACGCTGATCTCCACGGGCTGCCGGCGAAGCCGTCGTCCGGTCGCGCGTCAGGGCGCCACGACGCGGCCACGCACGTCACCGAGCTCGACGTCGCCCGCGCGGCCGCGCAGGACG
Source organism: uncultured Actinomycetes bacterium (assembly GCA_963810605.1). GTDB lineage: Bacteria > Actinomycetota > Thermoleophilia > Solirubrobacterales > Solirubrobacteraceae > CADCVQ01. Next base: position 126,936 of record CAWEOF010000012.1, read on the forward strand.
ACCTCGTCGCCGTCGGCCAGCCAGCGCTCGCCGCGCCACAGCTCGGCGAGCGATCCCTCGGTGCCCGCGGTCGCGCCGCTGATCGTGCCGGTCGCGACGAGGTCGCCCGCCGAGAGCAGCGCGCCGTTGACTGTCAGGTGGGCGAGCATCTGGGCGGGCGTCCAGTACAGCTCGCGCGCGGGCGGGCGGGACACGACCTCGCCATTGACCTCGATCTCCAGCGCGACATCCAGCAGCCACGGCGAGCGCGCGCGCAGGTAGGACGCGGGCTCGGGGTCCTGCGGGCGGGGCTTTACGCGGGCGCCGGCGAGCGCGTCGAGCGGGGTGATCCACGCCGACATCGACGTGGCGAAGGACTTGCCGAGAAACGGGCCGAGCGGCTCGTACTCGACCCGCTGGACGTCGCGGGCGCTCCAGTCGTTGACGAGCACGACGCCGAAGATGTGCTCCTCGGCGCGGTCGATGGCGAGCGGCCCCGGCGCGGTCGGGCCGCAGACGTAGCCGAGCTCGCACTCGAGGTCGAGCTCGCGCGTGGGCGCGAGTTCGCCGTAGGCAACCTGCCCACGCGGTCGCCGCACCGGCGTCCCGCTCACGACGATCGTCGAGGCGCGGCCGTGGTAGCCGATCGGCATGTGGCGCCAGCTCTCGCGCACGGCCGGCGACCCGGGCCGGAAGATCCGCCCGAAGTTCGTCGCATGGTCCAGCGACGCGTAGAAGTCGACGAAGTCGGCGATTCGCACGGGTCGCATCACCTCGCAGTCCGCCAGCGCGACGCGCGCGGCGACCGGCACCGCCTCTGCAGCGACGATCTCCCGCAGTCGCGCGCGCAGCTCGCTCCACACCACCGGCCCGAGCTCGATGAGCGCGTTGAGCTCGGGCTCGTTGAGCGCTCGCTCAAGGTCCGGATCGGGTGCCGGCAGCGCGAGCGCCGCGAGCACGACGGCCTCGTCGCCGATCCGCACCGCCGGCAGCGCGCGGCCGCCGCCGCGCGGGCGCACGACGCCCCACGGCAGCGGACGGTGGTGCAAGGCGCTCATCTGACTCGCGTGTCAAGCCGCAGTCGCCGGGTGAGCGCCATCGTCAGCCGACCGGCGCGCGCGACGACTCGTGCCAGCTCAGCGCGTAGCTGCGATCGTCGAGGTCGCGGGCGAGCGTCGTGAGGCGCAGCGGGCGAAACGTGTCGCACATGACCGCGAGCTCCTCGGTCCGCGTCGCGCCGAGCGAGCGCTCGACGAGGCCCGGCTGCGGCCCGTGCGGCAGGCCGCTCGGGTGCAGCGTCATCGCACCCGCTCCAACGCCCGCGCGCGAAGAGAACTCACCCTCTACGTAGTAGATGAGCTCCTCGGACTGCAGGTTTGAGTGGTGGTAGGGGAGGGCGACGGCGAGCGCGTCCCAGTCGAGGTTGCGCGGGCAGAACGAGCAGATGACGAAGTTCGGGCCCTGGAAGGTCTGGTGGACGGTGGGCGGCTGGTGCAGGCGGCCGGACTTCGGCTCGAAGTCGGAGATGTTGAACGTGTAGGGGTAGACGTAGCCGTCCCAGCCGACGACGTCGAACGGGTGGTGGTCGAGGGTGAAGCGCTGGTGGCCGCGCCTGGCGCGGACGATGAGCTCGTGCTCGCCGCCGCCGTCGTCGTCGCGGGAGCGGGAGGCGTGCAGCGCGCGCGGCGGGTGGAAGTCGCGCTGGGAGAACGGCGCATGCTCGAGCAGCTGGCCGTAGCGGTTGCGGTAGCGGTTGGGCGTCTCGATCTCGCCGGGGGTGTGGAACGTCAGCCACGTCTGCGGGCCGGCATCGAGCGCGATGCGATACGTCGTGCCGCGCGGGATCACGACGTAATCGCCGGGCGCGAAGGGGAGGGCTCCGAAGATCGTCTCGACGATCCCCGAGCCCTCGTGGACGAACAGCACCTCGTCGCCTTCGCCGTTGCGATAGAAGGCGTCGAGCTCTCGTGCCGGCTTGCAGATCGCGATCTCGACGTCGTCGTTGAACATGAGCACGCGGCGGCCGAAGACGGGGTCCCCGGCGGCGGCGAGCGGCGCGGTGTCGGTCAGGCGGTGGACGTGCGCGTCGGGCACCCACTCCTCGATCGCGATCGGCGTGAACGTGCCGACGGCGGCGACGTCGCACGGCGAGTGGCGGTGGTAGAGGATCGACTCGTTGCCCGAGAAGCCCTCGTAGCCCATGACCTCCTCGACGAGCAGCCGTCCGCCGTCGTCGCGGACCTGCGTGTGGCGCTTGGGCGGGACCTCTCCCATGGACACGTAGCGCATCAGAGGTTCCCCCGCAGCGCCTGCTCGCGCTCGATCGCCTCGAACAGCGCCTTGAAGTTGCCCTCGCCGAAGCCGCGCGCGCCGTGGCGTTCGATGATCTCGAAGAAGATCGTCGGCCGGTCGCCGAGCGGCTTCGTGAAGATCTGCAGGAGGTAGCCCTCGTCGTCGCGGTCGACGAGGATGCCGAGCCGGCGCAGATCCTCGAAAGACTCGTCGATCTCGCCGATGCGCTCGGGCAGCTGCGCGTAGTAGGACTCCGGCGTGCGCAGGAACTTCACGCCGCGCGCCGACAGCTCGGCGACCGTCGCCACGATGTCCGTCGTCGAGACCGCGATGTGCTGGACGCCCGGCCCGCCGTAGTAGTCGAGGTACTCGTCGATCTGCGACCGGCGCTTGGACTCGGCCGGCTCGTTGATCGGGAACTTCACCCGGCCGTCGCCGCTCGTGACGACCTTCGACATGAGCGCCGAGTACTCCGTCGAGATCGCCTCGTCGGAGAAGTGGATGAGCTCGCGCATCCCGAAGACGTCCTCGTAGTACTTCACCCACTCATCCATCGCGCCGAGCTCGACGTTCGCGACGACGTGGTCGATGCCGGCGAGCAGGGTGGGCTGCGAAGGATCGCCGGCGTGCGCCACCTCGATGTAGCCGGGCAGGAACGGACCGTCGTAGCCGTCGCGCTCGACGAAGCGGTGCACGGTGTCGCCGTACGCGGCGATCTCGGCGAGCCGCACGGTGCCATGCTCGTCGTAGAGGTCGTATGGCTCGAGCACGCCGTGCGCGCCGCGGGCGAGCGCCTCGCGGTAGGCCGCGGCAGCGTCCGGCACGCCGAGCGCGACGACCTTGACGCCGTCGCCGTGGGCGCGGTGGTGCTCGGCATGGTCGCCCGTCGCGCCGAGCGCGCCGGTGAGCACGAGCCGGATGCGCCCCTGGAGAAGGACGTGCGACGTGCAGTCGCGCAGCCCCGTCTCCAAGCCGGCGTAGGCGACCTCGGTGAAGCCGAACGCGTGCGTGAAGACGTACGCGGCCTGGGCGGCGTTGCCGACCCACAGCTCCAAGTGGTCGATGCCGTGCAGCGGCATGTGGTCCTCGTGCGCGCGCACTCCGCGCGCACTCCGCGCCCGGGCGGCGGCGTCAGGCGACAGCGTGCTCATGGCGCAACTCCTCGATCGACTCGTCGGTGCAGGTGTCGAAGAACTCGCCGACGACCGCTTCGATCTCGGCGACGCACTCGGCCCGGTACAGGACCGGCTGGTACTTCGTGATGTCGTAGTCGGCCGTCCCCATCTCGGCGAGGTGCAGCGGACGCAGGTCCATCCCGCCGAACTCGCCCAGCTCGCCGTAGCTCGACAGGATCCCGGCGCCGTAGGCGCGCAGCTCGCCGTCCTCGACGACGACCCCGAACTCGAGCGTGAACCAGAACACGCGCGAGAGGAAGCGCAGGGAGTCGGCGGTTTGCAGCCGCGCGGCGGCGGCGCCGGCCCGGCGATGCAGTTCGCCGAACGTCGGGGTGGCCAGCAGATGGCCGTGGCCGATGACCTCGTGGACGATGTCGGGCTCGGGCGTATAGAGCGGCAGCGCCGGGTGGCGGACGTACTGCGTGGAGTGAAACGTGCGCCGCGCGAGCGCGCCGTAGAACGTGCGCAGGTCGACGAGGCCGGCGGCCGGGACGTAGCGCCAGCCGCTACACGCCCCCACGCGCGCGGAGACGTCGTCGAGGCCGGGGACGCGGTTGGACGCAAGACCCGCGCCGATCGCCGCCGCGCGGAACTCGCCGACCGCGTAGCGCTCGTGCAGCGGCGCGAGGTGCTCGCAGACCGTGCGCCAGACCGCTTGCTCGTCGGCGTGGTAGTCGATGAGCGGGGCCGGCTCGCCGGGGCGCCAGCGCAGCGCGGCGGCCGCGATCTCGTTGCGCCTGTGGCGGTAGGCGCGATCGCGGGCGCCGGGATGGCCGTCGTGCAGGTGGACCGTGACGGCGCCGTCGTGGGTCGTCACGGGGGAGTAGAGCTGGGCTTCTTCGAACATGTGGACGTCCTCTCTCGTCTCATGAGCGTCGACCTTCCAGCGTCCGTTTACAAGTCTGCTCAGTCCTGCGGGTCAATCAGGGCAGGATCGAGGCTGCTTGTTCTGGCAGACTGGTCAATATGACCATCGATCGGCTCGACGCTCGCCTCATCGCGACACTGCGCCGCTTCCCGCGCGTCGGCCTGCTCGAGGTCGCTCGCCAGCTCGGCGTCGCGCGCGGGACCGTGCAGGCGCGCCTGCACAAGCTCGAGGCGCGCGGCGTCATCACCGGCCACGGCCCCGAGGTCGACCCGACCGCGATGGGCTATCCCATCAGTGCCTTCATGCTCGTCGAGCTCGCGCAGGGTCAGCTCGCCGAGGCGGTCGCCGTCATGGAGGCGATCCCCGAGCTGCTCGAAGCCGATGCGATCTCAGGCCCGCAGGACCTCATCTGCCGCGTCGTCGCGCACGACACCGCACACCTCCAGGAGATCGTCAACGCCCTGCTCGCGACACCGGCGATCCGCCGCTGCACGAGCTACATCGTGCTGACGCGCCAGGTCCCGCCCCGCACGGCGCCGCTCATCGCGGCGGCGTCGCGGGAGCGGTCCGGATGACGGCCTCGCCACGCCGATACACCGATTATTGTTGCAATAACACTCGGACAATCAGTCCGAATATCGGCCCCCCCAGCCTCCCCGTCCTGGTATAAAAAGCCGTCGAGGGGAACGTCGGCCTTTGACGAACGCGCACGACGCGCGGACAAGTGGCATGACACGGATGCAGGCGCTTTGCTCTCAAGGTGAATCGCGCTGGCGCGGAGCCAAGGGGATGGCCGGCGAGTGCACACAACGTGTCGTTCGACAACCGGGAGCATGCCTATGTCCGTTGATGCAGACGATCTGCAAACTCCGCAGCTGAGTCTTGGCACCGCCGCAGCACGCAACCTCGCGACGACGACCAAGTCGGCGCCGCAGATGCAGGGCATCACCTCGCGCTGGCTGCTGCGCGTGCTGCCGTGGGTCGAAGCCAGAGGCGGTGCGTATCGCGTCAACCGCCGGCTGAGCTACACGATCGGCGATGGGCGGGTCGAGTTCACGAACACGGGTGCGAAGATCCAGGTCATCCCCGCGGAGCTGACGGAGATCCCGTTCCTGCGCGGGTACGACGACGCCGAGGTGCTCGCGGCTCTGTCCGCCAAGTTCAAGCAGGTCGAGCTGCAGCCGGGCGACGTCATCGTCGAGAAGGGCAAGCCGGCCGACTCGGTCGTGCTGGTCGCGCGCGGCAAGATCGAGAAGATCGGCGAGGGCAAGTACGGCGACGAGGTGGTCCTCGGCACATGGGCCGACGGCGATCACTTCAGCTTCGAGGTGCTGCTCGAGGACGACGACTTCTGGGAGTTCACCGCGAAGGCCGTCACGACCGGCACGGTGCTGACGCTCGGCCAGAAGGAGTTCGAGAAGATCGTCGCGCAGAGCGAGACCCTGCAGGCACATCTCGACGCGTACAAGGTGCTCCCCGCGAAGCCGCAGGACAAGTCCGGGCAGGCGGAGATCGCGCTGGCCGCCGGCCACGCCGGCGAGCCGACGCTGCCGGGCACGTTCGTCGACTACGAGCTGTCGCCGCGGGAGTACGAGCTCAGCGTCGCACAGACCGTGCTGCGCATCCACACGCGCGTCGCGGACCTCTACAACGAGCCGATGAACCAGACCGAGCAGCAGATCAAGCTCACCATCCAGGCGCTGCGCGAGCGCGAGGAGCATGAGCTGGTGAACAACTTGGAGTTCGGGCTGCTGAACAACTGCGACCTCAAGCAGCGCATCCGGACGCGTTCGGGCCCGCCGACGCCGGACGACTTCGACGAGCTGCTCTCACGGCGTCGCGGATCGCAGTACCTGCTCGCGCACCCGAAGACGATCGCCGCGTTCGGCCGCGAGTGCACGAGGGCCGGCGTGTACCCCGACAACGTGCCGCTGCACGACACGATGGTGCCGTCGTGGCGCGGCGTGCCGCTGCTGCCGTGCAACAAGATCCCGATCTCCAAGCAGCTGACGAGCTCGGTGATCGTCATGCGGACCGGCGAGGACAACGAGGGCGTCATCGGCCTGCACCAGACGGGACTTCCCGACGAGGTCGAGCCGAGCCTGTCCGTGCGGTTCATGGGCATCAACGAGAAGGCCGTCATCAACTACCTCGTCACCGCGTACTTCTCGGCGGCGGTGCTCGTACCCGACGCGCTCGGGGTCCTCGAGGACTGCCAGGTTGGAGCCTGAGACCGGCCTCGGGACGAGCGAGGCTCCGATGATCATGGTGTCCGCGGCCACGCCGCGGTCCCCACACGAGGTGCTGGCCTGGGGAAGGTCGACTGTCGATCCTGCGCTGCGCTGCGCCGTCGCCGAGCTGCCCGGCGGCGTGCGGCGGGTCATCGACTTTCATTTCGGATGGTGCGATGAGCACGGCAACCCGACCTCGGCCGACAACGGCAAGGCGCTCCGTCCGACCCTTGCGCTGCTGACGGCGCAGGCGTCGGGCGGCGAGCTCGATGCGGCGCTGCCGGCGGCGGTCGCCGTCGAGCTCGTTCACAACTTCTCGCTGCTGCACGACGACGTCATGGACGGCGACGTCCTGCGACGCCACCGCCCGACGGCGTGGGCGGTGTTCGGAACGGGCCCGGCGATCCTCGCGGGCGACGCGCTGCTGGCGTTGGCGTTTGACACGCTGGCGGCGGCGGGCGGCGCACGCGGGAGCACGGCCGTGCGCCTCCTCAGCGCGGCTGTCCAGGAGCTCGTCGACGGGCAGGCCGCGGATGTGGCCTTCGAGTCGCGCAGCGACGTCGAGCTGCAGGAGTGCGTGGAGATGGCCAAGCGCAAGACCGGAGCCCTGCTCGGGTGCGCGTGCGCGCTCGGCGAGCTCACGGCGACAGGCGACGAGGAGCGCATCGAGCGCATGCGCGCGTTCGGCGTCGCGCTGGGGCTCGCGTTTCAGCTCGTCGACGACATCCTCGGGATCTGGGGCGACCCGGCGCGGACCGGCAAGGCGATCCACTCCGACCTCTCGGCGCGCAAGAAGTCCCTGCCGGTGGTCGCCGCGCTGCGGTCGGGTACGCAGGCGGGGCGCGACCTGGCGGTGCTGTACGACAGCGGCGAGCCGCTGGCGTCCGACGACGTCGCGATGGCGGCGGAGCTCGTCGCCGCGGCCGGCGGTCGGGCATGGACGACATCGGAGACCGAGGCGCAGCTGCGCGCGGCGCTCGACGAGCTGCCCGGCTGCGACGCGGCGGACGAGGCGAGATCCCGCGCGCTCGCGGAGATCAGGGGCCTCGCGACGCTGGTGGGCAGCCGTGACCGCTAACCCCGCCGCGCCCGCCGCGCCGCCCGAGTCAGAGCAGGAGCTCATCGTGCTGGTCGACGAGCACGGCCAGCCGACCGGCACCGCCGAGAAGTGGTCGTCGCACCATGCCGACACGCCGCTGCATCTCGCGTTCTCGTGCTACGTGTTCGACGAGAGCGGCGCGTTTCTCACGACACGCCGCGCGCTGACGAAGAAGGTCTGGCCAGGCGTCTGGACCAACAGCGCGTGCGGGCATCCGGCGCCCGACGAGAGCTTTCACGACGCGATCCGGCGGCGCGTGGACTACGAGCTCGGCATGACGGTCCGCGACATCGAGGTGGTCCTGCCGGACCACCTCTACCGCGCGCCGCCGTTCGCCGGCATCGTCGAGTACGAGTTCTGCCCGGTCTTCGTCGCGCGCCAGGCGAGCGTGCCGCAGCCGAATCCGATCGAGGTCGGCGCGTGCGCCTACATCGACTGGGATGAGTTCGTGCGCCGGGCGCAGGAAGACGCCGACGACGTGTACTCGTGGTGGTGCAAGAACCAGCTGCGCGAGCTGCTGGAACATCCGGTGATCGAGCGCTACGCGCGTCCATCGCCACAAGGCTGAACGGGGGAGCGCAATGTCAGTCAGGTCGATCATCATCGTCGTGGGCCTCGTCGTCGCTCAAGTGCTGCTTGCCGTGCTGCTGCTCGGCATCTTCCATTCGCCCAAGCCGCACGAGCTCCCGGTTGCGGTCGTCGGCCAGGGACCGCTCGCGGAGGGGCTCGCGAAGCAGCTCGACGCGACGCCCGAGCTCGCGGTGCGTCGCGTCGACACCGGGGCGGACGCGCGTAAGCTCATCGACGAGCGCGAGATCTACGGCGCGTACGCGCCGCGCGCCAAGACGAGCACCTTGCTCGTCGCCAGCGCCGCGAGCCCCGTCGTCGCCGGCGTGCTCCCGCAGGTCTTCGGCCCGATCGACGCGCAGCGCAAGACCGTGCCCAAGGTCGTGGATGCAAAGCCGCTGCCGCCCGACGACAGCGGCGGAGCGTCCGGGTACTTCCTCGCGCTCATCGCGATCATCGGTGCCGTGCTCATCGGCTGGATGCTCGAGCTGCTGGTTCCGAGCATCCGTCGCGGCTGGCTGCCGACGCTCGTCCGGCTCGCGACGCTCGCGGTCTTCGCCATCCTCTCGGGACTGGCGCTCGCCTTGTTCGCCAAGTCGCTCGGCGCGTTCGAGGACCACGTCCTCGAGGTCACCGTCGCGCTCGCGCTGACGATCTTCGGGATAGCGACGGTCCAATCCGGCTACACGAGCGTCCTCGGCGGCACGTTCGGGCTCGCGTTCGGGCTGCTCGTGTTCATCCTGCTGGGCGTGCTGGCCACGTCGGGCGGGTCGGCGGCGCCGGAGTTCCTGCCCGACTTCTGGAAGACCATCGGAGGCCTGCTGCCGCCTCGCGCCTCGATGGAGCTCATCAAGGACCAGGCGTACTTCGCCGGCGAAGGGACCGCGACGCCGATGCTCGTGCTCTTGATCTACGTGGCGATGGGCGCCATCTCGATGCTCGCCTTCAGCTTCATCCCGCGGAAGCGCTAGCGCGGCTCGCCGGGAAGACGATCAGGTGACCGCGAACAGCCAGCCGTTCGAACTGCCGGAGTTCTACATCGGCTGGCCCGCGCGCCTGAACCCGAACCTCGAGAGCGCGCGCACGCACACGAAGGCGTGGGCGCGCGAGGTCGGCATCCTCGACACGCCGGCGAGCGACGACACGCCGCAGATCTGGACCGAGGAGCAGCTCGACGCGATGGACTACGGGCTCTTGTGCGCGTACACCCACCCCGATGCGCCCGCGGAGGAGCTCGACCTCATCACGGACTGGTACGTCTGGGTCTTCTACTTCGACGACCACTTCCTCGACGTCTACAAGCGCCCCGGCGACGAGGAGGGCGGCAGGGCGTACCTCGAGCGCTTGCCGCTGTTCATGCCGATGGACCTGGCCGACACGCCGCCCGAGCCGACCAACCCCGTCGAGCGCGGACTGTGGGATCTGTGGATGCGCACGGTCCCGAGCAAGACGCTCGACTGGCGCCGGCGGTTCTGGGTCGCCACGAAGCACCTGCTCGACGAGTCCGATTGGGAGTTGCGCAACATCAACGCGGCGCGGGTGGCGAATCCGATCGAGTACATCGAGATGCGCCGCAAGGTGGGCGGTGCGCCGTGGTCGGCGCATCTTGTCGAGCATGCGAACTTCGTCGAGGTGCCCGACCGGATCTGGGCCAGCCGGCCGATGCGGGTGCTGAAGGAGTGCTTCGCCGACGCGGTGCACCTGCGCAACGACATCTTCTCCTACGACCGCGAGGTCAACGACGAGGGCGAGCTCTCCAACTGCATCCTCGTGCTCGAGCGCTTCTTTGACATCGACACGCAATCTGCCGCCGACATGACGAACGACATCCTGTCCTCGCGCCTGTACCAGTTCGAGAACACCGCGCTGACCGAGCTGCAGGACCTGTTCGCCGAGTGCGCCGTCACGCCGCCCGAGCAGGAGTCGGTCGCGCTCTACGTCAAGGGCCTGCAGGACTGGCAGTCCGGCGGCCACGAGTGGCACATGCGCTCCAGTCGCTACATGAACGAGGGCGCGACGAGCGACCAGCGGCTCATCCCCGTCGGGCCCACGGGGATCGGGACGTCCGCGGCGCATGTGCGGCTCACCCCGCGGACGACGGGGCTGACGCGCTTTCGGCAGCACGCGCACGTCCCCCACGATCAGGTCGAGCCGCCCGAACTGCCGCCGTTTCACATGCCGTTCCCCACGCGGCTGAACGCGCACTACGCCGCCGCGGCACGCAACACCGCCGACTGGTGCCGGGCGATGGGCCTGCTCGCGACGATTCCCGGCTTCCCGAACGCCGGCATCTGGACCGAGCAGCAGCTCGAGGACTTCGACCTCGTCCAAGGGTGTGGGCGCTTCCTCCCGGATGCCGATCTGCCGACGCTCGACCTCGCGTCGCAGTGGATCACCTGGGGCACGTACGTCGACGACTACTTCCCGCGCATCTACAACACCTCGCGCGACATGGCCGGCGCGAAGATCTTCAACGCGCGGCTGGCGCTGTTCATGCCGCTCGACGGCGTCTCGCTGCCGCCGCCGGCGAACCCGGTCGAGCGCGGCCTGGCCGACCTCTGGCCGCGCACGGCGCTCGGGCTGTCGCTCGAGGTGCGGGCCGGGTTTCGCCAGGTCGTCATCAGGACGTTCACCTCGTGGCTGTGGGAGCTGCAAAACCACATCCAGCATCGCGTGCCCGACCCGGTCGACTACATCGAGATGCGCCGCTGGACGCTGGGCTCGGAGATCATGCTGCAGGTCGGTCGCCTCACCTCCGGCGAGGCGCTCGCGCAGCGCGTGCTCGAGTCCCGGCCGCTGCTCGCGCTGCAGCACGCGGCGCAGGACTACTGCGGGCTCGTCAACGACATCGTCTCCTACTACAAGGAGATCCGCTTCGAGGGCGAGTGCAACAACGGCGTGCTCGTCATCCAGAACTTCCTCGGCATCACGCCGCAGGAGGCGGTGCGTGTCGCCGCCGACCTCACCACGGCCCGCATGCAGCAGTTCGAGCTCGTCCTCGCGCAGGAGATCCCGGTCGCGGCTGAAACGTTCGAGCTCGACGATGCCGGCCTTGCGGCACTTGACGCGCGCATCGCGTCGCTGAAGGATTGGATGGCCGGCATGCTGTACTGGAGCGGGATGTCCGGCCGCTATGACCCCGACCGCGTCCGGCGCAGGTACGACCCGGAGGCGACCCTCGAGATGCAGTCGCCGCGGGCCTTCGCGGTTGGGGCCACGGGACCCGGCACGTCCGCCGCACGCCTCGTCATGGGAGGAGTCCGATGAGCAGCCAGCCATTCGAACTGCCCGACTTCTACATCGGCTGGCCGCCCCGGCTCAATCCGCATCTCGAGACGGCGCGGACGCACACGACGGCGTGGGCGCGCGAGATGGGCATCATCGACACGCCTCCGGGCGACAACACGCCGGAGGTCTGGACCGAGGAGCAGCTCGAGGCCATGGACTACGGGCTGCTCTGCGCGTACACCCATCCCGATGCGCCGGCGGATGAGCTTGACCTCATCACGGACTGGTACGTCTGGGTCTTCTACTTCGACGATCACTTCCTCGACGTCTACAAGCGCCCCGGCGACGAGGAGGGCGGTCGCGCGCACCTGCAGCGGCTGCCGCTGTTCATGCCGATGGACCTGGCCGACACGCCGCCGGAGCCGACCAACCCCGTCGAGCGCGGGCTTGCGGACCTCTGGTATCGCACGGTCCCGAGCAAGACGCTCGACTGGCGCCGGCGGTTCTGGGTGGCCACGAAGCACCTGCTCGACGAGTCCGATTGGGAGTTGCGCAACATCAACGCGGCGCGGGTGGCGAATCCGATCGAGTACATCGAGATGCGCCGCAAGGTGGGCGGTGCGCCGTGGTCGGCGCATCTTGTCGAGCATGCGAACTTCGTCGAGGTGCCCGACCGGATCTGGGCCAGCCGGCCGATGCGGGTGCTGAAGGAGTGCTTCGCCGACGCGGTGCACCTGCGCAACGACATCTTCTCCTACGACCGCGAGGTCAACGACGAGGGCGAGCTCTCCAACTGCATCCTCGTGCTCGAGACGTTCCTGGACCTGACGACGCAAGCGGCGGCCGACCTCACGAACGAGGTCCTCACCTCGCGCCTGTATCAGTTCGAGAACACGGCGCTGACCGAGCTCCCGGTCCTGTTCTTGGAGGCCGCGATCACGCCCCCCGAGCAGCAGGCCGTCGCGCTGTACGTGAAGGGCCTGCAGGACTGGCAGTCCGGCGGCCACGAGTGGCACATGCGCTCCAGCCGCTACATGAACGAAGGCGCGACGGGCGAGGATCCGCCGCCGCCGATCCTCGGCGGCCTCGAAGGGCCGGCGAGCGCGGTCGCGAGCCTCATGTCGCTGACGCCGGCAGCCGCCGAGCGGCTGCTGAGCCCGTCGCCGACGTCGAGCGGCCTCACCCGGCTGCGCCAGCACACCCATGTGCCGTTCGAGGCTGTGGGTCCGACCGACTTGCCCGACTTCTACATGCCGTTCGGCGTGCGCGTGAACCCGCACCTCGAGCAGTCGCGCGAGGACGTGCTCGACTGGTGTGAGGCGATGGGCTTTCACCTCGAGATCCCGGGGGCCCCGGGCGGCTACATCTGGACGCGCGAGATGAACGAGGGCTTCGACTTCGCCCAGTGCTCGGGGCGGATCAACCCCGAGGCGGACGCCGACGGGCTGAATCGCGCGACGCGCTGGCTGGCCTGGGGCACGTACGGGGACGACCTCTTCCCGCGCGTCTACGGCTACGGCCGCGACTTCGTCGGCGCGAAGGTCCAGAACGCGCGGCTGTCGTTCTTCATGCCGCTGGATTGCGTCTCGATGCCGCCGCCCGCCAACCCGCTCGAGCGCGCCCTCGCGGATCTCTGGCTCAGCACCGCGACGCCGCTGTCGATGGATCACCGCCGCTGGCTGCGCGAGGGCATCGAGACGATGACCGCGTCCTGGGTCTGGGAGCTGCAGAACTTCTACCAGCACCGCATCCCCGACCCGGTCGACTACATCGAGATGCGCCGCGCGACGTTCGGGTCGGATCTCACGATGAGCTTCGCTCGCATCCGCTTCGCCGGCCAGCTTCCGGCGGACCTGTTTCAGTCGCGCCCGATGCTCGCGCTCGAGTACGCCTCGCAGGACTACGCGTGCTTCATGAACGACATCTTCTCGTTTCAGAAGGAGATGCAGTACGAGGGCGAGCTGCACAACATGGTCCTGGTCGTGCGCGACTTCCTGCGCATCACGCCCGAGCAGGCCGTGGTCGTGGTCAACGACCTCATCACCGCACGGATGGAGCAGTTCGAGCTCGTCGCCGCGACCGAGCTCCCGCAGCTCGCGGACGACTACGGGCTCGACGACGATCAGCGCGCGGCGCTGGATGAGTGGGTCCTCATGATGCAGGACTGGATGGCGGGCATCCTCGTCTGGCACCAGCTCACGCGGCGCTACCCCGAGGAGACGCTGCGCGACCTGCCAGCGCCCGGCGCCGTCATCTACGGCGGCGGGCCGACCGGCATCGGCACGTCGGCAGCGAAGCTCGCGGAGCGGATCCGGACGGTCCGCGACACGGCCGACATCGCCTGACGCCGCTTACAGAAGACGACCGCCAGACGCCACGCGGCGTGAGGACGCCGTGCTCAAGCGGCCCGCGGGGAGGATGCCTCGTACGATTGCGCGCGCTCGTCGGTGCGTGTCGCGCGGAGGTCGCCGAGGTGCGTTCGGTTGGGATCCAGGCTGCCGCTTCGTCGCCACTCGTGGTTGCCGCATACCGCGCACGGCGGCTGCTCGGTCGCGAATGAGTACACCCGGTTTGTGCAACGCACGCACACAAATGTGCCGGGGGCCAGATCGTCCGGGTTCCCACGAGGTTCAAGCATCGCCATCTTCTCCTTTCGTCGCGCTGTTTGCTGCTGCGGCGCAGGTCATACCCATGCGCCGGGGACGATTCACGCCAGTAACGCGCCAGGACTCGGCTCAGCAGGTGATGGGGGCGACGGCAGTGATGACACGAGCGACGACGGTCCGCATGCGTCGACGATCGCGTGGGTAACCGAGCCGGCGTCATTCAACGAGGAGGTCGCAATGTCAGATGAAGACGCTCTGAAGGACGCCGAGATCACGAGCGGCTCGGATGCGGGCAAGCGCCCGGACGAGGGCAGCACCGGCGACACGGGCGACGGCCAGGGCGAAGGCAACACCGGCCAGGCCTCGGACGGCGTCGGAGCCGACCAGCAGGCGGACTGACCGCGGATCACGGTCGCGCCGGCGCGCGGTGCGCGCCGGCGCGGCTGATCGCGAACTTCAGCCCGGCTTGCCGGCGGGTCCACACGCCCCGGGTCGCCGCCGCCGTCGAGGCGCCGCGCGTCGCAGTCGGGATGGCTTCGGCTGACGCCCGTCTTAGCCCGGATTCACCGGGGATTCGCCGCGAGGATCGGTAGATCAGGCCTCTTCCTGCGCGGGCGGCACACCGAGATCGAAGCGCAGCCCGCTCGAGCCCTCGCCCGCGCCGCTGCCGACGCGGCGCGAGATCCACACATGGGTGGTGCCGCCGAGCCAGCGCGCGACGGCGGGGATGCGCCGCACGCGCGCGCCGCTGCGCGGGACCTCCTCCTCGTGCAGGAACCACGGGCTCACGTCGGGCTCGAGCAGCGTCCCCTGTGCGGTGATCGGACGCGCCGTCGAGTCCTGCGTGAGCAGCGTGCCGCGCTGGAGGACGATCGCGCCGGACGCAGCGCCGGCGGCGGTCGGGTCGGGCACGGGCAGCAGCGGGATCCAGTGCGCGGGCACCGTCGTCTGCAGGACGTAGACGAGCTGCGCCGGGGACACAAGCTCCGGGGTCGGCGCCGCGCTCAGGCGCGCGCCGTACTCGACCGAGCGGTTGCGCGGGCGGCCGTCGGCGCCCTCGACGACGCGCTCCACCGCCCACGCGAGGTTCGCCATCTCGTCGCGCAGCAGCAGCAGCTCCTCGAGCGCGTCGCCCTCGAGCGGGCCGGACACGACGGGCGCGAGCAGGAGCACGGGCGCTGCCGGGCCGCCACCGGCGCGCAGGTCGGCGTCTGAGTGGCGGAACATCCGCCAGGGCGCTGTGCCCCGCGCCGTCGGCGCGGTCTCGGTGGCTCGGACGAGCACGCGCTCGCCGAAGGTGTCGCGCACGACGAGGCTGCGCACGCCGACGAGCGAGCCGAACGTCGCCCGCACCGGAACCGCCCACCAGTCGTTGCCGAAGACCGTCGCGAACTCCACGGACAACAGGACGCCCAGGTCCGACGCGGCGGCGCTCACCGCGCCGAGGTCGACCGCCGCGTCCTCGAACTCCCAGAAGCGCGTGGCCGGCATGCCGGGGAAGCGCACGCGCGCGGGGAGCAGGTGGGAGACCGTGCTCGCCACGGCTGCGGGTGCTGAGCCGAGCGCGTGCGCCGGGTCCGCGTCGGCGTCGAGGTCGTGCCAGTCCAGCCGGCCGCCGAGGTACTCCGGCGCGCTCAGCACGACCTCGCCGGCGTCGGCGCTCGCGCCGACGCTGAAGCGGTACTCGAGGCGATCGGTGACCCACGCGTCGCCCGCGCCTGCCGGCATCTGCGCGACGGCCCACGCCACAAACGGGGTGACGACGCTGGCCGGGAGCCCGCCGGGGTCGGCCTGCAGCGCTCGCGCGGCGGCGATGCCGTCCCCGGCGCCCGGACCCGCGAGCAGGCGTAGGCGCGCCTCGGCGGGGTCCTCGGCGACGCGAGGCGGCGCCAGCGGGTGCGCGGCGGCGAGCGCGGCGACGCGGCCGCCGAGGTTCGCCGCGCGCAGGAGCTCGACGAGCCGCGTCCAGGCATCGAGCCGCAGGCGCAGCGTCGGCGCGACCGCCGGCTCGCGTTCGACGAGCGCCTCGAGCGGGACCGCGCGCGGGTCGTAGTCGCGCGCGTCGCCGCCGGCGGGGCGCCAGCGGCTCAGCGGATGCTCGGCCGTCTCGACGCGGACGGCGACCGGGGAGGCGGCGTCTTCGCCGAGCAGCTCCCCGACCTGCCACTGGCGCCCGAGGAACCACAGCGGGTCGTGGACCGCGGCGCGCAGGCCCTCGGCCGGATCGGCGCCGCGCACGCGCGGCTCGAGCCGGTGCCAGGTCGTCGCCGTCGACGGGCTCATGGGTCCGCCAGCGCGTTTGCGCGCACGTCCGCGAGCTGCACGAGCTCGCGGATCGGCAGGTCGAGCCCGGTCGCGACGTCGCCGTCGGTCAGGTAGAGCGTCGGGATGAAGCGCCCGGCCCAGGCGACAGACGACAGGTCGACCATCCGCACCTTCGCGAGGTCGAGCGTCTCGCCGATGACGTCGGCGAGGTCGGTGAGCGTCCAGGCGGCGAAGGGCTCCGGCGGGACGGCGAGCATGATCGTCTGCGGCGGTCGCGCGCCCGGCGCGTCGAACCCGAACGACAGGCCGGTCGTCGTCTCGGCGGCGGGCACGACCTCGGTGAGCTCGTCGACGACGAGCACGGCGATGCCGCGATCGGCGTCGAGGTCGCCGAGCGCGTGGGCGACGAGGCTCGTCACGGGCTCGGCGGTCAGGGCGGCGGGAAACGGCAGGCCGACCCACTGGCCGCGGCGCGCGGTCGCGGCCGTCGGGAAGGGCTCGGCCGGCTGCTGGATGGCGCGCAGCCGCGCGGATCCGGCAGCGCCGGCGCCGCCGCCACGCAGTCGCGCCGCGAGCAGCGCGTCGGCGAGCCGCCCGATGGGCACGCGCACGCGGCCGTGCGTTTCGATCCACGAGCTCAGCGCGCCGCTCGCGCCGCCGAGCGGGGCGAGGACGGCGGCCGGCGCGGCGGCGATCGGATCGGCCGCGAGCGCGGCGGCGAGCGCCGGCTGCGACGGCGGCGCCGACAGCGCGAGCACCGGGAAGCCCTCGCCGAAGAGCGCCGCCGCATCCTCCGCTGCGTCCTGCGATGCGGTCAGCCGCGCGGTCGCCTCGTCGCGCAGCGCGGTGAGCTGTGAGCCCGACGGCGCGAAGGCCGGATCGGAGCCCGGGGCGAGGCCGAACCCGTCGAGCGCGTCGAGCGCAGCGGACAGCGCGTCCCCGCGGGCCGCGCCCGCGGCGATCACCGCGTCGAGAGCCGCGATCGCGTCCTGCAGGCGCCCGCGCGCGATGTCCATTCGCCTGCGCCGATCGCCGCGATCGACGTCGGGGGTCGTCGTCGTGAGCACGCCGGGGGCGCTGTCGGCGCCGCCGGGCGGCGGCGGGCCGTCGACGACGCCGCCACGGTCCTGCGGGCGCGCGAGATCGGTTCCCGTCCCGATCCGCGCGTGGCTGAGCAGCTCGCGCAGCGTCTGAGCGCCGGCCAGCAGCGCTGCGAGCCGCGGCTCGGCCTCCTCGACGGTCGCGCCGTCCGCGAGCCCGGGCGCCCGGCGCTGCGCGCGCCCGGCGAGCTGCCCATAGACGAGATCCAGCGCGCCCAGGCCCAGGTCGGCGAAGGGGATGCTCGTGGCCTCCTCGCCCGCGCGAACCGTCACGGTCAGCGCGCGCGGGTCGCCGAGCAGCCAGCCCGCCCAGGCGGCGAGCCGCGGCTCGGCCCGCGCGCGGGTCCCGTCGGCGGGCCAGCCGGGCGCCGCCGGGGTGTCGTCCGCGAGCAGAACGACCGCGCGCTGCGTGATCGTCGTGCCGGTGCGAGGCGTCGAGACCACCTGCGGCTCGGAGACCGCGCCGTCGCCGCGGTGCAGCGTGTCGAGGGCGGCCGCCGCGCGGTCCGGGTTGCCGCGGACGATCTGGTGGACGCCCTCGGCGAGCAGCAGGTCGGCGACCGCGTCGACCGCGTCCTCGAGCGCGCCGAGCGCCGTGTCCACCCGTTCGCGCTCGCCGGCGGCGACCGCCGCGAGCACCGGCGGTCGCGCCAGCCGCGACAGCGCGAGCCCGTCGCAGACCGCGCGCGCCTGCAACCCCTCCGGCGAGGCGGCGGCGGTCACGACCGGCGCGGGCGCCAGCCGGCGCAGGACCGCGACCGCGGTGTGGGCGCCGCTCTCGTGCAGCGTGCGCTCGACGCGGTAGCCGAGCAGCGCCCCCAGCGGCTGGCCCGCGCGCACGCCGTCGAGCAGCCCGAGCGCGATCCGCACGCGGCTGCTCGAGAGGTCGATCGCCAGCGCGGCCGCGTTCGGGTCGCGCGCGGCGTGCGCGAGGTGGCCGGCGCGCAGGACCGCGGCGGTCGCCGCCTGCGCGGGCGACGGCGCATGGATGTAGCCCGCGCCGGCGGTGTCGTCGACGAGCGGGCCCGGCACGCCGGCCGGCGGCTGCGCGACGACCGGCCGCGGCGCGCGGCGCACGAGATCCTCGACGACGCCGTACGCGCCGAGCGTGATGCCGCTCGGCACGCTCGCGCGCATGTCCGCCAGGCGCCGCGTCGCGAGGCTCGTGACCCACGCGTCGAAGCGATGCGACGCCACGTCGAGCGACTCGCCGAGCAGCAGCGCGGCGCGGTTCGGCTCGAGCTTCGCCACGGCCTCGGCGGCGGCGAGCGTGTCGAGGTACTCCGCGCGCTTGGTGGCGTCCGGCATGCCGGTGACGAGCTCGGCGTCGAGGTGGTCGAGCATCGCGCGCACCTGACCCCCGGCCGCGGTGACGCTGCCGGCCAGGACGCTCGCGGCGGCCGGCCGCGCGTCGCCGATCCGCAGCGTCGCGCTCGTCGACACGAGCTGGGCCTGCGCGACAGCTCCGCCGTCGACGCGCAGGTGCGCTTCGACGAGCGTGCCGGCGATCGGCGACCTGCCGTCGACGATGCCCGCGCGGACGCGCTCGAGCATGACCGAGCGCCGTGCGAGCAGGGCGAGCAACGATCCGAAGGTGCGCGGGTCCTGTGCCTGCAGCGACCGGGTGCGCGTGGAGCGCAGGCCCTCGAGGTACGTCGTGATCGCGCTCCACGCCGTCGCCGCGTCGCTTGGCTCGGCGCGCGGGTCGACGGTGTAGGGGAGTCGCAGCAGCACAACCGGGTCGTGCGCGGCGACGAGCTGGCCGAGGTAGGGCAGGCCGTTCACGCCGAGCGCGCGCAGGCCGGTGAGCGCCATCCAGCGCTGGCGCTGGGCCTCGTCGGCGAGCGGCGCGCCGGTCGCGCCGGGGAAGAAGATCCAGGGCACGTACAGAACGTTCGCGCCGACCATCGAGCGTACCCCGACGGTGCTCGAAACCGGTGCCTGGCCGAGCATGTCGAGCGTCGCCTGATCGGGATCCGCGCCGGCGCGCACGACAGGGGCGCGCGCGATGCCGTCCAGCCACCACGGCAGCGCGGAGCGCAGGAAGCCGGCCGCCCTGACGACGCCGGCGGGCTCGCCGGACGGGCGCCAGCGGCGCAGGCTCGTGGCCGGCAGCACCCCGTAGGGCTGGCGACCGATGCGCAGCGGCGGCAGCGGCCCGCGACCGCGCACGGACGCGATCGCATGGGCTCGGATGTCGGCGATCTGGGCGTCGGTCGGTCCGGGCTGGGCGAGCGTCTCGAGCCAGTATCCGAGCGAGCTCGGCCACAGGAGCGCGTTCATCCGTCCGGCGGCGACCTGCTCGGCATCGTTGCTGTGCGCCACGCCGCGCAGGACCCCGGCGCCGATCCCGAGCGCGCGCGTGAGCCGCTCGCCGTCGCTGCCCGGCGGCGGTGCCGGCGTGCGCCGCTCGACCGCGAACGACCGCGCGGGGTCGTCGCGCGCCGCGAAGGCGCTGCGGTCCGCCGCGGTGTTGTTCGTGGGGGCGCCGATCTCGAGGAGTGCCAGCCCGCCGGAGTGGTGATGGCCGGCGAGCAGCTCCTCAAGCCGCGTGGCGGACGTCGCCGGGTCGACCGAGCCGAGCACGCCGAGGACGACGAGCCGGTCGACGCGCGTCGTGCCCGCCGGGAGCGGCAGGTCCACGAGCAGTCCGGCTTGCTTGGCGACGTCGGGGTCGACGAGCCACTTCATCGTGTCGGGGAGCTGCGGTCCGTCGTCGTCCACGGGCGGCGGGTCGGCGCTCGGATCGAAGCCGAGCTGGAGCTCGTCGTCGACCGGCTCCCCGCTCGCGCGCGCGAGCTCGCGCCACGTCGTCTGGCCCCCGCTGCCGATGCGGCGGTACGCGATCGCGACGAAGCGGTCGGGCAGGGTCCTCGCGGTCGCGGCTTGCGACCACGCGCTGTCGCGCCGCGGCGGCTCGGGGAAGGTGGGCGGGGCCGGCAGCTCGGCGTCGTCTGCGATCGGACGCGCGGGTCGTGTGCCGCCCGTCGGCGCGGTCTCGTCGGCGACCCAGGCGGCGCGGCGCGAGCTGCCGATCGCGGTCGCCAGCCGCGCCCATCCCTCGCGCTCGGCGTCCGTCGCGGCGGGCTCGGCCGTCCCGCCGCGCCAGACCTGCGACCAGAACGTCCGCCCCGCCTGGACCTCGCCTTCGGTCAGGCCGGGCTCGTGATCTTCGACGTGGACCTCGTCGGGGATCACGCGGATGCGCAGCGTGTCGCCGGCGAAGCGCGTCTGAAGCGCGACCGGCAGCAGCGCGACGGGCACGTTCGCGGGGGCGACGGTGAGCGCTGCACGCTCCTGCGCCGCGGTGAGCGCCGCTCGCGCCCGTGCGAGCGCGGCGACGGCCGCTTGCGCGGCGCGCGCGGCGGCGACGGCCTGTCGCTGGGCGGCGAGGCGCTCCGGCCTCGTCGTCGCGGCGGCGACCTCGGCCTGCGCGGCTGCGACCTCCTCGCGCGCGGCGACGTCGGCCGCCTCGGCTGCTTGGACGGCCGCGCGAAGGGGTTCGAGCTCGTCGCTCACGGGCGCGGTCCCCCGGGTGGCTCGGCGCCGGGCAAGAGGTCCGCGGCGCGGATGGCGACGCGCACGGGGCGCTGGTAGGTCAGGCGCGCCTGCACCGCCGCCGAGCTGCCCCAGCGCACGCCATCGATCGAGCGCCCGCGCAGGGGCGGCGGGTCGGCGATCGCGAAGGGGGCGGGCGCCGCGGGGGTGCCGTCCGCCGACATGTGGCTCCACGCGAGCTCGTTCGCCGTGGCGGGTGCGGACGGCGTCTGGGCCGTCGCGTCGTCGAGGCCGAAGCGCGGTTCGGACGGGGGCTGGGCGATGACGAACCACCACGGGTCGCCGGGCGCGCGCAGCACGTCGGGCGACAGCCCGAAGCCGACGAACGTCACGTCCGGCGGCAGGTCGCCGCGAAACGCGGGCAGCACGACGGTGCTGTCGTCCAGCACGAGCTCGCCGCCGGCGCGCGTCGCGCGGCTGAGGTAGACGATCGAGCCCGGGTAGCGCCGCAGGAGCTCTGAGCGCAGCAGCAGCACGGCCTCGCCGTCGCGGCCGGCGAGCAGGTTGTCGCGGAGCGCTCCGGCGAACCGGTGCAGCGGCCCGATGTCGTCGGGTGTCGCGCCGCTGCGCCCCCAGAAGCGCGTGAACCCCGTGCCGCGTCGGTCCGTCGGGTACTCGCGCCACAGCAGCTCGCGCATGAGCTCGTGGTTGAGGCTCACCATGTGCGCGGCGACGAACGCCGGGTTGGTGCGCACGAGCGCGGCCGTGTCAGGCGGGACGAGCCCGAGCCCCGGCAGCAGCCAGTCGCTGTCGAGGTCGCGCAGCCCCTCCCACATCGGGTCGCGGAACTGCGGGCAGGCCATCACGGGGTCGAGCTCGTCGCGCGGCGGGAGGCCGACGACGGGGCGACGGTCGAGCCGTCCGCGCAGGCGCGCCGCGACCGTCGACTCGGGATCGAGCCGTTCGAGCAGCGCAAGCTTGGACGACGCGAGGGCGAAGGCGGGCGAGTCGGGCGCCGGCGGGGCGTCCGCGACCGTCGCGAAGCGGTCGAGCGCGTCGGCGCTCGCCGCGACGATGTCGCGCGCGGTGGTGAGGTCCGCGGCGCCGGCGACGCTCGCCGTGGCGACGGGGCGCACCATCGCGAAGCTCCCGGACGCGAGCGTCTGCAGTGCGTCGGCGGCGGCCCCCGTCGTGGCTTCGGCGGCCGCCGCCGCGTCGAGCGTCGCGACCCCCGCGACGCGGCCCTCCGCGACGTCCGCGAGCGCCTGCAAGGTCGCCGGGTCGCGGCGAAAGACGTCCAGGCGCCGGCCGGCATCGGTGACGGGGTCGGCGTGCGCGGCGATCCTCGGCACCCGGCGCTGTGTCACGAGGATGTCCCAGGCGCGGTCGTCGAGCCGCGCGCGAAGTCGCGCGGCGGCGAGCGGCCCGGCCGGGCCGACGGCGCCGGGCGATGGGCTTGCGGCGTCCGCGGCGCCGAGCAGCGCCGCCACCGCGCTCGCCTGGACCGCGCCGAGCCCTGTCGCGAAGCTCACCGCGCCGACGTCCGTGCGCAGCGTGGCCGAGCGCAGCGCGTCGCCCTTCGGGATCGCGCGCGCGCCGGCGCCGAGCGTCGTCAGGACGGTGTCGAGCCGCTCGCCGCCGCCTGGCGCCGCGTCGCCGAGCGCGGTCAGCACGGCGGCCGACGCCTCCGCGCCGATGACCTGCGTCGCCGGGCGCATCGCCGCCGCGCCGTCCGGTCCGGCGACCGGCGCGGCGAAGACGTCGCGTGCGAAGCGCGTCGCGATCGTCGCGGCGAGCGCCGGCGCCGCGGCGGTGCGCGCCACGATCCCGGCGGGCCGGGTCACGCGGCGAAACGCCGCCTGCAGCGCGACGTCCGGCAGGCGGCTGTCGCGGACGTTCCGCGCGACGGTCACGCCCGTCGCGGGCGCGGCGATCACCCGAGCGTGCGCGGGCGAGGACACCGCGAGCAGCGTCGCGGGGTGAAGCGTCGCCAGCCGCCCGTGCACGCGCGCGGCACCGCTGCGCGCGAGCTGCGCCCCGCGCAGCAGCCGGTTGGCCTCGAGCACGTCGCCGAGCTGGCTCCACGCGCGCGCGACGAGATCCTCCTGGCGCTCCTGCACGACCTGCGTCGCCAGCCCCGCGGCGACCCGCGTCCGTGGATCGAGGTTCAGCTCCGCGATCCACGGCGGCGGCGACCCGGCGCCCAGCTCGACGACGTGCGCGTGCTGGTCGCCGTAGATCGGCGGCGCGACGACCGGGTCGCCCGCACCGCCGCGCATGAGCGTCGCGGGGCGGTCGAGCAGCACGGTGAGGCTCGTGCGAAACGCCGCCGCGGCAGCCGGGTCGCGCGGCGGGTGCGCGTCGGCGTCCAGCGGCGCGAGCGCCCCCTCGAGCCACTCGACGGCGCGCGTGTCGCCGGCGCCGGAGGGCGGGGCCAGCGCGGGGAGCCCGGCGCCGGGTCGCGACACGTCCAGCGGCCGCGCTCCGACCTCCGCGGGCAGGTGGCGACCCTCGATGCGCCGCGCGAGCACCTCGAAGTCCGCCTCGTCGCCCGTCTTGAAGCGAAACGAGTGCAGCACGGGAAGCTCGACCGCGGCGCCCGCGACCCAGGCCGGCTTGAGCTGCGCCTCGTCCTGCGGCGCGACCGGGATGCCGAGCCCGGCGAGCCGCCCGACGTCGAACGCGGGTACGACCGCGGCGAGGTACCAGCGTCGCGGCGAGAGCTGGCGCGGGCACATGATGCGCGACACCGACAGCCGCGGGTCGCCGTCCAAAGCGGCGGCGACGCTCTGGCCGTCCGGCGTGAGCACCTGCGCGTGCGCCCACAGATGCGACGCGGCGAGGTCCGGTAGCTGGATCGCCGCCGATGCCGGCACGACGAGCTTCGCGAGCGGCGCGCCCGCCACCAGCGTGCAGGCGTCCGGACCTTCGAGATCGACGACGACGAGCACGATCCACGGCCGCAGCCGCTCGCCGACGTTCGCTGCCGGCGTGAACATCCACGGCACGTCCGGCCGATCGAACTCGACATGCGCGAAGTAGTTCGGCTCGACCCCGACCGCGCCGTCGACCGGGTCGGTGCGCACGACCTGCCCCGCCGACAGGCCGATGACATCGCCCGGCCCGCGCACGGCGGCGGCGTGCGTCACGGGCTGCGACGCGCCCGAGACGTTCACGCCGACCGGCGCCGTCGCGAGCGCGGGCTGCCCGGCGCCGAAGCTGTCCGGCGTCGTGATCGACGCCGCGAAGCCGCTGCGCACGAACGACAGGAAGTGGTAGCTCGCGTCCGCCATCAGCGGACCCCCTCGTGCGCGGCGACGACGAGCACGCGCCCGCCGCCGTCCGCGGCGGCGGCGTGCGCCTCGGTCGCGGAGCCGAAGGCGCCGGTGGTCGCGACAGCCACGAGCGTGTCCGCCGCCACGACCTCAAAGCGCGAGCCGACGACGCGCACGCGCTGGTCGACCCCGTCGTGCAGCCGCGCGCGGTGGCGCTCGGACCGGCCGATCGCGCCGAGCTGCAGCGCGTGCAGGAAGATCGCGCGATCGACGACGCCGCCGCCATGGCGCTCGTCGTCGGGGACGAACACCGTCTCGTACGCGGCGGTCACGAACTGCTCCGCGGAGACGATCGTGCGCTCGGCGCCGAACGCGATCCCGTCCTGCAGCGGCTCGAACGACGGCCGCGCGAGCTTCTCGTCGTCGCTGAGGTCCTGGAACTCGGCCACGGCGAAGCGCCCCGTCGTCGGCCGCGACGCGGGCGTGCCCGCGATCGGCGTCACGACGACGGTCGCCGACCCGCCGGCCACGCGGCTGCGGCCGATCCGCGCGATCGGGACGCCGAGCGGCAGCACCTGCTGGCGCACGCTGAGCTGGCCGTAGGGATGCACGCCGACCGTCTCGCGCTGCACCTCGCGCAGCGTCACGACGGCGTCGCCGCGCGGCGCGACCTGCGTCCACGCGCCCGGCGCCGACAGCGCTTGCACGACGACCGACGTCGCGTCGAGCTCCGGCGGCCGGACGCCCGGATCGACCTCGCCCCACGTCTTCTCGAAGCCCGCGTGCAGGGTGAAGAAGAAGAAGCTGATGCTGGCGCGGCCCTTCGCGTGCCACGGACCCGGCCCTTCGAGCAGCAGGTCGACCTCGACGCCCGCGATCGTCCGCCCGCCGATCCGCAGCTCGAGCCCGATCTCCAGCGCCATCGACATGTAGAAGTGCGGATCCCAGGCGACGAGCGCGTCGAAGTCCAGCCAGCCGTGGATCGACGCCGGCCCCGCGTCGATGTCCAGCCGCGCGTGCAGGCCGATCTGGAACGTGTTCGAGGTGATCGCGAGGTAGGCCTCGGCCTTGATCTTCGTCGACGAGCTCGGCGAGATGTCGAGCGTGACGCGACGCAGGGCGGGCACGCTCGCGGGCGGGGTGAAGCGCGGGTGAACGCCGCCGACGGCGAGGATGAAGCCCGGCGGGCCGAGCCGCAGCGCGAGGTCGCCCGTGAGGTTGTAGCCCGCGATGTGGCTGTCGACGAGGGCGGCGTCGAAGGCGACCGACGGCTCCTCGAAGCTGATGACGCCGAGGAAGTCCGCCTTGATGTCGACGAGCGGCAGCTCCGGATCGGGCGCCGTCACGCGCAACCGCCCGAGGATCGCGATCAGCGTCGGCGACGGGCGCGCCAGCACGATCGCCGCCGACAGCGTCACGAACGGCTTCGGCCGCCCCCAGCCGAGCTGCACGAGCGGCCCGGCCACGAGGCCGCCGTCGCGCGCGGGGAAGACCACCCGCATCGCCTCGATGATCGCCGGCGCGCTGGCGACGGGGTCGTCGGGGAACAGCAGCCGGCCGACCGTGCCGTCGTGCAGCCCGGCGCGCAGTGCGACGAGATCGATGCCGACGTTCAACCCGGCCATCCCGCCGACGCCCGTCAGCAGCATGCCGCCGCCGAGCTCGACGGGCTCCGGGAACTGCGCCGAGATGATCACCACGAGCGACCAGCCCGTGTCGGTCTCGCGCAGCACCCCCGCGGCCTTGACCTGGAGGTCGACCTCGCACAGCGTGAGCTTCATCTCCAGCGCGCCGCCGTAGATGGAGCGCGGCTCGTCGAGGAACAAGAAGCCGCCGCCCTTCAGCGAGCCGATGTTCACGGTGATGGCGATTCCGAGCGGTGCGACGAAGTCGACGCCGATGTCGCCGTAAGGGCCGAGGTTGCCCGGCACCGGCGCGGGGGCCGCCGGATCGGCCGGCGGCGGCAGCGCCCAGACGAGCTTCGCGCCGATCCGGTCGACGCTCACGCCGAGCGCCCCGCCGAGGCTCAGCGACATCGCCGCCACCGCGCTGAGCGTCCCGGCGCCCTGCCCGCCCGCCCCGCCGTCGCTTCCGGAGATCTCGAACGCCACCGTCACGCCGCGCACGGTCAGGCCGGCGATCGAGACGTTGACGGGGGTCGTGACGGTCATCCCGGCGCCGCCCTCGAACGACACCTCGCCGTTGGAGTCGACGATGACGGCGAGGTCGAACTTCAGCGTCGCGCCCCCGCTGGGCAGCAGCGCCCCGAGCACGCCGAGGCTCGACTGCGGCAGGACGAGCGCGCCGTCGCCGATCGCCAGGCGAAAGCTCGTCGGGTCGCCGAACTCGACCCCGAGCGAGAACGTCCGCATCTTTAGGTGAAACGTGTCGGCGCCGCCGATGACCCAGCTCTCGGCAAGCTCGGCCTTGCGCCGCAGCGCGACGCGCGCGCTCGTCGCGGCGGCCGACGGCTGGAAGAAGGACGGCACGATGTCCGAGCCGGTGAAGACCTCGATCGCGGCTGGCACGTCGGCCTCGAGCACGAGCTCGAGGTGCTCGCCGACCGGCAGGGCGAGCTTCGCGCCGAGGTCGAGCGCGAAGAACAGCCCCCAGCCGCCATCGGACGGGGGGACGACGACGACCGACAGCCCGGCGCGCTCTTCGAGCGGACCGTCTCGGTGCGTCAGGGTGAAGGTGCCCATCCGCTGCAGGACGCGCGTCGCGCGCGGGTGGTCGAGCGACGGCTCGGAGTCCCACCCGAAGAGCATGTCCGTGCTCCACTGTTCGCCGGCGTCGTCCTCGAACGGGACCAGCAGGCCGAGCACGGCGAAGGCTGCGCCGATGATGATCGACGCGCTGTCGGCGCGCGCGTCGTCGCTGTCGTCGCCCTCGCCGGCGGGGTGCCCGAGCAGGACGTCGCCGAGCCCGGCCTCGCCCTGGAAGGCGTTCCCGATGGCCCGGATGAGCTCGGCGATGAGCAGCCGGTCGTCGGAGATGAGGTGCAGCGCCGTGAGCAGGGCAAGCGCGGTCGGGTTCTTCGTCTTCAGGCGCGCGAGCGCGATCCAGTCGAGCAGCGTCGCGGCGAGGTTCCACCAGTCGTCCGGGTCGTCGGGGTCGAGCTCCGCCGCCTGCTGGAGAAACGAGACCAGCACCGCCATCGCCTCGGACAGCTCGAACAAAAGCTGGAGCGTGTCGGCGTCGTCGCTGCCCGCACCGGCCTGCGCCTTGGCGTTCAGGGTCTCGAAGACGCTCGACGCCTGCTGCGACGAGGGTGGCGGGCCGGCCGGCGTGGCGCGGCCCGCGCGCTGCAGCAGCTCGTCGCGCGTCAGCGGGTCGCCGATGGCGTCGGCGACCTCGCGGCCCATGTCGGACATGAGCCGCACGAGCAGGCCGAGGACGTCGGTCGCCACGCGTTCAGCCCTCCGGCCCGACGTGCGTCGGGAACGCGACCGGATCGGCATCGAGGCTCGTCGTGTAGACGACGTACGCGGCGCCCGCCTCGTTGGGGTCCGGGCGCGGGCGCAGGGAGTGCAGCGCCTGGGTGACCCGCAGGCCGGCGGCGCCGGAGGCGAACGTCACGATCCCGACGTTGTTGAGGAACTGCAGCCCGCGCGCGACCGCCTGCGTGCGCAGCGATTGTGCGTGCGCGCCGGCCAGCGAGCCGTACTCCAGCACCCCGTTGCCGATCACGGAGATCTCGCCGGCCGGCTGGACCACCCGCGCGCCGGCGGGCCGGTCCGCCGACGCGCGCTCGTCGACGACCGCCTGCGCGCGCCAGACCCACTCCGGCGGGCGCGTGAGCTCGTGCGACGCGCGAAAGAGCTCGTCGGACAGCACGACCGGGCCCGTCTGCACGCGCAGCCGCGTCCTCGGCGGCTCCTCCTCGAGGTCCGTCACGACCGGCGGCAGCGTCGCGCTCCAGCCCAGCCTCACCATCGGCAGCCCGACCTTCTGCAGGCCGGTCCCGAAGCCGTTGAGCGCGAAGAGGTGGTGGACGACGCCGGGCGGGCCGAGGTTCGAGGGCGTGTCCTTCCAGTCGTTCTTCGCCGCGCTTGACGTGAAGTGCACGATCCGGCTCGTGCGCCCCGCGCCCGTCCAGTCCATCGCGTACGCCGCGCCGTAGTGAACGTCGCCGCCGAGCACGACGACGCGCCGGTGGTGCGACAGCCGTTCGAGCAACCGCTCGAACGCCTTCTCGTGCAGGCCCCAGTGCTCGGCGTCGTAGTACTGCAACCCGACGGGCGTGCCGAGATCGAGCCCGGTGACGGCGCGCTCGTCGGCGCGCTTGGCGTCGCTCCAGGCGATGTCGACGATGTCGTGCTTGCTCTGGAGGATCGGACCGCCGATCTCGTTGAGCACGGGCGGCCCGAAGACGGGCGCGGGGGAGACGACGACGAGCACATGCCCGTCCGGCAGGTCCTCGAGCGGGAGCTGCTCGTCGAGGGCCTGCGCGGTCAGCAGCCCCGGCGCGCCGGTCGGCGTGTCGTACTCGCGCCGCGTGCGCGTGTCGAGCACGCGAACGCGGTGCATCGGGCCGTCGACGGTGAACGAGAAGTCAAACTGCGGCCGGCCCGTCGGCTCGAGCCCGAGGATGCGCTCGATGTCCTCCGCGGCGAAGGCGTCCGGCGCGCCGCCGTCCCACGCCGGCCCGAACAGCTCGGCGATCGCGTCGAGCAGCGCGCGGTGGGCGGGGTCGCTCCAGGCGACCGGGTCGTTGCCCCACGCCTGGCAGACGCTGAAGGCGGCGAGCGCGTTGCGTGTCAGGGCGCGACCGAACGGGTTGGCGAGCGTCGCCGCGCGGATCTTCCCGGTCATGAAGAAGTCGTCGGTGACGTCGTGGTCGTCGCAGATCATGTACGTCGGGTTGTTCGCGAGCAGCCGGCGCACGCGCGGCACCTCGCGGCGGTAGTCGTCGACCAGCTTGCGCGCGGCGAGGTAGTCCTCGCGCGCGCTGCGCAGCGACTCGACCGCTAGCGGAAGGCCGACCGCGTACAGCGGCGTGATCTCCTGCTCGCGCGCGTCCGGGATGGGACGGCCGAGGATCCCGGGCGCGCCGGCGGGGGCCGCGTCGGCATCGGCC
Organism: uncultured Actinomycetes bacterium; assembly: GCA_963810605.1. Taxonomy (GTDB): domain Bacteria; phylum Actinomycetota; class Thermoleophilia; order Solirubrobacterales; family Solirubrobacteraceae; genus CADCVQ01. The sequence goes on from CAWEOF010000012.1 coordinate 156,199, forward strand.
TGCAGAGCGGCGCGCAGCTGCTCGCGCTTGCGGCGACCGCGCTCGCCGTCGGGCGTGGGGGTCGACGCGTCGAAGTCGCGCATGTCGACGACGGCGAGCTGCGGCCAGAGCTCGGGATTCCACGCGACGCAGTACATCGCGAGGAACTCGCCGTAGCCGATGAGATGGCACGCCGCGTAGTCCGATGTGAATCCCGCGAGGCCGGTCGTCTTCTGGCGAAAGCCCGCGGGCAGGGCGGCCATGTTGACGAGCATGTCCTCGTTGCCGGCGATCGGCGAGGGCACGCGCTCGACCTCGCCGGTGAGCTCGATCCCGAGCGCGCTGATGCCGGGCAGAAGCGCGGTGGCGACGTCGTCCGCGTAGATCTGGTCGCCCGTGAGAAACAGCGCGTTCGGCCGGCCCGGCGCGGTGCCCTGGAGGTCGTCGATGAAGCGGTCGAGGTGCTGCAGCGCGGGGGTGCCGTCGCCGTGCGGCTTGCGGCACGAGGAGTGCGCGATGACGAGGTCGTCGAGCGCGACGGGGCACGTCACGAACGACGGCAGCGCGTGCTCGCCGTAGCCGAGCGGGACGACCTCGACGGGCGCGGGCACAGGCGGCACGGTTCGCGTCGAGGGAATCTCGCGACTGCTCAGCAGGCCGAGGTCGAGCAGCGACCCGGGGGCCTCGCCGTCGAGCGTCACCTCGACGTCGTAGGCGTGCATCTGGCCGGGCGCCAGCGCGTCGATCGCCGCGAGCGGCACGGTCACGACGACGGCATGAAACGCGGCGGCGAAGCGCGTCGTGCGCGCGCTGGCTTCGGCGAGCGCGGATGGCGGGGCGGCCGCGTCGACGAGCCCCGGGCCGGGGTACAGCGACACGCGGACAGCGGCTTGCTTGCTCGTCGCGACGAAGACCGAAACGGCTCGGGGCTCCGTCCTGCGGAGAATGGGACCGATCAAGATCGGCGGCAGCGCCATCCTGTTGCCAGTAAGCCCGAACGCGACCGTCCAGTCAAGTGCTTGTCCGCGACCGCTCTCACTGCGGGGCGTCGGGCGGCGCGCCCGTGCGACCATGAGTCCGATGGCGTCCGAGGAATGGACAACCGCTGCGCACGCCAACCGCTACCTGGCGCTGGCGGACTGCGTGCCGCACCGCGCGGAGGGCGAAGGCGTGCTGTCCGGGCAGGTGCCTCGCGACGCGCGTCGCGTCCTTGACCTCGGCACGGGCGACGGTCGCCTGCTCGCCCTGCTGCAGGACGGCCGCCCCGAGCTGCGTGGCGTCGGCCTTGACTTCTCCGAGCTGATGCTCGGCGCGGCACGCGAGCGCTTCGCCGGCGACGAGCGCGTCGAGCTCGTCGAGCACGATCTCGCGGCGCCGCTGCCGGCGCTCGGGCGGTTTGACGTCGTGGTCTCGTCCATGGCGATCCACCATCTCGAGCACGAGCGCAAGCGCTCGCTGTACGGCGAGGTCTTCGAGCTGCTCGAGCCCGGCGGCGTGTTCGCGAACTTCGAGCACGTGGCGTCCGCCACCCATCGCCTGCACCTGATGTTCTTCGCGGCGATCGACGAGCCGCTCGAGCACGAGGATCCCTCGGACCGCCTGCTCGACGTCGAGACGCAGCTCGGCTGGCTGCGCGAGCACGGCTTCGATGACGTCGACTGCTACTGGAAGTGGCTCGAGATGGCGCTGCTCGTGGGCGTCAAGCCGCCGAGCTCCTAGCGCCGCACCACCGCCTCGCCGAAGGCGTCACTTGTGTGCGGACGCCGGGCGCCGAGGCCGGTGGGCGAACTTTTCCCAGCGGTCCCGGCGCGCCCCTATAGTGGCAACGTGCCACAACGCGACGTGCACAGCATCGCGAGGAAGCGCAGCGGTCGCGAGCGCATCCTGTCCGCGGCGTACGACCTCTTCGGGCGTTCGGGGGTCAGGGCTGTCGGGGTGGACATGATCACCACCGACGCGGACGTCGCGAAGATGACGCTGTATCGCAACTTTCGCTCCAAGAACGACCTTGCGCTGGCGTTCCTGGATCTGCGCGAGGAGCGCTGGCTCAGGGACTGGCTGAAAGCCGAGGCCCGCGTCCGCGCAGCGTCGCCGCCGGGACAGCTGCTGGCGATCTTCGACGTCTTCGCGCAGTGGTTCGCGCGCGAGGACTTCGAGGGCTGCGCGTTCATGAGGTCGCTCCTCGAGTTCGAGGATCTCGGCGATCCGGTGCGTCAGGCGTGCGTCGAGCATCTCGCGGCCGTCCGCGCGTACCTCTGCGAGCTGTCCACGGCCGCGGGAGTCCGCGAGCCCGAGCGCTTCGCGGCGCAGTGGCACATCCTCCTGAAGGGCGCGATCGTCGCGGCCCACGAGGGCGACCTCGACGCGGCGACGAAGGCACGCGAGCTCGGCGCGCTGCTGCTCGAGCGCGAGGGTCTCGCCGAGCTCTCGCCGATCGGCGGGTATCTCGCGGCGGAGCGCGTCGGTCAAGAGCGCGTGCTGCGGCTGGCCGGCGAGCTTGACGCCGAGTGCGCCGCGACCGTCGCGGCGGTCATCGACGAGCGCGGCGAGGAGCTGATCCGCCTGGACCTCTCCGCGCTCGAGTTCGTCGACGTCGCGGGCCTGCGTGCGTTGCGCGGAACCAAGCAGCACCCGATCACGATCGCCGCGCCGTCGGAAGCCGTGCTGCGTCTCGCCGACCTGCTCGGCTGGGACTCGGACCCCGGCGTGGAGCTCGAGGCCGCGCGCGCCGCATGAGCCTGCGCCACGACGCCTTCCTGTACGACTGCGACGACACCTTCGTCGCGGAGGCGCACGCGCACCTCGACGCCGGGCTGCGCGCGGGGGCGCACGCCGTCGCCGTCACGACCCCGCACAACCTCGGGCTGCTGCGCGAGTCCTTCGGCGACGGCGCCAACAAGGTCGTGTACCTCGATCGCGACGAGTGGTACCACCATCCGGCCAGGGTGCTCGCCGGCTTCGACAGGGTCCTGCGCGACGCCGAGGCCGCCGGAGCGCCATCGGTCTACGCCATCGGCGAGGTGCACTTCGGCACCACGCAGCGCGACTGGGACCGCTGGACGACCTACGAGGCGATGATCGACCGGGCCTTCGCGGGCCGCAAGCTCGAGGTCATCTGTCCGTATGACCGGCGCGTGCTGCCCGCCGCCGTGCTCGAGAGCGCGTGTACGACCCACCAGCACGTCATCACCGACACCCGGCGACCGAGCGCGGGCTACGGCGACGCCGCAGCCGTCGTGCGCGCCCACACGCCCGCGCCCGAGCCGCTGCCGCAGCTGCGCAAGCTCACGCCGCCGCGCGCTACCCGCGGGCTGCGCGAGCTGCTGAGCGCCGCGATGGCGGCCGAGGACGTCCCCGCTGCAGCGGCCCGCGGCATGCTGCTCGCCGCCGGCGAGGTCTTCACCAACGCCGTCCAGCACGGCGGCGGCGCGACGTCGCTGGCCGTGGGCCGTGTCGGCACCCACTTCGTCTGCGAGATCACCGACGCCGGCGCCGGCCTCGACGACCCGCTCGCCGGCTACCTGCCGCCACGACCGGCGCAGCGCAGCGGCGCGGGCCTGTGGGTCGCGCGCCAGGCGACGAGCGCGATGGAGCTCCTGCGCCCGGACGCCGGCGGGCTGACCGTCAGGCTCTGGAGCTGACGCGGCTGGCAGTAGCCTGACGCGATGCCACGAACGTCCGCGGCGGGCGCCCTGGCGAAAGGTCTTGCGCCGGCAGAGCTGCTCAAGCGCTACCACCGCCGCACGCGCCGCCGAGCGCCCTGGTTGCAGACGCTCGCGCTCGCGTTGCTGCTGCCGCTGCTGTCGCTGATCTCGCGCGTGCGCATCAGCGGGCGCGAGCACATCCCCGACGGCGGCTACGTCGCCGCGGCCAACCACTGCTCGAACCTCGACGCGCTGTTCGTGGCGCTGGCGATCCGCCGGCGCATCAGGTTCATGGGCAAGAGCGAGCTCTTCGACGGGCGCTGGGGATGGTTGCTGAACCGCCTCGGCGCGTTCCCCGTGCGGCGCGGCGTGTGGGACGCCGACGCGTTCGAGACAGCCGCGACGGTCCTCAAGCGCGGGCGCGTCATCAGCATCTTCCCGGAGGGCGGCATCCACGCCGAGCGCGTGCCCGCGAAGTCCGGCGTCGGGCACATCGCGCACGTTGCCGGCGCCGCGGTCCTGCCGATCTACCTCGACGGCACGCGCTCGCTGTACACGCCGTGGCGCTGGCCGAAGGTGCGCGTGGTCATCGGTGCGCCCCTGCGAGTCGAGGAGCAAGCGCAGCCCTCGCGCGAGGAGTCCCAGCAGACCGCCCAGCGGATCCTCGACGCGATCTACGACCTGCGGCGCTGAGCCTCGGGCGCGGCCGGCGCGAAGGGCCTCGCGGGCAGCATCCGATGGCGTCTGCGGGCGCGGACGAGGCACCTGGGGTGAGCGCTCCGCCTCAGGCCGGCGTCGCCACGCGGCAGCCGCGCTGCACGGCGCCGGCGGTCACCCACGCGCGCCAGCGGTAGCCGTCCTCGTCGGGATGCAGGCCGTCGCGCAGCGTGACCTGGCCCTTCAAGACCATGCGATCCCAGTTGATGACCGTGAGCCGGCGGTCGCGCCGCGCCTCGTCGCGCAGCACGCGGTTCAGGCCGCGGTAGTCGCCCTTGCGCTTGGGGCGCATGATCGCCGGCCACACGACGCACGAGTGGCGCGGCATCCCGCGCAGGACCCGGCGCACGCGGCTGGCGAAGACCTTGGCGTCCGAGCCGTCGTTGCTGCCCAGGCTGATGACGACCGTCTGCGGCGCGTACTGCTCGAGCTCCACGCGCAGCGCCTCCATGCCCTGCGGGGTCGTCCAGCCGGCGCGCACGTCGAACCTCACCTGGCGGTCGGTGATCAGGGCGCCGAGATACGGCCGCATCCCGACGGCGAGCGAGTCGCCGACGATGAGCACCTGCGCGGGGTCGGCGTGCGCGACGGTCGGCCCCGTCGCCGAGGCGCCGACGAGCAGGCAGGCTCCGAAAGCCACGCCGACACTGGCGACCACCTGCCGCAGACCCCACCCCACACCCGCAATGACAGCACGCTCGCGCCCGTAGTGCCAGTCCGGACGTCGAACCGGGTGCGACGGAGGCCGACGCGAGCTCGGCGCGGAGGGGTGTGTTCAGAAACCATCGCGCCTGGCGATCGTTTCTGAACACACCCCCTATCCGAGCGCGGTCAGCCGCCGGCTGACGGCCGTCGGCTCGCCGGCCGCGGCGACCGCGGTGAGCTGCAGCGTCACGACGACGCCGCGCCGTGAGCGCATCGCCTTGCGCAGCCGCGCGACCTGTGCGCGCGAGAGCGTGAGCCGCACGACCTTCGTCTCGCCCGCCGGGAGCTTCGCCGTCACCGCCTTCAGGGTCACCGACACGGCGCGCTTGCGCTTGCGCGGCTTGCTGCGCTCGGTGACGGTGCCGGTCGCAGTCAGGGTGCAGACCGTGTCGCAGCCGACGCGCAGCGGCAGCACGCGCGAGCCGAAGAGCCCGTTGGAGCGCAGCACGCGCACGCTGAGCTGCGGACCGAGCGGGAGCGGCAGCGTCGGCAGCTTGGGCGGCGGGGGGTTGCCGAGCGGGCCGAGCTCGGCGCACGCGACGGCTGGCGGAGCGGCGAGCGCGAACTGCTGGACGCGGTTGTTCTGGGTGTCCGACACGGTCAGGGTGCCGCGGCAGTCGACGCTCACGCCGGTCGGGTTGATGAACTCGCCGGGGCCGATCCCGCGCGTGCCGAACGTCAGCAGCCGCTCGCCGTCGGGGCCGAACTGCTGCACGCGGTTGTTGCCGCGGTCTGCGACCCAGAGGTTGCCGGCCCCGTCGAGCGCGATCTGCGCGGGCGCGGCGAGCTTGCCGATCTTGTTGCCGAGGCCGCCGAACTGGGTGATCGCCTTGCCGCTCGCGTCGAGCACGCGGATGTAGCGCCGATCGTTGACGTACACGCGCGACGCGTCGGGCGCGACGGCGATGCCGGCCGCCGGGCCGATATCCGTCCATGAGCCCAGGTAGTCCCCGCTCGTCGTGAAGCGCGCGACGCGCTTGTTGGCGGTGTCCGCGACGAAGATCGTCCCGCCGGGGGTGATCGCCAGCGCGGACGGGTCGAGCAGCTTGCCCGGGCCCGAGCCCTGCGATGCGATCGTCCGGGTGAGCAGGCCCGTCGCGCGGCTGAAGACGAGGATCCGCGCGCGGCGCTTGTCGAGCACGTAGCCGTTGCCCGCGGCATCGAAGGCGACCGCGACCGGGTTGCGCAGGATCGTCGGGCCGGGCGCGACCGATCCCCACACGGTCGCGATCGACCCGTCGGGGTTCAGGAGCTGGACGCGCCCGTTGACGGAGTCGGTCACGGCGCGGATTCCCGATCCGTCGGCGCCGACGCCGAGCGGGGTGTTGAACTGGCCGTTGGCGCGGCCGGACGCGCCGAAGGACCGCAGCAGCCCGCCGCTGCGGTCGAAGACGTCGATGCGGTCGTTGCCGGTGTTCGTGACGTACAGCGAGCCGGCCGGGTCGATCGCGATCGCGCGCGGGTAGGCGAGCTCGCCGGGCCCGGTCCCGTAGTGACCCCAGCGCGCCTTGTAGGGGTACGCGGACTTCGGCCCGAAGCGCACGACGCGGTGGTTGAGGTCGTCGGCGACGAACACGCGCCCGGCCGGGTCGACCGCGACGCCGAACGGGAAGTTCAACTGGCCGGGCCCGGCGCCGGGACCTCTGCCGAAGGTCGACAGGGGCCGGCCGCCGATGTCGAACACCGCGATGCGGTGGTGCTTGTCGTCGGCGACGAGCAGCCGCTGACCGTCGACGGTCAGGCCGCGGGGGTAGGCGAGCGTGCCCGGCGCGACGATCTCCGCGCCGCCGCTGCCGTCGAGGTTGAAGCGCTGGACGCGGTCGTTGAAGCTGTCGGAGACGAAGAGGAGGTTCCCGCCGACCGCCAGCCCGCCGCCGGCCGGTGCGTCGTTGCCGCCGCCGGCGCCGAAGTGAAACTCGCCGACGCCGTTGCCGCCCTTGCCGAAGGATTGGACGAGGTTGCCCGCCGCATCGAAGCGGTCGATCCGGTTCGTGCCCTCGGCGACGAACAGCGTGTTGTCGCCGGCGACCGCGATCGCGCCGACCGATCCGAGCTCGCCGGGTCGCACGCCGGCCCGGCCGACCTCGCGCAGGAACGTGCCGAGCGGATCGAAGACCTGCACGACGCTCGAGGACTGGTCGCCGACGTAGACGTTGCGATCGGGTCCGATCGCGACCGTCTGCGGGAAGCGCAGCACGCCGCCTCCGCGCTGGCCGATCTGCGCGGTCGCGGTGTACGGGCACGCGGGCTGGGCGCCGGGGCAGTCGATCGCGAAGGCCGCGGGTGCGCCGAGCGCGACGTTGGCCGCCGCGAACGCCGCCATCGCGGCGATGGCGGCGGCGAGCAGCCGGTTGCGGCGCGGGCGCGCGGTCATCGTCCGTACGAACACGCGGCGCCACGATAGTCGCGGCATTCGCCTCAGCCTGCACGAACGCATGCGCGCGCCGGGCGAACATCCCGGCACGCGCGCCGACACAAGCACAACCTTTTTCCTACCGCCGCGGATGGACCTGGATGGGTGTCGTCTGGTTTGCTGGACAACGACGGACTGCGCGGCAGTGCCGCGCATTCACCAGGATCGGGGAAACGGTCGTGGACGAAGATCAAGAGACGCTCCTCACACGCCGGCGCGTGCTCGTGGCAGGCGCCGTCATCGTCGCGAGCGCCGCGTTGCCGCAGGCGGGCGCATCCGCGAACACGTACGCGGCGGGCACGAAGAAGGCCAAGCCGCTGGCGCGCTACGCCCGCACGGGCTATCGCCGCTCGCGCTTCGCCCCACACGTCGGCGGGCCGGTGAAGCTGCGCCCGCGCGGGGGGGCTGCCGTCCGCGCGACGCTCCTTGCGATCGAGGACGTCCCGTACGTCCGCAGCCTCGCCGGCCACGAGGACGTCTACACGCTGCGCTTCCGCGGACCCGCCGCGCCGGTCGTGCCCGCGGGCATCATGGGCATCCGCCACAAGCACTTCGGCGTCGTCGAGCTCTACGTCACGGCGGCATCTGCCGGCCCCGGGACGCAGGACTACGTCGCCGTGATCAACCGGCACGTCCCGCGCAGCGCCCGCCGCGCGGCGCGCGCGAGAAGGCGGTAGCGGCGCGGATCGCCATCACGCCGCTCGCCGAGCGCGAGTTCGCGGGCGGCGGTGAGCAGCAGGACGGCGGCGGTGGCGGGCCGATCGCTCGACAGCAGCCGCGACGGGACCGCCGCATCGCAGCCATCGGCGGGGGGTCATGTTAGAAACGCTCCGTACATGGCCGTTTGCAACGACACCCACCGCCGCATGGCCGCCCGCTGGCTCGCGACGCTCACCGTGATCCTCGCCGCGGCGGCTCCGGCCGCCGACGCCGCCGGGCCGCTCGACGGGATGACCGTCGCGCTCGACCCCGGCCACAACCGCGGCAACGCCGCTGCGCCGTCGGCGATCAACCGGCTCGTGCCGATCGGCAAGGGGCAGCGCAAGGCCTGCGACACGACCGGTACCGCGACCGACAGCGGCTACGCGGAAGCGGCGTACACGTGGGACGTCGCCGTCCGCGCGCGCAGGGTGCTGCGCAACCGCGGTGCCACGGTCGTCCTGACGCGCAACGACAACCGCTCCGTCGGGCCGTGCATCGACGCGCGTGCGCGGATCGCCAACAGGGCCCGCGCCCACGCGAAGGTCTCGATCCACGCCGACGGCGGACCCGCGTCGGGCTACGGATTCCACGTCATCGAGCCGGCGCTCATCGCCGGCCTGACCGACGACGTCTTCGGCGCCTCGCACCGCCTCGCGCTCGATCTTCGCAGCGCGTTCCGGGCCGCGACGGGCGAGCCATACGCGACGTACGTCGGCCGCAACGGCATCGACCGCCGCGGCGACCTCGGCGGCCTGCGCCTCGCCGACCAGCCGGCCGTCTTCATCGAGACGGGCAACATGCGCAGCGCGCGCGACGCGCGGCGGATGCGGCGCGCGACCTATCGCCTGAGCGTCGCGCGCGGGATCGCGAACGGCATCCAGCGCTTCCTGCGGCGCTGACCCGGGTACGGTCGCAGCCGTGATCGGGCATGTGGCGATCGAGGTGCGCGAGCGCGACGTCGAGGCGTGCGTGCGGTTCTGGACCCTGCTCGGGTTCGAGCGGGTGCAGCCGCCGCCCGCGCTCGCCACCCGCTCGGCCTGGGTGCAGGCCGGCGCGACGCAGGTGCACCTCCTGTTCGCAGACGACCCGGTCGTGCCGGCCGAGGGTCACATCGCGGTCGTCGTCGCCGGCTACGGCGACACGCTGGCGGCGCTGCGCGAGGCCGGCTTCGAGCCGGATGCGCGAACGCCCTACTGGGGCTCGCCGCGGACCTTCGTCCGCTGCCCGGCAGGACATCGCGTCGAGCTCATGGCGTTCGCACCCGACAGCGCGTCGAGTCGAGCTGCCGAAACCTCGTGAGCATCCGCGCAAACCTGCCACTCGGTCCGAGAGCGCGGGTCAAAGCTTGTACTAGCCATGTGTTGAACGCGTCACAGAACGTCCGAAACTGGTCGATAACTCCTCTTAACCCCACAAGAGGCCGAACCCGACGAATCCCCGCTGAGGACGATCCGATGACTTACTACTGCGCAGAATGCGTCATAAACTGGCATCCCTACCAGTGCACCGAGGGCTCTTGCCCTGAATGCGGCCGGGGAACGAAGCGCACGTTCGACGAGGCGAGCAGCGACGCCGACGCTCGCCATCGCGCGGCGCTCGCCGTGAGGATCAAGCGCGAGCGCTACGAGCGCTTCGAGGCGTACTACGCCGAGCGCGAGCTGCAGCGCATCGCCGCCTGACGCGACCCCGGCCGGCCCCGCGTCGCTCCGCGACGACGGGCCAGCTACTTCCCGGGCGGCGCCGCGCGCAGGTCGTGCAGGCGCTGAAGCACGGCCGCGGGGCTCATGCCTCCGTCGACGCGAACGCGCGACAGCGCGAACGGGTCGCTCTCCGGGCTCGCCCAGCCGGGCTGCGTCGTCGTCGCGGCGAGGTAGCCGGCGGCCTTGACCGCGGCGATCACCGTCGCGTCGAAGCGTCCGCTCGGGTAGCAGAAGAAGCTCACCTGGACGCCGAGCAGCCGGCGCAGCCGCGCGCGCGAGCCGGCGACCTGCTCGTGGAGCGCATCGGGACCCAGCGTCGTGAGGTCGGGGTGCGAGATGGTGTGCGCGCCGACCTCCCAGCCGGCCGCCAGCAGCCGCTTGACGCCCTTCGTTCCACCCATCGCGGGGAGGTTGTCGACCTTGAGGTTGAGCACGCCCGGCCAGCCGGCCGCGGCGAGAATGGGCAGCGCGTCGCGGACATGGCCGGTGTAGCCGTCGTCGAATGAGAGGACGACCGGCTTGCGCGGCAGCTTGCCGTGCCGATGCCACGCGTTCCAGACGTCCTGCAGCGTGACGGCGTGGTAGCCGGCGTGCCGCATCGCCGCGACCTGGGCCGCGAAGTCCGCGGCCGTCACCCACAGGCCGGGATTCGCCGTCAGCGGTCCCCGCGTCCCGATGACGTGGTACATGAGGATCGGCACGGGCTCGTGCGACGCGCGGTGCGCGCCCGGCAGCGCCGCGACCCGGCGGAGGGGAGGGGGAGCCGCCGGCTCCCGCGCCGCTCGCGGCCCGCAGCCGCGTCGCCCGCTGCCCCGCGGCCCGCAGCCGCGTCGCCCGCTGCCCCGCGGCCCGCAGCCGCGTCGCCCGCTGCCCCGCGGCCCGCAGCCGCGTCGCCCGCTGCCCCGCGGCCCGCAGCCGCGTCGCCCGCCGCAGCCTTGAGCGCCGCAGCCGAGCCCGCCGTGGCCGCTGGCGTGGTCGCGGCGGTCGTCACCGCCGCCCGCCGGCCATCCGACCGCGGTTCCTCGCCCCCGGACGTCAGGACCCAGGCGAGCGCGAGCAGCGCGACGAGCACCCCCGCGAGGCCGGTCTGCCGGCGCCGGCGCACTTGGCGGTGGCGCTCGGCGCGTCGTGTCCGAAGCGCGGCCTCATCCATGCCGTCCCAAATCTACTCGCGGCCCCGGCGGGTGCGCGCGCGAGACCCGAAGCGGACGTTTGTTCTATCCAGCCCGAACGGCGAATCGGCCGATGGATGGGGACCGAGTTCGGAAGGGAGCAGTGTGGCCAGTACGCGTGTAGCCGGTCCGGCCCCATCTGCCGCGAAGCAGAGCGTCATCCACGTCCTGTGGATCTCGGCCGGGCTGTCATGCGACGGCGACTCCGTCGCGATGACCGCCGCGACGAACCCGAGCATCGAGGACCTGCTGAGCGGGGTGATCCCCGGCAGCCCGCAGATCGTGCTGCACATCCCCGCACTCGCTTACAAGAACGGCGAGGAGTTCATGCGCGCCTTCTACGACGCGGAGGAGAACGCGCTCGGCAAGTTCATCCTCGTGCTCGAAGGCTCGGTTCCGGACGAGAGGCTCAGCGGCGACGGCCACTTCACCGGGTTCGGCGTCAACGAGTTCGACGGCCAGCCGATCACCGTCAACGAGTGGATCGACCGGCTCGCGCCGAAGGCCGAGGTCGTGCTCGCCGTCGGGACGTGCGCCACGTACGGGGGCATCCCCGCGATGCGCAACAACCCGACCGGCGCCATGGGCCTGCCCGACTACCTCGGCTGGGGCTGGAAGTCGCGCATGGGCCTGCCCATCGTCTGCCTGCCCGGCTGCCCGGCGCAGCCCGACAACATCACCGCGACGCTGTTCGAGCTCGCGCTGTTCGTCGACGGCCAGGGTCCCGCGCCCGCGCTGGACGACCGGCTGCGCCCGCTGCGGCTGTTCGACCGCACCGCCCGCGAGGGCTGCAGCCGCGCCGGCTTCACCGAGCAGGGCCTGTTCGCGACGACCTACGGCAACGACTCGCGCTGCCTCGTCAAGCTCGGCTGCAAGGGCCCGATCGCGAAGTGCAACGTGCCCCAGCGCGGCTGGATCAACGGCGTCGGCGGCTGCCCGAACGTCGGCGGCATCTGCATCGGCTGCACGATGCCCGGATTCCCCGACAAGTTCATGCCGTTCATGGAGCCCGACCCGTGGGGCAACGCCGCGGCGAACTTCCAGCGCTTCACGTACGGGCCGCTCTTCCGGCACTTCCGCAAGCGCAACCTCCTCCTGAAGTTCGAGCGCGAGCCGGCCTGGCGCGGGTCGGACGGCCGTGACGACGCGCGCGGGTGAGGGGTGATCACCCTCGGCGAGATCCTTCGCTGGATCGTCTACCGCTGGAAGGTCGCGTACTACCGCCTCATGCGCCGGCTCATGCGCGGCGATCGTCTGCTCGGCGGCTCGGAGCGCAAGTTCCGCGCACTGCTCGAATCCGCGCCGGACGCGATGGTGATCGTCAACGGACACGGCCACATCGCGCTCGTCAACGCCCAGGCGGAGAAGCTGTTCGGCTACCGCCGCGGGGAGATCGTCGGACAGGGGATCTCCGAGCTCATCCCGGAGCGCTTCCGCGCCCAGCACCGCCAGCACATGAAGGGCTATCTCAAGGACGCGGCGACGCGACCGATGGGCAGCGGCCTCGAGCTCTTCGGACGCCACAAGAACGGCACCGAGTTTCCGATCGAGATCAGCCTCAGCCCGCTCGAGACCGACGAGGGGCTCCTCGTCTCCGCCGCGATCCGCGACGTCAGCGCCCGCAAGCGCGCTGTCACCGACCTCGCCGCGGCCGAGGCCCTGTTCCGTGGCGCGTTCGACGGCTCGCCGATCGGGATGGCGCTGACCGACGACGGGGGACAGGTCGTCCGCGTCAACGGGGCGCTGTGCGATCTCACCGGGCGCCGCTCCGCCGAGCTCACCGGCTCGCTCTTCGACTCGCTCGTGCACCCCGACGAGATCGGCTACGACCGCAAGGCGATCACCCGGCTCATCGACGGCGACCGCAGCCAGTACAAGGTGGAGACGCGCTTCGTCCACGTCACGGGCGCGCCGATCTGGGTCGCCGTGCAGGCGACGATGATCCGCGACGACTCCGCTGACGCCCGGCGCTTCCTCGTCCAGGTGCAGGACGTCACGCACCGCCGGCGCTACGAGGAGAACCTTCAGTACCTCGCGACGCACGACCCGCTGACGGGGCTGCACAACCGTTCGAGCTTCGCGACCCAGCTCGACACCCACGCCGACCTCGTGCGCCGCTACGGCGACGAGGGCGGGCTGCTGCTGCTCGACCTCGACCACTTCAAGTACGTCAACGACACGCTCGGCCATCAGGCGGGCGACCACGTCATCGCCCGTGTCGCGAAGGTGCTCGCGGCACGGCTGCGCGAGTCCGACGTCCTGGCGCGCCTCGGCGGTGACGAGTTCGCCGTGCTGCTGCCGAAGGCGAACCTCGACGCGGCCCAGTTCGTCGCCAACGGCCTGCTCGAGGCGCTGCGCGCCGAGCGAATCGCCGTGCCGGGGACGAGCGACCGCACGATCACGGCGAGCATCGGCATCGCGATGTTCGAGCGCGCCGAAGCGCTCAGCGGCGAGGACGTCCTCGTCTCCGCCGACCTCGCGATGTACGACGCCAAGGAGGCTGGGCGCAACCAGCTCGTCGTGCACTCCTCCGACGAGCACGCGCAGGCGCGCATGCAGGGTCGCGTGACGTGGGCGCAGCGGATCCGCGTCGCGATCGACGACGGGCGCTTCACGCTGGTGGCGCAGCCGATCATCGACCTCGAGACGGGCGTGGCGACGCAGTTCGAGGTCCTGCTGCGGATGCTCGACGACCACGGCGACATGATCCCGCCCAGCGCGTTCCTGTCGACCGCCGAGCGCCTCGGGATGATCCAGGAGATCGACGCGATCGTCGTGGCGCGCGCGATCCGCGCCGTCGCCGCGGCCGGCGACGCGATCGGCGACACCAGGGTGGAGATCAACCTCTCGGGCGGATCGATGGGCGACCCGCAGATCCTGCTGGTCATCGAGCGCGAGCTGCGCGAGACCGGCCTGGACCCCGCGCGCGTCATCTTCGAGATCACGGAGACCGCCGCGATCGCGAACATCGCGAAGGCGCGCGACTTCGCCGACGAGCTCGCGAAGCTCGGCTGCTGCTTCGCGCTGGACGACTTCGGCGCTGGCTTCGGCTCGTTCTACTACCTCAAGCACGTCCACTTCGACATCCTCAAGATCGACGGTGAGTTCGTGCGCGACGCGTGCGACACGCGCACCGACCGGCTCGTCATCCAGTCCGTCGTCGCGATCGCGCGCGGTCTGGGCAAGCAGACCGTCGCCGAGCACGTGGGGGACACCCCGACGGTCGCGCTCCTGCGCGAGCTCGGCGTCGACTACGGCCAGGGCTACTTCCTCGGCAAGCCGCGCCCGCTCGACGCCTTCCTCGCCGAGCTCGCGCTGGCGAAGAACGCGCACGCCGCGGCCTGACCGGTCCCGAGCCGGCGCACCGGCAACCTAGGACGCGAGATCGAGGAGGCTGCGACGGTGCAGCCATGTCGCGACTGCGTGCCCGCCGCCCGGGCGCAGCCGGCGCTCCCACGCCGCCATGGCGCCGGCCAGCGAATCCGCTGCGTGCAGCTCGTCCAGCAGCGGCGCCAGCTCGTCTCCGCCGAGGAACGCGACGGGGCGATCGAGGGCGGGATGCGTCAGCGCCCGCCGCCACTCGATCCGGTCGCCGACGAGGCATGGCGTGTCGCTCAGCACCGCCGCGCGAGGCAGGCGAACCCGCAGCGCCATGAGCTCGGCGAGCGACGGATACGCGCCGCCCGGCGCGGCCCCCGGCGAGCTCTGCGGCGCGGCGCCCGGCGTGGCATCCGACGAGCGCGCCGGCGCCCGGGCGGCCCTGCTGCGCCAGAAGTCGGCCTCGCGGTGCTCGCGGTGCTCGGCGTACACGGCCTGCGCGCTCGTGACGTGGCGCTCCACGGCGTAGCGCTGCTGTTCGTCGTAGAACGCCGTCGCGGCGGCGGTGTCGCCGTCCGGCGCGAGGATCGTGTGCACCGCCGCGGCCGCGGCCAGCCCGGTCTGGATCGCCGTCTGCACGCCCGACGACGACAGCGGGTCGATCGCGAAGGCGGCCTCGCCGACCTTCACGACGTGCCCGCCGATCGGATCGCAGGCGGCGTAGCTCGTCGCGTCGCATGCCCGTACCGGTCCCATGGCGGCGGTCGGCAGGTCGGCGAAGAGCTCCGACGACTCCAGCAGCTCGCGAAACAGCCCGGCGCGGTCGTGCGTCGTGCCCGCGAGCGCTCGCGGGTCGACGAACGCGATCGTCCGAAAGCCCCCGCTCGGCAGGCGCGCCCCCCACAGCCACCCGCGCGCGAGCGCTTCGATGCGAGTCTGCGCGCCGTCGGCCGGCGGGTTGTCGCGCCACAGCGCATGCAGGGCCAGCGTGCGCGGCGACGTTGGCGTCCGCCGGCCGCCGAGCAGGCGCCGCCGGCCGCTGGCATCGGCGAGGAAGCGCGCGCGGAGCACCCCGCTGCCCGCGATCGGCACCTCCCAGCAGCAGCCGCGCTCGTCGTCCGGGCCGGCGCCGCGCTCGCCGGGCGGGCCGCCGCCGGGGTCGCCGTGCCGGCCGCCGCCGGGCGCGCCGTCCCAGCAGCCGTCCCGCTCGCCGCGCACCGGGGGGCCGGCCCCGACCCGGGATGGCCGGCGCGCGGTTGCGGTGATGCACCGCGCTCCCGCCGCCCGGGCGCGGTCCAGCAAGATCGCGTCGAACGCCGCCCGGTCGACGGTGATGCCACCTTGGGAGCGCACGCGCTCCTCGTCGCCGCGCCACCGCACGCGCGCCTCGACGGTGCGCGTGAAGCCCGCCGCCGCGACGCGCTCCGCGACGCCGAGGGCATCGAGCAGCGGCCACGCAGCCGCGCTCAGCGATTCGCCGACGTGCGGGCGCGGGAAGCGCTCGCGCTCGACGATCACGACGTCATGGCCGAGGTCGGCGAGGCGCGTCGCCAGCGCCGCGCCGGCCGGGCCGGCGCCGACGACGCAGACCTCGGCGTTCACCGCGCCGCGGCGAAGTAGTCCGGCCGCGCCACCAGCAACCGCGCGTAGGCGCCGATGCACCAATGCAGCCAGCCGCGGATGTAGTCGCACGCGGGCCGTCCGCGGGCGATCGTCTCGTGATGACAGCCGCCGCCGCAGAGATAGCGCGCCCAGCAGCTTCGACACGGCTCCTGGCGGTGGACGTGGCGCTCGGCGAGCCATTGCGCCTGGCGGTCGTGGTCGATCCCCGAGACGAGGTCACCCAGCGCGCCGGCTTCGTCGCCGACGAAGCGATGGCAGGCCGCGAGCTCGCCGCCCGCGGAGACGCCCAGGTACCCGGCGCCGGCGCCGCAGGGGTACGGTCGATGGGTCCCGCGGTGGATCTCGCGCATCGCGTTGACGACGTTGGCGAACGGGTAGCGCTCACCGCGAACCACCCGGCGCTCGAACTCCTCACCGCACGCGACCATCTCGTCGAGCATCGTCGCAAGCTGCGCGCCGGCCATCTCGTCGCGGCCGTTCGGCGCGCGCAACAGGGGCGAGAAGCCGACGCTGTGAAAGCCCAGCGCCACGAACGTGTCGAGCGCGGCGCGCAGGTCGAGGTTCTGCGGGGTGACCGTCACGCGCGCGGACACCTGCATCCGCCGCTGGCGCTCGAGCAGCGGCGCCACGCGTTCCAGCACGCGGTCATAGCTGCCGCGACCGCTGCGAAACGGCCGCAGGCGGTCGTGGGCCGCGCCCGGACCGTCAAGGCTGATCGTGACGGCGAACGCGTGCGCTTCGAAGAACTCGCCGTCGGCGGGCGTCAGCTGCGTGCCGTTGGTCGTGATCGAGAACGTCACGCGCACGTCGCGCTCGCGCCCGATCTGCGCCGCTCGCTCGGTCGCGGCGTGGATGACCGAACGGTTGAGCAGCGGCTCGCCCCCGAGGAACGTCAGGTTCACGCGCTCGCCGGCGACGACGTCGGCGAAGAGCAGGTCGACCGCGGCAAGCGCGGTGTCGAGCTCCATGCTCGTCGCCGGAGCGCCGAAGCCGCCGCCTTCGGCGTAGCAGTACGTGCAGCCGAGGTTGCACTTCTGCGCGACGGCCAGCGAGAGCGCCCGCAGCGGCGGCCGCGACGGCGGCACGTCGTCGACGTACGGCGCGTCGGGGACGACGCCGAGCCGGCGCAGCGCGTCGTCGACGGAGGCCTCGGCGCCGTCGCGCCGCAGGGTGTCCAGCAGCGCGTACGTGTCGGCGTCGACGTCGTACAGGCGGCTGCCATCCGGGACGAGCACATGCAGCCGGTCGCCGCTGTCGACGAGATGCACGCTCGCGCTCAGCGGCGCGGAGGCGATGTGCAGCTCACTCGTGATCGCGGCCACCGACGATGAAGCGCAGCAACCCCTGCCAGTCGCGGAAGAGGTCGACGTAGTCGAGCAGCTCGGGGCCGTCGTACTCCTTCGGCACGCGCTCGCGCGACATCCAGTCGTTGCCGATCGTGACGCCACCCTGGCTGGACTCGCGGTTGACGAAGTCGGGCCGGCTCGCGGCCCAGTAGTAGCACGCGCACTCGCGGTAGTCGTTCTGCCACGGCGAGCAGAGGCTCTGCGTGAGCTCGCCCGGTGCGGCAAGCGCCTCGTCGATGAGCGCGAGCTGCCCGCCGGTGACGGCGCTGCGGGCGAACATGGGGCGAATGACGAGTTCGGCCGTCTCGACGATCGGCGGGTCCGCGTCGCGCAGGGCGTTCGGGTCGGTCGGCTGCGCCGCGAAGCGGCAGGTGACGGGCTGCCCGGCGCTCGCCTGCAGAGCCGCCGCCACGACGTTCGACCACTCGGCGAACGTCGCGCCGAGGAGCGCGTCGGGCTCGTCTGCGGTCGGGCCGGTCACGGCGAAGAGCGTCGGTGCGTCGCCGACTCGCACGAGCTCGAGGCCCAGCAGCCGCTCGAGCCCGGGCGTCGTGGCGGTCACGAGGCCGTTTGACTCGTGCACCTCGATCCCCTCGAAGATCCGCCGCCAGACGTTGCGAAAGTCGAACTCCAGGCCGGGGAAGCAGTTGGAGATCGCCGAGTCCGCGAGCGTGCTCGGCGGGTTGCCGGCCGCGCGGTAATGCAGCTGGGCGGAGAGGTTCGTCGGCTCGATGCTCATGGCTGTCCGTCCGGGCCTGCGGCCTGATCGCCGGGGAAGACCGGGCGCTCCATGACCGTGCGGATGAGGTCGATCTGACGTCGCGTCAGCGTCAGGTGGCGGCCGTCGGCGCCGCGCATCATGGCCGGCATCTTGCGCCGTCCCTTGTCGGACAGGTCGCCGATCTCCTCGGGCCGGCGCAGCGCGTCGGCGAACCACGGACCGGCGCCGCTGCGCAGCGCGGCGAGCACGCTGCGATGCAGATCCTCGACCGCCGCGCCGTCGACGAGCGCGTCCGCCATGATCGAGCCCTCGCGGCCGAAGCCCCCGTCCTGGCCGGCCATCGTGTTGCCGGGCGCGTTCATCACCGCGGTGTTCATGAGCCGCACGGTCTCAAACGCGCGCCGCAGGATCTCCTCGACCCGTTCGGGCGTCGCCTCGCCGGGCTCGGCGTCGGCTCCCAGGAGCGCCTGCTCGAGCTCGTCGGCGACCGTGCGGATCGGGACGGCGTCGGGCGCGTAGGTCGGCGGCCCGGCGCCCACGCGGGCGAGCGCCGACAGCGTCCGGCCGCCGAGCTTCACGGAGACGCGGACGATCCCGTCGCAGCCGTCGTCGAGGTAGCCGACGCTGCGGAACTGGCGGTCGCCGGGAGTGAAGCGGTAGATGAGCGCCGGCTCCGTGAGCGGCGCCCTGGGCCTCGCGTCGGTGTAGCCGAACCACGGTCCGCGGTTGGCGTCGTAGACGACGTCCGCGAGGTTCGGATCCTCGGGTGGCCCGACCGGCTGCTGTCGACTCGCGCCGTACACGTGCCCCGGGCCGGGCGTGAAGCGCAGCCTGATCTCCGGATGGGCGGCCGTGGGCTTGATGAACCGCGCACGGCCAAGCGGGATCGACTTGCCCGGCCAGAAGTACGCGCAGGTCCCGTCGAGCGCGTGCTGCGCGTGGTCGGAGAACTCGCCGCTGTCGGCCTCGATGCGATCGTCCGGGTCGGCGGTCCGGCGGGCGGCCTTGTGGTTGGCGACGTGCACGCGCCAGCGCATGTCGGCTGGGCTCGCTCCCTCGTCGCGCAGCATCGAAGCCGTCAGCTGCTCGAGCTGCCCGCCGTCGGTGAGCGCCCACACCTCGAGGAACGGGGCGACGGGCCGCACCTGACCGTCCTCGGTGAACGACAGCGGCTCCGCCGGCATGAAGTCGTCGAGCTCGCCGCTGGCGGGGTCGACGCGCAACGTCGTGGCCGGACGCAGCTCGCGGTAGCCGAGCGGCTCCTGCGCATCGACGACGAGGTCGTAGTTGTCCATCGGCGTCGCAGCCGCGCCGAAGCGGGCGATCGCGAGCGGCGGCAGGATGCGCAGCTCCTCGATCACGGCGGCGGCCCCCCGCCGGCCAGGCTGGTGGCCTCGACGATGCGCCGGGCGATCTGCGCGCGCTCGATCGCGTCGAGCTGGGCGAGCGCCGCGAGGTAGTCCCGGCCGTCCCCGGAGGCCGCGTCGCGCAGCTGCTCGATGATCGTGCCGGACGCCTCGAGGAGGTCGCGATGCAGGCGCCAGCGCCCGGCCTCGCCGGTCGGGAGCATGAGCGTGTGCGGGATCTGGAAGGGCGGTCCCGCGAACGGTCCCTCCGGGCCGCCGTCCTCGTCGATCGGGAGCACGACGAGGCGCCCGGCGATCGCGCGCAGGTTGTACATCTCGGAGAACGTCCGGTGGATGAGCGCCCCGCGCGGGCCGAGAGCCGTCGCGGCGCCGCCGTCGCCGCCGTCGCGCGGGAGCTCGAAGCCATGCGCGAGGTTCACGAGCAGCTTGCGGTAGCGCACGTTGAAGAGGTGCGCCCACAGCCGCGCCTCCGGGTGCCCGATGGCGGTGGCGGAGGCCGCGTCGCGAGGTGGGGGCGGGTCGCCGGGCCGCGGGACGTCCGGCCCGTCGAGATCGGTCGTGGGGTTCTGCGCCAGCGGCCGCACGGCCTTCGCGACGCCGAGCCGCTTCAGCCCGCGATAGATGTCCAGGAGGCGCTGGAAGTGCGACACCTCCGACGGTTCGAGCCCCTCGCCCTGCTCGCCGACGCGCTCGATGGCGAGCACCGCGGTCGCGCGCGAGGTCACGGGCTCGATGAGCAGCTCGGGGGCGAAGACGCGCCGCAGGCTCTCCGAGGACACCGTCCCGCGCTCGCCCTGGCGGTAGCCGCGGCCCCATTCGTCCCACGACGCCTGCGGGGCGTCGCCGTCGAAGTCCGCGTCGGCGAGGATGCTCGGGTCGCTCAGCACGCGGTGAAGCTCGGCGTACAGGCGGCCGACGCGGTTGACCTCCGCGCCGGTGCCGGCCCTCGCCGCGGCCTTGATCTCCTGCTCCTCGGCGGCGTCGACCTCCCAGTCCGCCGGGCTCTCGGCGCAGACGTAGGCCGCGACGGTCTGCAGGCTCGCGGGGCGGAGGTTGAACCCGAATGGATACAGCAGCGTGTCGTGCGGGAACTCCTCGCGGTTGAAGTTCAGGGGCGCCGACATGCACATGAGCAGGTTCTCCACCGTGATGAGGTGCGCCATCTCCTCCTTGGCGATCCCGAGCAGCGTCTCCTGCCACGCGCGGACGTCCGCTCGCTCGTCGTCGTCGAGTCCCGTCCCGTCGAAGGAGTACGCGCTGAACAGGTACTGCACCATCAGCCCGTGCTCGACCTCCGCCGCGAGCCGCAGCAGGAAGACGGCGTAGTCGCGTCCGTTGAGCTCGGGCGGCGGCAGGGGCGTCTCGCCGGGTGCCGTGATGACGAGCGCCTCGTCGAGCGCATCGTCGTCTGCGGCCGGTGCGCCGAGGACGTGAGTGAGGTGTCGACTGATGCGCGAGCGCAAGGCGGGCTGCCTGCGGTTCGACTCGATTCGAACCTACTACGCGCTCGTAGCGCTGACAACGTCGGGCGCTCGCCGGCGCGCCGGCCGGCGAGCGCGTGGGGCGCCTCAGACGGGCGCTCCACCGAGCTGGATGAGGTTCGCGCCGGACCTCGGAAGTCAGATCGCGCTGCCCGCACCCCGTCCGGGGGCAGGCGCCGACCTCACCGTCATGCCTTCGACCAGTCCACGGTAACGACCGGTCGCGCAGGCGCACGCAGCGTTCGCGAACACGAAACACAGGGCTTGCGGGGGCGTGCGTCCACGGTGGCTGGCCCGCAGGAGGTCAGTCTGTTGGCCCGGTGCGGGCGGGGGGAGTGGTCGTCGAGCACGTCGGTCGGTGCGAGGATGAAACCCTCGCACCTGATGTCCGGGCGCTGCTGGTTGCCACTCATCCACCGGGGCGGCTGGCGGTCTGCGAGGCGTCCGAGTACGCCCGGGATGTCAGGGGCTCAGCCTGGGACCGCGGCGCCGATTCGGTCGACGGCGTCGTCGAACCGTTTGCGCGCTGAGGGGTCGAGTTGCTCGCTCACCGCGTTGAGCGTCGAGCGTGCGGTGTTGCGCAGCTGTGTGACGCGGTCGTCGATCTCGCTGTCGCTGACCGAGCGGCCTTCGGCAGCGAGCTTGGAGAGATCGTTGGCCGTCTGGCCGATCTGCTGGTTCAGCGTGGCGAGCTGCGCGCGTGCGCGGTCGGCTTCGGGTAGCTGTTGGGCCCGGTCGACCAAGTCGCCGGCGCGTTCGGCGGCGAGTCGGAATCGGGCTGTCGCCTCGTCGCTGTCGAGGCGGCCTTTCTGGAGGTCCGTGGCGGTGGTGCCGACATCCGCGGCGAGATCCTGGCTGGCTGCGAGCAGGGCGCGGCTTTCGGGTGAGAGCTGCTCGTCATCGCCTGTCGAGGTGGTTGCCGGGTCTGGTGTCGGCGTGGCGGCCGGTTGTGTGATCGCGGGCGTCGTCGCGGTCGCTGCTCGGTCGTTGTCGTCGTCGTCGGATCCGCAACCGGCGACGCCGAGGGCGGTAGCCGCTGCGATGAGGATGAGCGGGCGATGTCGCATGTCCGAGACGTACCCGTCGTGCGGGGAGCTCAACCTGTCGCGGTGAACGTGCTGCGCTCGCTGTGCTGTGGGTAGGTGAGCAGCTCGGTCCCGCCTTGAGATGTTCGGCCACGAGGCAAGCGGTCACCCGCTACCGCTATGCGGACGCGCTGGCAGCCGATGTCGTGTCAGATCCAAGGAACTCAGACGCTCGAGATCGCGCGATCGACTGACCTCACGCCTCGCCCACGGCGCAGGCCCACGATGACCGGTGCTGCCTCCCGACCCGGCCGGCGCCGACATGCGTCCGGTCGCGCTTGAGCGCCGCAGTAGCGTTTGACCGCCGGACACCGCCCTGATCTGTGACATGCATCACGCTTCACCGATAATCGGCATCTCTCCCGACATGCGCAACTCCGTCTTCACACACGCCGCGCGCCGCGGGGCGCGCGCGGCCGCCGAGCCGGGCGCGCTCGTCGTCGCGGCGATGCTCCTCTTCGCGGCGTGCGGGGGTGGCTCGGACACGGAGCCCGGCGCCGGCACGGGCGCCACGCCCGCGGCGAGCACCGTCGCGATCGAGGTGCGCGCCGATGCCGATGCACCCAAATCCGGCGCAGGCGCGGCGATTGGAGGGCTCTGGCTCATCGCCGTACCGCAGCCCGTGGCCACCGCCGCAGCGGGCAGGCCGACCGTCGCGGCGCTACGCGACCGCGGCTCGGAGGTCGTGCGAACGGACTCGCGCGGACACGCCACGCTGCGCCGATCCGGCCCCCTGGTCATCTGCGACCTCGGAAGCTCGGACGTGCCAAGCCCGGTCGCCGCGCTCGCAACGTGCCTTCGAATAACGGTGAAGCGCGGCGGCACGCTGCGATTGACACTGGGCGAGGCCGGGCTTAGGTTGGCGGCCTGATCGAGTCGACAGCCGCGGCGCTGGCAGGGGACGCGGCGCAACTGACAGCCAAGGAGCGGGCCTGTGTTCAGGGAAGCACTCGTCGGACTTGCCGTCGCATTCGCGATCGCCCTCGTGCCCGCCGCGGCGCTCGCGGCAGCGCCCAAGACCGACCTCACGATCCTCGTCGATGGCTCGGGCAGCATCGACGCCGGCGACTGGGACCTGCAGCGCCAGGGCTTCGCCATCGCGCTCTCCGACGTCGCCTCCGTGCCGCTCGACGGGTCGATCGCGATCGGCGTCGTGCAGTGGTCAAGCGACACGACCGTCGAGTTCCCGCTGACGCAGATCGACGATCAAGCCGACCTCGACGCGGCGAAGAACGCGCTGCTGAACATGAGCCAGAAGCAGGGGTCGACGGCGAGCGGCGAGGGCGTGTACGCCGGGACGGCCGCGTCCGTCGCGGGACGGCGCCCGGGCGCGCAGCCGGTCCACTGCATGTCGACCGACGGCACGCTGAACGCAGGCCGGTCGCTCGGCGGCGCCGTCGCCGACGCGAAGGCCAACGGCATCGAGCGCTACTCGGTCATCGGGATCGACGACTTCGGCAACTCCGCGTCGCTGCGGTCGTTCTACGGCCAGCACGTCTACGGCGGCGGCGCGGTGACGATCGCGCGCAACACGGCGGAGTTCGCGACGCTCATCGGCGGCTCGTGCCTCAGCCCGGCCGTGCGCCTGCGCGCGCTGGAGGTCAACCAGGGCGTCCAGGACTGGCAGAACACGCAGGCGATCGTGCGCGATCGCAAGACCGTGGTGCGCGCGTTCGTCGACGTCCCCGCCGGCACGCCCGCGACCCGCGTCACCGGTCGCCTGATCGGCCGGCGCGGCGGCTCCGAGCTGCCCGGCAGCCCGCTGCCGGCGGTCAACCTCGGGTCCGCGGTCCTGGCGCGCGAGGACATCGTCGCGCGGCGCGAGATCCTCGCCGACTCGCTGAACTTCGTCCTGCCGCAGGCCTGGACCAACGGCGACGTCGAGTTCGAGTTCGAAGCCGGCGGCGCACCGGTCGATTGCAAGGAGCCCGGCGGCGGCGGATCGCCGGCCGACGACTGCGTCGTGAGGGCGAGCTTCGGCGACGCGCGCGATCTCGGCGTCACCTACTGGAGCGTCATGATCGACGGCACCGGGCCGCACACCGGCCTGCTGACCGAGCAGATCGAGCGCACCCGCAGCGCGCTGCCGATCTCGAACCTCACGACGACGATGCGCGGCCTGAACTACCCCGCCGGCGCGACGCCCGACCTCGAGGACGTCAACGACGACCTGCTGCGCTTCAAGGAGATCGACCGCACGTCGTGCACCGGCCTGTGCTCCGCCGGCGCTCGCGACGTCTACTACGGCGTCGTCGACGGCGGCGCCGACAGCGGCGGGCTCGCCAACGGCATCCCCGGCCAGACGGCCTCGGGCCACATCGGCGGCGTCGCCGGACGCGACGACACGGGCTATGCCCGCAACCGCGCGCCACACGAGATCGCGCACACGCTCGGCGTCCATCACGCCGTCGACAACTCCAAGGGCATCCGCGACCGGCGGTTCATCTTCTTCGGCGAGGGGCTGAAGGACGGGCAGTGCGGCGAGGTCGCGTCGAGCGACGCCCCGGGGCACACGCCGTTCGTCGACTTCGGCGGCGCGCAGCGGCCGGGGATCGGCTCGATCACGAGCGGTGACGACGCCGAGATCTGGGGTCTGGACTCGCGCTTTGCCAATGGGGACGTCAACGGCCTCGCCGTCGTCGATCCACACGCGACGTGGGCGCTCATGGGCTACTGCAAGGACGGCGCCGGCCAGGAGCGCTGGACCTCCGCGTTCGAATGGGGGCTCGTCCTGGACGGGATCGAAGGCCGCGCGGCGCGTGCGGCGAGGCGCACGACGCGCGCCACCTCGGCGGTCGTCGCTCCGCCGGCCGGCAGCACAGGCTTGCTCGTGAGCGGAGTGATCGCCGGCGAGACCGGAGCCGTGACGTTCAAGCCGGCCGTCGCGCTGCCGTATCCAGGCGACGCGGCCCCGGGCGCCGGGACCTTCACGGTGCGACTCGAGAACGCGGCGGGCGATGTCCTGGCCACACGGCGCTTCGAGCCCGTCGTGCGCAACGGCGACATGCCCGACGGCGTCGGCGAGGGCGATCCCGAGGAGGGCTCGTTCGCCGAAGTGATGTCGGTGCCGCCGTCGACGACGGTCGCGAGGATCGTCGTCAGCCACGACACGGCCGGCGCGATCGGCACGTCCACGAGCCCCGCGGGCGCCCCGCCCGCCGTCGGCTCCGTCGCCATCAGCAACGCGACGATCGGCGACACGCCGGTCGACCTCGACTGGACGGGCCCCGCCGGCAGCACCTATGCGGTCTTCTTCTCACGCGACGACGGCGCCACATGGTCGCCGCTCGCGTTCGACCTGTCCGCCAGCCGGCTCAAGCTCGATCCCGGCGCGCTCCAGGAGACCGCGAACGGCCGCCTCGCCGTGGCCTCCTCGGACGGCGTGAACGGCACGGTGGGCACCATCGCGAACATCACGGTGACGAACTCGGCGCCGACCGTCGAGATCGTCAGCCCGGCCGAGGACGACGCGCCGCCGTCCGGCGTGCAGACGATCCGCTTCGAGGCGACCGCCGGCGACCGCGACGAGGTGCTGCCCGACAGCGCCGTGAGCTGGTCCTCGGACCGCGACGGCGTGCTCGGCAACGGCGGGGTGCTCGAGCGCCGCGCCGACCAGCTCAGCGAGGGCACCCACGTCATCACGGCGACGGTGACGGACGGCCGCGGCGCCTCCG